>NZ_RKMH01000020.1 GCF_003797185.1 Gordonia oryzae
GGTGACCATCGGGTTGCCGGGCTGGTTGACGTGGCTCGGCGACAAGATGGGCGAGAAGTTCCCCGACGGTGACGAGGCCGCGCTGCGCCGGCTTGCGCAGCAGGTGTGATCGGGTGGATCGGCCGAGTGCGGAGGTGGCGGCGCAGAGGTGGGTTGCGCGGGGGCAAGGTGTGCAGCAGGGGGTGGTCGACACCGATCAGGGTGGGCATGTGTTCGGTTTCCGGTTTGTGTTGACGCAGGGGTTGCGCAACATGTTTGCTCAGGATGGGTATTTCAATATGACGCCGTATCGGGTGATGGAGAATGAGTGGGCTGATTTCGCCCGGTACGGGGCACGGGTAGAGGCGACGATCGACCTGGATGCGCCGGTCGTGGGGGAGAGGCCCGAGACAGTGACCGTTGGCGGTAAGGCGTACTCGGCGAGGTCGAATAACTGGTTGGAAGAGGTGGATCTCCGACATGATTTCGGTAATGATTCGTCCCAGCGATACAAGCGGCGTTATTACAAGAAGCAGATCGTGGAATTTGTTGCGGAAGCGGGTGAGCGGTGATGTCTGAACCGGAGGATAGTTTGCGGCGGTTGGGTTCTCAACTGGCGGATATTGTGGTGCATTCGACCGGGGACCTGTGGGAGGGGCCGTGGGACCGGTATATGATGATTGATCATTTCGAGCCGGGGCACACCGTAGGCACGCAGGCGGCGTGGGTGGGTGGTGAGCGAATCCGACGACGGTCAGTGCAAATTTCGATAGAAGATTTAGAAAATTTCAATACGGTTGTGCGGGACTTTCGCCGTGAGTTTCCGGTGCCGTTGTGGTTGTTTGATGCTTTGGTGGTGGTGGTGGTGGATCGGGAGCCGGTGCGGGGTGTGGTGCATGTGTTGTGTGGTGATGTGGCTGCGGATTTTGAGGCGTCGATGGCCACGGCGGGTGAGGTGAAGGCGCGGGCGATTGACATGTTTGGGGATTTGGTGGAGCCGTCGGTGGTGTGTGGTCGGCCGATTGTGGTGGCTGATGGTGGGTCGGCGGTGGATCGGGTGGCGGCGTTTGTGGCGGTGAGTCCGGTGGTGGGGTTTGTGGTGGAGGATGCGGTGGTGTCTCGGGTGGATGGTGGGTGGCGGGTGTTTGTGCGGGATCGTCCTGGTCAAATACGGGTGGATCGGACATATTTTTTGGTTGGTGATGATGGTGGGGTGTTTCCGGTGTCGTCGGGTGAGCCGCCGGCGCAGGCAGTGGCCAGGTTGCTGGGCCGGCGGTAGCTGCTCGGGTGTGTTGGGTGGTACGAGCGGTGTGATGGCTAGTTGATGCCTATGACGCCGAGGACGGTGTAGGACACGTCATTGACCCGCGGTGGCCGGCAGTCGAGACAGCCGCCCAAGATGTACTTCGACAGATGTCCGAGAATGACGCCGCTGGGAGCCCATGGGCGCCGAAGATCTCCGCGTGTGAGGTGAGTAGCTGACCGCCTCATGACCAGCAGTTACGCCGCCTGCTGCGCCTTGCGGAGCAGCCCTTCGAATGCGGCAACTTCGGCCTCGAGCCAGTCGTCATAGTTGTGGATCCGCCGAGCTCGCCCCCGGACAAGGCGGGACCGGCGCACATCGAGGACTCGAGTTGAACCCGGTGGTCGGTTGAAGGGCATCTCGACCAACCGCGTTCGGGGGAACGGTTTGGAGGTCCTGGTGGGCGGCACGGTGGTGATCGGTGAGATGTGTGATCGAGTGGATCGGCCGAATGCGGAGGTGGCTGCGCAGAGGTCGGCTGCGCGGGGCGGGGTGTGCAGCACGGGGGTGGTCGACCCTGATCAGGGTGGGCATATGGCGGCGATGGGTTTTGCCGTCAGTTCGTTCTCTGCCGGACACACCGCGTCGATGGGCGTTACGTCTCATGACCGGTCTGATCGGCGAATGGGAGGAATCTCATGCCGTTATGTTCAGCGCGCATCGACTCCTAACGCCCGCAACACCGTTCGCAGTTTGGCGGTGGTCTCGGCGAGTTCGGCGTCGGGATCGGAGTCGGCGACGATCCCGCCGCCGGCCCACGTGCGGAACGTCTGTCGGTCGGCGTTGAGCTCGAGACAACGGATCGTGACCATCCACTCGCCGTTGCCCTGCGCGTCGGCCCAGCCGACGGCGCCGGCGTAGAGTCCGCGGGGTTCCTCATGATCCCGAATGAACTGTGCCGCAGTCTCGGTCGGTGTCCCGCACACCGCCGGGGTGGGGCTCAGCCTCAGGGCGAGGTCGAGTGCGCCGACATCCGGATCGGCGAGGCGGGCGCGAATTGGTGTGGCCAGATGCCACATCTCGCCGGTGGAGAGCAATTGAGGTCGGGTCGCGACGGAAAGCTCCTCGCTGATCGGCGCCAATCGCTCACGCAGATGCTCGACGACGAACGCGTGCTCACGATGATCTTTTCCCGACGCGGCGAGCTCGTCTCGGGCCTCACGGTCGGCCTCTGGGTCCGACGAGCGGGGAGCCGAACCTGCATACGGATGACAGGTCACCTCGCGGCCGCTCTTGTGTAGCAGCAACTCCGGGCTCGCGCCGAGGAGCCACGAGTGGCCGGTGTCGACCGCGAACGCGTTGTGCTCGGAGTTTCCGTGCGCCAGCGCGTCGAGAAGCACGCCGATCCCAATCGGCGAATCGAGCATCGCGCCGACGGTTCTCGCGAGCACTACCTTGTCGACGTCACCGGCGTGGATGGCGGCCACCGCTCGGCGCACCCGCTCCCGGTGTGTGGCGGCGTCGGGGATCTCGACGAGGTGGGTCAGTGAATGACGGACCGGGGCACGCCCACCCAGCGCCTGCTCCCGATGCAGCCGCCCAGGTGCGAACAGGGCGGCCGGATCGGTGGGGTCGAACGGGAGCGCACCGACCACCGCGTCCGCCGCACCGGAACGCAGCGCGCTGACGGCGTCGGAGACCGCGGTGAACCGTCGCCCGATGCCCTCGGCGCGAACCACCCCATGCGGACGCGACAACACAAACGGAGCAGGCCCCGTTCCCACATCTGTCACTGGTTTGCCGCTCACCCGACCAACTTAGCGTCGGGCGGTATCGGGATTTCGCCCACGCTGAATGAAAATTGACACCCTCCGGTGCGATAGGCCACCCTTGATGCAGGTCATGAGTGCCAGTGACAAGCCCCGGCTCGCTGGTCGGCAACCCTCCTCCGCGGTGGGGTGCTCCGGGTGACGACCTGGCCGTGTACCACCCGGACACGGCAAGCGTGGATTCACAAGGAGATTTTCGATGACTGCTGTCGTCACCCCCGCATCGATCACCCCCACCGTGTGCGTAGATCCGTCGTCCTTCGAGCCGCTCGCCGAGGTCGTCGGCGCGGGACAACAGGTGCCGCTCGCCGACGGGAGCGAGGTGGCCTACGCCAACCTCGACTATGCGGCGAGTGCCCCCGCCCTGAACGCGGTCGCCGACGCCGTCACCGCGTCGCTGCACCAGTACGCCAGCGTCCACCGCGGTGCCGGCCATCTGTCTCAGGTCACCACCGGTCGCTACGAGCAGTGCCGGGAGACGGTGCGGCACTTCGTGCGTGGGCGTGCCGACGACATCGTCGTGTTCACTCGCAACACCACCGACGCGATCAATCTCGCGGCCCACTGCACCCCTGGCGACGTCGTGGTCCTCGACATCGAGCACCACGCCAATCTGCTGCCGTGGGTTTCGCGCGACTCCGGGACGGCCCGCATCGTGACCGCCCGCCCGGGCATCGAGGACACCCTCGTCGCACTCGAAGGCGAACTGGCGGCGGCACCCGCGGCGTTGCTCGCGGTGACCGCGGCCTCCAACGTCACCGGGGAGGTCCTGCCGATCGGTCGCATCGCCGCCATCGCGCACCGACACGGCGCGCGCATCCTCGTCGATGCAGCCCAACTCGTCGCGCATCGGCCGGTGTCGATGGCCAGCCACGGTATCGATTACCTGGTGTTCTCCGGTCACAAGATCTACGCCCCGTTTGGGGCGGGAGTACTCATCGGACGCACGGACTGGCTCGACGCCGCCGACCCCTACCTCGCCGGCGGCGGGGCGTCGGCGCAAGTCAGCGTCGTCGACGGTGCCGACGAGAACTGCGCGGCCACTGCCTGGCACACCGGTGCCGCGCGGCATGAAGCAGGGTCGCCGAATGTGTTGGGCGCCATCGCTATCGCCGCGGCCTGCGAGGCGATCACCGAGATCGGCTTCGAGGCGATCGGCCTGCACGAGCACGAATTGCGTTGCCGTCTCGATGACGGTCTCGCGCGGATCGACGGCGTCGAGGAGCTACGCATCTTCGACGACATCACCGATCGTGTCGGGATCGCCGGGTTCGGCGTCGACGGTATCGCCCCGCGCGCCGTCGCCGAGTATCTCAGCGCCGAACACGGCATTGGAGTGCGTGACGGAAAGTTCTGCGCACACCCAATCCTCACTCGCCTCGGCCATCCCGACGGCGCCGTGCGCGCGAGTTTCGGCCTCGGCACCGGGGCCGCCGACATCGATCGGTTGATCGACGCTCTCGCGCAACTGATCTCGACCTCACCTGGAGGGAATCCGACATGACCATCGAACTCGATCGCATCAGCATCGGCCGCCCGGCGTTGCGGGTCACACTCACCGACGACGTGCCGGCCAAGTCCTCGGTGATCGTCGTCCGTCGACCCACGTTGCGGGACGCCCAGCGCGCCCGCTCACTCCTGCGGGCCGGTACCCGTGACACCGCGAACTTCTCCGTCGCACTCGAGGTGGAGGTGGCGATCGCCCCGAGCGCCGCATCGGCGCGGGCGGCGGTCGCACACATCCCGGACGTCATCGACGGCGGTACCGTGCGCTATGTGGGTACGCCGAGCGGTCTGGTGACCCTTATCCGCGACATTTATGCGGCCGAGGTCGCCGACGCAGTCATCCTCGTCTCACTCGACGGATCGGCCACGCGGCACCGAGTGCGCGAACTGGTATTGCCGTCGTTCGCGGAGCGACGTGCTGCCTGACAACTCCGGGCAGGAGTGATCAGGCCTCGCCGCGCTCCCACTGCTCGACAAGCTCGGCCTGCGCCTCGTCGGTTAACACGCCGTGCAGCTTGACGCGAGCCATGCCGCCGTCGGGATAGACGTCGATGCGCGCCTCGGTCATCGGGCGGTCGAGATCGATGACGAACCGATGTCGGGTGTCGGGCTGTAAGTCGGTGCGGCCCAACACCTCGAACCACTCGCCGTCCTCGCCGTCGCGGCCACGGACCATTGCCGCGCCGGGCGCGTTGCCCAGGAAGTAGCTGGTGTCGAGTTCGACGAGACTCACCCGGCCCTGCCCGGCCAGGCGCACCTGCACCCAGTCGTTGCCGTCGTCGCGGCGACGCGAGGTCTCCCACCCCTCACCCATGTGCCGTGCGCGGCCGGGCATGAGCAGGTTGTTGGGCGAGCTATAGAACATGTTGGAGCAGGCCGTGATCAGGCCGCCGTTTTCCAAGGCGGCCAGGTCGAAATGGCCGTAACGGAAAAAGTGGGGGTTGGGTACGCCGCGCCCGTGGACCCGGAATCGGGCCACACCGCCGTCGGGATGCATCGTCAGACGCACGTGGGTGAAGCGATCCTTCGCATCGACCCGGAAAGGATTGCGGGTGTCGCCGTCGACGGGGCTCTTCTCGACGATGGTGACCCACTCGGTGTCGGTCAGCAGTTCGTCGACGGAGACGACGCCCTCCTTGGCGGCGGCTTCGACGGAGATGAACGGCGGATAGTTGCCCTTGAACCACGCGGTGTCGACGACGACGCCGTAGATGACACCCGGCGCGCCGAGCCGGACGATCGCCTGATCGACTCCCGCCTCCCGCCTCCGTCGTGTCTCCCAGCCGTCGTAGATCTGACCCTTGTGACCGAACGTCGCGGGCTGATACTGCGCCGGGGGTGTCTTGATCAGGTTCTGTGCCTCCGCGAAGAGATCGTCGTTGGTCCACACGACGGCGCCGCCCAGGTCCCGTAAGGCCAGGTCAGGCATGGACGTGAAGTGCGGTCGGTTTCCTGAAGACGTCGGTGGTGGTACAGGGGTCACGACCGTCGATCCTAATGGGATTTGCCATGACGATGAACCCGGGCGCATACTTGCGGTACCCAACTACATGAAGTTGACAACTAGTTGGGGTCAGCAACTAAAAGGGACATCGTCATCAATCGAGGTATCGGTATGGTCGAAGACCGCGACATTGATCAGCTCTTCGACACACTCGCGCGTTACATCCGTATGCGCGAGCGCGCGGTCCACACGACCTTCGGTACGCCCGACGGCGAGTTCGAGACGGCGGCCTTCAAAGGTCTGTTCCACCTGGCCACCCGCCCGATGCGTTCGCGAGAGCTGGCCGCCGAACTCGGCGCCGATCCGTCAACGGTCAGCAGGCACGTCAGCCAACTCGTCGACCTCGGGCTCATCCGACGCGAAGCCGACCCGCACGACGGGCGCGCGACGCTGCTCGTCATCACCGACGCCGGACGTGACCGCGTCGAGTCGATGCGCGCGGGCCGTCGCTCGGCCGTGCACGCCGCCATGAGCGAGTGGTCGGCAGACGAAATGGCGACCCTGGTGATCCTTCTCACCCGCTTCGTCGACGCCGTCGAGACCGTTGTCCCGCCCGCGTGCGAACGCCGGCGATCTGAGACTGCACCGGCGTCGGAATCCCGACGTATCACTCCAGCCCCTACGAACTCGAGGAACCCATGACCAACGACAACGCCACCGCCTTGACGGTGAGTCCCCCGCAGGAGCACGCCGGAGCGGGACTCTCGCACCGGCAGATCCTGACGGTGCTGACCGGCCTGATGCTCGGCATGTTCCTCGCGGCGCTCGACCAGACGATCGTCTCGACCGCGATCCGCACGATCGCCGACGATCTGCAGGGCTACGACATGCAGGCTTGGGTCACGACGGCCTACCTGGTCACCTCGACCATCGTCACACCGCTCTACGGCAAGCTCTCCGACCTCTACGGGCGTAAGCCGTTCTTCCTGCTGGCCATCTCGATCTTCGTGATCGGTTCGCTGGCCTGCAGCATGGCGACCTCGATGTACGAGCTGGCCGCGTTCCGCGCCTTCCAGGGTCTCGGTGCCGGCGGCCTGTTCACCTTGGCGCTGACGACCATCGGCGACATCGTCCCGCCCCGCGAACGTGCCAAGTACCAGGGCTACTTCCTGGCCGTGTTCGGTACCTCCAGTGTGCTGGGACCGGTGCTCGGCGGACTGTTCGCCGGGCAGTCCTCGATCCTCTGGGTCTCCGGGTGGCGCTGGGTGTTCCTGGTCAATGTGCCGATCGGCATCCTCGCCCTCGCCGTGGTCTACCGGGTCCTCAACTACGACCAGAACAAGGGCGTCGGTGGCCGCACCGACTACTGGGGTGCCACCGCGCTGGCGGTGACCGTCGCACCGCTGCTGATCGTCGCCGAACAGGGCCGCGAATGGGGATGGCTGTCGGGCTGGTCCTGGCTGTGCTACATCGTCGGCGCGGTCGGGCTCGCGGTGTTCGTGCTCATCGAGCACCTGATGGGTGACGACGCGTTGATCCCGTTGCGCGTCTTCAAGAATCGCGTCTTCGCGCAGGGCATCGTCGTCTCGATGATCGTCGGTGCGGTGATGTTCGGCGGCATCTCGATGCTGCCGCAGTACTTCCAGGTGCTGCGCGGGTCGAGCCCGATGGTTGCCGGCCTGCAGATGCTGCCGATGGTGCTCGGGCTGATGACCGGGTCGGTGCTGTCGGGTCAGCTGATCTCGCGGACCGGACGGTACAAGATCTTCACCATCCTGGGCTCCGTCCTGATCACGGTGATGATGTTCATGCTGCACACGGTGGGACTGGCGACGCCGGTGTGGCTGGTCATGATCTACGCGTTCTTCCTCGGCTTCGGGCTCGGTAACCTCATGCAGCCGATCACCCTGGCCATGCAGAACATCTTGCCGCCCAAGGACATGGGACTGTCGACGGGTACCGCGACCTTCTTCCGGCAGATCGGTGCGACGCTTGGTGTGGCCGTGTTCTTCTCGATGCTGTTCAGCCTGATGGGCCCCAACATCAAGGACGAGATGGTCACCGCTGCGGCGGCTCCGCAGTACCGCACCGCGGTGATGACCGCCGCGTCGAGTCCGGACCCGCAGGTCAGCGGATTCGCCAAGGGTCTCATCAGCGCGTCGCAGAATCCGGGCGCCGGTGGCGGCGCGGCGTCGGAGAGCGTGATGTCGGATACCTCGGTGATCAGCAAGCTACCCACCGAGCTGGCCGAGCCGATCAAGCAGGGCTTCGTCAACTCGATGGACCGGGTGTTCCTGACAGTCTCGATCATCTCGTTGCTCGCGATCATCGGTACCGTCACGTGGAAGGAATTGCCTCTGCGCAGGGGCAAACCGCTCGGCGACCCGGAGTCGACCGGCCCCGCGCAGTAGACACCGGCTCGGCCCCCGGCGTGATAAGAAACGGCGCCCGCCCCCGCGATCGGGGGACGGGCGCCGTTCTCGTGCTCGAAAGCCAGCGTCAGGAGCCCGAGTGCTCGTTGGCGTCGTGCGGCTGCTTCTGAAGACGTTCGATGGCCTCCTGGGCGACTTTCTCTGCCTCGGCCGTGCCGACCCAACCGCCCGGGTTCACGTGTTTGCCGGGCTCGAGGTCCTTGTAGTGCTCGAAGAAGTGTGCGATCGCCTTGAGCTCGTACTCGGGGACGTCCCCGATGTCCTGGATGTGATCCCAACGCACGTCCTTGGCCGGGACGCACAGCAGCTTGTCGTCACCGCCGGCCTCGTCGGTCATGGTGTACATGCCGACGATGCGGGCCCGGACGATCACACCGGGGTACACCGGCTCCGGCAGTAGGACGAGGGCGTCGAGCGGGTCGCCGTCCTCGCCGAGCGTGTTGTCGATGTAGCCGTAATCGGCGGGATAACCGAACGCGGTGTAGAGGTAGCGGTCGAGATAGATCTTGCCCGTCTCGTGGTCCACCTCGTACTTGTTGCGGCTTCCCTTGGGGATCTCGATGGTCACATCGAATTCCACGCGTCCTCCTTGATCGTGGCACTGTCGTTGGGGTGAGCGCGGCCGTCGCTGCCCGAAACGCCGGATGCAGGTATTGGCTCCTCGTGCGAGTCGGCGGCGCGAATCGCCTCAACGATACTGTTAGGTCGACATGAAAGAACGTCGAGACCCGGAGGTTGTGTGGGTGCACATCACGGACGCGCCGCGGTGAACCGGCCCCGGGTGCGTCGTCGGCGCGTCATCTGGTTGATGCTCTCGGTCGTTCTGGTCGCGGCCATCGCGGTCGGCGGGGTGTTCACCTACCTGCAGCTGAGCACTCCCGACCCGCTTCCGCCGGGCACCCCCGGCCGGCCCGCGCCGATCGCCTTCACCCCCGCCATCAGCCCGGTGTCGGCGACCGCGCCCGAACCGACCGCGACCGGCGTTCAACGAGCCATCGCCGCGTCGCTCACAGCGCCCGCCCTGGGCACTCTCACCGGCCAGATCAGCGACTCGCTGACCGGAACCGTGCTGTGGTCGCAGGGTGCCGACCAGCCGCGCACCCCGGCGTCCAACGCGAAGATCCTCACCGCGGCGGCGGTGCTGCTCGCCCTGCCCCACGATCAGCGCATCACCACCACCGTGCTCGCCGGGCCCGGCGGGCAGATCATCCTCAAGGGCGCCGGCGACCCGACGCTCAGCGCCCAGCCGCCCGGCACCGACACCTTCTACACCAACCCCGCCCGGATCTCGCAGCTCGCCGACCAGATCAAGAACTCCGGGGTCGACGTGCGCTCGGTGGCCGTCGACGTCAGCGCGTACACGGGGCCGTCGATGGACCCGACGTGGGATCGCGCCGACATCGCCGGCGGCGACATCACCCCGATCCAGCCGCTCATGGTCGACGGCGGTCGCACCGCGCGACCGCTCGACGAGTACTCGCCACGCGTCGCCGACCCGGCCCTCACCGCCGGCAGGGCGCTCGCCACGGCCCTCGGGGTGTCGACCGACGTTATCGAGACGACGGCGCCGGCGGGTGCGCAGACTCTCGCGAAGGTGTCCTCAGCCCCGCTGCTCACCCGCGTCGACGATATGAACCGCTTCTCCGACAACGTGATGGCCGAGGCGCTGTCCATCGAGTTGTCGGTGTCCCAGGGTGGTCCGGCCACCCTGTCCGGCGGTGCCGCTGCGGTGGTGAAAACGTTGCGGGACAATGGTTTCGACACCTCCAGGGTGACGCTGCGCGATTCGTCGGGGCTGTCGTATCAGAACAAGATCCCCGCCGCGTTTCTTGACGCCCTGATGGGCGCCATCAGCGGTCCCGGCGATCCGCGCAGCTCCAAGGGTGCCCGTAACGCGACACTGCGCCCGATCCTCGAGGGTTTGCCGATCGCCGGTGGCACCGGAACTCTCGCCGACCGCTTCGATGAACCGGACAACCCGGCAGCGGGCTGGGTGCGGGCCAAGACCGGAACTCTGACCGGGGTGAGCTCGTTGACCGGCATAGTGCAAACCGTCGATGGGCGGGTGTTGTCGTTCGCGTTGATGTCGGGGGGAACCTCCCCGGCCGATGCCCGCCCGGCACTCGACGCCATCCCCGGCGACCTGAGGGAGTGTGGATGTCGATAGAGCACGCAGACCACGATCTGGAGTCGGTCGGCGCCAGGATCGATTGGGGCCTTGCGTCCACGGTGGGCAAGAAACTCTCCCGGCCCGGCCCGAAGATGACCGACTACACGCGGACGGCCGCACGGGTCGAACTCGCCGACGCCGCGGTGCGTGCCGAAGCGCCGGTTCGCGAGGTCACCGGTCTGGCCGACGGCCTCGCGGTGCCCGCGGCCCGCGTGCTCGAACGCGACGAATGGATTGACGCCGCAGGGCAATCCATGCGATCGATGCTCTCGGGGCCAGGTGGCGCCGACGACTCACCCGGTCTGAGCGGGCGGATCGGCGGGCTGCAGACCGCGGGTCTGCTGGCCTTCCTCTCCACGGCGATCCTCGGACAGTACGACCCGTTCTCGCCGCCGGAGGAGTCGGTCTCGGGCGCAGCCGACGACCCCGGAGTGTTGATGCTGGTGCTGCCCAACATCGTCGGTGTCGAGCGGACGCTGAAGGTGGTGCCGTCGGACTTCCGGCTCTGGGTGTGCCTGCATGAGGTGACACATCGGGTGCAATTCTCGGCCAATCCGTGGCTGCGGCAGTACATGCTCGACAACATCGAGATCCTCACCTCCGACGCCGGGGAATCGATCTCCGACGTCGTCGAACGCATCACTGGAGCGCTCAAGGGCGGCAAGCCCCGCGAGAAGGGCGTGATCGGTGCGATGCAGTTGCTGCAGACGCCCGAACAATATGACGCCTTCAGTCGGATGCTGATGCTCGGCACTTTGCTCGAAGGCCACGCCGATCATGTGATGGATGCCGTCGGCCCCGCGCAGGTACCCACCGTGGCGTCGATCCGAGCGGCCTTCGATAAGCGGCGCACGGGACCGAGGAATCCGGTGCAGCGCATCATCCGTGCCCTCATCGGTATGGATGCCAAACTGGCCCAATACATTCGGGGTAAGGCATTTGTCGACGAGGTGGTCTCGACGGTCGGCATGGAGCGCTTCAACGCGATCTGGACCTCGCCGGAGACGATGCCACTGCCCGCCGAGATCGACGAACCGGCGAAATGGATAACGCGGGTGCTCTGATCCGGGCCGTCGAGCGATTCGGCGCCGACCACCTCGGCAGCCACCGGCAGGTCTGCGTCGGACTCTCCGGCGGTCCGGATTCGCTGGCGCTGACCGCGGCCGCCGTGCGTGCCGGATTCGAGGTCCGTGCGCTCGTCATCGACCACCGGCTCCAGCGCGGGTCGGCGCACATCGCCGACGCCGCGGCCGAGGCAGCGCGCAGGCTCGGGGCCCGCGCGCAGGTGATCGAGGTGAGTGTCGGCACCGCGGGCGGGATGGAGGCGGCGGCCCGGACGGCCCGCTATGCGGCGCTCGCGGAGGCGCGGGACGGGTGTCCGGTGCTGCTCGGCCACACCGCCGACGATCAGGCCGAGACCGTCCTGCTTGGACTGGCACGCGGCTCGGGCGCGCGCTCGATCGCCGGGATGCGCGCGTGGTCGGCGCCGTGGGGGCGGCCTCTTCTGGGTATCCGGCGTGCACAGACCGTCGGCGTCTGTACCGAACTCGGGTTGGCTCCGCATGCCGACGCGCACAACAGTGATCGGCGGTTCACCAGGGTGCGTCTGCGTTCGGAGGTCCTGCCGCTGCTTGATGATGTCGTCCACGGAGGTGTCGTCGAGGCGCTCTGCCGCACGGCCGATGCGTTACGCGCCGACACCGACGCTCTCGACGCGCTCGCCGAGGAGTATTACCGTGCCGCCCGCACCGACTCGGGCCTGGCGATCAAGGGTGTGCGAGATCTCGCCGCCGCGGTGCGGACCAGGGTGATCCGGCGGTGGCTTCTCGACGTCGGGGCCACCGGGCTGACGAGCCGGGTGATTGGTGCGGTGGACGTGTTGGCCGTCGGTTGGCACGGTCAGGGCGGCGTCGCCATCGGCGGCGATGGCGGGTTCCGACGCGAGGTCGTCCGGGTCGGCGACGTACTCGCGGTGCGGGACTCACCGCGCTGACGTCGCCGGACCGGGCGTGCGGCGGCTGGACCGGTGTGTTTGTGGGGGTGCTGGTCCGGAGGGCCGAACGGGGAGTTGACGGTTCGCCGGTACTGGGTTCTCGCGACGACCAGGGTGCCGCGACCCGCCGACGATCGTGCCCGCAGCATCGCCGAGACCCGCTGCGGGGACGACGGTTACCAGGAAGCCGATGACCGCGGCGGCCAGTCCGATCGCACAACTGGTGACCTCGCCGGCGGTCGCGTCGATGATGATGCCCACCAGCGTCCCGACCGTGGCGGCTGCGCCGAGGCTGTGCATGAAGGGCGCCACTGCATGATTGTCGCGTTCCTGCCGAGTGGCCGAGCGTTGAGAAGTTGTTTCCTGCGGCAGCGCGAGCGGGTTGCACCACTTGCGGATCGATTGATTGCGAATCGGTCCGGCGTTATCACCCAGTGAGTGTCACCGACTTGCGGCACATCCACGCGGAAATCGGGTACTCCGCGGTCCTCGGGCGGCAGCGCAACGGTAGGTGGAACACCGCAGTGCCCGCATCGTCGACGAGTGCCACAGGGTTCTGGCTGCGCGTGGATCTGCCGTGGTGCAGCGCCAGGGTGAGTGAGGCGCTGTACTCGACAGCGTGTAGCCCGCGCCAATCGGCGTTGCGGTGTTGGCCGGAGGCCGGCGCGAAATCAGCACCAGTGCAAGCCAAATAGATCAGAAGATTTGACTGTCATCTCGCGTCCGGCCCGTCTGCGCTCCTGCGGCGGCCGGTGGTCGCGATGCGGTGTGCCTGGCTATGACCGCCAATCCATTCGGCGGTTCGGTCCGATCCGCGAAGGCGAAGAATGCCGAGCGGGAACAATGACGTCATTGTCCGTGCGGAGCGATGGGATTCGAGCACTTCCGGTGCGGGTCCGCGGTTTCGGTGCACGGGCTTCTTCCTTACTGCCGTGATGATTGGTCAACGTGCATACGTCGGAAACCCGCAACGTCATCTGCGTTGTGACCGTGGTGGCATCGCGTTATCAGGGGACCTGTTGGCATCCCACGGCGGGCAGAGTGCACCCCCTCTCGGCCATCTTCCTTGACGCCCGGGGTCGCTCGCCGACGTCGGGTCCACCCCGGCCGTCGGGCATGACAAGCTAGAGGCCGTGGCGAACGAGATCGAACACTATTACGGCGATGACATCGAAGCGGTGCTGATCACCGAGGAACAGATCAAACAGCGCACCGCAGAGCTGGCCGAGTCGGTTGCCTCGCGCTACGCCGGTATCGAGGACGATCTCGTCCTCATCGGTGTACTCAAGGGCGCGATCATGTTCATGACCGACTTCGCGCGGGCATTGCCACTTCCGTCGCAGATGGAGTTCATGGCGGTGTCGAGCTATGGCTCGGCGACGTCGTCGTCGGGTGTCGTCCGCATTCTCAAGGACCTCGACCGCGACATCGCCGGACGCGACGTCCTGATCGTGGAGGACATCATCGACTCCGGCCTGACCCTGTCGTGGCTGATGAAGAGCTTGGCGACCCGCTCTCCGAAGTCGTTGGAGGTGTGCACGCTGCTGCGCAAGCCCGAGGCGGTTCGCTCGCCCGTGGACGTTGCCGAGGTCGGTTTCGACATCCCCAACGAGTTCGTCGTCGGGTACGGCCTCGACTACGCCGAACGCTACCGCGACCTGCCGTTCATCGGTCGGCTGCGTCCGAGTGTCTACCAAGGCTGAGCGGTACCCGCCAGCGACGCCGGAGGCGGCGCCAACAAACTGGGAACGGTTTTACCTGCGGGATCGTTGACCGGTAGCCTTATCACAATGATCACGGTCGATGCTCGGCGTGCCTCTGCACGATTTGTCCGCGTCATCTCGGCTCGTTGTGGTCACGAATCGATGGGAAGGACCAACGGGACCGGTCGGGTGTCACCACCGCGGACCAACCCCTCACTGGCATGAACCGCAAGACAGTCTTCCGCAATCTCGCCATCGTGGCGGTCATCGTGCTCGCCTTCTGGGGCTGGAGCGTCTGGCGCGACAACGATCGCGACTACACCGCCGTCGACACCTCTGTCGCGCTGACGCAGCTCAACACGAAGAACACCAAGTCGATCCAGATCGACGACCGTGAGCAGCAACTGCGTATCGAGACCACTACGCCGGTCAAGGTCGGCGACAACGAGTCGACCAAGATCTCGACGAAGTATCCCTCCGCGGCGAGCGAGGAAATCTTCAACGACGTCAAGGCGACCGGTGCGCCGTATCAGACAAACGTCAACGAGCAGTCGGTGTTCTGGCAGAGCATGATCTTCCTGCTGCCGGTGTTGCTGCTTTTCGGTTTGTTCTTCTTCGTGATGAGTCGCATGCAGGGTGGTGGTCGTGGCGGCGTGATGGGCTTCGGCAAGTCACGCGCGAAGCAGCTCACCAAGGACATGCCGAAGACCACGTTCGCCGATGTTGCCGGTGCTGATGAGGCGGTCGAGGAGCTCTACGAGATCAAGGACTTCCTGCAGAATCCGATGCGCTATCAGGCGCTCGGCGCGAAGATCCCCAAGGGCGTATTGCTCTACGGCCCGCCCGGTACCGGTAAGACGTTGCTGGCTCGCGCGGTCGCTGGTGAGGCTGGGGTGCCGTTTTTCACCATCTCGGGTTCGGATTTCGTCGAGATGTTCGTCGGTGTCGGTGCCTCCCGTGTGCGTGACCTGTTCGAGCAGGCCAAGAACAACAGCCCGTGCATCATTTTCGTCGACGAGATCGATGCGGTCGGGCGTCAGCGCGGTGCGGGTCTCGGCGGTGGTCACGACGAGCGCGAGCAGACTCTCAACCAGCTACTCGTCGAGATGGATGGCTTCGGGGATCGGCAGGGCATCATCCTGATCGCGGCCACCAACCGTCCCGACATCCTCGATCCGGCGTTGCTGCGTCCGGGCCGTTTCGACCGGCAGATCCCGGTCGGCAATCCCGACATGGCCGGGCGCCGAGCGATCCTGCGCGTGCACGCCAATGGCAAGCCGATCGATTCCGACGCCGATCTCGACGGTCTGGCCAAGCGGACCCCGGGTATGTCCGGTGCCGATCTGGCCAACGTCGTCAACGAGGCGGCGTTGCTGGCCGCTCGGGAGAACAAGCACACAATCACCGCGGAGATGCTCGAGGAAGCCGTCGACCGTGTGATCGGCGGGCCACGACGCAAGAGCCGCATCATCAGTGAGCACGAGAAGAAGGTCGTCGCCTACCACGAGGGTGGGCACACGCTGGCCGCGTGGGCGATGCCGGATCTCGACCCGATTTACAAGGTGACCATCCTGGCCCGCGGACGCACCGGCGGTCATGCGCTGGCCGTGCCCGAGCAGGACAAAGACCTCATGACCCGCTCGGAGATGATCGCCCGCCTGGTGATGGCGATGGGTGGTCGTGCCGCGGAGGAATTGGTATTCCACGAGCCGACGACGGGCGCGTCGTCCGACATCGATCAGGCGACGAAGATCGCGCGGGCGATGGTCACCGAATATGGGATGAGCGCCAAGCTCGGTGCGGTCCGGTACGGGCAAGAGCAGGGTGATCCGTTCCTCGGCCGCTCGATGGGTAACCAGACCGACTACTCCGCAGGGGTTGCCGGTGAGATCGACGAGGAGGTGCGCCGGCTGATAGAGGCGGCGCATACCGAGGCGTGGGCGATTCTCTCGGAGTACCGCGACACTCTCGATGTGCTCGCCAGTGAGCTGTTGGAGAAGGAAACGCTGACCCGTAAGGATCTGGAGACGATCTTCTCGCAGGTCGAGAAGCGGCCGCGGATCACGACGTTCAACGACTTCGGGGATCGCACGCCCAGTGACAAGCCGCCGGTGAAGACGCCGGGGGAGCTCGCTATCGAGCGTGGTGAGCCCTGGCCGCCGCCGGAGCCGGTGAAGGTACCCGAGCCAGTCGGCGCGGGTGGCCCTCCCGGAGGGCAGCCGGGTGCACCGGCGTATCCGCCGCAGGCAGCACCCGGCTATCCGTACCCAGGACAGCTCCCGCCGCAGCAGAATCCGTATCCGCCCCAGTCGTATCCGCCCCAGTCGTATCCGCCCCAGTCATATTCACCGCAGTACTATCCGCCCCAGTACCCGCCACCGGGACAGCCCCAGGCGGGGCAACAGGCCGGGACATGGCCGGACTACGGCGCCCCGCATGATTGGTCGGCGCCGGGGTGGCCGCCGCGCGAGCAGGGCCCCGGGGTCAACGGCGGCACCGAACCCAATGGTGCACATGGTCACGAAGGCAACGGAAATGGCCCGGGTGCCAACGGGCATTCCCGACGGCCGGACGAGGCCGGCAAAGACGTGAACGGTACCGGCGCCTGAGCCCGGTGGCGACTGGAGGCGAACAAAGGGGACGGATGTGACGACACTCGATCAACCGGGTCCGGATTCTGCTGCGGAACCGGTGCCGGAGTTCGATCAGGCACGGGCCGAGGCCGCGGTGCGTGAACTTCTCCTCGCGATCGGCGAGGACCCGGATCGAGAAGGGTTACGGCGCACCCCGACCCGTGTCGCCAACGCCTATCGCGAGATGTTCGCGGGGCTGTACACCGATCCTTCGGAAGTGCTCGCGACGACCTTCGACGAGGATCACGACGAGCTGGTGTTGGTCAAGGACATCCCGCTGTATTCGACGTGCGAGCACCACCTCGTGTCCTTTCACGGGGTCGCACACGTCGGTTACATCCCGGGCGTCAGCGGGCAGGTGACCGGCCTATCCAAGTTGGCGCGGCTGGTCGACCTATACGCCAAACGTCCGCAGGTTCAGGAACGTCTCACCAGCGAGGTCGCCGATGCCATTGTGCGACGGCTCAATCCGCGCGGCGTGATCGTCGTGATCGAGGCCGAACATCTGTGCATGGCCATGCGCGGCATCCGCAAGCCGGGGGCACGGACCACGACGTCGGCGGTTCGTGGCCTGTTCAAGACCAGTGCGGTGTCGCGGGGCGAAGCGCTCGACCTGATTACCCGGTGAGTCCTGCGCCGACCCAGGTGATGGGCATCATCAACGTGACCGCCGACTCGTTCTCCGACGGCGGCCGTTACCTGGATCTCGACGCCGCGCTCGCGCACGGCCAGCAACTGCTCGACGACGGCGCCGACCTCATCGACGTCGGCGGCGAATCCACCCGTCCGGGCGCCATTCGGGTCGATCCGGCGATCGAGACCGCGCGGGTCGCTCCGGTGATCTCCGCGCTCACCGATCTCGGGGCGACGGTTTCCGTCGACACCATGCGCGCCTCGGTCGCAGCGGCCGCGATCGAGGCGGGCGCGCGCATCGTCAACGATGTGTCCGGAGGCCGTGCCGACGCGGATATGGCCCGTGTGATGGCTGATGCCGGACTGCCGTGGATTCTCATGCATTGGCGTCCGGCTGGGGACGACTCCGACGCCGGGCGTCGCTTCACGCACCGGGTCGACGATGTCGGCGGCTATCACGACGTCGTCGCCGAGGTCAGTCGCGAACTGCTCGGTCAGGTCGATGCCGCCGTCAGCGCCGGCGTCGACCCGGATCGGATCATCCTCGACCCGGGCCTGGGTTTCGCCAAGACCGCAGACCACAACTGGGCCCTGCTGCACGCGCTGCCGACGTTTGTCGGGCTGGGTTTCCCGATCCTCGTCGGCGCGTCTCGTAAACGTTTCCTGGGCACATTGTTGGCTGCGGGCGGCGCCGACCGGCCGCCGGCCGGTCGGGACGTCGCCACCGCGGCGGTGTCGACCCTCGCCGCTGCCGGCGGGGCGTGGGGGGTGCGGGTCCATGACGTCGCCGCTGGCCGCGACGCGGTCCTCGTGGCCGCAGCGTGGCGTGCAGGTGAGGGCGGCCGGGTACACACCCACCTATCGGCAGGGGAGCGCTGATGACCGATCGGATCGAGCTGAGGGGGCTGCGGGTCCGCGGCAATCACGGTGTCTTTGAGCATGAACGCCATGACGGTCAGCTCTTCATCGTCGACGCCACACTGTGGGCCGACCTGCGTGCCGCGGCGGCCAGTGACAACCTCGCCGACACCGTCGACTACGGTGCGTTGGCCCAACAGATACATGCGATCGTCGCGGGCCCGGCGCGGAATCTGATCGAGACGGTCGGGGCGGAGATCGCCGATGCGGTGATGGCCGACGAGCGAGTCCTCTCGTGCGAGATCGTCGTGCACAAGCCATCGGCGCCGATCCCGTTGGCTTTCGACGACGTCGCGGTGGTCACCCGTCGGTCACGGAAGTCGGTCAAGTGAGCACCCCCCCTGTCGGTCACAGCCGCGTGGTGCTGTCCGCGGGGTCCAACATCGGCGACCCGATGGCCACCTTGGCGCTGGTGCCCGACGGGTTCGCCGCCGCAGGCCGTGACATCCGCGTCGTCGCCGTGTCCGACGTGTACGCGACAGCACCGTGGGGTGGGGTCGCGCAGGACGATTTCTGCAACATCACGCTGATCGTGGAGGGCACACGCCAGCCGCACGAGTGGCTGCGGATCGGCGCCGACCTGGAGGATCAAGCGCACCGCACACGCGAGGTGCGATGGGGACCCCGCACCCTCGACGTCGATGTCATCACGGTCGACACCGCCGGCGGCACCGTCCGCTCGGCGGACCCGACCCTCACGTTGCCGCATCCGCGGGCTTATCAGCGGGCGTTCGTGCTGCTGCCATGGCTGCAGATCGACCCCGACGCCGAACTGTTCACCGACGCCGGGCCCCGTCTGGTCGCCGAGCTTTCCGCGGCTCTGCCCGCCGACGAGCGCGACGGGGTACGCCGGATCGGGCCGCTGTCGAGAAGTGCACTGCGATGAGCGAGCCGTCCGCGCCCAAGAAGGACGACGACGAGCACCACGGGATGGGGCCGACCAGGCCCCTCGACCTGGTACTCGTGGCCGTCATTGTCGGCGTCACCGCATGGATTCTGGTGCGCTACAACTACTCCAGCGTCCCGCCGATCCCGTCGTTGGCCGGCATCGTCCTCTACGTCCTCGCCGTCACCGAAGCGGCCACCGGGTTCATCGTGCGGGCACGCGTCGAGGGCAAACAGGTCGGCCGCGCCCGCGGGCAGTTGCACCCGCTGACCGCAGCCCGGGTGGTCGCGCTGGCCAAGGCGTCGGCGATTCTCGGGGCGATCGCCACTGGATTGTGGGGCGGGATGCTTGTCTTCTTGCTCAATCAGACCGGGGTGAGCGCCGCCGAACGCGACACGCCCGCCGCGGTCGTCGGCCTGATCGGGGGTGTGCTGCTCATCGTTGCCGCCCTCTGGCTCGAATACTGTTGCCGCGCGCCCGACGACCCCGACGACAATTCCGTCAACGGCAACGGTCACACGCGACCGGGCCCGGCCTGAGAACTCCACGGTCACGCCGACGATTCCGGCGGCGCCACTCACGCCGAGCCATAGCGCATCGACGATTCGTGACTCTCCGCCGGGCTTGTACACCCAAAGCCGGGTCAACGGGTAAGTTGCACAGATATGACGACCTCCACCGGCCGCTCCTCTGACACCCGGCGCGCCGGCCGCTCGGTCGGCCAATGGCTGCTGGGGCTGCTGGTCGTGCTGGCTCTGGCGGCCAGCATTCTGATGATCTTCACCGGCAACCGGTCGATCCCGGGCAGCCTCGCCGTCATCGCGGCGCTGTGGGCCGCGGTTATCGGAGCGATCGGGGTGACCCGATTCCGCAAGCAGGCCGAGACCGCCGAGGCCAAGAGCCGCGATCTGAGGCTCGTGTACGAACTCCAGCTCGAGCGTGAGATCGCCGCGCGTCGTCAGTACGAACTCGACGTCGAGACCACCATTCGCAAGGAGGTCGCCGCCGAATCTGGTGTCGAACTCGCTTCCCTCAAGGAACAGGTGATCTCACTGCGCGCCAGCCTCGAGCGGCTGCTCGGCGAAACCCTCCCCGACGATCAGGTCGCTCTGCCCAACGAGAAGCTGCGCGAACTCGCATCCGGCCTCGGTGGCGGCGGCCTTGATCCCCACCAGTACGTCGATCCCAACCAGTACGTCTCGCACTCGGATTCCGGGCGCGGCGACTCCGCCTTCGGTGGACTTGGTGGCGCCTATGGTGCGCCGGGCTTCGCCCCGGATCAGTACCGTCCGGAAGGCTTCGGCGCCGCCGATTTTCACGCCCCCGACGATGGTCTGGTCGCCGCACGCGACTTCGCCGAGACCGTTCCGGCTGCCGATGACGGCCGCCACGTGGAGCGCAAGGTCGACCCCAATGAGATGACCGAGGTCATCCCGATCGTCACCGACGACCCGCTGTCGGGACGTTTCGCCACATCGACGGCCGACCATCTATCGGATTCCGCGACGTCGGGGTTCCCGGAGCGCTCCGGTCACGGCCAGTCGGGTCACGATCAGCCCGGTCCCGGACAGGTGGCTCACCAGCGGTCCGGTCATGACGCGGTCGGCGAGCCCGCCGCGTTCGTCGACGAGACCCCGACCGACGAATGGGATCGGACCGCCCCCGAGATGTCCACGCCGGGCAGCGCCGCCGAGACGCCCGTGGCTTGGGCTGCCGATGCGTCCGGTCCGAATCCCGCGCGGTCGTCTGGTCGGCATGAAACCGCCGGCGCAGCAAGCACAACCGCGTTCGGTGGAGGAGGGCGTCGGCGACGCCCTGAGGAGCAGCCGGAGCCGGTGGCGGTCGACGACCCTGCCGACGACTCCGACAACGCGCATTCCAACGGTCTTCCCGTGTCGGAATTGCTCAAGCAACTCCGCGACACCGACGCCGCGGGCGGCGGGCGACGCCGTCGTCGCGACTGATCGCGTTTCACGCAACCACGCTGTTTTGCCGTTCGGCTCCGCGGGGTGAGTCCCGTCACACGGGATGGATCCGGGCTGCGGCCACCACCTACCCTGACTCTGCAACGTCCGGTACCCGGCCGTCGCGGCCCACCACACCCGCTGTGGGCGCCGCCCGGCAGCCCTCGGGACTGGAACGACCTGGAGGACAGTGGTGACCTCGTCGAACGATGACGCCCGTGCGGCGTCTGTCGGCCTACCCCGGCCCGACGGGGACGGATATGCCCGCCACGGCGCATCGGTACACCACGGCGCCTCGATCCCAGGGATCACCAACCTCCCCGCTCCCGCTCGACTGACCGTCGGAGTCGTATCCGCCGGACGAGTCGGCACGGCGTTTGGGGAGGCACTCGAACGTGCCGGACACGTGGTCGGTGCGGTTGTCGCGCGTTCACCGCACTCGCGCTGCCGGGTGGAGCAGCGGCTGCCGGAATCGGCGATCCTCGAGCTCGCCGACGTCGTATCCCGGTCCGAACTCCTCCTCGTCGCGGTGCCCGATTCCGTCCTGCCGACCGTGATCGCCGACATCGCCGCCACCGGAGCCTTACGCCCACGCACCCTGGTGGCTCACACCGCGGGAGCCCACGGCGTCGGCATCCTCGCACCGCTGACCGCATTGGGCGCGACCGGACTCGCGATCCACCCGGCGATGACCTTCGTCGGTACGGCCGACGACACCTCGCGGATGACGCGGGCGTGTTTCGGGATCACCGCGGGTGATGAGGTCGGTGAGGCGATCGCTGCAGCCCTCGTCATCGAGATGGGCGGTGAGCCGGTGCGGGTGGCCGAGGGCGACCGCACCCTGTATCACGCGGCGCTCGCCCACGGCGCCAATCACCTCGTCGCGCTCATCAGCGATGCGGTGGCCGCACTCAACCACGCGATCGCCGGCCCCGCCGGGACCGGGCAGTCGACAGCGACCGTCGACGGAAACCCGGTGCGCCTGGCCGAACGCATCCTCGGACCGCTGGTGACCGCGTCGCTGCACAACGTCCTCGACCTCGGCGCGTCGGCGTTGACGGGTCCGGTCGCACGCGGGGATGGCGCAGCTGTCGCCGCCCACCTGGCGGCCTTGAGGGCGCTGCCCGGTGCCGACAGCGCGGATGCCGACGGTGCAGACACCGATGGGGGTTCGATCGCCGAGGCGTACCGCGTATTGGCGCGCCGCGCCGCACACCAGTCGGAGGCGCCGCAGGCGGTCCTCGATGCCCTGAGGCCCAGATGAATACGGAGCAACGATGAGTGCCCACGTGATTGCCGACGAGGCTCACCTCTTCACCCCCGGCACCCTGACGGTGCACCGCGATCCGGCAGCATTGCACCGGGTGAGCGCGGCACTGCGCAGCACCGGACGACGCGTCGCCCTGGTGCCGACGATGGGTGCGCTGCACGCCGGACATCTTGAATTGGTCCGCGCGGCACAGGAACGCGGCAACACCGTCGTGATCGTGTCAATCTTTGTCAATCCGCTGCAGTTCGGGGCCGGCGAGGACCTCGACGCCTATCCGCGGACCTTCGACGCCGACCTCGAGCTGTTGGCGCCGTTGGGCGTGGAATTGGTTTTCGCGCCCACCGAGGCGGCGATGTACCCGAACGGCCGGCGCACCATGATCCATCCCGGACCGGCCGGTGACATCCTCGACGGGGCTTCGCGCCCAGGGCATTTCGGCGGAATGCTCACCGTTGTCAACAAACTTCTGCACATTGCGGCGCCGCACACGGCGTACTTCGGGGAGAAGGACTACCAACAATTGGTGCTCATCAGTCAGATGGTGGCGGACCTGAATATGGACGTCGAGATCGTCGGCGTTCCCACGGTCCGCGAGGCCGACGGCCTCGCAATGAGTTCGCGCAATCGGTATCTGTCCGTCGAGCAGCGGGAACTCGCGACGACCCTGTCGGCCGCGCTGACCGCGGGCGCGCACGCCGCACCCAAGGGTGCCGACGCCATTGTGGCTGTGGCGCAAGAGGTCTTGTCCTCGGTACCCGACATCGAACTCGACTATCTCGCCTTGCGGGGTCGTTCGTTGGAGGAGCCGCCGGACAAGGGCTACGGGCGACTGCTGGTTGCTGCCCGACTCGGCGCGGCGCGGTTGATCGACAACGTCGGCGTCGCTATCGGATTGAGCCTGGAAGAACGCGAGGCCAGGTCCGAATGATCCGTCGACAACGAGTGCGACTCAAACGACTTCTCTGCCCATCCTGTCCACGACCTCGGAGGAACCACACATGCTGCGCACCATGATGACCTCGAAGATCCACCGCGCCACCGTAACCCAGGCCGACCTGCATTACGTCGGTTCGGTGACCATCGACGCCGACCTGCTCGAGGCCGCCGACCTGCTCGAGGGTGAGCAGGTCACCATCGTCGACATCACCAACGGCGCGCGACTCGAGACCTACGCGATCGCCGGTGAACGCGGTACCGGGGTCATTGGGATCAACGGGGCTGCAGCACATCTCGTCCATCCCGGAGATCTGGTGATCATCATCGCCTACGGTATTCTCGATGAGCGGGAGATCGCCGAATACCTACCGCACGTCGTCTTCGTCGACGAGTACAACCGGGTTCTCGAGCAGGGCACCGACCCGGCCCGCGCGCCGGAGGGGTCGGGGTTACGCGATCCTCGCCATGCCGACGAGCTCGCCGCCGCTCATGCGTGAGGCCGGCCACCTGCTGACGGGCGTCTTCCGCTGATGCTACTCACCGTCGAGATCGGCAACACGAACACCCATCTCGGCGTGTTCGCCGGTACGGGCACACATGCGCGACTGGTCCGCGACTGGCGCCTACACACCGAACCCGCGCGCACCGCAGACGAATTGGCTTTGCTGATCCAGGGACTCCTCGGCTCCGACATCGAGCAGGTCACCAGCGTCGCGGCCTTGTCGACGGTTCCGTCGCTGCTACGCGAGGTGCGGGTGATGGTCGGCCGGTACTTCGACAACCCGCACAATGTCATCCTGGAACCCGGTGTGCGCACCGGGGTTCCGCTGCTGGTCGACAATCCCAGAGAGGTGGGTACTGACCGCGTCGCGAATTGCCTTGCGGCCTTTCACACCTACGGCGGGCCGACCATCGTGGTGGCGTGCGGGACGGCGACCGTGGTCGACGCGGTGTCGGTCAGGGGCGAGTTCCTCGGCGGCGCCATCGCACCCGGCGTCGACCTCGGTGTCGAGGCGCTCAACGAACACACTGTCACTGTGCGCAAGGTGGAGTTGCTGCCGCCGCGCAGTGTCCTGGGCAAGAACACCGTCGAGGCCCTGCAGTCGGGCATCCTGTTCGGATTCGCCGGTCAGATCGACGGCCTGGTGAACCGCATCCGCAGCACGGTCGCGGGGCTCGACGGGGATGACGTGACCGTCGTGGCGACCGGCTACCTGGCACCGCTGATATATGACGAATGCTCGACGCTGACCACTCACCACACCCATCTCACCCTCGAGGGGCTACGTCTGGTGCACGAACGCACCAAGGCGTCCGTGCGACGCAAATAGCGCCGACAGCGCCCTGCACCGCGCCGACAGCGCCCTGCACTGCGCCGACAGCGCCTATGCGAGGGAAGCAGATCGACTTTTGCTCACCCGGTGCACAAATCCCGCTGACCCTGGACCCGCTGGCGTTCACTGTGGCACACTGAGCGACGTGATCACGAGCTGTCAGGAGTGTTGTCAGGGCTGAGTCCGCATCTGCGGTCGCCCTCCTTAGCGCTCCCCGCTCATTTTTCGATCACTCGAGGTTTCTCACCATGACCGCATCGGTCCAGGTTCTCGCACCCGTCTCTGCTCCCACACCCAACGGCCCGCTGTCGCTGCAGCCCAGCCGCTATGCCGAGGCTGTCGCCTCGGGAGCCGTTCCCGTCGACATCCGCAGCCACCGCAAGCGTCAGGCCGACGGTGCGCTGGTCGGGGCACTCGCACTCGACGCCGCCGAGGCACTCGATCTGCTCACCCCCGGATCGCCGACGGCACTGCGCTCGGCCACCCACGACGCCCGCTGGATTCTCGTCTCCGACGACGGCCACGAAGCCGAATGGCTGAGCTGGCATTTGCAGGCGCGGGGGGTGATCGGCACGGTGTTCGTCGTCGGCGGTCACCGCGGCCTGCGACGGGCGGGCATCAACGGCCGGATCAGGCAGGCCGAGCTCGACATCTTCTCGGTGCACTGACAGCGGTGCACTAGCAGCGGTGCACCTGATAACCGACACGGATGGCGATGGCCCCGAATGGCTGTTCGCCGAACTTGGTGGACGCTACCGCCACCGAATACGCTCACGGACGTGAGTGACGCGCCCGACGAGACGATTGCCGACGAGCAGACCCCCGAACAACTCCGCATCCGGCGGGAGAAGCGGGAGAGGATTCTCGACGAGGGCCGCCAGGCCTATCCGGTGGCGGTTGCGCGCACGCATACCCTCTCCGAGATCCGCGCGCAGTTCTCCGACCTGGAGGCCGGCACCGAGACCGGTGAGATGGTCGGTATCGCCGGCCGTGTCATCTTCTTGCGCAATAAGGGCAAGCTCTGCTTTGCCACGCTTCAGGAGGGCGACGGCACCCAACTGCAGGCGATGATCTCCTTCAACGGCGTCGGTGAGCAGTCCCTCGTGCGCTGGAAGGCCGAGGTCGACCTCGGCGACATTGTCTTCGTCCACGGCCAGGTGATCAGCTCTCGCACCGGGGAATTATCGGTGATGGCCGACGACTGGGAGATGGCGTCGAAGTCGTTGCGTCCCTTGCCCGTCGCGCACAAGGAGATGAACGAGGAGACGCGGGTGCGCCAGCGCTACGTGGATCTCATCATGCGGCCCGAGGCGCGCTCGATCGCCCGCACCAGGATCTCGGTGATGGCCGAACTGCGTGCGGCCCTGGGTAAGCGCGGATTCCTCGAGGTCGAGACGCCGATGCTGCAAACCCTGCATGGCGGCGCCGCGGCCCGGCCGTTCGTCACCCATTCCAACGCTTTCGACATCGACCTCTACCTGCGTATCGCGCCGGAATTGTTCCTCAAACGCTGCATCGTCGGCGGTATCGAGCGCGTCTTCGAGATCAACCGCAACTTCCGCAACGAGGGCGCAGACTCCACGCATTCGCCGGAGTTCGCGATGCTCGAGACCTATCAGGCATACGGCACCTATGACGACGCCGCGGTTATGACTCGTGAACTCGTCCAAGAGGTTTCGCAGCGTGCCTTGGGGACGCTGACGCCCACGATGGCCGACGGAGAGGTCTACGACCTCTCCGGCGAGTGGACCTCGTTGCAGATGTATCCCTCACTGTCGGAGGCGCTCGGGCAAGAGATCGTGCCCGACGGCGGTGCCGATCACCCCGGGTCCACTGTTGACGAGTTGCTGGACGTCGCGGCGAAGGTCGGGCTTCAGATCCCGACGGGTAAGGGCTACGGGCACGGCAAGCTCGTCGAGGAGTTGTGGGAGCACATGGTCGGCGAGAAGCTCTCGCAGCCGGTGTTCGTCCGTGACTTCCCGGTCGAGACCTCGCCGCTGGTCCGTGCGCATCGCAGCGTTCCCGGCGTCGTCGAGAAGTGGGACCTTTACGTCCGCGGATTCGAGCTGGCCACGGGCTACTCCGAGCTCGTCGACCCGGTCATCCAGCGTGCGCGCTTCGTCGACCAGGCGCGTCTGGCCGCCGCCGGTGACGACGAGGCCATGCGCCTCGACGAGGAGTTCCTCACCGCCATGGAGTACGGCATGCCGCCGACCGCGGGCACCGGTATGGGAATCGACCGGCTCCTGATGGCGCTGACCGGCCTCGGCATCCGCGAAACGATCCTGTTCCCGCTGGTCAAGCCGATCAGCTGAGAAGTAGGGGAAGAGTGTACTTCCCCTACTCTTTCGTGCGTCCCCGGGAGATCTGCGGCGGACGAACGGATGTCCTCAGGAAGAGCGCCGGGTCGGCGTGCGCGTCGACGTGGGTCCACTCATCCGGCGGTTCGAGTGTCGCGGTCTGCCGTCTCGCCACCGCCTCGTCGGCGTCGGAGGCATCGGGTCCCCGATCGACGATGCGGGAGATGCGTTCGGCCTCATCGAGTTCCAGCCACCATCCGGTGAAGTCGACGCCGGTCTCGGTGGCCACGGCGACGATCGCCTCCTGCTGTGCGGCACTGCCGAAGACGGCGTCGGCGACGACGCTCATGCCGCCTGCGAGATCCGTTGTGGCCAGCCGGTTGCACTCGTCGTAGACCACTGACCGGGCCTGCGGTGTGTAGGCCGAGCGCGGGAGCGTCTCGGCCTCGCCGACACCGGCGAGTCGCTTGCGCAGGATGTCGGTGCGCAGAATCCGTGCACCCGGCGCGGGCTCGAGGTCCCCACCGATCTTGCGGGCGACGGTGGTCTTCCCGGTGCCCGACCCACCGCCGATCGCCATCAGCCGCGGCGCGACCGGTTCGGTGAACCCCAGTGCGAGCGACAGGTAGCGTGTGGCGTCGTCAACGGCGTCCGCGGCGGCGCTGACATGCGCGCGGACCGTGGCCCGCACGGCGAGCATGATCGGCAGCAGGCAGAATCCGCCCTCGTCGTCGGGGGAGCGGTCGAGGTACTGGTTCACGACGACGTTCGCCTCATGTCGTAGGTCCCGCGCCCACAGATCCATCAGCAGAAACGCGAGGTCGTAGAGGACGTCGGTGGTCGCCATCTCCTCGTCGAACTCGAGGCAATCGAAAGGGACGGGACGGTCATCGATGATCGCGATGTTGCCCAGGTGCAGGTCACCGTGGACACGTCGCACCCGCCCTTGGCGGGCCCGGGCGTCGAGAATCGAGGAGCGTTCGGCGATCATCGCGGTGATCCGGCTCGTCAGACGCTGCGCCGTAGCGGGATCGATAACGTCGGGGAACGCCGACATGCTTGCCAGGTTCCCGTCGACCACCTCCTGCAATCGGGTCGCACCGTGCGGGTCGTCGCGGATCGGCGAGGACGCATGAAGGTCGACGATGCTCTCGGTGAGCTTTCGGAGAAAGGCGTCGTCGAGGTTGCCGGGCGCGGCCCGGTGGACCAGAAGTGCGTCGTCGTCGAAGCGCGTCATCTCCAGGACCCAGTCGAGCGTCTCGCCGGGCCCGTCGAGGGCGAGGCTGCCGTCATCGGCACGGCGGATCGCATGTACGGCCCGATAGACCTCCGGCGCGAACCGGCGATTGAGCGATAGCTCTCGCTGTAGGACATCGTGGCGCAGCTCAGGGGTGGAGAAGTCGAAGAACCGCAGGCGCACAGGGCGTTTCATCTTCCATGCGCGGGCGCCGTTGAGGAAGACGACAGCGCCGTGGGTGACGATCCGATCGGTGGGCAGGTCGGGGTCGAGGGCGCCTGCCGCGGTGAGCACATCGGTGGGGTCGGGGGTGGTCGACACCCTCCCATCCGACCACAGTCGTTCGGATCGTGCCGACCGGGCCCTCGCCCTTCTTGCCTGGATTTCCCCTCTTCTCCCGGAAATTTCCAGGGGAAGAACCGAAAACGTGTGGACGAACCCTCAGCCCAACTCGCGCTTGAGGATCTTTCCGGCCGCATTCCGGGGGAAGGCGTCGAGGACGACCACCGACCGCGGCACCTTGAAGTTCGCCAGATGCTCACGGGCGTAAGCGATCACACGGTCCTCGTCGAGGCCGGCGCCGTCGCGGACGGTGAGATAGGCGCGGCCCACCTCGCCAAGTCGGTCGTCGGGGACGCCGATCACCGCGCATTCGGTAACGCCGTCGAGGCGGGCGAGGGTCTGTTCGACCTCGGCTGGGTAGACGTTGAAGCCGCCGCAGATGTACATGTCCTTGAGTCGGTCGGTGATCCGCAGATTGCCGCGTCCGTCGATGGTGCCGATGTCGCCGGTATGCAGCCAGCCGTCGGCGTCGATTGCCTCAGCCGTCGCCTGGGGGTTGTCGAGGTAGCCGCGCATGACCATTTTTCCGCGCGCGAGTACCTCACCCCGCTCCGATATCGAGATCTCCATGCCCTTGAAAGCGCGCCCGCAGGTGGTTGCGACGGTGTTGTCATCGTCGTCGGGGGTACAGGTGGAGACAAACCCGCTGGCCTCGGTCAGCCCGTAGGCGGTGATGACGGTGTCGACGCCGAGGTCACGCTGGATACGTTCGACGAGGACCACCGGAACGATCGCTGCGCCGGTGACCACCAACCGAAGTGACGAGAGATCGAGGCTCTCGCGTGCAGGCTCGTCGAGGATGGTCTGAAAGATGGTCGGCGCTCCCGGGAAGACGGTGATCCGTTGCGCAGCAACCTGCTTTATGGCCTCGGCGGGCGAATACACGGCCTGCGGGAACATCGCCGACCCGAACAACACGCACGCCAAGATGCCCGCCTTGTAGCCGAAGGTGTGGAAGTACGGGTTCACCATGAGATAGCGGTCGTCGGGGGACAGGCGACCGTTGGCGCCCCACGAGTGTGAACCCGCGACGGTCTGCTGATGTTCGGCCAGTACGCCTTTGGATGTGCCGGTGGTGCCCGAGGTGAACAGGATGTCGGAGAGGTCGTCGGGGGCGACGTCGTCGGCGCGCGCCCGGGCCTGCGCGCGGGTCTCGTCGGTGGCACGGTCGAGGAAATCGGTCCAGTCGAGTGCACCGTCGGGTGTTTTTTGGTTGTCCGACAAACTAATCCGCACCACGAGGTCTGGCATCGCGTCGCGATGGGTGGTCATCAGTTCGGCGGCGTGATCGGCTCCGAGGAAGTCGCCGGAGACGACGACGGCACGCACCCCCGCCCGTCCGATCACGTCGACGGCCTCGCCGGCGGTGTAGCGGGTGTTCAGTGGTACGAGCACCGCACCGGCGTAATGGATGCCCAGTGCCGCAACCGGCCAGTGATGGCTGTTGGGTGACCACACCGCCACCCGATCTCCGTGCTCCACCCCCGACGCGATCAGGGCCGCGGCGGTATCGACGACCCGATCGTGCAATTGTGACCACGAGTACTCGACCGGACTGCTCCACTGGGCATCGGCCAGGGCGAGTCGATCCGGCCACTCGCGGGCCGCCCGACGCAGCGCGGACGGGGTCGTCGAGACGCTCTCCATGCTCCCCAACCTAGCACTTGCTTGGTAGGTTATGCTAGCGGTCATGACCTCGATCGATCTTGCCGACAGATCCCTGGATCTTGGCGAATGGGCAGCTCGGACGCCCGACGCCGACGCGGAGTTCGCCGTGGCGGTCCGTGGGTGGCTCGAGGAGAATCTCGCCGGTGGCTTCGCGTCGTTGCGTGGTCGCGGCGGCCCCGGCAGTGAACACGAGTTCTTCACCGAGCGCCTCGAGTGGGATCGTCACCTCGCGCGCGCCGGATGGACGTGCCTGGGCTGGCCGACGCGGCACGGCGGGCGCGGCGCCACGCTGAACCAGCGCATCATCTTCCACGAGGAGTACGCTCGCGCCGACGCCCCCGCTCGGGTCAACCATCTCGGCGAAGAGCTTCTCGGCCCGACGCTCATCGAATTCGGGACCGACGAGCAGAAACAGCGATTCCTGCCCGGCATCGTCGACGTGACCGAACTCTGGGCACAGGGCTACTCCGAGCCGGGTGCCGGATCGGATCTCGCAGGCGTGGCGACCACGGCGAGTCCGTCCGACGGGCGGTGGCAGATCAACGGGCAGAAGATCTGGACGTCCTTGGCGCACGTGGCACAGTGGGCGTTCGTGCTCTGTCGCACCGAGCCGGGCTCGACGCGGCACAAGGGGCTGAGTTTTCTGCTCGTCCCCCTCGACCAGGAGGGCGTCACCGTCCGGCCCATCCAACAACTCACCGGCACCTCGGAATTCAACGAGGTGTTTTTCGACGATGCGGTGACCGATGCCGACAACATCGTCGGTGATCCTGGTGACGGCTGGCGGGTCGCCATGGGACTGCTGCAATTCGAGCGCGGCGTCTCCACCCTTGGACAACAGGTCGGCTTCGCACGTGAACTCGACGCCGTCACCGATCTCGCGCGTGGCAACGGTGCTCTCGACAATCCGGAAGTCGCCACCCGCATCGCGCGCGCGGGTATCGGCCTGAGCGTGATGCGAGCCCACGCGCAAGCAGTGCTCGACGGCGTTGCCGGTGCCGACTCCGTCGGAAAACTCCTGTGGTCCAACTGGCATCGCGATCTCGGCGAGTTGGGAATGGCCGTGCGTGGCGCCTCGGCGTTGATCGGACCCGCGACCACCGCAGAGGGTGCGTTCAACGACCTCACCGATCCCGAACACGTCGAACTCGACGAGTGGCAACGGCTCTACCTTTTCACTCGCGCCGACACGATCTACGGCGGCTCGAACGAGGTGCAGCGCAACATCATCGCCGAGCGTGTGCTCGGCCTACCCCGAGAGGCCCGTGCATGACCATCCCGGACATCGACAACCGCCGTTCGCCGTTGGCCGACCCGCCGACGGAGACGCCTGGCCACGGACTTCTGTCGGGACGTAAGGTGGTGGTCACCGCCGCCGCGGGAACCGGCATTGGATTCGCCACTGCCAGAAGGGCACTGCTCGAAGGTGCCGATGTCCTCGTCAGCGACTGGCACGAACGCCGGCTCGGCGAGGCTGCCGAGAAGCTGTCCGCGGAGTTCGGTGACCGGACGGTCGCGCAGGCAACCTGCGATGTCTCCGACACCGCGCAGGTTGATGCGCTGATCGCGCGTGCCGCAGACGAACTCGGCCGCATCGATGTTCTGGTCAACAACGCCGGACTCGGTGGCGAGACCCCGGTCGCCGACATGACCGACGAACAGTGGGACCGCGTCGTCGACATCACCTTGAATGGCACCTTCCGTGCCACGCGTGCTGCCCTGCGCCACTTTCGGTCCGTCGAACACGGCGGCGTCATCGTCAACAACGCCTCGGTACTGGGCTGGCGCGCCCAACGCGGACAAGCCCACTACGCCGCCGCCAAGGCCGGAGTGATGGCACTGACCCGTTGTGCTGCAGTCGAAGCCGCCGAATTCGGGGTGCGCATCAATGCGGTTGCGCCGTCGATCGCCAAGCATCCCTTCCTCGCGAAGGTCACCAGCGACGAACTGCTCGACGAGCTCGCCGCGCACGAGGCATACGGACGTGCCGCGGAGGTCTGGGAGGTCGCGGCCACCATCGCGATGCTCGCCAGCGACTACACCACCTATCTCACCGGCGAGGTCGTCTCGATCTCCAGCCAGCGAGCCTGACCCCGAACACCCACCAGGAGAACTGATGTCACCCCAAGCCTATATCGTCGACGTCGTCCGAACACCGGTCGGCAAGCGTAACGGCTCGCTGGCCAAGACTCATCCCGCCGATCTCGGCGCCCACGTCATCACCGCGATCCTCGAGCGCACCGGCATCGATCCGATGGTCGTCGACGACGTGGTCTTCGGATGCGTCGACGCTATCGGGCCGCAGGCGGGCAACATCGCCCGCACTGCGTGGGTCGCCGCCGGTGGGCCGCTCGCCATCCCGGGCACCACCGTCGACCGGCAATGCGGATCCTCGCAGCAGGCGATCCATTTCGCCGCGCAAGGCGTGATGAGCGGTACCCAGGACGTGGTGCTCGCCGGTGGGGTGCAGAACATGAGTGCCATCCCGATCAGTCAGGCCATGATCGCCGGCCAGGAATTCGGATTCACCACGCCGACAGCCGAATCCGCCGGGTGGCGGGAGCGCTTCGGTGACGCCGAGATCTCGCAATTCGCGGGCGCAGATGCGATGGCGGTGCGCTGGGACATCAGCCGCGAGGACATGGAGGCGTGGGCGCTGCAGTCGCATCAGCGCGCGGCGCAGGCCATCGCCGCGGGTCATTTCGACAACGAGCTCGCGCCGCTCGGTGACTGCGTCGTCGACGAATGTCCGCGCGAGACGTCGCTGGAGAAGATGGCAGGGCTCGCACCGTTGGCGCAGGGATCGCGGCTGACCGCCGCCGTAGCCTCCCAGATCTCCGATGGCGCGTCGGCCGCGCTCGTGGTGTCCGAGAAGGCTTTGGCCGAGTACGGGCTGACCCCGCGGGCCCGTATCCATCACCTCTCGGTGCGCGGCGACGACCCGGTCATGATGTTGTCTGCACCGATCCCCGCGACCGCATACGCACTGGAGAAGACGGGCCTGTCCATCGAGGACATCGACGCTATCGAGATCAACGAGGCCTTTGCCTCGGTGGTGCTTGCCTGGCTCAAGGAGACCGGCGCCGACCCGGCGAAGGTCAACCCCAACGGCGGTGCCATCGCCCTCGGCCATCCGCTCGGTGCGACCGGTGCCAAGCTCTTCGCCACGCTGCTGAATGAACTCGAACGCACCGGCGGACGGTACGGGCTGCAGACGATGTGCGAGGGAGGCGGCACGGCCAACGTGACCATCATCGAGCGTCTGGGCTGACCGGCGGGTGGTTCGCCGAGAGCGCCCGCCACGACGCCGACGGCGCTCTGTAGGACGCCGAGAGCGCCCGCCACGACGCCGACGGCGCCCTGTTAGGCGCTGTCGGCGCCCCGCCGAGCGCTGTCGGCGAACAATCGGGCGTTGTCGGCCCCCCGCCGGGCGCTGTCGGCGAGCAAGCGGGCGCTGTCGACGCTCCGCCGAGCGCTGTCGGCGAGCAAACGGGCGCTGTCGACGCCCCGCCGGGCGCTGTCGGCGAACAAACGGGCGCTGTCGCGAGGGATCTGGGAACACGTGTAGCCACTTCATTGTGACGTGACGCATACTATGGTGAACGAGCGAACGGAAACGTCTCAGCGACGGTCGCGAGACGCCGCTCGACCCAGGGAGGGTGGCGAATGACCAAACCTGCTGACGTGACCAGCACGACCGAGGGACGTGTCTCCTCAGAGGCGCATTCGATGACCGAACTGCTCGAGATCCAGCGTGCGGCCTTCCTGCGGGACGGCATCCCGGACGCGGCGACCCGCATCGACCGCATCACCCGGCTCTCGTCGCTGCTGCTCGATCACGGTGACGAGATCGCCGAGGCGCTGACCGTCGACTTCGGTTCGCGGCCAAGGGAACTGAGCATCGCCGCGGACGTTGCGGGCTGCATGATCGACCTCACCCACCAGCGGCGCGGGGTCAAGGAGTGGATGGCCGATTCCGTGTCGGCGCGTGTGCAGGGAGCCCTCGGCTTCAAGCAGCGGGTGCGTCACGATCCGCTCGGCGTCGTCGGCATCATGGGCCCCTGGAATTTCCCGCTGCAGCTGACCTTCGTGCCCGCGGCGTCGGCGTTCGCGGCCGGCAACCGGGTGCTGATGCGCCCGTCGTCGATCACCGCGCGCACCACCGGCGTGATCGCCAAGTACGCCCCCGACTACTTCTCGATCGAGGAACTTGCGGTCATCACGCCCACGCACGGGTCGGGATCGGATTTCGCGAAACTCACCGTCGACCACATGTTCTTCACCGGTTCGCCCGAGGTCGGTTCCTCGGTGGCCCAGGAGGCCGCAAAGAATCTGGTGCCGGTAACCCTCGAACTCGGCGGCAAGAACCCGGCCGTCGTCGACGTCTCCGCCGATATCGACAAGGCGGCCAAGATGCTCGCCGACGCCCGAATGGTCAACGGCGGTCAGGTCTGCCTGTGTCCCGACTACGTCTTCGTGCCGGAGGCCAGACTCGGTGAGTTCACCGACAAGGTGATGGCCCGCTGGACCGCCAACTTCGCGACGATCTACGACAATCCCGAGTACACCTCGACGATCAACCAGAAGAACTACGAGCGCATCGTCGGGCTGATCGACGACGCGGTCTCGCTCGGCGCCGAGAAGCGACAGGTCATCCCCGGTGGTGAACCGTTGCCGTCGGCCGAGCGTCGCAAGATCCCGCCGACCCTGCTCACCGGGGTCAAGTCGGGGATGAAAATCACCGAGGACGAGGTCTTCGGTCCGGTGCTCACGGTGTACCCGTACCGGGATCTCACCGAGGCGATCAGCTACATCGCCGGCCACCCGCACCCGCTGACGATGTACTGGTGCGGCGACGACAACGACAACTTCGCGCGGCTGGCCGACAACACCCGCAGCGGGTCGATCAACGGAAACGACTTCGCGCTGCACATGTTCGGTGCCGAGCTGCCGTTCGGTGGCATCGGGCGCAGCGGGATGGGTAGTTACCACGGCAAGACCGGCTTCGAGACCTTCAGTCATGCACGAGCCGTGGCCTTTTCGACGATGCCGTTCTCCGTGGCCGAGATGATGTCGCCGCCGTTTACCAACCGCGACAAGAAGTTGACCAACGGTCAGCTGAAGCTGTGGACCAAGCTCAATGCGCGGGCACAGAAGAAGGTCCGTAAGCGCTGAATCCCCTGGCGGGCGCCACCCCCGTACCCAAGCGCTTGCTAGGGTACGGGGGTGGCGCCACGTAACGGAACTTCCCGACGCGACGAATTGCTGACGACGGCGAGTCGGATGTTCGCGGAGCAGGGTCTGCGGTCGACGACAGTGCGCGACATCGCCGATGCCGCAGGTATTCTCTCGGGGAGTCTCTATCATCACTTCGATTCCAAGGAGTCGATGGTCGACGAGATCCTGCGGGGTTTCCTCGACGCCCTGTTCGCCCGCTATCGGCAGATCGCCGACGCCGGTCTGTCGGCTGCCGAGACGCTGCGGCAGCTGGTGATTGCCTCATTCGAGTCCATCGACGCCGATCACCATGCGGTGGCCATCTATCAGGACGAGGCCAAACGCCTTGCCCCGCAGGATCGTTTCTCCTATATCGGCGACCGCAATCAGGAGTTTCGCGGGCTGTGGCATTCGGTGCTGGCGCGTGGGGTCGCCGATGGTGAGTTCCGCGCCGACCTCGACGTCGAACTCGTCTACCGCTTCTTGCGCGACACGGTGTGGGTGGCGGTCCGCTGGTATCGGCCGGGCGGATCGTTGAGTGTGGAGCAGATCGCCGACCAATACTTGTCCGTGGTTCTCGACGGCATCCTGCCGCGCTGAGCTTCCTTCCACCGGGGTCGCGCTGGGTTCGGGTCACTGTCGGCGTCGTTGTCCGACCACGGGTTTCGGTTGGTTGGACGGCCGAGTAATTTGTGTGGTCGACAACACCCTGCGGGTAACGGAGGCAGTGATGGGACCGGAATTCAGCGAATCGACCGACGCCGCGATCCGGACGGCGCGTGAACACTCGATCGGCGCGTTGCTGCATCGCAGCGCCCAGCGCAGCCCCGAGAAGATAGCGATCATCGACGGGGACCGCACACTGACGTTCGCGCAGTTCGATTCTGCGGTGAACCGGTGCGCCAACACCCTGACCGCGCGAGGTCTCCAGCGCGGAGACCGGTTGGCGCTGATCAGTCACAACTGCTGGCAGTTCGGGGTTCTCACCTTCGCGACCGCGCGACTCGGGGTGATTCTTGTGCCCATCAACTTCGGGCTCGGCGCCGAGGAGATCGCGTTCATCCTGACCCACAGCGGGGCACGCGGAGTCGTCGTCGAGGATGCACTCGGGCCGACGCTGATCACGGCGATCGACCTCGCCGCCGCCGCTGTCGACATCCGCGGATGGATCGCCCTGTCCGGTGCCGCGCCGATGGACGGGTGGGAGGATGCCACCGCATGGATGACCTCCGGCGATGCGACTGCGCCCGGCATCGTCGTCGGCGACGATGAGCCGGTGCGGATGATGTACACCTCGGGCACCGAGTCCCGCCCCAAGGGGGTGCTGCTCTCCAGTAAATCACTGATCACACAGTATGTTTCGTGCATCGTCGACGGCGGAATGTCGGGTGAGGACGTCGAGATCCACTCGCTGCCGATGTATCACTGCGCGCAACTCGACTGCTTCTTCGCCACCGACATCTACCTCGGGGCGACCAGCATCATCCTGCCCGCGCCCGATCCGGCGACGATCCTGGCGACCATCGAGTCCGCACGCGTCACCAAACTGTTCTGCCCGCCGACGGTATGGATCGCGCTGCTGCGTCACCCCGACTTCGATACGCGCGACCTGTCGTCGCTGCGCAAGGGGTATTACGGCGCCTCGCCGATGCCGGTAGAGATCCTGCGCGAGTTGTCGCGGCGGTTGCCCGACGTGCTGTTGTGGAACTTCTACGGCCAGACCGAGATGTCGCCGCTGGCGACCATTCTGCAGCCGCATGAGCAGATCGACCGGGCGGGGTCGGCCGGGCGGGCATCTTTGAATGTCGAGACCAAGGTCGTCGACGACGACGACAATCCGGTACCGGTGGGGGAGGTCGGCGAGATCGTGCATCGCAGTCCCCATGCGGCACTGGGCTATTACCAGGACGAGGAGAAGACCGCGGCGGCATTCGGCAATGGATGGTTCCACTCCGGCGACCTCGGCATCATCGACGCCGACGGCTACCTCTCGGTGGTCGACCGTAAAAAGGACATGATCAAGACCGGCGGGGAGAACGTCGCCTCACGTGAGGTCGAGGAGGCGATCTATCTGCTCGACGGGGTGGCCGAGGTCGCGGTATTCGGTGTGCCACATCCCAAGTGGATCGAGGCGGTCACCGCCGTCGTCGTCCCGAAAGACGGCGCGACTCTGACCGAGGAGGCCGTTGCAGCCCATCTCGAGCCGATCCTCGCCGGATACAAGCGGCCTAAATACATCGTGTTCGCCGATGTTCTGCCGAAGAATCCGAGCGGCAAGATCCTCAAGAAGGATCTGAGAATCGAGCACAACGGGATCGCGGGCTAGGGTGTGTCTCCCAATTCTTCTGCGAGGGATTGGCGCAATCGGGCCGCCAAGACCCGCCAAGGGAATTGGGAGACACACCTTAGGTCTCGACCCACCGACTCGTAAACCGCCGGCCGGCGAAGACTGGACAAACTCCTGTCTGAGTCGCAAGAATGGGGCTTGCTGACGGTTCCATCCGTGCGGGTCGGCGGGATCTCGTAAATGTGACTTTCTGTCAGTCTCCCGGTCCGTCTGCATCCTGTGATGACCGAATCTGCCCGGCGCGGCCGAGGTGATACGGTGGTGGCGCCATCCGAACAGGCCGGCAAGTCAGCGTGAGTTCTCGAGCATCTGAGGTTGACGGCCGACAAGGGCGCCCACCCGGATCGTGCCGGACTTCTACCAGCGGTCGGTGTGGTGGCCAGCGGCATCATTGTTATGGGTTGCTTGGGGGAAGAGATGATCGACGTCAACCGATACCGCGCTGTGCTCGCGCATGCGGGGTCACTCGATATGGGGGACTGGTCGACTGAGTCAGTGGACAGAGCAGTGCGCGGCAGCTTTGCATCTCCGTTCGACGCTGGGCAGCGCGAGGTCGCTCATAGCGACTGTAACGTCGTCGTCCGCGTCGACGGAGTGATTGCCGAACAGGCGACGCTCGATGATCTCGCCGCGTGCCTGCGCGCGACCGAGGACCACTTTGGTGTGTCTGCACAGGTGATCGGTGGGTATTCGGACGGCACTGTGTTCCACTGGTGGCGGGAATCGCGCAAGACCTCGTCGTTCAGGTGGGGCCGACGATCTCGCGGCGGTTCGTCAGCGGTGATCTACGCGGTCGAATACTGCGATGGCACAGTGCGCATCGCTGTGCATCCGGCTGAGCGGTTCGAGCGCGAGGTCGCCACAATGGGCGAGTACGGGGATGGTCCGTTCGACGCGCCGCTGTGTCCCGCATGGACCGGTGTCCGAGCGCGGACGGGCGACAAGCTTAGCGGAATGCTCAGTCCTGGAATGCGATTCGTCACCGACTGGGCAGACCTGACCGAGGCGCTCGAGCGGTCCGTCGTGGTACTCAGTCGCACGCTCGTTGTTCTCCGCGACGGGATGTCGGTGGTGTTCGCACCGGAGGGGCACCCAGAACGTTTCGTTCGGTTCTTGATCGACGACGAAGACGGATTCCTCTTCGCGGAGGCGGCTCGGGGTTGGGGCGGGCCGGACGATTCGGTATTGGCCGATCTCGGGTGGCAATTGTCCGATGATCAACCCGCCGATGATCAACCCACCATGCGGTCGATCCATATCGATCCCGTTGCCGACGCCGGGACCATCGCCCACTTGATCGCCTCGACGTTGAAGACCTTCGGCGCGCGACTGCCCCAGAATGAGGACGATCCGGATATCGTGCTCTGCCAGACAAACTATGTTTCCGCCGGGCCCTTCGACGGTTGCCGGTTCACCATCTACGGCCTGCATGTCATCGAAGTTGCCTGAGCGGCCGGCAACCACCCCATCCGGCGAAGATGCTCCGGAATCATCTGGTTTTGATCGATTGATCAGTCCGGCTGGGCGCCGGTGCCCCGCGTAGGGCAGAGAGCCTACTCAGCAGGCGAACTCGTGATGCGTCGTCGACCACTGTGTGATGCACGAACTCTCCTCGGCCGACCGCACATTCGATGGTCAGCGGCACGTCCTGGTCATAGAGGATGTCGACGAGGTGGACGAAGCGACGGGCACTCTGGCGGTCGGTTGCGGCGAGGCCGGGCACGCCGCTGACAGTCCACGAACGGTACCGGCGTGCAAGGTGAAGGTAGTCGGCGGCCCCGAGCGGTCGGCCACAGATCTCCTCGAACGTCACCCCGATGTGGTCGGGAGTCGAGTCCCACGCGAAGAAGTTGCGCCCGTTGACCGACTCGGGTTGTGGCACTCGATGTGTCGGTGCGGCACGGACGGTGGTCCACATGCCGCCGGCGAACCCTTGGTCGTGGTGTGCGCCGGCCCGGTACCGTGCGCGGTAGTCCGTTCCACCATCGATTTCTACTGTTGAACAGTGCATTTCAATGAAGTCGATGCTCGGCAGAAACGTGGCGTGGAGTAACGGGTGGGGCATCAGATCAGGAGGTCGATGATTGGATGTGATGATCAGGCGAATGTCGCGCTCGATCGCTCGCCGGATCACCGCGTCGATGTAGATCCCGTCGGCGCGGTCGTCGACGGTCAACTCGTCGAAGCACAGGACCCGGATACCCGACGTGATCGTCGCGAGTGCTCCCTCGAGGCCGCGGCCTTTGATCAGCGCATCGAGGTCACGTCCGAACTCATGCCAATGGAGCCGCCGTGCGCACTTCGGGGGCAAGGCGCCGAGGTAGGTGTCGACCAGCCACGTCTTCCCCCGGCCCACCGGCCCGGTGAGATAGAGATGATCTCGACCCGAGAGATGCTGCGCAGCAACGATCTGGGACGGATCCAGTCGAAAGCCGGCGCGGGTCGCGGCCTCGACGAAGACATCGTTGCCCACGGGCGGCGCGGATTGTTTTCGGCGACCGAACATTGTCCAGACTCTATCATCGTAGAGTCTGGCTATTATGTGACGTGTGTCCCGTCCCGATCGCCGCTGCCAGATTGCCGATGCCGCGCTGGGACTCGCGGCGTCCGGGGGCACGCACGCTCTCACGCATCAGGCGATCGATCGTCGGCTCGATCTGCCGAAGGGATCGACCTCGTACTATTTCCGCACGCGTGAAGCGCTATTGCTCGCCGCCGCCGACCGGCTGATCACCCTCTCCCGTGAGCGGTTCCACGTGGTGCTCGGGCAACCCGGCGCTTCCAGCGACCCGGTCGAGGTGATCAGCGAGTATGTGACCGGACTCGTTACCGATCGTGTGGCCGAGGTGATCGCGCGCCAGGCACTGTTACTCGACCTCGGAATCGGAGACGACGTCCGCGGGCGTTTGCGTCGGTGCATGTTCTCCGAGGATGCGGCCGCAGGACTGATGGAGTCGCTGGGGTCCGCGCAGCCGCACGTGGCGGCCCGGCGGTTGGTGACCGTCCTGGAGGGAGTGGTCTACAGCCACACCCAAGGTCTCGAGCGGGACGAGCCGCACTCCTCGCGTCGCGGCGTCATCGCCGATCTCGTTACGCGAACCCTCCTCACACTGCGCTGACCGGCGCGGCGAGTGCGTGTAGACGCTCGTGTGCCTGCGTCATGATCGATTGGATCAACTCGTCGCAGCTCGGCAGATCTTCGATCAATCCGACGACCTGACCCGAGGCGAGGACGCCCGCGCGGGTGTCGCCCTCGACGAGTCCGGCGCGCAACAACATTGGGGTGTTGCCTGCCATGATGATCTGCTGCCAGCTACGTTCCCCCGACCGTCGCATGGCGCGGCCGTCACGCAGCATCGTCGTCCAGCGCATTCCGGTCAGCTGCTTGAACTCGTTGGCGTTACGGGCTGCGGCGAGAAGGGCTTTGACGGAGCTGCCGCTCTCCAGCGCCTCGACGAGTGGGGTGCGCAGGACCCGATGCGGCATCCCGTCGACCTTCAACGACACCACCGTGTCGCCGAGGCCACGAGCCAGATATTCCTGCTTGACGGCGTCGGGCACCGCCGAATCCGAGGTCAGCAGGAAGCGCGTCCCCATCGCCATCCCCTGCGCGCCATACGCCAGGGCGGCGGCCAGTCCGCGACCGTCGAAGAATCCGCCGGCCGCCACCACCGGCATGTCGGATCCGTTCTTTGTGAGGGCATCGAGTACCGACGGCAGCAGCAATGTGGTGGCGACCGGTCCGGTGTGTCCGCCGCCCTCGCCGCCCTGCACGATCACCGCGTCGGCGCCCCAGGAGGCTACCTTCACCGCGTGCTTGGCCGCGCCGATCGACGGGATTACCACCACACCATGCTCTTTGAGCTTGGTGATCAGCTCCTTCTTGGGCGCCAGCGCGAACGAGGCGACCTTGACGCCCTCCCGGATCATCAGGTCGATCCGCTGAGGTGCGTCGGTGGCGTCGGCGCGGATGTTGACCCCGAAGGGCTTATCGGTCAACGCTTTCGTTTTGGCGATGGCCGCTTCGAGTTCGTCATAGGTCATCGTTGCCGACGCGAGGATTCCCAGACCGCCGGCGTTGGCTGTCGCCGACGTCAGCGACGGCCCAGACACCCAGCCCATCCCGGTCTGGACGATCGGGTACTCGATGCCGACGAGATCGGTGAAGCTCGTAGGCAGGGGCGCGGCGCGCCTGGCACCCGTTGGGGCAGAGCCGGTCATACCATCTCCGGTCATCTCACCGCACCTCTTTGGTGCGAACACCCTTGGGATCGAGCACATCCCGGATCAGGCGGAGTTCCTCGCCGGAAGGCTCCCGCGTTGTCGGCGCCTCGGCGAGTCCGTCGATCTCGAAAGAGGTGTTCTCCGCGACCTCCTCGGCGCTCACCCCGGGATGTAGTGACAGTGCCCGCATCGTGTGGTCGGGCCCGCCGAAGTCGAAGACTCCGAGATTGGTGACGACGCGAGCGATGGCGACGTCGTCGAAGGCGGGGTTGTCGGGATCGACCTTGTCGAAGCCGAGGCCGCAGACGATGTCGACGGCGTCGACGAACACACGTGCCGAATGCCTTGGGACCCAATAACTCGTCGGATGGTTGATGGTGTTGCCGGGCGCGCCACGGGCGCCGAACATCTGCCGGGTCGGGTGTTGCAATGGGCCGAACGCCGACAGGTTCTGATTGCCGAAGCGATCGATCTGGTTGGCGCCCATCACCACATGGCGCCGACCCGACGCCACGACGTCGAATACCTTGGAGAACGGCATCCACCCCTCGATGGGACCCGTTCTCCCGATGCCCGGTGTGTCGGCGAGGATCAATGCCTCCCCGTCGGTGATGAGCAGATCGGGCGCAAAGCTCAGGCGCGCCAAGCGCGCTCCGAGCAGCGGGATCGGCGCCATCGGCGACGCCATGATCTCGCCTGCGCCACGAAAGATCTCGGCGCAGGAGACGACGCAGTACTCGGCCCGGGTGACCCCGGTGGTCGCGGTGCTCACTTGCGGTCCTCCTGCTCGGCACGCCAGGCCGTGACCTCGCGTTGATAGGTGGGTTCGTCGACGTCGAGGAAGCGCGTACGGAACGCGGCCCACGCGTCGGCGTCCTTGGCCTGCTCGACGTAGAACCGTTGGAACGCTTCGTCGCGGCGGTAGTCGCCTGCGGCAGCAACATCTTGGCTGCTCCCGGCGCAGAGGGAGAAATGCGCGCCGTTCGGGGTATGCACCACTCTGTCCACATTCATCCTGTTGAGCAGAAGACGTTGCACAGGTACAGAGTTGACGAGAAACTCGGTGTCGACGAGTCGATCGGTCTCCAGATAGCGGCGCGCTGCGGCGGCACAAAACAGGTCGTCCATGTACGGATCGACGCCGGTGTAGGCGGCGTTGCCGTGGGTATCGGCGAGGTCGAGGTGGACGAAGGCGGCGTCGAGTCGCAGGGCGGGCATCGCGATGAGTGTCTGTGTGCGGCCGTCGGGGTCGGGATACGGGGACTCGACGGTCTTGAGCTCGTCCGCCCAGAACGCCGGCACGTCGGAGCCGAGTCCGGCCCGGATCGGCAGGAACGGCAACCGGGCCGCGGCGGCCTGCAGACCGCACTTGACCATGCCCTCGTCCATCTCGCGTGACTCGATGGCGCCGGTGGTGCGGGCGTGGGCGAACCACGGATCGTAGAACGGTGCCGAGTCCAGGGAGACGAAGCCGTAGTAGACCCGCCGGACTTTTCCTGCAGCACAGAGCAATCCGAGATCGGGACCACCGTAGGTGACGATGGTCAAATCGGTCACCGCCGAGCGGGCCAACGCCCGGACGAGTGCCATCGGCTTGCGCCGCGAACCCCACCCGCCGATACCGATCGTCATCCCGTCGCGCAACTCGCCGATGACGTCGTCGAGCGTGCTCGTCTTGTCGGTGGGTGTGGCTGCAGGGGGTGTGGCTGCGGTGGGTATTGATGGGGTGGGCGTTGACGCAGTGGGTGTGGCTGCCATGTCAGGCGTGTCCTCCTGTGTTGAGGGCCTTGCCGGTCGACACGAACTCGTCGCGGTGTTCGTCGGCGACGCCGGCCAGATTGAGTTCGAAGGTGTATCCCTGCTCGAGGCGGTAGCTGGCCTTCACGTCCACCGGGTCGATGTGGTTGATCGCCGACTTCGCCGCGCGGATCACCCGGGTGTCCTTGGCGGCGATCTTCTCGGCGATGTCGAGTGCCGCGGAATCGAGTTCGTCGGCGGCTACCACCCGATGGACCGAGCCGAAGTGGAGGAGTTGCTCGGCGGTGACATTCTGAGCCGTGTAATACAACGTGCGCATCATATGCTGGGGAACCAGGCGCGCCAGATGTGTGGCGGCGCCCAGTGCCCCGCGATCGACTTCGGGAAGACCGAAGACCGCACCCTCGGAGGCGACGATCACGTCGGCGTTGCCGACCAGTCCGATCCCGCCGCCGACGCAGAAATTCTTGACCGCCACGACCACCGGAACGGCGCAGTCGTAGACCGCGCTGAACGCCGCGGTGCAGCCGTGGTTGGCAGCGATCAACGCCCCGAATCCCTCGGTGGCCTGCATTTCCTTGATGTCGACACCGGCGTTGAAGCCGCGACCCTCCGCGCGCAGGATCACCACGTGCGTGGTGGGGTCGTTGCCCGCTGCGGTGATGGCGTCGGCGAGGTCGAACCACGCCGCCGACGGCAGGGCGTTGACCGGTGGGTAGTCGACGGTGACGGTGACGACCCCGCCATCGGTGCGGGTAGTGGTGATCGACATGCGCGTGCTCCTCTCGCGAAGGGCTGAAGAAAACCAACCAAGCAATTGCTTGGTTCTTTGGTAGGGTAGCACCCATGACGACAGCGGCACAGGTGTCCGGACAGCCGGGCCGATACGACCTTGGGCTAGCCGGACGCGTTGTGGTGGTGACCGGCGGTGCCAGGGGTGTCGGACTCGGCATCGTTGCCGCCCTCGCCGACTTCGGCGCGACCCCGGTGGCCTGCGCTCGGCATTCGAGTGACGCGCTCGAATCGATCTCCACTGCAACGTTTCTGCCGTGCGATGTGCGCGACGAGGACGCCGTGGCCGGCACCTTTGCGCGAATCGTGGAGACCTACGGTCGGATCGACGGCGTGATCAACAATGCGGGTGGGTCGCCGTTCGCACTGGCAGCCGACGCCTCACCGCGCTTCGCGAGCAAGATCGTCGAACTCAATCTGCTTGCGCCGCTGATCGTGGCACGCGCGGCGCAGGCCGTCATGCATGGCCAGAAGGGCGGTGGCGCGATCGTCAACATCTCGAGCGTCAGCGGCCATCGCGCGTCGCCGGGAACGTCGGCATATGGGGCCGCCAAGGCCGGACTCGACAGTCTCACCACCTCACTCGCGGTCGAATGGGCGCCCCGGGTTCGGGTGAACTCGATCGTTGCCGGACCGGTCGAAACCGAACAGGCCCACCTGCACTACGGCGACGACGCGGGCATCGCCGCGGTCGGCCGGACGATTCCCATGGGCCGCATGGCGCGCCCCGCCGATGTCGGCGCTGCCGCGGCTTTCCTGCTCTCGCCACTGGCCTGCTACATCACCGGCGCCACACTGACCGTCCACGGGGGTGGCGAACTGCCGGCCTTCCTCGCCGCTGCCAACGCCGGCAACGACGTCTGATCTGATCCGTACCAACCAAGAGCTGTGAACCGAAACATCTGAGAGGACAACAACAGTGGCTGAGAGCGCGTCCAATGCGGGTCGTGTGGTCGTGGTGACCGGTGCCGGTCAGGGCATTGGCCGGGCGCATGCGGTGGCCTTTGCCGCCGACGGCGCCAAGGTGGTCGTCAACGACTTCATACCCGAGGCCGCCGACGCGGTGGCCAACGAGATCCGTCACAGTGGCGGGGACGCGATTGCCGCCACCGGAGACGTCGCCGACTGGGACACAGCGGCCGGCATCATCGCCACGGCCGTCGAGGAGTATGGCGCACTCGACGTCCTGGTCAACAACGCCGGATTCGTCCGTGACCGCATGCTGGTCTCGATGGCCGAGGAGGAGTGGGACGCCGTGGTCCGTGTCCATCTGAAGGGGCACTTCGTGATGCTGCGTCATGCCGGCGCCTACTGGCGGGCACAGGCCAAGGCCGGCAGCCCGCGCGCCGCCCGCGTCGTCAACACCTCGTCCGGGGCCGGCCTGTACGGCTCGGTCGGACAGGGTAACTACGTTGCCGCCAAAGCTGGTATCGCGGCGCTGACGGTTCAGGCGGCCGCCGAGATGAGCGGTTACGGTGTCACGGTCAATGCGATTGCACCGGCGGCACGCACCGCGATGACCCTCGGTGCCGGCGAGGCGATGGCCGCGCAGATGGCCGCTCCCGACGACGGCTCCTTCGACGTGATGGACCCGGCGAACATCTCGCCGCTGGTGTGCTGGCTCGCCTCGCCGCAGTCGAGTGAGGTCACCGGGCGGGTCTTCGAGGTGGAAGGCGGCAAGATCTCGATCACCGACGGCTGGCAGCGTAGCGTCGAACGAGACAAGGGTGCGCGCTGGGAATCGTCCGAACTCGGCCCGGTGATCGCCGAGATCATCGGAAAGGCACCGGTGCCGATGCCGGTCTACGGCGTGCGCTGACACCGTAGGGCAGATATCTCTTGGGGGAACCATGACCGACTCCGTGGCGGCAGCCCGTATCGCTGCGGCACGCGCCTATGTCGACGCACTGGTCAGTCACGACGCGAGCGGGGTCGGCCTGCATCCGGAGTGCACCCGAGTCGAATTCGGCGTCAAGACCGGGCGTAACGGACCGCATATCGCGCGCAGTCTCGAACGTGGACCGCAGTTCCGGTTGATCCACCGTGTCAGTGGATTCGAGGCCACGGTCGACGGACATAGCGTCTGCACCCGCTACCTCGTACACGTCACGCCGAAGATGCTGGGACTGGCGGCGCCGGTGTCGGAAACCTTCGTCATCGACGAGGACACCCGCATCCGAGCGATCGTCGCCCGGTTCGGGCTGCCCCGGCGGGTCGGCTGAGCGCACCGACCCGCCCGTGGAGAGTTTTCAGGCGCCCGGCGCCCGCACCACCATCGGTACACCTGGGAAGTAGGCGGCGATCTCCGAGCGCGACTTGCGCAGGGCGGCGGTACCGTACCCCTTCTTGCGATGCTCGGGATGAATCCAGATGCGCACGTCCACTTCGCCGGAGGTCAACTCGCCGAAAACAAAGCCCACCTTGGACTCGCCTTCGACGGCGACGAGCCAGACGGCTTCCTCGTCGTCGACGCGCGCGGTGGCCTTGTTCAGTTCCTCGGCCAGATCGCCTGCGGGAGCACCTGAGCCGTCGCCGGCCACGCCGAGTTCGGCGGTGCGCGTGGCAAAAAGGTCGGCGTCCGCCTCCGGGGAGAACGGGCGCAGATCGAGGGTGTCACCGCTGGAGGCCGGTCGCTCGGCGAGGGTGAACGTCAGCGCCGAGTTCAGGTCGTCGAGTTCGGCCTGATTCTTGCGCCGCTCGTCCTTGGTGAGCTGATCGAGTTTCATGTCGAGGATCGCCTCGGCGCCGAGCTGGGACTTGTCCAGCAATTCGGCGATCGCGGCGACGGCATCGGAATGGTTGTCGGCCTCGACGATGGTGTCGAGAACCTCGTGGCGCCGCTCGAGAGCGGTCAGGAGTGCGTCGGTGATGTCGCGACGGGAAGTCGCCAGGTCTAGGTCAGTCATGACTCGATCCTAGTGCGGAGTCGACGCCCATGAGGGCGCACCGGATCTGCAACGTGTTCTAGTCCCATTCACTCCGCGATCTGCTGCTATCTATGCACGTCCACGACGAATATTCGCTACACCCTTTCTCGGTTCTGAAACACGTCCTAGTCTTATCCTATGACTGAGGACAGCTCTGTGACCGAATACGATCCATTGCGCAGCGGGGTCCATCTGGGTGATCTCATGGTCGCGGCGCTGCGACGGCATCGCGACCACAAGGTGCTCGAGCTCGGCGATACCGAACTCACCGGTGGCGAGATGGCCGACGCGGTCAGCCGGTACGTGCAGGCGTTCGAGTCGGTGGGGGCGGGATCGGGAACTGCCGTCGGACTCCTGGCACTCAACCGCCCGGAGGTACTCCTGGTGATCGGTGCCGGGCAGACCCAGGGCTGGCGGCGCACCGCGCTGCATCCGCTCGGCTCGCTCGACGATCACGCCTACGTGCTCTCCGACGCCGGGGTCACCACACTGGTCATCGATCCGGTGCCGATGTTCGTCGAGCGGGCGGTGGCGCTGATGGACCGCGTCGAGCATCTCAAGCAGGTCCTCACCTTGGGGCCGGTGCCGGAAGAATTGTCCGCGTACGGTCGCGACATCATCGCCGAGGCCGACACCTTCTCGCCCCGCCCGCTCAGCGCGGCGACCCTGCCCGGCGATCACGTTGTGTCGATCACCTACACCGGCGGGACCACCGGGAAACCCAAGGGCGTCATCGGAACCGCGTCGGCGATGGCGACGATGACCCAGATCCAGCTCTCGGAGTGGGAATGGCCGGAGCGGCCACGGTTTCTGATGTGCACGCCACTCTCGCACGCCGGTGCCGCGTTCTTCGTGCCGACGCTGATGAAGGGCGGCACGATGATCGTGCTGTCGAAGTTCGACCCCGGGCAGGTGCTCGCGACGATCGAGGAGAAGAGGATCAGCGCCACCATGCTGGTGCCCTCGATGCTCTATGCGCTCCTCGATCATCCCGACTCGAAGACACGTGACCTCTCGTCACTGGAAACCGTGTATTACGGTGCCTCGCCGATCAATCCGGTGCGGCTCGCCGAGGCGATCGAACGTTTCGGCCCGATCTTCGCCCAGTACTACGGGCAGTCCGAAGCCCCGATGGTGATCAGCTACCTCGGTAAGCACGATCATCCGAAACCGGGCGAGGACACCCGCCGACTGTCGAGTTGTGGCCGGCCGTCGGCCTTCCTGCACACCGCGCTCCTCGGCCCCGACGACGCGCCCGTCGCGCCGGGCGAGCCCGGCGAGATCTGTGTGGCCGGACCGCTTCTCGCCGGCGGTTATTGGGGCCTGCCCGAGCAGACCGCGGCGACCTTCCGGGACGGATGGCTGCGGACCGGTGATGTCGCCCGGGAAGACGACGACGGCTTCTGGTATATCGTCGACCGCACCAAGGACATGATCGTCACCGGCGGCTTCAACGTCTTTCCGCGAGAGGTCGAAGATGTTGTCGCCGAACATCCTTCCGTCGCGCAGGTCGGCGTCATCGGGGTACCCGACGACAAATGGGGGGAAGCGGTTACCGCGGTCGTCGTGTTGCGTGCCGACGCCGCATCCGACGACCACGGACGGGCGCGGATCGCCGGCGAGATCCAGGGCGCGGTGAAGGAACGCAAGGGTGCGGTGCAATCGCCCAAGCAGGTGATCTTCGCCGACGCGCTGCCGTTGACCGCGCTGGGCAAGCCCGACAAGAAGGCGCTGCGCGCACAGTTCTGGGAGTCGGCCGGCCGTGGGGTCGGCTGAGCGGCATCGACCGAAAGCGTTCAGGTGCAATCACAGTCGCAGCAATCCCCGCAGTCGTCGGTGCAGCAGGGGCTGCTGAATTTGTCGCTGCAGTGATTCCAGTGGTCGGTGCAGCACGCCCGGCCCGTGCAGCCGGTCCACAGGAACGGGCCGAGACGATCACGAAATCGCCGGTTCGGTGGGAATGGCGGGGGATAGGGCCAGGAGTCGGGGAAGTCCGGTGGCCGCGTGGCGGGCCACCGGGTCCGCGCATGCATCCGGCGGGCGATCGCGTGCCGCAGACCGTCGAGGAGCACCGCCCGCAGCAACCGGTCGTCGTCGAGTCGGAGCCGTGAATACCGCTCGGTGATCCGGTTGCGTCGGTCGCGACACTCGGTCAGCGCTGCGGTCACCTCGGTTCCGGTGGCGCGCAACGGATTGAACGCGCCGGAGAGAGCGTCGGCGTGATAGTCGTCCACGGCGTCGAGCAGATGGGCGATCGTCCCGAAGTCGTAGCCGATGGCTTCGAGATCGGCGCGGTTGTCCGGCATCCCCGAGGCATCGGCGGTCGCTGCGAACACCTCGGCGCACGCCCGGCCGCTGGGATCGGTGATCTCACCGAGAGATGCTGCCGTGCACTCGATCTCGGACTGGCGATGCAGGATGTGCAGGATACGCTCGGCGTCGAGGACCGGGGCATTCGAGGCCGCCGCATGTAACCGGGATCCGATCACCCCGGCGGTTGCCGACCTCATCGGCGAGTGTGGCGCGAGCCCGAGGCGCCCTTCGGCGCGGACATCGTCGGCCTTGGCCGCGGCCAAGGTGAGTGACGCGCCGGCGGCCAGCCGGATACCCGGGTCGGTGGCGGTGACCACCGTGGCCATGCGCAGCGACCGAAGTGGGCACCGTCCCGCTCGTGCGGTCGCCGCCCCACCGCTGCGCTGGGCTTCGGCGAGGATCGAGATCATCACCGCGTCGGTGTTGGTGGTCAGCCGCGCGGCCTGACCGTGACCGTCGCGCAGCGCCAGGCACAACCCGCACAGGTGTGCGCGCCACCGGTCGGCGAGTTCGTCTCCCAGGCGGTGGCGACATGGTGTGAGGACCCCGAACATGTCGCCATCCAAGCATCACGCCGCGGTTCGACACCACCGGAGTCGCCGCCGTGTCCTTCGGGCGGCCGACACCGGGCGGTCGACGCTGGTCGGGGGCCGACGCCGTTCGGGGTCGGCACCGTCAGGCCATGGACGCCGCGGCGTTGGTGATGATCTCGCACGCGGCGTCGACCGCATGATTCAGGGGGAGGAGTCGCTCGGAGATCCTACGTGCGGCCGCTTGCACACCCGGGTCGGTCAGCGCCGACAGGTCGGCAGCGGTCATTCGACTCAGGCGATTCCCGGTACCGGCACCGCACCGGCGTAGCGCGGCAGCCCAGATCGGTTGATCGGCACTGAACCATCCGACCGTCGACGGAATACCCGCCCGTAGAACCGAACCCGTTGTCCCGGCACCACCGTGGTGCACCGCCGCGCGGCAATGCCGAAGCAGTGCTTCGTGATCCACCGTTCCGGATACCCGGAACAGGCGCGAATCCGCCACTAGGAGATCCAGATCGGTGTGGGCGATCACGCGTAGACCGTGATCAAGCAGGGTGGTCACGACGAACTCCATCCGATCCCGGGGCGCTCGCATGCTGCCGAAACCGACATAGACCGGCGGCGGCCCCGAGCAGGCGAAACCGATGGCCGCATCGGTCCGGTCCAGCCCGTCGTTGATCGCCGCACGGATCTCCTTGTCCGGGCACAGGAATCCGACGAAGGGCCGCTGCGGTCCCCACTCGTGCGGCAGGTCGGAGAACAGGGCGGGGTCGTACACCTGGACCTCGGGGATGCCGTTCTCGCGCAGACGTCTACTGAACGGTCGCCGATCCGGCGGCAGCCCCAGACGTGCGCGCAGGCGGCGGTCGGCGCCGCGGGTCGAGAGCCACATGATCCGGTCGGCGAGCGTCCACACCATGCGTGAGGCCGCTCGCGGCACAGTGCGATACGTCGGCGACACCGACCCGGAGACACGCACCGGGCAGTAGTGCAGCGGCACAAACGCGATCCCGCGGCTCTCGGCTACGGTCGCGGCCCGGTCCTGCGCGAGCAGACCGGTGACGAGGACGTCCGCATCGTCGGCGAGCTCGGCCATCACCCGCTCGGACTGGTCCACCCCGTACGCGCTGACCTCACGCAACGCCCGGAAACGGGTACGCGGATTCAGCGACTTGAGGTCGTTGCGGATCAGTGGACTGGCGAGCAGATCCGCCGTCGACGGACAGAGTTCGGTGGTCGGAATCGCCGTTCGCGCAAACGGTTCCACCAGATCGGCCGCCACGGCCAGCCGTACCGAATGGCCACGCCGCACCAATTCGGCGGCCACCGCGGCCGCCGGTTGGACGTCGCCGCGGCTGCCGTGCAGCGCGAAGGCGATTCTCATTCGCCCCACTCGCTCGCCTCGAGTTCCCATCGCTTCAACTCGGCGCGTACCAGGACCGCCAGGGCGGCGTCATCGGCGGCCAGCCGCGGATCGAGCGACGTCACCGCCAACCCGATCGCGCGCGGACCGACGCCGACCCATCCGCTCACCCCGCCACCGAAGTCGGCCGTGCCCGCCGGCCGACCGGTGAAGGCGCGCACCGCGATCTCGGCGTCGAGTCCGCTTCCCAGGCTGCAGAATTCGGGTGACAACTCGCCGAGGTTGGAGGCCAGGCACATCGGCGTCGAGCCGTTGGCGGCCAGGCGTCGCACCGGTCGGTCGCCGAGCGCCTGGGCAACCTGCGAGAGGTGGACCATGGAGGACGTGCCGGCGTGCACGCTGCGGTAGGCCTCCTTGCAGGCCACCCGGATCGCGGTGAGATCGTGGTAGCGGTCGTCGGATGCCCGGATCTGCGCGGTTGTCCCGGTGGTGGCGTTGGCCCGACGGTCCCCATCGGAGTGCATCGACACCGGAATCGACACGGGAACAACGTCATCGGGTCCAACGATGCCGGCTTCGGCGAGCAGTCCGACCATGATCGCGACGAACAACGCGTTCGCGCTGCCCTGCGCACGGGCAAACGCACGCGCGTAGTCGTCGGCGGGGATGCTCAGCAGGATTGCACAGGGGTCCTCCGCGATGAGTCCCGGTGGTCGTACCGGACCGGTGGGGGTGGGCCCGCGCCGGGATCCGACCGTGCCGGCGATGAGCCGACCCGCGGCCAGCGCGGCCCGCGCGGCGGTCCGCACACCGTCGACGACGTCGTCGAGTGCACCCACCCGCTCGGTGGTGACGGCGTAATAGGTTCCGAGAACGGCTTCTTCGACCGCCGTCACCATCGACCACCCGTCGGCGACGGCGTGCGCGGCGATCAGCGACACGAAGGTCGTGCGTCGGTCCGCCGAGTACGCGGCGGTCAGTCGCCACGCCGGTCCGGCGACGCTGTCGACCCCGCGCTCGGCCTGCCGTCGTGCCCACGCCACGGCGTCACCCTCGGCGACGGGCTCGTCCTCGAAGTGGGTCATCCCGGCCGCCGGTGTGTAATGCCAGCGGTCGCGGACCGGGGGTGGACGGCGTCGTGCCAGGCGGGACAGCCGCCCGTACCGCAGTCGGGTTGCCAGGGCGGACAACACATCCGGATCGAGACGTCCGTCGAATCGCCACAACCCCTGGTTGATGACACCGAGTCCGAGGGCGTGCTCCATGCGGATGAACAGGTCGTCGTCGGTGCCCAGACGCTCGGAGCCGGGGCGTTCGGTGGTAGGACGTCGGGTGTCCTTGTCGTGGTTGGTCATAGGCGTGTGAGGTAGGCGCGCAGGGTGGCGGGGGCGAAGATCACCAGGATCACACAACAGCCGAGGAGGGTCCATCCGACATCCGCGGTGAACTGCCCATGACTGGCGAGCGCACGAAACGACGAGATGAGGTGTGAGATCGGGTTGATCTCGGCGATCACCCCGAGCCACCCGGGCATCGTCGAGGTCGGCACAAAGGCGTTGGAGGTGAACGTCATCGGCATGAGGATCAGCATCGAGATGCCCTGGATCGCCGATACCTTGGACAGCAGCACACCCATGAGGGCGAAGATCCAGCTCAACGAGAACGCGGCGAAGACGACGAGGATCATGCCGAGTAGTACGCCGAGCGCGCTGGTCGGTCGATATCCGATGGCCAGACCCGCCGCCAGGGACACCGTGGTCGCGATGAGATAGCGCGCCGTGTCGGCGATCAGCAGTCCCGCCAGGGGAGCGATGCGAGCAATCGGCATCGACACGATCCGGTCGAAGACACCGCTGTCGATGTCTTCGCGCAGTTGGGTTCCGGTGACGATGGACGTCGTCACCGACACCGACACCAACACACCGGGAACCAAGAGCTGCAGGTAATTCCCGACGCCACCGGCGACCGCACCGCCGAAGATGTTGGCGAACATGACGGTGAAGACGATCGGTACGACGACGACGTCGATGAGGCCCTGTGGCGAGTGGCGCATCCGCAGGAAACCCCGCCGCGCCAGGGCGAGGATCTGCCGTAGCGCCTGCGTGAGCGGCACTCGATCGAGCGGGGTGATCGGCCATTCGATCCCGGCCGCCGGGGTCGGTGCCACGTCGATGGCGTCGTCGGTCTCGAAGGTGCGGGCACCCAGCACGTCTTCGGTCATGAGGCGTCCGGCCACGAGATCTCGTTTCCGGCAGTGTCATGTGTCGCCGGGTCGCCGATGAGGGCGAAGAACACATCGTCGAGTGTCGGGCGCTGAACCGAGAATTCGACGATGCCGACCGACGCGGCCTCCAGATCGGCGACGGCGCGAGCGGCCAGCCCGGGATCGGTGATCGACGCCGACAGCCGTGCTTCGCCGCTGACCTGCGCGACCTCGGTACCCAGGCAGTGCTGCAAGACCCCGGCCGCTCGTGAGAGCTGTGCGGGGTCGGTGATGATCACGTGCAGCGACTTGGTACCGATGCGTTCCTTGAGGGTATCGGCGGTGCCCTCGGCGACGACCCGTCCCGAATCCATCACGACAATCGAATCCGACAGCTTGTCGGCCTCGTCGAGATACTGAGTGGTCAGCAGAACTGTGGTGCCGCCCGAGACGAGCTCACGCACGGCCTGCCACACCTGCGCCCGGGTCGCCGGATCGAGGCCGGTGGTGGGCTCGTCGAGAAACAGCAGCGGGGGCGCGGTGATCAGGGAACACGCCAGATCCAGACGGCGGCGCATTCCGCCGGAATAGCCGGAAACCGCGCGACTCGCGGCGTGGGAAAGTCCGAATTGTCCGATCAGATCATCGGCGCGAGAACGCGCGCGGGCCTTGCTGAACCCGCGCAACTCGGCGAACAATCGCAGGTTCTCCTCGGCGCTGAGGTCTTCGTCCAATGACGCATATTGACCGGTCAATGCGATCAGGGAGCGCACCGCGGTGCCCTGCGTCGCCACGTCGCGCCCGAAGATGCGCGCGCTGCCCCCGTCGGGACGGAGAAGTGTCGAGAGCATGCGGACGGTGGTGGTCTTACCTGCACCGTTGGTGCCGAGCAGCCCACAGACCGAGCCGGTCGGGACCGACAGGGACACCTCGTCGACCGCGGTGACCCGCCCGAACGTCTTGCGCAACGACGCGGCCTCGATGGCGGTCGGAGGCAAAACGACCATGCCGGCCTCCTTTCTCCACGCGATTGTGGTGAGTAGCCTAACGAGATCTCGGCGATTCCGTGCCATTCAAAGTCAGCTTTGGTTTGACACCGCGCGCGGTTTCGCAGGAATCTTGCAGAAAGACCCACGTGGTTCGACAAGGTAATTCATTGATCCGCAGAAAGAAATTGTGACGAAAACCGCGGATTCGGGTTATCTTGAGCGTGCTGCGGTCTATCGGAGCCACATTTCTCGGTTGTCCACTGTTCGTGAGGTGCTGATTTGTCGGGTGATTCTGGTCGCCGTTCGCGGCGTCGTTTCCGCGTTTACGCGGGTCTTCTGGTTGTCGCTGCGGCGGTGATGACCGGGGTCGTCGGTGACCCGGGGTCGGCCCATGCGGCGCCGCAGAAGGCGACGATCGAACGGACCGCGTCGGAGGGGACCGACCTCACCGCGCTCTATGTGTACTCCCCGGCGATGCGCAAGACGATCAAGGTGCAGGTGCTCACCCCGGCACACGCCGACCGGCCACGTCCGTCGCTGTACCTGCTCAGCGGACTCGGTGAAGAAGATCCGCAGAACAGCATGTGGTTGCGCAAGACCGACGCCCGGCGTTTCTACGCCGACAAGAACGTCAACGTCGTGATGCCGCTGGCGGGCAACGGCAGTCTGTACACCGACTGGGAACGTGACGATCCCAAACTTGGTCGCTACCAATGGGAAACATTCCTGATCGACGAACTGCCACCGCTGATCGACGAAGCATTCAACGGAAACGGGAAACGCGCAATCGCGGGCATCTCGATGGGTGCGGGTGCCGGTTTGGTGCTCGCCGCACGTCATCCGGGTTTCTACCGCGTGGTGGCCTCCTACAGCGGCTGTTACACCACCACGGGCCTGGCCGGACAGGCCTATCCGCGGGGTATCGTCACCGCATTCGGCGGAAACCCCGACAACATGTGGGGCCCGCCGAACGATCCCCGATGGGCCGCGCACGATGTGGTGTCGCTGGCCGGCAATCTGCGCGGCACGACCGTCTACATCTCCAGCGGTACCGGGATGCCCGGCAAGTACGACAAGCCGGGGTATCCGGGTAACGGTGACCCGGCGAATCGCCAGGTCGTCGGTGGCGGAATCGAATTCGGTACCTACCTGTGTACGCGGGAATTGCAGTCCCGACTCGTCGCCTCGGGCATTCCCGCGACGATTCGATACGTCGATCCCGGAACGCACTCCTGGCCGTACTGGCGCGACCAGCAGAGGCAGAGTTGGCCCACCATTGCTCACGGCCTGAACAGTTGATGCGCTTTCAATAATTGCTCCGTCCCGTTCACGCGACCATTACCGGAGATTTCGATGGAATACACAGAACTCGCCGACTATCGGATTCCCGGCGGTCGGGTGACCGCGTGGGAGCCGACCGCCGACGCCACCGCCTGGCAGCCCGATCCGCGGCGGCTGTCCTACATGCACCTCGAGCACGCGCGTCGTGCCCAGACGATGGGCGACGACTGGTACAGCGAATGGATCGGCACGGCGTTCATGATCGACCGCCCCCTCGATCGACAGGCACTCGCGGCCGCCATCGAGGAGTGGTACCGCAGGCATGAGGCGTTCCGGTCGTCGGTGCGCACCGATGCCGGTACCGGACCCGAGGACGATCTGACCAGGATCACCACCACACCCCAGGCGATCTCGGTCCGTACGAGTGCGCTCGGTGACGCCATGACGGCCGAAGAGGCACAAGCTTGCGTCCAGGAGTACTTCAACAGCACCGTGTCACCGCTGCGCTGGCCTCATTGCGTTGCGGTCACCGTCGAACCGGGTAACGACGATCGCTTTCTGCTGATCTTCGCCGCTGACCACACCGTGATGGACGCCTACACACAGGTCTTCGCGATCCGCGAGCTCACCACCCTGTACGAGGCCGCGCTCGACGGGACGCCGCACAATCTGCTGGACTACGGCAGCTACCTCGACTTCGCCGACGCCGAACGCGATCTCGGCGAGCAGATCGATGCCAACAACACCGCGGTCACCCTGTGGCGCGAGTTCTTCGAGACCTCGACGTCGGTCGCACAGCCCGGACCCATGCCGACCTTCCCGCGTTTCGAGGTTCCCGCCGGCCATAACCCGACGATCACCTGCCCCCGCAGCCCCGACGAGGGATACCAGTCGAGCCTGTCGACCTATCTGCTCGACCCGGCCCAGACCAAGGCGTTCGACGCGGTGTGCAAGGCCGCTGGCACCTCGATGGCGGTCGGTGTGTACACGGCGCTGACGATGGCAGGCGCGGCCTGCAGCGGAGCCGACGATCTACGCTTCATCAGTCCCGTCCACACCCGCACCGGTCCCCAGTGGGGTGAGGCGGTGGGTTGGTTCGTCGGTGTGATCCCTATGCACGCCCGATTGGGTGGTGCCACCACATTCGGTGCGGCCCTGCCCGCCGTGGCGGCGAGTGTCGGGCGGTACCGCGACGCCGGGAGCGCCCCGTTCGCCCCGATCGCCGACCTGATCGGCGGCGACGTGACCCCGCCGGGATTCGTCATCTCCTACATCGACCTGCGACGTGCCGAGGGCGCCGATCAGTGGGACGCGCGCAATGCTCGCGTCCTGCGCAGCGCCACCGCCGACGCCGACGAGGTCTACTTCTGGATCAACCGAATCCCGGACGGCCTCAACGTCTCCGCGCGGTTCACCGCCGGTCCTCAGGGTGCTGCGGTCGAGGCCTTCCTCTCGACGTTCCACGCCATACTGCGCTCGGTGATCGCCGACGGCGACTGCCCGGTCGTCCTCGCCGATGCCTCCGCACTAACCGGCCGGCGCCGGTGACGGTGCGGTTCTCGCCACCCGGTGAGCTCGGACCGCTTCTGCGCGAGCCGTTTCCGGGTGGGTCCGTCGTGGAGTGGACCATGCGCTCCCCGGATCGGGCCAGACTCGGCTCGTCGCCCTCGGGTGCGGGAACCTTCCTGCAGTCCGATCACCTCGCGACCGCTGTCGCCGCTCGTCTGCGCGGCGAACCGCATCGGGCGATCATCGGTTCCCTCACTCGATTCGACGAGCCGCTCGACGCCGAGGCGATGGCGCAGGCGCTCACCGACTTCGTACGCCGTCACGAGGAACTGCGTGCGCATTACGTCGTCGACGAGTCGGGGATCACCCGCGTCGTCGCACCACCGGATTCGGTCGAGATGATCACCACCGTGCCGGACCCCGACCTCATCCTCGATGACGCTTCGGTCGGCGAGTATGCGGCGCAACGCATCACGTCGCTGACCGACTTCGATTCGGTACCCGCCATGGCATTCGGGGCCGCGGCGGGTGAGCGGGGCTTCACGTTCTATGTCGGGGCCGACCATGTCCATGGAGACGGATACTCGGTGTGGCTCGCGCTCGCCGAGATAGTCGCGCTCTACCGGGCACGGGTGCACGGCGAGTCCGCGGATCTGCCGTCGGTCGGCAAGTACGCGGACTTCATCCGGGCCGAGGCGATGTCGGCCGGGTCGGTCGCCGCCGATGACGACAGCGTCCACACCTGGCGGACGGCACTGCGGGCCAAGGGCGGTGTTCCGACCTCGCCGCTGGACCTCGGACTCGACGGCGGTACCGCCGCGGTACCGGCGGTCCGCGCCCGCCGCGATCTGATAGACGCCGCCGACGCCGCCCGGATCGACGAGCGACTCGCCGGAACCGGCCAGACCTTCACCGGATGCCTGTACGCGGCAATGGCATCGGCGCAGTTCGCGGTGACCGGTGACCGCCTGTTCTGCACGACGACCGTCCTGGCGACGCGTCCCCCCGGGCACGAACGGACCCAGGGCTGGCTGTGCAACTTCGCCCCGATCTGCTTCGAGGTCGACCCCGACGCCGACTTCGTGTCGCTGATCGGGGCGGCCACCGACGCCGTCCGCCACGCGCGGTCCGCCGCAGCCGCACCGGTGGGTGCGGTACTCGGGGTGTTGGCGCAGGCCGGTGAGTTGCCGCCGATCACGGGTTCGCCACAGATGGTGACCTATATCGATCATCGTCGCCTACCAGGGGTCGAGGACCCGACGGTGCGAACCACGGTCGGCTTTCCCGGAGTCGGAAAGACCAAGAACGCCAACCTCTGGGTGAGCCGGATGACCGACTGCCTGACGGTCGAGACGCAGATCCCGGACAACGAGACCGCCCGTAGGAACGTCGGCGCCTACCTCGACGCGATCGCCGAGATCCTGCACGACTTCGCCGCCGGGGCCGAGCGCTCCGCACAGCCCACCGGATCGACCGGGATGACGGCATGAAACTGGCGAGCCTGGAACACTATTCGGTGAAACCGGGACACTTCGTGCAGTGGGTGCCGGAGACCGGGGCGGCGAATGGGTCGGCGGTGACCGGCGCACCGGCCGCCATGGCGGTTTCGGAGAACGAGCGCTTCCATCTCGACTCGGTGCGGGCCGGGCATCCGGGCTGGATGACCCTGGTCATCGATCTGCCCCGGTCGGTGCCCAGGGAACTGCTGCGGCGCATGGTATCGGAGGTGATGTCACGCCACGACGCGCTGCGTAGTCATTTCGTCGCCGGGGATGACTATGTGCGCCATCACCATCGGGACGTCCCGACGGTGGTCGACGACGAGATCGATGCGCGTCATTGGGACCCGCAGGCACTCACCGACGAGGTCCTGCGACGGACCGCATCGGCGTGCAATCCGCTCCGTCCCGGCGGACATTTCTTCTCCGCCGTCTGCCGGCCGGATTCGACGACGGTGATCTGTGCCTTCGACCACGCCTACGTCGACGCCCGGTCGTTGACGGTGATCGCCGCCGACATCACCGATGTTCTCGCCGCACGCCCCCTGCGACCTGTCACATCGGGTCTCGACGAGGTGCGCGCCCACATTCGACAGCCGGCGGTGCCGGGCGACGATCCGCGTCTGGCCGGGTGGGAACGCTTTCTCGAGCAGTCCGACTGGCAGATACCGGTTTTCCCGTTGGATCTCGGTGTCGGCCCGGGGGAGCGCAAGCCGATGCGCACCGCGATGCGCACGCTGGTGTCCGCCGACGACGCCCCCGAACTCAGTGCCGGTATCCGACGCCACGGCGGCCGTACGCTTTCGGCATTGCTGACCGCCATCGGAGTGGCCGTCCATCGGTCCGGAGGTCCGGAGGAGATGCCGACGATCATCCCGGCCGGACCCCAGACGGACCGACGCTTCGTCGGCTGGGTGGTCGACAACATCCCGATGCGCGTCGCATGTGGTGGTGATCCGTTGGAGCTCAGCCGGATCAACGCGCGTCGGCTGGCCGAGGCGACACCGTTGGCCGAGATCGGATTGACCCCGGTCTATCAGACCTTCGGAGATCGGTTGCGCCGCAGCCGAGACGATGTGTTCATGCTGTCCTACGTGGATTACACCCGCTGGTACACACCGGCCGACGGCGTCGAGGTCCGTCAGCTCTCCGGTGACCACGAGACCGACAATGCGCAGTGGTGGCTGTGGCGCGACGAGAGCGGCATCCATGTGCGGGTCCGTCATCCCGACACCGATCAGGCCGAGAAGATCATCGACGCCGTTCTGTCCGAGACGGTTTCGGTGATCAGCGAATTCGTCGACCGCGTCTCCATGCCTGGCTCGCAGGCGCACGGCATGACGTGAGGCCTCGCACCGGCGTCATGGCGCAGCGGATGTCGATCGCCTGACCCGTCGACTCCACGAGGTCGGCTCGTCCGCCCCGGTGGGAACTCGGCGTACCACGCCGAGTTCCCACGAGTGCCCAGATGCCGTACCCGTCGCTGGGAGGTGCGGACGATGGCACGGGGTGCGAGGGCCACCGCGGACTTCGGTGCGACCTTGCGTACGCGCTGCTGCAATTCCCAGTCCTCGGAAACCTGCACGAGAGGCAGCCGCGGATAACCGCCTGCGGCCAGGTAGACCTCGGTGTCGAAGGCGCAGTTCGGGCCGACAACCCCGAAAGTCCGCTGCGCATACGGAGGTTCGTGTCGGGTCCGCCACTTCTGTTGCAGGTGCCCGACTCGCCACAGCAGGCCGAGCAGGTCGTAGGGAACCGGTGAGTACGGCTCGTCGTGGCGTGCCCGCAACCGGCCCCCGACGAGTCGCCGGCCGGCCAGCAGCGGCTGGAGCAGCTCGTGCAGCCACGTCGGATCGGGGACCGAATCCGAATCCGTCCGGGCGACGAACACCGCGCCGGTGTCGATGGCGTGCCGTACGCCGGTGTCGACGGCCGACCCGAGCCCCTTCTGCGTCTCGGTGATCAGCTCGAACGGCCGGCGGGTGCCCTCGGCGATGAACTTCTCGACCACCTCCGCGGTGGCGTCGGTGCTGCTGTTGTCGATGACGATGACCCGAAAGCCGCTCAGCAGTTGACGTTCCAGCACAGTGTCGAAACGTTGGGGGTCGAGCGTGCGCAGCGTCGAGGTGATCAGACGCTGCTCGTTGTAGGCCGGCACGATCACCGCCACGCGGGGCTCAGCGGACGTCGGCGGCGAGGTCGGTGGAACTGCGGTCACCCGAATACCGTTCGAGTAGACCCTTGATCCCGAACGCCTGTTGGCGGCGTTGCGAGGTGTAGACCAGGGCGTTCTTCTGCAAGGCGATTCCCTTGGGGCCCAGGCCGCTGATCGCCGAGTGTTCCTCGACCGCTGGTCGGGCTCGGTGATCCGTGCGCTCGCGAGTGGGGGTCGGTGAGCCTGCAGACGGTCGTGGATGCGGTGTCAGTCGGTGGCGGGCTCGCAGATGACCACCGGGATCTCACGCTCGGTCCAGGCGTCGTAGGTGTCGAAATCGGCATACACATCAACGAGTTTCGGCCACAGGCGTGCGCGTTCGGCCTCATCGGCGGTGCGGGCCAGCAACTCGTGCCGATCGCGCCCGACCTCGATGGTCACCGCCGGATCGGCGCGCAGGTTGAGATACCACGCCGGATGGTGCGCCAGTCCGCCCTGCGAGGCCACCACGACGAAGTTCTCACCGTCGCGCAGATAGAGCAACGGTGCGGTTCGGGCCTTGCCCGTCTTGCGGCCGGTCGTGGTCAACAGACACACCGGAACCGGCTTGTGCAGCGCCGCCCCGACTCGCCACGTGTTGCCCAGGCGACCACCCGTGGCCCGGTAGACCATCGTGTTGAGCCGCGAGCCCACCTTGATCAGTCGCGCGACAACGGGTGAATCGAGCTGGCGCGGACGATTGTTCGCGTCCACGGGTTCAGATGCGTTCCAGAATGGTGCCGGTGGCCATGGCCCCGCCCGCACACATCGTGATCAGGGCGGTCTGTTTGTCGGTGCGTTCCAGTTCATGCAGGGCGGTGGTGATCAATCGCGAACCGGTGCTGCCCACCGGATGTCCGAGTGCGATCGCTCCGCCGTTGACGTTCACCTTGTCCATGTCGGCGCCGTGAACCTGGGCCCAACTGAGCACCACCGAGGCGAATGCCTCGTTGATCTCGACGAGGTCGATGTCCGACAACGACATTCCGGCCTTGCTTAGTACTCGTTCAGTTGCCTGGACCGGACCGTCGAGATGGTAGTGCGGCTCGGCGCCGGTGAGCGCCTGCGCGCGCAGACGAGCACGGGGGGTCAGGCCCAGCTCTCGTGCACGACCCTCGTCCATCAGCAGGATCGCCGCGGCGCCATCGGAGATCTGCGATGCGGTCCCGGCGGTGTGGATGCCGCCCTCGATCACCGGCTTGAGGCCGGCCAGCGACTCCGCGGTGGTCTCGCGCAGCCCCTGATCGCGGACGACGTCGAGGATGTTGCCGGTGAGTTCACCGTCCTTGGTGCGTTCCGGTGCCTTGAGCGCGAGTACCTCGCGGTCGAAACGTCCTTCGTTCCAAGCGATTCGCGCACGCTCTTGGCTCCGCAGTCCGAGCGCGTCGATGTCGGAGCGGGTGATGCCGCGTCGGCGCGCGATGCGCTCTGCGGCCTCGAACTGGTTGGGCAGGTCGACATGCCACGAATCGGCGTGGTAGGGGCCGGCGTCGGTCCCGACGTTGGCGCCCAGGGGTACCTGCGTCATGGTCTCGACGCCGCAGGCAATGCCGATTTCGATGGTGTCGGTCGCGATCAGTCCGGCGATCAGATGATTGGCCTGCTGCGCGGACCCACACTGACAGTCGATCGTGGTCGCGCCGGTGTGTTCGGGCAGGCCCGCAGACAGCCATGCCTTGCGGGTGATGTTGCCCGCCTGGGCGCCGGCCTGGGTGACACAGCCGCCGATCGCCTGCTCGACCAAGGCCGGGTCGATGCCCGCCCGTTCGATGAGTCCCCGCTGGGTCATCCCGAGGAGTTCTTCGGCATGCAGACCAGACAACCATCCGGCCCGCTTTCCGATCGGCGTCCGCACTGCTTCCACGATCACCGGAACACCCATGGTGGTTCCTCTCCTCCGAGGTTCGCTGCCGTCTGGCTACCGGCACTGTCTCGCTTAAATTAGAACATGTTCTTGTTTGTGTCCAGCCTCGGGACCGATGGCGCGAGGACGACGGGCCGAGGAAGGGGTGAAAGCGACAATTTCCTGGACAAGAGTCTAGGAAAGTTGAAGTGGGACGGTCGCCCAACACTGCACTGAGGGGTTGGACTGGGGCGACCGTCCAGAAAAAAGTAGAACAGGTTCTCGTGATTCCCCAGTTTCTTGTGTACCGTGGATCGCACAAGTGAGACCGAAATCCGTTCTCATCTCACTACAGGTAACGACAGGTGGTGTGGCAGTGGTCAAGACCGTCACCGCTTCCGCGGGGGAGTCGCCGAACGGGGCGACGCCGCCAACGGAAGACGCGGACAGTAGCCCGTTCATGACGCAGGAGGACTGGGATTTCACCAGCCCCGACCTGCTCGAGCAGGGGCTTCCGGTCCAGGAGTTCGCAGCCCTGCGTTCGACGGCACCGGTGTGGTGGAATGCGCAGCGCGAGGGCAAGGGCGGCGGGTTCCATGACGGCGGCTATTGGGTGATCTCCAAGCACGCCCATGTCCGCGAGATCTCGAAGAACAACGCCGACTGGTCGACGGCGTCGAACGGGGTCATCATGCGTTTCGACGACGAGATGCCCCAGGAGCAGCTCGATGTCACCAAGGCTCTGCTGATCAACCACGATCCGCCGGATCACACGCGGTTGCGCAAGCTGGTGTCGAAGGCATTCACACCGCGCGCTGTGCAGGCGCTCGAGGACAAGCTCGACGACGCGGCCCGCACGATCGTGACCCGCGCGGCCGAACAGGGCACCGGAGACTTCGTCCACGATGTGGCCGTGGACCTGCCGTTGCTGGCTATCGCCGATCTGCTCGGTGTGCCCGAGGAAGACCGGGTCAAGCTCTTCAACTGGTCGAACAACATGATGAACTACGACGACCCGGAGTTCGGCGAGGACCCGCAGATGGCGTCGGCGGAGATCCTCGGCTACGGCTACAACATGGCCGAGGAACGCCGGAAGAATCCCGTTGACGACATCGTCAGCGTGTTGGTCAACGCCGATATCGAGGGCCAGTCGCTCGACGAGGCCGAGTTCGGCTTCTTCTTCATCCTGTTGACCGTCGCCGGCAACGAGACCACGCGCAACGCGATCAGCCACGGCATGAACGCCTTCCTCGAGCACCCGGATCAGTGGGAGCTGTTCAAACGGGAGCGGCCGGCCACCGCGGTCGACGAGATCGTCCGCTGGGCCACGCCGGTCAATTGTTTCCAGCGCACCGCCACGCGCGACACGCAGGTCGGGGGTGTCGACATCGCCAAAGGCGAGCGCGTCGGGTTGTTCTATGGTTCGGCGAACTACGACGACGAGGTCTTCGAGAACCCCTACGACTTCAACATCCTGCGAGATCCGAACCCGCACGTCGGTTTCGGCGGCAACGGTGCCCACTTCTGTGTCGGTGCGAACCTGGCGCGGATGGAGATCAACCTGATGTTCAACGCGCTGGCCGACCTGGTGCCCGATATCAGCCGGCTCGAGGCACCGCGTCGGCTTCGGCATGGTTGGATCAATGGGGTCAAGGAACTCCGTGTCGACTACGGGACGAAGTGACTCATTCCGATTCCGGGACCGCGCCGGCGTATCTGAACATTGATCGGGAGAACCATCCGGCGGTGGTCGCCGGACGGCGCTCGCGTGAGTTCGTTGAGGCGCGCGACAAGCAGGCATGGGTGGACAATTTCGCCGCCGATGCGAGGGTCGAAGACCCGGTGGGCCCGTCGATGTTCGACGCCGAGGGCATCGGATTCACAGGGCATCAACGGATCTCGGAGTTCTGGGATCTGTCGATAGCGACCACTGAGAGCATCGAGTTCGTTTTCGGCGACGAGATCATCTGCGGCAACGAGGTCGCCTATGTGGGTAAGATCGTCACCCATATCGCAGGTCACGTCTCCGAAGCCCACGGTGTGTTCACCTACCGCGCCGATGAGAACGGGAAACTCGCTGCGCTGCGGGCATTCTGGGAGGTCGAAAGGACGATAAACTCGGTCCGTCCGGCTTAGCGGTTCCTCTCACCCGCTGGAGGCGCACGAACCACGAAAAGTAGGGGAAGAATCTTCTTCCCCTACTTTGTCGTTCCGGGTGGGACCATTGTGAGCGATGGAGCGCGCGACGGGCTCCTGGTGTTCAAAAAACATGGATGATCCGGGTTTTCCCGGTCTGCCGCATTCTGCCAGAACAGGTTTCATCGCGTTCGAGTACGCGGACGATGCTGGCGCCCGACACTTCGAGCGACTGTCGCCCGACATGAGTTCCGGCGCGTCCCAGGCGGTCGTCGCGCCGTACCCTGCCGGCGCCCGAGTCCACGGCGGGACCGTACCGCTCTCGGATATCGCCGACCACATCAACGCCGCGGTGCGCCGAGACTGAGCCTGGCACGACCGCGATCGTGGCGAACGGCGTCGAGCGTAGGGGTGCTGGTTCGTACCTTCCCCTGTCACGTCTTCTCTTGCGTCGAGGGCGGCAGTGAACAGTTCGTCGGGGCGCTGGAGCCATCGAGCGATGGTGTGCGTACGCCGATTTCCGCTAGCGTGGCCTCGATCTCCCCCGGGGTGTAGCCAGCGTCGCGGAGCGCTAGTGGTGTGTCTCGAAAATAGACGTCTATATGTTCGGTATGATTTGCGCTATGAGTGGTCCTGCTGCAGCACCGT
>NZ_RKMH01000021.1 GCF_003797185.1 Gordonia oryzae
TCGCGGCCTCGGCGAAAAGATCGGCAGCACCACCAAACTCCGGCCGCATCCAAAAATCGGACATACTTCCCCCACAACCGAATTCACTTCTCGAAACTGGTCATCGAAGCTAACACACCGACGGGGAACAGGCAGGTCGCCGACCTCCGGCCGCACCAGGCACAATAGCGGCCATGGGTTCGCCGGTGCCGGCGGCTTGGTGTCGGCGAAGGAGCATAGCCGGTGAAATCCGTAGCCCTTCTTCCAGTTCGGGGTTGCGTGCTCTTTATCGGAGTTCGCGGTCACCAAGGTGGTCGAGGTCGATGATCAACGGATGCCGCGCATCACGGTCGTGGTCAGGGGCCGCGGTGCCTGCGGCTGTCCACGCCTGCGCGCGAGCGGAGTTGATCGCCGACAAGGCTGCGGGTACGTCGGAGGCCAGCGTCGAGATTGGCCGCGACACCGTCGGATCCGAGGAGTCCGGACTCTGTCACCGAACCGGACGCCGCATTGCGCGCCCGACCAGTTCGACCCACTACACCCCCACGCCGAACTACCCCAGCGCCTGATCCAGATCCGCGAGCAGGTCGTCGATCCCCTCAAGCCCCACGGAGAGCCGAACGACGGAGTCGCTCAACCCGATTGCGGCGCGTCCGTCTGGGCCCATGGCCCGATGTGTGGTGGTCGCCGGATGCGTGATCAGCGACTTGGAGTCACCGAGGTTGTTCGAGATGTCGATGACGCGCAGAGCGTTGAGCACCTCAAAGGCGCGCTTCTTGCCGTCGATGCCGTCACGGTCGTTGAGTTCAAAGGTCACCACCGTGCCGCCGCCGGACATCTGCGCGGTTGCCAGCTCGTACTGCGGGTGCGAGGTGAGGAAGGGGTATCTGGTCCACCGCACGCGCGGGTCGGCCTCCAGAAACTCCGCGATCCGCAGCGCCGAGGCCACCGAGGCGTCGACGCGCAGCTTGAGCGTCTCGAGTCCCTTGACGAGAGTCCACGCATTGAACGGCGAGAGCGCAGGTCCGGTGTGACGCATCAGGGTCTGCACCGGCCCGTCGATGTACTCCTTGGTCCCGAGCACCGCACCGCCCATCACCCGGCCCTGGCCGTCGATGTGCTTGGTGCCGGAGTAGACGATCACATCGGCCCCCAGGTCCAACCCCTGCTGCAACAGCGGGGTGGCGAACACGTTGTCCAGCACCACCTTTGCTCCCGCAGCGTGTGCGAACTCGGAGACCTTCACCACGTCGACAAGGCTCTGCATCGGATTCGACGGGGTCTCGAAGAACACCGCATCGGCGGGCGTGGACAACGCCTGCTCCCACTGCTCGAGGTCTTCGCCGTCAACGAAGTCGGTGTGCACTCCCCACCGGGGCAAGATCTCGTTGGCGACGACGAAGCACGAACCGAACAGACTGCGTGCGGCGACCAATCGGTCACCGGCCTTCAGCAGCGCACCCAACGACACGAAGACAGCGGCCATTCCGCTCGCGGTGGCAAAACATGCCTCGGCACCCTCGATCAGCCGCAGCCGCTCCTGGAACATCTCGACGGTCGGGTTGCCGTACCGGGAGTAGACGAAACGCTCGTCCTCACCGGTGAACGCACGCTCGGCAGCTTCGGCCGAGTCGTAGACATAACCGCTCGTCAGATATAGCGCCTCGGAAGTCTCGAAGAAACCCGACCGATCGAGCCCGCCCCGGACCGAGAGAGTCTCGGCCGAAACCCCTTCCGGCAGAACTCGACTCACGACTGCCTCCACGGTAGGTCGAGGGCACGCCAACCCTTGGAACCACGGTGATCGAATTCGTCCAGCGGCCCCTCGAAGCCGTCGACAACGTTGTACGCCTTGGCGACACCGTCGGCGGTGGCCGCCTCGGCGGCACCGATCGAGCGATGCCCGGAGCGGCAGATGAAGATCACCTCGTCGTCGTCGGCCACACCGGCATCACGCAACTCGGCGATGAATCCTTCATTCGGAGTGCCGTGGGGAAAAGTGTTCCACTCGATGAAAAGTGGTTTCTTGCCAAGGATTTCGAGGTCAGGGACACCGACGAAGGACCATTCGGCGCGGGTGCGACAGTCGACGAGTTTCGCCTTCGGGTTCTGCTCGAGCTTCTCCCACGCCTGCGTAGGAGTCAGATCTCCGGCATACGTCATGGCTTACACACCTTCCAGTTCCCGTCTTCCCGAATCGCGGCAACCTTGGTCGTCTGCGTCTGATCGGACTTCTTGTCGAAATGCCAATGTACCGTCGCGGTCGCCCGATCACCGGACACCGCCACGTCACTGATCGTCGGAATCACGATCCGCCCGTTGGTGTCCAACGATTGCCGGTTCTGCGTCACAAACTCCGGCTTCGACGGAAATCCCGCCGAACCAAGGTCGGCGCTGCAGGTGTGCTCACGGAAAGCCGCGTAGTCGACATTGTTGCGGGCGGTGTACAGATCGTTGATCGCGTACTGCACCTTCGCCGAGTCACTCGCCCGGTCCTGCGCCGGACGGAACGCGTACGAGAGCGCGATCCCGCCGGCCGCGAGAGCAACAACCGCCAGGGCCACCCAGAACGGCCACGCGTTGCGCCATGACGGAGTGGCCGGCTCGTCGGGGATCACGTCCGGCTCGGCCCGCTTGGCTGCGCGTTTTGCCATGTCGGAGAGTGTATCGACGCAATCTGGATGCAACGTGGGCGCCCTCGGCCGACCGTGCCGCCGGTCACACGTTTTCGGGTAAGGCTATCCGCGGATGCAGAACCCGACGAAGGAAAAGTCATGGTGGTGCCCACCCGACCGGCCCGATTCGCCCCCGACGTCGATGCCGACGCTCCACCAGTGGGTTTCTATCGTTCGATCTCGGCAGACACCATCAGCATGCGCAGGCAGGCCGACGTCGTCCTCCTCGACCGGCAGAGCGCCAACGACCGGCTCCGCGAGACCACCAACTGGACCGGTCAGCCGTTTGTCATCGGCGGCCGCAGCACCTTGGTCAACCCGGAGTTCGGGATCGCCAGGGGGGCGTGCCGACAGTGCTGTCCCATCTCATGGATCGCCGCCCAATCCATCGCGCAGATCGCCGACCCTGCGGGCCACGCGACCTGACGTGGACACCACGCGGGTGCGGGTTGTGTGAGGTCACCCTAACCGCAGATTTTGGGTACGGGCTGCCAGGGCCTACCGTAGAAGGGATAAGCATCAACGCACCGCCTCGTACCGCGGGCGTGTGATCTCCGTCGAGAACCGAGGTACTGACACTCCATGACCGATCAAGCTCGCCCGCTGCGCGTGGCCATCGTCGGCGCGGGTCCCGCCGGGATCTACGCCGCCGACGCCCTGATGAAGTCCGACACCGCCAAGGACCGCGGCGTGTCGATCGACCTCTTCGAGCGCATGCCCGCGCCCTTCGGCCTCATCCGGTACGGCGTCGCGCCCGACCACCCCCGCATCAAGGGCATCATCACCGCCCTGCACAAGGTCCTCGACAAGCCGCAGGTCCGCCTGCTCGGCAACATCGACTACGGCACCGACATCACCCTCGACGAGCTCAAGTCGCACTACGACGCGGTGATCTTCTCCACCGGCGCCACCGACGACCGCGCTCTGCAGATCCCCGGCGTCGACCTCGAACGCTCCTACGGCGCAGCGCAATTCGTCGCCTGGTACGACGGTCATCCGGATTTTCCGCGAGAATGGCCGCTCGAGGAGGAGAAGGTCGCCGTCATCGGCGTCGGCAACGTCGCGCTCGACGTCGCACGCGTGCTCGCCAAGACCGGCGACGAACTACTGCCCACCGAGATCCCCGACAACGTCTACCAAGGCCTCAAGAACAACAAGGCCCTGGAGGTGCACGTCTTCGGTCGTCGCGGTCCTGCCCAGGCGAAGTTCACCCCGCTCGAGCTCAAGGAGCTCGACCACTCGCCGAATATCGAGGTCGTCGTGAACCCCGAGGACATCGACTACGACGAGGGCTCCGCCGTCGCGCGCCGCGGATCGAAGATCACCGACCAGGTCGCCACGATCATCGAGAACTACGCCATCCGCGACCCCAAGCAGGGCGCCATCCACAAGCTGTTCCTGCACTTCTTCGAGAGCCCCACCGAAATCCTCGGCGAGGACGGCAAGGTCGTCGGGCTGCGCACCGAGCGCACCCAGCTCGACGGCACCGGCAATGTCAAGCCGACCGGCAGGTTCACCGACTGGGACGTCACCGCGGTCTACCGGGCCGTCGGCTACCTCTCGGACAACCTGCCGCAGATCCCGTTCGACAGCCAGGCCGGCGTCATCCCGAACGAGGCCGGACGCGTCTTCGACGAAGGCGCCCACCTGACCGGGCTCTACACCACCGGGTGGGTCAAACGCGGACCCGTCGGACTCATCGGCCACACCAAGGGTGACGCCAACGAGACCGTCGACTGCATCATCGAGGACATGACGAACGGCGCGCTGCTCGAGCCCGCGCATCCCGCGCAGAATGCGGTCATCGAGTTGCTCGAGTCCAAGAACATCCCGTTCACCACCTGGGACGGCTGGTACCGGCTCGACGAGCACGAGCGTTCCCTGGGTGCCGAACAGGGCCGCGAGCGCGTCAAGGTGGTCGAGCGTGAGGACATGCTCGCCGCCTCCGAGCCGCACAAGGTGCAGAAGGCCTGACACGCGGCTGACGAGAGTGGGGGAGGTGTTGTCCTCCCCCACTCTTACGTTCGTTTCCAAGCAATCCCCAGCGGACGAACGAAAGCCTTGGGAAGAAGCCGGACACACAGCGAGGGGCGAGACGGAGATCCGCCTCGCCCCTCGCTGACTGTGAGAGTGGTTGTCGCTCAGCCCTGCTGAATGGCCGGTAGCAGGTTCTGCGGTCCCGGCGCGTTCTGCGGTGCCGGGATCTGACGCACATTGGCCCAGAAGCCGAAGTTGTTGGCCAGGTTCTCTACCTGCGCGCCGATGGTGTAGCCGGAGATCGACGACGGCCAGCAACCGGCCCACTTGGTCTCGACGTAGCGGTAGAACTGACCGGGCTTGAGCAGACCGGCGGGCTGACCGGCGATCCGGACCTGCTTGGTGGCCCCGCCGATCTCGGTGACGTTGACGTTGGTCATGGTCGAGCCACCGACGTTCTTCACGCCCATCCACCGGGTCATCTGCCACAGCGGTCCGGAATCCCAGTTCGGGCCCCACCGCTTGAACTCGCAACTCACGCCGCCCAGCATGGCCAGATCGCCCGGCCCTGCGGCCTGCGCCTCACCCGCTGCGGCCAAGGTGCCACCGGCGATACCGGCGGCGACCGCCGTTGCCGCGACGGCTCGCTTCATCGTCTTCTTCATGTCGACTCCTTCTTCGTCGATCGGGCCTCGAAACCGTGGACGACTCCGAGGCTGCGAACTCCTACGACGCCCCCGCGCCGAGATGCTTACGTCTCCTTCTATCGCACTCTCACAGGCAACCGTTACGTCGGTCTCGCAATCGTTGCCGCACGGCAGCCGGATCGTCATCGAGTCCACCACCAACAACTGACGTAAGGCTAACCTTTCCGCCATGCCGCGCCGGACTACTGGTGATCCTCGCCGTGCCCGTGGTCGCCAGCATCGGGTCGGTGCTGATCTGTTCGTCATGAGTGACGGACAACTGGTTCCGACATGGCGCATCCGACGCGGTGATCACCGCCGAACTCCTCGGCGACGCCTTCGGGCCTGCGCACGCAGGTGGTTACCGACCCGGTATTCGGTGGCCCGATGATCGTGCCGATCGGCACGCACACGGCACGCCGGATATCCGGTGCACGTGGGGTGTTCGGCGAGCGGTAGGCCGTTCGGTCACCGGACGGCTGTCCTGGGATCTCACAAGGCAATCGCCCCGGCCAGCCAGGTTCCCGACGCGAGCGACGCGCCGAACAACTCGATACCGATCGTCACCGCCGCCGCCTTGGTCGCCGCCACCGTACCGCGCCACGCAGCGCCAACCGTGCGGGTACGCACGAGCTCGGAAACCAGTGCACCGGCAAGGAAACCGAAGAACAACCCGACGACGGGCACCATGAAGAACCCGACGATCCCCACCACCCCGCCAACCACGATGGTGCGGTTGGGGATCTCGTGACGACGCAGAACACGGCCGGCCACAACATATTTGACGATCTCACCGACACCGATCAGCGCCACAGCGAGTGCGAACACCGCCCACGCCCAGCCGCCGACGATGATCGCCCACACCAGGATCGACACCACGACCAGCAGTGCGCCAGGCAGCACCGGAACGACGATTCCCAACAGCCCCAAGGCAATACAGACACCGACGATGATCTCGCCATACAGGGGCATCAATCGACCGCTTTACTCGACCCTGGACGGGAAATCCGACCCGGCCGCCTCCGGACGCGGCGCCCCTGGCCCCGCCGGGGGTCGCTGTCCCGGGCCGGGCACTCCCGCGGACGCGGGCCCACGCGGTCCCGGTGCCGGACCACCCTGAGGCCCACGCGGACGCGGGCCGCCCGGTGGTGGTGCGACCGGGGGCGGTCCCATCGGCGGCCGGCCCGGGGGGCGTCCCGGCCCGCCGGGAGGCGTCTGACCCGGCTGCGGGCGCGGCGGGGGTCCCCAGACGGGCGGCCCACCAGGTGGCGGCCCGCCGTGCTGAGGTCCCACCGGTCCTCGCGGCGGCGGTCCGGCCAGACGCACCGGGGCCGGGGGCGGTACCGGCGCGGGCGCACCGCGACGCGCTTCGCGCCCGGCCACCGGTGTGACGATCGACGCGGCCTGCACCGCACGTTCGCGGGCCGTCGAGACATCGTCGGCGGTTGCGGTGACCACCCCGACACGTCGCCGATGGAAGCTCTCGGGTTTGCCGAACAATCGAATATCGGTCTCCGGTACAGCGAGTGCTCGCGCAACGTTCTCGAAGCCGATCGCCTTCTCGTCGAGCTGACCGTAGATCACCGCCGACGCGCCCGGCGAGGCCAGCGTCACATCCACCGGCAGCCCGAGGATGGCACGTGCGTGCATCTCGAACTCACTGAGACGCTGGGTAGCCAAGGTGACCAGACCGGTGTCGTGCGGCCGCGGACTGACCTCGGAAAAATAGACGTCATCGCCCTTGACGAACAGTTCGACGCCGAAAATGCCACGGCCACCGATCTTTCCGTCCCCGAGCGCGGTCGCGATCCGGGCGGCGATCGAGGTGGCGGCACCCAACGCATCGGTGGTCATCTCGTGCGGCTGCCAGCTCTCGACGTAGTCGCCGTTGACCTGCTTGTGCCCGATCGGCGCACAGAAGTGGGAGGTCAGTCGTCCGGTTGTCGGGTCGATAGCACGCACCGTGAGCAGAGTGATCTCGAAGTCGAAATCGACCCAGCCCTCGACGATCACGCGTTCGCCGGCGACGCGCCCACCCGTGGTCGCACGCTGCCAGGCGGACTCGATGTCGGCGGCGCTCTTGAGAACGGTCTGCCCCTTACCCGACGACGACATGACCGGCTTCACCACGCACGGGTAGCCGATCTGGGTGACCGCCACAGTCATCTCGTCGAGTGAACCGGCGAACAGGTACGGCGACGTCGGCAATCCGAGGTCCTCGTCGGCCAGACGGCGGATGCCCTCGCGGTTCATCGTTGCGATCACCGCTGACGCGGTCGGGATGACCTCGGCCAGCCCCTGCTTCTCGACGGTTCCGAGGGCCTCGGTCGCAATGGCCTCGATCTCGGGCACCACATAGTGGGGGCGATACTTCTCCACCAGCGCGAGCACCGCGTCGCCGTCGGTCATGTCGATGACCTCGGCGTGATGGGCCACCTGGTGACCGGGAGCGTTTTCGTAGCGATCCACGGCGACCACCTCGACGCCGAGTCGCTGGAAGGCGATCACGAGTTCTTTGCCGAGTTCGCCGGCACCGAGCACCATCACTCGGGTGGCGGTCGGCGACAACGGCGTCCCGAGCAGATCGGGCGGACCGATGGGTACAGACGCGGGACGACGGACCACCTGCACCTGCGCGGGCGCCGGGGCGACCGCGTCCGGCTTCTGCAATCCGACGGCGGGCTCACCGGCAGGCTCGCCCCCCGGCGCCGGCACCGGAACCACCGGGGCCTGCCCAGACGACGACAGCCCAGACGATTCCGACGCCTGCGGGGGCGGCGCGTCCGGACGCGAAGGCTCCTCAGAGGCGGCGCCGCTGTCGATGTTCGAGGTCATTCTGTGGATTCTACGTGGCACCCGATCGGTGGGTCATCCACACCGCGCACAGCCGGCACCACTCGATGCACGGCTGTGACCTGCGCCGACACCCACCGACTCGCGGTTCAGCCGACCACCTGATGGATGTAGCACCACCGCCAGAGTTCACCGGGTTCCGCCGAACGCATGACAGGATGCCCCGACGAGTAGAAGCGCGCCCTCGCGTGTCGGCGCGGCGAGGAGTCACAACACCCAACGTGCCCGCACTCCACGCACTTGCTCAGATGCGACCAGTGATTCTCCCCGATGGCCCCGCGGAGATCCTGTTGGTGTTGCGCAAGGCGTTGCGCCGGCTCGACTTTGCCGAGGGCCTGACCGACCGCGACGACAACTGCTCGCCCGAGGGGCCGGTTTGACCGGTTGGTTCGCTTGGTCTCGGTGATCACGAGGACCCAAGTGGGACAATGGGTTCACATGGGGCACCTGTGACTGAAGTTGTGCCGAACCGTAATGGGACCACAACCGAATCACGGGCCGACCGGCTGTAGCTTGCCGATATGAGACGCCGGATGGCCGCGGGGGCGGCAGTAATCACCTGTGCGGGCGCAGCCTGGTTGGGCCTGGTAGCGCCGGCCCATGCGTGGACCACCGGCACCGCCCATGGCGGGTCCGGGACGATGAGCGGCAACACGGTCACGCTCTTCGGCGTCAACAACTCACCACTGGCCGGCGGTCAGGGACAGTGCAGCGCCTTGGTGTATCCGTTCTCCGCCCTCGGAGCACTCGAACAAGCCGCCCAGGTCGGCACGCAACGGGCAGCGGCACGCGTGCAAAACCAAGGGCCGCAAGTCGATTCACTCAACAACCAGTACGACCAGGACATGTCGGGGGTGGGCACCCCACTGGCCGTCGCCGACACGGTCGCCGTCGGCTCCGCCCCCACCACCCTGCTCACCTACCAGGGCACCGCCGCCCAGTACGCCGGATACGTCGTGTGCAGCTCCACCGCCGGACAATCCAGCGATGAGGACTACACTGCCTTCCCGGTCTCCGCCTCGGCGTCCGCCGCTCCCACCGCCCCGACACCATCGACCGCGGGCCACACCGACACCGACGACATCCTGAACTCGGCGAGCAGCTGGATGACGTGGTTGTGGGTGTGCACCCAATCGGGCACCGCGAATTGCGGAAACGCCCCTGCGCTGCCTGGTGTGACGCACTGAGCACACGGCGCGCCGGAGTATTCGGGCGCGCCCGCAGCGCCGGATCGTGTCGGCCGGGTCAGGATGGTTCGGACACCGGATCGCCCACCCCGACCGCCTCGTAGACGACGGTCTCCTCGGTTCTCCCGCGGAGTGTGACATGTTCGGCCTCGCGCCACTTCTCGCGCTCGGGAGGCCGCGCGGCCTCCAGGGCACGCCCGGATGCCAACGGGTGCCGCGGATTTCGTTTGGCGAGTTCGGACAGTCGTGCACTCTCGTTGACCGGGTCGCCGATCACCGTGTATTCGAAACGCTGGATCGCACCGACATTGCCCGCCACAACCGGCCCATGGCTGACACCGATGCCCGCCGACAGTTCCGGCACCTCCTCGCCAAGCCGTGTGGCGATCGTTCGGGCCGCCGCCAGGGCCGCACCGGCGCAGTCCGACAACGCGATCGGCGCACCGAAGATCGCAAGTACCGCGTCGCCCTCGAATTTGTTGACCAGCCCCTCGTTCTCCTCGACGGCGGCGACGATCACCCCGAAGAAGCGATTCAGGATCTCCACCACCTCGCCGGGCGAACGTTCGGCGGCCAGCGTCGTCGAACCGATCACGTCGACGAAGACCGTGGCCACCACCTTCTCGGTGCCCCCGAGTTCGGGGTCGGAGGCCAGAGCGGCCTCGGCAACCTCACGTCCGACGTGCCGACCGAACAAGTCGCGCATATGTTCTCGCTCACGTAGGCCGCCGACCATCAGGTTGAAACCAGCCTGCAGATCACCGAGTTCGGTGCCGTCGTAGACGATCACCCCGACGTCGTCGAGTTCCCCGGCTTCCACCCGGTGCAGCGCGGTACGCACGCTGCGGATCGGGCCGACAATGCTCAGCGACGACAGCACCGTCAGGATCAGGCCGGTGGCCAGGGCCGTCCCTGCCAGCACCGCGACACCGACGAACATGTCGACCTTGGACGTCTCGGGCCGGAATGCTCCGAACAACACGACCAGCAGGATGCCGGTCACCGGGATAGCCGAGCCGACCAGCCACGACACGATCGCACGGCTGCGCACCCCGCTGCGCTTACGTCTGCGGTACCCGGCGCTGATGAGTTCGGCGGCCACCGGCCGCAGTGAGAACTCGATCAGCAGATAGGAGATCGCGACGACCACCACCCCACTGAGACCGACGACGAAGATCGTCTTCGGGATGAGTTCGGGATGGGCGATGCCGTAGCAAAGAGCGAAAAGGACGACCGCACCGATCCAGAGGACCGCCTGGATGCTCACCAGGCGCCACGGCGCGCGGCGGGCACGCCGCGCGTCGGCGTCGGTCGGCGGCCGATCTCGGATCGCCCAGCGAAGATCGCGGACAACAACGATTGTGCCCCAAACGATTCCGATAAAGAATGCTCCGACGACGTAGAGCGGTACGGCGAGGAAGTTCACCCACCACAGATCCGACCGGAACACCGACGGCTCCGGAATGCCCACCGCCGATAGCGCAACGACGATGATCGCACCCACGAGGTTGGCGACGACGATCGACGCGGTCAGCAGTGTCTGGATGCGCAGCCGCTGTATCGAACCGCTCTCGCTGGCCGACCCGAGCAGAATCGAGCCGTAGTCGCGCCTCCCCCGCTTCGGTGCCATGTGGTTACCCTGCCATACCCGAGTCCGTCGCCGGGCGCTTGTCACACGCGGGGCAGCGCCGAGCGCGCCTTGAGCGCCAGCCAAAGCTCCATACGGTCCTCGCCGTCGTCGAGCCGACGGCCCGACAGCGCCGCGATGCGATCGATCCGATTGCGAACGGTGTTGCGGTGCACCGACAACCGGGCTGCCGCCGGGTCCCACGCGCCGTTGACGCGCAGCCACTCCTCGAGGGTCCGCATCAGTTCGACGCGCTCGCGCTCATCGAGTTGATCGATCGGGGCGAGCACGGCGTCGGCGAATCCGCGGAGGAGCCGTGGTTCGCCGAGTCCGATGAGCAGCTCGACGGTGCGGCCCTCGCGCGCATCGACCGGCCGACCAAGGCGTTCGCTGGCGCCCACCAGCGAACGCGCCTGGGTCAGCGACACCGGCAACGACGCCACCTCAACCGGAGCGCCCAACCCGATCGGTGTGCCGGGAGCGATCGCGGTGAGCATCGCGAGCAGCCCGTCGGATTCGGGGTGGGCGATCTCCACGAGACCCCCGTGCGACCGGACGAGTCCGGCCGTCAACGAGGACTGCACGCGGAACAGCAACGCGTCCGCATCGTGGGGTGCGGGCGCGATCACCGCCGCGACAACGAGCGTCGATCGCCAGCCCAAGGAGTCCGCAAGCTGTTGCGCACGTGCCGGTTTCAGTCTCGGACGAACCAGTTGGGCGAACACCACACCTCGACGCTGACGTTCGGGCTGGCCGGCTACATGGCGACGTTGCACCTCCAACGCGAGCAGCGAGACGAGCACCGTCGACGAATGCCGCGCCACCGGATTCAGTTGGGCGTCCAACACGATGAATGCCACCGCGACACCGGAGCCGACGGCGTGGATCTCTCGCCCGCCACGCAACACCCACGACTGTCCGAGCGGTTCGCGCGAGGCGGCCACCGCCAATTCCACGGCCTCCGCACGCACCTGTTCCGAGGCCCTGGGGGTGGCCGCGATCAGCCGGCCCACACCGTCGCAGACCACACAGTGCGCGCTCGACGCCTCGGCCCAGGTCTCCAGCAGTGCCGGCAACGGTGCGCTCGACGTGGCCACCGCGGTCAGTCGGCGATTGAGCTCCATCGCCTCCTCGAGATCGCGTCGCTGCTGGGCGGCCCGTTTCTCGAACACCCACTTGGTGATCGCGATGAACGGCACCTCGACGGGGACCACGAGGAGCGGAACACCGATCTCGGCGGCCGCCGCACGCAGCGGCTCAGGGCAGGCCGCGTAGCGCGGGCCCAGACCCAACACCAGGCCCGCGATACCACCGGCCCGGCAGTTGCGCACATACTCGCGACAACCCTGCTCGGTCATCTCCACCAGCAATCCGACGGTCATGAGCAGCTCCCCACCGCGCAGCCATTCGTGCGGGTCGGCCAGCTCGGAGACATGCACCATCGTGACCTCGGCGTCGAGCGCCTCACCTCCGGCCGCCACCTGCAGGTGGAGTTCGTCCGCTGCTGCGACGTCGCCGACCGTGATCACCGGAGACCTCTGGGCCCACTGTTGTACATATCACCCAATGGTAATCACCGAATTGGACAATTTTTCACTGTCGGCGCAGGTCAGTGCGCCGCACTCTGAGATGCACCGGCGATGACGCCGCCCTCCGAGTAGTTCCGATCGACCCGAAAGCCCGTCATGAACCTGGATCCTCCCGCCGACGGCCAGACCGCCCGCGCCACCACACGTCCTGCCATCGAGACCCGCTCCATCGACTATGTGCCCGACGAAGAACGACACGGCAAGGTCTCCGCACAGGGGCCATTCTGGTTCGTCGGCAACTTCCAGCCGTTCACCCTCGCGGTGGGCTTCGCCGGTCCGGCAATGGGGTTGTCGATGGTCTGGAGCATCATCGCCGGTCTCGCCGGTATCGCCTTCGGCACATTGTTCATGGCATTCCACGCCACGCAGGGCCCGGTCCTCGGGCTGCCGCAGATGATCCAGTCCCGAGCCCAATTCGGTTATCGAGGGGTGCTGTTGCCGCTGATCGGCACGCTGTTCACCTTCGTAGGTTTCAACGTCGTCGACATCGTGATCATCAAGTCCGGTCTGCAGTCGATCTTCGGCTGGAATCCGGTGGTGGTCGCCGTCGCGATGTCGGTGATCGGCGCCGCGCTGGCCATCTTCGGCCACGATCTGCTACACCGGGCGTTCAAGGTCCTCTTCTGGATCTCGTTGCCGCTGTGGCTGATTCTCACCATCGGCATCCTGGCCGGCTCGGTGCACGGGTCCCTCGGACCGGCGGGTCCCGGCGGCTTCACCCTCGTGGCGTTCCTGGTGCAGTTCTCGGTCGCGGCGTCCTACAACATCACCTACGCACCCTACGTGTCGGACTACTCGCGGTACCTGCCCCGGGACACGCGCCCGTCCTCGATCATCGCCTCGGTGTTCCTCGGCGCTTTCGCCTCGCCCGCGTGGCTGATCCCGGTGGGTGCGTTCCTGGCAACCTACCTCGGCGCGTCGGACGCGTTGAGCGGCATCAATGACGGCGGAAATCAGGTCATCTCCGGCCTGGGCAGCGTCCTGGCGGTGGTCGCAGCCCTGGTGCTGGTGGCAACGATGGGCCTCAACGCCTACAGCGGCATGCTGACCGTGGTCACCGCGATCGACTCGGTCCGCCAGGTCTCGCCGACGCGCCGGCTCCGCGTGATCACGATCCTGGTCCTGACCGTAGTGTGGCTGTCGCTGTCACTGACGTTGACCGATGCCACCGAATCACTGAACACCGCCCTGCTGATCATGCTCTACCTGCTGGTGCCGTGGACGGCGGTGAACCTCAGTGATTACTTCTTCGTCCGACGTGGCCACTACGTCATCGCCGACCTGTTCACGCCCACAGGCGTATACGGCCGGTGGCCCTGGCGGGGAATCAGCGCATTCCTGATCGGCATCGCCGCCGAAATCCCGTTCATGGTCCTACCGTTCTTCGTCGGGCCCGCCGCGTCGGCGATGGGCGAGGTAGACATCGCCTTCCTCGTGGGGCTGGTGGTCTCGGGCGGCGCCTACGTGCTGTTCACCCGCACCCAGGATCTCTCCACTGAACGCCAACTCCTGACCAGCCACCCCGAACTATCCGACCCGCCGAGCACCGGTGAGATCCGCATCGAGATCGCCGCAGAAGAACACAGTCTGGAGGAGAACTCATGAGTGACAACGTGATTGCCGGACTCGACACCGAGTTCCCGGTCATCGACGGGGTGGTGGGACAGGTCGATGCAGCACGCTTCCCCCGTTACGGCGCGCCGGCCACGTTCGCCCGCCTACCGCGCCGGGACCAGGTCGCCGATGCCGACGTGCACATTCTCGGCATCCCGTTCGACACCGGGGTCAGCTATCGGCCGGGCGCACGGTTCGGCCCCGGGCACATTCGTGCGTCGTCGAAGTTGTTACGGCCCTTCAATCCAGCCCTCGGCGTGGCACCGTTCGCGCAGCGACAGGTCGTCGATTGCGGTGACCTGTCGGTCAATCCGTTCGCCATCACCGAGGCCATCGACACCATCAGCTCCGCGGCGAGAACTCTCGGCGCCGACGGCGCCACCCCGCTGATCCTCGGGGGCGACCACACCGTCGCGCTGCCCATGCTGCGCGCGCTGCGCGACCTGCACGCGAAACCTGTTGCGGTACTGCACTTTGACGCCCACCTCGATACCTGGAACTCCTACTTCGGTGCGCCCTATACCCACGGCACACCATTTCGCCGGGCCAGCGAGGAAGGACTGATCGATATGGAACGCTCGATGCACGTCGGCATCCGCGGCCCGCTCTACAGTGCCGCAGACCTCGACGACGACTCGGCGCTCGGATTCGCCGTGGTGCGCGCCGATGACTACGAATTCGACGGTGTGACAAGCATTGTCGAACGGGTACGCACGCGCTTGGCCGGCGGTCCGGTCTACGTCTCCATCGACATCGACGTCCTTGATCCGGCCCACGCACCGGGCACCGGAACCCCCGAGGCCGGCGGCCTGACCTCTCGCGAGCTGTTGAACACCCTGCGCGGCCTACGCGGCCTCGACATCGTCGGCACCGACATTGTCGAGGTCTCCCCCGCTTACGACCACGCCGAGATCACCGGTATCGCCGCCGCACATGTCGCCTACGAGATGCTGTCGATCCTCGGGCCACGCCGGTGACCCGGCCGGTCCACCGCCATTCCCTTCCCCTTCCCATCTGAACGGACCCGCCATGACAACCGATACTCTCACCGCACGCGCACTCGATGCCCTCGACGCCCTGGTCGTTGCGTTTGCGGCGAATGACGAAGACGCCTACTTCGGTGCGTTTGCCCCCGGCGCGCAGCTGGTCTTCCCCGATCAGGACCGGACCGCGATCGGCGTCGCCGACTACCGGGCACTGTGGCGTTCCTGGCGTGCCGAGGGCTGGGGCGTAGCCACGTGTGCGAGCAGCGATCGGCGCGTACTCGTCGTCGGCGCCGTCGCGATCGTGACCCATCGGGTGTCAACCACGCTGGCCGACGGCACCACGCTGAACGAACGCGAGACGGTGGCCTTCGACCTCGACGCCGACCCCGGCCCGCTGGTCGTTCACGAACACCTGTCGGCGTGAGGGGCGCGCCGGGTTACACCGACGGCCAGGACAACCTGCTGAACGCCTTGCCCCAGATGCCGCCGGCAACCCGACCGGGCACAGGTCCTCAGTGCCACCGGAGCCACCACCACCGACGGTGTCACCGCGGTCGCGGCCTCCATCTGGAAGGCGGTGGACACCACGGTGGTATTGCCGGCCGTGGTGGCGAGTAGTCTGCGGCGTCGCCGAGTGCGGCGTCGCCCAGTGCGATGTCGCCCAGTGCGATGTCGCCGAGTGCCGGATAGTCAGCATCGGAGGGCGCAACCTCGTCGGCGAGCAGCACCACGCCGGAGGCCCCCACGAGCGACAATCCGACGATCGACAACCCCACCTACGATGACCCGACCACGACCGATCCTGCCTCGACCGCGCGGGCCTACCGACCACCACACGCTGCGGTGAGCGTGCGTCAGCTCACGCGGATCATCTTCTTGTTCACGAACTCGTCGATCCCGAATCGGCCGAGTTCGCGTCCGAAGCCCGAGCGCTTCACACCGCCGAACGGCAACTCGGCGCCCTCGGCACCCACGGCGTTGATGAACACCATGCCGGCCTCGATCTTGTCGGCCACACGAAGCGCCTGCTCGGAGTCGGTGGTGAACACATACGAGCCCAGGCCGAAGGGAATGTCGTTGGCGACCGCGACGGCCTCGTCCTCACCGGCGACCTTGTAAACCGTGGCAACCGGACCGAACAATTCTTCCTTGGCTACCGGCGACTCCGGATCGATACCGGTGAGGACCGCCGGCGGGAAGTGCGCACCGGAGCGCTCGCCCGCAGAATCCAGTGTCGCACCGGCCTTCACAGCGTTGTCGACCTGCTGTTCCAGACGTTCGGCGGCAGCCAGCGACGATAGCGGCGCAAGACCTTGCGCGGCTGCCTTGACCTTCTCGGTGAACTTTCCGAGGAACTCGTCATAGATGCTCTCGTCGACGATGAACCGTTTGGCGGCGTTGCACGCCTGCCCGGTGTTCTCGAAGCGTCCGGCGACGGCTGCAGAGACGGTCGCGTCGAGATCGTCGGTGGAGAGCAGGATGAAGGGATCAGACCCGCCGAGTTCGAGGACCACTTTTTTCAGGTTCCGGCCGGCGATCTCGGCGACGGCGGCACCGGCGCGCTCCGACCCGGTCAGCGAGACACCCTGCACGCGCGGGTCGGCGATGGCGTCCGCGATCTGCTCGTTGGTGGCGTAGACGTTCACATACGCCCCGGCCGGATATCCGGCGTCAAGGAAGATCTGTTGCAACGCCGCAGCCGACTCGGGGCACTGCGGGGCGTGCTTGAGCACAATCGTGTTGCCCAACACCAGGTTCGGGCCGGCGAAGCGAGCGACCTGATAGTAGGGGTAGTTCCACGGCATGATGCCGAGCAGCACGCCGACGGCGCTGCGGCGGATGAACGCCGAGCCCTCACCCTCGAGCAATGTGATCGGCTCGTCGGCGAGGAACTTCTCGGCGTTGTCGGCGTAGTACTCGTAGATCGCGGCACTGAACTCGACCTCGCCGACCGACTGATCGAGCGGCTTGCCCATCTCGCGCTGGATGATCGAGGCCAGTTCGTCCTTGCGCTCGATGTGCAACTGCGCAACTTTACCGATGAGGTCGGCGCGCTCAGCGACCGTCGAGTTCTTCGACCATGTGGCGAAGGCATCGGCGGCGGCGTCGATCGCGGCGCCCGTCTGCTCGTCGGTGGCAGTCGGATATTCCTTGACGACCTCACCGGTCGCGGGATCGGTGACGGCGTACAGGGCCATCGGAACACTCTCCTCGTTCGCAGGGCAGCCCGGATGGCACCCACTGCTCATGAGGGTAGCCTCCGACTCACCACCGTGCTCGGGAAACCGTAGAATCTTAGACTACTTGCAAAGCTATTCGCAGCAGATCTCCACTTACGCGACGGAATCCGTTAGAAGGCCACATGACGCCGCCGCGACCGCACGGCGCTCAGACAATCGCCCGGCGCACAATCGTCTGGTCGCGGCCCGGGCCGACGCCGATGCAGGAGATGAATGCCCCGGAGAGTTCCTCAAGCCGCAGAATGTAGTCCTGGGCGTTGCGCGGCAGTTCGTCGAAGCTCTTGCAGTTGCTGATGTCCTCCCACCAGCCCGGCATCTCCTCGTAGATCGGCTTGGCGTGGTGGAAACCGGTCTGGGTCATCGGCATGTCCTCCACGCGCTCACCATCGACCTCGTAGGCGACGCAGATGGGCACGGTTTCCAGACTGGAGAGGACGTCGAGTTTGGTCAGGAAGTAGTCGGTGATGCCGTTGACGCGTGTCGCATAGCGAGCGATCACCGCATCGAACCATCCGCAGCGGCGGGCGCGCCCGGTGGTGACACCTACCTCGCCGCCGGTCTTGGCGAGGTAGGCGCCCCACTCGTCGAAGAGTTCGGTCGGGAACGGCCCAGACCCGACGCGAGTGGTGTAGGCCTTGAGGATGCCGAGCACCGTGGTGATGCGGTTGGGCCCGATCCCGGCGCCGACCGCTGCGCCGCCTGCGGTCGGATTCGAGGACGTCACATAGGGATACGTGCCGTGGTCGACGTCGAGCAGAGTGCCCTGCGAGCCTTCGAGCAACACGGTCTCGCCGCGTTCGAGGGCCTGGTTGAGCAGCAGCCGGGTGTCGGCGATGCGGTGTGTGAAACCCTCAGCCTGAGCGAGTACCTCGTCGACGACCTGCTCGGGCTCGAGAGCACGCCGATTGTAGATCTTGACCAGAATCTGGTTCTTGAGTTCGAGTGCGGCCTCGACCTTTTGGGTCAGGATCTTCTCGTCGAGCACGTCGGCCACACGTACTCCGACACGGGCGATCTTGTCCTGATAGCAGGGGCCGATCCCGCGGCCGGTGGTACCGATCTTCTTGTTGCCCAGGAAGCGTTCGGTGACCTTGTCGATGGCCACATGGTAGGGCATCAGCAGGTGGGCGTCGGCGGAGAGCAGCAGCCCGGTGGTGTCGACGTCGCGGTCCTCGAGTCCGCCGAGTTCGGTCAGCAGGACGCCGGGGTCGACGACGACACCGTTGCCGATGACGTTGTTGACGCCGGGGGTGAGGATGCCCGACGGGATGAGGTGGAGCGCGAAGGTTTCGCCGTTCGGCAACACCACCGTGTGTCCGGCGTTGTTGCCGCCTTGGTAGCGAACCACCCACTGCAGCTTGCCGCCGAGGAGATCGGTGGCCTTTCCCTTGCCCTCGTCGCCCCACTGGGCGCCGATCAGCACGATCGCGGCCATGTTCTCTTTCCGCCCTTCTCACTTGCCTTCGCAACCGGGACAACCCTACTGGTTCGGGCAGCTCGATACCCTATTCCCATGTCTTTCGCGGTCATCACGTCATCGCAGGCGTCGGCGTCGGCCCTTTCTCGCCGCGCGATCCGGGACACGGTGGCGCAGCGGATCGCCGACCCCGCCGTCACCCGGCTGATCGTGGAACCCGCAGCGGGGTCCACGAGTGCCGATAAGGGGTCGCAGACCCACCCCGACGCCCACCTCGCGCAGGTCATCGCCGCTTTGATGCTCTCCGAACGCCTCGACGTCGAGGTCGCCTACGTGGCCGATCGGCCCACCGCCGCAACCAGCGCGTACGGGTTGCCGCACGGGTCGGCGGCCCGCGATCTCGCCGAACACGGCGACGCCGTGTCATTGCCACTGATCCGCGACGACGCGGCGACCGTGCTGGTGGGCGTGGCCCGACACCTCGGTGCCGAGGGGGCGCAATTGCACGGCGAAAGCTATGTCGACAGCGTCCGGCTGTTCACCGGCGAGGTCCGCGGCATACGGATCGAGCCCACCCCGCACGAGCCGGGTCTGCGGGCGCGCCTGGAAACCAATGCGCTGGGCCGCTGGACGCGGCGAGGCCGATGGCACGACGGTCGGGCGATCCAGACCGGGGGCACCAACATCGTCGTCGAGCGGGAGGCCGTGCTCACCGATCGGGTGGTCAAACGGTCCACCTATTACCGTCATCACGTGGATCTCAAACTGGTGTGCCCCCGATGACCGGCCCCGCCTTCGGCAGACGCCGCAACCCGACGATGGCCGAGATGGCCCGCGCGATCCAGCCGGGCGCCGTGTTCTTCGCCCTGATCGCGGTGGCGGTGCTCGGCGGCTGGCTCGCGGCGACCGCCGGCTCCGATCGCTCGTCGGGCCAGGCGACCCTCGGCGTGATCCTGCTCGTGCTCGCGGGCTGGGTGATCTCGTTGTGTCTGCACGAGTTCGGTCACGCGGTGACCGCTTACCGATTCGGTGACCGCGACGCCGAGTTGCGCGGATATCTGACGCTGAATCCGTTGCGCTACACCCATCCTGGCCTGTCGCTGGGGTTGCCGTTGCTCATCATCCTGTTGGGCGGCATCGGTTTTCCCGGCGGCGCGGTATACCTCAACGAGCGTGGCTTCACCAAGGCGCAGCGCACCATCGTGTCGCTGGCCGGTCCGGCGTGCAACATTCTGCTCGCCGTCGTGCTGCTCCTGGTGATCCGTGGCTTCGGCCCGTTCGTCGACAGCCCTATCGGCCTGTTCGTCACCAACTCCGAGCGCATCAATCTGTGGGACGGACTGGCGATGCTGGCGTTCCTGCAGATCACCGCCGCCGTGCTGAACCTGATCCCGATGCCCGGCTTCGACGGCTACAACGCGATCGAGCCCTATCTCTCGCCTCAGACCCGGCGTAGCGCTGCCGCCGTCGCGCCGTACGGCTTCCTGATCATCTTCGCCCTGCTATTCATCCCGCAGCTCAACAAGGCGTTCTTCGACCTGATCTTCTGGCTTTTCGAATTGTCCGGCGTCCCATCCGGCCTGGCGGGGTGGGGGTGGGACACCTTTGTGTTCTGGCGGCATTAGTCAGGGCAGCGTTGCGACTCCGAGTCCACGCCGGTCAGCTCACCCATTCCCAGAAGCCGCCTCTCGCCCGGACCCAGTTGCAGGTGTTGACCCCGTGGCGATGCGGCTGCCCTGACCGCGCGCTGAGTCTCCCCGGAAGTGCGGCCCACCCCGAGGCAATCGAGTTCTAGGACCTCCTCACACCGGAACGCACAGTTCACTGATGGCCTGGCCCAATAGTTGTGGATTTGCCAGTAGTGGTCGATTCGGCAGCCCGCGGCGACGCCGCTCTCACCAGTGAAGATCTTCGGAGCATCGGTGCTGGTCGTCGACAGGGTCGATCTGGACGGTGGCGTGACCGAGCCCATGTCGTGAGAGCACGGCACGCGCAGCGGGGAGCACATCGGCATTGGGTCGGTCACTGCCGAGATGCACCGTCGCGACGTCCATCCCAGTGGTCAACGACCAGACATGTAGATCGTGCACATCGGTGACCGACGGGATCTCCGACAGCTCACGACGCACCTGGTCGACGTCAACATGCGTGGGCGCCTGCTGATTGAGGATGCGGAGGGCGTCGATAGCCAGCCGCAGCGCACGCGGGACGACCCACAGCGCAATGCCGACAGCCACGATGATGTCGGCGTAACCCCATCCGGCGGTCAGCGCCACGATGCCGGCGACGAGTACCCCCACACTGCCGACCGCGTCGGCCAGAACTTCGAGATAGGCGCCGCGCACTGCGATGGACTCCTGCGAATCGGCCCGCAATAAGCACATCACCAACACGTTCACACCAACACCGACCAACGCCACGATGATCAGGGTGAGACCGGGGACCTGGGGGTCTGACCCGATACGCTCGATCGCCTCGTACAGGACGAAACCCGCGACGCCGACCAACAGGACGGCATTGGCGACCGCGGTGAGCACCTCGGCGCGGTGCCAGCCGAACGTCCGGATGTCGGTGGCCTCACCGTGCCGGGCGAGCAGTAACGCGACGAGGCCCATGACCAGGGCAACGACGTCGGTGAGCATGTGTCCGGCATCGGCGATCAGCGCCAGGGAGTTGACTGTGAGGCCGACCAGGAGTTCGACGACGAAGTACGACCCGATCAGCCCGACGGCCACCGCCATCGGCCAGATGCGACGTTGCGACGCATTCGTCACGTCCACATGCGAATGGCTGTGGGAATGCGACAGCGCGGCGGAGTGTGAATGTGAGAGCCCCATAGCCCCGTCAATATATGCACGAGTGCGCATATATAGCAAGACTCAGGTATGCCTCACCCCGTCCGCCTACGCCATCCACGCAGATCGCGCGCCTATGTCCGTCGAATCGGCGCCACACCTCGTCGACCGGGCGCCGGTGTTCACCATTCGAGCACAGGCACCCAAAATCGAGAGCACCGCTCTTGAAACTGTGGTTCTCCTTATTCGGACACCGTCACGCCACTGCCGCTCCGCGGCACGGACTACCCCTGGGATGCCCAGGCGCGGGCCCGATCGGCGGGATCGGCCACCAGATCGCTCTCGTCACGACTGCGGGTCGAGCGGATCGAGTATCTCTGCGACGCTCATCTCCGCGACGTCATCGCGGTCCACCATCGAGCCTCCCGGCCTTCTCGTCCTTGCTGTCGGCACGGGGTTGCACGACTGATCCCGTGTATCAGCCGCGTCAGCATTACTTCTCGCTCACTCAGCGCAGGGTCGCCACCGCCGAGGACCGCCGCAATCCGGCGACCATCAACAGATCGACGAGTAACGACCGGATCTCGGCGAGCAGGGCGGTCTCCGACATCCCGCGTTCGGCGACGAGTTCGGCTCGCGCCTTGCGGGCGATCGTGCGCAGGACACGTGCGGCGTCGGCCGGATCCGGCGAGTGCCCCGGGTCGGCGAGCATCATCTGGCGCAGAATCTCGAAAGCGCCCCCGAGATCGCCGATGATCTCGATGAGTTCAGGACGGACTTCCTCACCACGCTGGGTAATGCCCAGGGCGCGTCGCGCGATGATCCGAAAGTTGCGAACCCCGTTGTCGATCGGGTCCGCGGTCGCCGAAATCCGTTGCAGGCGAAGCCGCGACCCCCAGTACAGCGGGGACAACGTGCTGATCTCGCGTCCGCCGCTCATGTCCTGTCGCATCGTGGTGATCGCCCCCTGGGTTCCTCGCGCCTTCTCCAGCGAGGCGAACACCATGGATTCGTCACCGGCACGCATACCCTCGGCCAGTTGCCGCGCGGCATCGCGGACCGTCGCGAGGACGGTGGCCGCGTCCCGGCGGGCGCGAGCAGCGGGATTCGCGGGCAGCAACGCACCAACCAGGATTCCGATCACACCGCCGGTCAGTGCGTCGATCGCGCGATGGAAACCGCCGATTCCACCCGGCGGTAGTAGCGTCGCCACGAGCACCGCAGAGGACGCCGCCTGCATCGGGACGAGCGGGCCATCATCGAGGAAGACCGCCACCGCCATCGCCAGTGCCACCACCACGACGATCTGCCAAACGCCACTGCCGATTTCTACGATCAACAGATCTCCGACGAGGATGCCGATGGTGACGCCGGCGACGAGTTCGGCCGATCGGCGCCATCGGCGGCCGAGCGAGAGGCCGAGGGAGATGACCGCAGCGATCGGGGCGAAGAACGGCTGCTGGTGACCCAGCACCTCCAGCGCGAACCACCATGAGAGGCCGGCGGCGATCGAGCACTGCGCAATCGGGACCGCCGACAGCCAGAGTCTGCGGATGCGCACCCGCAACAATCGCGGCAACGCCTCGTAGCGGCGGCGAGCCCAAGTGGTCATCGGCGTCACGAAATCGGGCCTGAGGAGCCCGAGTTAGTTCACACCGAGCTGCCCGGCGGCGTTCGGGTCACTGTCGTTGAGCAGATCGAGGCACCGCAGGTACTCATCCTCCTCACCGATCGCCCGGGCGGCACGTGCCAGCGCACCGACACACCGTAGGAAGCCCTGGTTGGGCTCGTGACTCCACGGCACCGGGCCGAATCCCTTCCAGCCGTGCCGACGCAGCTGATCGAGGCCGCGGTGATATCCAGTGCGGGCGTAGGCGTAGGCCTCGATCACCGTGCGGGTGTCCGGGGAGCCGCTCAACGCACGTTCGGCCAGGTACGCCCAGGCGATCGACGCTGTCGGGTGTGCTGCGGCCACCTCGGCCGGCTCGGCGCCGTTGAGCAGCGACGATTCGGCGTCGTCGTCGCCGGTGAGCAGAACGGGTTGCGGACCCAGGAGGTCTCCGAAGGAAGTCACCACACCATTCAAGCATCGCGCCGCACGCGACCACGACACGTCGCGCGAGGCCGACCCCGAGACGGGTACGTCGGATTCATCCGTTCGATCGGATGACCAAGTCTCCCCAGGTGATGAGGTGCGCGACCGTTCGCTAGTGTGAATGACGCACTTCGTGGCGTGACGTGGTGTGATGTCGTTCTTCGGTGATGGACGGATTTCTCGTGGGCAAACTTCGAGCGTGGTGTTCGAGGAAGGTTGGGTGATGACCGATGGCGCAGTCTGACGACCGGAAGTCAGCCGTCACCAGGGCTTTCTCGAAACTGCGCAAGATGCGGGAATCACGGGGGTCCGACGCTGCCGACGGCGGCCGTCCCACCCGGCCCTCGGCTTTCGGGTCCCAACCGACATCGAATGCGACGGCCCGACCACAGTCCGGGCCCACCGGAGCACCCGGTGGATCGCGCCAGGGAGGACCGACCGGTGGGCGTGCGGTATCCCCCGGCACACCTCCCACCGGTCCGGATGCCCAGACAAGGCCGCTCCGTACGCAGCCACCCGCCGAGCCCGCTCGCAACGCCGCACCGTCCGCGCGAGGTGCAGCATCCCAACGACCGGATGACCAGAGCAGCGGCGACGGTACTACAGACACCACCTCGCCGGATTCGGCCGACACCACGGATATAGGAGACAAGGTGACCGAACACCCGAGGCCGCGCGGAGGACGTGGCATCGACTCGGCGACCAAGGTCATCAGCCGATCTGATCTTCCCGACGCTGCCGACCTCGATGACCTCGAGGACGTCGATCCCTACGGCGGTGCGCGGGTGGAGACCTCTACGACCTCCGACTCGGAAGACGCGGCCGAACAAAGCGCGGCACGCGCGGAGAACACCACCGATTCGGCGGCGCCGGCAGAGGCGACCGCAGAGCAGACCGACGGCAGTCGACCCGACAAGGACTCCGACACTGCGTCAGCACCCGTCGAGTCAGCCGTCGGAGCATCCTTGGCAGAGGACGCGAAGAAGGTCGACTCCGGGGAAACCGACGAGACTCCCGCTGACGAGAACAGCTCGGACAACACCGACTCCGACCAGACCGACTCCGACCAGACCGACTCCGACGGCATCCGCAAGGCCGCGGCCACCGTCGCCACGGCAGGTGCCGCTGCCGCCGGTACCGCCGCAGCGGTCGCGGCAACGTCCTCGGACAAAGACGACGCCGACACCGCCGACACCGATACGGTCGCCGACACGACCGCGACCGACCAGACCGGTTCCGACTCGGCGCATGAGCCGGCGACGGATGCCGCGGACACCGAAGAACCAGCCGCCGAGCAGGGCGCAGCCGAACCCGTCGCGACGGACTCCGACGGGCAGGTGAGCGAGGCCGCCCAGACCCCCGACGCCCAGACCCCCGACGCCCAGACCCCCGACGCCGTCGAGCCTGCCGCCGTGGAGCCTGCCTCCGGCGAGATTGCGGAATCGGATGAGGAGGCCGGGGCCGACTCCGACCAGACCGAGGAGCACGTCGCCGAGGCCGGTGCGGACGAGTCGCTCATCGACGAGGATGACTCCGACAAAGTCGACGCTGAAGAAGCCGAGACCGCCGAGGCAGACGACGAGTGGGATGAGACTCCCGCCGACGCCGAGTCCGGCGAGACCGAGACCGCCAAGCTGCCGGCCGCACCGGACCCTGCCAGCGAGACCCCTGCCAGCGAGACTGGGGCCGATCAGGTCCCGGCGGACGACTCGAGGACCCAGATCCTCTCCAAGCCCGCCGCCGCAGCGACCGAGGCAGGTGCCCTCGCCGCGGGCGCAGACACCACGACCGGAACCGCTGCCGCCCAGGGCTGGTCGACCACGGCCCACCAGCCGCAGGTCATCCCCGGTGATCAGGAGAAGCCGGCGAAGTCCGACGGCGGCCGCCGTCGCACGGGCATCCTGATTTCGGCGGTCGCCGCAGTCGTCGTCGTTGCCGCGATCGTCATCGGTGTCTTCGCGTACTTCCAGCTGCGCCCGCAAGCGCCCGAGGACGCAGCCGCCGACGCCGCGAAGACCTATGGAAACGCGGTGTACAACGGCGACTTGCAGACATTGCGTGACATCACTTGCGGCAACAAGCTCGCCTACTACCAGAGCATGCAGGACGGCGACTGGACCAGGCTCTACCAGTCGCAGAAAGCCCGCAACGAGCTGGTCAAGGTGGAGAGCATCAACGCCGTCCGCGTCGACGGCAACACTGCGCTGGTCGAGGTGACGGCCGTCAACACAGGTACGCCCAACCAGCCGCAACGCGTCGCGATCAACCTGCAGAAGCAGGGCGACAACTGGAAGGTCTGCGACTAGCAGTGACCGACGAGCGCACCGCGGGTGACCCGCCGGCTGACCACGCCGGCGCCGACGCGGTGCCCACTCGACCATTCGACGGTCAAGGTCGCCACCAACGTCCGGCGCCGCCTCCCGACCGCCCGCCGCTGCCGATGGGAGTGCGCCCGCCGGTCCCGAACGGCCGACCGCCCATACCTGGCGCACATCACGCTGATCGACCTGAACCACAACAGAATTCGGGGTTTTCTGCTCCACCGGCAGCCGACTGGAGACCACCGCCGCCGCCGCCGGAGGCAGACAGCGTCTTCACCCGCGCCACCGAGCCCCTCGCCACTCCCGGGCCACCGGTGCCGGGTGAGCCGAACCCACGCAGGATGCAGGCCCCTCCGCCGCGGGTCCACGTGCCGCCGCAGCCACCTGCTGCGCACGCCGGCCCACTTCCCTACGCGCAGCCGCCGATACCCGACGCAACCCGGAGTGCGACATCGCGACCCAGCTCGGCGCGGCCCGACTCCTCACGCGCCTCGTCGACACAGTCCACGTCAGCGCGTTCCTCGTCGGGCCACGACGCACAGAGTCGGGCCCACCGGCACCGTCGCGCGGACCCGATGGTCATCGCTGCGGCGATCGTGATGGTCCTACTCGCGGTCGGTGTTCTCGTCGGAATCCTCACTCTTTGAGGTCGCGTCCGACCGTGCCGACAGCGCCCTCCTGAGCGCCGTCGGCAAGATGCCGGGAGCTCTCGACGAATTTCCGGACTTCGACGACGAACCAGCCAACGACGTCGGCGAAATCCAGGGCACGGTCGGGTGGTACGAAAGCACAACGGCGGCGCCCGGATTCACCGGACGCCGCCGCCGACACCCCCGGGGATGCTCACCGGAGAGCGCTCAATTACTTCAGGCGCTGATCGACTTACCCACCGACTTGAGGTCGGTGCAGGCCTCGACGACGCGCTCGCTCATCGAGGTCTCGGCCTTCTTGCTCCACACGCGTGGATCGTAGGTCTTCTTGTTGCCCACGTCGCCGTCGACCTTCAGCACGCCGTCGTAGTTGCTGAACATGTGGCCGGCCACCGGACGCGTGTAGGCGTACTGGGTGTCGGTGTCGACGTTCATCTTGACGACGCCGTAGCTCAGGGCTTCGTCGATCTCGCTCTTCAGCGAGCCGGAGCCACCGTGGAAGACGAAGTCGAACGGCTTGGATCCGTCGGCCAGGCCGAGCTTCTTGGTCGCCACTTCCTGGCCGGTGTTCAGCACGTCGGGACGCAGCTTCACGTTGCCGGGCTTGTACACACCGTGGACGTTGCCGAACGTGGCGGCCAGCAGGTACTTGCCCTTCTCGCCGACGCCGAGTGCGGCGACGGTCTTCTCGAAATCCTCGGGGGTGGTGAACAGCTTGTCGTCGATCGCGGCCTCGACGCCGTCCTCCTCACCGCCGACGACGCCGATCTCGATCTCCAGGATGATCTTGGCTGCGGCGGCCTTGGCCAGCAGCTCCTGCGCGATCTCGAGGTTCTCGTCGATCGGGACCGCAGACCCGTCCCACATATGCGACTGGAACAGCGGATCCTTGCCCGCGTCGACGCGCTCCTGACTGATCGCGAGCAGCGGCCGCACGTAGGTGTCGAGTTTGTCCTTGGGGCAGTGGTCGGTGTGCAGAGCGATCGTGACGTCGTACTTCGCGGCGACGACGTGGGCGAACTCGGCCAGCGCGACGGCGCCGGTCACCATGTCCTTGACGCCGAGACCCGAACCGAATTCTGCGCCACCGGTCGAGAACTGGATGATGCCGTCGCTGCCGGCGTCCGCGAAGCCCTTGATGGCCGCATTGATCGTCGACGACGACGTGCAGTTGATCGCCGGGAACGCGTAGCCACCCTCCTTTGCCTTCTGGAACATCTCGGCGTACTGCTCGGGGGTTGCAATGGGCATTTCACGTCCTCCAACCGGATAAGGTTTCACGCTTCGAGTCGGGTCACTCCTGTTCAGTATGGCAAGGTCGCTCACACCGCGCGCAGCGGCGTCCGAGGTCGCCGACCGGCAGGTTCTGCGAACGCTCGCCTCTGCCGGGTACCCTCGAAACCCGTGATCGAATTCGCATTTGCCGCATATACGACAAATCTGGCCCTGCTTCCGGGGTTCCTCGATCCGGTAAACCTGCTCAACTCGTTCGGCACGTGGATTCTCGCGGGCTTGCTGCTGGTCATCTTCATCGAGTCGGGCCTGCTGTTCCCGCTGCTACCCGGCGACTCACTGTTGTTCACCGCGGGGCTGATCGTCGCCGCGAAGTCCGCCGACATCGAGCCGTTCGCGCCGCTGTGGGTGCTGCTGGTGACCATCCCGATCGCCGCCTTCCTCGGCGACCAGGTCGGCTATCTCCTCGGCAATCGCCTCGGATACTCCCTGTTCCGGCCGAACGCGAAGGTGCTGAAGGAGAACTACATCGTCGAGGCGCACGAGTTCTTCGAGAAGCACGGTCCGGTCACCATCGTGTTGGCGCGCTTCGTCCCGATCGTGCGGACCTATGCCCCGCTCGTGGCCGGTGCGGCGAAGATGCGGTACTCGATCTTCCTCACCTACAACGTCGTCGGCGCGATCCTGTGGGGTGCCGGGGTGACGCTGCTCGGGTATTTCCTCGGCCAGATCGCGTTCATCCGCGACAACGTCGACTACATCTTCCTGCTGATCGTGTTGGTCTCGGTCCTGCCGATCATCTCCGAGGTCGTCAAGCGGGTGCTCCGGTCGCGTCGGGCGATCACTGAGGAGCCGGTGGCCTCACCCACGCCGGCCGACCACTCCTGAGCACACCACCGTCCCGCGTCCGGCCCCACGCCACACACCGACCCACCAGCATCCATCTGGCTAACCCTCAGGCTGCCCGCGTAGCCTGGTGACCCGTGATCGACTCCGCACTTGCCCATACCACCACCACTGTGGTCGCGTTGCCGGGCATCCTCGACCCCATCAACGTGCTCAGCTGGTTCGGCGCCTGGGCGTTCTGGGGTCTGCTCCTGGTGATCCTCATCGAATCCGGCGTCCTGTTCCCGGTGTTGCCGGGCGACTCGCTGCTGTTCGTGGCCGGCATGGTCGTCGCCGCAGGCGCGGGCGGCACCGAGGGCATCGACAAGTTCGCCTCGCTGTGGCAGCTACTCGTCTTCATTCCGATCGCGGCGATCATCGGCGGTCAGATCGGCTACTGGATCGGCCGCTTCATCGGTACCGAGATGTTCACGCCCGACGCCCGGTTCCTCAAGGAGCGTTACCTCGTCGAGGCCAACGAGTTCTTCGAGAAGCACGGGCCGATCACCATCTTCTTGGCGCGCTTCGTGCCGATCGTGCGCACACTGGCCCCGATCGTCGCCGGCGCCGCCCGGATGAAGTGGGCGGTGTTCGCCGTCTTCAACGTGGTCGGCGCGATCGTCTGGGGTGCGGGCATCGTGCTGCTCGGCTACTGGCTCGGACGGTTCGAGGTCATCCAGAAGCTCATCGAACCGATCTTCATCCTGATCGTCATCCTGTCGATCGCACCGATGCTCATCGAGTGGTATCGCCGGCGCCGGGCCGCCAAGCGCGCCCCGGCCGCTGACGCCCTGTCCCCCGATGCCACGGCCGCCGACGACCGGCGGACCGACACCGTCTGAGTCGGCGCCGGCCGGTCGGACGCTATCCGCTCACCGCGTACGCCGCGGCCAGGTCGATGCGCACCCATCCCCCGTTGGCACCGGCCTGATCCAGCGGATAGCCGGCGGGGATGGCGGTGCGTCGCAGGATGTCGAGGCGTTGAGCGTCACTGAGGTGCGGGAATCGCGAGCGCAGTAGTGCCGCGGCCTGGGTCGGGATGGCGTTCACCTGGTTCGGGGAGATCCGCGGGAATCCGAATGTCATCAGCTCCTGGGCATTCGACACCGCCTGCGACGTCGGCGCCACGGTCGGGTCGTCTGCGAGCGCCCGGGCCACCGGCTCACCGAGCGCGGTCCGGAGCTGCTCGCGCAGCTGATCACCGGCGGCGTCGACGAGCCGGGCGAATGCGGGATCGGAGAGCCGCTCGGAGGCGACGGTCAGGCCCATGATCCGGCCGCCCATCACATCGAGCGGGTAGTGCACGCCGAGCACCATGCGACTGAGTCCGATGTGGCCGGACTGGGCGAGGATCTGCGGTCCGGCCTCGGGCAGCCAGTAGGCCAGCAGCGCACCCTGCCAGAACGCCTGGCTGGAGTGGCCGGACGGGTACGAGCCGTTGCCGGCGAGGTCGCCGTAGAGATCCGAGCCGGGCCGGTTGTAGCGCGTGATCTGTGCGGGCGCGACGACGAAGGGCCGCGGATTGTTGTAGTACTGCTTCTCGATCAGCGTGGTCTGCAACGGGATTCCGGCGCGCGCGGTGTCACCCTTGACCAACTGCGCGACCTTGGGCAGTTTGCCCGCGGCCAGCAGCTGCCGGAACGCGGTACCGACCTTGGTGCCCAAGGCCTGTGACAGGGAGACGATCCGGTCGTCGTAGTTGATCGCGACGGCGTCGTCCTGCTGGGCCGGTGTCGCAGAGTTGTTGACCGACACCACCTTTGCGAGATTCTGCTTCATGAGGTCGGGCCGCTGGGCGCGCAGCGCCGCGAAGCCGTCGAGTTCCGGGAGATACGTTCCGCCCGGCGGTACGTCGGAGGCGAACGGACCGACGAGCTGCGCGGTGGAGAATCCCGCGGGCGCGGTGGCCGGTGCCGGCGCCGCGTGCGCAACGGGCGCCCCGACCATCACAAGCACAGCGAACATCGAGAGCAGGACCGAGCGCATACGCAACGACATGGCCATCACTCTGACTGATGTCCGACTCTTCGGGCAAGGTGGGGGCGGGTGTTCATGTCTCGTTCGCCGCTCCGTCATCCGGGCCGGACTGCTCAGCCGAGTGCGGCTACCACGCCTGTCCGAGGTCGGCGTGCTGGCGAATCCACGCGTGCATGGCGATTCCGGCGGCCACCCCGGCGTTGATGCTGCGGGTGGAGCCGAACTGTGCGATCGAGACGGTCAGATCGGCCTGCTCCTGCGCATCCGCGCTGACGCCCGGGCCCTCCTGCCCGAAGAGCATCACGCATTCGCGGGGCAGTTCGGCGGTCTCCAACGACTGCGCGCCGGGAGTGTTGTCGACGGCGACGACCTTTAGATTCTCTTCGCGCGCCCACGCGATCAGGTCGGCGACGGAGTCGTGGTGTTCGAGGTGCTGATACCGGTCGGTCACCATCGCGCCGCGCCGATTCCACCGTCGACGTCCGACGATGTGCACCGTGGCCACCGCAAAGGCGTTGGCAGTGCGCACCACGGTGCCGATGTTGGCGTCGTGGGCGAAGTTCTCGATGGCCACATGGAGTCGGTGCCGCCGGGAGTCGATGTCGGCGACGATCGCTTCCCGCGTCCAATATCGGTAGGCGTCAACGACATTGCGGGTGTCGCCGGCTACGAGCAGGTGCGCGTCGTAGCGCGGGTCATCCGGCGGCGGACCGTCGTGCTCGGCTGCCCAGGGCCCCACCCCGACCGCCGGCGCCGACCCGATCTGCCACTCCGTCGGTCCGGGCTCGTCGGCTGTCGACTGCGGGTCGTCGGCTGCCACGCCTCAGGCGAGGCCGAGATCGGCCAGCGTGAGTAGCGACCGGTAGGGCACGCCGAGCGCCTCGATGACCTCATCGGCGCCGGTGTCTCGATCGACGACGGTCGCCACACCGATCACCGTCGCGCCTGCTTCGCGTGCCGCCTCCACCGCGGTCGACGGTGAGGCCCCGGTGGTGGAGGTGTCCTCGACCACCAGCACGCGGCGCCCGGCGATGTCGGGGCCCTCGATACGACGTTGCATCCCATGGGCTTTGGCGGCCTTGCGCACCACGAAGGCATCGATGGCACGGCCACCGGCATGCATGATCGACGTCGCCACCGGGTCGGCGCCCAGGGTGAGTCCGCCGACGGCATCGTAGTCCCAGTCGGCGGTGAGTTGACGCATGAGCGTGCCGATCAGCGGCGAGGCCTGATGGTGCAGCGTCGCCCGACGCAGATCGACGTAATAGTCGGCTTCCTTGCCCGAGGAGAGTGTCACCTTGCCGTGCACCACCGAGAGTTCCTTGACCAGTTCGGCGAGTACCTCTCGATCGGCGGTATCGACGGACGGAATCGCTGCGGACACTACAGAACTCGCTCTCTTCTCGCGGATCGGACACCGGCCCCGACGGGTCGGTCGTGTGATCAGTTGCGGCGGTGACGGTTCCGCCGGGAAGGCGTGTCACCCGGACCCGTCCGCGCCTGTCTCGTCGGCGGCTCGAAATCGTCGTCGAAATCGACGTCGTCGTCAAGCTCCGGCGGTCGAGTTGCTTTGCCACGCATTGGCATCTGCGCCATCGGACGGCCGGCGGGCCGGGGATCGGCCGGAGCCAAGTGGCCTTCGGCAGGCGGCGCGGCTCGTCGCGGCCGAGGTGCCACCTCGCCAGGCTTGTGCAGCGCGGTCGGCACGGCGGCGGCGGAGTCCACATCGTCACGCTCGGCCCTGTCGCGAGCGGCGGCCTCCACGCGTGCGCGCCGGTTCTTGTCGCGCATGTTCTCGGTCTTCTCGTCGGCCAGCTCGGCGCGGGTCGGACCGTGCGGATCCCGCGGGTCGGGGGCATCCTGCGGCTCACGCAGTGGCGGCAGCACTCGCAGCAGGTCGGCAAAGCGCCGCACGACCTCCAGGCCGGTGTCGAGTTCGGCGGCGTCGTCGGTCAACGGCAACGACCCCAGGGCCCAGTTGCCCTCGTTCCACAGCACCTCGACGTAGGCCGGTGCCTTGTTGGCCAGGGCGACCATACGCCGGTCGCACACGCGGCGGGCGACGTCGAGGTTGTTGGAGAACATCACGCGCGGGCCCATCGCGCCGAGTAGTTCCACGTCCTCCTCGGCCGGGGCGAGGACATCCTCGTGCCGCAAATCGACGACCACGGCGGACGGAGTCGACCGGCGCACCGCGATCACTGAGGCGGTCTCGGAAAGGTCGAAGACGACGGCCTCAGCCCCCCCGTAGTGGCCGTAGGCCACGTTCTCCACGGTGACGGTATCGGGCACGTTCATGGTGGCGCGGCGGAACACCGTACGGAGCTTGGTGTCGGTCTCGCGGAACTTGAAGTCGTGCTCGTCACCCCAGATCGCGCGCTGGTGCCTCGTGACCGAGGAACGGCGGCGATCGAGCCACAGCAGGGCCACCGCCCCGGCCAAGGCAATAGCGGCGATCACGAAATAGACGATGGTCATCGCGCTACAGACTACTTCAGGGTGTGTGCGGATCGCGCCGCACGACGTACCTCTGAGCCCTGTCGACAACGTTGTCGAAGTGCGTTTCGAGGTCGTCATCATCGACGCCGACGTATCGCCGCAGGTTATCGAGGATCTGCGTGCTCAGCACATCCCGTCCTCCGGCGACGTCATCGCTGAGACGCTCCGGGATCGCGACACTGTCCATACCCCACCCGACCCCCACCCGGGGTCGTCGGCGGACAGGGGTTCGATAACCAACGCTTCGAGCGATGCCGCACCGAATGTTGCCGTCTGCGTCGCCTCGGGTTTGTTCGTGTCGCGCGTCGTCGCGGTCAGCGCCGGGCTCGCTGCAATCAACGACATCAACCCTCAGCACCGCGCCACGGTCGCCCGCATCGCCGCGCACCTCGGACTCGATCGACGGCACGCGCGCTTACTGCCCTCGAATTGCTCAGCACATCACCGGCCGAGATCGAGAATTACCCGGCGAAATGCGAGTTCGACACAACTGTCACTTCTATCGCTGCAGGAGCACCCGCCACTATCGTATCCACTGTGCCCCAGATCACAATTCCGGACTCGGGAATTGGGTGGCGTATATTGCCCTAGGTGATCGCGACGCTGGACGACAAATATGCCACCCATGTGAGAAATCTCGGGCAATTCGCCCGTTTCGGCATCGTGGGCGCATCCGGGGTCGTCGTCAATATGATCGTCGCTGTCCTGATGAACAAGGCGCACGGCGGTACCGCCAACGCGTTCAATGTGATCTGGCATATTCCGGGTTCGGCGTACAACGTACGTTTCACCGTGCTGGTGTGGATCGTCGGGTTCCTCGTGGCCAATTGCGTCAACTTCCAGCTCAATCGGTCGTGGACCTTCAAGAGTTCCCGGCATGCGAGGTGGTGGTCGGAATTCTGGCCGTTCCTCGCGGTGGGCAGCGTCGCCGCGATCGTCGGGCTGTTCCTGAAGGTGGGCTTGACCAACCCCACCTCACCGCTCTACCTCTCGTCGTCGTTCTTCCATGAGGGAGCCGGGCTACACTCCCGCGAGTACTGGGCGCAGATCCTCACAATCGTCATCACCATGCCGATCAACTTCATCGTCAACAAGCTGTGGACGTTCCGGGCGGTGCGTTCGCCGGCGGAGCCGGCTCCCGTCGACGCCGGCACCCCGGTCTGAACGCCGCCGTCCGACCACCATGATCGGCCAAGGTCCCTCGGCTGGCCGGATGACACAGCGGGCGCGCATTGCCGTTCAGGTAAAGCCCCAGCACGCCTCGTTCGCCGATCTGCGTCGTGCCGCGGCGCTGGTCGAGGAACTCGGCGCCGACATGCTCCTCACGTGGGATCACTTCTTTCCGCTGTCCGGTGATCCCCACGGCCGCCACTTCGAGGCATGGACCACACTGGCGGCCTGGGCCGAATCGACCGACCGCGTCGAGCTGGGCGTTCTGGTCTCCTCCGTGGGTTACCGGAACCCGAATCTGCTGGCCGACATGGCACGCACCGTTGACCACATCAGTGCGCGCGACGGTACGGGCCGGGTGGTCCTCGGCGTCGGCGCCGGCTGGTTCGAGCGGGACTACACCTCTTATGGCTTCGAATTCGGCACGGTGGCGCAACGCTTACGGACCCTCAACGATCATCTGCCGATGATCCAGAAGCGCTGGAGCCGGCTGAATCCGGCGCCCACGCGCAGAATCCCGATCCTCATCGGTGGTGGCGGCGAGAAGGTGACCCTGCGGATCGCCGCACGGCACGCCGACATCTGGCACGGCTTCGGTGACGCCGAGACCATTGCCCACAAGCACCAGGTACTCGACGACTGGTGCACCCGGATCGGGCGCAATCCCGGCGAGATCGTGCGCTCGGCCGGGGTGAGCGCGAAGCCGGGACGCTTCCCGGAGGATCTCGACGACTACCCGGCGTCGGCGGAGAAGTTGTACGCCGTCGGTACGCGGATCTTCACCGTCGGACTCGAGGCCCCGAACTGGGATCCCGGACCGATCCGCGATCTGGTCGCCTGGCGCGACGCGCGGAAGGCCTGACACCATCACCGACCACGCCGCTGGCACCGCCGGGCAAGGGGTGACACTCCGACGATTGGCCGACTCGGTAAACCGATGACCGCTGTCGAATACCTCGTCCACGCCACGACCACGCCCCATCCTCACACAGGCCACGCCGGTGATCGTCGACCGCGCGCACAGCTCGTGGGTGTCAAGGACCCACGGCCAGTCCTGCCTCGACCATCCCCTGCGTCTTCTTCCTGTGGCTGACCCGGCAGGACGAGTTCGCCGAGATCGACACCCGCGCACTGTTCGAGGTGGCCTTGGCCGACGGCATCGCCGCCATTGCCGGCCCTGCCGCGTCACCGGGGCGGGCGCCATCGCAGCGCGCTTTGCGCTTGTGTTCCGCCTCGAGTTATCCCGAACGAAACGAGGAGGGCATCCGACGCCTCACCGGCAGTCTTGAGAGGATGGCCAGGTGAACGGTGCACCCGGACCCCTGCCGATCGACGCCCTACTACCCATCGACGCCGACGAGATCACCGATCTGACGGTCGCGCTGGTACAGGCGCCCAGCGAGAACCCCGGCGGCACCGAAGCACAGGCCGTCGCCGTCCTCGAACGGGCATGCCAGAAGGCCGGGCTCGTGGTTGGCACGCACGAGGTCGCACCCGGCCGGCCGAATCTCGTCGCCACTCTGGCCGGCGGCAACGGGCCGGGTCTGATGTTCCTCGGGCACTCCGACGTCGTGCCCGCGGGCCCCGGCTGGACCGGCGACCCCTATCGTGCGCGCATCGTCGACGGATCGATCATCGGCCGGGGCACCACCGACATGAAAGGCGGGCTCGCCGCGATCGTCACCGCCATGTCGGCCCTGTCGTCCTCCGGCATCGAGCTCACCGGTCCGGTGCAGCTGGTGTGCACCGTCGATGAGGAGGAACACGGCAGCGGCGTGCGTGAACTCATCACCGCTCATCCCGGCGACTTCTTGGGGTGTGTGGTGGCCGAGCCGACCGATCTCACTGTGGTCCGCGGATGCCGCGGTGCGTCTTACCTCGAGATCGACGTGACCGGTCGCGCCGCGCACTCCGGACGCCCCGACGACGGCCGCAGCGCCATCTACGCCGCCGCCGCCATCGTCGAGCTCATTCGCGCCGACCATGAGGCGATGACCGCCCGCGCGGACGGCCTACTGGGTTCTGGGACATGGAATGTCGGCACCATCTCCGGCGGGCAGGGCATTTCCGTCGTCGCCCCGATGGCCACACTCGGCATCGACCGTAGACTGATGCCCGACGAGACAGCCGACGGCGTAGCCGACACGCTGCGCGCCCGCATCACCAAGGCGGGCATCGATTCCGACGGCATCGGCGTCGATGTGCGTGTCACTATGGAGATGCCCGGCTTTGAAACTCCCGCCGATCACCACCTCGTCGCGACGGCTGTCGGCGCACTCGAGAGCCTCGGCATCAGCACCCGCGTGGGCGGATGGAGCGCCGCCTGTGACGGCGGCTTCGTCAACCGCGACCTCGGCATCCCGGCCATCGTCTGCGGTCCCGGCGACATCAACACCCAGGCTCACCAGCCCGACGAGACCGTCCGAGTCGCCGACTTGGTCACGGCGGCAAGGGCATACACCCGGATGGCCCTGACCCTCCTCGGCCCGCGCGCCTGAGCCCGCATTTCTCATGGTATCGGGCTACCTGCGACGCGGCCAGGCCGAAATACGCAGCGGAAAACTGGATTTGGGCCGTACAGCGAGTAAAGAGAGGAACAGAGAGGGCGAACAACTACTCCCGAACGAACCGGTAGCCCATCCCCGCCTCGGTGAGCAGATGCCTGGGGTGAGCAGGGTCCTCCTCGAGTTTGCGGCGCAGGCTCGCAAGGTAGACGCGCAGATAGTTCGATTGGCCCGTGTAGGTCGGCCCCCACACACCGGTCAGGATCTCGCGCTGCCCCACCAATTTACCCTCGTTGCGCACCAGCATCTCCAGCACTCCCCACTCGGTGGGGGTCAGATGTATCCGTTCGCCGTTGCGCGTGACCTGTTTGGCTCCGAGGTCAACGGTGAACGACCCGGCCGACACCACCGGGTTCTCGGCGGTCGCCTCCCCCGACAAACCGGCACCGCGGCGAATCGCGGCCCGCAGGCGTGCGACGAACTCCTCCATCCCAAAGGGTTTGGTCACGTAGTCATCGGCACCGGCATCGAGGGCGGCGACCTTGTCGACGGCCTCACCACGCGCCGACAACACGATCACCGGTACGTTCGTCCACCCACGTAGACCGGCGAGCACCTCGAATCCGTCCATGTCGGGGAGTCCCAGGTCCAGTACCACCACCTGTGGGTTGGTCTTGGCCGCCGCAGCCAGTGCGGCTGCGCCGGTCGCCGCGGTCGTCACGTCGAAACCACGTGCCCTCAGGTTGATCCGCAACGCCCGCAACAACTGTGGCTCGTCGTCGACGACGAGCACGCGCGCGCCGTCAGCCATGCGCCACCCCCTTCGCCTGCGGAGACTGCTCCGACTGCTCGATGGCGGGCAGATCCACCACCATCGTCGTACCACCACCAGGTGTGTCGACAATGGCGAGGTTGCCACCCATCGTCGAAGTGAAACCGCGCGCCACCGAAAGTCCTAGCCCCACACCACCATCGGAGCCGTTTCGGTCGGAGCCTTGGCGGAAGTCGTCGAAGATCTGCTCACGCCGTTCGACCGGAATCCCCGGCCCGTGATCGACAACCTCGATGATCGTGCGCGGCGACTGCGGGTCCGACTCGTCGACCGAGGTGGCCACCTCGACCTGCCCGCCGCCGTGGCGCACCGCGTTGTCGATGAGATTGGCCAGGACCCGTTCCAGCAACCCCCCGTCGGTCCATGCCCAGACATGACCGAACCGGAAGGCGATACCCGCGGCGGCCGGGCCACTGCGGTTGGCCGCCCGGTGCACCACCTCGACGAGGTACGTGCGCGCCAGGTTCGGGCGGATCGCACCGGCCTCCAGCCGCGAAGAGTCCAGCAAATTGGCGACCAGTGCAGAGAGCTGATCAACGGATTCCTCAATGGTGGCCAACAATTCGGCGGTGTCCTCCGGGGAAAACGTCACCTCCTCGCTGCGCAGACTCGACACGGCCGCCTTGGCACCGGCCAGGGGGGTACGCAGATCGTGGCTCACCGCCGACAACAATGCCCGGCGGAGTTCGTCGGTCTGGGCCAGGGCCCGCGCGGCTGCGGCACCGGCCTCGAGGTCGGCGCGTTCGAGTGCGGCGGCCGCCTGGGTGGCCACCGCCGTGAGCACCCGACGATCCTGCGCCGCCGGCGACGCCCCACACAGCAGCAACTCGTATTCGTCGCCTCGCGCGGGCAGGACGGTATCGGCCTCCGAATCACGCTGTGGTGGTCCCTCTCCCACCGCAGCACTGACCTCGACGGCGCCGTCGGCACGGCGGTGCACCACCGACACCGCACGCTGATCGTAAGTCTCTCGAACGCGTTCGAGCAGGCCCGCCACGTCCGCGCCGCCGAGGACGGCGTCGCTGAACACCGCGAGCAGTTCGGCCTCACGCGCCGCCCGTTGTGCCTGCACCCGACGGACCGTGGCCGAATCAACCAGTGCGGCAACCGCTATGGCGATAACGAGCATCACCAGGATGGTGATGAGATTGTCCGGCTCGTTGATGGTCAGGGTGAACCGTGGTGCGGTAAAGAAGTAGTTGAGCAGAACACCGGAAACCACCGCCGACAGCGCGGCCGGTGCAACACCGCCGAGCATCGAGATCGCCAGTACGGTGACGAAGAACAACGCTGTCTCACTGGCGAATCCGATCCAGCGGTCGAGGACGGCCAGGATACCCGTCATCACCAGCGGTACCACCACAGCCAGAACCCAGCTCAGCGGCCGGTGGAATCGGGTCTCGCGGATGTCGAGGCGGTTGCGTTTCGCGGTTTCCTCGTGGGTGACCATGTGGACGTCGATCCGTCCACTGCTCGCGACGACCGTCGCGCCGACCCCCTCGTCGAAGATGCGCTTGAACCGCGGCCGCCGAGACGTACCGAGTACCAGCTGGGTCGCGTTGACCCCGCGCGCGAACTCCAGCAACGCGGTGGGGATGTCGTCGCCGACGATGGAGTGCACGCGCGCACCGAATCCGGCGGCCAGCTCGGTCAGTTCGGACAGTTCCACACCGGAGCGTCCGGCCAGCCCGTCACCGCGGACCACGTGCACGACGATCAGCTCGGCACTCGACCGTGAGGCTATGCGGCTGGCGCGCCGGATCAGCGTCGACGATTCGGCGCCACCGGTGATCGCCACCACCACCCGTTCCCGCGCCTCCCAGGTGTCGGTGATCGCATGCGCAGCACGATAATCGGCCAGATTGTCGTCGACGCGATCGGCCAGCCACAGCAACGCGAGTTCACGCAGCGCGGTCAGATTGCCCTGACGGAAGTAGTTGGCGAGCGCGCCGTCGATCCGGCCGCTGGGATAGACCTTGCCCGCCGAGAGTCGTTGCCGCAGTGCCTGCGGGGCGATGTCGACGAGCTCGATCTGGTCGGCGGCGCGCACCACCGCGTCGGGCACGGTCTCCCGCTGGGTGACGCCGGTGATCTGGGCGACCACATCGTTGAGACTTTCGAGATGCTGGATGTTGACCGTGGTGAGCACATCGATCCCGGCATCCCGAAGGACGTCGATGTCTTGCCAGCGCTTGGCATTCGTCGATCCCGCGACGTTGGAGTGGGCGAGTTCGTCGACGAGGGCCACCTGCGGGTGGCGGGACAACACCGTATCGAGGTCCATCTCCTCCAGTTCGGTACCCCGGTAAACGATGCGGCGTCGCGGAATCACCTCGATGCCCTCGATCAGACCGGCGGTCGCCGACCGCCCGTGGGACTCCACGACGGCGATCACTACGTCGGCGCCCTCACCGATCAGATCGTGTGCGTGCGCGAGCATTTCATAGGTCTTACCCACGCCCGGGGCGCAGCCGAGGAAAACCTGCAAGGTGCCCCGCGCGTCGGCAGTGGAAACCATGCGTCCGAGTCTATCGGCGAAGCGCCGTCATGACCGGCACACGGTGTGTCCCAGGGCGAGATTCACCTCGAGCACATCGACGGTCGGCTGACCCAGAAAGCCCCACTGCCGGCCAGAGGTGTGCGCGTCGATGATCGCCTGGACCTGTGCGGGGGTGCGGCCGCTATTGCCGGCGATGCGGGGTACCTGCAGTGCCGCGTAGGCCGGACTGATGTCGGGGTCCAGACCCGACCCGGAGCCGGTGACCGCATCGGCCGGCACTGCCGTCGGTGACACCCCTTCACGCTGCGCGATGATCTTTCGGCGCGCCTCGATCTCGGTGGCCAGTGTCGCACTGTTGGGTCCCTGGTTGCTCGCCGCCGACGACGACGGGTCACCCGGCGCCATCGGATTGTCGGCCGATCCGAGCACACGGGCGTGGAGGAACGAGTCGGGCTGTCCGGCAACGGGTTGTGGGTCGATGCCGATGATCGAGGAGCCGGCGGCGCAGCCACGGGCGTCGACAACCTGGGAGCCCTCGGCGGCGTGGGTGTCCAATCGGGAGGCCGCCCACACGACCGCCGGATAGGCGACGCCGACGACGACGGTCAGCGCGAGCAGGACACCGATCGCGGCGACACACTGCCGCACGAAGGTGGAGATGACGGTGTTCATGATTTCCTCACCCCATTCCCGGAAGGAAACGGACCACGAGATCGATCAACCAGATCCCGACGAACGGTGACACGACGCCGCCGAGGCCGTAGATCAGTAGATTGCGGCCGAGCAGGCGCGAGGCCGAGCTGGGCCGGTATGTGACGCCACGCAACGACAGCGGGATGAGCGCGACGATGATCAGGGCGTTGAACACGATCGCCGAGACGATCGCCGACTGCGCCGAATGCAGGTGCATGATGTTGAGCACGTGTAGTTGCGGGTAGATGACCGCGAACATCGCCGGCAGGATCGCGAAGTACTTCGCAAGGTCGTTGGCCAGCGAGAACGTCGTCAGCGCGCCGCGGGTGATCAGCAGTTGTTTACCGATGGCGACGACCTCGATCAGCTTGGTCGGGTCCGAATCGAGGTCGACCATGTTGCCGGCTTCCTTGGCCGCCGAGGTCCCGGTGTTCATGGCCAGCCCGACGTCGGCCTGCGCGAGCGCCGGGGCGTCGTTGGTGCCGTCGCCGGTCATCGCGACCAGCCGCCCGCCTGCCTGTTCGGACCGGATCAGGGCGAGTTTGTCTTCCGGGGTGGCCTCGGCGACGAAGTCGTCGACGCCCGCTTCGTCGGCAATCGCCTTGGCGGTCAACGGATTGTCGCCGGTGACCATCACCGTGCGGATGCCCATCGCCCGCAGTTGCGCAAAGCGCGAACGCATGCCGGGCTTGACCACATCAGAGAGTTGGATGGTACCGAGGATGCGTGCGCCACCGTCGTCGTGGACGGCCACCAGCAGCGGCGTGCCACCCCCCTTCGAGATCTCCGCGACGCGATCGGTGACGACCTCCGGTACCGACCCGCCGAGCCGGCCGATCCAGCGGGTCACCGCGTCGGCGGCGCCCTTGCGGTATTCGACGGCGGACGGGCCGTCGTGCAGATCGATTCCGCTCATACGGGTTTCGGCGGTGAAGGCGACGACATCGTAGTTCGGGTGAACACTACCGCGCGCCGCGTCGGCGTTATCGGCGGCCATCGGGGTGACCTGATGCTCCTGCAGACACAGTTCGACGATGCTGCGGCCCTCGGGGGTGTCGTCGGCGAGACTGCACCGATACGCCGCGGATGCGAGGTCGGCGGTGGCGGTGTCGGGACCGGGGAAGATCTCGGTGGCCCGCCGATTACCGAAGGTGATCGTGCCGGTCTTGTCCATCAGCAGGGTATCGATGTCACCGGCGGCCTCGACCGCCCGGCCCGACATCGCCAGCACATTGCGTTGGACCAATCGATCCATTCCGGCGATACCGATCGAGGACAGCAGGGCCCCGATCGTCGTCGGGATGAGGCAGACCAGCAAGGCGATCAACTTGATCGGATCGGGGCTCTGCCCGGCGTACTGCTGCATCGGACCGACCGCGACGACGGCGAGCAGGAAGATCACCGTCAGGCTCGCGAGCAGGATGTCCAGCGCGATCTCGTTGGGCGTCTTCTTGCGGGCGGCGCCCTCGACGAGCGCGATCATGCGGTCGACGAAGGTCTCTCCCGGCGCCGTGGTGATCTTGACGATGATCCGGTCCGACAGCACTACGGTGCCGCCGGTGACCGCGCATCGGTCACCACCGGATTCGCGGACCACCGGCGCGGATTCGCCGGTGATCGCCGACTCGTCGACGGTCGCGATGCCTTCGATGACGTCGCCGTCACCGGCGATGACCTCACCGGCCTCGACGATGATCAGGTCGCCGACCACCAGATCGCTACCCGAGACCGAGGCCGTCGAACCGTCGGCACCGATCCGTCGGGCCATGGTGTCTCGCTTGACCTTTCGCAAACTGTCCGCCTGCGCACGGCCGCGCCCCTCGGCGACGGCCTCGGCAAGGTTGGCGAAGATCACCGTGAACCACAGCCATGCTGCGATCAGCCAGGAGAACCACGACGGCTGCCAGATCGCGAGCACCGTGGTGACGATGGCGCCGAGGAACACCACGAACATCACCGGATTGCGGGCTTGGTCTTTCGGGTTCAGTTTGCGCGCCGCCTGCGGCAGCGAGGTGATCAGGCTGCGGGCATCGAAAGCGCCGCCCGACACCAGTTCCGGGGAGTCGGCGGACTCGTCGGTGGGCTGGTGCCCGCCGTCGGTCCGGTCGATCGTATCCACACTCACAGAGCTGCCTCCGCGATCGGTCCCAGCGCCATGGCCGGGAAGAAGGTGAGTCCCGCGACGAGCAGGATGGTTCCGAACAACAACGCGCCGAACAGGAGTCCGTGCGTCGGCAGGGTCGACGCGGTGTCGATGCGGGTCTCGAGCGCGACCGCGCCACGGCTGTCGAGGTCTGCCTCGTCACCATCGGCCGCCCCTTGGCGTCTGGTCGAGGTGCGAGGCGCCCCGGCGCCGAGTCTCAAGACCTCCTGCTCCGGTCCTGAATCCCGCCCGTCCGCCTTCGCGCCCCGCGGCCGCTGGCGCGCCAGCAGACCGGCCAGCGCCAGTACGAACACGATCGGCAGGAACCGACCGAGAAGCATGGCGAAGCCCAACGAGCTCTGGAACCAGTCGCTGGTCACGGTCAGCCCACCGAATGCGCTGCCGTTGTTGTTGGCCGCCGACGCGAACGCGTAGAGCACCTCGCTGAATCCGTGGATCGACCCCGCGGTTCCGGGCGACCCACCGTTGCCCTGCGCATCGAGCGTCGAGGAGAGGACCGCCGTGATGCCCGCGCCGATCAGCACTAGTGCCGGCATCACCAGCACATAGAGGGCCGCCATGGTGATCTCGTTCTGCCCGACCTTCTTTCCGAGGAACTCCGGCGACCGTCCGACCAGCAGTCCGCCGACGAATACGGTGACCACCGCCATCACCAGGATGCCGTAGAGTCCCGAGCCCACGCCGCCCGGCGCGACCTCGCCGAGCAGCATGTTCCACAGCAACACTCCGCCGCCACCGGCGGAGAAACTGTCGTGGGCGGAGTTCACCGCGCCGGTCGAGGTCCCCGTCGTCGACACCGCGAACAACACCGACGCCGGGATGCCGAATCGTTGTTCCTTGCCCTCCATCATTGCTCCCGCGACCTGCGCGGCCACACCGTTGGTGCGCGACTCGAAGTACCAGGAGACGGCCAGCATGATGCCCCACAGTGAGGCCATCACACCGAGCAGGGTGTATCCCTGACGCCGGTCGCCGACCAGCGTGCCGTAGGTCCGTGTGAGGCACACCGGGATGATCAGCAGTGCAATGATTTCCACGATGTTGCTCAGCGGCGTCGGGTTGGAGAACGGGTGCGCCGAGTTGGCCGAGAGGGTTCCGCCGCCGTTGGTTCCGAGTTCCTTGATGGCCTCCTGTGAAGCGAACGGTCCGACGACGCTATGTGCCGACCCGCCGTTGAGCGTGGTGAAGTCAAAGCCGGTCCGCAACGATTGGACGGCACCCTGCGTGATCAGGATGATGGCCAAAATGATGCTCAGCGGCAACAGGATTCGGATGACGCCGCGGATCAGATCGACCCAGAAGTTGCCGATCTGACCATCGCCGCGCCGGTTCACCAGTCCACGGATGAGCGCGACGGCCACCGCGAGGCCCACCGCCGCCGACGCGAAGTTCTGTACCGCCAGGCCGATCATTTGGGTGAGGTTGCTCATCACCTGTTCTGGTGAGTACGACTGCCAGTTGGTGTTCGAGACGAAGGAGACCGCGGTGTTGAACGCGGCCGCCGGGTTGATCCCGGGTTTGCCGTCGGCCCAGGGCAATACACCTTGAATTCGCTGCAGCAGGTAGAGAAACACAACGCTGACGGCCGAGAAGGCAAGCACCGCAAGGGCATAGCCGACCCAGGTCTGCTGACGCTTCGGGTCGATCCGGGCGAGGCGATACAGCACTCGCTCGGCACCGAGGTCACGTTCGCTGCGATAAACCGAGGCCATGTAGTCACCCAGCGGCACATAGGCCAGGCCCAGCACCACCAGGAGGAGCGCCACCTGCAAGGTGGCGGCCAGAGCGGGATTCATCGGGCTCAGAACCTTTCCGGGAAGATCAGCGCGACCATCAGGTAGACGGCCGTCACCACCGCGAGGGCCAGCAGGACGACGTTGATCACGCCGTCGGCGGTCATCGCCGGATCCTCACGTCGACGGCGCGCACGGCGAGCACGCACAACGCGAAGCCCACCAGTGCGGCGAGAACGTACAGGAAGTCAGCCACTCTCACTCCTCACACCGCAACCGTCGAGTCACCCGACGGCCAAGCCGATGCACCGGCCGGCGGCCGGTGCGCAGGACAACTCTGCGCTCCCGATGCCGATCCGACGAAGCGCCTTAACACGATCAATACGCGCGGGATGGCAATGTTGACGCGACCTTCTCGCCCGGGGGTTTGCGACGGCCGGCTCGTCGATCGTCAAGCCACGACGCTCGAGGGCCTGCAAGCAACTCGCGGTGCGCGTCAAGAGTGCGTCAAAATCCCAGCACACGGCGTTGAGAACGTGTGAGAACCCCTTACCGCGCGTCGAGCCGCGGATTAGACCTGAGGTCATGAGCAGCGCAGCACCGCGGCGCATCGTCGCCGGCGACTATCGATGGGGATACGTGCAGATCGGTTATGCCCGCCAGTGGGTCCGTGACCGGATGGTGCTCTACCCGCCGGGGACCTCGGTCGAACAGCGCCGCTGGATGCGGGCGTGGCGCTGGCTTCCGGCGATCGTCGCGGCCATTGTCCTGGGCACGGCGTTCGTCTGCGGATACGTCAATTCCGCGCTCGTCGTCGCGTTTGCGGTGGCGATCGCGGTGTCGGTGGGGTTGGTGATCGTGGTCGCCGAACGCACCCGGAGCATCCGTACGGCATCGGTGTCCGTCGAGGGCTGGACGGGTCCCGACGCCGACCTGACGTCGCTGTCGAACATCGCGCTGATCCGGCGCATCTCCGCGCGACTACGCGATGCCGACTCCGACCTGCGCGACGGTCGGATCGACGAGGTGGAGTACGAGGTCATCTGGGCGAGCTGTCACACCGACATGGCGCAGATCCTGCGGCTGACCACCCCTGACAAGCCGGTGTTCGAGCGACCGCGGTTCCGCAAGGCGAGCACCCAGACACCGGAGCGGCGCCACAGCTCGGCCCTCAGGCGACAGGCCTGATCGCGATCCCATGGTGCCCGCCGCGCAGATCAGCTCTCGGCCCGGCTACCAGCCAGATTGCCCTCGGTGACGTCCCATAGAGGTGGGGACACCCCAGTGCCGTCTTTGCGGGAGGTAGTCGGGAGGACGAACTTGTCGGTGGTCGCGGCTTCGGAGGGCATGCCGGTGTTGCCGCGCGGGTCACTGGTCACCGGTCCATGAAAAGCTGCGCTCGTCGCGAACTTCGCAGAAGGTGCACCTCATACGGGCGCCGGCGGTGAGCGTAGAAAGTAACGATGCACCGGGACGGCGGTAGGCGAGGCGGGAGCGACCCGTCACAGGAGGCGCTGCGCGCCGAGCGGGCACGCACCACGGCGTTGATCTACGCACTGTCACAACGACTCTCGGCGGTCATCGACGCGACATCCGACGAGGCCGCCGACGACGAGCACGATCCCGAGGGCTCGACGCTCGCGGTGGAACGCGGCCAGTTGGTGGCCCAGGTCGAGCGATCGCGGGCGCGCCTGGTCGAGATCGACGCAGCCCTCGAACGCCTCGGCCACGGCAAGTACGGACGGTGCGAGACCTGCGGCTCGCCGATCGGCGCAGAACGCCTGGAGGTACTACCGGCCGCGCGACAGTGCGTGACCTGCGCGATGCACAACCCGACCTCCCGGTGGTGACCCCGCCCTCCCCACCCGCGACAGCGCCCTCCCCACCCGCGACAGCGCCCTCCCCACCCGCGACAGCGCCCTCCCCACCCGCGACAGCGCCCGAAATATCGTTGACAGCGCTCAGTAGCCGCATCACGAGCGCTCTCGCCACCACCAAGGGCGCCGTCGGCAACGTGACGAGCGCCGTCGCCAGCATTTTGTTATCTCACCGTTATCCGCGTTACTAAAGCGTCGCTTTTCGTCACTGGCCGTGGTGGCAACCCGGATCCGTACATACCGTCGAGACGCAGCGGGCAGACTCCGGTGATTCGCCACCGAGTCCGCTCCGGATGCCTGACCATCCAACCCCCTAAGGAGTTCGATGAGCACACACGATGATGACCTCGACGTGCTCTTGGCGCGTGTGGGCTGCGGCGATCAGGTGGCCTTCGAGCAGTTTTACAACCTGACCTGCGCACGCGTGTATGGCATGACCCGACGTGTGTTGCGCGACGCCGGATTGAGCGAGGAAGCCACCCAGGAGGTCTATCTCGCGGTGTGGCGCTCGGCGGATGGGTTCGTGGTCGGCAACGGATCGGCGATCAGCTGGTTGATGACTCTCGCGCATCGTCGCGCGGTGGATCGGGTGCGGTCGGAGGCAGCGAGCCGGCGGCGCACGATCGATTACGGCACAGCCGATCTGGGTTCCCGGGTCGAGCGCGACGTGGTCAGCGAACTCGCCGAGCGTCACGATACCGATCGCGAGATCCGGTCTAGTCTGTCGGCCCTCACGCCACTACAGCGCGAGTCGATCGAGCTCGCCTACTTCGAGGGGCTGACCTATCGCGAGGTGGCCGATCGTCTCGGCGTCGCTGTACCGACCGTGAAGTCTCGAATCCGCCAGGGACTCAAGCGACTTGCCCCACAGGTGTCGGGCGTTGCGGCATAGCAGTCTGCGCATTCATCAGCACTCGGGGTGCCGGCCGGCTATCACCTACCAGCGTCGATCCCGCTCGACCAGCACGGACATCACCCCTCCCGCAGAAACCACCTCCGCGTCCGTTTCACCCGATTTGGGAAACCACGACTCCGCGCGCGATCAACCGCGCTAGCCCGCCCTACCGCGACTGCCGCCACCAGCGCCGCGCCGGAAGCCACACATTGCCGCCGTCACGGGTCGGGATCCGCGTTACGCGGAGTATCGCTAGCGAGATGCCGTGTCGCCGACCGTGGCGAAGTCGATGTGCTGCCAGTGGTACACATGCGCGTGAGCGGATACCGCCGCTGACTACCGGACACCACGCGGCTTCCGTTGACACCGGCACGCCGACCGGCGACAACGACATCGATCACGTTCGCCACGCCACCGGTGAGACACTCGACGGTGACCATGTCGAACATCGTCGTCGGATGCCGGCGGCCCGATTGGCGCCATTCGGTCGGGCCGTCGTTGCGGTCAGCATGACCCAGCCACTATCTGGAGACGACCGCTGCCAAATATGGCGCTAGTCTCCCGCCTGCGCCGGTCAACGATCACCTCACGATGGTCGCGGGTGCGCAGCGATCGCGGCATCGACAGTAGGCCGGATCGCACAGTCGAACGCATGGTCGTTGACCAACCCGGCGGCCTGCATCAGCGCGAACATGGTCGTCGGCCCGACGAACCGCCACCCGAGCTTCTTGAGGTCCTTCGACAGCGCCAGCGATTCGGGAGAGGTCGTCATCGACCCCGGCACGTGGTCCCGGTCAGGTGCGTACCGCCAGAAGAACGCCTCGAGGGAACCCTCGGCGTCGATGAGGTCCTCGGCGTGGCGCGCATTGTTGATCGACGCCTCGATCTTGCCGCGGTGCCGGATGATGCCCGCGTCACCGAGCAGCCGCGCCACATCGGCTTCACCGAAGCGAGCAACCGTCGGAATGTCAAAGCTGCTGAACGCTTTCCGAAAGTTCTCCCGTTTGGTGAGGATGGTCCGCCAGCTCAGCCCGGACTGGAATCCCTCGAGACAGACCCGCTCAAACAAGGCGGCGTCCCCCGATAGCGGGAATCCCCATTCGGTGTCGTGGTAGGTGGTCTCGGGCTCCCGGGCCGCCCAGGTACACCGGGAGATCCCGTCGTCCCCGACGATCACGTCCGACATTGCGCTCTCCTCGCGTTCCACCCGGCGAACGTACCTGTCGGGTCCGACAAATCGATCGTAGCCACCGAGAGGCCTGCGACTTTTCGCTATGGCACTACCACTCTCAGCTCGAACACGCCGACGGAGGATCGAGACCCGACCTACGGATGGTCAAAGCGGTAGGGCGACGGCCCTGTTCCTCTCGGTTGCCCCGCACTTCCGCCACCCGATGTTCGACTGTTTCTCCCCGGTGGTCAACGTGTCCCACTTTCCGAAAGTCGAGGTGTCGTTCTTATCGGTGGTCGAGGTGCGAGCCGCGTGCGGCGAGCCTCGAGACCCTGGTGAGATGACAAGCATCGCAACCACATCCACCACCCACTCGACGCAA
>NZ_RKMH01000022.1 GCF_003797185.1 Gordonia oryzae
CCGCAGAATCCATCATCGAGAAAGTCCAACGCGGACGCGACGCCCTCAACCAGATCAAATCCCAGACAGACCACTAGGGTGTGTCTCCCAATTCCCTTTGCGGGTCTTGGCGGCCCGTTTGCGCCAATCCCTCGCAGAAGAATTGGGAGACACACGATAGCTCACTGCGCGAGAAACGCCAGCCGCGGATCGGTCGTGTTCGGTTCGATGTCGATGATCTCGGCAGCGACGACGCCGTGAATGACGAAGGGGTCCTGGGCAACTCGCGCCTGGATCTGTTCGCGCGTACCACCGGCGGCAACCAGCGCGCCACCCAATCCAGGACGGATGCTGCCGACCAGCACGAAGATACCTTCGGCGACACCGCGTTGCACCCATGCCTGGTGCGCGGGCAGGTGGTCTGCGGCGGCGGACTTGTTGTCAGAGAAGCGGAGAATGATGACGAACATGCGAACTCCTTTGTTAAAGCAGCGGTCAGGCCAGCGGGCCGAATTGGTCAGGCCGCGGCGATCTCGTCGCTGAGCCATTGTTCGAATCGATCGACCTCGCGGCGAGTCCACGCCGGGTCGCGAAACGCGTGGGATACAACTGCTGTGCCCTGGCTGAACATCAGCGTGTGCAGCGCAAGGTCCTCAGCATCGGCTCCGCGGCCGAGTAGACCGAATTGCACTGCCAGCCAATCGCGGAACATCGCAAAGATACGCACCGCCTGCGGACGCGCCCGGTGGTCGAGCTTGCCCAACTCGCTCACGAGGGTTCCGGCGGGACATCCATGCTGGGTAATCGCAGCCTCGTTACGGATCACGATCTCCACGAATTGTCGAATGCGAACTGCCGGATCGGTTGACGCGGCTTCCCACTCGTCGAGCATGGCACGCGTTCGCGCGGCACGATGGTCGGTGACCGCGCGGAGGATCTCGTCCTTGGTCTTGAAGTGGTGATAAAAGTTGCCCCGCGAGATCCCGACTGCCGAGGCGACCATGGCGAAAGACGTATGCTCAAAACCGTTCTCATAGAACAACTGATCGGCGGTCTCGACGATCCGATCTCTGGTCAATTGCGCCGACATCGTCCGATGAACCTCCTCACGCGCGCCCTAGGACATTCGTCCTAGCGACTGCACATGAGATTAGGACACGCGTCCCAGGTACGCAAGCCCCACACCGGGCTCACCATCCACCGATCAGCGCGACCCCTCGGCCAGCGACCGGTCGTTCTCCCCAAGTCCGGGCGGCGCGGTGCGGTAGGTCGGTGGGGTTACGCTCATCCGAATCGGGTTCGCGATCTGCTTGATCGGAGCCTCACGCCGCGGATCGTCGATCTCGACGACTGGGTCGAGTTCGAGCCTCTCGGCCAGCGCTATCGCGTCGGCGACGTCATTGAGCGGCCCGCACGGCACCCCGCGCGCGGTGAGCGCGGTGAACCACGCGTCGGCAGTGTCTCGGGCCAGCGCCTCGTTGAGTAGCCCGACCAGTTCGTCGCGGTGCGCCACCCGCGCGGTGTTGGTCGAATAGCGTTCATCTACAGCCACATCGGGCCGCCCGAGTACATCGACCAGCGCCGCGAACTGCCGGTCATTACCGACCGCGAGAACCAGTGGCCGGTCGGCCGCCGAGAACACCTCGTACGGCGTGATGCTCGGGTGCCGATTCCCCATGGCATGCGGCACCACACCCGCGGCCACGTACGCCGACGACTGGTTGACCAGGGCCGAAAGCAACGACGACAGCAGGTTCACCTCGATGCGCTGGCCCTGGCCGGTCATGTCCCGATGACGCAGCGCGGCAAGGATACCCACCGCAGCGTGCAGGCCGGTGATGACGTCGACCATCGCGACGCCGACCTTGGTCGGGGTGTCGGCGTCGGGTCCGGTGATGCTCATCAGGCCGCCAACCGCCTGAATCAGCAGATCATAACCCGGTAGCTGATTGTTGCCTCCGAAGCCGGTGACTGAGCAGTACACGATATCCGGATTGCTTTGCGCGACAGCGTCATATCCGAGACCCAAGCGATCCAGAGTGCCGGGCAAGAAGTTCTCGACAACGACGTCGGCCCGATCGGTCAGCTCGCGGGCGGCGGCCAGTCCGGCGGGATCGGCGAGGTCCAGGGCCACCGACTCCTTGTTGCGATTGACCGACAAGAAGTACGACGAGTCCTCGCCAACCCACGGCGGACCCCAACTGCGGGTGTCGTCGCCGGTGCCGGGTCGCTCGACCTTGATGACCTCGGCGCCGAGGTCGGCGAGCAGCATCGTGGCGTACGGACCGGCCAGTACCCGACCGAAGTCGGCGATGACCAGCCCGTCCAGGGCGCCCGTCACCGGAACGCGCCCTCCCCGGTCAGTGCTTTGCCGATGGTCAGTTGATGCACCTCCGAGGTGCCCTCGTAGGTCAGTACCGATTCGAGGTTGTTGGCGTGCCGGATCACCGGATATTCCAAGGTGATCCCGTTGGCGCCCAGAATGGTTCGGCACTCACGAGCGATCGCGATCGCCTCACGCACATTGTTGAGCTTGCCGGTGCTGACCTGTTCCGGGCGGAGTTCGCCACGGTCCTTGAGCTGGCCGAGGTGATAGGCGAGCAGATGCCCCTTGCCCACCTCGAGCGCCATGTCGGCGATCTTGGTCTGCGTGATCTGGTATGCCGCAAGCGGTTTGTCGAATACAGCGCGTGACTGCGCGTATTCGACGGCCGTTTCCAGGCAGTCGCGGGCGGCACCGATCGCACCGAAGATGATGCCGAAACGCGCCTCGCCCAGGCTCGTCAGCGGCCCACGGAGTCCGGCGGCCTCCGGCAGAATCGCCGACGCCGGCAACCGCACGTCGTCGAGCACCAACTCGGAGGTGACCGAGGCCCGCAGCGACATCTTCTTCGTGATCTCCGGTGCCGAGAACCCCGGGGTATCGGTCGGGACGACGAATCCCCGGATGCCGCGCGGAGATTCCTCGAGATCGGTCTGCGCCCACACCACCGCGACATCGGCGATCGACCCGTTGGTGATCCACATCTTGGTGCCGTTCAGTATCCAGTCGTCGCCGTCGCGTTTGGCGTTGGTGCGCATCCCCGCGGGATTCGACCCGAAGTCCGGCTCGGTCAGCCCGAAGCATCCGATGGCATCGCCGGCGGCCATGCGCGGCAACCACTCCTGCTTCTGCTCCTCGCTGCCCCAGTGGTGGATCGAGAACATCGCCAGCGATCCCTGAACCGACACCAGACTACGGATACCCGAGTCGACGGCCTCGAGTTCGAGGCAGGCCAGTCCGTAGGCGGTCGCACTGGTCCCCGGGCAACCGTATCCCTCCAGGTGCATGCCGAGGGCGCCGAGCGCGCCGAGTTCCTTCGCCAGTTCACGGGCCGGGAGCGACCCTTTCTCGAACCAGTCACCGATGTGCGGCCGCAGCCGCTCCCGACCGAACTTGCCGACGGTGTCGCGGATGGCGATCTCGTCGGCGTCGAGCAGCGAGTCGAGGGCGAACAGTTGCGTGAGGTCCTGAGCGGGCATGGGCATCCTCCTGGCGGGTGCGAGAACCGTGTGCAATCGTTTGTGAGAACGTTTGCACGATCGTTTGCATCACGTAGGCTATGGCGCATCGCCGCATTCGTCAACAAGCGCGCCGACCCGAGGAAGGACCACCACCGCCGATGCCAGGACAGTCGTCAGACAGCCGGCCGACGCGTGGCCAGCGGGCACCGACGCTCAAGGAGATCGCCGAGCACGCCGGGGTCCACGTGTCGACGGCGTCGCGGGTATTGCGGCAGCCCGAGCCGGTCGACGGCTGGTCACCCTCGGCCCAGCGGGTGCGTCACGCAGCCGAGGAACTCGGCTACCGCCGCAACGTCTGGGCGGCCAGCCTGCGGACCCGCAAGACGACGACTCTCGGGGTCGTGATGACCCGCCTGACCGATGGCGTCGTCGCCACCACTTATCAGGGCATCGACGAAGCCGCCACGCGCGCAGGCTATTCGGTGTTGTTGGCGAGCCCACCCGACGACGCCGCCGCCCAACGTGACGCGATCGAGTTGCTCGTCGGCCGCCGGGTCGACGGTCTGCTCCTGGGCGGATTACACGCTCCGGCAGCCGAATTCATCGAGTCGCTGACGGTGAACGTACCGATGCTGACAGTCACCAGGCATGCCGACGCCGGCCTGCCCTTCGTCGGTGGTGATGACCGCGGGGGAGGCCGGCTCGCGGCACGGTATCTGATCGATCGCGGGTATACCGACCTCGCCGTCATCGGCGGACCCGCACACGCCACCACCGCCACCGACCGACTCGCCGGATTCCTCAACGGTCTCGGCGAGGCGGGAATCGAGTTGGCGCCCAGCAGGATCGTGACGTCGGCTTTCGACGTCGACGGCGGTATCGTGGCCGGTCGTCAACTGCTCGACGGTCCCGACCGGCCACGCGCGATCTTCACCGTCTCCGACACCATCGCCATCGGTGTGCTCGGCGTGGCCCGCGACCTCGGCCTGCACATACCGGCCGACCTCGCGCTCGTCGGCTACAACGACATACCCATCGCGGCCCAGCTGCCGGTGCCACTGACAACAGTCGCGTCCCCGGCACGCCGGATCGGTGAGACGGCGGCTCGTGGCCTGCTCGATCTCATCGAAGGGCGCGACGTTGTATCGGCGCTCCTACCCGTCGAATTGATGGTGCGCGGGACCGGTTAGGGCTGGGCCGGCGCCACGAAATTGAACGTGATCGGCGCCGACTCCTTCTCGCCGAGCTTTCCGATGGCCTGATAAGAGCCGGCGGGCACCGGGTTACGTGGCTTGTCGCAGCCCGGGTTACTGGTGGTGCCGGACCACGTGATGGTGTCCTTGACCTGCTGCTGCGGCGCCAGCACCTGGTTGTTGACGGTATTGATCTGCGAGCAGTCGCTGGCGGTCCACAGCGTGCGGGTGCCGTCGAGGGTGCGCACGATCACGTTTTGAGCGGCCTTGCCGACATCGCGGGCACATGCGGACAGTCCCGCATTGGTGACGACAATGGTGAACACCGGCTGACTACCGGTGGTGTAGGTCGGCTTGTCGGTGTAGAGCACGACGGCGATCGAATTGTCCGGGCACAGCGGCATGTTCGCGTCGGCGGCCGCGGGATTGCCTCCCGGCGCCGGTGCGACCGCCGAGCCCGACGGCGACGCGCTCGGGTTGGCACTGCTGTGGCCGGGCGCACCCCCGCCACCACCGCCGGTGCCGCCACCGGACGGCGCCTGCGACGGATCGACCGAGGCATTGGTCGTCGCGGTCGACGGTGTCGTCGATGAGGGGGTCGCCGTGGACGCGGTATTCGACGTGTCGTCACCGCCACCCGATTGCGCCCACACGACCAACCCGACCACCAGGGCGAGCACAGCCACCAGCACTCCACCGGCGACGATGCGTCGTCGCCAATAGATCTCAGGTGGGAGTGGCCCTTGCGGTTCGATCACGCCCCAACGCTAACGGCCGCGCCGACCACCCTCGGCGAGGCCGGTCGGCGTGTCGCATGAAACGTGCGGGGCCGGTAAGGTAACGGGGCCTGTGAGGCAGGGGGCCATCACGCGCGCCGCCGCCACGGTGCCTAAGCCGATTCGGCGTCGGGGAGTTCGGTGTGCGCCACCGGCAGGACGGCCTGACCACTCACGCCGATATCGCCGTATACCCCGCGCAGCTGAACAGCGCCCTCGCTCAGGGCGTAGGTCAGCCCGACGATGGCCAGCTTTCCCGCGGCGACACGGTCGGCGATGATCCGACTGCGCTGCATCAGCAGCTGACCGGTCTCCACGACGTGGCGTGCCTCGAACTCGTCGACGCGCGTCAGGCCCTCGCTGCGACCGGCCAGGATGCTGGGCGTCACCCGTTCGACGACGTCGCGGATGTAGCCGCCGGGGATCTGCAGGTCGTCGAGCGCGTCGAGGGTCGCCTTGACCGCACCGCAACTGTCGTGACCGAGGATCACGATCAGCGGGACCTCGAGCACCTCCGCCGCGTACTCGAGCGAGCCGAGGACCGCGGAGTCGAGGACATGACCGGCGGTGCGAACGACGAACATGTCGCCGAGGCCCTGATCGAAGATGATCTCGGCGGCCAGGCGTGAGTCCGCGCATCCGAACAGCACGACGTGCGGGTTCTGCCCGGCGGCGAGGCGGTGACGGTCCTCGATACCCTGGCTGGGATGTTGCGATTCTCCGGCGACGAAGCGCCGGTTGCCCTCCAGGAGTACCTGCCATGCACGTTTCGGGGTGAGTCCGATCATGGGAACCAGTCTGCCACCTACCACCGTTCTCGCATGGTTCGATCGCCATGAACGCGATCTGCCCTGGCGTGCGCCCGGGCTGCCGGCCTGGCAGATCCTCATCAGCGAGATCATGTTGCAGCAGACCCCGGTGTCCCGGGTGATCGGCCCGTGGACCGAATGGGTGCAGCGCTGGCCCACGCCCTCGGCGATGGCGGCGTCGACTCCGGCCGAGGTGCTGCGCGCCTGGGGCAAGCTCGGCTATCCCCGGCGCGCGCTGCGTCTGCACGAATGCGCCAAGGTGCTGGCCGCCGACCACGGTGACCGGGTCCCCGAGGACGTCGCGACAATGTTGAGCCTGCCGGGCATCGGCGACTACACCGCACGCGCGGTCGCCTGCTTCGCCTACGGACAGGCGGTGCCCGTCGTCGACACCAATGTGCGACGAGTGATCGCGCGGGCGGTGCACGGCCGGGCCGAGCCCGGCAATCCGTCCCGCTCGGATCTCGACGACGCCGACGCACTACTCCCGCGGACGCCGCGTGGATCGTTCGCCCACTCCGCGCCCCGCTATTCAGCGGCGCTGATGGAGCTGGGCGCGTTGGTGTGTACGGCGCGCAACCCGCGATGTGACGACTGTCCCATCAGCGATTGTGCATGGGTGACGCTGGGTCGGCCCGCCCACGTGGGACCGCGGCGACGGGTGCAGAAGTTCGCCGGTACCGACCGCCAGGTTCGCGGGCTACTCCTGGACGTATTGCGTGACAACGACTTTCCAGTCGATCGGACACGTCTGGACGCGGTGTGGACCACTGATGCGGCGCAGCGCGACCGTGCGCTGGACTCATTGCTCACCGACGGGCTCGTCGAACTCACCGCCGACGGTCGGTACTGCCTGGCGGGTGAGGGGTCGCCAGAGGCCGATTCCGACGTCGGCGAGCCTCTGCACCCATCGGAGGACAGATCTCTACAGGCCAGATGACACCGTAGGCGCAACTTCACCCGATTGCGGCTTTCACCTGCTAACTTGTCCCCCATGACAGAGCCGCCCAACGAAGGTCCCGACTTCAGCAAGCCGCAGCAGCCCGGATACGGTCCGCCGAATCCGCAGGGCCCGGGAACCCCCGATCCCTACGGCTCCACCCAGTACGGGCAGACACCACCCCCGCAGCAGCCGCCGGGCTACGGCCAGCAGCCCCCGTCGTATGGACAGCAGCCTCCCGGATACGGTCAGCAGCCGGGCTATGGCGCACCCGAATCCGGTGCTCCGGCAGGCGGATACGGCGCGGTGCCGCCCGGCGCCACGCCCCCGCCGTACGGCGCACCCGGGGCCGGAGTACCCGGGGCACCGACGGGCGCTCCGCAGCAGGTCAACATCGGTGAGGCGCTGAGCTGGGCGTGGGCCCAGTTCAAGGCCAACCCCGGACCGATGATCGTGCCGGGACTGATCATGTTCCTCATCGGCGGTGTCATGGTGGGCGTGTACTTCGCGATCATCGCGCTGTCCACGTCGACGACCACCAAGACCTTCGACAACGGGTACGGCGGTACCTACAGCTACGACGTGCAGACGAGCAGTCTGGGCATCGGCGCCGTCCTGCTCGGAATTCTGCTGTACGTCCTCGTATTCGTCGCCGTCATATACCTGTCGGCGTCGATGATCACCGGGGCACTGCGCGTCGCCGACGGTCAACCGGTCACCGTGGCGACATTCCTCAAGCCGGACCGCCTCGGTCCGGTCGTCGGCACGGCCATCGTCGTGGGCCTGATCACCGCGGTCGGCCTGGTGCTCTGCATCATCCCCGGCCTGATCGCAATCTTCCTACTGCAGTTCTCGATCTTCCTCGTCATCGACAGGAAGCTCGGACTCGGTGCTGCGCTGAGCGCGTCGAGCAACCTCGCACGCTCGTCGGTGTCGAATGCATTGCTGACCCTTGTGGTTGCCTACGTGCTCTCCTACATCGGCACCATCCTCTGCTACATCGGCCTGATCGTGACATGGCCGCTCGGACAACTGTTCTACGCACACTGCTACCGGCGGCTGACCGGCGGCTACGTCGCGCCGGCGCCCGTCTAGGGTGTGTCTCCCAATTCTTCTGCGAGGGATTGGCGCGAACGATTGCGTTCCGGCAAGGCGGAGGAGGAAGCGATAGCGGCAGCTATCGTGACCGACGACAACGCGGCCAGGGCGCAATCGGGCCGCCAAGACCCGCAAGGGAATTGGGAGAAACACCCCTAGGCCAGGCCCTCTCAACGAACGCCGGCGCCCGTCGTCCCCTTCACGGTGGCGGCGGGCGTCGGCGTCGGGCCTCACCGCAAGCGCGACGACAAGCCCGAGAGGAACGCCTCGACCGCCCCCCGGTAGAAGTCGGGCGCGTCGTCGTGGATGAGATGACCGGCTCCGGCGGCGAGTAGGTACGTCGCGAAGTCATTTCCCGAGGCCATCTTTCGCATGTGGCCGGGCGGGGTGACCCCGGCCTGGGCTTCCATCACCAGACTAGGTACACCGACTTTCCACCACTGCGCCCAGAACTCCCGCCGACCCCACTCGTCGGCGATCGCGGCCCAGGTGGTGAGGTCGCCGTGCAGCCGTCCGTCGTCGAAGGCCTCATAGAAGTATCGACCCGCGACCGGGCCGAACATCGCGACCGTCTCGGCGAGCGAGTCGAACCGCTCCGGCCAGGACGAGAACCACGGTGTCCAGTTCTCGGTGGTTCGGCCGCGGAAATCCGGGGCCATGTCCTCCACCACGAGCGCCGACACCAATTCCGGGTACCGGGCGGCTACACACCACGAGTGCAGCGCGCCCATCGAATGACCAACCAGCACAGCAGGACCCAGGTCGATCCAGGTGAGAATCTCGGCGAGGTCGGCGGCAAACCGCTCGGTCGACACCTGACCCGGATCGGTGAGAACGGCATCGGGCGCACCAGTGTGGAACGCCGCGTCGAAGGTGAAGACCCGACCGTAGCGCCGTAGCCACGGCACCTGTCGACGCCAGGTACGGCCCCGGCCCATCAGACCGTGGACGAGCACGATCGGACCCACTCCCTGGGCCGGGTCATCGGCGCCGAGTCCGCCGTAGTCGAGCAACCCCCGATCGGGCGCACCTCGCATCACAACCGACGAGGTTACCCGGCACCGACCGCCGACTAGAGCAAGGACGCCACCATTCCGCCGTCAAGGACCAGACTGCTTCCGGTACACCACGAGGCCTGCTCCGACGCGAAGAATGTCACTGCTGCGGCAACCTCTTCCGGCGTGCCATATCGGCCTTGCTTTTCGGCGATGAACGGCCCAAATCCGCCATCGGGAAGTCCGAGTGCGGCTTCGAAGTGCGGCGCGGCAGCAGTGACCAAGTGAGTGTCGATGAACCCGGGCAGTACTGCGTTGATACGGATACCGTGTTCGCGGAACTCGATGGCTGCGGTCTCGGTTAGATTGCGCACTGCAGCCTTGGCGGCAGCATAGGCTGCGATGAGCGGCGAACCTGCAGTCGAGGTGATGGAGCTGATCGTCACGATGGCTCCGCCGCCGGATTCAATGATCGCGGGAGCCGCATAGCGAATGGACAAAAACACTCCGTCGAGATTTACTGCCGTCGTCCGCCGCCAATCCGCCAGGGACATTTCGGCGATCGGCTGGACGAAGCCGACTCCCGCATTCGGCACCATGATGTGGAGGTCGCCCAAACGCTGCTTGGTCTGATTGACCAGCTCTTGAACCTGCTGTTCGTCGGTGACATCGGCAGGAATGCAGATGGCGCCGTCGATCGTCCCCGACACACGTTCCGCAGCTGCTGGATCGATGTCAGAGACCACAACCCGGGCTCCTTCTGCTGCGAACCGTCTCGCTATGGCCTCGCCGAGGCCGTTTCCCGAGCCGGTAACAATCGCCACTTTATCGGTGAGCGCTTTCGACATCATTCGTCCTTACATCCGCAGTTGGCTACGTGACTTGATCCGATTACCCGACATGGATCTGGCCCGGCCCGCCGACCTCGGGGCCGTGACTCTCGTCACAGTATTCAGGTGAATGGAATGTACACATGGCCGCAGGAGACCAAATTTTGATAGTCCGTTGTGCCACAGTAACAATCGCGTGAGACCCAAGCCCGATCCGCTTGAGACCGCGCCGCTGCGGCGCAATCCGGGAGGCGTGGTCGCGGTAGGGTTCCGACTCGATATCAGGGGGTCTAGGCTCGATGCCATGGCTGTCGTGAAGATCAATGCAATCCACGTCCCCGAAGGGGCCGGCCCCGAACTCGAGAAGCGCTTCGCCCACCGGGCCCACGCGGTCGACGGTTCGAAAGGCTTCCTCGGGTTCCAGTTGCTGCGCCCGGTCAAGGGTGACCAACGGTACTTCGTGGTCACCCAGTGGGAATCCGAAGAGGACTTCCAGGCGTGGGCGGCCGGGCCGGCTCGCGAGGCACACGCCGGCGAGCGTGCCAACCCCGTCGCCTCCGGAGCCGACCTCCTCGAGTTCGAGGTGGTCCTCGACGCCAAACCGAGCTCCTGACGCCCTCCGGTCCCGAACACTTCGCCGACGCGCAACTGCGCCCGGCGCCGATGTTCCCACTCGGGTCGGCCCTGCTCCCGGGAGAAAGCCTGCCGCTGCGCATCTTCGAGCCGCGCTACCGGCAGATGCTGCGCGACTGTCTCGCCGGTGACGCATCGCCGGGCGGATCGAACGCCGACGACCCACCGCCGTCTGGTTTCGGTGTCGTGCTAATCGCACGCGGCCGTGAGGTCGGCGGCGGCGACGTCCGGCATGACGTCGGCACCTTCGCCAACATCGACACCGCCGTCACCCAATCCGACGGTCAAGCACTGCTCTCGTGCACCGGAACCTGGCGGTTCCGGGTCGTCGACTGGCTCTCTGACGATCCGTATCCGCGAGCCCTCATCCGCCCGCTGTCGGAACCGTCGCTCGACGACGCGTCGGTTCAGCGCCTCATCGGAATCGGCGCGCGCGTGCGCCAACTGGTCGAGGAGTCGTTCGCCGCGCGCGGGGTTCCCCTCGACGACGACGTCCCGCTCTTCGACGCCGCCGACCTGGCCACCGTCGGTATCTTCGGCTGGGCGGGGCGGCTACCCATCGGGCCGGCTGACCGCCAGGAACTGCTCGAGGCTGCCGACTATCCCGCCCGATGCCACGTGTTCGACGAGGCCGTGGTGACCATGGAAGCCCGAATCCGCTTCGGCGCCTGAGCCGGTTGGTCGCAACCATTGGCGGCGATCGAGACGTAGATAATTAGAACGTGTTCTAGAATCGGCTGTGAAGGCATTTCACACGCGAGCCTCGCCATGCCCGGCGATGCGCCCGCAGGACCGAGGAGCAACTTTCATGACCGAGACCGCCGAGGCCGACACCCGCGTCGGGGGCGACCAGACCAGCCTGTACCTGGGAGGCACCTGGGTCGCACCGCATTCCACCGAGACCCTGGAGGTCTACTCCCCTGCCACCAGCGAACGCGTCGGATCGGTACCGCTGGCCGACGAGACCGATGTGGACACCGCCGTACGCACGGCGCGCGCCGCATTCGACTCGGGTGTGTGGTCGGCGCGACCGGCCGCCGAGCGTGCCGAGGTTCTCGAGCGCGTCGCCGACCTGATCGACGCCCGCTTCGACGAGATCGGCGCCGTGGTCTCCGCCGAGATGGGCGCCCCGCCGAGCGCCATCGACATGCTCCAGAAGCTGCCCGGAACTGGCGTGCTGCGGGCCTACGCCGACGCCGCGCGCAACTACCCGTGGCAGGAGTACCGCACCGGACTGTTCGGCACCACGCTGGTCACCCGTGAACCCGTCGGCGTGGTCGGTGCTATCACCGCGTGGAACGTCCCATTGTTCCTGGTATGCAACAAGTTCGGGGCAGCACTGGCCGCCGGTTGTTCGGTGGTGCTCAAACCGGCACCGGAGACACCGATGACGGCCAACCTGCTCGCGGAGATCTTCACCGAGGCCGGCGTACCCGAGGGCGTCATCTCGGTGGTACCCGGAGCGACCGTGACCGGCGAAGCCCTGGTGAATCACCCCGACGTCGACAAGATCACCTTCACCGGTTCGACCGCGGCGGGCAAGGCGATCGGCGCGGCCTGCGCGCAGAGCCTCAAACGCTGCTCCCTCGAGCTCGGCGGCAAGTCGGCGGCCATCGTCCTCGACGACGTCGACCTCGCCAACATCGGCATGTTGGTGTTCCTGGGGCTGTTCAACACCGGACAGGCGTGCGTCGCGCAGACGCGTGTCCTGGTGCCGCGCAGTCGCCATGACGAGATCGTCTCGGCGATGGTCGAGGCGGCCAAGGCGATGAAGGTCGGGTTGCCGACCGATCCGGAGGTCCAGCTCGGCCCGGTCATCAGTGAGCGCCAACGACAACGCATCGAAGCGTACATCGAGGCCGGCAAGAAGGCCGGGGCCACACCGGTATTGGAGAGCACCCGCCCAGCAGACCTGGATGGCGGCCACTTCATCACACCGACCATCTTCACCGGCGTCACCAACGACATGACCATCGCCCAGGAGGAGATCTTCGGCCCGGTGCTCTCGGTGATCAACTACGACGACGTCGACGAGGCCATCGCGATCGCCAACGACTCCGACTACGGATTGGCCGGGTCGGTGTGGACCTCCGACGTCGAACGCGGCATCGAGATCTCCGGCAAGATCCGCACCGGAACCTTCGGCATCAACTTCTACGCCATCGATCCCGGATCACCGTTCGGCGGCTACAAGAACTCCGGTATCGGTCGCGAATGCGGGCCGGAGGGACTCGAGTCCTTCGTCGAGCACAAGTCGACGATGCTGCCGATGGGGTACGAACCCGCGCAGTAGTGGCCGGTGACGCCTGGGTTGCCCGCGCGCAACTCAGGTGAACAGCATCGGCAGATGCCACAGCCGGGCGTGCGGCTCGATGAGCCAGAGTCGCACCCCGGTCAGGCGGATCAGTCGCGTGGTGCCGACGATCAGTAGGGCCGCCAAGGGGAGTTCGCCGAAGGCCGCGGTCAGCAGCGAGATCCAGCGGTCCGCGGGCGCGGCGGTCATGATGTCGAACCACACATCGCAGATCAGCAGGACACCGGTGGCAAAGCCGGCGAGCACCAGCAACTGCCGGCGCTGCCACGCCAGGACGGCGGTGGTCGCCATCATCACGACAAGCATGACGTCGAAACCAACCCAGGTGGTCGACCAGTTGTGGGCGACATAGTCGACCGGAAGGCTCAACCCCAAGAAGACGATCCACGGGATCAGGCCGATCGCACCACCGGCCATGAGCCCGATACGGGCACGACGAATTCGAGAGCGCTTCAACGGATCCGGCAACACGTCGTCGAGCGGGCGGGCCAGGCGGACGATCAGATCACGGCGCTCCTCGGAGGTCAGGGCGGCGATCTGATCATCGGTCAGAATGTGATCGCTCATCGCGTCGCCTCCCTCAGGTTACGGGGTTGGCACCACCGATGGCGCGGGTGCACTCGATGGAGGTGCCGGGGATGCCGGAGCCGAGGATTCCGGGCCCAGGGACTCCGGGGTGGACGTATCGCTCGGCCCAGGCAACGGTACCGCTCCGGGCGGCGGGGTCGACACCTGCTGAATCCGGCTGCGGAACGAGTCGTCGGTGATGATGTCGATGTTCTGGATCATCCAGCGGCCGTCCTGCTTGACCATCGCAAACGTCAACCGACTCGGATCGACGCGCACCAGATCCTTGCCGCCACGGCTGACCGACTGATTCATGAAGATCAGGACCGTCGAGGAGTCGCGGGTGTTGGTGACCACCCCGGCGTCCTGGATGACGGCCTGAGAGACCACCTGCTGCTTCTTCACACCCTCGACGAAGTCGATGTCCTGTCCCTGAACGGGATTGGTGATCAGCTTGTCGTACTGGGACTTCGCGGGACCGGTGACCACCGCCTGAGAACTCTTGACGTGGGCTTCGACGTTGCCCGGGTCGTAGCCGAACATCGTCGTGGCATACGACTTCGCCGCATCCAGCGACGAGTCCCGGGCCTGTTCGGTCCATCGGGCATCGAGGTACCGGTAGCCGAGCACCCCGGCGAGCGCCACCGATGCCACGACCAGCAACGCGAGAACACCCGCGAGGACCTGCGCAATCGAGATCCGCATTACGTCACCCACTCAAAATCGGTCATCTTCAGCTCACCGTTGATCCGAGTGATGTCGACCCGCCACCGGAAGGTCTGGACGATGGTCTGCTCCTTGGGATCCGTCGGCTTCATCTGCCAGCCGTAAACGACGATCACTGTGCCCTCGTCGGCGTCGGCCTTGGTCACGGCGTCGCTGATGACGGTGGACTGCACGTCGAGTTTCTGGTCCCGGATGAGCGAGACCGCTTGCCCCATGGACTCGTTGAGTCGCTGCTGGGCGGTGCCACTGGTCTTGTCCGACATGGTCTTCATGGCGGCATCGACGTTGCCCGGATTGAGACTGGTCATCGTGACCGTCATCTGCTGGGCAAACGAGGAGTACTCCGCGCGCAGATCCCGCTGATGGTCGATGCGTCCGAGTGCGATCGCGAACACCGCCGAGGCGACGAGGCATCCGACGATGACGATCACCGCGAGTCCCGTCGCGACCCACGCCAGGATCGAGCGATCCGACCGCGCCCGCAGCGCGGACACCTTGGTGACCGGTGCGGCATCGGCGCCACCTGAGGTGGCAGCCAACCTGCGTTGACGCCGCTCGCGATAGCTCAAGGAGGAAACCAACTCGTCCGGGTCGGCCACCGGACCGGTGCGCTCGGATGTGGTCGGGTCCCCCGCAGGCTGCTCGGGCGTCGCGGGAAGAGTCGGCGCGGTGTCAAGCGGTGGTGCCTCGACCGGTGGCGCCACGTCGGGCTTGGTCGGCCTACGACGTCGGCGCAGCGGCGCCGATCGGACCGGGGTCCGGGCCTGCGAAGCCGGCGTCACTGGGCGTCCACCGCTCCGGTGATCAGGCTCTGCCATGTGCTGCCTTGTCCTTGCTGATTGTTGTCGGTGCCGGTGCCGGCGTTGTACGTCCGTCCGTCGGGGCCGATGAAGTCACCCGACGCAGGATCGTACGTGGCGCCGTAGACCGCGGGGCCGTCCTCTGGCTCGGTCGGCGTCCCCTGCGTGACGTATCCGGCGGGCGCGGGCAGGACGCCCGGAATGCCGTTGGGGAACGGCACCACCCGATTACTGAGCGGCTTGTACCCGGTGCGGCATTCCTCGGGGGTCGGGGCCCGCCGGCCGGGGAATTCCACACACGGATAGTTGCGTGCGCCGCGCACGGCGATCTGCGAATTCTGCGGCACCCGGCACAGCAGGCCCGGCGGCAGCTCACGCGCGGTCTGCACTGCGGGGCTGCGCCACTGTGACGGCGGCAGGTAGCCGATGGTACAGGGCGGCGGATCCTGGAAACCCAGCGAGAACTCGACGCTCGGGCCGTACCGCGGGTCACCGGCGTTCAATGCGGTCAGCAGGGTGTCGATCAGCCGCGGATAGATCACCAGGACCTGTTGCAGGTTCGGCAGGTACACCGCTGTCGTCTTCGACACCGTGTTGAGGTTGGCCAGCAACAGGGGCAACGACTGGTCCATCGAGGCGAACAGCTTCTGCGCCGACGACGCCACCGAAGGCCCCTTCTGAAGCAGGTCGGTGATCTCGGGATTGTTGGCGCGCAACTGATCTGTCACCTTGACCGCGTCGGCGGTCCACGCCCGGATCGCCTCGGCGGTGGCCGACTGGGTCGCCATCAACGGTCCCGCCTGTTTGACGAGATCGATGGTCACATCCGAGTTCTTGTCGGCGTCGTCGACGAGCAGGATCATCGAGTCCATCAGCCGCCGCAGATCCTCGGCGGTGCCGTTGAACGCGTCGAAGGCCTCGTCGATGAGTGAGCGCAGATTGGCGTCGCCGACGCGGTTGAGTAATGCGGTTGCCTGGTCGAGGACCGACGAGATCTCCACCGGCACATCGGTAGTCGATACCGTTGTACCGTCGGCGAGGTAGTCCGAGCTGGAATCTCCGGTGGGCGGGGTGAATTCAACGTACTGTTCGCCGACCGCGGACACACTGTGCACCGACGCGGCAGAATTCGTGGGGATCTTTGCGCCACTGTCGATGGACAGGGTCGCCGCCACCCCGTTCTCGGTGAGTCGGACCGAGGTGACCTTGCCGACGTTGGCGCCGCGAAAAGCCACGTTGGCGTTCTCATACAGCCCACCGGTGTTGGGCAACTGGAGGGTCACCGCATACCGCCCGACCCCGAACATCGCCGGAATGCGCACGTAGAACAAGGCCATCGCGACGATCGCGATCACGGTGACGATCGCGAAGATGATCAGCTGAATCCGGACGAAACGGGTGATCTTCATCAGTTGCCGCCTCCGTTCGATCCCGGGGTGTTCTGGGTGGCCGGAATGGGAGGGTCGTTCTCCGAACGGGTTTCGTCACCCGGTTGCAGCGGCGAGGTGAACGGGTTGAGGCCACGTCCGGCTGCGCCGGCGGGCCGGCCGGTGACGCCCTCCGGGCCGACGACGCCGACCGACCGCAGGATGCTGCGCTGTAGCTTGGGGATCGTGAGGTCGAGGACGAGATCGGAGTTGATGTAGTCGCCCTTGACCATCGTCGGGATCTCCTCCTCCAGGAACGGGAAGGTCAGGAGCAGGCGCAGCGAGCCCGGCAGCGCCGGACCGGCAGCGGCGAGCCCACCGAAGGCCTTGGCCATGTTGGCCACAATCGTCTTGATGTCCTGCGCATTCGCATCGAGGACATCGTTGGTCGTCGACGACAGACGCCCGACCGCGTCGAGAGCGTTGACCAACTGCTGACGTTGGTCGTTGAGGAGCTTGAGGATCTGCGGGCCGTCACGCAACGCCTTCTGCAGCGTCGGGGTCTGCTGATTGACCGCGACGGTGAGCCGGTCGAGACCCTCACCCGCGCGAATGATGTTGTCGGTCTGGTTATTCAGGTCGCCGACGAGCGTGGTCAGCTGCGGGATCAGGGCCCGGATCTGCTGGTTGTGGCCATCGAAGATCTGGCTCATCTCACCGACGATGTCGCCGAACTGCGACAGCCCACCACCATTGAGCACCACCGACAACGCGCTGAGGACCTGCTCGGTGGTCGGATAGTTGCAGCCGACCACCTGTTGGGCCGAATTGATGTCGGCGACAGCGGCTTCGGTCGGCTGAGCGATGTTGTCGACCTTCGGGCATCTCGGCAGCGGGATCTGATCGCCGGCCCGCATGTAGCCCGTGGCGGTACCCGTCGGCTCCACGAGCTCGAGGTGGGTCGATCCGAGCACGCTGGTCATCCCGACCATCACGTGCGATCCGTCGGCCACCTTCACACCCGGGTTGAGCCGGATGTCGACCTTGGCGTTCCATCCGGGTGCGACGCTGATCGACCCGACGCTGCCGACCGTGGCGTCGTCGATGAGCACGGGAGCGTTGTTGGTCAGGCCCGCAGCACTCGGGATGACAGCACTGATCGTGTACGAACCGTCACCGGTGCCCTGTGCACCGGGTACCGGCAGGCTGTTGACGCCGTTGAAGCCGCACGCCGAAGCCAGCACCGTCACCGTGGCGACGAGCAGGGTCAGGCGTAGATCACGCCACCGCAGCCGGCGCATCAGCCCGCACCGCCCCACGGGACGAGCAGGTCGGCGAGCGGCCCGCCGCCGTCGGCGCGTCGGGTTGCCGCGTCCTGGTTGCGGATGCCCTGCCGAGCGCGCGCGGCCACGTCGGCGTCCTGGTAGGTCACCTGGCCGGGTGTCGCGTTGATGCCGTTGACCGGGTTGGACATAAACGGCGGGTAGGCGACGGCGATGGACTGCAACACCGGAGCCAGGGTGTCGACGCACTTGTCGATGTCGACCTGGCTCTGGCCGGGCCGGTTGTTGGCCTCCATCGTCCCGCACAGCAGCGTGATCAGGTTGTTGCCCATCCCGAGTCCGAACACCCCGGACAACGATCCGGTCAGTGGGTTGTAGATGTTGTAGAAGTTGGCGAGCTGGTTGGGCGCCGAATGCAGCAGCCCGCGCATCTGTTCGTCCTTGGCTGCGAGGATGCCGGTGGTCTGCGCCAGCCGCGACACCGCGCCGGTCAACGAGTTCTGATTGGTGTTGATGAAGTTCTGGACGTCGGTCATCGCCGAATCCAGGTTGTGCAGAGCGTCGTTGAGTTGATCGGTGTTGTCGGCGAGCACACTCGAGACCGATGCGATACGTCCGTTGAACTGCATCATCTGCTCGTGGCTCGACGAGAGCGCATCGGTGAGCTTCTGCAGGTTGCGGATGGTGGTGAACAGATCATCACGCCCCGATGCCAGCGTGCCCATCACATCGGAGAGCTGGGTGATCGAGTTGTTGATGGATTGCCCAGCGCCGTCGAGGTTCTGCGCGCCGACATCGATGGCGCGCGCCGCGGCGCCCGGATCGGCGCCGTTGGGGCCGACCGCATCGGTCAGTCGCTGCAGTTGTTGTTTGACCTGATCCCACTCCATCGGGACGGCGGTCCGCTCCATCGGGATGTCGGTGCCGTCGGTCATCTGCGGGCCCGACGAGTACACCGGGGTCAGCTGGATGAAGCGGCCCGACACCAGGCTCTGGGCGACGACGACCGCGCGCGCGTCGGCGGGGATCTTGACGCTGCGATCGACATCCATCTCGACCTTGACGTCACCGCTGCGCGGGGTGATCGAGGTGACGTGACCGACGTTGACGCCGAGCACCCGCACCGGGTCGCCGTTGTAGAGGCCGGTAGTGGTGGCGAAGTACGCGGTCAGCCGCGTGTTGGTGACCCGGTGGTAGCCGAAATACCCGGCCACCACGAGCAGAACGAGCAATACCAGCAGCGCGATGATCTGCCATGCGCGCTTGCCGATTCCGAGACGTCCGGTCATCTCAACCACCCGGCCTGGTCGTCGGGGTCGAGGGCGGCGGGGTGGGAATCGTCGGCGAGGGCACCGGCGTGCGCGGCGGGGGGTTGGCGCCCGGTGCCTGGCTCCACGCGTTGGGCAGCAACGGGAATCCCGAATACGAGAAGGCTTGCGCGACTTCGGGATACTTCTGCTGCAACACCTTCATGAATGTGGCGGTGTAGTCGCCGAAGGTGCTGACGCCGACCAGCGAGTCGAAGTTGGGTCCGTTGGCGACCGATTCGCCGAGGGCGTTGGCGAACGGCCCGAGCCGGTCGACGGTCTCCTTGAGGTTGTTCTCGTTGTCGTTGAGGATGTCGAGCACCTTGTTGAACTTGTCGAGCACCGGCGTCAGCTGGGTGTTGTTGTCGTTGATGAAACCGCTGATCTGCGCGGCGACGTCGCGTGTGCCGCTGATGAGCTGGGCGATCGCGGCACGCCGGAACTGCAATTCGCCGAGCAGCATGTTGGCGTCGAGGAGTAGTTGGTTGAGCTGCTTGCTGCGATCACCGATGACCTGGGTGACCCCGGAGGCCTTCGCGAGCAGCTCACGTAGCGCGTTGTCACGGTCGGCGACCGCCTTGGACAGCTTCGCGACACCGTCGACGGCTCCCTGCACCTGATCCGGGGTGGCCGAGAACGTCACCGACAGCGTGTCGAGGGCTTTGTTGAGTTCGGCGGTGTTGGTCTGCGAGAGGGTGTCGGTCGCATTGTCGAGGGCGTCGGTCAACGAGTACGGCGCGACGGTATTGCGGTTGGGGATCTCCCCTCCCGGCCCGATCCGCCCGATCCCGTGCGGCAGAATCGTCAGATTCCGTCGGCCCAGCACGGTTTCGGTCTTGATCGCGGCCTGGGTGTCGGTACCCATCGAGACCGTGTCGTTCATCCGGAAGCTGACGGCGGCCTTGGTTCCGGCGTCGGTGGACGCCAGGCGAATACCCTCCACGGTACCCACATTCACCCCGGCGACGGTCACGATGTCGCCGGCGACCAGGCCGCCCGCGTCGTCGAAGTAGGCGGTGTAGGTGCTGATCGGCGAGATCAGCGGTAGCTTGTCCATCTGTAGGGCCACCACAACCACCATCGCGGTCACCACGATGCCGATCACACCGATCTGCCTGCGGGTCCGCCCACCACGCTTGTTCTCGCGGGCCACATCGGCCTCGTCCGAACCGGATCGTTTGCTGCGAAACAAATGTCCGAACCGAACCCTACTCGTTCTCGGCGTACTCATGATTGCGACGAACACCTCCCCCCGGCCTTCGTGGTATCACCCATGACGTCGTTGGAGGTAAAGAAGTACTGTTTGCCGTCCGGACCACTGAGTAGCAGGCGAATCCTGCAGAAATATATCTGCAACCAGGCGCCATAGCTGCCGAGATTCGAGAGCGTCTTGTAGTCGTTGGGCAGGCGCGGCAGCAGCGACCGCAGGAACGGTTCGGCCGCAAGCACATTGTCCGACGCGACGCCGATGCTGGTCAGGGTGGACTTGAGTCCGGGGCGGGTCGAGGACAACAGATCGGCGAGTCCGTCGGTCACCTGCGCGGTCTGGGTCAGCGAGTTGCCGATGGTGCCGCGCTGTGCCGACAACCCGGTGATGAGCATCTGCATCTGGTCGATGCTGGTGTCGAGGCCACCGCGGTCACCGTCGAGAGTGCCGAGCATCTGATTCAGGTTGTCGATGACACTGTCGATCAACTGATCCCGGTCACCGAGCGCGCTGGTGAACGAGGCGGTGTCGGCGAGCAGTGTGTTCAGCGCCGGGCCCTGACCCTGGAAGACGGCCACCAGGGAGGTCGACAGTTCGTTGACCTCGTTGGCGTCGAGAGTGCGGAACAACGGTTTGAATCCGCCGAGGAGCTTGTCGAGGTCGAGGGCCGGTTCGGTCTGTGAGGTGGGGATCGTCTCCGACGGCGCGAGGGTGTGGTCGGGGTCGCCGGGTCCCTGCTGCAACTCGAGATACCGGTCGCCGGTGAGGTTTTCGTAGCGGATCAGCGCACGCACCGACGTGGGCAGCGTGTACTGGTCATCGACGGAGAACCTCACCAGAGCCTCGTTGTCGGGGGTCAACGAGACGTTGTCGACAGAGCCCACCTCAACGCCGGCGATCTTGACCTTGCTACCCGACTTGATCTGCGAGGCGCTGGTGAACAGCGCCCGGTAGTCGTCGGAGCTGCCGGACCGGTAGTTGCTGAACACCACGACGAGTCCGATGAACACCAGCACCATCACGATGGCGAAGGCACCTAGTTTGATGACGGTCGCGCGGAACGCGCGTGCGCGGTTATCCAAGATCGGGCTCCCCGAACAAGAGCTGGAAGAGCTTCTCCCGATTGACCTTCGGCGTCATCCGCGGCTGGTAGGGCACTGGCGCGTTGTCGGTCACATAGAACTTCGAATGCTCGGTCGTGTTGGGATTGCTCAGCCCGCCCGCGCAGGTCGGGGCCCCCTGGGCGTCGACCCGCGGCAGGCTGTTCGGATAGGTGTAGGGCTCCTTGCCCGGCAGCAGTCCAGCGTAGAGCTTCAACATGCCATTTTCGCCGCCCTCATAGGGTTTGGCCATGTCGGCGCCGATCGCCGTGGTACGCAGGAAGCACGAGATACCCGGTGACTGATATCCGAGAAGCTGTGACACCGGGTCGAATTGGGACAACGTCGCCATCAGGTCGGCCTTCGACGGGGCCAGGACGTCGTTGTTGATCGTGTTGGCCATGCCAGTCACGTTGATCAACAACGCATCGAAGTTGGAGGCGTTGTCGCGCAACGTGTTCCCCGTGTACACCGCGTTGTCGATGGTGCGCATGAGGTCACCCATCACATCGCCGTAGACATTGGTCACCGTGGCGGTCTGGCGGATCAGCTCGTCGAGTTCGGACAGATGCGGATTGGTCTTGCCGAGCAACCCCGACAGCGTGCCCAGCGAATTGCCGATGTCGGCGCCACGCCCGGACAGCGCTGTGTTGACCGCGCCGACGGTGGCGTTGAGTTTGTCAGGCTGGATCTCGGCGAGTACCGCGACCAACTGCTGATAGACGGTGTTGAGTTCGACGACGACGTGCTGGGCATCGATGTTCTGGCCGGGCTGCAATTGTCCGCTCGGCCCCGTCGGCGGCACCTCGAAGTACACCGACTTGGCCCCAAAAACGGTGTTGGACTTGATCTGTGCGGTCACGTTGCCTGGGATGTGTGACATCTGATCGGAGTTGATGTCGAGCGCGAGCACCGCGTGGTCACCGGTCTCGGTGATCGACTTGACGGTGCCCACCTGCACCCCGCGCAGGCGCACCTTGGCGTCGGGGCTCATCACCAGGCCGGCTCGCGGCGCCTGCAGGGTGATCTGTTCGGTTGAGGCGAACCAACCGAGGAACGACCCGGAAGCGGCAGCGATGATCGCGATCAGCCCGCCCACCAGGATGACCGCGGCCAGCTTGCGTACCCAGCTACTTCGTCCCTGTCGACTCGCCATCACTCAGCCCGCCAGATTGAACTTGCCGTCGGACCCATAGATGGCCAACGAGGTGAGCAGGGTGATGACGACGACCACGACCAGCGACGCGCGCACCGCGTTACCGACCGCCACGCCGACGCCGACGGGACCGCCGGTCGCATTGTAGCCATAGTAGGTGTGGATGAGCATGACCGAGATCGCCATGCAGATAGCCTGCACGAATGACCACAGGATGTCCGACGGGATGAGAAAGGTGTCGAAGTAGTGGTCGTAGACGCCCGGTGACTGTCCGTAGAGGAATACCGTCGCAAACCGACTGGCGAGGAAGGAAGCCAACGAGGCCAGCGAATAGAGCGGGATGATCGCGATCATCCCGGCGACGATGCGGGTGCTCACCAGGTATGGGATCGACGCGATGGCCATGGTCTCAAGGGCGTCGATCTCCTCACTGACCCGCATCGCACCCAACTGTGCTGTGGCGCCGGCGCCGATCGTCGCGGCCAGGGCGATTCCGGAGATCACCGGGACCGCGATGCGCACATTGATGAAAGCCGAGAAGAAGCCGGTGAGCGCCTCGACACCGATGTTGGCCAGCGAGCTGTAGCCCTGCACGGCGATGGTGCCGCCGGTGAACAGGGTGAGAAAACCGACGACCACCACAGTGCCACCGATCATCGCGAGAGCGCCCGTACCCATGGAGATCTCGGCTATCAGCCGCAGCGTCTCCTTCTTGTAGAGGCGAACCGCGCGGGGGATCGAGACGACACTGTCCCAGTAGAACAACGCCTGATCGCCGATCTGGTTCCAGTCCTCGCCTGCGCGTTTGACCGCAACGCGCGCGGTGCGCAGCCGGGTGGTGAACGGAAGGACCATCGATTTACCCCGCCGTCGCCTTCAGACCGACCGCAGTGACCACGACGTTCACAACGAACAGCGCCATGAAGGAGTACACGACGGTCTCGTTGACCGCGTCGCCGACACCCTTCGCGCCACCCTTGACGTTGAGTCCCTGATAACACCCGACCATGCCGGCGAACAGGCCGAACAGCGCCGCCTTGACCATCGAGATCATCAGCTCGCCGAATCCGGTGAGCAGCGTCAGATTCGCGATGAACGCACCGGGATTGACGTCCTGCAGGTACACCGAGAAGACGAACCCGCCGCCAATGCCGATGGTGCACACCAGGCTGTTGAGCAGAATGGCGACACCGGTCGAGGCGATGATGCGGGGCACGACGAGGCGGTGCACCGGGTTGATGCCGAGCACCTTCATCGCGTCGATCTCCTCGCGGATGGTGCGGGCACCGAGGTCGGCACATATCGCTGTCGCCCCGGCTCCGGCGACGATGAGCACCGTGACGATGGGGCCGATCTGGGTAATCGTGCCCAGAGCGGCACCCGCGCCCGAGAGATCCTGCGCGCCGATCTCGCGCAGCAGGATGTTGAGGGTGAAGCTCACCAGCACGGTGAAGGGGATCGCGACGAGCAGCGTCGGCACCATCGACACACGGGCGATGGCCCAGGACTGTTCGACCGTTTCCCGCCATTGGAATGGCCGACGGAACAGTTCCCGGACCGAGTCGACTCCGAGTGCGACGAAGTCGCCCACCCCATCAAGGGGTCCCGCCAGCCTGCTCAGCACAGCACTCCTCAAGCCTTGGAACTCACGCGCAAAATATCACTGGGTCCGGTTAATTCTAGGACGCTTGACCCACACCACCCCGTCAGGACATCAGGTCGCGGGCCGAGAACGTACGATGCGGGTCGCGGTCGGCGAAGTAGCTGCTCAGCGTCGTGGCGAGATCCTCGTCGTCCCATCTATCCCCCTCCGCGATGAAGACCTCATCCACAGTGGGCGCGGCCATCACCATGACTCGGGGACCGTACACGACGAATACCTGCCCCGTGACCGAATCGGCGTCCGGGCCGGCGAGGTAGGTGACGAGTCGGACGACGTGATCGGGCGAGAGCGGATCGACGCCGTCACCGGGTACGTCACCGAAGACCGCCGCGGTCATCGCGGTGCGCGCCCGCGGGCAGATCGCATTGGCGCGAACCCCGTAGCGGGCCAACGCCCGCGACGCCGACATGGTCAGCGCGGTGATGCCGGCCTTGGCCGCGGCGTAGTTCGCCTGGCCCTCCGGCCCCAGCAATCCGGCCTCGCTGGAGGTGTTGACGATGCGCCCGTAGACGGGACCGCCGGCCGCCTTGGATTCGGCTCGCCAGTGGGCGGCGGCGTTGCGGGTGAGCAGGAAGTGGCCGCGCAGGTGGACCCGGATGACCAGATCCCAGTCGTCGTCGGTGAGGTTGAACAGCATCTTGTCGCGAACGACCCCGGCATTGTTCACCACGATGTGTAGCCCGCCGAGTTCGGCGGTGGCCGTGCGCATGAGCTCGGCGGCGGTGGCCGAGTCCGAGATGTCGCCGGGTACCGGTATCGCGGTGCCCCCGGACGCGGCGATCTCGTCGATCACATCGCTCGCGTCAAGCGCGCTCGCAAGATCGTTGACGATGACCGTCGCGCCGTGGCCGGCGAGTCCGAGCGCCTCGGCGCGACCCAAACCGGCACCCGCGCCGGTGACCACCGCAACGCGCCCCTCCAACGATCCAGCAGCCACTGCCAACCCCTCCAGCCGAACGCGGTGTGAAAAAACTAGAACCTGTTCTAACACGCTAACCGGTCCAGTCGTCAAGCCGGGGCGGTTTCGGCGAAATTCACTCCTCGATCGACAGCGCCGACTTGGGGCAGTTCGCGACGACTTGACGCAGCTCCTCTTCGCGACCCACTGGTACCTCGTCTTCCAGAATGACCAGGTAGTCATCGTCATCGAGATCGAAGATGTCGGGTGCCATTCCGACACAGATCGCGTTCGATTCGCACAGGTCGAAATCTGCCTTTATATGCATCGACTCGCTCCTCCTTAGCGTGCCCGCTGGTTGACGGGCTGTGTCAAACAGGTTAGAACGTGTTGCAGATATTGGCGAGTCCCCCACCGATAGATCCACGACGGAGTCCATCCATGCGCATTGCCTACACCGACGAGCAATCGGCGCTGCGGCGCGAATTGCGCGCCTACTTCACCGATCTGATGACCGAGGACCGGCGGGCGGCACTCACCGGCGGTGACGGTGAACTCGGCGAGGGGGACGCCTATCGCGACGTGGTACGTCAGATGGGTGCCGACGGCTGGCTCGCACTTGGGTGGCCTACCGAGTACGGCGGCCAGAACCGCTCAATGATGGATCAACTGATCTTCACCGACGAGGCAGCGATCGCCGGGGCGCCGGTGCCCTTCCTGACCATCAACTCGGTGGCACCGACAATCATGCACTACGGCACCGACGAGCAGAAGGCGTTCTTCTTGCCGCGCATCGCCGCGGGCGAATTGCATTTCTCCATCGGCTATTCCGAGCCCGGCGCCGGAACCGACCTCGCCGGTCTACGGACCACCGCAGTTCGCGACGGTGACGACTACGTCATCAACGGGCAGAAGATGTGGACGTCGTTGATCGCCTACGCCGACTACATCTGGCTCGCGTGTCGCACCGACCCGGCGACCCTCACCGACGAGGGGCGAGCCCGCGGACTCAAACGCCACCAAGGCATCTCGGTGCTGATCGTGCCCGCCAACGCCGATGGATTCTCCTACACCCCGGTGCACACCATGGCCGGTGTCGACACCAGCGCCACCTACTACTCCGACGTCCGGGTGCCGGTGAGTTCGCGGGTAGGCGAAGAGGGCCGGGGCTGGTCGCTGGTCACCAATCAGCTCAATAACGAACGGGTGGCTCTGTGCAGCGCCGCCCCGATCCAGACCGCGCTGCGGGAAACACTGGCCTGGGCGCAGCAGACGAAAACCGCCGACGGACAACGCCTGGTCGACACCGAGTGGGTTCGCCAGAACCTGGCGCGGGTACACGCCAAGGTCGAGTTCCTCAAACTGCTCAACTGGAAGATCGCCTCGGCGGCCAGCTCCGGTGGCGCGCCGAGCCCCGCCGACGCCTCGGCCACCAAGGTCTACGGTACCGAGTTCGCCACCGAGGCCTACCGATTGCTGATGGAGGTCCTCGGTCCCGCCGCAACCATCCGGGCGGGCAGTCCGCGAGCGCACCTGCTCGGTCGCCTCGAACGGTTCCAGCGCACCTCGCTGATCCTCACCTTCGGTGGCGGTACCAACGAGGTCCAGCGCGACATCATCGCGATGACCGCCCTCGGCCTGCCCCGTCAGCGACGCTGATCGCCGCCCATCCATCCCGACGCGAGAGCTGCACAATGGATTTCACACTCCCCGAAGTGACCGAGGACCTACGCGGGCTCGCCCGTGACATCACCGAGAAGGTGAGCACCGACGAGCGGGTAGCACTGCTCGAGTCCGACGACGCCGCACTCGACGATGCGCTGTGGCGCGAACTCGGCGCGGCCGGACTCCTCGGCCTCGAGGTGGGGCCGGAGGTCGCTGGCGACGCCGGCGCCGGTCAGTCGATCCTCGAATCGATCACCGTCGCCGAGCAATTGGGTCGCGGGCTCGCCCGGGTGCCGTACGGACTGCACGCCATCGCCGCACTTCCTGCAATCGCCACGCACGGTTCGGCAACGCTTCGGGATCGTCTCGTCGACGATGCCGCGAGGGGCACGGCCGTGCTCACCGTCGCCCTCGAAGAGGACCTCGGGACCGGCTCTGATCATCCGCAGACCCTGCTGAATCGCACCGAATACGGCTGGTCCCTCACCGGATCCAAGGTCAACGTTGCCTATGCCGGCGCCGCCACGGCGATCGTGGTCAACGCGATGTCGCCAGACGGGGTTCGCGCGGTGGTCGTCGACACCCACGCCGCGGGGATCGGCCTCACCCCTACTCCGTCCACCGGGAAGACGCCGACCTTCGTCGTGGATTTCGACGGCGTGGTCGTCGACGACGACCAGGTATTGGATGGTGGCGCGGACACCGTCGCCGACATCGTTGATCGCGCAACCCTGGCGGTGTGTGCCGATCAGTCCGGAACGCTCTCCCGTGCACTGGAACTCACCGCCACCTATGCTGTCGAACGGGAGCAATTCGGTAAGCCGATCGGAACGTTCCAGGCGGTCGCTCAACGACTCGCCGACGGCTACATCGACACCCAGGGACTGTCGCTGACCACGCTCGCCGCGGCGTGGCAATTCACCCGGATCGCCGACGAGGACAGCGACGACGGTGGATTGCACGTCTCGGTGCAGACCGCCAAGTTCTGGGCATGCGACGCCGGACATCGAGTGGCGCACACCGCGGTCCACGTCCATGGGGGCGTCGGCCTGGACACTACCCACCCGGTACACCGGTATTTCCTGCGCGCCAAGCAGAACGAGTACACCCTCGGGTCCGCACCGATCACACTCGTAGCCATCGGCACCGCACTGGCAGCGGCACCGGCCTGATGACCGGGCCACGTCCATGACCGAACCGTCGACAGCGGTAGCCCTTGGGTCGTCCACCGCGACAATCACCTCCCTGTTGTCGGCGCTGACCGATGTCGACGACCGTGGTATCGAGCACGAGGGCGGCTTCCTCTCGTATGCCGAGCACCTACGGCAATCGGCGAACTGTGCTCGGCGTCTGCGCGAGCAGTTGGGCGACACCACGACGCCCCATATCGGGGTGCTGCTGGACAACGTTGTGGAGTTCAGCATCCTGGTGGCCGCAGCCGCGCTCGACGGCCTGGTGATCGTCGGTCTCAACACGACGCGGCGCGGTGCCGCGCTGGCCGCCGACATCACCCGCGCCGACTGTCGGTTCGTGCTCGTCGACGACCACACCGCACCGTTGTTGGCCGACGTACCGCTCGATGTCCCGGTGCACCGGGTGAGCCGCTACACCGAGCCCGATTCCGTGGCGGCGCCGACAATTGCCCGAGAGTCATCCCCGGACGAGTTGCTGATGCTGATCTTCACCTCGGGGACCACGGGCGACCCCAAGGCCGTGCGGTGCACCCAACGCACCTTTGCCGCGGCCGGGGTGATGCTCGCCGAACGGTTCGGGATCGGCGCCGACGACGTCGTCGGACTGTCGATGCCGATGTTCCATTCCAATGCGATGATCGCCGGGTGGTCGGTGGCGCTGGCCGGTGGTGCGTCGATGGTGTTGCGCCGCAAGTTCTCCGCGAGCGGATTCGTGGCCGACGTCAGACATCGCGGGGTCACCTACGCCAACTATGTCGGTAAGCCGCTCAACTACATCCTCGCCACCCCGGAGTCCCCCGACGATGCGACGTCGAGTCTGCGCATCATGTACGGAAACGAGGCCACGGCGGCCGATCGGGAACGCTTCGCCGCGCGGTTCGGCTGCCGGGTGGTCGACGGCTTCGGTTCCACCGAGGGAGGCGTCGCCATCACCCGAACCCCCGACACTCCCGTGGATGCGTTGGGCCCCATGCTCCCTCCGGTCGCGGTAGTCAACCTGGACTCCGGTACGCCGACGCGCATCGGGGAAATCGGCGAGATCGTGAACACCTCGGGACCAGGCCTGTTCAGCGGCTACTACAACAGCCCGGAGGCGACCGCCGAGCGGATGCGCGGCGGCATCTACCACACCGGCGACCTGGCCTGGGTCGACGACGCCGGTTACCTCCACTTCGCCGGCCGCCTCGGCGACTGGATGCGCGTCGACGGTGAGAACCTGGGAACCGGACCGATCGAACGAATTCTGCTGCGGCATCCAAGCGTCCGCCAGGTTGCCGTCTTCGGCGTCGGTGTCGAAATCGGCGATGAGATCGAAGCCGTGCTGGTGACCGACGGCGATCTCGACCCGGCCGAGTTGACCGATTTCCTCTCTGCCCAAGACGATCTCGGACCGAAGCAATGGCCGCACCGGATTCGCGTCGTCGATGCCCTACCGGAGACGGCCACCTTCAAAACCCTCAAGCACCGGCTACGGGAAGCCGCCGAGCCGCCGACCTGGGTCCGGGTCGGCGGGCGATACCGACGGCCCTGACGTCCGAGCTGGACGACAACACCGTCGGCACAGCAGGCCTCGAAGCTCCTCGCTATCGCCCCTGGGCACCTCGACCACCGGGGGTTGGGACGGGTGAGCATCATCTATCGATGGTCGAGGCGCGTGCGGCGAGCCTCGAGCATTGGGCAGATGGTGGTCCCACCGACCTCGACAACGGCTGCCTCCTCTGCACCAGCTGCCACGACGACGTCCACCACCACGCCGACGCCGGGAGCGCAGCGAGCGGGCCGAATCAGCACTGGGACATCATCATGGGATTCGACCGACACCCCTGGCTGATCCCGCCCGCCAGCATCGACCCGATACGCCGGCCGGTGCCGCCGTATCACCGACGAACCATGCGACTCGACGACGTAGCAGCCTGACCTACCCTGCCCCACAACCTGATTCCCCGCACCCGGAACGGCCGGGACCGCATCTGTTGTTTGAGAAATCCCCGTCCCGATGGTCGAGGTACGTCGTGCCCGTGGCCCAGAAGCCCTTCGGCACAGGAGGTCTCGAGGCCCTTCGCTAGCTCTTCTCGGCACCTCGACCATCGCGATGGGACGGCTCACCAGGCGGGAGAAGTGTCAGCATCCGTCGATGGCATGCGTCATCCCCGGCTAGTCGAGGTGCGGGCCGCGTGCGGCGAGCCTCAAGACCACCTGCACCAGCACTGGTTTCGTTCCGAAACGCTACCCCTTCAGCGTCTTGTGCATCCGGACGACGGCTTGCTTATATTCGGCGACCATGTCGTCGATCAGCTCGGCGACCGGGGTGATCGTGTTCAGGCGTCCGACGATCTGACCGGCGGGCATCGCCACAACCCCGGGGTCGCTCGACGAGGAAAGCCGGGCGTGCGCCTCGGAGACGAGGATATTCTGCAGCGGCATCGGCAGCGGCTCCGGTGCGCCCTGGGCGTCCCACGCATCGGTCCACTTGGTCTTGAGCAGTCGAGCGGGCTTGCCGGAATAGATCCGGCGCCGCACGGTATCCCGCGAGCTGGCGTCGAGCAGCGCCTGCTGCACGGTCGACGGCCCCTCATGCCCCTCGGGCGCACCTAGTTTGTACTCGGCGGCGGTGAGCCAGTAGGTCCCCATCCAGACACCTTGTGCGCCCAGGGCAATCGCGGCAGCGATCTGTCGGCCGCTACCGACGCCGCCCGCCGCCAACACCGGCGCCCGGTCGCCGACGGCATCGACGAGTTCGGGCCACAGGATCATCGACGTCACCTCACCGGTGTGACCGCCACCCTCGTACCCCTGGGCGATGACGATGTCGACTCCGGCGTCGACGTGATGCAGCGCATGGTCTTTCGCACCCGCCAGAGCGGCCACCAACACACCGTGGTCGTGGGCGGTGGCGATGACATCGGAGGGGGGTGATCCGAGGGCATTGGCGATGAGCGCGATCTGGCCGTACTTGTCGGCGTGCGTCATCGCGACGTCGACGTGCGAACGCGCCACCGAATGCAGCCATCCAAGTACTCCGGCATTGACCCGGTCGCCGTCGGGCAGTGGCGGCACACCGAGGTCGTCGAGTGTGCGTTCGACGAACGCACGATGCTCGGGCGGGATCATCGAGTCCAGATCGGTGTGGCTGCCCTCGGTGGGGATCTTCGCGGGCATCACGATATCGACGCCGAACGGCTTGCCGTCGGTGTTGTCGTGCATCCACTCGAGGACCTCGTCGAGTTCTTCCGGATCATTGAACCGCACACACCCCAGAACACCGAGGCCGCCGGCCCGGCTGATCGCCGCGGCCACATGTTGGCTCGGCGTGAATCCGAAGATCGGATAGTCGATCCCGAATTGTGTTGCCAGTGCTGTCTTCATCGAGTGGCCCCTTTGACCTCGGTGTCTGCTATTTCATCGGCCGGGCGGCTGTCGGTAACCGACGCCGCCCACCGGTAGTCGGGCTTGCCCGCGGGTGATCGTTTGATCTCATCGACAAACCACACGCTGCGCGGTGTCTTGTAGCCCGCCAGTTCTTTGCGCACCGCAGCGGCGAGATCTTCGAGGGTGGGCCGCGTCGAGTCTCGCGCGGCGATCACCGCGGCGACGCGCTGCCCGAACCGATCGTCGGCAACCCCGACGACGACGGTGTCAAAGACGTCGGGATGTCCTTTGAGCGCCGCTTCTACCTCTTCGGGATAGACCTTCTCGCCACCGGTGTTGATCGACATCGATCCGCGGCCCAGCATGGTGATGGTGCCGTCTGCCTCAACCCGGGCGAAATCCCCCGGGATCGAGTAACGAATCCCGTTGAATTCCTTGAACGTCTTCGCCGACTTCTCCGGATCGTTGTGATAGTGCAGCGGGATGTGACCGGCGCGTGCGAGCACCCCGACCTCACCGGTGCCAGGCTCGACCTGGGTACCATCCTCGCGCAGCACATGGGTGTGCTTGTCGGCGTTGACCCGTGGCGCGCCGACGTGTGACTCGCCCTTGACCACGGCGGCCATCCCGCCGAATCCGGTCTCCGACGACCCGATCGCGTCGATGATGATGACGTTCGGGAAGCGTTCGAGGAACTGCTCTTTGATACTCGGCGAGAACAGACACGCAGACGACGCCACGGAAACGAGGGTTGAGGTGTCATAGTCGCGCTGACCGAGTGCCTCGATCATTGGGCGCCCCATGGCATCTCCGGTGATGAACATGACGTTCACTCCGTGCCGGCCGACCGCCTCCCAGACGGCACGCGCGTCAAAATCGGGATACACTACCGCTTTTCCGCCGCTGAAGAGCGCCTGGAACACCGCCCACTGCGAGCCGCCGTGGATGAACGGCGGGATCGGGAATCGGACGAGCTGCCCACCGGCGGCGCCGGTACGCGCATGCTCCCACTCGTCGGTGACCGGCTCACCGGTGTACCAGTCGATGCCGCCACCGAGAACCCGCCAGACGTCGGCCTGCCGCCACACCACCCCCTTGGGTTTGCCGGTCGTGCCGCCGGTGTAGAGCATGTAGAGGTCATCGTCGGAGCGCGCCTCGAAGTCACGCTCTATCGACTCGCCTTCGATCGCATCGTCATAGGAGACAGGCGCGGCGAGCGTTCCGATCTCGACGTCACTGCCGTCGGGAATGACGACCCGGTGGGCGACGACCGGCCGCACCCCACCGCCGTCGTCGCGATTCGACAACACGTTGCACACCCGCGTCGAATACTGGCGTTCGTGAATGAGCACGGTCATCCCGGAATCGGAGAAGATGTGGTCGAGTTCGCCCTCGACGTAGCGGTAGTTGACGTTGACCATTACCGCCCGCGCTTTGAAAATCGCGACCATCGCCTCGACGGATTCGATCGTGTTTCGGCTGTACAAGCCGACTCGATCACCGGGCTGCACACCCAGCGACCGGAGGTGGTGCGCGAGGGCGTTGCTGCGGGCCTCGAGTTCGGCATAGGTACGCGAACGGTCGCCGGATTCGACGGCGGTGCGGTCCGGCATGAGGTCGACCGCATGCTCGACGAGGTCCCCGATCGTGAAAGCCATGACACGAAACTAGAACGTGTTATCGTTTCCGGCAAGAGCCTGTTCCGCCCACATGCCACTTCCACCGATCTGGGGGTCGAGATGACCACGATGTCGCATGCCGAATTCGCCACCGACGAGGCGCCACACTGTCTGGTCGAGCAACGCGGACACGTGCTGATCGTCACCATGAATCGTCCGGCCGCCCGCAACGCGCTCTCCTCGGAGATGATGGCGATCATGACCGAGGCCTGGGACCGGGTCGACTCCGATCCCGAGATCCGGGCAGCGATCCTCACCGGCGCGGGAGGCGCGTTCTGCGCAGGCATGGACCTCAAAGCCATGTCACGCAACGCTCCCGGCGACACAGTCACACAGGGCACCTGGGACCCGGCGTCACTGCCCGCCCTGCTCAAGGGCCGCCGCCTGAGAAAACCTCTCATCGCCGCCGTGGAGGGCCCGGCGATCGCCGGCGGTACCGAGATCCTGCAGGGCACCGACATCCGAGTGGCCGGCCGAAGTGCCATATTCGGTGTATCCGAAGCACGTTGGGGACTGTTCCCACTCGGCGGCAGCGCGGTCCGGCTGGTGCGGCAGATCCCCTACACCGTCGCCTGTGACATTCTCTTGACGGGCCGTCACATCACCGCCGACGAGGCCAGGGACTACGGCTTGATCGGCCACGTGGTCGACGACGGCGCCGCCCTCGACAAGGCGCTCGAACTCGCCGATGCGATCTGCGCCAACGGTCCGCTCGCAGTGCAGGCGATCCTGCGGACCATCCGCGAGACCGAGGGCATGCACGAACTCGACGCCTTCGCCATCGAGGCGCCGATCGGCATCTCGGTGTTCCAGAGCAAGGACGCCAAAGTCGGCCCGAAAGCGTTCGCCGCCAGGGAAAAGCCGATCTTCACCGGCGAGTGAGGCCGGGCGCGCGGAGAGCCGCGGGCTCCGGGCGCGTTGACAGCTCCGCTCCCGACGAGGATCGTCGGGGATGTGTTGCGACGCCCGCTGAAGAACGACTGGTCCGGCCAACGATTCCCGCATGCCGGCACCCGGCGCCCGCTCATCGGTGACCTCGGGGTCTCCGATCCACGAAATCCGGTGCTGAGCATCCTCGAGTGGGGCCCACGCCTCGGGCCGATCTTCGAGATGCAGATCTTCCGGCAGAAGTTCGTGTTCGTCGCGTCGGCGGAGCTCACCGCCGAACTCTGCGACGAGAACCGTTTCTGCAAGGCGTTGCCACCGGCGATCACCGCGCTGCGCCAGTACGCCGGCGACGGATTGTTCACCGCGCGCAACGACGAACCCAATTGGCAACTGGCGCACGAGTTGTTGATCCCCGCATTTACCAAGTCGGCGATCCGCTCCTACCACCCGACGATGATCGCCACCGCGAGCGAACTCTTCGACTACTGGGACCGTCGCGGCGGCGACAACGATGTCACCCGGGACATGACCAAGCTGACCCTGGAGACGCTGACGCGCACCGCCTTCAGTCAGGATTTCGGTTCGTTCTCCTCAGCGCAGCCGCATCCGTTCATCGGTGCGATGATCCGCGCTCTTGAGACCGGGCGGCGCAAGGGCGGATTGGCTACCGCTCCGGGCGGCCGATTCTTGATGCGCTATCTCGACCGTCGCAATGCCGAGCACCAGGAGTACGTCGATTCGCTACTCGACGAGGTGATCGCCTCCCGCGCGGGCGATCCGAACCGCGATGACCTCCTCGGCATCATGCTCAACGTCGCCCACCCCGAGACCGGCGAGCAGCTCTCGATGCTCAACATCCGCTACCAGATCCTCACCTTCCTGGTCGCCGGGCACGAAACCACCTCCGGGGCACTGTCATTCACCCTGTACTACCTCTCCCAGAACCCGGAGTGCCTCGCGCGCGCCCAGGCCGAGGCCGACGAGATCCTCGGCGCGGACCCCACGGCGATGCCGGAGTTCGAGCAGGTGCCGAAGTTCCGCTACATCCGACGCTGCCTCGACGAGGCGCTGCGAATCTGGCCGACCGTCCCCGCCTTCGCCCGCAGCCCGCGGGAGGACACCGTGATCGGCGGTGACCACCGGATGCGGACGCAGGACTGGGCGATAGTGCTACTGGGCCTGGTACACCGCGATCCGCAGGTGTGGACCGACCCCGACGTCTACGACCCGGACCGGTTTCTCTCGGCGAACATCAAGAAGCGGCCCGCCCACACCTACCAGCCGTTCGGCACCGGGGTGCGCTCCTGCATCGGACGCCAGTTCGCCCTGCACGAGGCAGTGCTGGTGCTTGCGAGCCTGCTGCACCGATACGACCTGCACGCCGACCCCGACTACCAGCTGGCCGTCGACGAGCGTCTGACCATGGTGCCCAAGAATTTCTACTTGTCACTGAGTGAGCGCCGGGTGACGGCGACCGCAGGTTGAGCGCGGTTCACACCAGCCCGGCCAGGGTCTCGATGGTCTCGACGTCACGCGCGGTGACCATCAGCATGTCGACCCCGGCGGCCTCCCACAAAGCGATCTGCGCGCGTACCTCGTCGGTGGTACCGGCGATCAGGGTTTCGCGGACCATCTCGTCGGGCACCGCCGCGATCGCCTCCTCCCTGCGGCCCGCACGAAACAGTCGGCCGATCTCCTCGACGGCGTCGCCGTAGCCCATCCGCGTGTAGAGCTCGGCGTGAAAGTTTTTCCGCTCGGCCCCCATTCCGCCGACGTACAGCGCTGTCGACGGTCGATACCGGTCGACGGCCGAGGCGACGTCGTCGGTGACGACGACCTGAACGGTCGCCGCCACTTCGAAGTCCTCACGCGTTCGTCGCGCCCCGGGTCGGGCGAAGCCCTCGGCCAACCACTGCTCGTACTGGTCGGCCAGGGCGAGACTGTAGAAGATGGCGAGCCAGCCATCGGCAATCTCCGCGGTCTGCGCCACGTTGCGCGGACCCTCGGCACCGAGCCAGATGGGGATGTCGGCCCGCAGCGGATGAGTGATCGGCTTCAGTGACTTGCCCAATCCGGTCGATCTGGGCGCGTCCGTCGGGTACGGCAACGGGTAGTGCGGCCCATCGCTGCGCACCGGCGCCTCGCGCGCCAGCACCGCACGGACAATCTCAACGTATTCGCGGGTCCGGGCAAGAGGTTTGGCGAATGGCGCGCCATACCAGCCCTCCACTACCTGCGGCCCCGACACCCCGAGCCCGATGATGTGGCGGCCGCCGGAGAGATGGTCGAGGGTGAGCGCGGCCATCGCCAGGGAAGTTGGCGGTCGCGCCGAGAGCTGGGAGACCGCCGTACCCAGGCGAACACGGGACGTGGCCGATCCCCACCATGCCAGCGGCGTGTAGGTGTCCGAACCCCACGATTCGGCGGTGAACACGGCGTCGAAGCCGTTGGTCTCGGCGGCCGCGATGAGTTCGGCCGCACCGGCGATGGGACCGGCTCCCCAATATCCCAGTTGCAAAGCAAGTTTCACGGTCGATGCCGTCCTCTCGGGGTCGTCCATCCTCGGCGTGCCGACGTGCACCTTGTGCCCAATACTAGAACGTGTTCTACTCGATTGTGTGAGCAGCATCGCAACTGGCGACCGTCCCGGAGTCCCCGACCCGGTGGCGGTCGTTCCCGAACCCGAGACCCCTATTCTCACCGCACCGCTGACCAACGCCTTCGGATACACCAGGTCGCTGGGTCCGGTGCTGTCGCAGTTCGCGCTCGGCCTGCGCGACGGCCGGATCGTCGGCTCACGCGCCGCGGACGGTACCGTCTCGGTACCCCCGGTCGAGTTCGACCCCGGATCCGGCGCCCCGACTACCGATCTCGTCGACGTCCTCGACACCGGCACTGTCGTCTCATGGACATGGGTCGACCAACCGGCCGCACCCCAACCGCTCGACGTGCCGTTCGCCTGGGCGCTGATCCGTCTCGACGGCGCCGACACCGCACTCCTGCACGCCCTACTGGTGGATTCGGCCGACGAGGTGACGACCGGGCTGCGCGTGCACGCCGTCTGGCGCGCCGCACGGACCGGCCGGATCGACGACATCAGCCATTTCGCACCAGGTGAGACCGCAGCGCCGGCCGAGCCGAATACCGCCGAGCTCGACACCGGCGAGCCGGTCGTCATCACCACACCGATCACCACCACGATCACCCACTCGGCCACCGAGGAGGAGTCCTGGTACCTGGAGGGACTCAAGGCCGGCAAACTCTACGGCTCCCGGATCGGTTCGGGCGTCGACGCCGGTCGCGTGTACTTCCCACCGCGCAAGGTCAGTCCATCCGACGGTGCACCTGCGGTGGAGCGGGTCGAGTTGGCCGACACCGGGATCGTCACCACCTTTTGCATCGTCAACGTCCCCTTCCAGGGACAACGCATCTCACCGCCGTATGTGGCCGCCTACGTGCTGCTCGACGGCACCGACATCCCCTTCCTGCATCTGATCCTCGACTGCCCGGCAGACGAGGTCCGAATGGGCATGCGCGTGCAGGCAGCGTGGGTCCCCGAGGACGAGCGCGAACTCTCGCTTGGCAGCATCAGCCACTTCCGTCCGACCGGTGAGCCGGACGCCGACTACGCCTCTTACCGCGAATTTCTCTGAGCCCTAACCCTCTTTCGCCCATCACAAAGGACATGTCGTCATGACCCTTCCCCGGATCGCGATCGTCGGGTTCGCCCACAGCCCGAATGTCGTCGGGACCCACGGCACCACCAATGGCGTGGAAATGCTGATCCCCTGCTTCTCCAAGCTCTACGCCGAGCTCGGGATCAGCCGGACCGATATCGGTTTCTGGTGTAGTGGATCGTCGGATTACCTCGCTGGACGGGCCTTCTCGTTTATCTCGGCCATCGACTCGATCGGCGCGATGCCGCCGATCAACGAGTCGCACGTCGAAATGGACGGGGCGTGGGCCCTCTACGAGGCCTGGGTGAAGATCGCCACCGGCGAGGTCGATCTGGCCCTGGCCTACGGCTTCGGCAAGTCAACCGCCGGCGACCTGGATCTGACCCTGGCGCTGCAAACCGACCCGTACACGGTGGCACCGCTGTGGCCGCAGGCCCGCTCGCTCGCCGCACTACAGGCCCGCGCGGGACTCGATGCCCGAACCTGGACCGAAGCCGAGATGGCAGAGGTGGCCGCTCGGACCACCGGCGCCTCGGTGGACGATCTCTTGGGTGCGGACTACGTCGCGAACCCCTTGCGCGCACACGACATCGCGCCCTACACCGATGCCGCGGCAGCGGTGATCATCGCATCCGAGCGTCGGGCACGTGAGCTGGTGGCCAATCCCGCGTTTATCACCGGGTGGGATCATCGCATCGACACCCCGAATTTCGGCGCGCGGGACCTGACGGTGTCGCCGTCGACGGCCCTGGCCGGCGATACCGCGTTCGGCGAGCGGAGCCGCGCCGTTGACGTCGCCGAGATCGCGGCACCCTACACACACCAAGAACTGATCGTGCGCAACGCGTTACGCCTGCCGGAGTCGGTGCACATCAATCCGTCCGGCGGTGTCCTCGCCGGGAACTCGCTGTTCTCGGCCGGATTGCAACGGATCGGTTACGCCGCGAACGAGATCCTTGGCGGCAACGCGCAGACCGCGCTCGCGCACGCGACGAGCGGTCCACTGCTGCAACAGAACATGGTGGTCACCTTGGGCGCCGACACCGCGGGAGACGGGAACTGATGGCACACAACAACCGGGCGGCGGTTCTGGGCACCGGCCAGACACACTATGTCGCCAAACGGCACGACGTGACGATGGCCGGGATGTGCCGGGAGGCGATCGACGCAGCGCTGGCCGACGCGAAGGTCTCGATCGACGACATCGACGCCATCGTCATCGGCAAGGCCCCGGATCTCTTCGAGGGCACCATGATGCCCGAGTTGGCGATGGCGGAGGCGCTCGGCGCAGTCGGCAAACGACTGATCCGGGTACACACCGCGGGCTCGGTCGGTGGTTCCACCGCCAACGTCGCGGCATCACTGGTATTCGCCGGGGTGCACCGTCGGGTACTGGCCGTCGCGTGGGAGAAGCAGTCGGAGTCGAACGCCATGTGGGCGTTGTCGATTCCGGTGCCGTTCACCAAGCCGGTGGGCGCAGGCGCGGGCGGATTCTTCGCGCCCCACGTGCGCGCCTACATCCGGCAGTCCGGTGCCCCCGAGCACATCGGTGCGATGGTCGCGGCCAAGGATCGTCGCAACGGCGCCCTCAATCCGTTGGCACACCTGCATCAGCCCGACATCACCACCGAGTCGGTCATGGCGTCGCAGATGCTCTGGGACCCGATCCGCTACGACGAGACGTGCCCGTCGTCGGACGGGGCGTGCGCCGTGGTTATCGGCGATGAGCAGATTGCCGATGACACTGTGGCACAGGGAGCTCCGGTCGCGTGGATTCACGCGACCGCGATGCGGACCGAGCCGTTGGCCTTCGCGCACCGCAACGTGGTCAGCCCACAGGCCGGTCGGGACGCCGCCGCGGCACTGTGGAAGGCCGGCGGGATCGACAACCCCGTCGAGGAGATCGACGCCGCCGAGATCTACGTGCCCTTCTCCTGGTTCGAGCCAATGTGGTTGGAAAACCTGGGTTTCGCGCCGGAGAACCAGGGCTGGAAGCTGACCGAGGCGGGCGAGACCGAGATCGCCGGACGCATCCCACTCAACGCCTCCGGCGGCGTGCTGTCGTCGAATCCCATCGGCGCGTCCGGCATGATCCGATTCGCCGAGGCCGCGATCCAGGTGATGGGCAAGGCCGGGGCGCACCAGGTGCCCGACGCCCGCAAGGCCCTCGGCCACGCGTATGGCGGTGGATCACAATACTTCTCGATGTGGCTCGTGGGGGCTGACAAACCGCAGCACTGACGTGTGTCTCGGTTCTTCCCCAAGGAGTTTCGTTGTTCCCCTGAAAATGGTCAGAGGAGGAATGGGCTTCTTGGGGAAGAACAGGTGCCGGTAGCGGTGGCAGACCGGTTGTCCACACCTGTGGATGAGCGCGGCGGCAGGTGACTTGCGGCCGGCATGCTCGTCGCCATGCACTCCGACGACCGTCTGATCCTGCGGCGCAACGCACTCTCACAAGGCGTCACCGACGCCGACATCACACGGGCGCTTCGAGACGGCGCCCTCGAGCGCGTAGGGAGGGTTGCTACGTTCCGGCGCCCGGTGACGGTGAGCTCGACGTGTTCGCGGCCCGAGAGCGGCGGTACCGCGATTCGGTCCTCGCGGCAGTTCTGATCGGGGGCGAGTGTCGTTCCCCAAGCCATCGGTCAGCGGCGATGCTGCTCGGGCTTCCGCTGCTGCCCACGGCGCCACCGACATCCCTGCGCGCGGAACGACCCCGATCGCCCCCACCCCGGGTAGCTCGACAGCCCCGCCGCCGGCCAGCAGCCCGTCGACGACCACGACGGTGCCGGTACCGTCTGCTCCGGCGGCGCCGTCGATTGCGCCGGCCGCGGTGCGTACGGTGCGGATTCCGACGTCGCTGGCGGGCCAGGACATTGCGCTGCGACTGCCAGCCGACACCGACCGGTCGGCGTTGTGGGTCTCGACGATGGGCCAGACCCAGATCATCGAGATCGCCCGCTATCAGGTGGGGGCACCCACCCGCTTCGAGTTCACCGCAAGCCTGCCGTTCGGGACCCGCTGGCATCGGCTGGGATCGGCGGACATGGCATTGGAAACGCTCACTGGTCAACGGGTTGCATTGCTCACCAACACCTTCGGCTACACCGGCACAGGCGACCCGGCAGGGTTCACCCTCACCAACTCCGGAACCACCCTGATCGGCACGTTCACGGTGTGGGGTGAGGCAATGGGTCATGGAGCGGCGTGTGGCCGTCCGGGTTTTCGAGACGGTCACCGCGGCGGCGGAGATCTGTTCGCCGTAGTCACGGAGTTCTGTGTGACGGTCCTCGGCGAGCTCCTCGATGTAGCCAGGCGAGGTGCTCCAGCGGAGACGCTGTACTCGTTCCCGCATCGGCAGACTCGCGTACTGATCGTGAAATCCTCTGGCGAAAAACACGATATCGACCCCGAATGCGTGGGCGAGCGCTTCTATCGCCCAAAGGCTGGGGTGGCGGGCCCCGCATGAGCGCAACTGCCTCAGATACAGGTGATCAATGGCGGAGTTGATCGCCCGTCGGCAAAAAATAGTGTCGCTTTTATGACCACTTCAGTTGGAGTCTCATTTGGCCGGGTGAGTATCCGACTTTTGCGGGGTCGGCGGGTGGGGCTTCGCCAGACGGTGTGTACCCCTTGAGGGTGAAGGATCCGACCGGTGAGACGGTGTAACTGTCACCAGGATAGCACTCGATACTGGCGGACAATCCGAGATCTGGTCCTGAAACCCTGTTCGCCACCGCGTTGAATCCCACGAACACTGAATATTCACCGTGAGAATTCTCCCCCAAATCACCGCCCACATTCAATGTTCCGGCCCAGAAGTTTCTGCTCAGCGGTATGGTCCACTCCTGAATTCCCGATGGTTTCGTTCGCGAGAAACTCTGACGTTGAGAACTCCCACTTTCCAGGAAAATGCCCTCCGAATTTGGGGCGGAAATCCCCAACGTTACGACTCTCTGAGTGCCGGAACTGCGTGTGCCGTCGAGGAGTAGCGACGCTCTACCGCCGAGGTCGGAGGGCATTGTGTCGGCATCCACTCTCTGGTAGGAGCGGAAACTGAATACGTCCCCGTTTGCGAAAGTGACAGTGAGATCAACCCAATGTCGACCATGCGCCTCGCCAATAGCTTTGGGAGTGACTATATACTCTTTCTCACCTTCGTATCCTGGTAGGATATACGGTTGTCCGACATGAAGCTCGTAGCGAGGATAAGTCAGGTTGCTTATACGAATGGGGTCGCCGTGAGGAGTGGCCACCATGGGATTGCCTGTCAATGTGAAGGATGTCGACGATGCCGCGTCGCCCGGCTCGCTGGTCGCTGAACACCCCGTCATTCCCACGCCTACCAGGGCGGCGGCGGCGGAGATACCGGCAATCGTGCGTAGTCGGTACTTCGCTCTCATTGAAATCATTCAGAAACACCCCGAATCTGATATGGGTGCCGATATCGACACGTCAGTGAAGTCGTCATCTATTTGGTCTTTCGGTATAAAGAACTCGGTGTCATGATCTAGTTTGTTGTCCGGGCCCCAAGGGTTTTTCACCCAGGTCCCGTCAGATGAGGCTCTCGTGACGGCGTAGGCGTGGCCAACTATAGGGGTGTAGGTTAGTCCGTCTTTGCCTTTGCCCCTTTTAGGCCATGCTGGTACTACTTTTCCTGTCTTCCTCGCTTTTATGACCACCTCAGTTGAACCCTCATTTGGCCGGGTGAGTATCCGACCTTTGCGGGGTCGGTGGGTGGGGCTTCGCCAGACGGTGTGTACCCCTTGAGGGTGAAGGTTCCGACCGGTGAGACGGTGTAACTGTCACCGGGATAGCAATCAATTGAGGCGGATAGGCCAAGATTTGCGTCGGACGAGGTCCTACTGGACGCCGCATTCATTGCCACGGCCACAGAAAAATCCCCATCTGACTGGTCTCCCAATCCGCCGCTGACGGTGAGCGTTCCCGACCAGAAGTTCCTGTTGAGAGGTATGTCCCAGCTCTGTGTTCCATGCGGCTTTGTTCGGGCAAAGAGCTGGCGCTGAGGACTATCCCTATCTAAGGCTCCTGTTGGGTTTAACGTATATATTCCTAGTGTCACAGTCGCCTCGGGTCCGGAACCGTGTGTGGCGGCGAGGAGGATGGAGGTCCTACCACCGAGAGTCGCGGACGCAGTTTCGGAGTCGATTTTCTGGTATGCGCGATAGGCGAATACATCTCCGTTGGAGAACGTGACAGTGAGGTCGGCCCATTGACGATTGTGTGCCACTCCCAGGGCTTTCGGTGTGACCGTATAGTCGCCCATTGTACTGTTTTTGTAACCGGGAATTATATACGACTGTCCAATATGCAGCTCGTAACGAGGGTAGTTGCCGCCGTCTGCCTGTATAGGGTCGCCGTGAGGTGTGGCGGAGATGGGATTTCCTGTCAGTGTGAAAGAAGGCTGAGTAGAGGTGCTATCTGACTCCGTGCTGGCTGTCGAGCACCCCGTGATGCCTATGTACGCGAGAGAGATTATGGCAGTAGCTACAGTTAGGTACGCGGCCGTCAGTTTCTTGGTCACTCTAGAAGCACCCCGAATCTGTTAGTGGTGCCGATATAGACACATCGGTGAAGTCGTCATCGATATTTTCTTTAGGGATCCAGAACACACTGCCCGTGTCGGCCGAGTTGGCCGGGCCCCAGGGGTTTTTCACCCAGATCCCGTCAGGTGCTGCCTTGACAACTACGTAGGCGTGAGCTCCCTTAATGGTGACCTTCTGGTTGTCCTTGGCCACTCCATTCTCCAGGATGTTGCGTGCGCTGCACCACCACCAACGCACAGCGCTGATACCGCCGCACACGCCGCGACGCCCTGAAACAGGCTGCGTGACAAGCGGTGGCGCGATCGACGGCGAACGAACGACACTTGACCACCCATGATGACCCCCAAGTCACTGCGTGTCGACGAGTACGGGGCCTCACCACGGATTGGCGAACGTGAGCCCCGACTTCACTACCGCAATGATTAGAACAGGAAACCAGACACGTGACAACCTGAACACCGGTGATCGGTGACACGGCACATCAACGTTCCCCAGAAACAGGGACACCCGCCGCGGCCGGAACCACCCACCCGGCAAACCCCCGAGAAAAGTAGCCGTGGCCCACGTCGAGACCGGGCCGCGGGCTTGTGCCCCGTCTCGGTGACGGATAACGCCGTAGTTGGTGGCGTTGAGGGGCATCTGGGACTCGGCGCCGTGCGGTGATTGTTGGGCGCCAGTCAACCTGTCTGACAGGTGATCTGAGACAAGATGGCCGGTGTGGCCGATTCCTAGTGGTGTGTCTCTTAATTAGTTCGCTACTTGTTCGAGTGTCTCGCGTGCGCGGGCAACCTTGGCCAGGATAGAT
>NZ_RKMH01000023.1 GCF_003797185.1 Gordonia oryzae
CCCGACGGACCCAGCAGGGCCGACACCTCGCCCTCCGGCAAAGTCAGCGACACATCACGCCAAATATTCTGCGAACCGAACGATTTGGTGAGCCCCTCAACGCTGACCTCAACACCCACAGTTTCCTCCAGAAGTTCGCTGCCCCCAATGAGCTCCCGCCGGTGCGAGAGTCCACCCCTCGGTGACATGTGTGGTTGGGGTCACTGTATCGGACGACCGCAACAACAACCCTTCACATACATGGACCGAAGACCCACAGCGTGGACGCGACAGAAATCTACCAACCGGTAACTTGCCCTCGGACGATGACACTATCCGATGAAACGGTCCGAAGGAAAGTGGGCGCGGTGGCATCGTCGGGACCCGAGTGCAGTGGCACTCCCTGGCCCTGGCGCGGTGGCGTGGCACACGGCGTCAGGACCGCGCAAGGCCCTCCTCCCGGTCGTCGAAGGCCCCCGCGTCGGCGCCTCCGACAACGCTCTGGGTGTGGCCGGGCCCGACCGACTGCGGCTCGACCGACTGCGGCTGTTCTGCCCCGTCCTCCCATGCCTCGCGCACCCGGGCAAGTGGCAACCACCAGGAGACAAGCAGGATCACCACGAGCCAGATCAGCGACGAGTTGCCGTAGATGATCTCCCACCACCCCCACCTCAGCTCGTTGCGCTGCGCGCTGGGCAGTGACAGCGAAGGTCCGGGGAGCTGTGCCATCAGACCGAGGATGCCCAACCCGAGGAAGACCGCACCACGCCGGTCGCCGCGTCTGGCCCGCAGCGCCCGGACACCAATAGTGACGAACACCAGGATGTACACCGACGTGAGTACCCAGTGGTGAATCCAGGCGGCCGGGGTGGCCAGCAGGGCCACCGCCCACGCCGCCAAGAAGCACAGCTCGTATTCGCGACGCTTGGCCAGATGCCGTGCCAGCGCCAGACAATAGAGTCCGGCGATCGCACACAGCGGCAACCACCAGTGTGAGCGATCGCTGTCACTCATCCCGGTTCGCGCCAGCACACCCGCGATGCCCTGGTTGTACACGAAGGCCAGTCCGCCGATGCGCTCGGGATCGAACACCGTCGATGTCCAGTACTGCCACGAGTCCGACGGCGTGATCGCCCATGCGACGCCGGTCGCGGCCAGGAATCCGACGACCACGTTGATCGCCGCCCGCCACTGCCGGCGCGCGAGGAAATAGATGACGACGACGGCCGGGGTCATCTTGATCGCCGCGGCGATCCCGACCAGCAATCCCCGGCACGGTTCGGCCCATGCGGGGCGCCGATCCCAGAGGGTGTCGGCGATGACCAGTCCGGCCAGGATCAGGTTGATCTGACCGAGATCGAGGGTGATGCGGATCGGCTCGAGTTCGAAGGCCACGCCGGTGAGGATCATCGACCAGCCGACCGCCAGGTCACCACACCCGACGCGACGAAGCAGGATTCGGATCAGCCACCAGGTCAGCAGGCATCCGAGGAGAAGGAAGATAACCGAGAGCAACCGCACCGGCATCCAGCTCATCGGCACGAAGGACACCGCCGCGAACGGCGGGTAGGTGAACGGCAGGATGCTGTCATTCGCCTGCGGCATCGGCCCGTCGTAGAGGTGCTGCCCGTGGAGGAGGAACCGGCCACCGTAGCGGTAGATCTGCAGATCCACCGGCGGACCCCAGTACTTGGCGGGTCCGAGGTGCACCAGCCACGGCTGGCCGAAGACGCGGCACACCCCAAGGACGAGCACCACGGCCCCGACGACGTTGATCGTCGTGAACGCACGACGGGACACAGGAGCAGTCACGCGGGGTGATACTAGTCCGTCCCGGTCCCACCGCCCCAAACCTCCCAGCACGTCCTCAACCTCTCCCAGCGGCGCGGGACAGCAAAAACCCGGGACGGATCTCTCCGCCCCGGGTTTTTGGACATGCACCGTCAGTTGACGGTCACACTGCGCAAGTAAGCGAGCTTACTTGACGGACACCTTGGCGCCGGCCTCTTCGAGCTTGGCCTTGGCAGCCTCGGCGGCGTCCTTGTCGACCTTCTCCAGGATCGGCTTGGGAGCGCCCTCGACGAGATCCTTGGCCTCCTTGAGGCCCAGGCCCGAGACGACCTCGCGGACGACCTTGATGACCTGGATCTTCTTGTCGCCAGCAGCCTCGAGCACGACGTCGAACTCGTCCTGCTCGGCAGCAGCCTCGGCGGCACCACCAGCAGCCGGAGCACCGGCAGCGGCGACGGCGACCGGAGCGGCCGCGGTGACCTCGAAGACCTCTTCGAACTTCTTCACGAAATCGCTGAGCTCCAGCAGGGTCAGTTCCTTGAACTGATCGATGAGCTCGTCAGCGGTGAGCTTCGCCATGGTTGGCGTCCTTCCTATTCAAGCCCCACACGGGGTCGTGGTGATCCCCGTGGGGATGTTTGTGGTGCGGCGAGCTATTCGCCGGCTTCGTTCTTCTTCTCCTGCAGGGCCGCGGCAAGACGCGCCACCTGCGACGCCGGCTGGTTGAACAGGCCGGCAGCCTTTGCCAAGTTGCCCTTCATGGCACCGGCGAGCTTGGCCAACAGGACCTCGCGGGTCTCAAGGTCGGCGATCTGTTCGATCTCCGCCACGGACAGCGCACGGCCGTCCATGTATCCGCCCTTGATGACGAGAGCCTTGTTGTCCTTGGCGAAGTTCTTGATCGCCTTGGCGGCCACCACCGGTTCGCCTTCGATAAAGGCAATCGCGGTCGGACCGCTGAACAGCTCGTCGAGCCCTTCCACGCCCGCCTTTTCGGCGGCACGCTTCACCAGGGTGTTCTTGGCGACGGAGTAGGTTGCGCCCTCGCCGAGGGAACGACGCAGATCGGTGATCTGACTAACGGACAGGCCACGGTACTCCGTGACGACCGCCGCCGTTGCGCCCTCGAACTGCTCTGCGATCTCCGCGACTGCGGCGACCTTGTCGGACTTGGCCATACTTCGCCTCCTTCCTCATCACTCGAGTTGAGTTGGTCAGAGTTCAACGCAAGGAACCGTCGAATGACGCCGCGCCGCAAAAGGGCGAATAGCCCCGAAACAACGAAACGCCCCGGCACACAGAGGCACGGGGCGTCATACTGACGAGCAAGCCGAACCGGCGTGCTCGAGCTTCTTCCTCGTTCACCCTGCGTGGGCCGCCGACATCACTGTCGCCCTTCGATCGGGATCGCTCCCGATGGCCAACGGTCTCTGGTTGAACCGATACGACGCGTGCACGCGCGTCACACCGACGGCAAGGTTACCCGCGCTCGTCTCATCGACCAAATCCGCCCCCACGTGCCAGGGGTCGCCCGGCCGAACGGAAAAGTCCCCAGGTCCCACACGACCCTGAACTGCCGATTCGCCGTCGTGACCCACCTGGACCCACCTCGATGCGGTTCCGAGATCGACGATGCACTACAGTCGGCCATCGGGAGTGATGTGGCCCACAAAGTGTAAGCAAGGTTTCACTCACGGCCCGAGCACACGACGGGGTGTGGGTGACGCCGGTGGGTCCGGCGCCCGGTCACACCCCAGGCAGGGTGAGGCACCATGACCTATCAGTTGGACCCCGGCTCCCCCGGGATGTCACGGCCCCGGGTGGCCACGACGCGGACCGACAGCGGACGCATCGCTCCTCATTTCGGCACCCTCCCCCTCGGTGATCCGACCGGCGGTGCCGACGGTATCCGGTGGCGGGAAGCTGTCGACGGCGCCCAGCTCTATCCCCGAGTGGCCGTCGACCGGGACGTCAAGCTCACCATGAGCGACGGTGTCACGTTGCGTGCCACAGTGGTCCGCCCAGCCAACCGGTTCGGCCAGACCGTGCTGACCCCTTATCCGGCGATCATCAACATCAACCCCTATAACCGGGCGGCCGTCGACTTCATCGACACCATCACCCATGCCCCGGCACTCGGGCGCGCGTTGCGGGTCGCGTCGTCGTCGATCGATGCGACGGGCACCGCGCTCGGCGGGCTTACCCGCCTGACCGGAACGCTCTCGGGCGGAATCCTCGATGTCTTCGGTATCAACCGCACCCTGGTGCGCAGCGGTTACGTCCAGGTCATCGTCGACGTCCGGGGCACCGGGGCCAGCGGCGGCAAATGGCAGATCCTCGGCGCACGCGAGCAACAGGACTCGGTGGAGGTCATCTCGTGGGCCGCCGAGCAGGAGTGGTGCGACGGCAAAGTCGGACTCGCCGGCTGGTCGTACTCGGCGATCAATTCACTGCAGGCCGCCGACAAGCGGCCGGCCGAACTCGGTGCGGTCTTCGCTGTCGAGGGATGCGACGACATCGTTCGCGACGTCTACATCACCGGCGGCATGCCGTCGGCGTTCATCCCGATGTGGCTGTCGGTGGTCAACGTGCTCAAGTGGGTACCCAATCCGTCGACCTACCTGCGCGATGTGATGCGCGGCGACACGCTGCGTTGGCTGCGCGATCGCATGGCCTCCCCGGCGACCGAGATCCCGTCGTTGCTGTGGGGCTTCCTCACCGCCCGCGACGACCGGATCTTCGACGACCCCTATTTCGACGAGCGGGATCCGCAGATCGACCGGATTACCGCACCCACCTTCACCGTCGGCGGGTGGCACGATCTGTTCGGGCGTAGCGCCACTGGCATCTACGAGCGGCTCCGTCTCGAGCCCGGCCGCAAACAGATGCTCGTCGGTGACGGGTATCACTTCGACGTGGGCACCGGCCATGGATCCAGCTGTGCCCCTCCGCGTCTCGACGTCCTCGAGCGCGCCTGGTTCGATCGCTGGCTCAAGGGCCACCGCAACGGTATCGACCACTACGGGCCGGTCACGATGATGCAGCAGGGCGGTACGTGGACGTCCGGCGCGGCGTTCCCGCGACCGGGCGTGCGACCCCGGCGGCTCTACCTCACCGAGGAGCCGTCGACAACCGCGGATCACGCTGTGCACGACGGATCGCTGAGCACAGCTCCGGCACATGGTGTTTCGTCTCTCTACATCCGACCCGACCTGCGCGGCATGATGTCTCGGGACATGACGCAGGTGACTGCGGGTGCATCGATGGTTCTCGGCAATCGGTTCACCACCGACGCACGCTTTCAGGAGCGCGGCGGATTGTCGTTCACCAGCGCCCCGGTCACCGAGGCGACGCACCTCAGCGGCGCGATGAACCTCCGCCTCAACGTAGCGACCACCGCGCACGAGGGCACGTGGGCGGTGACAGTCAATGATGTTGCGCCCGATGGCACCTCGACCGTTCTCACCAACGGCGGGCTGTCGGCGACCAATCGCGCCCTCGACCGATCACTGTCGACATTCACCGCAGACGGACATCTCCTCGGTGCCCATCACTACCTCTCCCGCAAGCGCAAACTGCCGGTCCCCGCCGACGAGCCGGTCCGCATCGACGTCGATCTCGTGCCCACCGACGCCGTGCTCGAACCGGGCCACCGGTTGCGGGTGGACGTCTACGCCGCGAGCTTCCCCCGCTACCTCACGGTGGTCCCCGACCTGATCAAGGCCCGCGGACGCAAGCAACGTATCGTTCTCGACCCGGAGCACCCGAGCTACCTGACGTTCCTCGCCGGCGACGGGCTCGCCTGACCCCAGTCACCAGGACCACATCTCGCCGACCGGGCTCGAAAAGCCTCGCCGGGATTGGCGGGTTCGGTATTGAGGGTTCCGTGTGGTTCGAGTGCTCCCGCGATCGAACACGGTGGGCGCCAGTTCCTTGCGCACCCCAGCGCGCTTGAGTGATCCTTTGGCAGCGCTCACCGGTGAGTGTACCCCCGAGTTCGACTGCGGCGCAGATGATCTCACCGAGGCGAGCCATACCGGGCCACACGCGAGGACATCGTCGTTCGCGATCAACAGTGAAAGCAGGTTGCCGTCACCGGTATGGGCGACGGTGGCGATGACGATGGTGTGACCGATGCCGATCTCCCCGATGCGCGTGGCTAACCGACCACGCGCTCCCGATACCGCCCGAGCGTGTCTGCGTCAACGCCACAGGCAGCCAGGTAGCCCGCCAGATCACCATGTGCGGCGACCATCGCCGCGTCGGCCGCTTGTAGATAGTCGGTGTGCACACCCAGATAGTCGGCGGGGATGTCCGCATCGGGATACCGGCTCGCGAGCATCGCCCGCAGATCCTCGACCGCGTCATTGCTGCGCAGATAATCCACTTCGATGGCCTCCTCGACGACACCCGCCGCACGCAATGCGGTAGCCACGGCCCACCCGGTGCGGTCCTTGCCCGCTGAACAGTGCACCAGGACCGTTTGTCCGCGCGCCACCGATTCGATGATCGCTCGGATCGCCCGCCCGGCACCCTCCAGCGCCGGGTACGTGCCGTAGACCGCGATGAGGTGCTCGCGCGCAGCATCGGGCGAGATGGTTCCCGGCGAGGTCGGGACGACCGGATTCTGATGGAACGGCCGAACCAGCCCCTCGATGTGATCGGGCAGCGCGTCGGCGCCCTCTGCCTCACACTCTCGGGCCGATCGCAGATCGATGACCGTATCGACACCGAGTGTGTCCAACGCTGCCCGGCCGGCGTCGTCGAGCCGGCCGAGATGCGCCGAGCGGAACAACAGGCCGCCATTGACCGTGCGGCCGTCCGTGGTGGGCACGCCCCCGACGTCGCGCACGTTGAACGTACCGGGCAGCTTGATCCGACCGGGAGAAGTAGCCGTCATGAACCCACGCTAAGGTATGCGCCCCGGGCTATCGTTCCGGCGTCCTGCGCCGACGCCCGAGTCGGTCAGTACGACGCGATAGACGAAGGCTGCCTCCGGCCCCAGGACGGCACCGACGAGGTCGGTGAGAGTAACCACGAAGCCCCGGCCATGCGCCGGTCCGGTCCCCTTGTCGAGGTGATGTGCCACCTCGTGCAAGATGACCAGTTCCCTCAGCGCCCAGCGCCCTTCCCGGGAGTCCGGAATGGCGATCTCACCGATGGCGCGCCGGTACTCCGCCGCCCGGTATCCTCCCCTGGCACGAACAGTCACCGGCTCCGATGCACGCGGAAAGCGTTGTCGCACTGAGTTCATCGCCAATACGCGCTCGACGTAGGAACGCACCGACTCCACCGAGGAGAACAGCGCCTCCGCGGGCAACGTCAGCTCGGTGCCGGCGATCTGCACCGTTCGTGCCGAGCCCACCCGATCGAACATCCGGTGCACCAGCCGCTCGGCCTCATACAATCGGGACCGACCCGAGTCACGCGCAGTCATCGACCCGATGCTAACCGACCCCCACACGCAGACGGTTACGATCTCCACAGCCATCACATGAGGGAGACGGCCGATGAAGCCAGGTGTGTCCGGCCACGTCGAGCGATGGCGTGGACGTGCCCGCGACCTCACCCATCGGGCTCTCACACTGCCCGGCGCCTCGGTGATCCTGCGGATCGCGCGCGAGCTGGCGACGGCAAGCCTGTCTGACCGGTCGATGACGCTGTCGGCGCAGGCGTTCACCTCGGTGCTGCCGATCGTCGTCCTGCTGACCACCCTGCCGGTCGGGCGTACCTATCTCGACACGGCTCTGAACAACCTGGGCGTCAACCCCACTCGCCTCGATGCTTCTCTGTCGACTTCGACGACTACCGCATTCGGTGTCGTCGGCGCGCTGATGACCATCGCCGGTGCGACGTCGCTGGCCCGGGCTCTGGGGCGCATGTACATGCAGACGTTCCGGGTGAACAAACTCTCGTGGCGCGGCTGGTGGCGGTGGGTCGCGGTGATCTTCCTCATTCCGGCCGCGGTGACGGTGCAGGGCCTGATCACCCCGCTCGGCGACATCAGTATCTTCGGAGTCCACTACCACCGTGTCGGACCGCTCGGTCTGGCGATAGTGGTCCTCGCCTCCTTCGTGACCTGGTGGGCACTGTGGACCGTGGTACCGCGGCTGATGGTGTCCCATCAGGTGCCGATGCGTCTGCTCGCGGTCAACGGCGCCCTCACCAGCTCACTGATCACGGTGTACCTCATCGGCAGCCGAATCGTGTTGCCCGAGACCGTCCCTGCAACAGTCAATCGGTTCGGCACCCTGGGCATGGTGTTCCTCGCGATCAGTTGGTTGTATTTCTACGCCGCGATTCTGGTCGTGAGCGCCACCGTCGTGCACGCCGTCGCGACCGACGACGGGGTGTGGGGCAGACGCGTCGGGGCGTTCACCGGGGTCCCCGTCCCCGCGCCCGTGCCACCGAACCCCTTCGCCCTGCCCGACCAGCCGGTAGCGGCCGACGATCGCCATCCGTGACGACTCATCGTTCAAGAGCTCCTCGGGGTGAACCGAATTCGGGGTCGGCGCCGATCTTGGCGCGCCGCCCCGCACGATCGCCGGCGCGCCGAGCGCCCTCGGAGTATCCGGCCGAGGCACTCGTCGGACGCCACGTGCCGCGCGCCTGGGATTGCCTCTGGTAGAAGTCAGTGACCTCGATCTCCTTGTTGCGCAGCGCGATGGCCGTCGACATCGACGGTCGGCCCTCCACCGTCGGCGTCGACTCCGTGTCTGCGGCGATCGCGGCCTGTCGCTGTTCGTCACGCGCCTGCGCCAACCTTGCGCCGATCCGCTCGGCGAACGCCGACTGGAAATTGAGCCGCGCGGTGATGGGGGCCAAAGGCTTTCGCTCCACCACTTTCCGCGTGCGCCAGCCCTGACCACGTCGCACCACCCGGGCCGACGTCTCGTTGCGGTAGTCCCCCGAGCGGAGGTAGGCGTCGCTGGCCGTGACCATCTGCACCACCAGTGACGTGTACAGGGCCGCGCAGGTGTCGATGTCGGATTCGAATCCGTACGCGAGGACGAACGTCGAGTTGCCGGCGACGTCGACGGTAACATCGTTGGCCCGCGCGATCGCCACAAACAACTGCACGTAGGTCTTCAGCCCGCGTTTGCCGGTCTCGCCGATCACGATCTGCCGCGAGATCGGGGTCGTGGTCCGGGCGGCCGGGTCGTGTGCCCGCGCCAGCGCCAGGTCGATCGCCGAGGCGGTGGCCAGCCGCTGCGCGGCTGCCATGAACGTCTCGGCCTCGTAGGGGTTGTCGGTATTCTCCGCCTGCCGCAGGAGCCCCGCGATTCGGGTGAGCAGTTTGTCGTCGCGCATGTGAATCAGACTATTTCGACCGCCGATCGGTTCCACTCGGCACCGAGCCTTTTCGGTCGAGTCCGCTCTCGGAGTGCTGACAATGCCGCCCCGGCGTGGGTGGTCACCGCCGCCACCGTGCCCTTCGGCGTGGCGCATTCCATCGTGGCCTCCCGGCGCCTGGACGGTCGACGTGCGCGACGCACCGTGCAACCGCACCGCGCCGTCACCAATCTCCGCGTTCGTCGAGGTGGCGTGTATGGTCAGCCTCGGCTTCGGTCCCGACGCCGACGGCGCCCGCAAGCCGCCGCCTGGGCCGCGCTGATCGCCGATGCCGCAATCGGCTTCGGTGCCAACGCGATCGTCACCACGATCCGTCGCCGAAGTATGGCCGTGACCGTGCCACGCTTCGACGAGATCGTTTCACCCCCGCACCCGACTGTCCCTCCTCGCGACCTTCGCGGCCACCGACTGGGCCGAGTTCTCCTACCGTGCGCGCCCGGCGCACCCAGACCGGACGCGAGGCGTACCACGGCCACGACGCCGCACTCCGCGCCATTGTTGACCAGGGTGTGTCTCCCAATTCTTCGGCGAGGGAGTAGCGCGAACGATTGCGTTCTGGCAAGGCGGAGGAGGAAGCGATAGCGGCAGCTATCGTGACCGACGACAACGCGGCCAGGGCGCAATCGGGCCGCCAAGACCCGCACAGGGAATTGGGAGACACACCCTAGCCGCGTGCCGACTCCCTCGCCGAACCCGACAGGTGAGTCTCGCCCATAACCGGCATAGCAGATTTTTCGGACAACGAGCAGCGGTACTCGGTTCTCGGGCTTATCGTCTGCACTGATCACCAGTGCAGCAACGGCGCTCCACTTCCCGGCCGAGACGACGGAGGCGCGCTATGCCCGAAGGGCACGAAATTCTCACCGAGGACGAGGCCCACCTCGCCCGGCTCGGCTACACCCAGGAACTGCATCGCTCGTGGTCGGGCTTCTCCAACTTCGCGATCTCGTTCTCCATCATCTCGATCCTGTCCGGATGTTTCACCTCGTTCGGGTTGGGCTGGAACAACGGCGGCCCCGCCGCGATCGCATGGGGCTGGCCCATCGTATCGGTGTTCATCCTGCTCATCGGCTTCTGCATGGCCGAACTCGTCTCGGCGTATCCGACTTCCGGCGGAATCTATTGGTGGGCAGCCAAACTCGGAGGCGCTAAGGCCGGCTTCTACACCGGTTGGCTCAACCTCATCGGGCTGGTCGCCATCCTCGCCTCGGTGGCCTACGGCGCAGCGACCTTCGTCGACCTCACCATTGGTACGTTCAGCGACTCATGGTTGGCCGGTTACAGTCTCACCCGGGTGTTCATCATCTTCGTCATCATTCTCATCGCCGCCGCACTGATCAACATCTTCTCCGGGCATCTGCTGTCGATGATCAACAACCTGTCGGTGTGGTGGCACGTCTTCGGCGCCGCGGCAGTGATTCTCATCCTCTTCCTGGTGCCGGATCAGCACGCGTCGTTCTCCGACGTGTTCGCCCGCACCGTCAACAATTCCGGGATCTTCGGCGGTGCCACCTCACACGCCGGATTCATCCTGTACGTCCTACCGATCTCGGCGATCCTGACGCAGTACACGATCACCGGCTACGACGCCTCGGCCCACATCTCCGAAGAGACCAAGGGCGCCGCCGGTGCTGCGGCCAAAGGCATCTGGCGCTCGATCGCCTATTCGGCGATCGGCGGTTGGATTCTGTTGCTCAGCTTTCTCTTCGCGGTACAGGACGCCGACAGGGTGTCCAAGAGCGGCGGCGCGGTGGCGACGATCTTCACCCAGGCCCTCACCTCCCGGTGGGCGGGTGTGGTGTTGCTGATCTCCACCGCGGGCCAGTTGTTCTGCACGGCCGCCTGCCAGACGAGTGCGTCGCGGATGATGTTCGCCTTCAGCCGCGACGGCGCCGTTCCCGGCCACCAGATCTGGAAGCAGGTGAACGCCAAGGGGATTCCCGCATACGCCGTCATCGTGACCGCCGCGGTGGCCGCGATCATCACCCTTCCGGCCCTCGTCGCCGTCGACATCAACGGCGCACCGGTCCCGGTCGCGTTCTTCGCGGTGGTCTCGATCGGCGTCGTCGGGCTGTATCTGTGTTTCGCGGTGCCCATCTACTTCCGTTGGCGAGTAGGTGATTCCTTCGAATCTGGTTCGTGGACACTGGGTTCGAAGTACAAGTGGATCGCCCCGCTGGCACTCGCCGAGATCGCGTTGACCTCGATCATCGCCATGTTCCCGACGTCGGTGGGCGGTATGCCGTGGGAGCCGGGATTCGCATGGAAGTACGTCAACTACACGCCGCTGCTGGTCGGCGGCGCCCTCGTCACGCTCTACATGTACTGGCACTTGTCGGTCAAGAAGTGGTTCACCGGACCGGTGACACAGGTCACCGCCGATCCGGTTCTCAAGCAGACCTGACCGGACCACCCGCCCGACTCCACCCGCCCGGCCCGGGTGCCCAGCCTGGGTGCCGACCGTCCGTCATCACCGCACCAGTAACGTCGTGGCCGAGACAGGCATGCGACGACAGGAGCACGACATGGGGTCGACAACGATACGGCGTGCGGTGGCCGTGCTGGCGATCTGCTGCGGCGCCCTGCTACCCGCGGCGTGCGCGCGCCCCGACGACCCGACGGGCGCCGACACCGCCTCGCGCAGTGTCGACAACAACGTCAATCCCCGCACGCTCACCCACACCGCCGACGAGGTGTCGCGGCAGGGTCTCCCAGTCACCCATCAGCGCATCGTGACCGCACAGGTCTGCCCCAGTGCGGGCTGTACCTCAGCGCTGGCCACCGACCAGTTCACCCTGATGCAGTTCCCAACCACCGGGCGCGCCGAGATCTACCTCGGCGCCCACCTGCAGTCGTTCCAGGTCCTCAACGTCGTCGTCGACTTCCCGGCCGATACCTCCGCCGACCAGCAGCGGCGATACCAGAACGCCATCCAGACCGCACTCGCGTGAGTACGGCAGGGCCGTAACCGATCGGCGAGAGTCACACACCGAACTGCTGCTGCATGTTCCTCAGTGTGTCCGCCGAGGCCATCAGGCCCGCACGCTCGGTGTCGTCGACACTGACGTCAAGTCGCTGCGCAAATCCGGTGCGGTCGACCAGCGACGGCAGCGACAGGCACACGTCGTCGAGGCCCTCGAACCCGGTCGCCAGCGTCGACACCGGCAGCACCCGATGTTCGTCGTTCAACACCGCCTCCACGATGCGGGTGGTGGCCAGACCGATCGCGTAGTTGGTCGCCCCCTTGCCGTCGATGATCTTGTACGCGGCGCGCACCACCTCGAGCGCGATGCGTTGCCCACCGCCGCGTCGATCGGGTCTGGGCAACCTCCATATCCAGTCCTATCCCATCGGTCCCGACGCCGCCGTGCGACGACCACACCCGTCGTCGGCTCTTCACCCCTTCGGCAGTCGCACGCACCCGACAGTCACATCCGCGAAAGGCCGCCGTATCCGAACGGGCGTTCCCCACTCATCTGCTGGACTGAACATCTGTGAGTTCGCCGCCAGGCCACAGTTGGCCACCAGGCGAGCGAGCGCAGGCGTGCGCGTGTCCTGTTCAGTTCGGAACTTGCCAAGGGGTTTGAGACCAGCGGGCGTCCGATTGCCATGATTGTCGGTTCTTGGTCTTCCGGTTCTTGGTTCTCCTGTTCGGGTTTGTTGATCCACGCGGTGTTAGGGAGGTCGAGGATCTTCGGGCCGGTCAGGCTGCTGAACCTTTCGGGGTGGATGCGGCGGGCCTCGGCGAGCGCTGCTGAGCGTTGGGGAAGCGACGGTGGGTGCGTGTCCGTAGTGCACGTCTCCGGGTGCGTGCAGTCCGATACCGCTGTGGTGGTGGTCGTGGTTGTACCAGTCGGCGAACATGCTCATGAACTCGCGAGCGTGCTGGATCGATCCGAACCGGGCCGGGAACACCAGCGCGTATTTCAGTGTCTTGACAAGGCTTCGCTGTACGGGTTGTCGTTCGATACGTGCGGGCGGGAATGCGATTTGGTGACGTTGAGGTCGGCGAGTGGTTCGGTGACCCTCTTGGAGGTCATCGATGTCCCGCGGTCGGCGTGCACCACGTGCGGGATGCCGTGCACGGCGAACACCTCACGCATCAACTCCACCGCCAACGGCCCGGATTCGGTGGTCTGCACATACACGCTAACGATATAGCGGGAGTAGATGTCGATCATCACGTACGCGTCGTAGTACACGCCGCGTTCGGGGCCGGCGAGTTTGGTGATATCCCAGGTCTAGACCTGCCGCGGGCCGGAGGCCACCAACTCCGGGATCGCCGTGAAGCGGCGCTTGGCCAGCCGACGACATTTCCTTGACCTGCTTGTTCTCACCCAGAATGCGATACATCGTGGAGACCGGACACAGGTAGCAGCCCTCGGCCAGCAACGTGGCATACACCTGCGTGGGTGCGGCATCGACGAACCGGTCGCTATTGAGGGCGGCCAGCACCTGGCCGCGTTCAGCGTCGTCTCCGACACCCTCACTCACCCGGACATGTCCCCATGCCAACGGTCTTTGGCTGAGTAGGTAGCCGTCGCCCTCGTGATCGTGGCCGCGGCGGGCGCGTACGGCGTCGATGGTACGTCCCGTCAGTGTGTGGCGCTGCAAGCTGTCCGCTGACGTGATCAACTGACTACCTGGATCGGTTTACGGGAAGAAACACCTCTCAGATTCACAGGCCCTGGTCACTGCGAGGCGAAGTTGGCGACGTTGGCGACGCACATCGGTGTTCCCGCGCGGATCGTGACGGTGACAGTTTTGGTGGTCGGCGCCGGACTCCCGACCCCACCTGCGGACTCGACCGTCGCCGACACCAGGACAGGTATCGCAGTCGATGTTCTACCGTCGGGGATGATAGCGGCGGTAGGGATGCCCACGACGCGCTGAGAGATCTGGCCGGAGGAGGTGTTGGAGTGTTCGAGCACGGCGAGCGCGTTGCGCAGGTCCCGGCGAACTGTCGAGTCCACGCATGTGCGCGCGAGAGCAGAGTTGGAGCGGGAGAAGTCACCGTTGGTCACAGTGTAGATATCGACGACGAAAGCACGGGCGAAGGCTGCGTACTCGGCGTCAGACGGAGAACCGCCGTGCGCCTCGTGGTCGCGTGATGCGATGAGGAGCACCGCGATCACTCCCCCTGCGATAGCCAGCACGACGGTCACCGCGAGGACGATCCCCACGATGAGACCTACCGGTGGACGTCGCGGGCCCTGGCGTGGATCTAGGTGACCATCGAAGGTCGGCCCTTGCTGTCCGTCGAGAGGACGTGACTGTGGCGGTGTCGTCGGGGGACGGCCCTCGGCCGACCAGCGCCGATAGTCGTCATCCATGAGTCTCGCCTCGCTTCTGTTGCACTCGCCTGCTCATGTGTCGCTTATGGAGGCCAGCGACAATGATGGTTCCAACCTCCTCGACAACGCAAATCACCGTCCGTGACCGTGGACGCATCAAATGCGGAGCGCACGCCGGACGCTGCCGCACGACGGTCGACCGCCCGTGAACAGGGCGAGCCACACACACCCCGCGGCGATCACGGCAAGATGTTGCACGGCCTTACCGAATCGCACCACCACCAACGCTGCCGTGACACCGATAGCACCCCGGATGATCAGGAACTTGCCGGGATTGAGCACGGTCTCGTGGGAGGCATAGCCGCGCACCCGGAGTTTCCGTTTTCGAAGTGCTGGCACCCGTTGTCGAGTTGATTCTCAGTGACGTTGTTGTCGACCGCGCCCGGGTGACAAACCCATGAATTAGGTGATCAGCCCCAAAACCGCAGCGGGATCGCGGGACGCTGCGCGCGGGCGTCGGATTGCCGGCGCGGTGCGACGGGAGTGGAACCCCAATTTTCCCCGGCCCGGTGTCGACCACTGCCCCGATGGCGTTCCCGGCTATTACGGGCCGAACCCATGCATTAGGTGCCGGACCGGCTTGCCGCCCGGCTGGGCGGGATACCCTGGCCGCCCAACTCTGCTGGGGATTGTTCGGGTCACCAGGATTCACTGCTTGTCGTTTTCGGTCGGCGAAACGCTCATGCGCGACATCATGTGTGTCCGCTTGGGGCAGACTCCGCACTCGTCGCCCACGTCAACGCAGATCTGTTCGGTCAGGACCGCCCCGCCACGGCGGTCATCCGCCATCAGTGCGTGACGGGCGCTCGCAACGCCGCGAGTGCCATTGTGCGGAGCAGCGACCGCAACCTGTCGGGATCGAAATCCGGTAGGCGTGGCGAGGAGTTGAGCAACCCGAACATGGCGTGCACGCGGACACGGGCCTCCCGACGCTCGAGTGCGTGGCCCTGGTCGTCGGACATCAGGACGTCGACCCAGTCCTCGACGTAGCGGCGCTGCAACCGACGCACCTCATGGTTGGCCTGCGGCGTCAACGACGAGAGGTCACGGTCCTGGACCGCGATCAGATCCGGCTTGGTGACCAGGACGTCGATGTGGAAGGCGATCAGTGCAACGAGGGTCTCCGCCGGCGAGCCGCCGCGCTGCACGACTTCTCGTCCGCCGGCGTAGAGACGACGACTGATGTCGAGGAGCATTTCGTCGAGCAGTTCGGTTTTCGACGAGAAGTGTCGGTACATTGCCGGCCCACTTACACCGACCGCTCCCCCGATGTCCTCGAGTCGCACCCCGGCGAACCCGCGGTCGGCCATTTGACTGGCTGCGGCCGTGAGCAGCTCGGCGCGGCGGGCGGCCTTGGCAGCGCTACGACGATTCGACGGACCGCCCGAGGTCACCCCGGAGCCCGAATCCGGGGTGGTGTGGGCAGACTCGGCGGACGACATGGTGATTGTGAACTCTACCGGCTCACCACGGCCGCGTCGGTGACTCCGCTGCCCTGGCCACCGCGCTCACCACTTGTTGATGTGGAGCACCTCGTCGAGGGGCCTTCGCCCGGCTGGCTTGAAGTCGATGCCCTTCGTGTAGGCCACGGGCAGCAGAACCCCCTGGTGAACGGTGGGCGGGATACTCAGCAGCTCCGCGACTTCCTTCTCGTAGGTCAGGTGCAAAGTCGTCCAGGCCGACCCCAGGCCGCGGGCACGCAAGGCCAGACTGAGACTCCATGCGCCGGGCAGCAACGAGCCCCAGACGCCGGCTTGGTTCCCGGCAGGCAGATCGCCGCCGGTGTAGATGGCCCCGATCACCAGGGCGGGCACCTTGCCCATGATGTCGGCGAGATATTGCGCGCTCGACGCGACACGTCGAGCAGTGTCGTCGGCGAGTGTGCGCTCGGCGGAGTACGCCGCGAAGGAACGTGCGTAGTAGGCGCCGACCTTCTCCTTGACCTCGGGATCGGTCAGCACGATCCAATGCCAGGTCTGGCTGTTGGATCCGGTGGGCGCCTGCAGCGCAACCTCCAGCGCCTCGGTGATCACCTCCAGCGGAACCGGCCGGTCGAGATCGAGCCGTTTACGCACCGACCGGGTGGTGGTCAACAGTTGGTCGGGGTCGAGCGGGAGTAGCTCAGTCATCGGTCACCTCGTTGTTCGCGTCTGGTCTGCGTGTGGAGCTGCATGGCGACGGGCTCAGCGATGTCGCGCGCGGCGGGCCAGCCAGTTGCCGAAGTACTGTCCCACCTGTACCAGAATCACCAGCAACGCGATGACGACAACAGTCAGTTTCCAGTCGAACTGCTGGTAGCCGTATTGGAACGCGAAATCTCCGAGTCCCCCGCCGCCGACGTAGCCGGCCATCGCCGACATGTCCACGATCGCGACGAAGATGAAGGTATAACCCAATACCAGGGGCGCGAATCCCTCGGGCACCACCACCGTCAGCAGGGTACGCACGCGGCCTGCGCCGCACGCGCGGGCGGCTTCCACCACTCCCGGGTCCACGGAGACGAGACTCTGCTCGACCACTCGGGCGCTCAAGAGACAACCTCAGGAACGCTACTGTCCGATTCGCGCGATTGATGACGTCGCGATCGCGCGCGACCCGATGTCACCGAACCGACCTGCGACGATGGCCGTGCACGCGATTGCGTTCAGTGTGGGTCAAATCCGATGGCACCGGACGGAAATGTCTGCGCGGCGCCGGTGATGCGTACAGTCAGCGTCGTCGGAACTGAGCCCGGGTCTCCGGATCGCTGGTATCGACCGCAGAGATCGACTGGTCGGAGACGGTGAGCTGCCACTCGTTGTCGGCGCACTGGCCGTAGGTGACGGTCGCTGCGACCACGACGTGAGTGGCATCGCGCGAGGTCTCCTTCCACGTGGCGCCACAACGGCCCGGAATGTCGATGGTCGCGAGGAACGGCTTGTCGGTGACCACGCCGAGTTGCGCGGTCTTGGTCTCACCCACCGACGTCCACGTCCCCATCCACGCACCCGACAGCGCGCTCGACGTCGGCGAAGCCATCGCTCCGGCATTCGAGTTCGGAGCAGTTCCCGTGGTGCTCGTCGAATCGTGACCGCAGGCACTCAGGGCCGTCGACAACGCCACCACCGCGATCAGCGGTGCCATGATGCGTCGGCTCATCGACATGCTGCCTCTCCAGGACGAGTACGGGCTGCCCTATGCAATAGCGCACCGCAGCTTACCAATACGCGGGGCCTGTCCCTCAAAGGCGTCACCGCAGCTCGTGCCGGTCCAGATGGTCGAGCAGAACTGGCGTCAGTGACATGGCAGCGCGCGCATCTGTTCGCCGTCGAACCATCCCGCGGCATCGTCAGCGGAGACGACGTTCGTGGTCAACGCCGATCGGGGATGTCGACCACCCAGGCCTCCCGGACGACCTCGATGACAATGCCTGCTCCTCGGCGATCCCGCGGATCACGGCCTTTTCCAACGTCTCTCCGGACTCGACCTTGCCGCCCGGCACTGTCGCACATACCCGCCTGCGATTCATGCGCTGGTCCAACAGAACTCGGCCGCATCACACACCGCGGCGCCGACAGCAGGAATGCGCGTCGCCGACCCGGGCGGCGACAGGAGGACGGGAACCCGGGCCCGCGCAGCAGGGTCCGGCAGAGACAGCGAATGACATTCGTCGGCGATCACCTCTCATATCCTGGTGACCGATGCGACCACACCGCCTCCCGTCCTCCATCTCACCGTCCTCCATCTCACCGGCCTCCATCTCACCGGCCTCCATCTCACCCAGCGCAACGATGCGGTCGAATACCCCGAGCCCGGCCAGGTCGACCACCAGGATCTGCTGTCCCCCAGCGACCTCGGCGGCACAGCCGATATCCCGATGGCCGATCAGACCGGCGCGCTCGAGCGGAAGCGGAGACGGCCACGCATCCGACAGCGCGACCCGTCGATCAGTCGGGAACGGCGCGAGCGCCACCCCGCCCGCTCCCTGCCCGACTAACACCGCGACGGGCACCGACGGAACACCGATGAGTTATGCTGTGCACCCAGCAATCTCGCCATCGGTTCCATCCCCCGCGGCGGAGCGCCGCGACGTCCTGCAGACGGCCCCGCCAGCCTGGCTCAGCAGCATCAGGTCGGGTCGTTGTCGTGGAAACGTTGAACGCGTCCGGAATGCGTAGCGCCGGCGCAGCCGGAAGAAGGGCTTGAACCGGGGCGTTGGCCGATGCCGCTGGGGCCGGGGTTCGGCGGATACTCGGCTACAAAAACCGTTGCTACGGTTCAGTTCTTGTTGAGGCTGACCGTTGGTATCCGTCATCGACAACCTGCTCGGCCGGTCAGACAGTGACAACCATCATCCCGTGGCTGATCGGGTATTCGCGTGTGAACACTGCGCCCAAAAGATCGGCCGTGATCGCAACGCCGCGATCAACCTCGCCTGACCTGGCGAGATCCACGCTGGGTGAACAGAGTCCCGGGAGTGGCCCGGTGACAGCACGTGGAGCCATCCACGCGACCGACCCTGCACAAGGGGGGACGCCGTAGGCGTTGAAACATCACCCCGCACAACATTACTGGTGTTGATCAGACAGGGACCGCTGCACCACACAGCGAGGCGGCCTCATGGCGACGCAAAACGAGGATGCTCACGTGTGCCCACCGCGAGGCAACCGATGTTCCGCATGCTCGCTCACCGCGAATACACCACGCGCGTGCGCATCACCAGGTCGGCGACCGAGCGACGACGCGGATCGACGATCACCCACAGCAACCCGACCGAGAAGAACACACAGATCAGTGCGCGGATCAGCGCTACCGGAAGACGAACGCGCGGTGTGCCTTTCCGACTGACCAGACGCAACCCCATTACCACTGACCCCAGCGTGCGGCCGGAGACGCACCAGCAACCGGTCAGGTAGATCACCGACACCGCGACGAAGGTCGTCGCGGTGAAGAATGGGTTCGCGCTCGGTAACGAGAACTGGTGCACGTCGTAGATCAGACGGACCATCAGCCACCCGACATACAGCCCGCCCATCACCGCGAGCACCAGCAGCAGGTCAAGGACGGCCGCAATCGCGCGGCTGACGATACCGGCTGAGCGATCGGTGTCGAGGACGACGGGCGGCCGCGTTATCGGATACCCGGCCGAATCATGATGGGACGCCGAATCATGATGGGACGCTGGATCATGCACGGTTCTGTGTCCCATCGGTCCGGGCCCCATCACTCGTGTTGTCACCACTCGGGGAATCTTCGGCAAGTCCGGCGTCGGCGACCCGGGCGGCCACCTTTCGTCGGAGCAACCGGTTCACGAGATCGGCCACCGCGTCGTCGGCGCGTTCGCTGCTGCTACGCACGTCGGTCATCACCTCGGTGGTCACCGACGTACTTGCCTCCCGGATGATGTCGGGCAGGTCGACTCCGGCGATGATCTCCTCGGCGAGGCCGATCAAATCGATGCGGGCGATGATGGGGTCGATGTCGACCCGCTCCACGGCGCCGTCGAGGTCCACGCGAGTGACGATGGCATTGATGTCGATCGTGTCCAGGATGGCGTCGAGGTCGAGGTGGCCGACGATCGCCGCGACGTCGACCGCATCGATCACCGCTGCGAGGTCGACCGCCGCAATAACCGCCGGAAGGTCGAGTCCCCCCACGATCCCGGGAAGATCGAGACCGTCGAGCATCGACGCGATGTCCACCCGGCCGATCACGGCGTTGAGGTCGAGTCGCGCGATCATGGCATTGATGTCGATGTTGCGGAGCACCGCATCAAGATCCACCGCGTCGGCGACTCGATTCAGATCGATGGCACCGACGATCGGAGTGAGGTCGATTGAACTGAGCTCGTCGACGACGGCGCGGATCACCGCCCCGATCGACGCGTCGGCCGCCGCCGTGGCGAGGGTGCCGACGCCGTCGAGAATCACGTGTGTGGTGCGCCGAGCCACACGTACGACACCACCGGCAACCGGTACCTGCTCGGCGGCGGCGGTCGCAGCGGAGGCCACCTGCCAGGGCAGCTGCAGCATCGCCGCCAACCCGCCTGGTCGGGAACCCTTGTCGCTCACCGCCGGATTATCGCATGCGCCTCAGCCCCACCTGGGGGATTGCGCGATGACTCTCGGCGGGACGGGGAGTCATACTTGCACACCTATCCACCCACCGTCCGCCCAGGGACGCACCGATCCACAGAACAGGAAGTCCGATGGCCGAGAACTACACCGTGGTGCGCAGCACCACGATCGCCGCTCCTGCCGCCGAAATCCACGCATACATCCATGATCTGCATCGGTGGGTTGATTGGTGAGGGCCTTGACCCCGATCTGTCGAGAACCTATTCCGGAGCCGAACTCGGCGTGGGTGCGCGCTATGCGTGGTCGGGAAATCGGAAAGCGGGCAAGGGCACCATGGAGATCCTCGAGGACACCGTACCGACCCACGTGGGGATCAGGGTCGAGTTCGAAAAGCCGGTGACATCGACAAGCCGCAGCACCTTCGACATCATCGACAACGCCGGCGTCAGCGAGGTCACGTGGACGATGACCGGCAAGCATTCGCTCTTCAGCCGCGTGGCCACCCCGCTGGGCTTGTTCGACAAACTCCTCGGCAAGGACTTCGAGAAGGGACTCGCGCGGCTCAAGGCCGTCAGCGAATCGTGACGACACAGAGGCGCTACCCGTCGAGGCGCTATCGCATCAACTGCGACGTGACAACATCGTTCGGCGGCCAACTTCGGAGTGCACGATCATCGCCGGACACGATGCGACGTGCAGGACGGCGTGGCTGGTCGATCCGAGCAGAAGCTCCTGGAAGCCGCCACACCGCTGCTCCCGAGCACGATCGGTTGCGCACCACCTGCGGCCTCGCGGCGCTCGGCTAGGGTGTGTCTCCCAATTCTTCTGCGAGGGATTGGCGCGAACGATTGCGTTCTGGCAAGGCGGAGGAGGAAGCGATAGCGGCAGCTATCGTGACCGACGACAACGCGGCCAGGGCGCAATCGGGCCGCCAAGACCCGCAAAGGGCATTGGGAGACACACCCTAGCTGGCGGTGACGGATTCGGTGGGCCAGTCCCGGAATTGAGCCGACGCCTCGCCCCGATCGTAGAACCCCTCGTCGGATAACCCCGGAGAGGTGCTGAGGACCACCAGCGACAAGCCGAGTTCGGCGGGCTGAGTGAAAGCGGCAGCCAGGGTTGCCTGCGAAACTGCCGATCCGTCGACGCCGACGACCGCCGGACAGGTCCCGGGCGGAGCGCACACATGACGGCCACCGGCGACCATTCACCGGTGTCACACAAACGAAGAACCCGCCTGCACAAGAGTTCTCGCGTGCAGGCGGGTTTCGGAGATGGTCTCCGGCCGTGGGTCAGAGAGCCTCGTAGAGCTCCCGGGCCAGCTTCGCGGTCTCGCTCGGGGTCTTACCGACCTTGACGCCCGCGGCCTCAAGGGCCTCCTTCTTGGCCTGGGCGGTGCCGGAGCTGCCGGAGACGATCGCACCGGCATGGCCCATCGTCTTGCCCTCGGGCGCGGTGAATCCCGCGACGTAGCCGACGACCGGCTTGGAGACGTTGGCCTTGATGTAGTCGGCCGCACGCTCCTCGGCGTCGCCTCCGATCTCACCGATCATCACGATGACCTTGGTCTCCGGGTCCTTCTCGAACGCCTCGATGGCGTCGATGTGGGTGGTCCCGATGACGGGGTCACCGCCGATGCCGATGGCGGTGGAGAAGCCGAGGTCACGCAGCTCATACATCATCTGGTAGGTCAGGGTGCCGGACTTGGATACCAGCCCGATCGGCCCCTTGCCGGTGATGTTGGCCGGGGTGATACCCACGAGGGATTCCTCGGGGGTGATGATGCCGGGACAGTTCGGCCCGATGATGCGGGTCTTGTTGCCCTTCTCCAGGTTGTAGGCCCAGGCATAAGCGCTGTCCTGCACCGGGATTCCCTCGGTGATGACGACCAGCAGCGGGATCTCCGCGTCGATCGCCTCGATGATGGCGTCCTTGGCGAACTTCGGCGGGACGAAGGCGATCGAGGTATCGGCCCCGGTCTCCTTGATCGCCTCGGCAACACTGCCGAAGACCGGCAGCTCCACCTCGGAGCCGTCCTGGGCGGTGTGGGCGACGGTGGTGCCGGCCTTGCGAGCGTTGACGCCGCCGACGATGTTGGAGCCGGCCTTGAGCATCAGTGCGGTGTGTTTGGTGCCCTCACCGCCGGTGATGCCCTGGACGATGATCTTGTTGCCTTTGTTCAGGAAGATCGACATGTTTCTCTAGCCCCTCACTTGCTCGCCAGTTCGGCGGCCTTGTCGGCGCCGGAGTCCATCGTTTCGGCGAGCGTCACCAAGGGGTGATTCGCATCGGCCAGGATCTTGCGGCCTTCGTCGACCTTGTTGCCGTCGAGGCGGACGACGAGCGGCTTGTTGGCCTCGTCGCCGAGCTTGTTGAGCGCGCCGACGATGCCGTTGGCGACAGCGTCGCAAGCAGTGATACCGCCGAAGACGTTGACGAAGACACTCTTGACCTGCTCGTCGCCCAGAATGACGTCGAGGCCGGCGGCCATCACCTCGGCCGAGGCACCGCCACCGATGTCAAGGAAGTTCGCGGGCTTGACACCCTTGTGCTTCTCGCCGGCGTACGCAACCACGTCAAGGGTGCTCATGACCAGCCCGGCGCCGTTGCCGATGATGCCGACCTGTCCGTCGAGCTTGACGTAGTTGAGGTCGTTCTCCTTGGCCTTGAGCTCCAGCGGATCGGTGGCGTCGCGGTCGGCGAATGCCTCGTGATCGGGATGCCGGAAGTCGGCGTTCTCATCCAGGGTGACCTTGCCGTCGAGGGCCAGGATCTGGTCGTCGGGGGTACGGACCAGCGGATTGACCTCGACGAGGGTGGCGTCCTCGGCGATGAACACCTCCCAGAGCTTTTGGATGGTGTTGGCGGCGGCGTCAAGCACTTCGGCGGGCAGCTTGCCCTTCTCGGCGATCTCGCGGGCGAATGCGAGGTCGACACCCTTGACGGCGTCGACCGGGACGCGGGCGAGCGCGTCGGGGTTCTGCTCGGCGGTCACCTCGATCTCCACGCCACCCTCGACCGAGCACATGGCCAGGTAGGTGCGGTTGGCGCGATCGAGCAGGAAGGAGATGTAGTATTCCTCGGCGATGTCGCTGGCCTCGGCGACGAGGAGTTTTTTGACGACATGGCCCTTGATGTCGAGACCGAGGATGTTCTCGGCGTTCGCCTGCGCCTCGTCGGCGTCCTTGGAGTACTTCACGCCGCCGGCCTTGCCACGTCCACCGACCTTTACCTGCGCCTTGATCATGACGGGCTTGCCGATTTCCTCGGCAATCGTGCGCGCGTCGGCGGCAGAGTCGGTGACACGACCGGGTGTGGTCGGAACTCCGTGCTTGGCGAACAGTTCCTTCGCCTGGTATTCGAAGAGATCCATTCAGCTCACCATTTCGTAGATTTGCCCGCTCGTCTGGGTGTAACGCGGGCCATACGGGACTCTAAACCCGCCGCATATCGGGTTTGGGGACACCTCCTCACCTTGTGCGACAGATCACTCGCTCGGTCGGGACACGCGCTGCTGTCGACCGGCGACCGTCAGCCGTCCGGCTGGGCGCATTGCGGCGAATCCGCCAGCCGACACCACCAATTCAACCCAGCGCGAGGATGGTCATTGGGCTGTGATCCACATCACTCCATTCCGGTTGTTTACCCTCCAGGGTTGGACTTGTCGCAATCATTTCGTTACCGTCGGCAAGCAGTCTCAGGTCGTGGTGACCCATTGCGTCACATCCGTAACGCCGAAGGAACGCGGACACCTGGGTGTATCGCAAGCGTGAGGTGAGGTGGACGACTTGGCGGAACGTGGTTTCCCAGGCAGGTCGGTATCCGGTATCGCAGTCGTCAGCGGACGTCGACGCCGGGACGAGCGGATCAACGATCTGACCGCCGAGGAGATGACCACGATCATCCCCGTCGACAACGGCTCGGTACTCCCCGACGACAACTCGAATTCGCGCGGACGCCGCCACTCCACACGCCGCACCACCACCTCGGAGATCACCCAGGACATCCTCATCCCCGAGAGCGAGTTCGACGCCTACCGCCATGACGAGCCCTTCGATGTTCTCGGCGCCCACGCGGACGACTACGCAGTCGAAGAGTACGAGGCCGACGAGCCGGGCGAAGCGGCCACCGCAGGGCCGGCGTTTCGCCGCGTCCCCGCGAGCCAGACGCGCCGTTCGCGCGGCAAGCACCGCATCGCTGCCCCCCCGAGGGCACTACGCAGCGGACGTGTCGCCCTGGCGGCCGTCGCCACCGGTGCCGCGCTGGCCGCGGCCGTGGTGCAGATCAACTCCGACGACGAGGCCGCGCCGGGCACGCCGGTACCCACCGCCGATGTCGGGAGCGCCGCTGCTGATGACACCGGACCAGGGGTCGCGCCCGCATCGGCGGACACCCCCGACACGGGCATGTACGGCCGGCAATTACAGGTAGGCAAGCAACTCGCCGATGCGCTGGCCGCACTTCGCAACGCGAAATTACCTCCGGAGTTTGTCTCACCTATACCGTTCGGCCATTACGAGCTCACCTCGCTGTATGCGATGCGCTGGGGCGTCATGCACGCCGGCCTGGATTTCGCGGCACCGTTGGGCACCCCGATCCACGCCGCCACCGACGGAGTGGTCCTGGAGGCCGGTCCGGCGTCGGGCTTCGGCAACTGGATTCAGGTCAAGGCCCCCGACGGCACCGTCACTGTTTATGGCCACATGTATTCCAATGGCGTCCTGGTCCACAAGGGCGAGACTGTCAAGGCCGGGCAGGTCATCGGCCTGGTGGGCAGCGACGGGCAATCCACCGGCCCGCACTGCCATTTCGAGGTGTGGCTGAACGGCAAGACCAAGATCGACCCGGCACCATGGCTCGCCGAGCGCGGTGTGCGGCTGTCGAACTACGTCGGCTGACCCGCCACCGTCCGCCTGTCCCCGTTACAGCTTCTCGCCGGGAATCCCACCGATCGTCAGCAGCGTGATGCGGCCGGTGTTGCCCCCGTAATCGATGACCACCCGCTCGGTCGCGCCACTGCCCTCTTTGCCGACGACCTTACCCATCCCGTACTTGGGATGGTTGTGCCGATCGCCGATGTTGAGCTGGATCTGCTTGTTGCGCCCCCGATTCGGGTCCGCGGAGAACGACGAGCGCCCCAACGCGCCGCCCGAACCACGATCGTAGCCGCGACCGAACACGCCACCCGAGGATCCGAAGCCGCCTGCGGAACGACGCCGTTCGGTCCGCCGCCAATCGAGCAGATGCTGCGGAATCTCTTGCAGGAAGCGCGATTCGGGGTTCGACACCGGCTGACCCCAGGATGCGCGGGTCACCGCACGGGTCAGATACAACCGCTGCTTGGCACGAGTGATGCCGACGTAGGCGAGACGTCGTTCCTCACTGAGCTCCGCCGGATCACCGAGGGCCCGCAGATGGGGGAAATGCCCATCCTCCCAACCGGTCACGAAGACCACCGGGAATTCGAGTCCCTTGGCGGTGTGCAGAGTCATGAGCGTGACCACACCCTCACCCTCGTCCGGGAGCTGATCGGCATCGGCGACCAACGATACTCGTTCCAGGAAGGCGGCCAGCGAACCTGGTTCGGGCTCGCCCTCGCGCAGTTGCGCCGCTTCCTCGTCGGTGCCGTTGTCCACCTCGGCTTGCGCGGCTTCGGCCGCATCTCGACTGAATTCCTTTGCCACCGAGATTAATTCGTTGAGGTTGTCCAGCCGGGCGCCGTCCTGCGGATCGTGGGACCCCTCGAGCTCGGCTCGGTATCCGCTGCGGTCGATGATGGCGTCGACGAGTTCGCCGATGTCGGCACTCTCTTCGGTGGCATCGGCAACGGCGACATCGGAGCCCTCCGTGCCGCCCTCACCGAAGGTGGTCAGAAAGTCGTTACGCACGCCCTCGATCAGGTCGACGAAGCCGGCGATCTGCTTGACCGCACGTGCGTTCAGTAACCCGACCTGACCCTGCGCACCCTCGATCAGCGCCTGGTAGAACGAGATCCCGCGGTTCTCCGAGTGCACGGCGACGCACGCCTCGGCCCGGTCGCCGATGCCCCGACGCGGCGTATTCAGGATGCGCCGCAGGCTGACCGAATCTTCAGGGTTGGCGACCACCCGCAGATACGCAACGACGTCGCGCACCTCTTTGCGCTCGTAGAAACGGGTCCCGCCGACCACCTTGTACGGGATGCCGTGACGGACAAACACTTCTTCGAGCCCGCGCGATCCGGTGTTGGTCCGGTAGAACACGGCGATGTCGGAATAGCTGTGGGACTGTGCGCCACCGATGGTGTGGTCGGTGAGCCGCTCGATCTCGGTGGCGATGAACATCGCCTCCTCCCGATCGGAGTCTGCGACGTACCCGACGATGAGCTCACCGTCGCCGGAGTCGGTCCACAGCCGCTTGTCCCGACGATTCGGATTGCGCGAGATGACCGCGTTGGCCGCCGAGAGAATCGTCTGCGTCGAGCGGTAATTCTGTTCCAGCAGAATGGTTTCGGCGTTCGGAAAGTCGCGTTCGAACTCTTCGATGTTGCGGATCGTCGCCCCACGGAAGGCATAGATCGACTGGTCGGCGTCACCGACCACGCACAGTTCCGACGGCGCCAGCCCCGATGACATGGCCTCGCGGCCGACGAGTTCGCGCACGAGTACGTACTGCGCGTGGTTGGTGTCCTGGTACTCATCGACCATGACGTGGCGGAAACGACGGCGGTAGTACTCCGCGACGTCGGGGTGACTCTGCAGCAAAGCGACGGTCTCACCGATCAGATCGTCGAAATCGAAAGCGTTGGCCGCTAGGAGCCGGCGCTGATACTCCGCATAGATCTCGGCGATGGTGCGCGCGGTCGGCTCCTCACCTGCGGCGGCGTGAGCGTCGCTGGGATCGGACAGTTCGTTCTTGAGATTCGAGATGCTCACCGCAACACCGCGCGGACTGAACTTCTTCGGGTCGACGTCGAGATCGCGAATGATCATGCCCAGCAAACGTTTCGAGTCGTCGGCGTCGTAGATCGAGAAGTTGGAGTTGCGTTTGCCCAGCAGCGCCGACTGGGCGCGCAGGATGCGCACACACGTCGAGTGGAAGGTGGAGACCCACATGTATGCTGCGCGCGGGCCGACAAGACCGATGACGCGCTCGCGCATCTCCGCGGCCGCCTTGTTGGTGAAGGTGATCGCCAGGATCTGGCCCGGCGTGACATCACGTGCCGCGAGCAGATAGGCGATGCGGCGCGTGAGCACAGCGGTCTTACCCGACCCGGCACCGGCGACGATCAGCAGCGGCGGACCGCTGTGCACCACCGCCGCGCGCTGCTGCGGGTTCAGCCCCTCGAGGAGCCGTTCGACGCGCTCGTCGGCGGCCGACGAGGCGGGGGACGGCGTGGCGCCTGCGGAGTCTGCGGAGGCGGCGGAGGCGGCGGGTGCGGAGCTGGTGGTCATCGGTATCTCAGGCTACTCCGGCCCACCGACACGATTGTGCGGGGCGAAGCCGCCCGGATGGCGCCGGCTGTCGGACGCACCGGTTACGATAACCCTCGCACCGAGTCCGGGGGCCTGCGGTGCGAGGCAGTGCGGATTCCCCCACGTGATCAGGGGAGGCACGGGCGAAAATGCGCAGCACTTGTCGTCATTCATTCGTCCCATGCGGGCCTCCCGAAGCCGGGCCGGGATGTCTAGTGTTGTCGTCATTCGGCCGACAGCGGACATCGCCGTGACCTCACGCCCGATGACCCATGCCCCGGGAAGCGAGCGATGAAGAACACACCGAAGGTCATTGCACTGGTATTGACCAGCGTCGGGGCGGTGGCGGTGATCGTCGCCCTGATCCTGTCGTTCATCCCGTGGAACAACCCCGGATCGGCAGAGCCGACCGCCGCGTTCCGGGCACAGAACAGCCTGGACCAGACGGCCTTTCAGTACGGCAGCAGCCCGGGCGCCACATACAAGGGAACATTGACGCGCAAGTACGGCAACGGCACCACCCTCACCGTCGAGTTCTCCGACCTGCAGGTGTCGCTGTCGGGCAACGTCAGTGGCTCGATCACCGTCAACGGCCAGCAGGGCGACTACACCCAGATCGGCAACTACTACTTCACCAAGGCCCCGGTCGCCTTCTGGAAAGCGGTACTCGGCGGCACCACCCCCGACAACGTCGACATGTCGCCCGTCGACAAAAAGTGGGCCTCCGCGGAGTGGGGTCTGCCCAACCTCGGTTATGCGCTATCACCGATCGTGCTGGCCGGGCGCCTGGGCAACAACGACCTCGTCACTCCGCCGTCGCTGGGCGCACCCCTGCCCTCTCCCAACAAGGACACCCCCGACGCCCGCTTCTGGCCGACCTCGGATTCGGCGATCACCTCGCTCGCCGACGACAAGGTCAAGGCCGGGGACTGGGAGATCACCTTCGTCTCCGAGACCAAGGCAATCAGCCATCTCAAAGGCCGGTACAAGGATGGTGACGTCACCACCACCATCGACACCGACGTCACGCCTCTGTCCTTCGATCAGATCTCGCCGATCTTCGCTCAGCAGAAGGGCCTCACCAACGAACTCGGGTCGGTGCCGGTCCCCGGTATGACGATCGCCGACCTGCCCGGCGGACAACTCGATCAGGTCGGCTGGAAGCAGACCGGTGACTGCTCGACTGTCGCGTGCGGCTACGACCTCACCGTCAACGGCACACCGACCCGCGGCTCCGAGAACAAGCCCGGGCACGTGAACTATGGACTGACCGTCAACTTCATCGTCAACAGCCAGCCGGCCGGGGCCGTCGGCGGCACCTGTACCCCGGTGATCCGGGTCGACTTCAACAAGACCGCCACCACCCGTTGCACCGCAACCAATCTCGGCTCCGGAGGCGGTTCGATCCGACCCAACGTAACCTTCTCGTACCTCCCGTTCATCGACTACGGCGCCGACACCCTCAGCGACTACCTCAACGACAACACGCAGGCCACACAGCGTCAGTTCACCATGGTGCGCACCGGGACCAAGCAGCCCGCTGCGGCGACCTACGCCTCCGAACACACCGGTCTGCCGAGCAGTTATGCCGTCAAGCGCGGCGACTACCTGTTCGATGGCTACGGCCCTGCCGGTGCGTACCTGGTGACCTTCGCACCCGGTTACGCCGCCCATGTCACAGGCACCACCTTCGACCCGAGTTGGTCCGGCACGGCCACCCTGCGCGATCAGATGAGCAAGCAAGTGCAGGCCGTCGGCGACGACGGCCGCATCGCGTACTACGTGGCCGAGCAGTCGACGAGTGCCGCGCTCACCGCACTGGTGACCCAAGCCGGATTCTCCAGCAAGATCTCGGTGTACTACGACGCGCCGGAATCATCCGACACGAGCGGCTGAGACGTCACCGGCAGATAACCCACGACGATCGTCGGCCCAGCAATGATCACTGGCCCAGCAGCCGGGCGTCGACCACCTCACCGACCCGTCCGTCACCGGTGTGCAGCGCCAGACCCGGGGTGAGCGGCCGGATTCGGAGTTCGGTGCCGTGACCGCCGAGTTGCACGTAGACCACATGCAGACCCGCCTGCACCGGAACGCCAACGGCGTGTCCGCCGTCGAGGGACATCTCCACGTCGCCCGCGATGTTGGCGCAGTAGCCGAGCGCAATGGTCCACCGCCAGTTGATCAACGGGCCGTCGAGCCGTAGTGACGTCGGTCCGGTGAGTTCCGGTCGCGCGCAAGTCCCGCGGCCCGCCTCGACGGTCCGTCGTGGGGTTACCGCGCCGGGTGTGAGGTTGCCGGCGTCGTCGAGGACGAAGAGCCGGTCGGTGGTCTCGCCGAACGGCGAACGGTCGGTGACACGGCCGAAGGTGGCGCTGATCTGGTTGTACGGGTAGGCCACCGGTAGCAGTATCTCGAACGGCAGCGCCTGATCGAACATCGTGTGGTCCCGGTTGTCGGCGAGCGCGCGCTTGGCGTTGGCCAGATACGCGCCGGTCGGGTCGTCGGTCCACGACGACTGGTAGGACGCGGTCGAGATCAACGACGACGCGAACGCCAACACCGCGGTCACCGCGGCGAGGACGCCGACCGCCGTACCCACTGTCTGCCGACGGCTTCCTGCCGTCCCGTCGTCGTCGGCATCGGGAGCGGCATGGCGCCCACCCGAGGGCGGGTCCGAGCTCACCGAACGCCGGGGTGCGGCAACCAGCAGGGCGAGCGCGGCGGTGAGCACGACCGCAGAATCGGGCAGATACCGCAAGGTCTGGGCCAGTTCGAGTGCAGTGTTGGCCGATGAGCGATTCCACATCACCGGGATCTGCGCGACGACGACATACAGTGCGGCACAGACCAGCACCGCCACCGTACCGATCCGGGTACGAATGGCCCAGATCACCACGGCGGCCACCACCAGCCACCCCAGCAAGACCATCCACACCTCGGAAAACCCCATCGGCGGGCTCGGCACCCAGCGTTCCCAGTCCCACGGACCGCCGACAAGGGACGGAATGACGCCACGGTTGATCGACCGCCACACAAGTTGCGCGGTCTGCGACACCGAATGCTGCCCGGCGGTGGCGTCCGAGACCGCGAAGAACAGCAACACCCACACCACGAAAACCACCGACAGCGCGGCCCAGAGCCGGCGGGCATGGACGAATGCCATTCCCAGCGCGCCCATCTGGACGGTGACAGTGTCGGCCGCGGCAGCCCTATCGGCATCGGCATCGGCAATGGCAACGTCCGCCGACCGGGACCCTGTACGGCTCACCAGACCTGTGCGGCTCACGAGAACCGCGGCGACGAATGCCGCCGGCAGGATGAACAGCGACTTCTCGAAGAAGGCGAGCGACAGCACGAAGATCACCGTTGAGCGCAGGACGATCAGCCGCGCGCCCCGGAGGTCGGCACCCCCACGGACGAGCAGTACCGCATCGGCGACGATCCAGGCCATCGCCGCCTGCATCGGCAACGTGTTGAGGCCGGCGGCCCACCACACGAAGGACGACACGGTCAGCGGGGTAAAGAGGTAGAAGGCCAAGGCACCGAGCGAGCCGATCTCGACGGCAGCGCTGCGTGACCGACCCTCCCCGGGGTCGGTCAGGACCCGGATCATCCGCCACACGCTCACCGACGCGAGTCCCTGCAGCACCACGAGCGTGATCGCCGGCGCCACCCAGTTCAGCGGCGCGAGCACCGTCGTGATCCCGGCGACGAGGAACGCCGCGGGCATGAAATGACCGTCGTGGCTGTGGCCGAGGTAGTCCCACGACCAAATCGACATGGTCGAGGCCCGGCCGACGAGGATGAGGTCGTCCCAGTAGAAGTTGCCGGTGGCCACCAGCCATCCGCGGACGATCAGTTGCGCAACGATCAGGGTGATCACGGCCGGTACGACCATTAGCGTCACCCGGCTCGCCGCGGCGCTCACAGATCCGGGGGACCGGGACGGACCGGTGTCTTCGGGATCTCGGGAGGGGTCGATGCTTGCCCAGGGTCTCGGCATGGCCACCAGTGTCCATCGCACGGTGTCTGCGTGGCAAAATCGACACGGTGACCGACCCCAGCGACTCGTCGACCAGCCCGGACAACACCGCACCCGCCCGCCGGGGCGGCGCTTCCTTCGTCGATTCGATCGATCTCTCCTACTACGAGCTCGAACACGATGTGGCGGGCTTGCCCGACGACATCGAGGTGTTGCGACACGAGATCGACCGCCTCGACGCGATAATCCTCGCCGCGGTGAAGCGCCGGTCTGCGGTGTCGAAGAAGGTCGGAGCCGCACGTATGGCCTCGGGCGGACCGCGACTGGTGCACAGCCGCGAGGTCAAGGTGCTCGACCGGTTCGCCGAACTCGGTCAGGAGGGTCATACGCTCGCGATGCTGTTGCTGCGTCTGGGTCGGGGCCCGCTCGGCCGGTAACCGCTCGGCCGGTGACGTTGTGCGCCGGCGCATGCGGGCCGCCCACCCACCACCTAGGGTGGTCGTATGAGTGACCTCGATGGCAACGAGCACGACATCACCGGCACCCCATCCTGGCAGGCGCTCTCGGCGCATCAGGATCACGTTCACTCGATGCATCTGCGGGAGGTCTTCGCCGCCGACCCCGATCGGGGCCGCGAACTGACCGTCGACGTCGGCGATCTGCACATCGATTACTCCAAGCATCGCGTTCTGCGCGAGACGTTGGAATTGCTGTTCCGCCTGGCCCGGGAGGCCGGCCTCGAGGACAAACGCGACGCGATGTTCGCCGGCGTCCACATCAACACCTCTGAGGATCGCGCCGTCCTACACACGGCACTGCGCCTGCCTGCCGACGCCGAGTTGGTCGTCGATGGCCACAACGTGGTGGCCGACGTCCACGAAGTCCTCGACGCGATGGGCGCCTTCACCGACAAGCTCCGCAGCGGAGAGTGGAAGGGGCACACCGGCAAAGCGATCACCGACGTCGTCAACATCGGCATCGGCGGCTCCGATCTGGGACCGGTGATGGTCTATCAGGCGTTGCGCCATTACCTCGATTCGCCCATTCGCTGCCATTTCGTCTCCAACGTCGATCCCGCCGACCTAGTGGCCACGCTTGTCGACCTCGACGCCGAAACCACACTGTTCATCGTGGCGTCCAAGACCTTCGGCACACTGGAGACGCTCACCAACGCCGCCGCAGCCAAACGATGGCTGCTGGCCGGTCTCGGTGCTGCTGAGGACGCCGTGGCGAAACACTTCGTGGCCGTGAGCACCAACGCCGACAAAGTCTCTGCGTTCGGCATCGACACGGTCAACATGTTCGGCTTTTGGGACTGGGTCGGCGGCCGGTACTCGGTGGATTCGGCGATCGGCCTGTCGGTGATGGCGGCCATCGGCAAGGACCGTTTCAGTGAGTTCCTGCACGGCTTCCACCTCGTCGACGAACACTTCCGCACCTCGCCACTCGAGCGCAACGCGCCGGTCATCCTGGGCTTGATCGGGCTGTGGTACTCCAACTTCTGGGATGCCCAATCACGGGTGGTACTCCCCTATTCCAACGACATGGCGCGGTTCGCGGCCTATCTGCAGCAGTTGACCATGGAGTCCAACGGCAAGTCGGTCACCGCACACGGGCATCACGTCACCACCGACACCGGCGAGGTCTTCTGGGGGGAGCCGGGCACCAACGGACAGCACGCGTTCTATCAACTGCTCCATCAGGGCACGCGGATGATCCCGGCCGACTTCATCGGATTCGCCGAGCCCACAGACGATCTCACCACCGCCGACGGCACCGGGTCGATGCACGATCTGCTGATGAGCAACTACTTCGCGCAGACCAAGGTGCTGGCGTTCGGCAAGACAGCGGACGAGATCGCCGCGGAGGGCGTGGACCCACATGTGGTGCCGCATAAGGTGATGCCCGGCAACCGGCCGTCGACGTCGATTCTCGCGCCCGAACTCACCCCGTCGGTCATCGGCCAGCTGATCGCGCTCTACGAACACCAGGTCTTCGTCGAGGGCGCGATATGGGGTATCAATCCCTTCGATCAGTGGGGCGTCGAGCTCGGAAAAACTCAGGCGATGGAGTTGCTGGGATCGATCACCGACTCGCAACCGCCTGCGGCACTAGGCGATTCGTCGACCGACGAGTTGGTGCGGTGGTATCGGTCGCGGCGCGGCCGGCAGGCCTGAGCGTTCCCCGGATGTGGCGCGCTCACTCCCATCGGGTGGCGTCGAAGACCTCGTCCGGGATGTCGTCGCCGGGCGCCAGGCCGAGTTGCTCGATGCGGCCCATCAACGCAGCGCAGCTGGCGATGTGGGAGACCAGCGACAGCGGTTCGACGGCGCGTTCGGCGGGATCGCCGCCGATGAACTCCGGCAGCGACGGCGGCACACAGACACCGACAGCGATGCCGTCGACCCCGGTCGCCGCGCGCCAGGCCTCGAAGCTCTCGGCGTCGACCGCCTCGGCGATGTCACCGTCGGCGACGGCGGCCATCACCTCGTCGAGGGTGGCCAGTGGTCCGGAGCTGCCGCTGGACGGGTCGAAGCCCACGACGGTCGAGGCGTCGACCTCGACGTCGTCGGCCAGGGTGAAGTACACGATGCCGCGCCAATCGGCGCCGATTGTCGCGATATCGTTCCGCCCGAACACATCGCGGAGCAGTTCGTCGACGGGTTCGGCGTCCCCGCTTCCGAGGACCTGGAAGGCGCCATGGGCGACCGCTTGACTGTGGTGAATCGGCACATCGGTTACCTTACGCAGGTGAGTACGTCACCGTCGTCGCGCGCGCCGCGATCCCTCATGCGCCTGCCACGACCCCTGATCGGGCCCCGTCGAGCCCGCGGTCCGATGGCCACACGCGTATCCGGTGCGCTCCTGGCAGCCATCGCGCTCGGCTCGGTACTCACCGCCTGTTCGTCGTCCACACCGTCGTCGGCGCCCGGCACCTCGTCGTTCCCGACCTCGGTCGCGGTGTCGGTCCCACCCGGCGCTCCGGGCAGGACGGCGCCGGGCACCTCACTGCGCTTCGGCGATTCGGCGGTGCTGCCCGCCGACGCGTTCCGCCCGTCGGGCCCGACCGCGATGTACACGGTCACCGGCATCACACCCGGTGAGGGAGTTCCCGATTCGGCGACGCAGGGCGGCGCGGCATTCTTCGTCTATGTGACGGTGACGTCGCTGGCCGCACATCGGTCTGCCGCGCCGACCGTTGTCGGGCTCGCAGGCAGCGTGGACGGCCGGACTCCGGCACTGACGCTTCCACCGCCGGTGGCCCTCAAGGCGTGCGGCAATCCGTCGCCCCCGGAGCAGATGAAGCGCGGCGACTCCTACGCCACCTGTCTGGTGGCCTACGCCGACGCCGGGCAGAAACTCACCAGCGTGATCTATTGGGCCGAGACGAGCACGGCCGTCGGATTCGACTTCAAGGCATCGCCGGTCGTGTGGGGCACGCCAAACCCGACATCGTCGGCCGCCACGACCTCGACCACCGCAGCGGGCTGAGACCGGATCAGATCAGTCGACGCGTGATCGATGCCGGGAGTAGTCGTAAGGCGGCGGCGATCGGCACCCACGGCCACGCGGGCACCGGCGCCGAGGCCTTCTCGTCCTCGATGGCGGCCACCATGGCACGGACACCGGTGTCGGTGTCGGTCATGAGTGAGGTCGTGACGCCGCGATTGATGTCGGTCTCGATGTAGCCGGGCAGCACGATCGACACCGTGATCGGCGAATGCGCGAACTCGGCCTGCAACCCCTGCCCGATAGAGGTCAACCCTGCCTTCGACGCCGAATATGCGGTCTGCGCCTTGGGTAACCCGCGGACGGCGCTCATCGAGCTGATCAGTACGAGGTGCCCGTGCTCCTGAGCACGGAAGATCTCTAGTGCCGCCTCGATCTGGGCGAGCGCCCCGATGAGATTGGTCTGCATGGTCTCGATGTTGGCGTGCATCTTGCCGGTGCCCAGCGGGGCACCCTTACCGAGCCCGGCGTTGACGATGACGCGATCGAGTCCGCCGAGCTCGTCGCGCAGAGCCTCGAACACGACGGGAACGGCGTTGACGTCGGTCACGTCGAGGGCCGCGGTCGCGATCGTGCCCGCGTGGGGCCGCAGCTCGGCGGCGAGGGTATCGAGGCGGTCAACGCGTCGTGCGGCCAGTGCCAGAGAGCGGCCCATGCCGGCGAATTCGCGGGCCATGCCCTCGCCGAGTCCCGAGCTCGCGCCGGTGATCAGGATCTTGTCGCGGTGCGTCACGTCCGTCAACGTACCCGAGGGTCAGATCAACCGGGCATCGTCAGCGCCAGCACCACGGTGCGGGAGTCGTCGGTGGCAAAGGTGACGGGGCGGGCGAAAACCGCCGTTCGACAACGTTCGGCGGGGTCGGTGACCAGGCGCGCCTGCTCCTCGTTCATCTCGATCGCCAGCACACCGCCGGCGGCCAGCCATCCGGGCGCTTGCGCGATGAGGGTGCGGATGTGGTCGAGTCCGTCAGCGCCGGCCAGTAGTGCCCGGCGGGGTTCGTGGTCGGCGGCCTCGTGTGGCAACAGCGCGAGCGCCGCGTCCGGTACGTACGGCGGGACGGCCGCGATCACGTCCACCCGTCCGCGCAGCGCTGCGGGCAGTCCGGCCAGACCCGAGCCGCGCAACACCCCGGCATCGGCTCCGAGGTTGCGGCGCGCGCATCGCAGTGCGACGTCGTCGATGTCGGTGGCGTACACCCGTGCGGTCGGCACCCAGGTGCTGATGGTGGCCGCCAGTGGTGCTGCGCCGCAATAGGGTTCGACCATCACCGGACACTGCCGGGACGCGGCGACGCCGACGGCGACGGCGGCGAGCAGTTCTGAGCGTCGGCGCGGCACGAAGACCCCGGGCCCGACCGCCAGGCGGCGGCCCGCGAACTCCACCCAGCCGACGAGATGCTCGATCGGTTCACCGGCCACCCGGCGTGCCACGAGCCGGTTCAGATCCGCGTCGTCGGCGGCAGCTTCGCGCAGGATCGTCGCCTCCTCCTCGGCGAACACGCACCCGGCCGCCCGCAGTTGTGCGACCACACCGTCTTCGGACAGTTCTTGCCTCACTTGAGGAGTCGCGACATCCGGCGGTCGGCGAGGACCTTGCCACCCGTCTGGCAGGTCGGGCAGTACTGAAAGGATCGGTCGCTGAAGGCGACCTCACCGATCGTGTCCCCACACACCGGGCACGGCAGACCGGTACGGGCGTGCACCTTGAGTCCGGTCCGCTTCTCCGACTTCAGCTTTGCCACACCCTGGCCCTCGAGACGCCCGATCGCGTCGGTCAGCACGTCGCGCATCGCCTCGTAGAGGGTGTCGATCTGTTCACCGGTCAGGGTTTTTGCCGTGGCGAACGGTGAGAGCTTCGCGGTGTGCAGGATCTCATCGGAGTAGGCGTTACCGATCCCGGCGAGCACCCGCTGATCGGTGAGCACATTCTTGATGCGCGCACCGGTGCCTGCGAGGATCTCGGCGAACTCGTCGCGATCGAGCGCGAGGACGTCGGGCCCCAATGTCGCGATGCGCTCGACCTCGGTGAGGTCGCGGACTATCCACACCGCCAACCGCTTCTGCGTTCCGGCCTCCGTCACGTCGAAGCCCTCGCCACCGGTGGCGCTGGGAATCCCGCAGTGCACTCGAAGCGCGATCGGGCTCTTGCCGCCGGGTCGTAGGGGTGTGGGTGAGAGGTCCTCGCTCCATCGCAGCCAGCCCGCCCGGGACAGGTGGATGACCAGGTTGATGACCGGTTCGGGATCGGCCTGGGGACCTGGGATGGTGCGGATGATCAGGTATTTGCCGACTCTGCCGACGGACTCGACGAGCCGCCCCGTCAGGGCCGTGTACGGGGGGTCTGCGGTTTTCAGCACCGACAACGATGCGATGTCCAGCCGCCGGATCGGGAGTCCGGCGGTACGTCCGTCCACGAAATCGGCGATCGCGGCAACCTCGGGCAGTTCGGGCATGACACCAGTGTGCTCTAGTGAACAGATGAGTTCCGGTCTTTCCGACGCCGAGCTGGCCACACGCGTCGCGGTCGGGGCCGGGGAGATCCTGCTGGGGGTGCGCTCTGGCGACCTATTGGGTGGGCGGTTGCTGGGCGATGCCGGTGACGCGCTTGCCCAGGCGTGGATCGGCACCGTCCTGCGCACGCACCGGCCGCGGGACGCGGTGTTGAGCGAGGAGGCCCCCGACGTCGGCGACCGCGCTGTGGCACAGCGGGTCTGGATCATCGATCCGCTTGACGGCACCAGCGAGTTCGCCGCGGGCAGCGACCAGTGGGCAGTGCACGTCGCACTCACAGAGGACGGCGCAGTTACCGACGCCGCCGTCGCCTTGCCGGCGATGGGTGAAGTCTTTCGCACCGACACCGTCGACGCCGCGCCCGCCAACGCGTCGGGCCGTATCGCAACCTCCCGGTGGGGCACGAGTTACGAGGTGGCCGCGGTGGCGCGGCGGCTCGGGCTACGCCCGGTGCCGATCGGTTCGGCGGGCGCCAAAGCGATGGCGGTGGTGCGCGGTGACGCCGACGCCTACGTCCATTCCGGAGGGCAGTACGAGTGGGACAACGCGGCACCGGTCGGTGTGGCGCTCGCCGCGGGGCTGCACTGCAGCCGACTCGACGGCACGCCGATCGTGTACAACCAGCCGCAGCCGTACATGCCCGACTTTGTGATCTGCCGGCCCGAACTCGCCGCGGACATCCTCGATGTGGTCGGCGAGGTGTGGTGGTGACCTATCCGGGCGCGTCCCCCGGCGCCTGTCGCGCCGTGCGGAGCAGATAGATGTCCATGATCCAGCCGATGCGGGCGCGGGCGGCCGCACGCGCCTCGACGATCTCGTCGGTGACGTCGCCGACCCGGCCGCTGATGAGGATCTCGTCTGGCGTCCCCAGATAGGCGCCCCACCAGATCTCGTCGTCGGCGGCGGCGGTGTGGCGGAAGCTGAGATCGGCGTCGAGCATGACGATCTGATTGGCGTCGGCGCCCGTCGGGGTCTCGGCGAGGCGACGCCCAGTGGTGATGTGGATCGGTCCGCCCACCCGGTTGGCAACGATCCCGTGTGCGGCGGTGAGCGCCGACGCGCTGGTGACGCCGGGGATCACCTCCACCGACACCGCCATGTCGTCGCGCGCGGCGAGGTCGTCGACGATGCGCAGCGTGGAGTCATAGAGTGCTGGGTCGCCCCAGACGAGGAATGCCGCCACCCCGCCGTCGGGGACGTCGGCAAGGATCGCCCGGGCGAGGAGTTCCGCACGGGCGGCGTGCCAGCGGCGGACCTCGGCGCCGTAATCGGCGGGACATCTGTCGCGGGGCGGATCGGGAATCCCAACGAGCGAATAACCCTGCGGTGCATGGTGTTCGAGGATATCGCGCCGAGCCTGCAACAGGCCGTCCTTGGCGTCGCCCTTCTCGAGCGCGAGGAAGACGTCGACGCCGGCCATGGCGTCGATGGCCTGTAGCGTGATCTGTCGTGGATCTCCCGGTCCGATACCGATGACGCGGATGGTGACCTGCACGGCGCTCAGATCGTCACGCGCGGCAGCCCGTGTTTGCGCGCAGTGACATCGAGGATGATCTGGCGCGGCAACAGCCGACGCAGCGCGAAGACGATGCCCGCGTTGTTTCCCTTGGCGTAGAACGGTTTCGGATGTTCGGCGAGCGCGGCCTCAACGATGACCCGAGCCATCGTCGGCGAGTCGATTCCGGCGTCCTCGTTGCGACGGGTGGCGGCGGCAAGAGTCTCGTACTCGGCTGCATACGGCGATCCGTCGGCGATGTGGATGCTGCGCCGCCCCCCGATGCCGGTGGCGATGGTGCCCGGCTCGACGCTGATCATCCGGATTCCGTAAGGCGCCACCTCTCGTCGGGTCGCCAGCGCGAAGGCCTTGAGCGCCGACTTGGTGGCCGCATAGTTGGAGCGGAACGCAACAGGGAAGCTTGACAGCATCGACCCGACCATGATGACCGTGCCGTGGCGCCGTTGCCGCATACCCGGCAGCACCGCCTTGGTCAGGGCGACGGGCCCGAACACGTTGACCCGGAACAGATCCTCGATGGCGCTCATAGGGGTGTCCTCGAGCGCGCCGGCTTGGGACTCACCCGCGTTGTTGATGAGAATATCGACGTCGCCGACCTCCGCGGCGCAGGCGTCCGCCGAGGCGTAGTCGGCATTGTCCAGGCGCACGTAGGTGACACCTGGAATCGGGTTGGCGACCTTGTCGGGATGACGGCTGCTGCCGTAGACACGATGCCCGAGGGCCGCCATCTGTCGTGCCACCTCGGCGCCGATTCCGCTGGTCGCGCCGGTGACGAGAACTGTTTGAGATTTCCGCGAGTCCACGATGCCCACCGTAGCGCAGGCACTCGATGATCAGGTCACCCGTCGACGCGGCGAACGCCGGGCGAATGTGCCGACGCGGTCGGTATACCGCGGGCGTTGGCATACTGGTACGGCGCTCGCTCTTTCGGTGCGCCTCCGTGGATCTCTTTCAAACACAGCAGGCGCACACCGGCCGGAGGCCGGAAGGGGTGTCACAGTGCGCCTCCGTGGATCTCTTTCAAACCCGCCGACCGGGTTCGACGACCTTTCGCGTACGGCAAACCTGCCGAATCGGACGGCGGAGGGACCGCCCGTCGAGGCGTCCAACCGTCAGGGCTGTCGCCAACTGCGCAAGCTGACACCCCACGAACTCGAGTCGCTGATCACCGAGTACCAAGACGGAGCGACCGCTCGTGATCTTGCCGCCAAGTACGGCATCCACCGCATGACCGTGACCAGGCATATCCAGCGCAGCGGACACCAGACCAGACCGGTGCGATCATTCGAGGGAGATCAACTCCAACAGCTCATTGCCGACTACCGTGCCGGCAACTCGACCAACGCGCTCGGACGCAAGTACGGCGTCGCGGGCAGCACAGTCTCGCGCACACTACGGCAGCACGGAATTGGTCTCCGGTGACTATCCACTCCGAGCGCAGTTACGAGGTGACCTCCGGCAGCAGATGCCCGAGGTCAATAACGTTGCCCTGGTCGTCGAGTTCTGCAGTCGACTCTCGAAGATTCGGATCGCGAGCGACAAGCCATCGCGCAACCCGTTCGGAAACAACAAGGCGACTGAGGCGCTGTAAACCGAAATCATCCACCAACGGGGTACCCACCACGATCAAACACTCCAACGGGGGAATCACGATCTGGTCGGCATACTCCGACCACGATTCGATCCGGGTTTCGGTCACCGGCCCGAACCGGAATCCCGTGAAGTCTGTCGCCCGCAGCGCTTCGGCAAGCTCTGCGGTCACCACGTAGGCCTCGATCGCCGTGATGATCTCCGAGCGCAGCGGGAACTCGAAGCCGAGTTTGACCGAGGTCACTCGTGGTGGGGTCAGACTGTCGTCCCACGTACCACCGTGAAAGTTTGCCGGAACGCCTGGTCGGAGTTTGTAGTACTTCACGCTGTTTCAGTTCCTGTCTGGCCGGTCGTCGGGTTGGGATTGTCAACGGGCACAAGGGGCATCTCGGGCATCTCCGGAACGCCAGGGATCTCACCGCCCGGTACCTCCGGAGCGCCAGGGATCTCATCGCCCGGTACCTCCGGATCATTCTCGCCACCGGCACCGCCCTCTTCTCCACCGCCATTCTCCGGAGCCTTGGGCACATTGTCGACCAGCGGCTGTGTCGGTGCCGGACCCGTCAACGTCGCCCCGGACGGACCGTTCGGCGTCGCCGGGTCGGGAATCTCACGGATCTGGTTGGGCTGCAGAGGCGGTGAACTCGGGCTATCCGGTTGCGCGATCCGACCACCATTCGGATTGTCTGGCGTACACACCTGCGGCCCCCAGCGATAACCAGGCGGAGGACTCGGGAGCTCACTGTCCGGGCTTCCGAACAACGGCTTCGACGAACCTGCAGTCCCCGAACTGGGGTCACCGCTGCCGCCTCCCGGAGACGTGCCACCCGTCGTCGCCGGCGCATCACCAGTCCCTGATCCTGAAGATGACCCCTGATCACCGCCCGACCCAGCACCGCCATCGCCACCAGCCGAGGACGAGGTACCACTCTCCGAACCCCCGCTCCCGGTATAAGCCGGCTGCTGCTCAGGGACCTCACTACCGGATGTCGACGGACCATCACCGTTGGGCGTCGACGTCACCGTCGGAACTGACGTCGCAGGTGCCGCGAGGTGATTACTCCCATCGCTGTCGAGCGTTCCGATCAAGGCCGGGACGTTACCGTCATAACCGTCAAGTAGAGCCTTGAGGAGTTGTAGTGGCTGTTTGTGATTCAGTCTTCGGAAGCGGGCGATTTGATCTTCCGTCAGCCCGAGGGAGCGAAGTAGGTCTTCAAATTCCGGGGAGTCCACGACATCGGGTTTCGGTGTGAAGTAGTCCCCAAAAAACAAGTCAATTACAAATGCCCACCATACGATTTGCTCGCGAAGAAGCTCAGCAGGTTCACCATCCATCACTTGAGGAGGCGGTGTCACCGTGTAAGCAACAAGTGCTCGGAGTTGCTGGCGGACAGGGGTTGTGGTGGCACGCAGGATGTTGACGTTGGCTGA
>NZ_RKMH01000002.1 GCF_003797185.1 Gordonia oryzae
CACGCCCACCACCCAAACGAAGGTGCTCAACACCATTCACCACGCTCCAGAAGGCCGGATCGGTGGATCGAGGCTAAGGCCAACAGGGACTACCGCGACGTCTACGCCGAACTCCTAGGTGCCGTCCTCGGCGCCGACCCGACGCCGTCGGTGGGGCAGGGGCTGCGGGCGGTCGGATTGCGGTAAGCCGAGCGGAGGTGGTGGTTTCAGCTGCGGTGGGTGGAATGCGCTTTGGCGCGGGCGGTCTCGAGGTCTCGTCGAAGAGCGCCTGGAACCGACCGGCATCCGTGGCTGATCCCACCCGCCAGCATCGACTCGCAACGCCGACCCGTGCCCTCGTATCACCAACGGTCCGTGCGACTCGCACGACACCACGCCCTGACCCGCACTGTCCCGCCGCCGATTTCCGCACCCGGCCGGACCGGAGCCGCGTCTGTTGTGAGAACTCCATAGCGATAGCCCCACCCGCTGGTCGAGGATTTCGAGTGCCCGTGGCCCTGATAGCCCTCCTCGGCACCAGGACTCGAGACCGGAGCTATCGCTGCGTCGCACCTCCACCAGCGCAACCACAGTCCTCGCCCGGCTCCCGTGGTCTACAGCGCGCAGGTCACCAAGACCGGCTCCGGGTGCAGGGTGACACCGAAGGTGTCGGCGACGCCGTCACGCACGTCGCGGGCCAGCGAGAGGAGTTCTTCGGTGGAGGCGCCACCCCGATTGGTCAGGGCCAGTGTGTGTTTGGTGCTCAGGCGCACAGGGGAGTGGGGGCCGGGGTAGCCCTTGGCGTAGCCGGCGCGCTCGATGAGCCAGCCCGCGGAGAACTTGACGCCATCCGGTGCCGGATAGGTGGGGACGGCGACTTCGGGACCGAGCCGGGCGGCGATGCGGTCGAGAATGGCCGGTGCGTCGTCGGACCCGACGATCGGGTTGGTGAAAAATGAACCGGCACTCCAGGTGTCGTGATCATCGGGATCGAGCACCATGCCCTTGCCCGCACGCAGCGCCAGGACCGCCTCGCGGACCGCCGAGGCGTCGGCGCGGCCACCCGGCTCGACCCCCATCTCGGCGGACAGTTCGCGATACCGCAGTGGCTGACTGGCGCGATGGTCGTTGAGCCAGAATGACACCGCAACCACGACCATCTCGTCGCGATGCTTGAGTCGCGACGTGCGGTAGGCGAGACCGAGTTCACCCGGGGCCACCCACCGCAGGGTCCCCGAACGACGGTCGAGTACTTGGACCTCGCGCAGTACGTCGGCGACTTCGACGCCGTAGGCGCCGACATTCTGTACCGGCGTCGCGCCGGTCGATCCGGGAATCCCGGAGAGACATTCCAGCCCACCGAAACCGGCCTCGACCGTCGTGGCCACCAGATCGTCCCAGGTGACCCCGGCGTCGGCGGTGACATGGGCCCGGCCCGATTCGCGGCCGGTCCCGAATTCGATGCGGCTGCTCTCGATGCGGATCGCGGTTCCGCCGAAGCCCGCGTCGGCGATGACGAGGTTCGATCCGCCACCCATGACCAAGACCGGCTCGGAGGTGGCGTCGGCGGCGAGGATCTCCTCGACGACCGATCGGGTGTCCTGACAGCGCAGCAGTGCCCGCGCCGGGCCGCCGACCCGCAGGGTGGTCAGGCCGGCCAGCGGCACTCCGGGCTGCAGCGAAGTCTCGGTCACGGGGCCAACGGTAACCCGAGGCGGCGCACGACAGCCGACGTCGGTGGCGTCGAGTAATCTTTCATCCCATGGCGAGCCCGCTGCAGCACTCGGTGTCCTATCCGTTCTCTGCCGACCGGTACTGGGAGATCGTGTCGACCGAGCAGTATTGGCACGACCTGCTTGAGGCCACCAACTCCAGCCACGGCAGGCTCGAGTCCTTCTCGTCGGATGGCACCACGGTAACCGTGGCGATGCTCCAGGGGGTGCCCGAGGATAGGCTGCCGACGGTGGTCACCAAGGTGCGTCCCGGCGACCTCGAGATCCCACGCACGATGACTTTCACCCGGGCGAAGGACGCGGTCAACGGCACGATGCACGCCTCGGTGTCGGGCGCCCCAGCCGACGTCGAGGGCGCTCTGGTGGTCTCCGGTGACCCGGCCGGCGCCGAATACACGGGCACCGCCAAGGTGGGGATTCCCTTTGTCGGCGGCAAGATCGAGAGCGCAGTCATCGAACAACTGGTGAACCTGCTCGACAACGAACGGGAGAAGACGGTGACTTGGGAGGCCGATCACCGCTGACGTAACCTGGCCGTTATGGCACGACGTCTCAGCTACTCCGCACGCTATGCGCATCCCGTGGAGAAGCTCTACGAAGCTCAGAGCACCCGACAGTATTGGGATGACATGATGGCGGGCTTCCAGATGATTTCGCCGCACTGCGAGGTGGAGGATTTCCGGTCCGATGACACCGGCCTGAAAGTGGTGCTCAAACAGCACATCGGCCGCGATCAGTTGCCCCCGATCGCCCAGACCGTCCTGATGAAGGACATGGTGATCACCCGCGAGGAATCATTCGGGCCGTTCGACCCGGACAACACCAAGGGCAACTACACCGCGTCGATCCCCGCGGGCCCCGGCAATTTGCAGGGCTGGCAGGAACTGTTCCCCACCGAGACCGGCTGCACGATCCGCAAGACCACTGAGGTCAAGGTCTTCATCCCGTTTGTCAACGGCAAACTCGAGCAGCTCATGCTGGTCAACCTGGTGGATTTGTTCCGCGCTGAGGCCGAGTACTCCAAGGACTGGATCGACAAGAACCTCTGACCGCGTGACACCCACCCCGAGACCTCACGGTCGGGTGACCCGGGGTACCACCAACATCAACCGTCTGCGCCGCGTCGACCGGTGGATGGCGCACGAACCGTCGATCGTCGCGGCGCTGTCGGCCGTTGCGCGACCGATCGTCGTGGATCTCGGATACGGCGCACGGCCCGACACCTGTGTCGAGATGGCCCGGCGACTTCGGCCCATTGCACCCGACTTGCAGATGATCGGCCTTGAGATCGATCCCGACCGCATCGTCGCCCCGGTCGACGGCGTGCGATTCGCGCTCGGCGGTTTCGAGCTCGCCGGGGTGCGGCCCCAACTGGTCCGCGCCTTCAACGTTCTGCGACAGTACGACGAGCACGAGGTGGCCCCTGCGTGGTCGCAAATGATGACGCAACTGGCTCCCGGCGGGCTGATCGTCGAGGGCACCTGTGACGAGATCGGCCGTCGATGCGCATGGGTACTGCTCGATGCCGACGGGCCGCGCAGCCTGACCCTGAGCTGGTCGCCGGCGCACACCGGCAGACCCTCGGACCTCGCCGAACGGCTCCCCAAGGCGCTCATCCATCGCAACGTCTCGGGTGAGCGTATCCACGAGTTGCTCGTCACCGCCGACCGCTGCTGGGACAACGCCGCCGGTCAGACGGTCTTCGGCCCACGCGCACGGTGGGCGCAGACCCTCACGCTGATGTATGCGGCCGGCGTCGACGTCGCGATTCCGCGCCGCCGCGTGGTCGACAATCTGTTGACCGTGCCCTGGGAGACGGTCGCACCACGCGGGTAGTTTGGCCACATGCGCATCGCGATGGCCCAGATCACCTCCGGTACCGACCCGGACGACAATCTGCGTCTGGTCGCCGAACACACAGCCGCAGCCGCCGCCGACGGAGCCGTTCTCGTCGTGTTCCCCGAGGCGACGATGTGCCGGTTCGGGGTGCCGCTGGGCCCGGTCGCCCAGTCCCTCGACGGGCCGTGGGCCTCAGATGTCTCGCAGATCGCGCGCGAGAACTCGGTGACCGTGATCGCGGGCATGTTCACCCCCGGCGACGACGGGCGGGTCGCCAACACCCTGCTCGTCGCAGCACCCGACGGCACCCGCATCGGCTACGACAAGATCCACCTGTACGACGCCTTCGGCTTCCGGGAATCAGCCACTGTCGCACCCGGAGACGTCGCGCGGACCGTGACGGTAGACGGCGTCCGCGTCGGTGTGGCCACCTGCTACGACATCCGCTTCCCGGCACTGTTCACCGCACTCGCCCGAGAAGGGGCCGAGGTGATCGTCGTCCCCGCGTCCTGGGGTGCCGGGCGCGGCAAGGTCGAGCAGTGGCGGACGCTGGCCACCGCACGTGCCCTCGACTCGACGTCCTACGTCGTGGCCGTCGGGCAGGCCGAACCCGCCGACGACGAGCTCCGCGCGTCGAAAGCGCCGACCGGCGTAGGACATAGCCAAATCTCAGATCCCTTCGGTAGCGTGGTCGCGTCGTACACGGGGGAGCAACGGCTGGGTGTACACGACCTCGACCTGGGTGTTGTCGCCAAGGCTCGCGAGCAACTCGCAGTCCTCGCCAACCAGCGGGAATTCCGAATCGAACCGACGCCCGTCGCGTACGAACTGTGATCACGCAAGACCGACGCCCCTAGGACGGAGTGCATGGCCGACGACACGACCGACGATCCGCAGACCCCTCGTGGTCCCGAGGATCCGGATGCCACCAAGCAGGTCGGTCGGGAGAACGCGCCGCGCGACCACTCCGCGGGAGGGGACTTGCCGGCCGAGCAAGTACCGGCCGATCAGACTCCGGCGGAGCCGACTTCAGCAGCGCAGACTCCGGCCCAGCAGGGTGCGGGAGAGAATCCCGCCCCCGACACCGAGCAGTGGGAGCCGACCACCACCTCCCGCCACGCGCGCGCCTACTCGCAGATCTCCGACGCCACCACGACCCCGGTGACGCCGCCACCACCCGCGGCTCACCCGCAGACCGCGCAGTTCACCACCGGGGAGAACCCGATGGGCGAAGGGGATCCGGGAACGGGTGTGCATGCGGCTCCTCCGACCGGCGACGGCGTGGTCACGACGGCGCCGACGAAACGCGGCAAGGGAAAGTTCATCGCGCTCGGCGCGGTCGGGCTGGTGTTGGTGATCATCATCGCGCTCGTCGGCACCGAACTCTTCTTGCGCAGCCGGGCGACCGATTGCCTGGAGAAACAGTTCGGCGCGCTGACCGGTCAGCCCACCAACGTGTCGATCAGCAAGAAACCCATTCTGCTGCAGAAGTTCTCGAACGATTACCCCTACGTCCAGGTGGACACCAGCGACTCCAATTCGACGCAGATGCAACTGCACGTGCGGGCCGATGGGGTCAGCCAGGACGGGAACACGGTCAAGGTCGATTCGCTCGCCGGCACCGGGTACGTCCCGTTCCAGCGGGTGATCGAGCTGAGCAAGCAGGGGCAACTCTCCGGTGGCTCGACCGACAACAGCGGGACCAACGGAGGCACCACCAACGGCGGCATCGGAACCGAGGGCTCCGGAATCGAGGGCTCCGGGATCTTGGGCAGTACCCAGGTCAGTTCGGTCACCGGCAACGCTGCCGACGGCACGATCAAGGTGGACGCCGCGGTACAGGTCGCGATCTTCCCGGTGCCGGTCAGCCTCACCATGAAGCCGGTCCTCAACCAGGGCAAGGTGCGCTTCCAGGTGGAGCAGGCCAGCGCCTTCGTCTTCGGGATTCCCGCCGACTTCGCCCAGCAGTTCGTCGACGGCTTCGGCGACAGCCTCTTCGGTGAACTCACCAAGGAAATCAAGGTCACCTCCCTGAAGGTCACCGACCAGGGCGTCGACTTCGCCGTCACCGGCAGCAACGTGAATCTCGGGTCGGCGGCCGCATCGACCTCGAGCTCGGGTTCGGCGCCGACCTGCTCGATCCTCTGAGCCGGATGGACCACACCACCTCGCAGGTACGCTGGGAGATGTCCGACTTTCCGACCCCGTTCCGGAGGAATCCGTGGGCCAGCTGCTCCTGATCGCCGTCGTCATTCTGCTCGTCGTGGGGGTGGTGGTGGTCATGCAGCGGCGCTCCGGTGCCAACACCGCCCGCACCCTCGACGATGCGAAGGCCGATGCCCGACAGGCCATCGAACGGCTCGGCGGTCAGGTGTACATGCTGGTCGGTGACTCGCCCGCGGCCAAGCAGGCGCTCGCCGACGCTGCCGAACGGCACACCGCCGCCGGTTCACAGATCGACCAGGCGACCAGCCCCGCGCAGGCACGACTGGCCAAGCAGACCGCCATCGAGGGCTTGTACTACATCCGCGCCGCGCGGACCGCGATGGGCATGGACCCCGGACCGGCGATCCCCGAACTTGACGGCCGGAAAAGTGCTGGCGAGGTCACCGAGAACCGTGAGATCGACTTCGAAGGACGCACCGTGCAGGCCTCGCCGGCGCCGTCGCCGACCACCCCGAACTACTACCCAGGTGGCCGGGTCGCCGGCCGGCCGGTACCGGCCGGCTGGTACTCCGAACCGTGGTGGAAGCCGGCGCTCGTCGCCGGAGCGTGGGGTGTCGGCTCGATGTTGCTGTTCTCGGCACTGTTCTCCGGCATGGCCGGGGTCAACTACGACGCGACCGCCTTCGAGAACGGTATCGGCGACGGCACGGATGCCGGAGCCCTCGATGCCGGGTATTACGGCGGTGGAGGCGGGGGCGACATGGATGGCGGCGACGCTGGGGGCGACGTGGGTGGCGGTGATTTCGGTGGCGGTGATTTTGGTGGTGGTGATTTCGGTGGCGGTGATTTTGGTGGGTTCTGACCGCGAATCACCCATGCGCCCAACTCTTTCCGGGGTGATCCTTCTCCGGGTGTTCTCTTTGGCCTGAACCCGAGACGGCCGATCGCTATTCGGCGAAGCCTTCCAGCACCGCACGGCTGCCCGACAAGCCGAGTCGGGTGGCGCCGGCAGCGATGAGTTCGGCAGCGAAGCGGGCATCGCGGATTCCGCCGGACGCCTTCACCCCGACGCGCCGAGGAACGGCGGCCCGCATGATCTCCACTGCCCGCACACTCGCGCCGCCGGCCGGATGGAACCCGGTCGAGGTCTTGACGAAACTCGCCCCGGCGCGGGCAGCGTGCGCGCAGACCTCGGCCAGGGTGTCCTCGTCGGCGAGGTCGAGCAGCGCCGCCGATTCGACGATCACCTTGAGGACCGTCTCGTCGCCGACGGCCTCACGCACGGTGAGCACGTCGGCGAAGACTTCATCGAATCGTTGTTCCACCGCGGCGCCGACGTCGATGACCATGTCGATCTCGTCGGCACCGGAGTCCACGGCCAGGCGTGCTTCGGCAGCCTTGACCAGCGAATGGTGCTTACCCGACGGGAAGCCGACAACCACACAGGACTTCTGGGCGCCGGTGTCGATCGGCAGCATCGACGGCGACAGGCAGACCGCGTAGACACCGAGCTCCGCGGCCTCGGCGATGGTGGCCTCGGCGTCGGCGCGGGTGGCCTCCGGCTTGAGTAGGGTGTGGTCGACGAGGGCCGCGACATCGGCTCGGCGTAGGTCGGTGATCGTCACACAGACGAGCTTGGCACACTGAAGTCCCGTGACCACCCCCGCCACCGCTGTCCCATCCAGCTCAGTCCTCGCCACCGCGGTACCCACCACCGACGACTCGGGTGCCGACCGTCGCTACGTGCTCACCCTCGGCTGCCCCGACCAGACCGGGATCGTCGCGCGGATCTCGAGCTTCCTCGCCGAGATCGGCGGTTGGATCACCGAGGCCGCCTACCACTCCGACGAGGACTCCGGATGGTTCTTCACCAGGCAGGCCGTCCGCGCCGACACGGTGACGATCCCCCTCGACGAGGTGCGGGCCCGATTCGCCGACATCGCAGCCGAATGGGGACCGCAGACCGAGTGGAAGGTCACCGACACAGGCGAGGAGAAGTCGGTGGTACTGCTCGTCAGCAAGGAAAGCCATTGCCTCACCGACCTACTCGGTCGGGCCGACCGTGGTGAACTGCCGGCGACGGTGTCCGCGGTCATCGGCAATCATCCCGACCTCGGCGAACTGACCGAACGCTTCGGCGTGCCGTTTCATCACGTGCGCTTCACCGGACCCGACGGGAAGTCCGGTGCGCGCGCCAAACGAGCAGCGTTCGATCGGGTTGAGGAGATCGTCGACAGCCATACCCCCGACGCGGTGGTGCTCGCACGTTTCATGCAGATCCTGCCCCCCGAACTGTGCGAGGCGTGGGCCGGGCGCGCGATCAACATCCACCACAGCTTCTTGCCCAGCTTCATCGGTGCCCGGCCGTACCACCAGGCATTCGCCCGCGGCGTCAAACTGATCGGCGCGACCTGCCACTACGTGACCGCCGACCTTGACGCCGGCCCGATCATCGAACAGGACGTCACCCGGATCGATCATTCCGACAGCGTGCGCGACATGGTCCGGCAGGGCCGCGACATCGAGACCCTGGTCCTGGCACGGGGTCTGCGATGGCATCTCGAGGACCGTGTGCTGGTGCACGGCCGCAAGACTGTGGTGTTCAGTTGACCGTGGTGTTCGGTTGACCGTGGTGTTCGGTTGACCGAGGTGTTCGGTTGACCGAGGTGTTCAGATGATCATGCCGGTCAGCTGAGACCAGTGCTCAGCCGGCCGCCCGGCTCTCGATCGCCCGCCGGGTGTCCTCCTCGATGAGGTCGGCGTTGATCATCGCGCCGCACTGTACCCCGGCCGCCGCCGAGGCCCCGACCATCGCGACAGGATCCATGCAATTGCCTGCCGCCCAGACTCCGTCGATCGGGGTTCGTCCGGTCCGGTCGGCGGGGATGATGCTGCCCATCGGGTTGTCCTCGAGTGTGCCGCCGAGCGAGGTGTAGATCTCGGCTCGGGCGCGCATTCGTGGCGCGACGACGAGTGCATCGAGCTCCAGCTCGCGTCCGTCGTCGAACAGCACTGCGCGCAAACGGTTGTCGGCGTCGGCGTCGACCCGCGCGACCGGTCCGCCGATGATCTCGACCCCGCGAGCCTTGGCCTGCAACCGCTGTTCCGGGGTGAGTGGTGGCATGCCGTGATCGATAAGGATGATGTGAGAGGTCAACTGCGAGAACAGCATTGCCTGGTGCATGGCCATCGGCCCGGTGCCGAGGACGCCGACCCGCCGACCACGCACCTCGTAGCCGTGACAGAACGGGCAGTGGAGCACGTCGCGGCCCCAGAGTTCGGCGAGCCCGGCAATGTGGGGGAGTTCGTCGACGAGTCCGGTCGCGATCAGCAGGCGGCGGGCGACGACGGTCGGTCCGCCGGTGCTGGTCACCTCGAAAGTGTTGTCGCCCTGGGTTTCTGATCGTGCCACGGAGGTCGCAGTGCCGTCGCGGATGATCGCGCCGTATCCGACGGCCTCCGCGCGTCCGGCGCGCAGCAGTTCGGTCGGGGCGATGCCCTCCCGGCCGAGGAGGTTGTGCGCACCGGCGGCGGGTGCGTTGCGGGGTGCGCCGGCGTCGATGACGACGACCGTGCGCAGCGATCGCGCGAGGGTGACCGCGGCCGATAGCCCGGCTGCGCCGCCGCCGATGATGGCCACGTCGATGGTCTCGGTTGCCGTGGTGGTCATGAGATCTCCTGGTTCGTGTCGGTGGTCGATGCGGGCACGGTCGCGATCCAGATCGTGCGGGCGGCCCGTACGGGCAGGTCTGGGCGGTGGCGCAGGGAGGTGGGTCCGTCGCCGAGTAACTCGTCGAGGATGGCCGCGTCGGTGTCGGTGAGGTCGTCGGTGAATCCGGTGCGCACCCGGGAGAGCCATTCCTGCGCGTAAGTGCGGGTGAGTTCGGTGGGTTCGAGAATGTCGATTCTCACGGTGTGCCGTCTGCGCATCTCGAATCCGGCGGCGGTGATTGTGTCGGTCCAATCGGGAAAGCTGTTGGCGCCCTTGGTTCGCATGAGCTCCTCGATCCGGTCACTGAGGTCGGAGTGGTGCGGTTCGGCCTGCAAGAATCGGGGCTGATGCGGCATCTCGATGACCGCCAGCACGCCGCCCGGCCGCAGATGGCTCCGTGTGGTGCGCAGGAACGCAGCGGGGTCGGCGATGTGATGCAGCGACGCCGACGCCCACACGACGTCGGCGGCCCCGACGCTCGCCGGCCAGCCGGCGTCGAGGTCGGCGGTCACCGTCCGCACGGTGGCCGGTCCGGCGGCGTCGATGCGTGCGGTCATCTCGGGGGAGCCGTCGATGGCGACGATCTCGGCGTCACCGAAGGCCGCTGCGAGGGCTCGGGTGCCGACCCCGGTTCCGGCGCCGGCATCGACGATGACCTCGATGGGCCGGGCGGCCTCGGTGTGGATGAGGGAGATCGCCTCGGCGAGGTAGGTGCCGGTGACCGCGGCGTCGAGTTCGAGCAGAGCGCCGATGTCGGTGCCGTCATGATCATGTGTCCGATGAGAGTGACGTCCGTGGTGTCGATGTTCTGGTCCGTGTGAGCTGGCCATGATGGCGAGGCTAGCGAGCTTATGCGCAAGGGGCATATCCTCTTGCTCATGGAGCAAGAAATTGATGCGGTGGTCCGTCAGCGCATCCGCGCGATGCGCGTGGCCAAGGGGTGGACCTTGGATTCGCTGGCACACCGCTGTCACCTGAGTCCGTCGACGCTCAGCCGGATCGAGACCGGGCATCGGCGGGTCGCGCTCGACCAGCTCGTCCCGATCGCCCGCGCGCTGGGCACCTCACTCGACGTCCTGGTCGAGCCGGTCGGCGACGCCGACGTGGTGATCCGTCCCGAACCGCACACCACCGAGGGCATCACGGTGTGGCCTTTGTCACGTGACAACGCCCCGGCCGGTGTGACCGTGGCAAAGATGCGGCTCGACGAATCGGTTCGGGACGCTGCCCGCACGCTGCGGGTGCACCCCGGACACGAGTGGTTCACGGTGCTCAGCGGCACGATCCGGCTCCGGCTCGGCGAGCGGACGATCATCATTCCCGCAGGCCACGCCGCCGAGTTCGCATGCACGATTCCGCATTCGTTGGGCCCCGACGACGGGCCCGCCGAGGTCCTCTCGATCTTCGACCACGACGGTGAACGCGCCCATCTGCGTGGGTCGCCGGCGTCGGCGGCATCGCTGTCGTGACCTGGTCGCAGCAGACAGAGAGCCGTTCATCAGCTGGTCTCGGTACCCTGGACCCGACATGAACACGCAGCCGACACCCAGCCGACGCACCGTTCTCGCGGCGGCGGGCATTGCCACCGCGGGCCTCGTGGCCGCCGCCTGTGGACGATCCGACGACACCACCTCCGCACAGAAGTCGAAGCAGCCGACCGTCAAGGTCACCTACACGCCTGCGCTCGATGACCCCGCCGCACCCAACCCGACCGCCACGGTCGAGGTCAAGGCGTCCGGCGGCACCCTGAACCCTGACGTCAAGCTGGTCAACGCCAGCGGCAAGGCGGTCGCCGGCACGCTCTCCGACGATCGCACCACCTTCACCGTCAACGAGGTACTCGGCTACGGCACCACCTACACCTGGCAGGGCAGTGCCGTCGGACAGGATCGACTGACGGTGCCGGTCAAGGGATCGTTCACCACCCTCGATCCCAAGCAACAACTCAACGTCGTCGTGAACATCGCAGACGGGCAGGAAGTCGGCATCGCCGCGCCGCTGATCCTCAAGTTCGACGGGACCGTCGACGACAAGGAAGCCGTCGAGCGCGCACTGACCCTGACCACCACACCCCCCGCGGAGGGCAGTTGGGCCTGGCTCGGCGAGGACAACGGTTCACGCGTGCACTGGCGCTCCAAGGAGTACCTCACCCCGGGCACCAAGATTCACATGTCGGCCAAGCTGTACGGGCTCGATCACGGTGACGGGGCCTACGGTGCCGCCGACGTCACCAGCGACTACACCGTCGGCCGATCGCAGATCGTCAAGGCCGACGCGCCGAGCCACCAGATCGTGGTGGTCCGTGACGGATCGACACTGATGACCCTGCCGTGCAGCTACGGCGAAGGCGACGTCGACCGCAACGTGACCCGCTCGGGTATCCACGTGGTCAGCGAGAAGTACGAGGACTTCTACATGTCCAACCCGGCCGCTGGGTACTTCAACGTCCACGAACGCTGGGCGGTGCGCATCTCCAACAACGGCGAGTTCATCCACGCCAACCCCGAAACCGTTGGCGTGCAGGGTTCGTCGAATGTGACGAACGGCTGCATCAACCTGTCGCTGGACAACGCGCAGCAGTACTTCGCCACCGCGATCTACGGTGACCCCGTCGAGGTGACCGGCACCCGGATCGATCTGTCCGAGGCCGACGGCGACATCTTCGACTGGACCTACGACTGGAACACCTGGAAGTCGATGTCGGCGATCAAGGGCACCCCGCAGTCGGCGTCGGTACCCGCGACCCCGAGTAGTGCCCCCTCGTCGGTGAGCGCTCCGAACTAGCGTGCTTCGCACGCCGCCAGCTCCTGTGCGTCCGTGCCGGTGAGCGCATTGCAGGATGCTCGCCTCGAGCGCTCGTTATCGATGACGACTCTGTGCTGGCCAGGCGTTCTGGGCTCGTGTACCGATCCACGGGTGACCACTTTGTCGAGAAGGGTCGATCACACTTCGAACTCACTTGCTGAGGTCGGCCAGGTCGGTTGACCAGAGCGTCCACCTGGAATTGCGTAAAGCAGTCGTCCACGCACTCATGGACCAGCTCGGCTACCTCGATCGAGAACCCGCCCACCAGGTCGTGCTCGCTGAGAAACACGATCAATTTCTTTGCGCGTCGACAGCGAACCGGAACTCACCTGGCAGTCGCGTCGCGACGCACCCCGCCGCCTAACCGGTCTTGATGTTGCGCCGCGCCGAGGCCTGATCGCGCGGTTTGAGCACGATCTGATCGAGATTCACGTGCGGCGGCCGGGAGGCGACGAAGCCGATGACCTCGGCGACATCGTCGGCGGTCAGCGGAGTCAGGCCTTGGTAGACGGCGTCAGCGCGTTCCTTATCGCCGTCGAAACGCACCAGCGAGAAGTCGGTGTCGACCATGCCGGGCGCGATCTCGGTGAGCCTGATCGGCCTGCCGAGCAGTTCGTAGCGAAGCGTCCGATGCAGCACGCCCTGAGCATGCTTCGCCGAGGTGTAGCCGGCGCCGTTGTCGTAGGCCTCCAGCGCGGCGACCGAGGTGATGGTGACGATCAGTCCGTCGCCGGAGGCCTCGAGCGCCGGGAGTAGTGCCCTGGTCATCCGCAGCGTCCCCAGAACATTGGTCTCCCACATCCAGCGCCAGTCGTCGAGGTTGGCGGTGGCCACCGGATCGAGGCCCTTCGCGCCGCCGGCGTTGTTGACGAGCACGTGCACCGAGTCCAGGCCGTCAACGAATCGGGCCACCGACTCCTCGTCGGTGACGTCGAGTTGCATTCCGGTGCCACCGATCTCGGCGGCCAGCGCCTGAACCCGATCGACCCGGCGAGCGCCGAGGACCACCTGGAAGCCCTGTGATGCCAGGGCGCGGGCGGTGGCCGCGCCGATTCCGGAACTCGCGCCGGTGACGACGGCGACGGGGGTGACCTCGGCGGCGGTGGACTCACTCATGATCGTGAGTTTACGTGCCGAGCGGGGTGGGGCCTGCGCTGCGGGACCGGCACTGAATCCCGGCCCGGGTTTCGCCGCCGATCGGGGTGCGCCTGTCGACGGCGATGCTAGATTCTCCAGTCATGCACACGGTCATCCCGGCGACACTCGGTGTCGGGACGACCCCCGCGGCGCAGGTGTTGCAGCGCATCCGGGTTGGTGCGCCCATCACCCGCGACACCCTTGCCGCCGAGACCGGATTGTCCCCGGCCACCATCAACCGCCAGGTGACCGCGCTGATCGAACTGGGTTTCGTCGTCGAACGCCGCGACCTCGTTCATGCCGGCAGCATCGGTCGGCCCAAGCATCCCCTGACCCTCGACCGCGACCGCCTCTGCGTTGCGGGGATGCACATCGGTGCCCGACGGACCCTGCTGGCCATCGCCGACCTCGGTGGACGCACCCTCTATAGCCACGCCGTACTCACCCCGCACAACGATCCGCATGCGTCGGCGGCCGAACTCTGCCACGCCTTGCGGGAACTCGCCGACCGATTCTCCGGGCGCCGCCTGCTGTGGGGCGGGGTCGCGCTCGGCGGGCGCGTCGAACGCGCCGGCGGTGTGGTCGATCATCCCGTCCTCGGCTGGCGCAACGTCCCCGTCGGAGCGCGACTCGCCGAGGCACTCGGCGTGCCGGTGTCGGTGTGCGAGCATGTGCAGGCCATGGCCGCAGCCGAACTGTTGCTGAGTTCGGCTCGCAGAAGCGCGAATACCGGACTTTTCTTCTACGCGCGCGAAACCACGGGCATGGCCGTGACCGTCGGTGGGCAGGTGGTGGTCCCCGACCGCGGGGCCGGCACGATCGCCCATATCGGTGTCGACGCTCCGACGCTGTGCGGGGGTGCGGCCACTCTGCAGGACGTGATCGGTGTCGACGTCGCACGCCGCGCCGCGCAGCGCCTCGGCGTGTCACCGGACTCGTCGGCGATCACCGACGAACGCGCCCGCATCCTCGGGGAGGTGGTCGCTGTCTTCCGCGACGCGGTCAATCCCGATGAGGTGATCGTCGCCGGTGATGCGTTCGCTGCGCATCGGCAGGGGCTCGGTCCGGTGCAAGCGGCCTTCGACGCCGCATCCAGGATCGGTTGGCCGCTGGAACTCACGACGTCGCGGTTCGGGTTGTCGGTTCAGGAGAGTGCGGCAATCGTGGTGGCACTCAGCGTGATCTACGCCGACCCGGTTGCCGCGATGACCCACTGCCGCGCCCGACCGTAGCGCAGCGGCGCTTGCGACGCAGAGTCCGGCGTTTTGCCCTACCGTGACAGGTATGACGATCCCCTCTCGCGACGTTGCCGCGACCATGTCGATCTCCGTCACCGCGCCGACCGAGATTGAGATGCAGATCGCGGTGGCCCGCATGCCTGGGCTGTCGCTCGACGAAACCCTCCAGGTGACCCTCGACGGGAAGCCGGTGTCGGTGGAGGAGATCGTGGACAACCACGGCGGCCGCATCCACCGGCTGTCAGTGGAGTCCGGTCGGCTCGACGTCGACTATCGTGCCGAGGTGACCACGCCTGCCGATCCGGCCCAGGTCGCCGTCACTGATCATTCGATCTACTTGCGCCCTAGCCGATATGCCGAGGCTGACAAGTTCTTCGGATTCGCCGCCGGCCAGTTCGACAGTTCCTTGCCGAAGGGTGAACTTCTCAACCAGGTGACGGCGTTCGTGGAGGATCGGCTCGATTACATCCCGGGTGCGAGTGACCCCATCGACGGCGCCGCCGACACGCTGCTGGCCGGTGCGGGCGTCTGCCGCGACTACGCGCATCTCGTGGTGGCGTTGCTGCGTGCGTTGAACATCCCGGCCCGGTTGGTCGCCGTGTACGCACCGGGCTGCGACCCGATGGACTTCCACGCGGTTGCCGAGGCACTCATCGACGGCGTCTGGGTGGTGGTCGATGCCACGCGGCTCGCGCCACGCCAGGGGCTGGTGCGCATCTCGACGGGTCGGGACGCCGCCGACACCGCATTCCTCGACAACCACGGGGGTTCGATCAACCTCGACTCGTATCAGGTGACCGCGGTGGTGCGCGGTGATCTGCCCATCGACGACGGAACGGGCCGCATCAGCATCGGCTGAGCGGCGCGCGCGCACTGATGTACCCGATCTGAAATCCGCTGTCGGGATTCGAGAACCAGAACTGACCCCGCTGAGTGGCTGTCGGCCATGTGTAATCGCGTCAACCAGGTGATGGGCGGCGCGCCGCTGTCTCCCATCGACGTCCGGCAACCGGTGGCACGCACACTCGGCTTTGCCCTACGCGTGATCCGGCAGTCGGCCAAGCGTGATCCGGTCACCGATCCGGTGGCCGACGAGCCTGCGGTGTCGTGATCCCTACCAGTCGACCGGGCCGCGGTCAGGTCAGCCGAGCGCCTCGCGGCGATGAGCGGCGACGAATTCAAGGACGGCGGCCACATCCGCCGGATCGCCGATGCGATACTGCGCGGCGGTGTCACCGGGGCCGACCTTGATGCTGATGTCGTGGTCGTGGCGCAGATGGGCGAAGGCCTTCTCGTCGGTGACGTCGTCACCGAGATAGATGACGACGTCGGCGCCGGTGCGGTCGCGCAAGAGGTCGAGCGCGCGGCCCTTGCTGGTCTCGATGACGGCGAGCTCGATGACCGCCTTGCCTTCGGTGGTCTCGATCCCGTCCCACCGAGCCGGGCCGAGACGAGCGCGGTCGAGGGCGGCCGCGGCGTCGGCGGGGGTCGCGTTGCGGACGTGCAGGGTGGTGCTGACCGGTTTGACCTCCACCGTGACACCGTCGAATTCTGCTGCGATGGACTCGAAGTCGTCGATGATCCGGTCGAGGAGCTGCTGCTGCGCGGCGGTGACGGGCTGGCCGAAGCCGGTGTCGAATTCGCTGCCGTGGCTGCCAACTAGGGTGATCGGGTCGTTGGTGAGACCGGACAGCGCGGCGAGATCCGACAGCGCCCGGCCGCTCACCACGGCAACCGCGGTGCGGTCGAGTCGGGCGGCGGCCCGTAGCGCTTCGATCGATTCGGGCAGACCGACCGCGTCCTGCGGCCGGGAGACGATGGGAGCGATACAGCCGTCGTAGTCCGACGCGAGCAGCAGCCGGTCCACAGTGCTCGCCCGCAGCAGCGCGTCCGACAGTGGTGCGGGGATGCCCTCGGCGCTCATCGCCGGTCGGCCGACTCGTCGGCCCCAGACTCGATGGACGCAGACTCGATGGACGCAGACTCGATGGACGCAGAATCGACTGACCCAACCTCGTTGGATTCGGAATCCAGCAGGCGCACACCGCGGTTCGCCGATACCTCGGTCTCGGTCGTATCGGCCAGGGTGCCGAGGAAACTTGCCGCCCACTTGCCGACATCGTGTGCCAGAACCTGTCTACGAAGGGCCCGCATGCGGCGGCGGCCCTCTTCCGGTGCCTGCTCGACGGCGGCGACGATCGCGTCCTTGACGCCGTCGAGGTCATACGGGTTGGCCTGATATGCAGTCCGCAATTCGGCTGCGGCGCCGGTGAACTCGCTGAGCACCAAGGCGCCGCCGAGGTCGTTGCGGCACGCCACGTACTCCTTGGCGACCAAGTTCATTCCGTCACGCAGAGGCGTCACGAGCATGACGTCGGCGGCAGCGAAGAATGCGATGAGGTCGTCACGAGGCACGGGTCGGTGCAAATACTGCACGACCGGCCGGGCGACTTCGCCGTACCGACCGTTGATGTTGCCGACCAGCTGTTCGATTCCGGCCCGCATCTGGATGTAGCTTTCCACGCGTTCGCGACTAGGTGTCGCCAGCTGGACCATGACGGTGTCGGCGGCGTCGATCCGCTTCTCCTCCAGCAACTCCTGGAGCGCTCGTAGCCGGACATCGATGCCCTTGGTGTAATCGAGCCGGTCGACGCCGAGCATGATCGTCTTCGGGTTGCCGAGCTCTTTGCGGATCTCGGCGGCGCGTTTGCGGATCTCCTTGGATCGCGCCTTCGCGTCGAGCTCGCCGGAATCGATGGAAATCGGAAAAGCCCCGACCCGTACCGTGCGGAAACCGACCTGCACCACACCGAACCGCGCCCGCACACCGACGGTGCCCTTGCTGGTGGCCTGACCGGCGAGGCGTCGTGCGAGATAGAGGAAGTTCTGGGCGCCGCCGGGGAGGTGGAAGCCGATGAGGTCGGCACCGAGGAGCCCCTCGACGATCTCGGTTCGCCAGGGCAGCTGCATGAACAACTCGACCGGCGGGAAGGGGATGTGCAGGAAGAACCCGATCTTGAGGTCGGGGCGCAGCATGCGCAGCATTTTCGGGACGAGCTGCAGTTGGTAGTCCTGTACCCACACGACCGCACCCTCGGCGGCGGCCTTCGAGGCGGCCTCGGCGAAGCGTCGGTTCACCTCGACGTAGGTGTTCCACCACTCGCGGTGATACTCGGGTTTGACGATGACGTCGTGGTACAGCGGCCATAGGGTGGCGTTGGAGAAGCCTTCGTAGTATTCGGCGATCTCCCTCGTCGACAAGGGCACCGCCTGGATGCCGATGCCCTCGACATCAGGGTTCTCGTCGGAGTCGGCGATGCCCGACCACCCCACCCAGGCGCCGGTGTGCGAGCGGAGGATGGGTTCGAGAGCGGTGACCAGACCGCCGGGGCTGCGCTTCCAGGTGACCTTGCCGTCGGTGTCGACCGACTTGTCGACGGGCAGCCGGTTGGCCACCACGACGAACTCCGCACCGGACTCGGGTACCGCTCGGCTTTCCGGGGTCACGGGTCAGGCGTTCTCGCCCGGTGCGATCCCCAACATCGACAGCAGCATCCGGCACTCGTCTGCGTCTGTCGCGTAGGCGGCGACGACGCGTCGCGCGGAACTCGCAGTCTCGTCGGCCACCGGCTCCAGGTCTTCGTCGGCGATGTCGGTGGTCTTGGCTGCTGCCATCATGTCCCCTCGGTCGTGGCCCCTGATGGGGCACCGCGGTCGTCGGATGTCGTGGTCGGCGCACCCGGTGTGAGGTGCGTGCGACCTCTGATGGTACCCGGTCACCCGCTGAGGGCTTCGCGGTCACCACTCGATCCGGCGGCGTCGGCGCAAGCGGCGACGGTGTGCCCATTCGGGCCGGGTGATCCGTGGCCGGCGTAGGGTGCGGGCGATGAACTCGCCCAGCGTCACACCGGCGGCCAGTGCGCAGCCCACGCCGAGGGCGCTGCCCGCCCAGGTGAGCCCGTCGAGTGTCTGTTCATTGAGCAAACCGTACAGGCCCCGGTAGACGGCGAGTCCCGGCAGCAGGGGCGTGATGCCGGCGACGGCGACAACCAGTGGTGGGGTAAGTGCGCGGCGGGCGAGCAGACCGCCGAGCATGCCGACGCAGACCGCGGCCAGCCCGGACCCGATGACGTCACCGACCGGGATGAACGAGGCACCCGCGGCCACGCCGACACCAATGACACCGGAAACGAAAGCGACCGGTAACGCCCGCCGTTCGGCGTAGCAGGCGAGCGCGAACGCGAATGCGGCGAAGGCGCCTGCGGCCACCCGTGCGGGCAGGTCGACGGCGGCGAACTGTGTGGTGGTGGTGATGGTGGGCAGGTAAATGCCCGTGGCGGCCAGCATCCGCAATGCCATACCGACGCCGGCGATAATGCCGCCGGTCATCAACAACAACTCGAAGAAGCGAGCGACACCGGTGATCGGTGCGCCGGTGATGGCGTCCTGCACCGAGCCCACCAGCGACAGCCCCGACAGCAGTACCACGATGCCCGCCGCGATCACTTGGGAGGGCATGATCTCCAATCCCAGTTTCTCACCGGCCTCGAAGACCAGTGCCGCCGGCACCACCGCGACGAAGCCGCCGGTCACCTGTTGGAAGAAGATCGGCGTCCCGATGCGATTGAGCAGCCGGTTGATCGTCACGGTGACCCCGGTCGTCACGAACGCCAGTATGGCGATCAGCGGACCGCCGCCGAGTAGCACGCTGATGCCTGCGGCCATCAGCGCCCATGCGAGAGTCGCGACCTTGTACGGGTAGGGGTGCGGGGCGGCGATGATGGCGTCGACCATCCGGTGCGCGGTGGCCGGAGTGATCGCCGAATCCCGGATGCGACGAATGAGCTTGTCGACCTGGGCGAGTCGGGTGAAGTCCAGCGAGCGGTACTGGACGGTCTCCATCGTCGTGATGGGCGGCAACGTCGCGCCGCGTCGGGCGCTGACGACGATGGTGTTGTAGGTGACGTCGACGTCGACGTCTTCGATGCCGAAGACGCTCGCGACGAACTGGATTTGGCTGCCGGTGTCGATCGCGCCCGTCCCCGAGTCGAGCAGCACCGCGCCGATCTTGGTCGCCAGGTCGAGCACCTCGGTGATGGCCCCGACGTCGAACCGATCGATCGGTCGACGGGGCGCCACCATGATGGAGCCGGGTTCGATGGTGTCGATGGTGGCCTGGCTGGTGCCGATGAGGCGGCGGGCGGTACGGCGGATATACTCGCGCAAGCATGCCTCCTTAGCTCAGTGGTAGAGCACTCGCCTTGTAAGCGAGCGGTCGTCAGTTCAATCCTGACAGGGGGCTCCAAGATTTAGGCCGTTTGACCAGCATAAAGGTCGAATCGGAGCGGCGGCCGGCAGCGGGGCCGGCGGATCTGGCGGCATCGTCAGCGCATGGCAGAAGGGCGCGACGGATCACCCGGTGCGGTTCCGGTCCGCTCACGAGCGAGGTCGGCGCAACTTTTCGACGATCAGGCGGGCCATGTTCTCGGAGCCGAGCGGCGTCGGGTGGCGCGTCTGAGTATTCCCGCGGGGGAAATCTCCGAGGAACCACTTCTGCGCGCCCGCGCATACATCGTGTCCTCGCGCCGGCCCGGCGATATCGACGTACTCGGCGCCTGCCCGGTCGGCCGATTCGCGGAGGACGTTGTTGAATCGGGCGAAGAAGTCGGCCACGGTAGGTGCGTCAGCCGCGCTCATGTTTGCGTCCGGGGCGCAGCCGTGCGTCCCGTAGTAGCCGCCGTGGCCGACGACCACTATGCGGGCATGGGGTGAGCGGCGGCGCACCTCGGTGAGGACACGGTCGACTTCCGCTGGTAGCGCGCCCAGCTGGGTGGCGATCGCCTTCTGCATGGCCGAGTTCTCCCGGCACTTGCCGTCACCGCCCACCAGTGGGAAGCATGGCGCGATCAGATTGGTCCACTTGATGTCGTTTCCGCCGATCGACAGCGTGACCAGTGCGGTGTCGGGCGACAACGCATCGACCTGTGGTGGGACGGGCCGGATCGCGAGGGCTCGCTGCCCGTGCAGGACGTCGTCAGTCGTCGCGCCGACACACGCGACGGACCGGTACGACACGCCGAGTTCGGCGGCGACCTTGGCGGGGTACGCGTCCGGCGTGCGCCCGCAGTTGTCGCCCGACAGCACCGACGTCCACGTCGGTCCGGCGGCTCGGGAGTCGCCGAGGGCGACGTACACCGGTCCGGAGTCGGCGACGGCGACGCCAGCGCCCGAGACCAGGAGTAACGCCGCAAGGGCGCTTACGAGCAGCTTCACGGCGTCACCTTATCCCGGCGGTCGCCGCCGGGATGGGTTCGCCTCCGAGATCGTCAGATGCGGTAGCCGTTGGGGTGCTCGCGGTCCGCGATCTCCAATCGGGGGTCGTCAACGGATCGAAAGAGAATCCTAAGTCGCTACGTGTGTGCCAACTCATGCGGGCCCGTCCGGTGTGAGCGTCGGACGAGCCGTCGGTCGTGGGTGGGCGCTGGCCGGTCTCGTCGAGGTGTCATCGTCCCGCGCCGGCCTGTGTGCGCGATTAGAGTTCGCGTATGAGTTTCCACGTCGATTCCGAAGTGGGGCTGCTGGCCCAGGTCATTCTGCACAAGCCGGGGATCGAGTTGTTGCGTCTCACGCCCGACAATGTCAAGGGTCTGCTGTTCGACGACGTGATGTGGGCCGAGAAGGCGATGGAGGAGCACGAGCAGTTCCAGCAGATCCTGCGCGACCTCGGGGTGACGGTGCATCTCTACCAGGATCTCCTCGCCGAGGCACTGGCCCAGGATGGTGCGCGCGACGAGCTGGCGGCCGAGCTGATCACCGAAACCCAGTTCGGGACCGAACTCGACGGACCGCTGCAGGAGTTGCTCGACGAGCGCGCACCAGATCAGTTGGCCGAGTTGTTGATCGGCGGCCTGCTCAAGAGGGAGGCCGCGCCACACCTCGGTGGTGTGTCGAGCCTGCTGCTCCACAGCCTCGACGACGACGGCTTCCTCCTCGCCCCGCTGCCCAATCACCTTTTCCAGCGCGACAATTCGGCATGGATATACGCCGGGGTCAATCTCAATCCCATGGCCAGACCGGCACGGCAACGCGAGACCATCAACTCCCGGCTGATCTACAACTTCCATCCGATGTTCACCGCTGAGCAGTTCGCCTTCTACAACGGCCACGATCCGATGCGGCACACACCGGCCACCATCGAGGGCGGCGACATTCTCGTCATCGGTAACCGCACGGTGATGATCGGTATGAGCGAACGCACCGCCCCGCAGGGTATCGAGGTGCTCGCCGAAAGCCTGTTCACGGCGGGGGCCGTTGACAAGATCATCGTCGTCGAGCTGCCGATGGAGCGGGCGTTCATGCATCTCGACACCGCCATGACCCAGGTCGATCGCGACGCGTTCAGTGTCTATCCCTATCTGCCGGATACGTTGCGCTCATACACCCTGGTGCCGCGAAACGACCAGGGACACTTCACCGTGACCGAGAACGCCGACCTGTTCGCCGTGGTGGCCGAGTCGCTGGGGGTGGATGCGCTGCGGGTCCTCAAGGCGCCGATCGATCGGCTGGAGGCGGCTCGGGCGCAGTGGGACGACGGCAACAACTTCTTGACCGTGTCGCCGGGTGTCGTGGTCGGGTACGAACGCAATGTCACCACCAACAAATTCCTGGGCGACAACGGCATTCAGGTCATAGCCATGTCGGGCTCGGAACTCGGGCGTGGTCGAGGCGGGCCACGGTGTATGTCCTGCCCGATCGAGCGTGAGGCCTGAGCATGAGCGACACCCGAGCCGACGGTGGCTCCTGGTCTCCGGTGGTGGAGACGACCTCGAGTGCTTATCGCGGTGTTCGCGACCACTGGATTCACGTGTGCAAGGGCGTCTGGTACGCCGCACCAGCCGTGGGTGAGAATCGCTGGCGCCGATCGCGTTCGGCAACTCCGCACGCAGGTGTCGCCGACGCGGACCGGGTCGGTGCGGAGTGTGCGCAGGCGCGTCACCCCGCGATCGGTCTGGGCGGCGATCCGATCATGGACGAGGACTACCGGTTCCTGAACGTGTGGGCCCCGGTGGCCGGCGCCGAGTCGCCGCGACCAGTGATCGTGTAGGTATGTGGTGCCTACTATTCGGATCCGGCCAGTCAACCGCTCTACGACGGCACCCAGATGGCTGCGCAGCGTGACGTCGTGGTGGTCACGATCAACCTACCCATGTCGGCGCATTCGGCTTCGCCGACATGGGTTCGAGGATCGACGGTGCGGTGAAAGCCCAGAGTTCACCGGCGACGGTTGGTGGCTCCGGCGCCGCGAATGGGATCGTCTGCGAGCACATCGCCGCCGCGATTCCCGGCGATCTGGGCTCCGCGTCGTCGGCGCTGTTCGTCGACGCACAGATGTAGGTCTTCGCCGAAGTGTCACAGGAGGATCCAGGAATCCTGCCGTTCACGGTCACCGTCGACGGGGATCTGATTCCGCGTATCCGAAGACCGTTCCGCTGAGGTATCACGGGACGAACCCAACACCGGTGCAGGTGAACCTCACCCGGCCCGGTCATCACGATTCCAGGTGTATGTTCGGGCTTCACCGAATGCCGACAGGTCCACTTGAAGACACCCAATTCGGGGTCAGTCTCGAGGTAAGTCAGAACACCCGGTCAAGCCCTACCTACATTCTCACCGTCTCGAGGTTCGCCGCTCGCGGCTCACACCTCTGTGCTGTCGGGGGAGGGCGCAAGTCGCCGCAGGGCGATGCCGGCTTACCGCCCGAGACCCGGTGCGCCGATGGGCATCCAGGCCCAGGCGCGACCACCTCGGACAGCGGGTGAGATTTTCGATGGAGTTCTCCAACTACAGGGGCGCTCCCCGAGGGTCGGGGGTAGGAATCCGGCTGCGGCACAGAGCAGGTCAGGCCGCGGTGTCGTCGAGTCGCACAGTCCATCGGTGATATGACGACAGCGGCGGCGTTTCGGATCCAAGTTGGCGGGCGGGATCGGCCACGGGTGTCGGTCGAAGGCGATTCCAGATTGCGTCGAATGTCGCGCGCAAAAACGACCGCGGGCCGCACCCTTTGAAAGGTGCGGCCCGCGAATCCGTCTGCAACCGTTGCCCCGGTACTTCTCTTGCCGGGGCACGAGTGTCAGTGCCCGCCTTCGCCTTCGGTCTCCTGGCCGCCGCGCGGCTGATCGACTCTGGTCTGCAGGGTGGTCGCGTCGACCGAGGCGTTGGCCTTGATGGTGCCCGCGTCGATCCAGTTGCCGTTGCCGTCTTGCACCTGGAAGTAGAAGGTGAGTTCGGTGGTCAGTCCCGGCGCGACCGACTTGCCGGCGCCGTCGAGCTCGGCCATCATCGCCGACTCGCCGAGTAGGGCCGAAGTCGGGCGGGCTGTGCTGCTGGTCGTGGTCGCGCTGGACTCCGTGCTGCCGGACTGTGCAGTGCTGCCGGACTGTGCAGTGCTCGAGGCCCCACTGCTCTGCGACTCGCCGGAGGCGCTTGGCGTCGAGCCGTCCGGCCGGACGTTTGCCGGGTTTCCTGCGCGCACGGCCTGTCCGGGTGCGATGGCCGTGTCGCCGGTGATGGTCACCGTCGCCGACGACGGGGCGCCCTGTTGGGATACTGCGATCTTCGTCAGTTTGTAGGTCTTGGTCGGGCTGCTGTTGGCGATGGTGAACGAGAGCTCGAACGGTCCGCCCTTGTCGAACACGGTGTCGGCCTGATCGGCCGGGTAGACCACCTGGAGGTTGCGGATTTCGACCTTGTCCCAGGTCGCGGTGGCCTCTCCACCGTTGACCCCAGGCAGCATGTTGGAGGTCTGCGCGATCTGTCCCGCACCACAACCGGTGGTGCCCAGTGCAATCGCGACTCCCGCGGCCGCGAGGGCGGTCATCGACGCCAAGCGTCGTGCAGTCGAAGGTCGTCGCCGAAGTCGAGTTGGCACGGACACCCGTTCCTCCCAGGTAGTCGAACGCATAAACGCAGTGAACGAACGCTGCACTACGCAGCGTAGTGGGAGCGCGTCACAAAATCCCGGCGGGGTGCCAGATTGACCCGTGTCGTGGCGAGCGCACCGCAGGAGCGGACCCGGCAACCGGACGTGAGTGCGGCTGTGGGCGCCATGGTTGCGCAGACGTGAGGTGGTTGCCAAGGGGTGGTGCCTCACCTGCCCAAACGCCGAGGACGGACCGCCATCATGGCCTTGACCTGCGCCGTTGTGTGGGCCGTCCGGGGCGCCCGTGTTAGACTGGCCATACTCGAAAGGGGCACGGAACATTGAATTTCAAAGTTGGCGACACCGTTGTCTATCCCCATCACGGTGCTGCTCGGGTCGAAGACATCGTGATTCGGACCATCAAGGGCGAACAGATCGAATACCTGGTTCTCAAGGTGGCCGATGGTGACATGACCGTCCAGATTCCCTCATCCAAGCTCGAGTACGTCGGCGTGCGTGACGTCGTCGGCGAGGAGGGGCTCGATCAGGTTTTCCAGGTTTTGCGCGCCCCGCACACCGAGGAACCCACCAACTGGGCTCGCCGGTTCAAGGCCAACCAAGAAAAGCTCATCTCCGGTGACATCATCAAGGTCGCCGAGATCGTCCGTGACCTGTGGCGTCGTGAACAGGATCGTGGACTGTCGGCAGGCGAGAAGCGCATGCTGACCCGCGCTCGTCGCGTCCTCGTCGACGAGCTCTCGCTTGCTCAGAACACCGACGACGAGAAGGCCACCAGCATTCTCGACGAGGTTCTCGCCGCGGCGTCGTAGACGTCGTCTGCTGTGACCGAACAACCCGGGCCGGTCGCGTCGGCCCCGGACGGCCATGTGAGTTCGCAGGTCTGCGTGATCATCCCGGCCGCAGGTTCGGGAACACGGCTCGGTGAGCCGATTCCGAAGGCTTTCGTTGATTTGCGCGGGCGCACCATACTCGAAAGGTGTGTCGATCAGGTTCTCGATCTCAACGCTCGTGTGGTCGTCGTCGTTCCCGCTGACCTCGTCGCTCGAGCACGGCTTCTTCTTCCCTCACAGGTGAGTGTGGTCGCCGGCGGCGCCCATCGTTCCACCTCGGTGCGGGCCGGACTCGCCGCGGCCGGCGCTGCCGGGATCATCCTGGTGCACGATGCGGCCCGTCCGCTCACCCCGGTGAGCGTGTTCCGTCGAGTCATCGATGCGATCCGCTCCGGGCATCGTGCGGTGATCCCGGGGATTCCGGTCGCCGACACGCTCAAGCACGTCGAGCAGATCGGCGCCGGTCTCGCACAGGTCACCACGACTGTTGATCGAGATCTGCTTCGCGCGATCCAAACCCCGCAGGGCTTCACCCGCGAGGCGCTCATCGCCGCACACGCCGACGACGAGGGCCTGGCCACCGACGACGCCGGTCTGGCCGAGCGTATCGGGATCCCGGTGTGTGTCGTCGACGGCCACCCGATGGCCATGAAGATCACCACCCCTTGGGACCTGCGGGTCATCCGTCAGATCCTGGACTCCGGAGAGGTCGTCACATGAGGGTCGGAATCGGCTCCGATGCCCATCGCGTGGAGTCGGGCGCACCGTGCTGGATGGTGGGGCTGCATTTTCCCGACGACGCCGGCTGCGAGGGCCACTCCGACGGTGACGTCGGCGCCCACGCGCTGTGTGACGCGGTGCTCTCGGCGGCCGGACTCGGCGATGTCGGCTCCGTGTTCGGGACGGGCCGCCCCGAGTGGGAGGGCGTGTCCGGAGTGCAGATGCTCACCCATGTCGCCGCACTGGTGTCGCAGGCAGGATTGCGCGTCGTCAACGGTGCCGTGCAGGTCATCGGCAATCGTCCCAAGATCGGCCCGCGCCGCGCCGAGGCGCAACAGGTGCTCTCGGCCGCGCTCGGCGCACCGGTGTCGGTGTCGGCGACCACCACCGACGGGCTCGGCATGACCGGACGGGGCGAGGGTATCGCCGCGGTGGCCACGGCGCTGCTCGACGATGCGCCGGACTGACCAGCCCGTCGTGCGGGGGTGGGCGGTCACGGGCATCGATCCGGGTAGAATCGCACGTCGTGACCCTGCGCCTGTATGACACCGCCACCCGGGAGGTCCGCGACTTCGTGCCCCTGCGCACCGGGCATGTGTCGATCTACCTGTGTGGCGCCACCGTTCAGGGGGTTCCGCACATCGGTCACGTCCGCAGCGGCATCGCCTTCGACATCCTGCGCCGCTGGCTGTTGCATCGTGGCGACGACGTGTTGTTTGTGCGTAACGTGACCGACGTCGACGACAAGATCCTGCGCAAGGCCGCCGAGGCCGGACGCCCGTGGTGGGAGTGGGCGGCCACCCATGAGCGGGAATTCTCCGCGGCCTATGACGCACTCGGCGTCCTGCCGCCGTCGGGGGAGCCGCGGGCCACTGGATTCGTCACGCAGATGGTCACCTACATGGAGCGTCTCATCGAACGCGGCCACGCCTACGCCGCCGACGGCAACGTCTATTTCGACGTGCGCAGTCTGCCCGAGTACGGTGCGCTCTCGGGTCACCAACTCGACGATGTCCATCAGGGCGAGAGTGTGGGCACCGGCAAACGTGACCCGCGCGATTTCACACTGTGGAAGGCGGCCAAACCCGACGAGCCGCAGTGGCCCACCCCGTGGGGAGCAGGACGTCCGGGCTGGCACCTCGAGTGCTCGGCAATGGCCACCTCGCTACTCGGTTCGGAGTTCGACATCCACTGCGGTGGAATGGATCTCATTTTTCCCCACCACGAGAACGAGATCGCCCAGGCGCACGGCGCCGGCGACCCGTTCGCCCGGTACTGGCTCCACAACGGCTGGGTGACCATGGGTGGGGAGAAGATGAGCAAGTCGCTGGGCAACGTGGTGTCTATCCCGGCGATGCTGGCGCGCATGCGGCCGGTGGAGTTGCGCTACTACCTCGGCAGTGCCCACTACCGCTCGATGCTGGAGTACTCCGACGGCGCCCTGACCGAGGCGGCAGCGGGCTATCGGCGTGTCGAATCCTTTGTCGAGCGCGTACATTCGCGCGTGGCCGAGGTCGGCGTGGGTGAGGTGCCAGCCGAGTTCGCGGCGGCCCTCGACGACGACCTGGGTGTGCCGGCGGCGCTGGCTGTCGTGCATAACACCGTGCGTCACGGCAACACCGCCCTCGAGGGCGGTGACGGACCCGGGGCCTTGTCCGCGGCATCGGCGGTGCGGGCCATGACGGGCATTCTCGGCGTCGATCCGCTGGATCCGCATTGGCGTTGCGATGCCGCAGACGACTCGGCGGCCACGTCCGCACTCGACGTGCTCGTGCAGGCCGAACTGGCCCGACGGTCGCAGGCGCGCGCAGATAAGGACTGGGCCACCGCCGACGCGGTACGGGACCGACTGGCGCAGGCCGGTATTGAGGTGACCGACACCCCCGACGGGGCACAATGGAGCTTGAAAGGCCGGGAGTAGATGGCGGGCAACTCGAAACGCAAAGGCGCCGTGCGCAAAGACGGCAGCAAGAAGGGGCAGACCGTCGGCTCTGGCGGGCAGCGACGCCGCGGACTCGAAGGGCGCGGGGCCACCCCGAAGGCCGTGGACCGTCCGTACCATCCGGCGCACAAGCGTGCCAAGGCCGCTGCGAAAACCACTGCGGGACGGCCGAGGTCACGCAAGGACGACGGCCCCGAGTACGTCCTGGGTCGCAACCCCGTCGTCGAGTGTCTGCGCGCCGACGTGCCGGCGACCGCACTGTACGTCGTCACCGGCAGTGATCCCGACGACCGGGTCGCCGAGGCGGTCAAGCTGGCCGCCGACCGCGCCATCTCGATCCTCGAAGTGGGCAAGGGCGAGCTGGATCGGTTGTCGGCCAACGGTATGCACCAGGGTATCGCCTTGCAGGTCCCCGAATACAGTTACGTCCACCCCGACGACCTGATGCGCGACGCCCTCGATAGCGGCACCCCGCCACTGCTGGTGGCGCTCGACAACATCACCGATCCCCGTAACCTGGGGGCGGTTATCCGTTCCGTTGCCGCTTTCGGCGGGCACGGGGTGCTCATCCCGCAGCGACGCAGCGCGTCGGTGACCGCGGTGGCGTGGCGCACGTCGGCGGGTGCGGCGGCCCGGCTGCCCGTCGCACAGGCCCCGAACCTGACTCGGACACTCAAGGCGTGGGCGGAGACGGGTGCGCAACTCGTCGGTCTCGACGCGCAGGGGGATGTGACGCTCGACGACTACGACGGCACCGGACCCACCGTCATCGTCGTAGGGTCCGAGGGTAAGGGTCTGTCGCGACTGGTCCGCGAGACATGTGACTCGATCCTGTCCATTCCGATGGCCGGCGACGTCGAGAGTCTCAACGCCTCGGTGGCCGCGGGCGTCGTACTGGCCGAATGTGCCCGGCAGCGGCGACTGGCGTAACGCACTACGACGCGGCGGTGACCCGAATCCCGCTCAGCTGCAACGCTTCCCGCACCTCACGGGCGTGTCCGATGGCCCCAGGTGTGTCGCCGTGGAGACAGATCGACTCGGCGTCGATGCGGAGCACCGACCCGTCGACGGCCACCACGGTGCCCTCGGACACGAGTCGCACGACGCGCTGCGCGATCTCGCCGCTGTCGGTGAGCACGGCGCCCGGCTCGGTGCGCGGCACGAGGGTGGCCTCGGGGGTGTAGGCGCGGTCGGCGAACGCCTCGGCGATAACCGGAAGTCCGGCGTCGCGGGCGCGGTGCAGCACAGGCGATCCCGCGAGACCCATCAGCGGCAGGGTGGCGCCGATCTCGCGCAACGCGTCGATGACGGCATCGGCCTGCCGGGTGTGGTGCACGATCGAGTTATACAGTGCGCCATGTGGTTTGACGTAGGTGACCTCGACGCCGACGGATCTCGCGAGGCCCTGAAGTGCGCCGATCTGGTAAAGGATGTCGGCGGTGAGTTCGGCCGGGGCGATGTCCATGAAGCGCCGGCCGAATCCGGAGCGGTCCGGGTAGGAGACCTGCGCGCCGACGCGTACCCCGGACACCGCGGCCCCGCGGCACGTCGCACGAAGTTCGGCGGGAGTGCCGGCGTGGAAACCGCAGGCAACGTTGGCGCTGGTGACGATCGCCAGCATCGCCTCATCGTCGCCGACGCCCTCACCGAGGTCGGCGTTGAGGTCCACCGACCGCCCGGCCTCCCGCCCGGTGGGCACACGCACAGTGTTCGACGTCACTGCCGCATTGTAGATTCGACAGCATGGGAGTTCCGAACACCGCAGTGGCCGACACCAGAGTCTCGACCGCGGAGGGGATCGTGTCCGGGGTCCGCGGCCGGCGTTCCCGCCGCGGCACCGTCGCCTGGCGGGGCATTCCGTATGCGGCTCCGCCGGTCGGCGGCGGACGTTTCGACGCCCCACAGCCGTTGGCCCCGTGGCCCGGCGTGCGGCGCTGCGAGAATTTCGGTGACGCCGCGGTACAGGACAAACTGCTCACCGCGACCGGCCTCGGACGATTCCAGCCGGTGAGCGAAGACTGCCTGACCCTCAACGTCGTCGCCCCCGATACCGTGGCGAGCACGCCGCGACCGGTGATGGTGTTCATCCATGGCGGCGCTTACATCCTGGGCACCGCGGCGACCCCGCTCTACGACGGCACGCACCTCGCGCGTGCGCAGGATGTGGTCGTGGTCACCATCCAGTACCGGTTCGGGCCGTTCGGGATGCTGGATTTCAGCGGCTATTCGACGCCGGAGCGACACTTCGACGAGAACCCCGGTCTCAAGGACCACATCGCCGCTCTGCAATGGGTGCAGCGCAACATCGCGGCCTTCGGCGGTGATCCCGACAACGTCACGATCTTCGGCGAGTCCGCGGGCGGGACCTCGGTGCTGTGCCTGCTCGCCGCACCCGGCGCTCGCGGACTGTTCCACCGGGCGATCGCCGAGAGCCCGGCGACGGACCTGGCGATCTCCCGCGAGAGCGCTTTGCTCTTCGCCGACGAGTTCCTGCGGCTGCTGACCGACCCGGACCGGCGCAGCAGCGACGACACCAGCGCACGCGAGCCGATCGACCCGCACGAGGCGGCCAGGATTCTCGACGCCGCCTCACCCGGGGAACTCCACCGCGCCGGCCGGCGCCTGATGGGCTTCGCCCGCCACGCCGACAGCCTCGAACCGACCCCGTTCGGACCGGCCTATGGCGTGCCGTCCCTACCGCAGTCGCCGTATGCCGCGGCCCGCGACGGCAACACCGCACCGGTCCCGCTGATCATCGGCACCAACCGCGACGAGGGCAAACTCTTCGACAAATTCTGGGATCTGCTGCCCGACACCGAGCGCACGTTGCTGGCCATCCAGGACGAGACCGCGCGCCAGGAGATCATGAACGAGTACGCAGGTGGCCCCGACGACCAGTTGCGGCTGACCGCCGACAGCATCTTCTGGGCTCCAGTCACCGCCTTCGCTGACGCGCATCGCGAAGTAGCACCGACGTATGTGTACCGCTTCGACTTCCACACGCGCGCCCTTGCGCGCGCCGGGCTCGGCGCCACGCACGCAACCGAGTTGTTCGCGGTGTTCGGCGGTTATCGGATGCCGGTGTTCGCCGGGCTGGCGACGGCCGACTGGCGTGCCGCAGGCGCGATGGTCGACGAGATGCAGTCCCGGTGGGGTGATTTTGCGCGCGGACGGCCTCCCGGACCGGGTTGGCCGGCATACGACGCGGCCCATCGGCCGGTGATGGTGCTCGACCGCACCAGCCACGTCGAGTCCGACCCGGACGCGTCGCGCCGGCAGGCGTGGAACCGGGGGCGTCAACTCCTCGTCGTATCCGGCGGTTCACCGCAAGCGCCGTCCGACGTCGTCGCGCTCGACGTCTGAACGGGCCGGGCCACCCGGCGGTCGCAGGCTCGAGCGGTCACGGGGTCCAGCGACTCGGCGGGTCCGACATCAGGAACGACAGCACCAGCGGATTGAACAGTTCCGGTGACTCGATCGGCAGGATGTGCGTGCCGGGGAGTATCGCGAGCCGCCCGCGGGGCAACGTGCGTGACAGTTCCAGGCTGTGATCGAGGTGCACCACGCCGCAGTCGGCGGCGACGACGAGTACGGGTGCGTCAACCTCGGCGAATTCGGTGACCGTGTACTCCGGTCCGTTGCTCAGGAAGTCCTCGGTTTTCGCGTACACCGCATCGAAATGCTCTGGGCCGTCCGGACTTTCCTCGTCGTAGGTGCTGCGCAGGAAGTTGACGAAGTCCGGTTCCCGAGCGGTCATCCGGGCGAAGAACTCCGGCGCGTCCCGTCCTGCGGAGTTGATGTAGTTGCAGGTGAGCACCACCCGGGACACCAGCTCAGGGCGGACCCGCGCGACGAGGAGCGCGAGCATCGCGCCGTCACTCCAGCCGACCAGGTTGGCCGGCACTCCGACCACCGTCTCGAGATAGCCGATGACCTGGGCGAGCATCGCATCCATCGACCACCGCCCGGCCACATCCGGACTGTGACCGTGGCCGCTGCGTTCCGGGACGTACACATGCAGGCCGGCATTGGTGAAGCCGGCGATCTGCGCACCCCACGTCGCCGCCGAGGCGAAGGCGCCGTGCAATAGGACCGTCGGTGCCCCGGCCGGGTCGCCACCGACGAAGTGCCAGATCAGGGTGCCGCCGAGGTCGATGTAACAGCCGGCGTCGACGCGATCGCCGACGCGGATCCCCGAACGGGTCATCGCCGATGTCGGGGACACGGCGCGCTATGTCGGAGGACGAACTCGGTGGGCATGGTGCCCATGCTCCCAGAATCCCCATAGCGCAGTGAGAACGTTTAAGAGTCGAAACGGCATCGGTCCGCCCGTCGCGAAGCGGGCGCGGCTGAACTCGCCGACCCCGATCCCGACCGCTACGACCGCGCAGATCGAGCTGCAGCCGGGCGGTGTCACCGTCAGCGCAGACGCCGCCGAGGCCGGTGCGGTGATCCTGGCGCTGCGTCGTCGCCGGTCTGCCGGTGTCGCCGACAGCACCCCATACGAGCGGTGATGGTCCCACCATGACGGTGATCGAGCCGCCCGGACGGGTGCTCACCGCCATCGCCTTCGGGGCCACCATCCTCGCCGTGGCGGCGGGGACGCGTGTGCTGACGCTCCTCGTCATCATGGGGCGGCGCCGAGCTGGTCGCGCGCGGGCGGCCCCGGCGGAGCCGAAAGTCGCGCAGACCTGCGCCGAGCCGGGCTGGCAGGGGTGCGGTGGGCCGGGTCGCAACCGCCAGTGCCGAAGCTGCTGGTCTCCGAGTCACTGACGAGTTCCCAACCGGCGGAGGTTGCTTGGGCGGCTCAGTGTTTCACTGAGATCGACATGGAGAGTCGGTGTAGGTCGTCGCATCGACGGCACGGGTGTTGCTTCGTGGTCGGTGTAGGACGAGCGGTCCTCGAAGCTCGCGGTATCGAGCGGACAGAAATCCGTTCCGCTGTTGCGCTTGTTGACCGCGAACCGCGCATACGGGTTGAGGCGGGTGAGGGCGCGCGGCGCAAGCGGCCGGCACGATGCCGATGGCCGTGGTTCGTACACGAGTGTGACCACTCGGCACACCGCGCTGGTTACTCCGGTGACTATTGTCGCGGAGGTGAGAGGTGAACCGTGGCCCCGAATGCTGGCTTCTGTCGCGGCCACCGTTGCCTGCGTTGTGCTGCTCGTCGGCGTGGCCGGCTGCGACGACGAGTCCTCTTCTGCGACGGGTTCGGAGCCGAGTACGTCCCCGTCGCCATCGGCCGCGTCGCCTGCGGCTTCCTCTCCTGTCGCTTCCGCACCGTCGTCGTGGATCGAGCCGACAGCCTCCCCGACGACCGATCCGGTGAACCTGCCGCCCTACATCGATCACGTGCAGTGGGTGCAGACGCAGGTCGGGCCGAGCCTGCAGATCCATCCGACGTCCTCGGGTCGCAAGACGACATCCGACAACGGCGCCGATGTCGCGTGGGCCGAGGTGCTCGCGCTGGCGCCCAACGCCGACACCGCGGGGATGCGTGCCCAGTTCGATTGCCACTGGACCTACGCGCGGATCGTCGCGCCCGACAAGCCGAGCTGGAACATCGAACCCGACCGCCCCGTGGTGTCGCAGCAGGAGATGATCAACAGCATGTGCAACCCCGGCGGGCCGGAGGAGTGACGCCTCGGTGCCGCCGCCGAGGGTGGTGCCGGGTCAGGTGCGGGTGGCGTGGGTCCGCCGGGAGCCGATCGCTCGGCACACGAGGTAGATCACGAACGAGATCGTGGTGACGAATACCGAGACCGGTAGTTGCGGCGCCAACGACAGCAGCAGACCGCCGAGGGCGGCGATCTCGGCGAAGAGCACCGACAGGCCCAGCACGACCGTCGGATTGGCGCTCAGACGCGCGGCTGCGGCGCCGGGGGTGATCATCAGTGACATCACCAGCAGCGCCCCGATGATCTGTACGCCCTGCGCGGCGGCGAGGCCGACGAGGATCGCGAATACCACCGACAGCGCCCGCATCGGCACGCCGCGCGCCTGCGCGACCCGGGGGTCCAGCGAGGCGAACAACACCGGGCGGTAGACGACGGCGAGCACTGCCAGCACCACGGCGGTGGTGATCGCGATCGCGGCCATCCCGTGCACGCCGACACTGACGACCTGCCCGGTCAGCAGCGCGAACCCCGCACCGATGCGGCCGTAGAGCGCCAGGAACAGCACGCCCAATCCCAAGCCGAATGCCATCACGACGCCGATCACCGAATCGCGTTCGCGGGCACGATTTCCCATGAATCCGAAGACGGCGGCGGCGAGGACCGCGCCGATCACCCCGCCGAGGTTGATACTGACACCGGCGAGTAACGCGGCGGCGGCGCCGGTGACCGACAGTTCACTCGCGCCATGCACGGCGAACGACATCTGCCGCGACACGATCAGCGGGGCGAGGACGCCGGAGAGCACGCCGAGGAGTGCCAGCGCGATGAGCGCCTGCCAGACGAAGTCGTAGTGCAGCAGTCGCGCGGTCTCGGCGAAATCCCAGAAGTCGCGGAGTTCGACGTTGGCGGCCACGACGGTCCGGGCGGCCAGAACGGTACTCACAGGCCCCGATGCTCCTCGTCGGTGTGGCAGTGTGCGATGCCCTCTTCGCCGCCGACGACGAGGAGGCGGCCGTTGACGCGCACCACCTCGACATGACTGCCGTAGAGCGCTGAGAGCGTCGCCGTTGTCATCACCTTCTCCGGCGGCCCCGCGAGGAACTCGCCGCCGACGAGGTAGAGCACCCGGTCCACATACGGCATCACCGGGTTGATCTCGTGCGTCACCAGGACCACTGCGGTTTGTGCGGTGCGCCGGCGACGGTCGATGAGTTCGACGACGCGTTCCTGGCTGGCCGGATCGAGGCTGGCCAGTGGCTCGTCGCAGAGCAGTAGCTGCGGATCGGTGGTCAGCGCCTGCGCCACCCGCAGACGCTGCTGCTCACCGCCGGAGAGGAGCCCGACCGGGGCATCGGCGTAGGGGGTCGCACCGACCTCGGCGAGCGCGGCATCGACGATTCGTCGGCGTTCGCGTCGCCCGCGCAGACCGACACCCCACCGCGATCCGTCTACGCCGAACCCCACCAGGTCGCGGGCACGGAGGGCCATCGTGTCGGCCTCGTCGGCGTGCTGTTGAGGGATGTAGCCGACGGCGTCGGTGACGTCGAGATCCCCGGCACTCAACCGATACTGGCCGAGCAGGGTGCGCAGGAACGACGTCTTGCCCGAACCGTTCGGACCGAGGACGGCGACGAACTCGCCGGCCTCGATCGTCAGGTTCAGGTTGTTCCAGAGCACCCGCTCGCCGAAGGCGAGGCGCGCGTGGCGAAACGCGGCGACCGGGATCGGCGTGGCGGTGGCCGGTGTGGCGGGGATCGGGTCGGTCATCAGGCGTTGGACGAGTTCAACGCATTCGCGAGGGCCTCGGCCTGGCCGCGCTGCCAGATGACGTAATCGCTGACACCGTCGGGCAGCGTTTCGGTGAACTTCACGACCGGTACTTTCGCACCTTGGGCCACCGTGAGCAACGCCTCGGTCACCGAGTCGACGGCCTGGGTGTTGTAGATGAACGCCTTCACGGTGCGGGAGGTGAGGAGGTCCTGTAGGGCGGCGCGGTCGGCGGCCGAGGGAGACTGGCCCTCCTCGACGGCTGCGGTGAAGCCGGCGGGGGAGACGTCGTCGAGCCCGGCCTCGGTGAGCAAGTATCCGGCCAGTGGTTCGGTCTGGGCGACCTTGGTCCCGTTGTGGGCGGCCTTGATCTGGCTCACCTGATTGCGGACGGCGGCGAGTTCGGTGTTGAAGCGTAGGGCGTTGGCGCGGTAGGTCTCGGCGTGGGCGGAGTCCTTGGCGGCCAACGCTTCCCCGAGTCTGGTGGCCACTTGTCCGACCACAGCCAGGTTGTAGAACACGTGCTCGTTGACCTCGTGCGAGTGGCCCTCGTCGGTGCCGGTCTCTGTGGTGGACTCCTCGTGACCGCCCTGCATGATGTCGAAGGCGTTGATCACCGTGCCGGAGCTGTTCTTGGCGGCCTGCTCCATGTACTCGTCGTAGTGGCCGCCGTTCATGAGGATCACCGAGGCGTCGGCGACCTTCGCGGTGTCCGTCGCCGACGGCTCGAACTCGTGCGGGTCTTCGGTGCTGTTGGTGAACAGCGCGGTGACCTCAGCGTCGTTTCCGGCCACCGCCGAGGCCACCGAACCCCACACGTTGGTCGAGGTGACCACGGTCGGCTTACCGCCACTCGACGAGCCGCCGCCGTCGTCCGAACAACCCGACAGGACCAGGGCCGCGGCGGTCAACAGACCTGCGGAGGCGATCAATGCACGCTTCATGGAATAGCGCCCTTCGACGAAAACGACAATCGTTACCGAATGCAGTGTAGGCGACGGCCTTCGTTGCGACCAATCGGCGCCCGTTCGCCGGTGGGTGCGGTGTGCGCGGGAGAAGTTCGGGGGTTTTGGTACCAGTCGGGACATCTCGACGCCGAACCGTGCAAACAGGGGCCGGGTTCGGGCGCACCTCCCCCGGACAGTGTGGTCTCGCTCGCGGTGATCAGCCGATCGGGCCGGTGTGCCGATGATCGTCATCGACCCAGTCCGCGCAAGGCAGGGTGGGGACTGCATGACCATCGGTGGGTTGTCGGCCAACCCGATGGCCTCGATCTGGACGAAAAGCGGCTCGTGAGACGAATACCGTCATCACGGCGGGACAATGAGGCGCCGTGGTGAATGTGTCAGTGTCTCCAGTCGAGAAGTGTGGGCATGTGCAGCACACATGATGGATGCTCGGAGCAATCCGGGCTGGGGGCACTGACCCGAGCCGTCGCCGTGTGCTTCTCTAAGCTGAGGGGATGAGTTCGTCACGGCCCCGGCGCATCGCGTTGATCTCGGTGCACACCTCGCCGTTGGCGCAGCCCGGTACCGGCGACGCGGGCGGGATGAACGTCTACGTATGGCAGACGGCGCAGTGTCTGGCCCGGCGTGGGGTGAAGGTCGAGATATTCACGCGCGCGACCTCCTCGGCAGATGCGCCGACGGTGGCGGCCGCGGACGGGATCACCGTCCGACATATCGTGGCGGGGCCGTTCGAGGGGCTCGACAAGCGGGATCTGCCTGCTCAACTTTGTGCGTTCACCGCGGGGGTACTGCGCGCCGAGGCGATGCAAAGGCCCGGTTACTACGACCTGATCCATTCGCACTACTGGTTGTCGGGGCAGGTGGGGTGGCTCGCCCGGGAGCGATGGGGTGTGCCGCTGGTGCATACCGCGCACACCTTGGCAGCGGTGAAGAACGCCGCACTGGCCAAAGGGGATGCGGCCGAACCACGACTGCGTGTGATCGGCGAGCAGCAGGTGGTTGCGGAGGCCGATCGGCTCGTGGCCAACACCGACACCGAACGCAACGAGCTGATCACCATGTACGACGCCGATCCCGGTCGCATCGACATCGTGACGCCGGGCGCCGATCTCGACTGCTACACCCCGGGTTCGCGCTCGGATGCACGCGCGGAGTTGGGACTGCCGGAAGAAGCGAGCATTGTGACGTTCGTCGGTCGTATCCAGCCGCTGAAGGCTCCCGACGTCCTGCTCTCTGCCGCGGCGCCGCTTATCGAGCGGCAGCGGGCGACCGGCCGTCGGCCGGTGCACGTGCTGATCGTGGGCGGGCCGTCGGGCAGTGGACTTGACCGGCCGACCGCGCTGATCGATCTAGCCGCCGAACTCGGCATCTCCGACGCCGTGACATTCTTGCCGCCGCAGCCCGCGACGCGCCTTGCGCAGGTCTATCGGTCATCGGATCTCGTTGCAGTGCCCAGTTATTCGGAAAGCTTCGGTCTTGTCGCCATCGAGGCGCAGGCGTGTGGCGTCCCGGTGTTGGCCGCCCACGTCGGCGGACTCGGGGTGGCCGTGGCCGACGGCAGGTCGGGGATGCTCGTGGACGGACATCTGATCGGGGACTGGACGACCGCGCTGGAGAAGATGCTCAGTAGTCCAGGACAGCTCAACGCGATGGGACGCCGCGCACGCGAGCATGCCGAACAATTCTCGTGGGAGCACACCACCGACGCGCTGCTGGCGAGTTACGCGCGAGCGATGGATTCCTTTGCGGGTAACCGTGTGCCGGCGGTCGGAGTTACCCCGCTGGTGCGGGCGACCCGCCGCTGGGGACGCCGTCGGGCGCGGATGCCCCTCTGAGTGATGGCGTCCCGAGAGATTCTCGAGGCCACGACCGCCGAAGCGGAAGGAAGACGATGAGTCACACCGACCACATCGAACTGCTGGAAAAGGTGCTCACCGACGGGGGGATTGCGTTCACCCGTAAGAGTTCCGGCGCGGCTCGGGCTGAGCACATCGTGCTCGAGCTGCCGGGTGAGCGCAAGCTCACGACAACGGTGTTGCTGACCGCGGGTACCTACGGTGTGCGGGTGGAAGCGTTTGTCTGCCGCCGCCCCGACGAGAAACACGAAGAGGTCTTCACGTTCCTACTCAAACGTAATCGCCGGCTCTACGGCGTGGCGTACACGATCGACAATATCGGCGACATCTACCTGATCGGCCGGATCTCCGGAGATGCGCTCACCTCCGATGAGGTCGACCGTGTTCTCGGACAGGTACTCGAGGCCGCCGACGGTGACTTCAACACATTGCTCGAAATCGGTTTCGCCACCTCGATCCGTCGCGAGTGGGCGTGGCGTGTCTCGCGCGGCGAATCGCTGCGCAACCTGCTCGCCTTCGAGCATCTGATTGACAAGGACTCGCTCCCCGAACCCGGAGAACCGTTGCCGGACAGGTACGTTCCCGGCGAAACCCCGGTGGTCGACGGCGCGACCGGTAGTACTTTTCCAGACCTGTTCCAGCCTCGGTGACAGCGTCACACCGGACAGAGGTCTGCGTCACAACGTGGCAACGACTGTTGATGCGATTACTCTGATCATCCTGCCCAACAGAGGTGCCATGAGTCTCGCCACTCCCTTTCCCGCTGTCGAGATCCCGATGTCGAGATCCCCGATGTCAGCCTCTGGGAGTTCTTGTTCGGGTCATTCGCCGACGCCGATCTCGAGCGGGTGGCGCTTGTTGGTCCGACGTCGGGTACGGAGACCACCTACGGGCAGCTGATCGGTCAGATCAATGCGGCGGCGGGGGGCGCTATGGGCGCGGTATCGCGGTCGGTGACGTTGTAGGGGTTGCTGTCACCGAATATCCCGGCGTTCGCCACCGTCTTCCGCGGCATCCTGCGCGCCTGCTCAACGCGGCGTTGTACAACCGTGGTCGCCGGGTCATCATGCCGCGGTTCGATCGCGTCGAATTCCTCGGCACCATCCAGAGGTATCGGGTGACAGCGCCCATATCGCGCCGCCGGTCGCCGTGGCGCTGGCCAAGCACCCGATCGTCGACAACTACGATCTGTCGTCGTTGAAGGTGATGATGTCGGGGGCGGCCCCGCTTGGCGATGAGTTGGGCAAGGCGGTGGCCAAGTGTCTGGATCTGCATATGTTGCAGGGCTACGGCATGAGTGAACTCTCGCCGGTCAGCCACCTCATCCCGATCTCCTCGACCGCTGCGCTGGGTGTCGAGGAGTCGCTGTTGTCGTCGACGGGGTGTTGTTGTTGACGCATCCGAAGATCGCCGACGCCGCGGTGATCGGGGTCAACGACGCCGACGGCGAGGAGAGCCCGAAGGCGTTCGTGGTCACCGAGCCCGATGCCGATCGATGAGAACGAGGTGATCGAGTTCGTCGCCGCACAGGTCGCACCGCACAAGAAGGTCCGCGCCGTTGAGTTCATCGACGCCACAACGAAGTCGGAGTGGCAAGATCCTCCGAAAGGACTTGCGCACGTAGGCGAAGGAGGTCATCGGGAATAATCGCTGCGGTGATCCCCTTCCGCCACCTCGTGCTTGCTGCGTCGCTGATCGCCACCACCGCCCTGACCGTCGGCCTCGGCGTCACTGACCCGGCCACGCCGCTCTACTATCCGACGCGGTTTCTGGTGTGGAATCTGTTTCTTGCCTGGATTCCGATGATCTTCGCGGTCGGATTCGCCGTCGTTCGGCGGCGCGTGTGGCTGATCCCGATCGGTGTCGGGTGGCTGGCGCTCCTGCCCAACGCTCCCTATCTCGTCACCGACCTCGTGCACCTGCGCGAGGGCTATGACCTGTGGCGGCACATCTTGCAGTACGGCTTCGCGGCGTGGACCGGCATCATCCTCGGTGTGGTCTCGCTGTTGCTGGTGCACCGGCGCCTCGGCCGGGAATTCGGCCCGATCATCGGCTGGCTGGCCGTCGCGTGCTCGGTCGGACTCTGCGCGATCGGCGTCGTCATCGGCCGCTTCCAACGCTGGAACTCCTGGGATCTGCTGGCCCGGCCCGGGTACATCGTCCGCTCAACCCTGGGATGGGTGGGTTCGCCGTTCTCCCATGTCGAATCGGCCGGCGTCGCAGTGGCCGTCGCGCTGTTCTTCGGGCTGGCCTACCTGACGATCTGGGCCATTGATGGCCTCGACGCACTGCGGCCGAGCAAGCGCTGAACCCACCCGACCGGTGTGACAAACTATCGACCATGAGCAACGGCACCCTGATTCTGATGCGGCACGGCGAGAGCGAGTGGAACGCGTCCAACCAGTTCACCGGCTGGGTCGACGTCGCGCTCACCGACAAGGGCGAGGCCGAGGCGAAGCACGCCGGCGAGCTCCTCGTCGATCATGATCTGCTGCCTGACGTTCTTTACACCTCACTGCTGCGCCGGGCGATTGTGACCGCGCAGATCGCGTTGGACACCGCCGATCGGCACTGGATTCCGGTGGTCCGCGACTGGCGTCTCAACGAACGTCACTACGGTGCGCTGCAGGGCTTGAACAAAGCCGACACCCTTGAGAAGTACGGCAAGGAGCAGTTCATGCTCTGGCGTCGCAGCTATGACGCCCCGCCGCCGCCGATTGATCCCGACGCCGAGTACAGCCAGACCCGCGATCCGCGGTACGCCGACCTCGCCGAGGTGCCACTGACCGAATGCCTCAAGGACGTCGTGGAGCGGCTGATTCCGTATTTCACCGAGACCATCGCCGCCGACATCTCCGCCGGCAAGACCGTTCTCATTGCGGCGCACGGTAATTCGTTGCGCGCGCTGGTCAAATACCTTGACGGGATCTCCGATGCCGACATCGCCGGTCTCAACATCCCGACGGGCAATCCGCTGCGTTACGACCTCGACGAGAACCTCACGCCGCTCAATCCCGGCGGCACCTATCTGGACCCGGAAGCCGCCGCGGCGGGTGCGGCAGCGGTCGCGGCGCAGGGACAGAAATAAGCGCCTGGTGTGTTCTGTAACATAATCGTCATGGCGGCGCTCGTGTGACAGGCGCTACATTGGGTGCATGGCAGATCCCAGCCACCTGCGCATCGCCCATTCGGCTGCGCGCGAGCGATACGAAGCAATCCTCACCACCGACTCCGACGGTGACGAGATCACGGTGGGATATGTCGATTACGTCTCCGAGCCATACCAGGTGGTGTTGACCCATACCGTCATCCCGGAGGCCTACTCCGGGCGCGGATATGCCGCCCAACTCGTGCAAGCGGTACTCGATGACATTCGTCAGGCGGGAAAACAGGTCGTGCCGGTCTGTTCCTATGTGCGACGCTTCATCGACCGCCATCCGGAATACGCCGATATGGCGGTACCGGTACCGCAGTGAGAATGCGCCCGTGTCACCCTGCTCAGCGCTGGTGAGCCCTGGTGGTGCTTTGACGATTCCGGTCGGGACTTGTTCGTAGGCCGTTTCGGTGCTTCGGATCACGTTTCGGTGGAACACCACGTGAACGGAAGTCGAATTGTGCCGTCGGGAATGTTCGCGCAGTTTCCGGGACCGTAAGCTGCCAGTGTGACCGCTGCATTCCTTGCCGGGGCCATCGTGGCAGTTGTGCTTGCGTTGTTGCTCGGGTACCAGTTCGGTCGTGGTGACGTAAGGGGCCGGTGGTTTCGCCGATCCTCCGGCGACGTCGCCTCGTCTCACGCCGAGTCCGTCCACTCCGATTCCGTGCACTCCGATTCCGACGTGATCCCCAGCGGCGCACCCGTCGTCGCCGACCGTCCCCGCGTGGTCCCGGATTCGGCGGCCCTGCGCGAATCCGATCTCCCCGTGGTCACCCCGGACGGTCAGATGACCAAGGCCGGGCTGCTCAGCCTCATAGTCCGCAATTCCGAGGTTGCCGTCGCCGTCGTCGACGACTTTCGCGACGTGGTTCTCTACAACCATCGCGCCGTCGAGCTCGGGCTCGTCTCGGAGTATCTGCTCGCCGAACCAGTGTGGGAGCACTCGTTGACCGTCCTCGAGACGGGTGAGCAGGCGCGTTTCGATTTTGTCCCGCCGACCTCTACGCTGGGATTTCTCTCCACCGGGCGCGCCACCAAGCGCAGCGCTGAATCGGTGCGCTGCCTGGCACGACTTGGCTATCACGGCCACGAGCGCTACGTGATGATCTATGGCACCGATGACACCGAGAACCTGCGGGTGGAGGCCACCCGCCGTGACTTCGTCGCCAACGTGTCCCACGAGCTCAAGACCCCAGTCGGTGCGATCGGACTGCTGGCCGAGGCGCTGATCGAATCCGCCGACGACGCCGATTCCGTCGAGCACTTCGGGCACCGCGTCGTCGCGGAGGCCGCCCGGATGGGCAACATGGTGTCCGAGCTGATCGCGCTGTCCCGACTCGAGGGCGGCGAGAAGCCGCATTTCGCGGCCGTCGACGTCGACGATCTCATCGACTCCGCCATCGACGGGACCGCGGTGAGCGCCGAGGCCGCCAACATCGTCCTGCGCGCCGACGAGCCCATCCACACCTGGGTGCGTGGCGACCGGATGCTGCTGCTGACCGCGTTGAGCAACCTGATCGTCAACGCCATCGCCTACTCGCCGGAGAACACGACGGTCTCGGTGAGCCGGCGCGTCACCACCTCGGCCGGGGTCCCGATGGTGTCGATCGCGGTCACCGACCGCGGCATCGGTATCAACCCGTCTGATCAACAGCGCGTCTTCGAACGTTTCTTCCGCGTCGACAAGGCGCGGTCGCGTCTGACCGGCGGCACCGGTCTGGGCCTGGCGATCGTCAAACACGTTGCTGCCACCCACGACGGAACCATCAACCTGTGGAGTCAACCCGGCACCGGGTCGACGTTCACCCTCTCGATTCCCCAGGACCTCGACGCCGAGAATGCTGATGCGTCAAGGCAATCCGATAAGGAGTCGTCCCACCGAGCCGACCCCCAGATCGCGTGACCTCCTCGGAGGAGGACGACGAGAGTCACGTGACCACGCAACTACGAGAACGTCTGAGAAACAAGGAGCTTCACGAGTGACGCATGTACTGATCGTCGAGGACGAGGAGTCGTTGGCCGATCCGCTGGCCTTCCTCCTGCGCAAGGAGGGGTTCGAAGCGAGCGTCGTCAACGATGGTGCACAGGCCATCGCGGTGTTCGAGCGCATCAGCCCCGACATCGTCCTGCTCGACCTCATGCTCCCCGGGGTGTCGGGGACCGAGATCTGCAAATCACTGCGCGCCCGGTCGAGCGTGCCGGTGATCATGGTGACCGCCCGCGACAGTGAGATCGACAAGGTCGTCGGACTCGAACTCGGTGCCGACGACTATGTCACCAAGCCGTATTCGGCGCGTGAGCTCATCGCCCGCATCCGGGCGGTTCTGCGTCGTGGGGGAGACGTCGGCGAGGACGACCTCGCCTTGGCGGTCCTCGAATCCGGACCGGTCCGGATGGACGTCGAACGCCATACCGTGGCAGTAGATGGTGAGTCGATCACGTTGCCGCTCAAGGAGTTTGATCTCCTCGAATACCTACTCCGCAACTCCGGGCGGGTACTCACCCGCGGGCAGTTGATCGACCGCGTGTGGGGTGCGGACTACGTCGGGGACACCAAGACCCTCGACGTCCACGTCAAGCGGCTGCGGTCGAAGATCGAGCCCGATCCGGCCTCGCCGAAACACCTTGTGACGGTGCGTGGATTGGGGTACAAGTTCGAGCCGTGATCAGCCCGCGGCGTCGGCGTCGAGTAGCTCGTACTTGATGTCGGTGTCGCGGCGGCTGGTCGCGGCCCGGGTCGCCGGATGGATCGCGATGAGCCCGAGTCCGTTTCGGCGTCGGCACGCATCGGCGAGCGCCTCGTAGGCGGGACGGCCGATCAGCTCGACCAGTTCGGGCTCGTAGGACTGCCACACTTGGGACGCCCCGACGTGCGCGTCGGGGGATCCCGAGCAGTACCACGTCAGGTCGTGACCGCCCTCCCCCCAGCCGCGGCGGTCGTACTCGGTGATGGTGGTCTTGAGGATCTGTGTGCCGTCGGGCCGCTCCACCCAGTCCTGCTCGCGACGTACCGGAAGTTGCCAGCACACATCGGGTTTCACGGTCAGCGGTTCGAGACCGCGCCGCAGCGCCATCGCGTGTAGCGCACAGCCGGGGCCCTTCTCGAAGTCCGGACGGTTCAAGAAGATGCACGCGCCCTTGTGTTGGCGGGTCTTCAGGGCGGGCTCGTCGTCGAGCTCGTCCTCGACGAGGTACCCACGCGGGCCAAGTGCATCCTTACCCGACCCCTTCTTGTGGAACTGCCAGTCGTCGGCGGTCAGCATCGCCACACCCTTGGCCAGGCGTCTGCGGTCGTCCTTGTCCGACAGGTACGCCCCATGCGTGCAACATCCGTCGGTCCCGCGGCCGTCGACGATTCCCTGGCAGGCGGGCGTGCCGAACACGCACGTCCAGCGCGAACACAACCACGTGAGGTCGGCGTTGATGATGTGCTCGGGATCGGCCGGATCGGTGAATTCGTACCATTCCCGTGGGAAGTCGAGATCGACCTCGGGAGCGGGCGTCATCCGCGGGGCTGCGCTGGGCTTGGGCACATCTCAACGGTAACCGTCACCGCCGGTTTGCCGCACCACGGCGACCCGCCGCAGACAACCGAAACTGCGACGCACTACCGTGTATCCGTGCGTTTAGGAGTCCTCGACGTGGGCAGCAACACAGTTCATCTCCTGGTGGTCGATGCCCACCGCGGAGGACATCCGACCCCGATGAGTTCGACGAAGGCGGTGCTGCGACTCGCCGAGCACATCGATGCAGACGGGCGTCTCACCGCCGGTGCCGCCGAACGGCTCGTCGACTCGATCGAGGAGTTCACCCTCATCGCCAAGAGTTCCGGCTGCGAGCAAATGATGGCGTTCGCGACCTCAGCGGTCCGCGACGCCACCAACTCTGACGGCGTCCTCGCGCGAGTGGCGGCCAAGACCGGCGTCGGGGTGGAGGTTCTGACCGGTCGCGACGAGGCTCGGCTGACGTCGTTGGCCGTGCGGCGCTGGTACGGCTGGAGCGCCGGACGCATCCTGGCGCTCGACATCGGCGGGGGCTCGCTGGAGATGTCGAACGGCGTCGACGAAGAACCCGACGTAGCGCTCTCGCTGCCATTGGGTGCCGGCCGCGTCACCCGCGACTGGTTACCCGACGATCCGCCGGACCGGCGCCGGGTCGGCGTCCTGCGTGATTGGCTCGACGCCGAGATGCGGCCGGCCGCGAAGGAACTCCTCGGACCGGGTAAGCCGGACATCGCTGTCGGAACGTCTAAGACCTTCCGCAGCCTTGCCCGACTGACCGGCGCCGCCCCGTCGGGGGCTGGTCCCCGCGTCAAGCGGACCCTCACCGCCGGTGGACTGCGGCAGCTCATCGCGTTCATCTCGCGCATGACCCGAGACGACCGGGCCGAACTCGAGGGCGTCAGCGCTGATCGGGCCGGACAGCTCGTCGCCGGGGCACTTGTCGCCGAGGCGGCAATGCGCGGACTCGGGGTCGATACACTGGAAATCTGCCCGTGGGCGTTGCGGGAGGGGGTTATCCTTCGTCGCCTCGATGCGGAGCCGGCCGACAGCTCGGATCCGGCTGCATCAGGCATCGGTGCACGCAACGTCCACTGACACGCGAACGACGCGAGTCGCTGTACCGCCACTCCTGGCGGCGCGGCGAGATTGGTGAGGACGGAGAGCGCACTTCGATGGCGAACACACCCGGCGGCAACGACCCCGGCGGCCGCAACACCGGTGACCCCGACGGGGCGACCGAGTCCCGGCCCATCTCGGTATCGGAGCTGCTCGCCCGCACGCAGGCCGCTGACGCGGCGAACGCCACAACCGGCTCGCGCCGGGACCGGGGACGTCGGCGTGCGGGGCGTGCCGGAGCCGTGTCGGTGTCCGAGCTGACCGGTGAGATTCCGCGGGTCGAGGGCCCTGCCGGGTCTGACACCCAGGTTACGACTCCCGACCTCCCCAGCACCCCGGCCCCCAGCACCCCGGCCCCCAGCACCCCGGCCCCCAGTACCCCGGCCTCGAGTAACTTCGCCCCTAGTAACCCGGTTGCGAGTGCGCCCGCACGGAGCACCTCCACGCCGGACGGCCCGCAGACAGCACCTTGGTCGCCGTCTCCGTCCTCGGGTGCGTTCCCCCGGTCGCAGAATCCGCTCGCCGCACGCGGCCCGGCAACGGGTCCGGTCACCGAGCCCGGCCCACGGGTCGGTCGCGGTGCGAGTTCGGGAGCGGCGAGTGGCATGCCGAGCTTCGCTCCGCCCCCGACCCGGGACTTCACTTCCGATGACGTCTCGCGTCGATTGCGGGACCAGCCGGTCGATCGCACACCGGCCGCCGCCGGTTCGGAACCCGGCGGTCCCGACCCGACCAGCCACGACCCCGCCGCCGCGAACGCGGTCACCGGCATCATCCCGCTCGTCGACGATGCCGATGCCGATGCCGATGCCGGCGCCGACACCGAGGACACAGCGCCCCGCAACGGCCGGTTTGAGGAGGTCTTTGACGAGGACTTCGAGGCATATCGTTCGTTCGCCGACGTCGAGCACGCCGAGGAGAAGCCGAAGAAGAAGCGCCGCTGGTTCGGTCGCGGCAAAAATCGGGACACCGCGGCAGTAAGCGCCGCCGCGGAGAATGCGGCTACCGCGGGTGCGGCCGCGACGGGTAAGGCAGCCGCAAATACCGACGAACCCGCCGACACCGCGACTCGCGCGGATATCACTCATCAGCCCGAGGATGTCGCCGCCGATGCCGTCACCGGCATCATCCCGATCGTCGACGACAGCGAGGTGGGCGCCGACGTGCACATTCTCGACGCCGATGACGTCGAGGGCGCCGACCTGGCCACGCCCAGCGGGTCATTCGGTGTCGAGCACGGGCCGTTCGATCAGACCGACCACGAGCACACCCCGACTGTCGCCGCGAACGTCCTCGATCCGGCCGACGAGCCCGAATCACACCGCGATGAGTGGCACCGCGATGAGGCGGGCCGCGACGACTCCGCCGCAGGCGCGCTGGCCGCAGACGTCGGACTCGGTGGATTGGTCGCCGCGAGCCGCCGGGCGCGCGATACCGACTTCACCGACGAGCCTGCCGAGACCGTGGCCGCGAATGTCCTCGCCGACCATGCCGACGCCGACCCCGCCGACGCCGACCCCGCCGACGCCGACCATGCCGACGCCGACCCCACCGACGCCGACCCCACCGACGCCGACCATGCCGCGGACCACCCCACCGACGCCGACCACGCCGAGAGTGGGCCCGTCGCCGACGAGACCGCCGCCCCGGAGTCCCGAGATCGCGGCCGGAAGGCACGCAGGGCTCGAAAAGCCGAGGCCGCCAACTCTGATGATGGGCGTGAGTCGTGGGTCGATCGCAAGCCGGTGCTGGCGTGGCTCGCGGTGATCGCCGAGGTCGTCGCCGGACTGGTCATCGGTGTGGGTCTGTTCTGGGGGTTCACCGAGTTGTGGAAGTGGAATCCGTACTTCGCGCTGGTGCTCGCGGTGCTGGTGATCTTCGGAATCGTGACGTTCACTCATCTGGTGCGCCGGACGTCGGATCTGATCACCACCTTGCTCGCGCTCGCCGTCGGGCTGATCGTCACGATCGGCCCGCTCGTGCTGTTGTCGACGTGAGCGAGTCGCGCGAGGCCCTCGATCCGTCGACGGTGACCGGGGAGATCCCGGTCGGACTCTCCACCGCATCGGTCTACCCGCAGAACACCGAGGCGGCCTTCGCCTACGCCGCCGACCTGGGCTTCGACGGGGTGGAGTTGATGGTGTGGGGCGACCCGGTCAGCCAGGACATCCGGCATGTCGAGCACCTCTCCGAGCGCTATCAGGTGCCGGTGCTCTCGATCCACGCTCCGTGCCTGCTCATCACCCAACGGGTGTGGGGACGTGATCCGCTCAACAAACTCGCGCGCGCCGCGCACGCCGCCGAGGCGCTCGGTGCGGCCACCGTCGTCGTCCATCCGCCGTTCCGCTGGCAGCGCACCTACGTAGCGGGCTTCGATGATCTGGTGGGCGAGTTGTCGGAATCAGACGTCTCGATCGCGGTCGAGAATATGTTCCCGATGCGTGCCGACCGCATGTTCGGGGCCGGTGAACGCTCCGCGCGTCGGCTCACCCGCCGCGGTGGCACACCTGGGCCTGCGGTATCGGCGTTCGGCAAGTCCATCGACCCCACCGACGACGGTTACGACCACTACACCCTCGACCTCTCGCACACCGCAACCGCCGGCACCGACGCCGTCGCCCTGTACGAGCGGATGGGCGCCCATCTGACGCACCTGCATCTCGCCGACGGAACCGGGGCGGCCACCGACGAGCACCTGATCCCCGGCGACGGGACCCAGCCCTGCGCGCGGGTGTGTCACCGGATCGCCCGCAGTGATTTCTCCGGCGCGGTAGTTCTAGAGGTCACCACCTCCTCGGCGCGGACCAAACCCGAACGGCAGGCGATGCTTGCGCGTTCGCTAGATTTTGCCCGGCAGCACCTCAGGCGTGAGACGAGCCGGACCCGGTGGCTGCCGGAGAGATGACATGAGCCCGAAGCTGACCGAATTGCTGAACCTCGCCGTGACGGGCGGTCCTGTCGCCGCACCGGCGGAACAACCGTCGATCACCTACACCACTTCGATCGATCCGGTGTTCACCATCGGCCCGAAGGTGCATGGCGGCACCATGCAGATGATCATCGCGCGGGCGGCCTCACGCGCCTTCGACGATCTCGCTCCCGGCAGCCCGGACACCTCGCTGCATTCGGCCGACCTCGTACCGGTCGCCATCGCCAGCGACTATCTCGCCGCGCCCGATCCGGCGACGGTGCAGGTCACCGCGACCGTCCGCAAACGCGGGCGCACCGTGACCCTGCTGCACGTCGACCTCGCCCAGAACGGCCGGACCATGGTGTCGTCGTCGGTGACGCTGGCCCGCCCGGACACCGGTCCCTCGCGACATTCGTCGCCCCACGTGCTCGACGATCTCGCCCCGACCCCGGACGCCGACGCCCTGCGCATCGCAGACTCGCCGATGGCTGACGTCATCCATCTCGGGGCGGCCCTCGACACCGCGGTCGACACGCACAGTTTCCCGGCGGCACACGGGCAGAACGGCGATCCGGTGGTGCGCGGCTGGTGTCGTCCCAGGGATGCCGAACCCGACGCGGACTTCGCGGTTCTGGTGTGCGACATCTCGCCGCCGGTCGTGATGAACCTTGCGGTGTTCGGATGGGCGCCGACGGTGCAGTTGACCACCTACATCCGTCGCGAGCCGGCCCCAGGCTGGCTGCGTTTCGCCGCGACGAGCCTAGAGGTGGGCCCCGGGATGTTCGAGGAGGACCACCTCGTGGTGGACTCGACGGGTGCGGTCGTGGCCCAGTCACGTCAGCTCGCCTTGATCCCGGCCGGGGTGAGTGCCCGATAGTTCTGACACCGCTGACCCGGCCCCAACAGACCCGTGAACGAGAGAGGCATTCCCACCAGTGACCGAGCGCATCGCGATCGTCGGCGGCGGCAAGATCGGTGAGGCCCTGCTCGCCGGGCTGATCGCCGCCGGCAAACAGCCAAAGAATCTCGTCGTCGTCGAACGTGTTCCCGAGCGGGCCTCAGAAATCGCCGACGAGTACGAGGTCTTCGTCACCGACGACCTCACCACCGCGGTCAGTTCGGCGCAGTTCGTCTTCCTGGCGGTGAAACCCGACGACGTCGAGGGTGTCCTGCGCACACTCGCCGCCGCCGACGACAGCGCCGAGTCCGAACGCGTGACGGTGACCCTCGCCGCGGGCATACCGCTGGCCCGCTACGAGAAGATGTTGCAGGCGGGTTCGCCGGTCGTGCGCGTCATGCCCAACACCCCGATGCTGGTCAACGAGGCGATGTCGGCGGTCGCGGCCGGACGCCACGTCGATGACGAGCAACTGCGTGCGGTCGTTGCGCTCCTCGAGTCGGTGGGTCGCGTCGCGGTGGTACCCGAGAAGCAGATGGATGCGGTCACCGCGATTTCCGGGTCCGGGCCCGCCTACGTCTTCTTGATGGCCGAGGCGATGATCGATTCCGCGGTATCGCTGGGACTGACCCGTGCACTGGCCACCACACTGGTCGTGCAGACCATCCGCGGCGCCGGCGTTCTGCTCAGTGACTCCGGACTCTCCCCGGTCGATCTCCGTGCGGCGGTCACCTCGCCGGGCGGAACCACTGCCGCCGCCGTGCGCACCCTGGAGACGCAGGGGCTGCGTGGGGCGTTCTACGAGGCGACCGAAGCCGCCGCCGACGCCAGTGCACGTGCTGGACATCGAGCTGACGTTGAGGGTTCATAACCCTGACACGCTGACCCTTTTGCACCACGATTAGTGGTTGCTCCTCGAGAAACCCCAGTATGTTGTGGTTGAGTACCGCAAAACCGGAGTTTCCTGGCCACTCACGTCGCTTTTTTCACATCAGCCACGCTAAGCTCCATTAAGCACGTGCGTGTCTGGTGTCCGCCGGAGGGGAAGCCGGCGGCCGCGACGCGTGCTCCGGAGGTATGAGAATTTCATGGCACCTGCAGAGACGCCAGGAGACAGGTCGGCATCGGTCGGCAACGCGGCTTCGGGGTCGCAGTTCTTGACCGTCGCCGAGGTCGCATCACTGATGCGGGTCTCGAAGATGACCGTCTACCGCCTGGTCCACAACGGTGAGCTACCTGCGGTACGCGTGGGTCGGTCGTTCCGTGTGCACGCCAAGGCCGTGCACGACTACCTGGAGACGTCCTACTTCGACGCGGGCTAGGCCCTCGGGTGTGCGGACCGCTCCATGCCGCGATGGTCGGACTCCGGTGATTTCGGTTTGACGGGGTCCGGCCGGTAAGGTGGCAATTCGGCTACGCCGCACCGGCTCGCCCGTCCGCGTCGGATATCCGTCGGAGATTCATCCCGACAGTGGTCGCGACGCCCGGCGACCGTCCCGCAGCACTTGCGGGCTCGATGAACATTGCACGTGAAGTGAGGAAGCACCCCATGGGTTCAGTGATCAAGAAGCGCCGCAAGCGCATGTCGAAGAAGAAGCACCGTAAGCTGCTGCGTCGTACTCGGGTGCAGCGCCGCAAGCTCGGTAAGTGAGCTGACCGCCGGGGCCTTCTGGAGGTTTCGGCAGCACAATATCCGGTGTGGCCCGGCCACGCATCACAAGAACCCGCCGCCGCGCGGGTTCTTGTTGTTTGGCGCGTTGTGTGGAGGTCACCGGTGCCCGGTGACCTGCTTGCCCGGTGGGCCTCTGTGCACTCGGGTTAGCCTGATGCCATGACCGATGCGACCGATGCGACCGACGCGACGCCGCGGACCGTTCTGGTTACCGGCGCCGCGACCTTTCTCGGGGGCTATCTGGTGGCCCGGCTGGCCGCCAACCCCGACATCCGCCGGGTGATCGCCGTCGACTCGCGCGTGCCGCGCAAGGATCTGATGCGACGGATGGGCCGCGCAGAGTTCCTGCGGCTGGACATCCGCAGACCGGCGATCGCCAAGGCCATCGCCAACTACGACGTCGACACCGTCGTCCATGCCGCGACGTCGATCATGGACACTGCGCCGCACTCGGCCGCGATCAAGGAGTTCAACGTCGTCGGCGCCATGCAGGTGTGTGCGGCGTGCCAGCGCAGCCCGTCGGTAAAGCGCGTGATTCTGCGGTCCACGGCGATGGTCTACGGGGCGAGTGCGAGCGATCCGTCGCACTTCTCCGAGGAGATCCCCGCCAGGCGCGAACCCACCCGCAGCTATGGTCGTGATCTGCTCGACGTCGAGGGATACTTTCGCGGGCTCGGGCGCAGGCGTCAGGACATCGAGGTCACTATCATGCGGCTGCAGGCGATGTTGGGGCCGCGGATCAACACCCGGATGGGTTCGTATCTCTCGTTGCCGGTGGTGCCGACGGTGTTCGGATTCCAGTCGCGGTTGCAGTTCCTGCATGAGGAGGACGCGCTCGCGGCGATGGAACACGCGACCATGACGAGCCGGCCGGGCACGTTCAACGTCGCCGGCGACGGCGTGGTCACGCTGAGGCAGGCGGTGCGGCGCACCGGGCACCTCGAACTGCCCGTGCCCGGTCGTCTACTCGCGCCGATCACCGGGGTGCTCCAGGATCTCCGGTCGGCCAAACTCCGTAGCTCACAAACCGAGTTCCTCACCTACGGACGGGTGCTCGACACCACCCGGATGCGATCGGAACTGGGATTCGCGCCGCGCTACACGACCCTGGAGACCCTCGACGACTACATCGCGCGCAGCGGGGTCACCCCGGTCATCAGCGCCGACCGCTGGCGCGGACTCGAACGCAGCGTCGTCCGGACTGCCCTGCAGTTGCGCTGACGCTTGGGTCGGGTTCGCGGCGGGACGAAATGACAGTGACGCCGAACGCCCGGTGTGGCAAGCGATGTCCCGGTTCCCCTCCGACCGCACCGCATACGGCATGCGACCCCGCTGCGAGCCGAGTATCATGGGAGGTCAGCAGGTCGTCCGGTGTCGAACACGCCGCCCGTGGCAGGGCTATCGTTGAGGCGTAGACAGTGACGACAATGTCCGGCTTGTGCATCGACATCAGGGTTGTGGGGGTGAGAGCGTGGGGGGTGGTCCGGTACCTGATACGCGCACCGCGAAGGTCATTCAGCTCTACGCGAGTTCGGCGCCCTCGTCCGAACGACAGTCCGGTCTGGACGCAGGCAGGGGTCGTCATCCCAGCCAGCAACCGGGGCCGGTTCGTTCGACCGAGCCGCCCCGTTATGAGCCGATGGGTCATCCCAACACCGACGGGTTCGGTCGGGAGCCCGCGTCAGTGACGCCCATCAGTGACGAGATCGCCGTCGAGGACAGTCTTGGCGTCGAGCATGGGCGCGTGCGGTCCTCGCCGCTGTTCAGTCTCGGTGGCATCCGCAACGCCGTCGCCGACTCACTCACCGCCACAGCGGGTTTCATCCGTGAGCGGATGACCGGGGATTACGAGGTCGACGATTTCGGTTTCGATCCGCACTTCACCGAGTCGGTGTGGTTTCCCGCGATCCGGCAGGTCTACGAGAAGTGGTTCCGGGTCGAGGTCACCGGGGTGGAGAACCTGCCCGTCGACGGTGGGGCTTTGCTCGTGGCCAACCACGCCGGGTCGATCCCGATCGACGCGATCATGACCTCGCTGGCCGTCCGCGACAATCATCCGACCGGCCGTTATCTGCGAATCCTGGCCGCCGACATGGCATTCGATTCGCCAGGTGTCAGTGAGGTGGCACGCCGGATCGGTGCCACCCTGGCTTGTACCGCCGACGCCGACCGACTGCTGCGCCAGGGCGAGCTCACCGCGGTGTGGCCGGAGGGATACAAGGGCATCGGCAAGCTCTACAAGGATCGCTACAAATTGCAGCGATTCGGCCGTGGCGGCTTCGTCACCACCGCGCTGCGTAACGCCGCCCCGATCGTCCCGGTGTCCATCGTCGGCTCCGAGGAGATCTACCCGATGATCAGCGACCTCAAGCCGCTCGCACGGGTGCTCGGGTTGCCCTACGTGCCGATCACACCGACCTTTCCGTGGCTCGGCCCGCTGGGCTTGATCCCGTTGCCGTCCAAGTGGCACATCCATTTCGGTCGGCCCATCGAGACCGACAGCTACGACGCCGCCTCCGCCGACGACCCGATGGTGGTCTTCGACCTTACCGACCACGTCCGCGAGGAGATCCAGCAGACGCTGTTCCGTATGCTCTCGCGGCGCGGCAGCGTCTATTTCGGCTGACGCCGCCCCTCGCAAAGCGCACCTTCGGGTATGTGTGGGCCGGTATAGATTGGGCGCATGTTCTCCGATGCGGAACTGCCTCCACTCAGCTACATCGTCGTCGCCTTCGGATCGCCTCCGGTTCCGGCCTCCGGATTCACCTCCCTCGCCGACGCCGGACGCATCGGAATCCTCAACGTGGAGTTCGTCCGGCGCGCCGCCGACGGTGCGGTCGCGGCGGTCGATGCCATTGCGGCCGGAATGCCCGACTTCGCCAGTGCCCCAACCGGACTCATCGCGATGCCGACGACGTCGCGACCGCGGCCCAGATCCTGCGACCCGCAGGGTGTGGCCGTACTCGTGGTCTACCAGGACTTGTCCATCGTGGAGCAGGTGCGTCGATGGGCGGCCGACGGCGGGAGCGTCGTCGCCGAGGGCCTGATCGTCGCCGGCGAACTCCTGCATGCACTCGACCACACCGAAGTGCTCGAACCTCTGAAGGGAAATGACATGAGTCTGCTCAGGACCGCCGACCGGGCGGCCGTGGCCAGTTCGGTGCGCCCTCGCGTGCAGCGCCGCCAGCAGCAGCGTTGGGCCGCCCAGGAGGCCGCAGCTCCGGCCGCGCCCGGACCGACACCCGCGGGACCGGCCGGCGACGCGCGATCGGAACTCATGGTGTCGCTGACCGCACTGCGCAACGCCGGGGTCGCCGCCGCCGAGTTCGCCGCGAGTTCCGGAAGGAACGTTGCCTGATGCGCGCCGTCGTCTGTCACCAGGGGCAATTGAGTGTGCAGAATGTCAGTGCACCCGAACCGGGAGTGGGGCAGGTGCTGCTACGGGTCCGCCGTGCCGGGATCTGCGGGTCAGACCTCCACGCTCGCCTACACGGCGACGAGACCGCCGACGTCGCCGCCGCCGTCGGTTACGACGCGTTCATGCGGTCCGACCAGTCGGTGATCATGGGCCACGAGTTCGTCGGCGAGGTCGTCTCCTACGGACCCCGATGCCGCAAGAAGTGGGAGCCGGGTACCGCAGTGGTCTCGTTGCCGATGGTGCGCCACGGCTCCGATCCGCATCTGACGGGCCTGTCCGAACACGCCCCCGGTGCCTACGCCGACTTCGTCATCGTGTCCGAGGACATGACGATGGAGGTCCCACACACTGTCTCCCTCGACGAGGCGGCCCTGACCGAACCGATGGCTGTCGCCTATCACGCGGTCCGGCGTGGTGAGGTCGGCCGCCGTGACGTTGCCGTCGTGATCGGTTGCGGTCCCATCGGTTTGGCTGTGATTCTGATACTCAAGGCCACCGGGGTGCGCACCGTCATCGCCAGCGACCTGTCGGCGGGCCGGCGTGATCTCGCGCGAAAGGTCGGTGCCGACCTCGTCGTCGACCCGACCGTGGACTCGCCGTGGGACGCCGTCGTCGACAAGGGTCGGTACATGTCGCGGGCGTCGGATCTGTTCGGTGCTGCTTTCGACGGGATGCGTACACTGCGCCGCATCCCGGTGGTGCCTTGGGCCACGGTCTTTCACCTCGCCGACAAGCTCGGGGCCACTCCGAAGGGGCCGATCGTCTTCGAATGTGTCGGTGTGCCCGGCATGATCGAGCAGGTGATGACCGGCGCGCCGCTGCGCTCGCGGATCGTGGTCGTCGGGGTTTGTATGGAATCAGACGCCATCCGCCCGGCAATGGGCATCAACAAGGAACTCGAGCTGCGGTTCGTCTTCGGTTACGACCCGGCCGAATTCCATGACACGTTGCAGATGATTGCCGGCGGCGATGTCGACGTCACCCCGCTTGTCACCGCGACCATCGGATTGGACGGTGTCGCAGCAGCGTTCGATGCCCTCGGCTCGGCCGAGCATCATGCGAAGGTGCTCATCGACCCGGCCAGCGAGGTCGTCGCACTCTGATCGCGGAGTCGGCGGGCTGATGGTCGGTCGGTGGGTGCGGGCCGGGTGATATCAGCGCCGCCGCCACAGCCGGGTGACCGCCGCCGCCCCGCCGCCCGCCGCCCCGAGGGCCAACGCCGTTCCGGCGCCGTACTTCGCGGCCTTGCGGGCGGTCCGGAAGTCATACATCTCCCAGCCGCGGACCTTGGCGACGTCACGCAGATCGGCGTCGGGATTGATTGCGACCGCGGTGCCGACCAGCGAGAGCATCGGGACATCGTTGTGTGAGTCGGAGTAGGCGGTGCACCGCTTGAGGTTCAGTCCCTCGCGAATGGCCAACGCGCGCACCGCATGTGCCTTGCCGGGTCCGTGCAGGATATCGCCGACGAGTCGTCCGGTGAACACCCCGTTGTGGCTCTCGGCGACGGTACCGAGCGCGCCGGTCAGTCCGAGTCGGGCGGCGATGGTCTGGGCGAGTTCGACAGGGGTGGCCGTCACCAGCCACACTTGTTGGCCGGCGTCGAGGTGTCGCTGCGCCAAAGCCTTTGTGCCGGGCCAGATCTTGTCGGCGATGTACTCGTCGTAGATTTCCTCGCCGAGTTCGACGAGTTCGGAGGTGGGGCGCCCGGCGATGAAGCTCAACGCTTTCTCGCGTCCCTGGGCGACATCGTTGGCGTTCTCCTTGCCGGTGATCCGGAACTTCGCCTGGGTCCAGGCGAAATCGACGATGTCGCTGTAGGAGAAGTACTTTCGGGCTGCCAGGCCGCGCGCGAAATGCACGATAGAGGCGCCCTGTACCAGGGTGTTGTCGACGTCGAAGAAGGCGGCCGCGGTGAGATCGCGGGGCGCCTCCGGGCTGCCGTCGGCCGGTGGGCGTGCGCGCAACGAGTCGACGGCGGCCTTCGCGCTGGCCTCACCGGCGAGTGACTGCCGCAACTCCTGTGCGGTCTGGCGAAAGCGCCCGCCGGCCGCGCTGGCGCGTTCGGTGAGCCACGCGGTGACCCGATGGCTCTCGTCGTCGGCGTCGTGGTCGTCGGGGTCGTCGCCGTGATCGTCGTCCTCGAAGTGCACGCCCCCATCGACGAGGTCGGCCTGGGCTTCCCAATCGTCGCCGGAGGGTTCTGCACGGTTCCCTTCGGTATCCGGTACCTCGGCTGGGTCCGTGTCGGCGGCCGGGTTCGTCTCACCGGTCGAATTCGTGTCACCGTCAGAGGTCACACCCACAGTTCACACCTCCGCGACGGCCCGTACGGGCGGTTGGGGCTCGACGGGTACAGCCTAGCGGGGGTGCGGAGTGACCAGACGGCAGACTGGTCCTCATCGATCCCATCGGGTCGATGAGGTGAGGCCGTCGCCCCCTGCGCGGGGCCGGTATCGAGAGGAGCCCATCATGATCGTCACCCTGCTCAGCCGCGACGGGTGTGCGGCGTGTGCGCGTGCCGCCGACGATCTGGCGCGGATCTGTGCCGAGGAGGGCGCCGATCTAGAGGTCGTCGATGTCGATGCCGCCGCGGCGGACGGGGATGTCGAGCCGCGTGCGGAGTTCGGCGATCGGCTGCCGGTGATCCTGCTCGACGGAGAGGAACACGGCTACTGGGAGGTCGACGAGGCCCGGCTGCGCGCCGATCTCGCCCGACGCTGATCGCGGCCTGGGCGCGACGATCGGCGGGGTCGTACCCGGCCGCGACGTGACCCGGGTATACGCTGATCGGCATCGACGCGGGCGACGACGGCCGTCCGCCCGGGTGTGTGGGAGTGGGTGTGCGGCAGTGAGCATCAGTTCGGAGTCCGGCGACATTCCCGACCCCACCGTCGCCCGTCTCGCGAGTTATCTCTATGTCCTGCGGTCCTTCTCCCGGCGCGGCGTTCTCGTCGCCTCCAGTGGCCAGCTGGCCACCGCCGCGGGAGTGAATCCAGCGATCCTGCGCAAGGACCTGTCGTACGTCGGCGCCAACGGAGTGCGTGGCGTGGGATATGACGTCGGCAAGCTCACCGCCGGCATCTCCATCGCGCTGCACACCGACACCATCGCCACCGTGGTCCTCGCCGGCGCCGGCCGTCTCGGGCGCGCGCTGCTCGCCCACACCGGTGTCGGACGAGGCTTCGTCGTCGCCGCACTGTTCGACGACGACCCCGACACCATCGGACGGCGCCTGACTCCCGACACGCCGGCGGTGGCCGCGCTCGACGACATCGAGACCGTGTGCGCCGATCCATCGCTCGGACCGGTCGACATCGGCGTGGTCGCCACCGGCGATGAGCACGCACAGCGCGCCGCCGACGCGTTCTCCGCGGTCGGCGTGCGGCAGCTTCTCAATGTGACGCCGGTAGGGCTCGTCGTCGACTCCGATGTCGTCGTCCGGCAGGTTGATCTAGCCTTGGAATTACAGGTATTGGCCTTCACGGCATCGCGCGGCCCACTCGGTGCCCGCAATGCCGATCAGTTGCGCGCAGTGGCGGACCGGTAGGGGATATGAAGACGGTGACGGCGTGAGTGTCTTGTTGTTCGGTGTTTCGCATCGGAGCGCACCCGTTGAGGTGCTCGAGCGGATCGCGGTCTCCGACGACGACCGGCCTAAACTCGTCGACGAACTACTCGATTCCCTGGCCATCTCCGAGGCGATGCTCGTCTCCACCTGCAACCGCGTCGAGATCTACGCCGTCGTCGATGCTTTCCACCCCGCGCTCGAGGCCGTCGGCAAGGTCATCGGCGACCACTCGGGAATGAGCGTCAACGACCTCACCCGCCACGCCTACGTCCGCTATTCCGAAGCCGCCGTCGAGCACCTGTTCACCGTCGCGGCCGGCCTCGACTCGCTCGTCGTCGGCGAGCAACAGATCCTCGGTCAGATCCGTAACGCCTACCTCGACGCCGACGCCAACCGCAGCACCGGCCGCGTGCTGCACGAGCTGGCCCAGCAGGCGCTGCGGGTGGGCAAGCGCGTGCACACCGAAACCGGTATCGACCGGGCCGGCGCGTCGGTCGTGTCGGTGGCCCTGCACCGTGCCCAGTCGTTGCTCAACAGCCCCATGACCTCGGCGGTCGTCGTCGGCGCGGGGGCGATGGGCGGACTCGCGACCGCGCAACTCGCCCGTGAGGGCGTCACCCACCTGACCGTGGTGAATCGCACAGTGGCCAATGCCGAACACCTGGCCGCCAATATCACCGCCAACCACGGCATCGACGTGGACGGCGTCGGGTTCGACGACCTGCCCGCGGTGATGGCCGAGGCCGATGTCGTTGTCGCCTGCACCGGTTCGGTCGGTTCGGTGATCGGGGTCGGTGACGTGCATTCGGCGCTCGCCGCGCGCGGAGCCGACGCCGACAATCCGATGGTCATCTGCGATCTGGGACTTCCGCGCAATGTTGATCCGGCCGCCGCGCGTCTGCCCGGTGTGCACGTGGTCGACATCGCCGGACTCCGCGGGCACGCCGAGGCCGAGGCCGCCGAGGCCGACACCCTCGCCGCCCGGTCGATCGTTGCCGGCGAGCTCGCCGACTACCTCACCGCACAGCGTCAGGCCGAGGTCACCCCGACCGTCGCGGCGTTGCGGCAGCGGGCCGCCGACGTGGTGGAGGCCGAGATCCTGCGTCTGGAGACCAAACTCCCCGGGCTCGACGATCCGCAGCGCGACGAGGTCGCCAAGGCGGTGCGTCGGGTCGTCGACAAGCTGCTACACGCGCCGACGGTACGGGTCAAACAACTCGCCTCGACGCCCGGTGGTGATCATTACGCGGAGGCGCTGCGTGAGCTGTTCGAGCTCAAGCCGGGCTCGGCCGAGGCCGTCAGTGCTCCCGAGACCGGGCTGGGCCAGGCCGGGAGCGAACGTCCCACCGGTCTTGATTCCACCCCCGATCAGGGAGAACGTTGAGCGATACGCAGAACCGGGCCGTCATTCGTGTCGGCACCCGGGGGTCATTGCTGGCCCGCACCCAGACCCAGACGATCATCGATGCACTCATCGCAGCAGGCCATCCGGCCGAATCGGTGATCATCACGACGGCGGGCGACGCATCGGCGGCCCCGGTCGCCGAGATCGGCGTCGGCGTGTTCACCACCGCACTGCGCAACGCCCTGCATGACGGGCGGGTCGACGTCGCCGTGCACTCCTACAAGGATCTGCCCACCGCTCCTGATCCGGGGCTGATCATCGCGGCCGTCCCGCCCCGTGAGGATCCGCGAGATGCCCTGGTCAGCAAGCGTGGTCAGGTGCTCGGGGAGCTACCGCCGGGATCCACAATCGGTACCTCGGCCCCGAGGCGGGCGGCGCAGCTTAGAGCATTGGGTCTCGGTTTGGAAATCCGCCCCCTACGAGGCAACCTTGATTCTCGGTTGGGCAAAGTCGCCAGCGGCGAACTCGATGCGGTCGTCGTCGCGCGTGCCGGACTCGTGCGAATCGGAAGGGCCGATGAGGTCACCGAGGCGTTCGACCCGGTGGTCCTGTTGCCGGCACCGGCGCAGGGGGCGCTGGCCGTCGAGTGTCGCTCCGACGATGCCCAACTGGTGAGAACTCTTGCCGAGTTGGACGACGAGTCCACCCGTGCGTCGGTCGACGCCGAACGCGCGGTGCTCGCGGCGCTGGAAGCCGGGTGCACCGCTCCGGTCGGGGCGATTGCCGAGGTGGTTGAGTCGCTCGATGACGATGGGCGCATCTTCGTCGAACTGTCGCTACGGGCGGCGGTGGCGGCCGAGGACGGATCCGAGGTGATTCGCGCTTCGGTGGTGGGTCCGGTGGATCGTGCCGTCCAACTGGGCAGGGATCTCGCGGCCGAACTGCTGGAACTGGGAGCGGACGAGCTCGTCGACTCTTCCTAGTTCCGGTGAGGAACACACAGCTCTCAGCGGATGAGGGCAGGAGAGTGCGAACGCATGAGCCGTACGACCAAGAAGGCCAATCCGGGGCGGATCTTTTTCGTGGGATCGGGCCCCGGGGACCCAGACCTGCTGACCGTCCGGGCGCGGAGCGTCATCGCCTCCGCGACCACTGCCTACGTCGACCCTGATGTACCGGCCACGGTGGTCGCCATGATTGGTGCTGCGCACCACGAGGAGTCCGCTGACGACCGGCGCAAGTCGGCGAAGCAGACCGCACAGAAAGCGGGCGCAGAGAAGTCGGGGTCCGGCGGTGCAACCGAGGGCAAGCCGGCCGGCTTTGAGTCGGGCGCCGACCAGCGCGGCGAGGCCGTACACGCCGATACCGATGCCGACCAGGTGGTTCGCCCGGCGCTCGGTGATCCCGGTGAGGTTGCCAAGACCCTCGTCGCGGCCGCCAAGGCCGGTGACGACGTGGTGCGCGTAGTCTCCGGGGACCCGCTGACCACCGACTCGGTACTCACCGAGGTTCATGCCGTGGCGCGTACGTCGGTCACCTTCGAGGTGCTGCCGGGCCTGCCCGCCGCGTCGGTGGTGCCCAGCTACGCCGGCATGCCACTCGGCTCCAGCCACACCGTCGCCGACGTCCGTGCCGAGGGCGTCGACTGGGCGGCGTTGGCAGCATCGCCTGGTCCGCTGGTTTTGCACGCCACGTCCGGGCACCTGGCCGAAACCGCCAGCGCGCTCACTGAGCATGGGCTGGCCCCGCAGACGCCGGTCGCCATCACCATCAACGGCACCACCTGCGCGCAGCGGACCATCGAGGCGACGCTGGCCACGCTCAATGAGCAGGGCAATGCGCTGACCGGTCCGTTGATCCTCACTGTGGGCAAGGTCGTCAGCCAGCGCGGCAAGCTCTCTTGGTGGGAGTCGCGCGCGCTCTACGGCTGGACGGTTCTGGTGCCGCGCACCAAGGATCAGGCCGCCGACATGAGTGAGCGACTCGTCGGTCATGGCGCGATCCCCAAGGAGGTACCGACCATCGCGGTCGAGCCGCCGCGCAGCCCGGCCCAGATGGAAAGGGCCGTCAAGGGTTTGGTGGACGGACGCTATCAGTGGGTGGTGTTCACCTCTACCAACGCGGTGCGCGCGGTGTGGGAGAAGTTTGCCGAGTTCGGACTGGACGCGCGAGCATTCTCCGGGGTCAAGATCGCCTGCGTCGGAGAAGCCACGGCCGAGCGGGTGCGGGCCTTCGGGATCAATCCCGAGCTCGTGCCGTCGGGTGAGCAGTCCTCACTCGGTCTGCTCGAGGACTTCCCGCCGTACGACGACGTATTCGATCCGGTGGACCGAATCCTGTTGCCGCGGGCAGATATCGCCACCGAGACCCTCTCGGAGGGGCTGCGTGAGAGGGGCTGGGAGATCGACGACGTCACCGCCTATCGCACCGTGCGTGCGGCACCGCCGCCCGCCGAGACCCGCGAGATGATCAAGACCGGCGGCTTTGACGCAGTCTGCTTCACCTCGAGCTCGACGGTCCGCAATCTCGTCGGGATCGCCGGAAAGCCGCACGCGCGCACCATCGTTGCGTGTATCGGTCCCAAGACCGCGGAAACGGCAACGGAATTCGGGCTGCGCGTCGATGTGCAGCCGGAGAACGCGTCCATCCCGGAACTTGTGGATGCACTCGCCGAACACGCGGCCCGACTGCGGGCCGAGGGGGCGTTGCCGCCGCCGCGCAAGAAGTCGCGGCGGTCGCGGTCCTAGGGGGTGGCGATGGCCCCGGTGATCCGTCCCCGCCGACTGCGCACCAGTGCCGCGATGCGCCGTCTCGTTGCCGAGACGACGCTCGCGCCAAGCGATCTCGTGCTGCCGATGTTCGTCGCCGACGGCATCGACGCGCCGCGCGAGATCACGTCTATGCCGGGTGTGGTGCAACACACCCTCGACTCGCTGCGCAAAGCCGCCGATGAGGCGGTGCGCGCCGGCGTCGGCGGGTTGATGCTTTTCGGGGTGCCCGCGGCCGGTGACAAAGATGCCGTGGGTTCGGGTGCCGACGACCCCGACGGTGTGCTCAACCGCGCGCTGTCGGAGCTGCGGTCGGATCTCGGTGATCGCACCGTGTTGATGGCCGACACGTGTCTCGACGAGTTCACCGACCACGGTCACTGCGGCGTCTTAGACGAGGTGGGTCGGGTGGATAACGACGCCACGCTCGACCGGTACGTGTCGATGGCGTTGGCCCAGGCCCGATCCGGTGCCCATCTGCTCGGCCCGAGTGGGATGATGGACGGCCAGGTCGCGGCCATCCGTGAAGCGCTTGACGCGCAGGGGTTCACCGACACCGGCATTCTCGCCTACGCCGCCAAATATTCGTCGGCGTTCTACGGGCCGTTCCGTGAGGCGGTCGGGTCGTCGTTGCAGGGCGACCGGCGAACCTATCAGCAGGACGGCGCCAACCGGGTCGAGGCGTTGCGTGAGGTGAGACTGGACCTCGACGAGGGCGCCGACATCGTCATGGTGAAGCCGGCAATGAGCTATCTCGACATCGTCCGCGACGTCGCCGAGATGTCCGACGTTCCCGTTGCCGCCTACCAGATCTCGGGTGAGTACTCGATGATCACCGCCGCCGCCGAACGCGGTTGGATCGACCGCGATGCCGCGATTGCGGAGTCGCTCCTCTCGATTCGCCGTGCGGGCGCCAAGATCATCCTGACCTATTGGGCTGCGGAGGTCGCCGCGCGGTTAGGTTGAGCGTGCCCTCCCTCCTACCCGCCGACAGCGCCCCTCCCAACGCCGACAGCGCCGTCTCAACGCCGACAGCGCCGTCTCAACGCCGACAGCGCTCTCCCTCTCGTCGACAGCGCTCTCCCTCTCGTCGACAGCGCTCTCTCTCGTCGACAGCGCTCTCTCTCTCTCTCTCTCTCTCTCTCTCGTCGACAGCGCTCTCTCTCGTCGACAGCGCTCTCCCTCTCGTCGACAGCGCTGATGTCTTTCCACAGATCGCCGATGCGGTGGACCCTTGTGCCTCTGTGCTGCGTCAAACCCCCTATGCGACGAAGACCTATAACACCGAGCACCTCGGACAAAGGAATACAGAAGGCGCTGACGCGCTCCGGGCTGACCGCCGACGAACTCGACGTCGGCCTGCGGCGACTGCACGGTGACGCACTGGTTCCGCGGGACACGTTTCTCACAGCGGCACAGCGGATCGCTGCGGTCGTCGCGGACACCGGTGGTCAGCCGATCGTCAGCTCGACGGCCGCTACGATCCTGCACGGCAGCAGATGGTACGACGCGGATTTCACCATCGACCTGATCCGTCATCCGACGGGGTGCAACCGTGGGAGCGGCCTCACGCAGATCACGCGGACCGATCTCATAGACGACGACATCGTCGACGTCGACGGGGTGCTGGTGACCTCGCATGTGCGGACCGCATTCGACATCGGGCGCATTGCTCCCGACTGGCGTGCGTTGGGATATCTCTGTGCCCTGGCCCGTGCAACAGACTTCTCTGTCGCGGAGCTGGGCCGATACGTTGATGAGCGGCCCGGACGACGTGGTGTTCGTCAGCTTCGGGAAGTGCTGCCGTACATCAATCCGGCATTCGAGTCTCCTCCCGAGGCCTGGTTGTTTCTGATCGCGGTGCGCGGCCAGTTGCCCACTCCCGACATTCAGATCGAGGTGTCCGACGCCGACGGCATCGTGTACGCGCGAATCGACCTGGGATACGCGGAACTCAAGATCGGGATCGAGTACGACGGGGAGGAGTTCCATTCGACGCCGGAGCAGGTGGCGTATGGAGAACGGCGCCGGAGAATGCTGGAGGCTGCCGGTTGGATCATGATCTACATCGACAAGGTCCGGCTCCGAGATCCGATGGGGATCATCAGGGAGATCGTCGCCGCCCTCCATGCGCGGGGAGCCTACTGATGTCGTGTTCGACGAGTCGAGCGCTGTCGGCGCGAGCAAGGGCGCTGTCGTTGAGAGGGAGAGCGCTGTCGGCGGGAGTAGGGGCGCTGTCGTTGGGAGGGAGAGCGCTGTCGGCGTTGAGACGGGCGCTGTCGTTGGGAGGGAGAGCGCTGTCGGCGGGAGGGAGGGCGCTGTCGTTGGGAGGGAGGGCGCTGTCGGCACCGGGTTCATTACCCTGGTACCCATGTCAGCATCCACCGACCCGGGCCACGGCACCGGGCTGCAGCCCGATGCCGCGGAGGGTGCGAAACCCAAACTCGTCGAGTCGATCGTGATCGCCTCCGAGCTGTGGCTCGCGGTGATCGTCGCGCACGTCGTCACCGTCATCGCCACCTTCGGGGCCACTCGCGACATGTATCGCCAAGTCGCGAAGCAGAGCTACAGTCCGGGTTCTGCTGAGTACGACATGATCACCTCCGGTGGTCTCATCGTCGGCATCGTCGTGGTCACCACGATCATCGAGGTCGGCGTCGCCGTAGCGCTGCTGATCCTCACCCGCAGGGGCTTCAACTGGGCGCGCTTCATCCTCGGCGCGATCAGCCTGTATCTGGCGATCAGTACGTTCTTCACCCTGTTCGGCGATATTGCGCCGCGCTGGGCGATGATCCCCAACGTGATCGGTGGCGTGGCCGCCCTGGGTGCTGTGGTGCTGTTGCTGCGTCGTGAGTCCGACACCTACTGCAAGAACATGGCGCAGTACCGCAGTGCACCCAGGATGATCGGTACGCCGTATCCACCGACACCGGGCTACCCCCAGCAGGGCTACCCGCCGGGCTATACACCGTCGCAGGGATTTCCGCCTCCGGGTTACCCGTCGCCGGGCGAGTACCCGCCGTCGACCGGCTATCCGCCGAACCCCCCGACCCCGACCCCGACCCCGAACCCCCCGACGACCGACACCGGCCAGCGCGACATCGATACGCCCGAAAATTGATACGCCCGATGATTGATCCGCCAACCATCGCAACAACGACCACCGCCCCGACGACACCGTCTCGCTCGATAAAGGACAGCACCACCGTGACGAAACCTGATCCCGCCCAGCGCCCCCACGTCGTGGTCTGGGCGTATCGCTGTTGGCTGCTGGCCGGTGCGCTGTTGATGATCCTGGGCATCGGGTACGTCGTGCTCGCGGTGATCACGCCAGGTCCGACTCTGTTGCCGGTCGGTATCGGTGTCCTGATCGCGGCGATCGGCGCCGCCGAGGCATTCATCGGCACCAAGGCCTACACCGGTGACGAACGCTGGCGCTCGTCGCTGGCCGCGCTGACCCTCGTGGCGGTCATCATGCTGCTCATCCTGAGTTTCGCGGCGTCCCTGCTCGCATGTGCGCTGCTGGCGGCGATCATCGGTCTGTTCGGCTCTCTGCTGGCCTACCGCCCCGAAGGGGACGCCTGGTTCACCGGCAAGAGCCCCGCCGACACCAAGAAGGGAAAGCCGCAGAAAGCCCAGACGTCGAAGCCCGCGGGCAAGAAACGTGGACGGCCGGGACGGTGACCGATCGTGCGCCCGTTCCCGACGACGACCCCGCCGAGACCGAGACCGCCGCGCCGCAAGCGGGCGCCGATGCACCGGTGCCCGACGCGAGCGAGTTGTCCGTTGAACCCGAGTCGTCCGATGAGACCGAGTCCGCCGAACCAGATCCCCATCCCATCCCCGAGGATCGCGGCGAGGTGCTCTTCTACGAGCCCGGCGGAAGCTGGTGGGTGGTGGCCATCGGGCCGGTGCTGATCGGAGCGGTCCTCGCGATGGAGATCAGCGGACCCGGGCAGGTGCACTGGCCGGTGATGATCATCTTCGGGTTGATCATCATCGGCTTCTCGGTCGTGCAGGTGATCGCCGCGCGTAGACATGTGTCGGTCGAACTCACCGAACTGACTCTGCGACAGGGTGTTCGGATCATCGCACTCGACGAGATCGATACCATCTACCCTGAGAACAACGGCCCCGACGCCCAGGACTGGGAGAGCGCTCGCGCCCTGGGTGAACTCCACGGTGTCCCTCGTCGTCGGCGCGGGATCGGACTCGAACTCGCCGACGGTTCGCTCGCTCAGGCATGGGCGCGGGACGTGCGGAGGTTCCGGCGTGAGCTCACCGAAGCCCACACCGCGGTCGCGCTCGGTCTGCCACCGAGAGGGTCGGGCGCCGACTGACCGGCTCGCTACCCGTTCTCGATCATCGGCGCCACCATGAGGTTCTCCGGGATGCCGAAGGCATCGACGAGAACGTCTGCGTAGGGCCGCAATTCACGACATAGTTCGTTGACCCCGCGCCGGATCGCCTTGGCGCGCTCCACCGACACGTGTCGGTGCATGAGGAACCACGCGAGATCGTCCTCGAGTGCCGAGTACACGAACAGATCACACACCTTGCCGAGCAGTTCGGCGGCGGCCTTCGAGTCGCAGTCGTTGATCGCCTCGATGAACGATTCGAGCACTACTCGCTCGGTGTGTACCCGGCCGACCTTCAGCAGATGATCCTGGGCGTTGTTGAATACCTCGAAGGCGTCGTTGTCGTCGTCGGTGGCCCGCCGTAGCCGCTGCGCACAGGTGCGGACGAGATGATCCTCACGGTTGCGGAACAAGCGGATCTGCGTGCCGCGATCGGTCAGCGTCGACTTCTCGGTGTCCTCGTCGGAACTCTCCAGCAGGGTTTGGATCACTTGTCGCGCAGCGGTTTTCTCGACGACGACGTCGCGCGCCATACCGGCGATGAATCGCACCCACCCGCCGGCCGAGAGGCCCTGCACGTCGTCGGCGTAGGCGGAGAGCAACTCCTTGGCGACCAACTGGGTGAGGACAGTGTTGTCACCCTCGAAGGTGGTGAACACGTCGATGTCACCGCGCATGATCGAGAGCTGGTTCTCGTCGAGGTAGCCTGCGCCGCCGCAGGCTTCGCGGCTGACGTTGATCGCGTGGGATGCGTGCCAGGTGGCGTAGGCCTTCAACCCGGCCGCTGAACTCTCGAGCTGACGCTGACGTCCGGCGTCGGAATCGTCGGGCGCGGCCGACTGTACCTCGTGCAGCTCGGCGACCAGCTCGTTCTGTGTGCACGTCATGGCATACGATTTCGCAATGAGCGGCAATAGCTTTCGCTGGTGGCCCAGATAGTCGAGCACGGTGATCTCGTCGTCGGCGCCCGGTGCCTCGAACTGTTTGCGGACCGTCCCGTACTTCGTGGCGAGCGCCAGTGCCTTGCGTCCGGCCGCGCCTGCGGTCGCCGCCACCGAGACCCGACCCCGGATCAGGGTGCCGAGCATGGTGAAGAACCGCCGATTCGGGTTCTCGATGTGGGAACGGTAGGTGCCGTCGGCATCGACGTCGGCGTAGCGGTTGAGGAGGTTCTCCGCGGGAATCCGGACGTGGTCGAATAGGATGCGGCCGTTGTCGACGCCGGCGAGTCCGCCCTTGTATCCGCAGTCGCTGGTCGTCACACCCGGCAGGTCATCGCCGTTGTCGTCGCGGATCGGCACCACAAAGCAGTGCACCCCATGGCTTTCTGGCTCCTGGCCCGGCCCGGCGGTGATCAGCTGGGCGAAGACCGCGGCCACCCGCGCATGCTGTGCGGCACCGCCGATGTAGTCCTTGCGAGCCGACGGGGTGGGGGAGTCGATGACGAACTCCTGCGTTTGCGGGTCGTAGGTGGCCGTCGTCTCCAACGCCTGCACGTTCGAGCCGTGGCCGGTTTCGGTCATCGCGAAGCAGCCGAGCAGATCGAGGCTGATGATGTCGGAGACGTAGCGGTCGTGGTGGCGCTGGGTGCCGAGGTTCTCCACGGCCCCGCCGAACAGTCCCCATTGCACTCCGGCCTTCACCATCAGCGACAGATCGGCGTAGCCGAGCATCTCGATGGCGGTGATCGACGCGCCCACGTCTCCGGTGCCGCCGTGATCGCTCGCGAAACCGGCCGCCGCGAATCCCTGCGAGGACAGTTCGCGCATCTCCTCGAGAACACGGGCGCGGGCCTCATCGAGTGTGCGGGACGGGTCGGGTAGCAGGTCGGAACGGTTGGCGCGTTCGCGCACACTGTCGCGGGTAGCCCGCCAACGGCCGTCGAGCGTGCGTCGTAGGCCATCGACGAGCAACTCTCGGGTGGCCTGATCGAATTCGGTCGATTCCTCACGGCCCGAGACGTCGACGTCCGGCGACGCCGCGGTGCTGCGACTGCTCGTGGTGCCGTCGGCGTTCGCGGTCGGCGATTCCGTTGGTGTGGACATGGCTCTACGGTACGGACCCCGCGCGGCCGAGTTGGGTGGTTTGGTGTGCGATCTCACGCGCCGACGGCGTGCGCGGGTGGCGTGGTCGGCTCCGGCATCCGATGCCTACCGCCCGCAGCACCGGGTGCGGCAGGTGGGCGCAACGCCGCGCGGACGCCGTCGACGACGGTGGTCACCGCCGCCGCGGGTGTCCCGCGGGCGAGGTCGGCGGCCACCTGCCTCGGAATGCTGGCCGGGTCGCTCGCCGCAGGAGTCGGTACAGCAGAAGGCCGGGCGGGAGTGGTCGGGGCACCGGTGCCGTGCAGTGCCCGGTCGGCGCTCACCGACCGCAACCCGAGAGGCGTTCGCCGGTGGCTGGTTTCACACCGGCGATCTCGGGGTGATGCATCCCGACGGGTACGTCCAACTGCGCGATCGAGCCAAGGACATCGAGCCAAGGACATCGAACCAAGGACAACATCATCTCCGGCGGCGAGAACATCTCCACCATTGAGGTCGAACAGGCTCTGGTGAGCCATGATTCGGTCCTCGACGTCGCCGTCATCGGCGTCCCGACGAGAAGTGAGGTGAGCGCCCGCGCGCCTACGTCCTACTCAACCCCGGGGCGCAACCGAGCGCCGAGGATCTCATCGACCACGCCCGCACCCTGCCGGCCGGCTATAAGGTGCCGCGCGACATCGTCTTTGCCGACGAGCTACCGCGCACCTCGACCGGCAAGGTTCTCCAATTCGAGGTGCGTCAAGACGCCCAACACGACCGAGCATCGCGGTCATCGGCGCCGGAGTCCGCGTCGCCCGTAACGGGTCTGGTAATCGGCGATCACCTGCGGCGGCACCAGTTCTCGCGGCAATAACACGACGGTGCGCCGACCCGTGCAGAGCAGCACCACTCGCGAGTTGACCACGACCCGATCGAACCGCTCGAGCGGAATCTGCGAGTAGGTCGCTCCCACCCGGTGCCCGATCCACGAAGGGGTGAAATCCCCGCCCACCGGTGTCCCGGCGGGCATGATGCGACGCATCCGGCGTTGACTCAGCACGATGCCCAGTGTGAGCATCGTGGCCTGGGCGAGCAGGACCAGCCCGAGGACCACGACCACCGTGACCACCGCCAGCGGCCAGGAGTCGGTGCAGGATGCGGCGACTGCGGCGACGAGCGCGCCGAGGGCGGCGGGCAATGATTGCCGCAGCATCCATCCCGGCGTGAGCAGGGCGTCCCGGCACAGTCGGGGACCGAGTGCGTCGTCGGCGATCAGTTCTGTGCGCAGCACCCCGTCGGGTCCGGCCCCCACGTACGGAGGGGGTACGGTCGGTGAGAGCGGCGAAGAAAACGACGACGGTAAGAACTGCTGGGCCACATCACGATTGGACAGCATTCCGTCCCGAAAAGCCGCCCCGGTCAGCGGTCCGAATGACGCTGCCGCGCCCGACCTCACCGGGCGCTGGAAGTCCACTGCGTCGCCAGATGCGGGGGCAGCAGCTCCACCGGCACGGTCAACCGAAGTCCGCGATCGGTGCGCAGCACGACGATGCCGCAGCGATAGGTGACGTCGCTGATCTGTGTCATGTGTACACCGTTGATCAGGCCTGCATAGTCCACGAGTATCCGGCTGTGCGTGATCTCCGACGACAGCGCGGAGCCATCGGGGAGCATTCGCCGCCACCTCGCCCCCGGCCCCAAGAGCACGATGACGATGGCCACGACGAGCATGGGAGCCAATCCCAGCGGGTTCGACGAAGCCGGGAGCGCGATGGCGAGGCCGATCTGCACGATCAGCATCGCGAACGCCAGGCCCGCCAGCAGGTTGCAGCGCCTTTGGGTCAGTAGGGTCGCCCGCGTCATGCGCCGGAGCAGCCGTGTGTCCGCCCGAATCGTCGCGTGGAAGGTGGGCGGCGCCATGGTCGACGGGTTGGCCGGGATCGTCGGCGTACCCCACTGCCCGGGATTCTGCACGACGGACGCAGGATTCGACATGGGAAAGATGGTACCGGTGGCTTCCGCTTCCGCAAGCCGCCGACTGTCGCTCGGGCGGCATCGCGCGCCATACTGAACAGATGGCACCGAGTGACACGACTGTCGATCCGGTTGATCTGCGCACCCAGGTCGTCGCGGCGTCGATCCGGCTCTTCAGTGAGTACGGGTACGAGTCGACGACCGTCGATCAGATCGCCGCGGACGCCGGGGTCTCCCGACGAACGCTGTTCCGGCAGTTCCGCTCCAAGGAGGACATGATCTTCGCCGATCATGAGGCGTTGATCGCCCAGGTCGCCGAGCGTCTCGGTGCCGACGAGTTCGCGCCGGACGAGGCGGCTGACGGCCCGGACCCGTGGACGGACGTCTGTGATGCCGCCGAGATCGTTTTCACGCACTTCCTCGCCAGCCGTAACCTGGCCGTCCGGCGGCTTCACGTCGTCACCCGGGTGCCGGCACTGCGCGACCGCGAGCTCGTCACCACCTACCGCTACCAGCGGGTCTTCGAGGAGTTCCTGCGTCGGCGCCTGCCCGACGAGTCGCCCGAGCGCATCGTCGCCTTCGCCGCCGCGGTGACCTCGGTGCACAACTACCTGCTGCGGTCGATGATCCGCGGCGACGCCGACGCCACGGTGACCACGCTCCGCCGCGAACTCCGACGCATCCGGCTGGCACTGGGTGCCGATGCCGGTGGTGACGAGCACGCCGCGACCGCGATCACCGTCGTTACGCACCCGAGTGACGCGGATGCCGATCAGATCGCCCGCGCGGTCGCCGAGGAGATCCGGGCCCACCGATCTCGCCAGGCATGACGGCACTCCACCGACACTCTCCCTACACGCGAGTGGCACGTAGTGTCGACATCTGCATCGCCGACGGAGTATCCTGGCACTCAGTGTCGTCGTCTGTGCTGCCCGCATCCGTCGCACGACCGGTACCCGACGAGCATCGATCACCGTCGCGCAGCACTCCGCGCGCATCGAGAAGGAGCCCTCATGGCCTTTGGAAACCCCCGATTCAACGTCTTCGAACTGCCTGAGGAGCACGTCGCGCTCCGCGAGGCGATCCGTGCGCTCGCCGAGAAGGAGATCGAGCCGCACGCCGCCGACGTGGACGAGAATGCGCGCTTCCCGCAAGAAGCCCTCGACGCGCTCGTCGCCAGCGGATTCAATGCCATCCACGTCCCCGAGGAGTACGACGGACAAGGAGCTGACTCCGTCGCCGCCTGCATCGTGATCGAGGAGGTCGCGCGCGTGTGTGCGTCGTCGTCGCTGATCCCGGCCGTCAACAAGCTCGGCACCATGGGTCTGATCCTCAACGGTTCCGACGAGCTCAAGGCCAAGGTGTTGCCGTCGATCGCCGCCGGTGAGGCGATGGCGTCCTACGCCCTCTCCGAGCGTGAGGCCGGCTCTGATGCGGCGTCGATGAAGACCCGTGCCCGCAAGGACGGCGGCAACTGGGTACTCAACGGCTCAAAGTGTTGGATCACCAACGGCGGCAAGTCATCCTGGTACACCGTCATGGCGGTCACCGACCCCGAGAAGAAGGCCAACGGCATCTCGGCCTTCATGGTCCACGAGGACGACCCGGGCTTCACCGTCGGCCCGCTCGAGAAGAAGCTCGGCATCAAGGGATCGCCCACTGCCGAACTGTATTTCGAGGACTGCACCATTCCCGAGGACCGGATCATCGGCGACGAGGGCACCGGCTTCAAGACCGCGCTGCAGACCCTCGATCACACCCGCCCGACCATCGGTGCGCAGGCCGTCGGCATCGCGCAGGGTGCGCTCGACAAGGCCATCGCCTACGTCAAGGACCGCAAGCAATTCGGCAAGCCGATCAGCTCGTTCCAAGGGGTGGAGTTCATGATCGCCGACATGGCGATGAAGGTCGAGGCCGCCCGGCTGATGGTCTACACCTCCGCCGCCCGCGCTGAGCGAGGCGAGAAGAACCTCGGCTTCATCAGCTCGGCGTCGAAGTGTTTTGCCTCCGATGTCGCCATGGAGGTCACCACCGACGCCGTGCAGCTCTTCGGTGGCGCCGGCTACACCCGTGATTTTCCGGTCGAGCGGATGATGCGCGATGCCAAGATCACCCAGATCTATGAGGGCACCAACCAGATTCAGCGCGTCGTGATGAGTCGCGCACTGCTGCGCTGAGCCCGTCCGGCCCGCCAGCCCGCCAACCCGCCGACAGCGCCCGCCAGCCCGCCGACAGCGCCCGCCAGCCCGCCGAGAGCGCCCGCCAGCCCGCCGACAGCGCCCGCCATAACGCCGACAGCGCCCATCTGCGCTGTGGTAGCGCTTTGCCGGGCGCTGTCGGCGTGTGGGCGGACGCTCTCTCCTGGTTCACGCTCGAAGTCGCCGCAGGAGAGTTCGAGCGAACTGTTCTTCGACGATGCCGACAGCGCCCAATCGACGGGTGTGAGCGCCCGGTCGGCGAAAGACGATCAGGCGTGGCTCGGCTGGAATTGTCGAGCGGCGTGTTGTTTGGCCACGGCCCCCGGAAATCGCCTATGGCCCTGGGCATGTGGAACGCGTTGGTCACGATCAGTGCTCCGGTGGCGCCCATGGCCTTGAGCATGGCGACGGTGTAGGTGGCGTTCTCCACGGTGTCGGTGGAGCTGCGCGCTCGTTGACCATCTGCCACATCGGCACGCCGCGCCGCACCAGCCCGAGATTCCTGAACTGCGCCCCCGACACCAGCAGCCACCAGGTATCGCCGCCGGAGACGATGACCCGATTGAACGGATGCGATCGAGCCAAGACCGCGCTGTGTCGAGGTGCTCATTCAGGATCGTCGGCGTCTGACCGAAGGTTCCCATCTTGGCGCCCAGGACGACGATGTAACGGGTCGGCGGACTCCGCCACAGGAACAGGCTGGTGGGGGAGAAGTAGATCCGAGCTGCCCAGACCCGAGCTGCCCCAATCCGAGGAGCCGTTGTCCGCGCGCGCCGGCGACGACACCAGGCCGCCGAGGATCACCGCGAGAACCACGGCCACGATCGCTGCCATCACCCGAAGCCCCATGCAACGAAGCCCCATGCAACGAAGCCCCATGCGACGTAGCAAAGCGCAGAATATTAGCTGCGCCAATTGTCTCTTCGGCCTCGAATGATCGCTTCGCGCGGATCAAGTGAATGCGACGTACTTGACCGTCAGGTACTCCTCGATGCCCTCCGAGCCGCCCTCGCGGCCGATACCGGACTCCTTGACGCCGCCGAACGGTGCTGCGACATCGGAGATCACTCCGCGATTCACACCCACCATGCCGGAGTCCAGCGCCGTCGACACGCGCAGCGCCCGATCCAGGTCGCGGGTGAAGAAGTATGCCGCCAAGCCGAATTCGGTGGAGTTGGCGGCCTTGATCGCCTCGTCCTCGGAGTCGAAGGAACTGATCACGGCCACCGGACCAAAGATCTCGCCGCGGGTGACCGGCGCGTACGCGTCGACGTTGTCGACGACGGTGGCCGGATAGAAGAAGCCCTTTCCGCCGGGGGCCTTGCCGCCCAAGCGAACCCGGCCGCCGTGCGCGACGGCGGTCTCCACGGCCTCGGCAACCTTGTCGCGCTGCGCCGCGCTGACCAGCGGGCCGAGGGTCACGCCGTCGTCGTACCCAGGTCCGAGCCGAACCGCTGACATCTTCTCGACGAGTTTCTCGGTGAACTCCTCGACCACTCCGGACTGCACCAGGAAGCGATTGGCCGCGGTGCATGCCTCGCCACCGTTACGCATCTTGGCCAGGAAGGCGCCGTCGACGGCCTTGTCGACATCGGCGTCGTCGAACACGACGAACGGCGCGTTGCCGCCGAGTTCCATTGATGTGCGCTGCACCCGCTCGGCGGCCTGGCCGAGTAGATTCTTGCCGACCGGGGTCGAGCCGGTGAAGCTGATCTTGCGAATCCGGTCGTCGCCGATGATCGCCGACGCCACTTCCCGCGCCCGCGTCGTCGGGAGCACCGATAGCACGCCCGCGGGCAGTCCGGCCTCGGCGAAGATCTCGGCGAGCGCCAGCATTGTCAACGGCGTCTCGTGGGCAGGCTTGACCAGCATGACATTGCCCGCGGCCAGCGCGGGACCAATCTTGCGCGTTCCCATGGCCAGCGGGAAATTCCACGGTGTGATCGCCAGGCACGGCCCGACCGGGGCATGGGTCACGACGATCCGGCCGGTCCCCGCAGGAGACTGGGTGAATCTGCCGTCGATACGTACCGCCTCCTCGGCGAACCACCGCAGGAACTCGTTGCCGTAGCGCGCCTCGGCCAGGCTATCGGGCAGGGCGCGGCCGAGTTCGAGGGTCATCAGCATCGCGAGATCGTCGGTGCGGTCGGCAACGAGGCCGAAAGCGCGACGCAGGATCTCGCCGCGTTCGCGGGCCGGGGTCGCCGCCCAGTCATCGGCGACCGAGGTTGCCACGTCCAGGGCGCGACGCGCGTCCTCGACGGTGGCGTCGGCAACGTGGGTCAACGGTTGCTCGGTTGCCGGATCGTCGACGGTGAACGTACCCGAATCCGACGCCTCGACCGACTCCCCGCCGATCCACAAGCCGGTGGGTACGCCGTCGAGAACGGCCTGGGTGTCGATGATCTCGGTGGCGCTCATGAAAGGTCCTCTCGCTGCGTTACGCGGTGCGCTCGGGGGGTTCGGTGTGGTTCGCCGATTCAGTGGTGCTCGGCGTTGGATGCGTGACAGTGCGCCGACGGCGACGGTTCGACGTCGAGTGCCGGGTTGCGGTCGAAGAATCCGAAAGGCTTGAGCCAGAACGAGACCATGTCGGCAGGCATGACCGGCCAGTCCTCGGGACGGGTGATGTGGTGGATGCCGAAGACATACCAGAGAACGACGTCGGTGTTCTCGATCGACCGGTTGTTCTTGGTCCATTCCGCCATACCTGTGTCGCGCTCGGACTGGTTCACGAATTCGCCGGCAGGCCAGCGCTCATCGGCATTGTTCGGTGTTACCCAGAGGGTGTGGCCGATGACGGTGGCGCGCTGGAAGACCGGCGAGGCGGGGTCGAACATCGCCGGAAACGCGCCGGTCGGGGACAGCTTGTAAGCCGGATGGTGCCCGAGCTCGGTGGTGCGGTTTGTGTTGACGATCTTCCAGCTCTTCTGCGTCGCGAAGTCGGGGTCCTGCATGCCCTCCTTTTCGGTGCGTAGCGCCGTATTACGTTGCGTCAGTGACAGTCCGAGTGGATTATCCGGGCCCATCGGCTCGGCGACGGTCTCCGAGGCGAACACGGTGTTCTCGGTGCCGTCGATGTCGAGGTCGAGCCGCGCGACGAGGAAGTGCTGGTGAAACGGTGCATACGTACGATCGTCGATGACGGTGCCGTGCGGATTGCTGGTCACCCCGGGCGCCATCGGTGTGGTCACCATGATGCCGGTGGCGCGGACCTCGCACTCGATGTTGCCGTCCTGGTAGAACCGCCAGTACACCAGGTATTCGTAATTGGCAACGGTCACATGGAAACTGACCGTGAGCCGCCGCATGCGTCGGACCTCGGCGCCGGCGTCGTGATCGACGTGTTTCCAGAGGACGGCGTTGTCCTCCTCGTGGATGCAGATGGCATTGGTGATGGTGTAGGGCTCGCCGGCGCTGTCATGCAACACCGCATCGAGGTAGCGGATCTCGCCGAGGCAGTCGCAGCCGAGTTCGAGTGAGGTCGTCATGAATCCCAGACCCCATTCGCCGATATCGAAAGCGGTACGGCGGTAATGGTCCTCGCAGTGATCGCGGTAGGGCACCACCATCTCGGCGAACGACATGCGATGCGCCACCGACCGCTCGCGTCCGGCGTCGTTGTAGGTCACCGAGTGTAGGGTCATGCCTTCCCGGTAGTTGAAACCCACTCGCAGCGACCAGTTCTGCCACGTCACCCGGTTGCCGTCGAGGGTGAACGACGGTCCCTCGGGCTGGGTGATCTCCAGTGGCTTGAGCGGCGGGCGTGTGAAGGTATCGCGGATGCGTTGCGGGATATGGCGCGGCACGTACTCGCCCATCACCTGCGGACGCTCGAAGCCACCCGAGTCATCTGTCGCGCCAGCGGCGGCCGCATCTTCTATCCGCAGCAACTCCATCGTGTTCACGTCGATCACACAGTGCAGCCCCGACACGGGATTCGCGTACGGATTGGCGCCTTCGGCGTTTTTCACCCAGGTGTCCGACCAGCCCAGGCGGCGTCCCTTGAACTCCTCGGGGATCAGCGCGCCGCCGTAGGTCCAGGTGTCCATGAAGACCAGGTCGAGGTCGGTGATCCCGCGTCGTGCGAGCGCCGCCTGCACCTGCGGGTGCGCTCGCAACACCCGATCGCACTCCTCGAACTCGTCGACGGTGAAGTTCGCCTGCACGTCCGGGACCAGATCGAACGATTCGACGGTCTCGTCGGACAGACGTACCACCGACTTGTACGTCAGGTTCTCGGAACTGTTGAGACAGATGACGATCGCCCGTCGTACGGGGACGGTGCCGTCGGCCTCGTACGCGGCGAGCTCGGCCTTACCTGGCTCGGCGAGCTCGATGGAGGCGTACCGCCATCCGTCGCCGACGCCCTGATCGCGCGAGAGAACCGCAGAGACGGCCCGGAATTCGTTGGCGGAGAGTGGATCGAGCGGGTGCATACGGTGTCCTTTGTCTCGCAGCGGTTTTCGGATGTGGACGGTTGGGGGTGATTGGGCGGGTTGTGATCAGGCGAGGGACGTGATGGCGTCACTCAGCACGCCGAGACCCTCACGGAGCAGGTCGTCGCCGATCACCAGCGGTGGCAGCAGCCGGATGACATTGCCGTAGGTGCCACAGGTCAGGACGATGACGCCCTGGGCGTGACATGCCGCGGCGACCGCCTTGGTGAGCGCCGGGTCTGCCTCCCGCCCTCCGGGGCGGACCAGTTCGATCGCCATCATGGCGCCCCGCCCGCGAATCTCGCCGATCACCGGCTTGCCCTGCGCGGCAAGCTCATCGGCCGTCTCGGAGAGTACGGAGGTAATGGTCTCACCGATGTGTCGGGCGCGCCCGGCCAGATCGAGGGTTTCCATCTGCTCGATCGCGGCGAGGGCCGCGGCGCACGCAACCGGGTTTCCGCCGTAGGTGCCGCCGAGGCCGCTGGCATGCACGGCGTCGAGCAGTTCGGCGCGGCCGGTCACCGCCGATAGCGGCATGCCGCCGGCGATGCCCTTGGCCATGGTGATCAGGTCGGGGACGACGCCCTCCTCCTCACACGCGAACCACGTTCCGGTGCGGGCGAATCCGGCCTGTACCTCGTCGGCGATGAAGACGACGCCGTTCTCGCGGCACCACTGGGCCAGGGTGGTCAGGAATCCCGGTGCGGGGACGATGAATCCGCCCTCGCCCTGGATGGGTTCGATGATGATGGCGGCGAGCGAGTCGGGGCCGATCTGTGTCGTCATCGCCGAGATCGCATGTTCGGCGGCGGCTTTTCCGTCCGAGCCGAACTGGTCACGGAACGGGTAGCTCATCGGCATCCGGTACACCTCGGGGGTGAACGGACCGAAATGCGCCTTGTACGGCATGTTCTTCGCGGTCAACGCCATTGTCAGATTGGTGCGGCCGTGATAGGCGTGGTCGAAGGCGACCACCGCGTCACGCCCGGTCGCCCGACGCGCGATCTTCACCGCGTTCTCGACGGCCTCGGCACCCGAGTTGAACAGCGCGGTGCGCTTGTCGTGCTCACCGGGGGTGAGTGCGTTGAGTTTCTCGGCCACCGCGACGTAGCTGTCGTAGGGCGCGACCATGAAGCAGGTGTGGATGAGATGGGCGGCCTGGCCGCCGACGGCCGCGGCCACCGCGGGGTTCGCCGAGCCCACCGAGGTGACCGCGATACCCGATCCGAGGTCGATCAGCGAGTTCCCGTCGACGTCGACGAGGACGCCGCCGTCACCGTCGGCGGCGTAGGAGGGCAGGATCGAACTGACCCCGGCGGCCACCGCGGCGGAGCGGCGAGCACCCAGCTCTATCGACCGCGGGCCCGGCAGGTCGGTCACCAGCCGGCGCTCCTGGGGCAGGCGGTAGACGATTTCGGTGGCGGAAGCGGTCATCGGGTGTCACCTCGTGCTCGTTGTGGGGCTCGTTGGGGGCAGGAGTGCGCGGCCGCACCGGGCGCTGCTGGTCATCAGTGTTCGCCCTGTGACCCGGTTCATGCGCCTGACAATGTGTCCATCGATTTCCTGATGACACTCCATGATGTCCAGTCCGGGCGTACGGTGAATGCGTGTCGACGTCCGTTCGCTGGCTGATCGCCCAACGCGGCCTCGAATTGGTGCTGCACGCCGGCGGTGCGGGCCTCGAACGACCCATCGACAGTGCGGTCAGCTCCGAGCTGATCACTGCTGCCGAGTGGATGGTCGGCGGCGAGGTGCTGCTGACCACCGGACTGCGGCTTACCGAGGACCCCGCCGAGCAGCAACGCTATCTCCGCTCCCTCGACGAGGTCGGTGTCGCCGCGTTGGGTTTCGGGGTGGGCCTGGGCTTCGACGCCATACCGAAGGCGATGATCAGTGCCGCCGACGAGGTGGGCCTTCCGTTGTTCGAGGTTCCGTTGCACATCCCGTTCTCGGCGATCACGCGCGCTCTGCTTGATCAGATCGCGGCCGGCCGCTCGGCCCGTCTGGTGTCGGCGACCCGTGCGCAACCTCGCATGACACGTGCCGCGGTGGCGCGTGGTCCGGCTGCGGTGGTCGGTGAACTCGCCGACGCGATCGAGCGTCGCGTGCTGCTCCTCGACGCCAACCACGCAGAGGTGGCGTCCTCGCCCGCCCCGCCCGAACCTCGCGATCTCGCTCGGCTCCGTGCCCTCGTCGCCCGCGACCCGGCGTCGGCGGGCGCGGTGTTCGTTGCCGACGACGTCACCCTCATGGTCACCCGGATTGGTTCGTCGACAAGAACATTCGGATTCCTCGGCGTCGTCGGGGCGCCGCTCGACGAGGTCAGCCGGATGCTCGTTGGCCACGCCACCTCACTGCTGGCCATCGAATACGCCAAACCGCACGAGGTGCGTCGGGAGATGGCCCTGCTGCATACCGACGTGCTCGGATCGGCACTTGACGGGGTGGTCGGGCCCACCGCGCTGCGGGTGTTGCGGCGCGCCGCGAGCCCCGACGGCGCGGTGCGGGCGGTCGTGTTCACCTTCGCCGGTGACGCCGATGCCGAGCGGGGGCAGGCGCGCCTGACCGGCGAACTCGAACGCCGGTGGCGCCCGGTGTTCGTGCACCGCGCCGGAACGGAGGTGGTGAGCCTGCTGCGCGGCGACGACCCCGTCGACGTGGCGATCGGTTTGCTGAGCGTGCTTGCGGCCGCTGCGACGGTGCGCGGCGGGATCGGTCCGGCGGTCCGCCTGGCCGACGCGGCGGGGACGCCCGGCACTGCGGCCATCGCCACGTCGGTGGCGCAGGCCCGGCTGGCCGCTCGCTCGGCCGCGGTGGGCCAACTCGTCGACCTCGACGATGTGCAGTCGCTGCTGTCCATCGACCCGGTGCGACGAGCGTTGGCCGACAACCACGATCGGCGTCTCGCGCCGATCCTCGACCACGATCGCTTCCAGGGCGCCGCGCTGTATCGAAGTTTGCTGGTGTATCTCGAGGCCAACGGCAACTGGGGGAGTGCCGCCAGCGCACTCGGCGTGCACCGACACACCCTGCGCAGCCGGATCGAGCGCGTCGAGGACATGCTCGCCGTCGACCTCGCCGATGCCCGCACCCGCGCCGAACTGCTGCTGATGATGCTCGGGGCCGACGCATGAGGCGCCCGGTACTCGCCGCGATGCTCGCGGTACTGCTGATCCTCGTGGTCGGCTGCGGCGCCGACGAAGGATCTTCCGCGCCGCCGTCGTCGGCCCCGCGTCCGACCGGCACTGCCCCGGCCGCGACCCCCTATGTCAGTCTCGGCGACAGTTACGCCGCGGGCGCCGGAGTCCTTCCGGTGCAAGCGGATTCGCCGTTTCTGTGTCAGCGGTCGGCGATCAACTTCGCCCACCTCGTCGCCGCGCAACGCCGATGGCCGCTGACCGATGTGAGTTGCTCGGGCGCCGACACCGCAGACCTCACCACCAGCCAGTACTTCGGCATACCACCACAACTCGACGCACTCGGGCCGCAGACGCGGCTGGTGACACTGATGCTCGGCGGCAACGACGAGAACATCTTCGGCGGGGCGATCAGGTCATGCGGTGATGCGATCGCCGACGGTCCTGGCGTCCCCGCGGGCTCGCCGTGCCGGGATCGTTACGGCTCGGAGTTGGCCGCACCCATCGACACCACGATCTATCCGGCCCTCGTCGACGGACTCACCCGGATTCGTGCCCGCGCCCCGAACGCCCGCGTCGTCATCGTGGGCTATCCGTGGATCCTGCCCCCCACGCAGGGCTGCTACCCCGCGATGCGCGTCGCGCCCGGCGACGTGCCGTACCTGCGTGGACTGCAGGCCGACCTCAACGATGCCGTGCATCGCGCCGCTGAGAGGACCGGTGTCATCTTCGTCGACATGTCGCAGGTGTCGCAGGGCCACGACGCGTGCGCGGGCGCGGCTCGCTGGATCGAACCGCAGGAGGGGACCACGGCGCGGATCACGGTGCATCCCAACGCCCGCGGTCACGAGGCCATCGCGGCGCAGATCGTGGCCGCGCTCGATCGCTGAGCACACCGGTCAGTACCCTGACCAGGCCGAATTTCTCTCACTCGGTGCCATTTGGAACACTGGGGGCCGTGAGCAGATCCGCCGACGTCACCGTGAAGTCCAGTGAGCTGTTCGAACGGGCGCAACATGCGATCCCCGGTGGGGTCAACTCACCGGTGCGTGCGTTCTCCGCCGTCGGCGGTGATCCCCGGTTCATCGCGTCGGCCACGGGCTGCACTCTGACCGACGTCGATGGCAACGACTACGTCGATCTGGTGTCGTCGTGGGGGCCGATGATCCTCGGTCACGCGCACCCCGCCGTCGTCGAGGCCGTGCAGCGGGCCGCAGCGGGCGGACTGTCGTTCGGCGCGCCCACCGAATCCGAGGTCGAGCTGGCCGAGGAGATCATCGACCGCGTCGACCCCGTTGCGCGCGTTCGTCTGGTGAACTCCGGCACCGAGGCGACCATGTCGGCGATCCGGCTGGCCCGCGGCTATACCGGCCGCCCCAAGATCATCAAGTTCTCCGGGTGCTACCACGGCCATGTCGACGCACTGCTCGCCGACGCCGGCTCGGGCGTGGCCACCCTCGGCCTGCCGACCAGCCCCGGCGTTACCGGCGCGGCCGCCCACGACACCCTCGTGCTTGCCTACAACGACCTCAAGGCCGTCGCGAAGGCCTTCGAAGAGTTCGGTGACCAGATCGCCGCGGTGATCACCGAGGCCGCCGCGGGCAACATGGGCGCCATCGCCCCGGTTGACGGTTTCAACGCCGGCCTGCGCGAGCTGACCCGCCGCCACGGCGCCCTGCTGATCATCGATGAGGTGATGACCGGATTTCGGGTCAGCCCGGCTGGTTGGTTCGGGCTCGAGGGTGTCGGCGCAGACCTCTACACCTTCGGCAAGGTGATGAGCGGCGGCCTGCCCGCCGCGGCCTTCGGTGGTCGCGCTGATGTCATGGAGCGCCTCGCGCCCACCGGCCCCGTCTATCAGGCGGGCACGTTATCGGGGAATCCGGTGGCCGTCGCCGCCGGCCTGGCCACGCTGCGGACTGCCGACGCGGCCGTCTACTCGGCCCTCGACGCCAACGCCGACCGACTCGCCGGCCTGCTCACCGACGCCTTGCGGACCGCCGGGGTCGCCCACCGCGTCCAGAAGGCGGGCAACCTGCTCAGTGTGTTCTTCACCACAGACGAGGCCGCCGACACCCGGATCATCGACTACGCGGGTGTGAAGGCCACCCAGACCTGGCGTTTCGCGCCGTTCTTCCACGCGCTATTGGATGCCGGTGTGTACCCGCCGCCCAGCGCGTTCGAGGCCTGGTTTGTCTCGGCGGCGCTGGACGAGGATGCTTTCACTCGAATTGCCGACGCGTTACCGGCCGCTGCGCGGGCCGCGGCAACCGCGCCCACTCCCGGGGAGAGCTGATGCACACGATCGTTCACATGATGCGCCATGGTGAGGTGCACAATCCCGACGCCATCCTCTACGGACGGCTGCCCGGCTTCCATCTCTCCGACACCGGTCGCGCGCAGGCCCGCAAGGTCGCCGACGCGCTGGCCGACCATGACATCACCGCCGTGTTCGCCTCCCCGCTGCAGCGCGCACAGGAGACCGCCGGGCCGATTGCCGCCGCCCACGACCTGCCGATCCTCACCAACGACGAGCTCATCGAGGCCGACAACATCTTCGAGGGACTCAAGGTCTCGGTCGGCGACGGTGCGCTACGCAAGCCTCGGCACTGGCCCAAGCTGCGCGACCCGTTCACCCCGTCTTGGGGCGAGCCGTACATCCAGCTCGCGCACCGGATGCTGGCCGCGGCCAGCAAGGCCCGCGACGCCGCCCACGGACACGAGGCCCTCTGCGTGAGTCATCAGCTGCCGGTGTACACGCTGCGCCGCTTCCTCGAGGGTCAGCGGCTCTGGCATGATCCGCGTCGTCGCCAGTGCTCGCTCGCGTCGTTGACCAGCCTCATCTACGACGACGACGCCCTGGTCGACATCATCTATTCCGAGCCGGCCGGTGCCTCGGATCCACTCGTGACCGGGGCCTGAGCAGGAGAGTGTTGAACGCGTGAGGGTGCGAGATCGTGGTGGTCGTGACGTGTGTCCGACCCCGTCGGAACGAGGTCACCGGCACCACTCGCGAGGCCACGCCCGACTTGTCCTAAACGCATCGATCGTGAGAATTGTTGCCGCGCTGATGGTCTCACTGGCGTTCGGGGTGGCGTTGACCGCGTGCGGTACCGGCGACGACGCGGTCGCGCAGGGCGACACCTTTCAGTTCGTCTCGCCCGGAGGGCAGACCGTCATCATCTACGACCAGGCCGACCGCAAACACATCGCCGATGTCTCCGGCGAGAACCTGACGACCGGAAAACCGTTGTCGCTCAGTGATCCCCAGTTCGCTGACAAAGCCGTCGTGATCAATGTGTGGGGCTCGTGGTGCGGCCCGTGCCGCGGTGAGGCCGCAGCGCTCGAGCAGGTCTTTGAGCAATACCAGAGCCAGGGCGTCAATTTCCTCGGTATCAATCTGCGTGACAATCGGCAATCGGCACAGGATTTCGTCGACGACCGACACGTCGGGTATCCGTCGATCTACGACTTCGCCGGGGCCTCGCTGGCCGCGCTGACGACCCCCACGTCGGTGGTGCCGACGACCATCGTGCTCGACCGGCAACATCGCCCGGCCGCGGTGTTCCTCCGCGCGGTCAGCGCCGACGAACTCGGCGCGATGGTCGGCAAGGTGATCGCCGAGGACCCGGCACCCAGTGGTTCCTCGGCATCGACCTCTCCCGCGGCGTCCGCGTCGTCCACCCCTACGCCTGCTGCTCCCTCGTCTGCCGAGGTGCCCCGGTGAGTGGTATCGGACAGACCTTCGCCGACACGGTGTCCTCCGGACCGCTGCTGCTCGGGGTGGCCGCGGCGGCGGTGGCCGGGATGGTGTCGTTCGCCTCACCGTGTGTGGTGCCGCTGGTCCCGGGTTATCTGTCGTACCTCGCCGGACTCGTCGGTGCAGAGGCGCCCGCGGTCACCGTCGGCGAACCCGCCAAACGCGGTCGGTCTCGCGTCGCGATGGCCGCCCTGCTGTTCGTCCTCGGTTTCACTGTCGTCTTCGTCGCCGCCACCGCGACGGTGATCGGCTTCACCAGCACCGTCATCGTCAATCACGAACTGCTGCAACGCATCGGCGGGGTGGTCACCATCGTGATGGGGCTGGTGTTCATCGGCCTGATCCCGATGATGCAGCGCGAGGTGCGACTGGCCCCGCGGATGGTGTCCAACATCGTCGGTGCTCCGCTGCTCGGCGCTGTCTTTGCGCTCGGCTGGACCCCGTGTCTCGGCCCGACGCTGGCCGCGGTCATCGCCACGGCGTCGGGTACTGAGGGCGCGACCGCCGCCAAAGGCGTCACCTTGATCATCGCGTACTGCCTGGGTCTGGGTATCCCGTTCGTGGTCCTCGCGTTCTCCTCGGCGTGGGCCTTGCGCAGCCTTGGCTGGCTGCGCAATCATGCCCGCGCCATTCAGGTCTTCGGAGGTGTCATGTTGATCCTCGTCGGTATCGCGCTGGTCACCGGACTGTGGGATCAGTTCATCGTCTGGGTGCGCGACGCCTTCATCACCGATCAGGTGTTGCCGGTATGACCCGCGCCGACCCCGCGCTCGCCGACCGCCCGGCCCGGCCCGGCCCGCCGCGCCGACCGCAGTGGTTGCTGCGTCGGGTGCTGTGGCCGTTGCGCAACCTGTGGCGGTCGCTGACGTCGATGCGCACCGCGCTGGTGCTGTTGTTCCTACTCGCGCTCGCCGCGATCCCCGGCGCCCTGCTCCCACAGCGCGAGCTCAACGAGCAGAAGACGCTGAAGTACATCGCCGACCACGGCACCCTGGGCGCGTGGATGGACAAGCTGCAGCTGTTCGACGTGTTCTCCAGCGCCTGGTTCACCGCGATCTATGTGCTGTTGTTTGTGTCGCTGGTCGGTTGCCTGACCCCGCGTCTGATTGAGCACGCCAAGAGCCTGCGCGCCAAACCTGTTGCCGCGCCCCGGAATCTGAGTCGCCTGCCGCGTCACCTCACCACCACCGTCGACGGTGATCCCGAAGAGATAGCCGAGCGGATCTCGACGAACCTGCGGGGCTGGCGCCGCACCATCGTCGTCGGTAACGACGCGGCAACAGGCAAGGTCGTCGAGGTGTCCGCGGAGAAGGGGTATTTGCGCGAGTTCGGCAACTTGGTCTTCCATTTCGCCCTACTCGCCCTGTTGGTGTCGATCGCGCTCGGTAAGCTCTACGGTTACGAGGGCACCCGCTCCCTCGTCGCCGACGGCGAGGGACTGTGCAACACCTCGACGGCGGTGTACGACTCATTCCGGGCCGGCGCGATGGTCGACGGCACCGACCTCACTCACTTCTGCTTCAAGGTTGATGCGTTCTCGGCGACCTTCCTGCCCAACGGTCAGCCCGACATGTACAACGCGACGATGTCCTACACCAAGGGCGCCGCCACCTCCGCCGAGGACTGGCATCAGACGTCGGTGAGGGTCAACGACCCGCTGCGGGTCGCAGGTGACCGCGTTTACGTCCTCGGCAACGGATTCGCCCCCACGTTCACCGTCACCTTCCCCAACGGGGAGAAGCGCACCCAGACCGCCCTGTTCATCCCCGACGAGTTGCAGACGATGCTCTCCTCCGGCGCGGTGCGGTTCGATACCCCGGCGGGGCTCTATCCCGACGAGGACGTGCGCCGCAAGAACCAGATCGCCATCGAGGGGCTGTTCGCCCCGACCGCGGATTACCAAGGGACCCTGCTCAGTTCGTCGTCGCCGGTGCCCAACGACCCGCAGGTCGCGATCCGCATCTACAAGGGCGATACCGGACTCGACACCGGCCTACCGCAGAACGCCTATTCGCTCGATCAGAGCCTCATCAACCAGGGCAGGCTGCAGCGACAGGCCCAGGTGAACCTCGCCAAGGGCGCCAGCACGACCCTGGCCGACGGCACCGTCGTCAGCTTTGACGGCTACCAGCGCTGGGTGTCGGTGCAGGTCTCGCACGACCCCGCCCAGGACTGGGTGCTGGCATCGGCGGTGGCGATGCTGATCGGTCTGCTGGTGTCGCTGCTGGTGCGCCGACGCCGGATCTGGGTGCGCCTGGTGCCGGCCGATCCGGACCGGACGGGCACCGACGACGGCAAACGACGTACGGTAGTAGAAATCGGCGGCCTCGCCCGGACCGATCAGGCCGGTTGGGGCGAGGGTTTCGACGAGCAGGCGGCCGGGTTGGTGGAGCCCGGCGGTCGTTCGGCGACACGCATGTCGAGATGGCGCACACTCTGAGACGGGCGCACCCACGGCGGCCGCACGCTCTTCCGCAGGACTGATGAGGTGAATCGATGAACACTGGTACAGAGCACGTCGACGAGACACTCGCCCGGTACTCCGACCTGCTGTTCGGAACTGCCATCACCGTGTACGTCCTGGCGATGCTGCTGTTCCTTGCGGCCCTCGCCGGCGCGCGGACGAGGCGTCTGGCGTCGAAAGAACTCGTCGGGGCGGCCGCGGGATCGGTTACCGCCGGAGCCGGTGCCTCCGGGGACCGCACGCCCGGCAAGATCGCCGACACCGCGAGTCGCCGGACCTTCTCCGAGACCCTCGGCGCCATGGCGTATCCGGTGGTCTTCGTCGGCCTGGCCGCGCATATCGCGTCCATTGTCTGCCGCGGAATGGCCGTCGATCGTGCGCCCTGGGGCAACATGTACGAGTTCATCTCGCTGACCTGTGCCGCTGGTGTCGTCGCCGGTGTTGTCGTGCTCGGCAAACCCGTGAACCGGCCGCTGCTGTCGTTCGTGCTGGTCCCGGTCGCGCTGCTGATGTTCATCGCCGGCACCAAGCTTTATACCCAGGCCGCCCCGGTCGTCCCCGCGCTCAAGTCGTACTGGCTGGCGATCCACGTCTCGATCATCTCGGTGAGCTCCGGAGTCCTGCTGGTGTCGGGGGTGTCGAGCATGCTCTACCTCGTCAAGATGACGTGGGGTGAGAAGGCCGAGACCCTCGAGCGCACCGAGACCGGCGCCACGGGCGCGGTGATGCGTCTGGTCGCGCACATACCGGGCGCCGACGCCCTCGATCGTCTCGCCTACAAATGCGTGGTCTTCGGCTTCCCGCTGTTTGGTCTGGGCGTCATTTGCGGCGCCATCTGGGCCGAATCAGCGTGGGGGCGCTTCTGGGGCTGGGACCCCAAAGAGACCGTCTCGTTCATTGCCTGGGTGATCTACGCGGCCTACCTGCACGCACGTGCCACGGCCGGCTGGCGCAACACCGCGGCCGCCTGGATCAACGTCGCAGGCTTCGTCGCGATGCTCTTCAATCTGTTCATCATCAACCTCGTGGTCTCCGGCCTGCACTCTTACGCGGGGCTCTGATCCGCGCTGGACTGAGCAGCCCGCACAGACACGAACGCGCCCCCGCAGCGGAGAGCTGCGGGGGCGCGTTCGTTGTGGTCTTGGGTCGAGGTCGATCAGTGATCGTCAGTGCTGGAGATCGTCGGGGTCGGACCCGTTGGTACCGCGGCTGCGACGGTCGAGGTCCAGCAGGAACTCGGGATCGTCGTCGGGACCCACCGGGCCCCGTGTGGCGGCCGGTACGCGTGCGCCGTCGTCATTGATCGGGATGGAACCGAAAACGCGCCACAGCAGAAATCCGACGGCCATGATGCCGACCAAGGTGAGCAGAAATGCCATGGCAACCTCCCACTCACCACATTACGCGACGGCAAACGGGGAAAGCGTCGTCCGACTGACGTCACAACAGCAGGTGTCGGGCGGCATCGGCACTGAGGTGGGACCTCGCGTGCTGGTGCGTCCACCTCATGGCACGGCTCGATCGGCGGCGTGTGGACGACGACACCGGCTGAGCCGGCCGCTGCGGTGGCGTCTCAGGGCACGCGACGGTTCAGCAGGGCGACGACGTCTTCCTCGCGGAAGCGACGATGCCCGCCCGGGGTACGGATCGAGCCGAGGATTCCCGAGCTGGCCCACCGCGCGACGGTCTTGGGGTTCACATTGAACATTGCCGCCACCTGTCCGGGGGTCAGCGTGTGCTGGCTCGCCATGCCCGGGGTGATCATCGACAGCGGATTGGAGTGAATAGCGGTCATGGGAGGACTCCCTCGTGTGTCCGTGCCGAGAACCTGACGCTCTCGGACCCTTCGCGCGCAGTCGCGCGCCGACTCAATGAATACACGCAAAACGCCCAGGTACTCGAACCGTCAGCGGTAGGTAAAGAGAACGCAAAGAAGCCTGTGACCTGCGCACACGCCCGACCAGTGCCTTTTACGTCCCCTTTGCCGACCCTGGTGACCGCCTTGGTACAAGGTTGCCCCTCGACCGCTGCTCGAGGTGCAGTCCGGCAGGGTGCGCTTGTGCGTCGATCGGGCGCCCATTTCCGCCCCTCTCACCGCTCGTCCCTCACCGACCGCGCAGACCGCGGTGGGCCGCCGGGCCGTGCCACAACGTAGGCTGGTAGCCGTGAGCGAAGAGCGTAAACCGCAGGTCGGTATGGGCGGCCTGCTGGCGTCCATCGGCCTGTACACCCTGGCCCGTCTCGCGTTGGTGGTCGTGATCGCCGCGATCATCATCGGTATCGGCAAGCTCGCAGGCGTCAACGTTCCGCTGCTGGTGGCCGCGGTGTTCGGGGTCCTGATCGCGCTGCCGCTGGGCATGGTCGCGTTCAAGTCGCTGCGCACCCGCGTCAACACCCAGATCTCCGCCGTCGACGAGCAGCGCCGCAAGCGCCACGACGAGTTGCAGTCGAAGCTGCGTGGCAGCTGATCCGAGCCCGACCCGAGACGATGAGCCCCGCACGCACCATCGACATCGATCGTCGCGCCGACCGCTCCTGGGCTGACAACGCGGTCCGGCTGATCGAGGCCGACGCGCGCCGCAGCGCCGACACCCATCTGCTGCGGGTGGAGCTACCCGACTGGTCCCGCTGGACCGCCGCCGACGGCACGCCGGGCGGCGTCGACCTGTATCTCAAGGACGAGAGCACCCACCCGACCGGCTCGCTCAAACACCGATTGGCGCGATCGCTGTTCCTGTATGCGATCTGCAACGGATGGATCGCCGAGGGCACCACCGTCATCGAGGCGTCGTCGGGATCGACCGCGGTCAGCGAAGCCTATTTCGCGCACCTGATCGGCGTGCCGTTCCTCGCGGTGATGACGTCGTCGACCTCGCCCGCCAAGACCTCCCTGATCGAACGGGAGGGCGGCCGTTGCCATTTCGTCGAACGGCCGGCGCAGGTGTACGCCGAGGCATTGCGTCTCGAGGCCGAACTCGGCGGCCACTTCATCGACCAGTTCACGATGGCCGAGCGGGCCACCGACTGGCGTGGTAACAACAACATCGCCGAGTCGATCTTCGCGCAGATGGCTGACGAGGAGTACCCGATCCCGACGTGGATCGTGGTCGGTGCGGGCACCGGCGGCACGTCGGCGACCCTGGGGCGCTACCTGCGCTACCGCCGTCACCCCACCTGGCTGGCCGTCGTCGACCCGGAGAACTCGGTGTTCCTGCCCGCCTACGAGGGCGGCGACGGCACCCTGACCTCCGAGATCGGTTCGCGCATCGAGGGAATCGGTCGCCCGCGCGTCGAGCCCTCTTTTGTCTCCCAGGTCATCGACCGCATGATCGGTGTCCCCGACACCGCCTCCATCGCCACCGCCCGCTGCGTCAGCGAACGACTGGGTCGCCGCGTCGGCGGTTCCACCGGCACCAACATGTGGGGCGCACTGAAACTGGTCTCGGAGATGGTCGCCGGACGACAGTCCGGCAGCATCGTCACATTGCTGTGTGACCCTGGGGAGCGTTACAGCACAACATATTTCGACGACGACTGGCTTGCCGCCCAGCAGCTCGACCTCACCGCGCCGACGACCGTCCTCGACGAGTTCTTCGCCACCGGTCGGTTCCCAGGCTGATCCGGGAACGCCGGCCACCGCGGCGAACGCCGACGGCCGCACCCGCGCTCTGGCTACCATCGACCCATGGCCGTGGGGGAGCGCAACCTCGTCGAGGCAGTCGACGTCGTCCGTGAATACAAGTTGGGACAGGAGCGGGTACGCGCCCTCGACGGGGTGAGCCTGACGCTGCCCGGCGGGCAGTTCGTGTCGATCGTCGGCCCCTCGGGTGCCGGCAAATCGACGCTGCTACACGTGATGGGCGCACTCGACACCCCCACCTCGGGGTCCATCCACGTCGACGGCGTCGATCTCGGTGCCCTCGACGACAACGCGGCCTCCGAGTTCCGGCGCCATCGCGTCGGCTTCATCTTCCAGTTCTTCAATCTCGTCCCGACGATGTCGGCGTGGGAAAACGTTGCGTTGCCCCGGCTCCTCGACTCCACGTCGCTGCGCCGGGCCAAACCGCGCGCCGTCGAGCTGTTGGAGCGGGTCGGTCTCGGTGACCGCATCAACCACCGGCCGTCGGAGCTGTCGGGCGGGCAGATGCAGCGGGTGGCGATCGCCCGCTCACTCATCATGGACCCGGCGATCCTGCTCGCCGACGAGCCGACCGGGAATCTCGACTCCACCACCGGAGGTTCTGTGCTGCAACTGCTCGCCGACGTCGCCCACGGTGTGGGCGCTCATGACGAGCACACCGGCCGGCTGGTCGTCATGGTGACCCACGACGAGCACGCCGCGGCGGTCGCCGACACCACGATCACCGTCCGGGACGGAAAGATCGCGTGAGGCGGGGCGCCGGGGGTCTCGTCGCCGGGTTTCTCGCCGGCGTCACCCGCATCAGGGTGCTCAATCTGCGCGAGATCAGGACCCACCGGATGCGCGTGTTCACCTCACTCAGTGTGGTCGTGGTGTCCTCGGCACTGCTGGTCGCGGTATTGAGCACCTACGGTTCGTTCACCGCGTCGGTGCGGGCCTTCAACTCGGCGATCTCCGGTGCCGCCGACCTCGAGGTCGCCGCCATCGCCGACTCCGGTGTCGACGCGGGCCTGGCCGCCGAACTGCGTCGTGACCTGTCCGACGCCAAGGCGGTGGTCCCGTTGATCCGCGGGTCGATCACCGTGGGCGGCACGCAGATCCCGTTGCTGGGATCGGACTTTCGGGTCACGGCGTTGTCGGGGGATCTCGCCGCCGCGCAGGGCGGGGCGTCGATCTCACCGGCCGACCTGGAGAACGGGATCATCGTCGGACCCGCCACCGGACTGCATCCCGGACAACGACTCACGATCGGTGACGATGAGGTACGCGTCGCCCGGGTGGTCTCCGGACCCGACGCCGACAAGCTCAACGAAGGGAGGTACGTGTTCGCGTATCTGCCGTTGGCGCAACGTCTCACCGACTTGGCCGGCCCGGCGGGCACTGCGGGTCGGGTGACCTCGATCCTCCTCGTCGCCACACCGGGAGCCGATGTTGGACATCTGCGCGCGGAGGCCACCCGCGTCGTCGACGGTCGAGCTGTCGTGGTGAACCCCGACTTCCGAGCCAAGCAAGCGGAATTGGCGAACTCGGTGACCCGCGACTCGACACTGTTGGTGGCCTTGGTGTCGCTGGTGATTGCCGCCTTCCTGGTGTTCAACACCATGAATATGGCGGTGGCCGCCCGGCGCCGATCCCTGGCGATGGTGCGCGCGTTGGGTGCCCGCCGCACCCACCTCGTCGGTGACATGCTTGGCGAGGCAGCGTTGTTCGGCATCGTCGGGGGTGGGATCGGGGTACCCGTCGGTGTTCTCGCGGGACGATGGGCGGTCTCTCAAGTCCCGGAGACGACCCGCGACGGGGTGACCATCGCGATCACCTACCATCTGCCCGCGTATGTACCGGTCCTCGCGATCCTCGCCTGCGTCATCTCCTGCGTCGGTGCGACGAGTCTGGCTGCGCGATCGGTGTTCTCGGTGTCCCCGGTGGAGGCGATGAGTCCCGGCGAGGTCGCTGATGGCGTGCCCCGGCGTGGAGTGGCGGTAGGGGTGGCGGGAATCGTCGGCGTCGCCACGGTGATCGGGGCCTGGATCATCGTGTTCACAGTCCCCGGTAGGCCCGCCATCGTCGCGGGCGCCGTCTACGCGGTCGGTGCGTTGCTGATCTGCTTCGCGTTCACCCGACCGCTGGTCTCCGCTATCGTGCTGTTGGCCAGGCTATTCCGCGGCCCGGGCCGACTGGCATCGGTGAATACCGAGCGTGCCCCGCGTCGGGCGTGGGCCACTCTGATGACGGTGGCCGTCGCGATCGCCGTCGGTATGGGAACCTCTGGCGCCCTGGACAATCTCGTCTCGTCGATCTCCACATCCCTCGACGGCCTCGGCGATCCGGACTTCTACCTCTCCTCCACCACCTCGGACGAGGTGCCACTGGGTCCTGTCCTGCCGCCGCAGATAGCCACCGAGGTCGCCGCGGTATCCGGGGTGAGCGCGGTGATCGGCGGCCAGTGGGCCAACGTCAACCTCGGTGAGGACCGCGCCCTCGTCCAGGGACTGGTGCCCGGCTCACGCGCCCCATTCATGCGCAAGGCGAGCCCCGATGCGGTCCGTCAGGTTCTCGCCGGCAACGGGATCATTCTGTCGAATGTGCTCGCCCGTGCCCTGGGCGTCCGCACCGGCGACGTCCTGCGCATCGCCACACCGACGGGCTACCAGCAGACGGTGGTCCGCGACACCGTCGACTACGTAGCCATCGACTCCGGCGCCGCCGCGGTGTCAAGCGCCCTGCTCGGCCGATGGTTCGCTCGGCCCGGTGACACCTACCTGCAGGTGATCACCGCGCCCGGCGCCGACAAGACACAGGTGCGCGCGGCCCTTGACCGCGTTGCGGCGCAGATCCCGTTCGACGGCGGACTGCACGCCCACGTCTACACCGGCGCCGAGGCGCTAGCTGCCACCCAACGCCAAGCCCAACAGGCCGGCGGCTTCACCGTCGCCATCCAGTGGATCGTGTCGGCGGCGGCGTCCGTGGCGCTGCTCAACACCCTGTTGTTGTCGGTGATCGAACGCCGGCGCGAACTCGGCGTCTTGCGCGCTATGGGCGCCTCCCGACGCTTCCTCTCTCAGATGGTGCTCGCCGAAGCCGGGGCGGTCGCCGTTGTGGGCGCACTGCTCGGACTCGTCGTCGGCGTGGTCTTGCACGTGCTGAGCGACGAGATACTCAGTGCGACCACTTCGTTGGACATCGTCTACTCGCCCCGTCCGATCACCGTGGTGTTCGTCGGAGTGTCGGTGGTGTTGTGTCTTGTCGGTGCGCTGGTGCCCGCCCGCCGGGCCGCACGCATGAACATCACCGAGTCCATCGCCAACGAGTAGCGCCCCACTCTCGCGACAGCGCCCGTCCCATCGCCGACAGCGCCCTTCCCGTCGCCGACAGCGCCCTTCCCGTCGCCGACGGCGCCCGTCGCGCCGCCGACAGCGCCCGTCATCCTGCCGACGGCGCTCTTCCCGTCGCCGACAGCGCCCGTCATCCTGCCGACGGCGCTCTTCCCATCGCCGACAGCGCCCGCGTGAAACGGATCGTCAATAATTCTTGACAACCATTCGACGTCAACATAACCTGACACCATGCACGACGAACAGACCAACGAACCCACCGAGGCCGACCGCCTCGCCGGGGCCGCCGCGAGCGATGACCCTTCTCGAGGTCTGGCCGCGGTACGCGCCCTGCGCACCCTGGCCGACCGCCTCGAGGAAGTTCAGGTCGCCAACGCCCGTGACCAGGGCTGGAGCTGGCAGGCGATCGCAGATGTTCTGCAGATCAGCCGGCAGGCCGTGCACCAGAAGCACTCACAACGCGATGCCCAGTGATGGGCCGCACGACTTCGTAAGGAGAACCATCATGTTCGGTCGATTCACTCGAGACGACAAGATGCTGCTGGCATTCGCCACGCAAGAAGCCGCCGACCTGGAACACCACCGGCTCGGTAACGACCACCTCATCCTCGGGATGCTGTGCAATGCACGGACGCCGCTGTACGGCGTACTCACCGAGGCGGGGTTGAACCTGATCGACGCGCGAGACGCCTCCCGCGCCTATCACGACGAGAACGACACCGACGACGACGCCGCTGCCGAGCAGAACGCCGCCGACCGCTACGAGGAAGACCGAGAAGCGTTGCGCTCCATCGGAATCGACCTCGACAAAGTACGTGCGGCGGTCCGCGACCGCTTCGGCGACGACCTCGCCGACGGCTGGGCCGAGCGCCCGCACCGGGGCCGCGGACGCGGACGCGGGGACTGCGGTCCCCGAGGCGGCCGGGGCCGCGGACATGGCCACGGGCGTGGTCGCGGACGCGGCGGCTACGGACCGCAGGCCTGGGGCCCTCAACCGTGGGGACCGCAAGCCTGGGGACCACAGGGTTACGGACCACAGGGTTACGGGCCACAGGGTTACGGACCCCAGGGCTGGGGCCCGGCGCCCTGGGCACCGCAAGACGCCGACGCCGAGGACGGACAGTCCAAGGGCTGGGACCCCGACCGCCGCGGACGCGGCTGGGACGGAGCCGAATTCGGCACCGGCGGACCCTTCGAATCCGGTCGCGGCCGACGTGGCCCGCGCGGTCGCGGCATGCGCCCGCGTTTCGCCCCGCAGGTGCGTCAGGCGCTCGAGGCTGCGGCCCGCATCGCCCGTGAACGCAACGACCGCGGGCTCCGCGCCGAGTACCTGCTGCTCGGCATCATCGAGGTCGCCGACCCCGCGTCGGTGGCCGTGATCAATTCGGCGACCACTCCGGACGATCTCAAGGCCGCGATCCTCGCGAGCCTGCCAGAGGCGCCGGCCGGAGTCTGACACCTCGCCCCGCCGACGAGAAAGCCGGCCGTATGCACTATGGGTACGGTCGGCTTTCGGTATGCGCCGCAACGGAACCCGGCGTATCGGACGTCCGACTACGCGGGTGCGGTGATGCGCGCACGGAACCGTCGATCACTCCGGCGCCCGATCCGACGACCCCGCACCAGGAAATGAGCACCTCCGGATGAGCCGGTCCCTGATATTGCGACCACCCGCTCGTCCTGCGATGCGTCCAGGTGCGCGCGGTCACCGACGTCACGCCGCGCATGCGGCGCGTCACCGTCGGCGGTGAGCAACTCGGTGCCTTCGCCCGCGGCGGAATGTCGTTCCCCGCCTTCGCCGCTCCCGCGTTCGACGACCACATCAAGCTCATCTTCGCTCCCGGCGCCGATATCACCGACGCGCTGCCCCGCCAACAGGAGAACGGCATCGACTGGTTGCCGTCAGAGCACCGGGTGACACGCGATTACACTCCGCACCACCACGATCCGCAGGCGCTCGAGATGCAGTTGGACTTCGTCGTCCACACCGAGGGCGACGCGTCGGGCCCCGCCGAGCAGTGGGTGCGTTCGGTGCAACCGGGCGACGACCTTTGGTTCGTCGGACCCAAGGCCTCCACCGTGATTCCCGACGACGTCGCCGAGTTGCTGCTCATCGGCGACGAGACCGCGATCCCTGCGATCGCCCGCTTCTTCGCCGAGCGTCCGCTCGATGTGCCGACCCGTGTGATCCTCGTCGTTACGTCGCAGAATGCGGTGCAGGATATCGCGATCGATGACGACGATCGACTGGACTGGGTCATCGGTGCGCCCGGCGACCGTGACGCGTTGGTGGCTGCGGTTACCGATGCTGCGCCTGTCCGTCGTCCCGCCTATGTATGGGCGTCGGCGGAGAGCCGGGCGCTGCTCCCGCTGCGCCGACTCGTGACACGCGACTGGGGTATTCCCAAGTCGCACAGCGACATCACCGGATACTGGCACATTCGTGACGAAACCGCCGATGCCGCAGCAGGCGGCGAATCGCCCTCTGCGGGTGTACCCGTCATGCCGATCGGGTCGCCGGTGGCGTGGATGGCCACCCGCGCGGCCCTGCGGCTCGGGGTGATCGACGCGCTCTCCGGCGGAGGTCGCTCCCGCGGAGAGGTCGCCACGGCCACCACAATCCCTGTGGCGAGCCTGGATTCGCTGCTGGGTGTTCTTGTTCCCTGCGGTGTACTCAGTGTTCGCGGCGACGGGATCGTCCTCGGCCCGGTGGGGGAGCGGTTCCTCGACGACGAGCATGCCCGTGAGGAATTCGACGGTCTCTACGCCGAGCAGGTGCTCGCCCTCTGTGGGCTCGCCGACGCGTTGCAGGCCGGGCGACCGGCCTGGGCGGAGCGCACGGGTGACACCCTGCGGACCCATGTGGCCGCGTCGGCGGAGAACTATGCCGAACTGGTCGAAGAGGCGGAGGGGCTTGTCTTCCTGATGCCCGCGCTTGCCGCACTTCCGCTGTGGTCCAAGTGTTCTCGAATCGCCATCGGCGGCCCGGCCGCGCTCGTCGTCGCCGACGGACTGCGCACCGGCGGGGTGCGCGCGGCACTGACCGTGGTGGAGGAGCCGCCCCGCTGGCCGCGTTGCGCAGCGACGACCCGCCGCCCGGCGTCGACTTCGCCGATGAGTGGGGTGCCTCCGATGCCGCCGTGCTCGCCGGTGCGGTCGAGCATCGCACCGACGACGAGATCATCGAGCATCTCGAGCGGGTCCGCGCCGCCACCGACACGCTGCTGCTGGTCGAGTCGACCGAAGCCGACGCCCTGAATGCCCGGGCCGCGGAGATGGCGGTGGCACTCGGAGCCGTCGGGGCGCCCCCGCGCACCGGTGCCGACCTCAAACGACTCGCACACGCCGCCGGCTGGTCCGTCGCCTCGGCCACTGCTCTCGGCTTGGGCGTCGAGTGTCTGGAGTTGTCGCCGACCCAGCCCGGCTGACACCTCCCGTCACCGACAGCGCCCTCCCCGCCGCCGACAGCGCCCTCCCCGCCGCCGACAGCGCCCTCCCCGCCGCCGACAGCGCCCTCCCCACCGCCGACAGCGCCCTCCCCCTCACCGACAGCGCCCGAATCGGCGGCGGCTGGTAGAACTGGATTTCATGCCGCCCGCCCCGTCACTGCAGCGCGACGACATCGTCGACGCCGCGATCCGACTCATCGAACGTGATGGAGTCGAGGGCTTGAGCATGCGGCGTCTCGCGAATGAACTCGGGTCCAAACCGATGACGCTGTACAACTACGTCGACAACAAGTCCGAACTGCTGCAGCTCGTTCTCACCGAGGTCGCCGCGCGCATCCCGTGGTCCCGTCCGGAGGGGCCACCGCGCGAGCGGATGATCGCCGTTGCCGTCGACATGTACAACGAACTCGCCGCGATCTCCTGGATCGTCCCCATCCTGCGTGAGGGCACCACGGTCGGTGCGCCTGCACTCGTCCTTGTCGACACCTTCGTCTCTGCCGCAATCGAACTCGGCGTCGACAAGGTGACCGCGATGTCGACGTGGCGCTCGGTCTGGTACATCGTCGCCTCCGAGTTGCAGTGGCAGGACACCCTGGCCCGACGCCGACCGGGCGAGAAGTCGTGGCATCAGACGATCGACCCCGACCTCCTCACCGGCGCGCCCACCATCGCGCGGTTGCTGCCGCATCTGATCGAGTACTCGCGCGCGTTCCGGGTGCGCGACGCGGTGGCGGCGCAGATCGACGGCGTGCTGTCCCATCTGAACGACTGACCCGGCCGGCCGGATCTCCGAGCGCTGTCGGCACCTACCAGAGCGCCGTCGGCGCAACACCAAGCGCTGTCGGCACCAGACCGGGCGCTGTCGGCGACGACCCGAGCGCTCTCGACATCAACGGGCACTCAGGCTAGCCTTTGGTACGCGTACGTAAACGTACGCGTACTGAATGTGACCCGAGAGGCCTCACCGTCAATGACCCTCACGCCGACGACGACACCCACCCATCACCGCGCCCTGGTCGGGACCGTCTTCACCCTGCAATTCCTGGTCGCGCTCGACATGTCGCTGGTCAACATCGCCCTGCCTGCCATGCGCGCCGACCTCGGGTTCACCGCCTCGGGGCTGCAGTGGGTTGTCAACGCCTACCTGCTGACCTTCGCCGGGTTCATGCTCCTCGGCGGCCGGCTCGGCGATCTCTGGGGCCGCCGAACCGTCATCCTCACCGGACTAACGGTGTTCGCCCTCGCGAGCATGATCGGCGGATTCGCCACCAACCCAACCATTCTCGTCGCGGCCCGAGCGATTCAGGGGGTTGCGGCCGCCCTGCTCGCCCCCGCATCGCTTGCGCTCGCCTCGAGCGCCAACCCGGCCGTCCGCAAGACCGCGATGGCCTTCTGGGGTGGCGCCGGAGCTGCCGGCGGCGCCGTCGGCGTGGTGCTCAGCGGGCTGCTCACCGACTGGTGGTCTTGGCGCGCAGTCTTTTTCGTCAACGTGCCGATCGTCGTCATCGCGCTCCTCGCCGCGCTGCGCGGTGTCGACGCCGGGCATCGACGCAGCGTCGTGCGTCTCGACGTGCCGGGTGCGGCCCTCGTCACCGCCGGCGTCGCCTCGCTCGTGTTCGCGGTCGCCGCAGCAGGAGACCACGGGTGGTCCTCGGCGCGCGCCCTGATCGGCTTCGCCGCCGCGACACTACTGCTCGCCGGATTCGCCGTCGTCGAGTGCACCGCCGACCATCCACTCATGCCGCCCCGGCTACTCATGACACGAAGTATCATAGGCGCGAACATCTTCGGGTTCATGCTCGCCGCCGGTCAGCTCGCCGCCTTCTACTTCGCCTCGCTCTACGTGCAGACCGTGTGGGACGTCGACTCCGATGTCGCCGGGTTGCTGTTCCTCCCATTCTGCGCCGGAGTCGTTCTCGGAATTGTCCTTTCGGGAAAGCTGTCACCGAAGATCGGTGCCCGCAACAGTATCGGTGTCCTCGGCCTCCTCGGCGCCGCCGGACTCGGATTGTTCGCATTGATGCCCGACCAGTTCGATTTCTGGCGCGGAATCCTGGCACCATCGCTCGCCGCGTCGATCGGTATCGGCGGATCGATGGTCCTCGTCGGCGCGGTGGGCACGAGCGGCGTCGACTCCGCAGAGGTCGGTGTCGCCTCCGGCGTGCTCAACAGTTCGCGGCAACTCGGCGGCACGATCGGGCTCGCGGTGCTCGTGACGATCGCGGCGAGTCAGACCGTCCCGGCCGACGGCTACCACCTCGGATTCGCCGTCGGGGCTGTCTTCCTTGTCGCCGGTAGCGTCATCGCCTGGGTGGTCCTGCCGCGCCACGAGGTCGCAAGCACCGCGCCGTGATCCGCATGGCACGATCGAGTGCGTGGCAACCGCAACGCAGTGGATAGCAGGCGCCCGACCGCGCACCCTCCCCAACGCGATCGCCCCGGTGGTTGCCGGGGTCGGTGCCGCGCTCTTTGCCGGCGGCAACTCCTCCGACGTCGTCTGGTGGAAGGCTGCGTTGGCGCTCGTCGTCGCGATCGCGCTCATCATCGGCGTGAACTTCGCCAACGACTACTCCGACGGCATCCGCGGCACCGACGACGAGCGGGTCGGCCCGATGCGGCTCGTCGGGTCGGGAGCGGCTCAGCCGTCGGCGGTCAAGGCCGCAGCATTCCTGTGCTTCGGGATCGGCGCGATCGCCGGACTGGTCCTCGCGGTGACGACGGCCTGGTGGCTGGTCGTCCTCGGCGCGATCTGCATCGCCGGGGCGTGGTTTTACACCGGCGGGTCCAAACCGTACGGCTACTACGGCCTCGGTGAGATCGCCGTGTTCACCTTCTTTGGTCTGGTTGCGGTACTCGGCACGCAGTACGTCACCTCGGGCCGGGTCGACTGGGTGGGCCTGGTGTGCGCGATCGCGGTGGGCTCGATCTCGACGGCGGTGCTCGTCGTCAACAATCTGCGCGACATCCCCAGCGATACCGAGTCGGGCAAGATCACCCTCGCCGTGCGTCTCGGGGATCGACGTACCCGTGGCCTCTACGTCGGCCTGCTGGCGGTACCCCTCATCGCGAGTTGCGTTCTCGCCGTGGCGACCCCGTGGTCGCTCATCGGTCTCGCCGTCGCACCCCTCATCTGGCTCGCTGCCCGCCCGGTCCTAGGAAAGGCAGTGGGCCCGGGTCTCATCGCTTCCTTGGGCGCCACCGGTATCGCGATGCTTGTGTGGTCGATCCTCGCTGCGATCGCGTTGGCCGTCGGCTGAATCCGATACGCCTGCGCGGCTTCGCTTGTTGATTGCGACGGTACTGCCGTAGAAGTCGTACGGATCGGTGTAAAAGTTGTAGGCGTTCATTGCCGGCGACGGCACCACTGGCGCGATGGGCCGTAATCGGCGCGACCGTCTGAACCACGTCGGGAACCGGAGCCGACGGCGTCGGCAACAACAGACTGAGCACCTGCTGCGCACGGGCCAGCGCATCCGGATCGGCGGCCATATTTACTCATCGTGATTTACTCATGCCCCCCGAGGCTAGTCGATGATCGCCTTTCCGTATCCGGCCCGGAAGTCGGTGATCGAGTCTTCGCCGGCGAGCGCTCGCATCATCGCCACCAGCCCACGGGTGACGTCAACATCGTTCTCACCGTTGGCGATCGCTGTATACGGCTTGATGCACCCGTTCTCGGGATCGACGAAGTCTGCGTAAGCCGCGGCCACGTGCGGAGGCAGCGGACCGACCCCGCTGAGGACGTTGTAGAAGGCGGTGTTGCTGTTGTCGCCGTGCAGATGGGGCACGGTTCCGTCGGGACTGATCGTGACTGACGTATCGGTCGGTGGACCGATCAACAGGTCTTTGAGCCGCCCGGTGAGGCCGGTCGCGTCGGCCAGATCAGTGGCGTCCTCGCCGAAGGGCAGGTACCCGCCGGCAGTGGACAGCAGCGTGAACATCTGGTCAACGGACTCGGACTTGCGTTGATAGGCCTCGGCTGCGGCCTCGCGGCCGTATTCATCGACGGTGGCCAGCTTGATCGCACGATCGATGATGCCTTCCACACGCCCCGCGGTGATGAGTTTTTCGTTGGCGTCGGGGTGTTGACCGAAGTCGTGTTCGAGTTCGAGCTGGGTCAGCATGGCGCGGCTGTTGATGGTCTGCCCGGCCTGCTCATCGGTGTTCAGTGTGGCGATGATGTTCGACGCGCCACGCAACGTGTCCCGATCGAGATTCGCTACGTCGAACCCTGGATGACTATCTGTGCCAACGAGATCGGGCAGATACTCGCCCATGCTGAGTGCGAGGCCGCGCACCAGTTCCGGGTTCACCTCGCCGACGGATTGCCCATCGGTGCTCGGGATCGCCGACATCAGTTGCCAGGAAGCATCACTGGCGGTGGCGCGGGCCACCGACTCCATGATGTCGCCGGCCCGGGTCGCGCGGATGACGTCAAGTGGATCGCCGGCGTTCTCGACGCGCATCTCGGTGTCGGCGAAGGTGAACATCAGCGCGGCATTACGGCCGTCATCATCCCAACGATGAGTCAGGACGTCGGTGACGAACTGCATGCCCGTCTGTGGGTCGGCGACTGCGGCGTTGACGGCGATCGTGTCGGACGAGAGCGCCCCGATCATTGCCGTGGTGAGTGACTCGTCGGGCATGCGGCCTCGGCCATCGACCATGTAGGACGGATTGTTCGGATCCTGTTCGGCGAGAACCTGTCCGTGCAGGTAGGTCTCCGTGGCGCGCATCAGTGCGTGGTCGAGGTCGGTGCCCATCCCGTACTGCCGTTCGCCCTTGCCAACGATGCGGGCGATCGCTTGATTGTCGGCGACCCCGTTCAGGCTGTAGGAGTTGCCGCCCACGCTGGAACCAGGGTATCCGGGAGTGCTGCGCGTCCCGACGATGAGAAGATCCTTGCGCGTGAGCGAGGCACGCATCTGCGCGGGGAGGACGGCCAAGCCGCCGGTCGTCGGAACCTCCGGGTCACCGATGACACTCGCCGTTACATCGTGATGCGACGAGATCTGCATGATGTTGACCAACCCGCTCTGGGCCTCCGGAGGGAGAGCGCCCAGGATGGCCTCGATCTCTTGTGGCGACTTCCCGTCGAGTCCGCGTAGCAGCGTGTTCATGTACTCCATGTGTGATGCCGAAATGGTCACCGGCGCCCCGGCTTCGAGTGCGGCGAGCTGCTGTGGATCGAGCCTTCCGGCCTCGACCAGTCGGCGTAAGGCCTCCGGCGATAGCGTCGATGGATCGTTCGCGAGTGCTCGGCCGTCGGCGCCTCCCTCGGGGCTGCCGATCGAGTCGGCACTGGTGAATCCGGCGATCAGACCGGATCGCATGCCCGCGAGGCTGTTTCGGATGTCTGCGTCGGCGGTGGTCACCTCGGCGACGGCGCTGGTGATCGCCTGGGTGTGGGCGACGATCGCGTCCCGGATCGCGACGGTCATCGGCCCGGCGGCGCGTGAGTGCGCCGTGAGGTACTCGTCGACAGTGAAACCGGACGCCTCGGCAGTCGCAATCGCGGCCCGAGCGCGCCGGAGTGGAGCATCGATACTCCAATACCCTTGTGTCGCTTTATCGGCCAGATCGCTCAATGTCTGCGCGATGGTACGCGAAGTTCGTAGATCGGATTCGGCGCGAGCGAGCGCGGCATCGGCGGCAGCGCCGGTCCAGTGGGTGCCGTTGTTGATCGCTACCGTGGACCGGTAGCGGGTGAACAGGTCCTCGATCCCCGTGCCCATCGTCGTCCAGGCCGCGGCGAGATCGAGCAGAGTGGACGCATCGTAAGTGAGGATCTCGGATTTGGTCAGCGAGCAGATCATGCCGGGTCCGTCACGTCCCAGTCGCCGGTCGCCGCGGTGTACAGTGCCGCGATCTGGTCGGCGTTCTGCTCGTCGGAGGCTTCGAATCGTTTCGCCACATTGATCATCACGTCACCGGTCTCGCTGAGCCGCTCCCGGATTCCCGGTATCAGTACGCCGGAGACGACGGCCTGAGCGATGTCGAGGGCCTCGTCGACCGCCTTGACCAGACCCGGGCGGGCCGCGCTGATGGCGTCCTGCCCGGACGTGGCCGGCAACATCATCGCCGCACCCGCCAGACCGTGCAATTCGGCTCCGAGTGAACGCAATCTGTCGAGATCTGCTGCCACAGTCATGTCGTCTCCCAGTGCCGAGCTATGTGTGCCGGAAGCCTATAACGCGCCTACCGCCCATCAGCGGGTCGTGGCGAAGCCTGTGGATAATTCTGGCCGCGACCTATGGCACTGTCACCGCCCGTTGCGTCGGGCCCTTACGGCGGATTGTGAGTCGTCCTGGGTCGGGTGGAGGCCTTGGTTATGCCACCTCCGTTTCGGTGGTGACACGCTCATGGTAGCTGGTTTCGTAGTCGACGGGCGTCTGGTAGAGGCGTGTCCCCAATGAACTGGACCGGGCTTTTCTGGAGTCCTGATTGCCCTAATGACGGCGTGAAGGGACGATAGGGATCATGGCGGGACGGAAGCGTCGCTCGGCCGAGGACATCGTGCGCAAGCTGCGCCGCGCCGACGAGTGGCTGCGGAAGGCAAGACCGGCGAGGAGATCGCCGCCGACCTCGAGGAGTCGGCAGCGACCTTATACAACTGGCGCCGCCAGTACCGCGGCATGGACGCTGATGCCGCCAAGAGCTCAAGAACTGCGCGATCGGAATAGCCGGCTTAAGCGGCTACCGGCCGATGCGGGGATGGAGAAGGAGCACTGCGGGTGATCGCCAAGGGAAAATGGTGAACCCAACCGTCACGACCCGCCGTAACAGGCAGCGCTGCCCTGGCTGACGTCAGGCCCGAAACCCCACCACTCCAGGGGACTCTCCCGTCGATCGCGGTGGTGCAGGAAGGCTGTGTCAGTGCGGCATCTGGACCCGCACGACGGTGAAGGTAGCTTCGGCGATGGTCTGTGGTTCTAGATGCACGCCTGTCAAACGTTCCGTCAGGGCAAATGCCGCTGCTCGGTTGTGCTGCTTTCCGTTGAGTTCATGGTCGGTGGGTGCTTGATCGAAGCCGGACTCCCGCATCATCGTTGTCAGTGTGCTGGGGTTGTCGGCTTGTAGGTCGGCGGGACCGAGTAACGGCTCGAAGTTCGCGGTGAGGCGGCCGTTTTCGTAGATGAAAAACGAACCAGTACCGTTTCCGTCGCTGTAGTGGTGACAGACGACTCGACGTCCTTGCGATAAAGGTCCAGCGATCTGGGGCGTGGTGCCGGCGAACCCGTTGACCTCGAACATGGCGGTCCACGATTCGATCTGGAACAGCCCGGCTAGCAACTTCTCCGGGTCCCAGTTGTCATAGGAGCGGAATCGTAGATCGTCTCGAAAGTTCGTCGATCCGAGTTCCTCGATGACTGGAAGCTTGGCGATAACGTCGTCAACCTGAGCGTCCTGGATGAGAGTCAGGCAGAATGCCTGGAACTCCCCAGCGGTCCCACCGTTCTCGGTCCACAGATAATCGTCGTAGGTTGGGTTCCTGCTCATATTCTCACTGTAGAGGGCCTGGCGATGTCAACCCGTGCAAGCAACGTTGTCTCGTAGGAGGGCTTCAAACTGTAAGGGCACGGAGGTCTCCGCGGTGCTGCCGCTGCTGTACCTGCATGGGCTGTCTTCCGGCCATTTTGGGCCGGCACTCGAGCAGTTCCTCGGCTCCGGCGCCGGACTCTCAGCTGCCACGATCACCCGACTGACCAGTCAGTGGCAGAAGGAAGCCGCCGCGTTCGGCCAGCACGAGATCACTGCCGAGTACGCCTACGTGTGGGTCGATGGCATCGACCTCAACGTGCGGCTGGAGCAGGAAAAGCTGTGCCTGCTGGTCATGATCGGGATGCGCGTCGACACCGGCAAGAAGGAACTCATCGCTGTGGCCGATGGGTATCGGGAATCGACCGAGTCGTGGGCCGATCTGTTGCGGTCGTGCACACGTCGCGGTATGGCGGCGCCGACCCTGGCTGTCGGGGACGGCGGGCTCGGCTTCTGGTCGGCGATCCGGGAGGTGTTCCCAGAGATGCGTGAGCAACGTTGCTGGTTTCACAAGCAGGCCAATGTGCTTGCCGCGCTACCGAAAACAGCGCACCCCAACGCGATCAAGGCGATGCAGGAAATCTACAACGCCGAGGATGAACAGCATGCCCGGGCCGCGATCACAGCCTTCGAGAAGGCCTACGGCGCCAAGTACCCGAAAGCCGTGGCCAAGATCGTCGACGATACCGACGTGCTGCTCGAGTTCTACCGCTACCCGGCCGAACATTGGATCCATCTGCGTACCACCAACCCGATCGACTCGACGTTCGCGACCGTGCGGTTGCCGACCAAGGTGACCAAGGGACCCGGAGCCGGTGCGCGAATCGGCAGGCAGTGCCGCGGGACTGGGCCTACTGGTCGATGGTGTTATCCGGCAACGAATTCAAGATCCGGCCATTGCGCCAAGACGGCGTCGATGACGCTACGGCGCAGGTACCCGATGTCGTCGTCAAGCGTGACGCCGATGGCGTCGAGTCCGTCGGCGATGTCTCCGTAAGTCACTTCCGCCGTCGAACGCGGCACGAGAACGTAGAAGTAGGTGCGTTCGGGTGCGGCGTCATAGTCGATCCACTTGTGGATCACCTGCCCTGGTTCGGACGCGCTGCAGCGGCGTTTCGCCCGGCCGCGGACCTTCCACACCAGCACCACATGGTTACCTTCGGCGTAGACATCCCCAGTAGTCTTGCGGTCGCGGTCGTTCCAGAACACTGCGATATACGGCTTGCCGACGGTGGCGTTCTCTTCGGTTGTCGCGTCGTGCTTTTCGATCAACAGGTCGCGCTCGAACTCGGCTTCGGCAGACATGTCGTCGGTCGCCGACACCTGCGTGACGAACAGTTTTGACGGGCGAGGCCATTGGTGGGCCTCATTGGTCTGCTCATCAGACGACTGCTCATCAGACGACTGCTCATCAGACGACTGCTCGTCGGGCGACTGCTCGTCGTCCGGCAGGTTCACGGTCGACTGATCAAAGATGTCGCACAGCTCGCGGACCCGAGCGATCGTCAGCGGCGTGGCCCGCTGCTTCCAGTCGACGAGGCATGAGCGCGCTTCGTCGATCGTGTCGGGACTGTCGGTCAGCACGACGGCCTCCTGCAGCATCGACTTCGAACGCTGCGAGACGTTGGCCGACCCGACGGCCACGAAGGCGTCGGAGTCGTCGGTGGCCTCACAGAGGAGCATCTTGGCGTGCAGATGCGGCAGCGAATAGACCCGCACGTCGGCCTTGAGCCAGGCCAGCAGAGAGTGTGGGTTGGTCGACTTCTGTTCCACGGCCCGGACCGTCGCGTCGACGATGATCGATGATCCGGATCGCAGCGGAAGGTAGGTGTGCGCGTCGGCGCCCAGGTAGGCGATGGCCGCGGTCACCGAGTGCTGTCGAGCGGCGATGAGGGGAGTGAGTTGGGTCCACACCGAACCGGTGAGGAGTCGGGCCGTGCGGTTGGTGCCGAGTCCGAGGTTGTCCACGAGGACTCACAGTAGAGTGCTGTCGTCCTGCTCCACCAGAGTGCGGCGCCCCTACCGGTGGCCGAATCAATCCCGCCGAACCAACCCCCGAGATGATCGGGGTGCGCGGCGCCCCAGGCGCCGAACCTCGGGACCCCCGCAACCGATCGCAGGACCTGCCCGCGATCGAGATGGACCACGCCGAGCTGCCACATTCTTCGCGTTATGCCCTCGACCTGCGCCGATCACTGTTGTCAGACCCCGAAGGTATGTTCGATTCATGTCCCCTGAGGCCCTGCTCGACCGCGACGCCGATGCCGTCGGCGTGCCGAGCCCGACGGATGTGTGGCTTGCGGGCGCGCATGACGAGCAACCGAAGTCGTTCTTGGAGCAGATCCCCGACGACGAGGACCTCTCGACGGCCGACTTGGTGGAGGTCATCGCGCATAGCGCCGCGACGATCTCGGCGGCGAACTACCGGATGCTGCAGTGCATCTCGCTGCTTTATGAGGCGCACGAGGAGGAGTATGGATGTGAGGTCGCCGAGAAGACCTCGGGTGAGTCGAGCCTTGCCGAAATCGCCGAGTCGGCGGCGAAGGCGGCGTGCGGACTCGATCCGAGAGAGCAGTTCGGTCCGGACGGCCTGGACCGGACGGTCGCCGATGTCGGGGCCGTGTTGTCGATGTCTCCGGGTGCCGCCAAGGGCATGATCATGCTGGCCGAGGGTGCGCGTTATCGGCTGCCGTTGACCGGTGCGATGCTCGGGATCGGTCGAATTGACCTGCAACGTTTGAAGATTGCCGCTGCTGCGACCGAACTGTGTGATCCGGAGCTGCTTCCGGAGATCGACGTGACGTTGTCCAACATGATCGGTTCTCGTGATCAGATGTCGACGCAACGGTTCACCAACATGGTCAAGCGGGTGGTCTCCACGGTCGACCGGTCGGTGTCTCGGCATCATCGGCAGCGGGCACAGTCGGACCGGGGCGTCTCGGTCGGGCCCGATCGCTTCCGGCCGGGACAGGCGAGGATGACCGCGCAGCTGCCCACCGCCGACGGCGCGCTGGTCGGCTCGCAACTCGATGCGATGGCCGAGCGCGTTCACAAGGGAGACCCGCGGACCAAGAAGCAGCGACGCGCGGACGCGTTGATCGCCCTGATCCAGGGAGGCGATCGGCTCACCTGCGAATGCGAGGACTGCACGGCGGTCGCGGATGACCGTGACGAGGCAACCGATGACTCCGCAGTAGTCGATACCGAAGCGTCACACACTGATCCGGACCACGGTTCAGCGTGCGCCTCAGAGGAACTGCGTGCCGAGCAAGTACAGCGTTTGACAGAAGCGCAGGCGGAATGCACCTGCGAGTGCGCCGACCATCGTCACGAGTCGGCGGGCCCTCGCGGGACGATCTTCGTCGTGGCCAACGAGTCCACGCTCGCCGGCGAGGACGACCATGATGCGCTCATCGATGGCTACGGTCCGATAGACGCCGACTCCGTCCGGGAACTCGCCGAGGCTGAGTTCACCCGCAAGGTCGGGGTTTCCCCCGAGTCGGCGCTCAAGGGCATCGGCGGCCTGAAGTATCGACCGGGTAAGCGTCTGCAGGCATTCATCCGGGTCGGTGAGTTGTGCTGTACGTGGCCGGGTTGCAACGAGCCGGTCTGGAAGACTGATCTCGACCACAGCGACCCGTTCGACCATCAACACCCCGAGCGCGGCGGTCCGACCGAAGCGTGGAATCTCAAACCACTATGTCGTTTTCACCATCGGATGAAGACCTTCGGCCGATGGCGAGACTTCCAGGACACCATGATGACCGTGATGTTCCAATCGCCGACCGGGCATTGGTTTGTCGGCAACGCATTCCGCGGGATCGACATGTTCCCCGGGCTGAAGGGTGCCCATACACTGAGGTACCTCAAGAACAAACCACCCGACCATCCCGCCCGCACAGCGATCGACGCGCGCCACGCCAAGGTACGCGCCGCGGACCAGCGGGCCCTCAAGCGTTGGGACGACGCGCATCCGCCGCCATTTTGAGAGTGGTTGTCCCGCAGGTTGTCTAGCGGGTGAGGCGCGGTCGCTCGTGTCGAAGCCTGATCAAGTCGCAGACGTCGACGGATGTGGGCCGAGAACGTAGTAGTAGGTGCGCGCGGGTCATGGGTATCGATCCACCTGTAGATGAACTGTCCGGGTTCGGTTGCGAGGCTGCTCAGTAGCCGCACGCCCGACCAATGTTGAGCGTCGCTCCGTAGAAATCCCGCGGATAGGTGTAGCCCCTGGTCGCCACGAGCTCGAGTTGCGGTGCATCCGACTGAACTCCGGAATCGGGATAGTTCCGCGCGAGTGCTGCCAGATTCCGCAGCGCCCCGGGGATCGGGCCGGGAGTGCCGTCGGCTTCCACGGTGACCGACCTTGCGCGGCCGTATGCGGCACACAACGTTGAGATCGAAGGCGGCGTGGCTGCCTCGGGATTGGCAGGGCCGCGCTCCGGCGCGAGTTTGATGCCCGGCCCAAGCGCTGGTGTCGTGGCTACCTCCGAGCTGACCTCAACGCGAGCGCCATCGCGGTCGGCGATGCCCAATGCAACGAGAGCTCCTGCAAGAACGGCTATTCCGATGACCGCGACGGCGAGAACCAACCAGCCCGCGCGGCGTCGTTGGGGTTGAGGTGCGGTCATCGCCGTGGTCCTGCGTAGGGCGAGCCGTCATGGTGCTGCGGTGCCTTGTTGCGCAAGGCGATCAGCTCAATGATGTAGGCGATCCATGCTGTAGTGGCGTACATGGCCGAAACTGCAGTCAGGTGGAAAGCGGTGTATGTGGTGCTGAGCTCGACGAACCGCTCGGGTGACTGATTGCCGAGCTCGCCGAGCTGTTGATTCAAATGGGCGATGATCAGCGCGCACAAGAATCCACTGACGACGGCGAGCCAGGCCGTGGCGCGCGCTCGACGATGACCGAGGAGCCACGCCGCAAGCAGCGCGGACACGGTGACGAGATCTGTCACGAACAGGTAGGGTCCGGCATCCGCGGCGTTGAGTGACTGCGCGGTGATCGCTTGGCCGACGACTCCGCCTATTTGGGCGAGTATTGCCAGCATTGCCAAGAACCGAACCCACGCTTGCGGTACCCAGATATCGCGGCGGGAACGTACGACGGCCATGACGGCGAGCACGTTCGGAACTGCCGTCAGGAACAACACCCCGAGAAGGAACAACCTCGCGTCGCCAGGAGAGAGGGAAGTGGCGAACCCGGTAGTTTCCGTCTGGACTTGGTCGTACACGTGGATCGCCGCAGTGGTGAGTGCCGGGTAGAGAATCAGTGCGGCGGTCGCCAACAATGATCCCCGTGGTGCCGGACGAGAATGCGCCACGCGTACCGGTGGTGTGGGCGATAGACCGTGTATCGGCGGCAGAGTCGGGGCCGCTATACCCGGGATCGTCGGTGGGTGAACGGGATTCGGACCAGAGATCACCGGGTACACAACGGGATGTCTCGGCCGGTGTGCCGGTGCCGGCTCCCGGCCGCTGAGCTTGGTGAAGTCGATGCTGCCCGCGAGGCTCAGAAGCGCCAGTCCCACTGGGGTACCGGCAAGTCCGACGTACAACAGCATCCACGATTGGGCAGAACCGTCGAGCGCACGGCCAAGCAAGATCGGCAACACAATGACGACCGCGACGGGCGCCGCGCCGAGTAGCTGATGCCCTCGCTGCACCCGGGCCATCCGAATGCTCTCGACGATGCACCCGCCAATCGGCATGCCGTAGTGGATGGCGAAATACGCCGACCAGCGCAGCGGCACGTACGCCACCGCGCCAGCGATTGTCGCAATGACCCCGACGACAACGAGAACCGTTGAACTCCCGCTGAATCCCCGTTGTTCCCACGCGATGCTGACGTCAGACAGCGACGAGTACGCATCGAGTACCAGGTACGCCACGGCAAACGGCCACATGACCGAGATGAACGAGCACACTGTGGCCACCGTCCACCCTTGTCGTGGAACGAACGATGCTGGCGTGAGCTGCTTTCCACTGACTTCGGCGAGCGAGGCGGAGATCAAGAGCGGGGTGAACGCCGTGATCAGGACGACGGCTGTGGCATACAGCCAGAGCGAGGAGATCCGCCCACCGACGGCATGAAAGCCATACAAACTGGCTAGACCGACGAGCAGGATCGCTCCGGCCGCGAAGATCCACACGTGCAATACGAGGAAGATCCGTCGAAGGGCGTCGGCGACGGAAGTGAGCCCGAGTGTCCCTTGCGGGCGCGGCGGACGCGCGAGGTTCCACCGCATCACCTGCGCGAGGTATGGGTCGACACTATGCCCGCCCGCCGTGGCCGGCATCCCCGCCTCCAGCAACGCGATGAAGATCAAGGTCAAGACAGCGAGCACGATTCCCGCAATGGGCGTCCAGACAATGCCGACGGCCACGGCCGAACCAAAGCCGAGGGGACCAGTGACGAGGACTGGAATACCGAGACCTCGTGGCGGTACTGCGTTGGGATGAGGAGTTGATTGGTAGGCCATCAGCATGCCACCCGAACGTCCTCGGTGTTGTTCCACCAGTCGTGATTCGATAACGATCCAGACGCTGCTGCCGCGCGGATGCTCCGAGCGTTCCGACGAATTCCGTCGTTCGGGTAGTGGCTCGCGACGTCAACGAAGTTTTGAACAGAGCGGAACCCCTCGGGACTGTTAGGGAAAGCCTGCTCGATGAAAAAGGAATCGGCTGCGTTGTAGGCCGCACACAACTCACTGTGGGTGGAGTCGCGACCGGTCAGCCCGGCACCGGTCGCCGTCGAGTCGCTGCGCGCAGCATCGACGATCGCGATCAGTGCCGCGGCAACAACGAGTCCGATCATCATCAACGGGATGGCCGGTACCCCGACCCGTCTGGCGGGAGGTCGGTCGGTGGTTGGACGATATGCCACGTCGCTCCGTTCGGTAAGGTGAGGCGAGCGCTCTCGCGCTACGCCTGAATGTTGCACACTTTCCACTTGCCGCTATCGCGGCGCACCACGGCCAGCAGCGGATGCCCGTCATCTGCGCCGTCGAGCCAGACCCAGATGTCGCCGACCCCCTTGAACTCCGAATAGAGGACGGTGGGGATGGGCGCTCGTTGCCTGATGTCGAGGACGGTGCTGTGTCTGAGGAGGTCCTCGTTGATCCCTAGTCCCGGACCGGAGTCGTCGGGGCTTGCGGGTACAGGCCCAGGTGCTGGTGGCGGATTGAATCGTTGGTAGATCGGGTCATCGGCGTGCGTGCCGCCGGTGTTGAGGATGATGTCGTGCGCGGTTGCGCACGTGGCGTTCAGCCCGGCGTCGCGGTTGCCTGAGCTGTAGGCGACGAAGTACGCAGTGGCGGCTTGCTCTGCGGCAGCCTCGCTGAAGCGCAGCGCCACGAACACCGTGGGAACAGCGCCGATGAGAAGCACCACGCTCAGCGTCGCGATCACCGGAACCCATCCGCTTCGAGGCCTGCGCTGGCGCATCCGCGGTGCGTGTGCGGTCATGGTCGACGGTAGCGGCTTGTAGAACGGGGGCGTGCTCGACGCCGGCCCTTCGTAACGCTCGCTGTCCATAGCGGTAAAGAGTAGGGCCGAATCGGGGAGTGCCATCGCCCCAGAAGCCCCCCGCACCCTTTTTCATCTCTTCGGGTTACAGACTCGATGCGCCGCGATGGCGTTACATGAGCCCACTGTTGACCGAAGGGACGATTTGTATGAGCACCGACCGCAATGCTCCGGCGTATATCCGGTCCACTCCGGAAGCCGCGGCCCTCGCGCGTGACCCGCACACACCAGACTTCGTGCTGGCTCAGATCGCTTTGCACACACCGGAACTTCGACCAGTGATCCAGCAGAATCCCGCGACGCGAACCGAACTGTCGCAGTGGATATCGAAGCGCTCAGCAGCAGAGTCTGGCACCGCGCGAGCCAGTCAGCAGGGCCGACCCAAGGGGGTTCTTGCCCTGATTGTTTCAGGCATCTCGCTCTTGGTCGCGATCGCTGCACTCACCATCTTCGTGATCTGGGAGTGGCCGATACCGGCCGGGACCACTGGTGTCGTGAGTGTAGCCATCGCGCTTCTCGCCGCGGCTGTCGCGAAGGGCAAATTCAGGACGGCCTGATGACGCGGACTGTAGCCGCGATGGGCAGTCCGGATCTGAAGCCGTTTGGCCAGCAGCTCGAACAAGCCATCCGATCATCCCGCCCCGCATGGCGATCGAGACGTGCCGCACCAGGAGATGCGCCGCGGACCAGCGTGCCCTGATGCGTTCGGATGTCGCGCATCCATCGCCCTTTGAGGTGAACCGTTCTCGCTTCGGTGGACACTCGGGTGAGCCCGGTAGTCACTGAAGGGATGTGATTGATGGGTTTGACGTGGTGGTGGTTCACGGCCAAGAACAAGGCTGAGGCACTACAAACGGTGGTGTGCGATTCTGACGATTCGATTGCGTCGGTCGCCCAGAATCTCGGTCTTCATGAAATGACATGGGGCGCATGGGTGAAGAAGGCGCCGCGCGGTGGCGTCTCGTACGTGATTGGCCATAGGTTCGCTGTGACACGCAGTGCTCTCGTGGGTGGTCTGTCGCAGTACGAGGCGAGCGATGCCTACCCGAATCGGTGCCGTAGGGTCCTGCGGTCAACCTTACCCGGGCCGCGCGTGGGCAACTCCGCCACGACGATCACTTCGCGCGGTGCGGCGTAGCGATCGAGCCGATCGGTGACCGTGTCCCGAAGTCGTTGTGCGTCCACCGAATCCGACTCAGACTCCACCACGACGGCCACTACCTTCTCGCCGAGACGCTCGTCGGGCAGCCCGATCACGGCGCATTCGGCGACGGCGGGGTCTTCGATGATGATGGCCTCGACGACCTGCGGGAGGATCGTGAGCCCGCCGGAGGAGATGGCCTCGTCGGCGCGGCCGATGATCCGCAGGACGCCGTCGTCGACACGTCCGAGGTCGTCGGTGCGGAAGGTGCCCGGCCTGGCGAAGGCCGGGTGGTCGGGGAGTAGGCGATAGCCGTGCGCGACCATCTCTCCGGTGAGTTCGACGCGCCCGATGCCCTCGGCACTCGACCCGTGCAGGGTGATCTTCATGCCGTGCAAAGGAGTACCGTCATAGACGCAACCGCCCGCGGTCTCACTCATCCCATAGGTGCGCACGATCGGGATGCCTGCGTCGATCGCCTTGTGTAGCAACGGCTGTGGGGTGGCTGCGCCGCCGACGAGCAGGGCGTCGAGGTTTGTCAGTGCGGTCGTCGCGCGCGGCGAGTCGAGGACCTTGACAAGTTGAGTGGGTACCAGCGAGGTATAGCGGCGCGGACCGTCGAGATGATCGAGAGCGTCTGCGAGGGCGTCGGGATCGAAACCCTCCGACAGATCGAGCACGGCGGGGATGTGCCCGGCGGCCAACGCGCGCAACAGCACTTGTAAACCGGCGATGTGGTGCGGCGGCAGCGCGAGGAGCCAATTACCCTCGCCGCCGAGGCGGTCGGCGGTCGCGCGGGCCGAGGCGGCGAGGGTGGCGGGCGTGTGCTGTGAGCCCTTGGGGACGCCGGTGCTGCCGGAGGTTGCGACGATCAGCGAGACATCGTCGGCGACATCGGTCCCGATTCCGAAGGCGTCATGCAGGATTCGCGATTCACGATCGGACTCCGGGATGGGGGCGAAGGCCGCCGAGCCGTCGAGGATGGCGCGCAGGTCGTCGAGGTGGTCGAGGACTCGCGGACCAGACGGCAGGGGGAGGGGGCGCAGCGGTTTCAGTGCCGGTCCTCGTCGGTGCCGGTCGGGTCAGTGGGCGGAGTCAGTGGGGAGCCGTCGAAGGGGAAGCCGTGCTCCTCGAGGTACTGCTGCACGCGTGCGAGGTCGGTCTCGTGCGGTAGCTCCTGGGTGACCGCGGAGATCTTGACCCCGGCATCGATCTTCGAGATGGGTTCCGGTGGCGGGGCCGCCTCGTTGATCAATTCGGCCGAGACGTGCTCGACCTCGTCCTCGGAGAGTTGTCGTCGGAGGATCGCTAGGAGCGGGACGTAGTCGTGGTCGGGTACGCCCTGCGGGTATCCGGCGCGCAACCACGCGATGATCCTGGCGACCAGCGGTCGATCGGACATCACACACCCCCTTGTCGTCTGCGGGCCATTCCTTCGCCGATTGTAGGACGCAAGGTATTGGGCCGATGGATGGATATACAGCGAACAACCCGGCGCCTGGCGAGCAGGTCGTCCGGGTTGTTCGGCGCCACGCGCGCGCGCGTGAGGAACTCAGACCGGGTGCGGAACTCAGGCCGTTGCCGGTGAGGCGGCGAGCGGCCAACCGACTGCGGCCAGTCGAGAGGCCACCTGATTGATCTCGGTGTCGGTCGGCTGGGTTTCGGTGACCTCGAGGATCGCCCGCGTGATGCGCTCTGGTGTCACCGGGGAATCGGCGGCGCGATCCTTGGCCAGGACGAGCGCCACGTTGGTGACCTCCTCCTCGGTGAGGGTGCGCATCAGCAGGGCGAGTAACGGCGGGAAGTCGGTGGGCGGAACGCCATCCGGATATCCCTTGCGAATCCAGTTGACGGCCGAGTCGAACAGTGAGGAGGTCATGATCGCCTTTCGCGGTGTGGACGAGATGTCTGGAAGGTCAGCTGTAGGCCCAGGCGGGGAAGATCCGCCAGTCGAAGTAGTACGACAACGTCTGGCGGGTCACCCACAGCAGACCGACGATGATCGCGACGATGACGATGGCGAAGAACAGGTAGCCCAGTGCCTTCAGCGCCGGATTGGGCGCGCTGATGGTGCCGTCGGCTCCTGCGTCACCGGCCCCGGTCGAGTGCAGTCGCATGCCGATGGCGAAGAGGGCGGGCAGTCCGGCACCGAAGATCATGCCGATGACGAGAACTTTGAGGATGGCTTCGAGAATATCCATGAGTGCGAGGTCCTTCCCGGCCGTCAGGCGAGGGTGGCGGGCTTGTCGGCGGGTGCGTCGTCGGCCGGGATGATCGAGTTGGTGGACTCGTCCCATTCGGCGTTGACGTTGTTGGAGTCGACCTTGTTCTGCTGAGCGCGCCAGTACATGTAGCTTGAGGCGGCGAGCAGCAGCAGGAAGATAACGATCGCGCCGGTGACGTCGCCGAGAAGGTGTCCCAGCCCGTAGCAGACGGCGCCGACGATGCCGGCGGCCGGCAGCGTCGTGACCCAGGCGACCACCATGCGAGCGGCGACCGCCCATCGGACCTGGGCGCCCTTCTTGCCGACACCGGAACCGAGGATCGAGCCGGTGGCGACCTGAGTGGTCGACAGTGCCATACCCGCGGCGCTTGAGGTCAAGATGATCGCGGCCGAGGAGGCCTCCGCGGCCATACCTTGCGGTGAGGTGATCTCCACGAGTCCCTTACCCAGCGTGCGGATGATGCGCCAGCCACCAAGGTAGGTGCCCAGGGCGATCGCCGCGGCGCAACTGAACACGACCCAGATCGGCAGGCCGTGCTTGACCGAAGAGGCATCGAGGTGGTTGGTGGAGATCAGAGCGAGGGCGATGACACCCATTGTCTTCTGTGCGTCACCGGTGCCGTGGGCCAGCGAGACCAGCGAGGCGGTGACGATCTGGCCGGAACGGAACCCGCTTTCCTGGCGGGAGACAAGCACTTTCGCGGTGATCTTGAAGACCAGCCAGGTACCCACCGCGGCCACGGCGCACGCGATGAACGGCGATGCCAGCGCGGGGATGATGATCTTGGACAGCACACCGTGCCAATCGATACCGCTGGTTCCCATAGCCGCGATACCGGAGCCGATCAGTCCGCCGAACAGGGCGTGGCTCGAGCTCGACGGCAGACCGAAGAGCCAGGTGAACAAGTTCCATAGGATGCCGCCGATCAGGCCGGCGAAGATGATCAGCAGGGCTTCGTTGGCGCTGATGCCGCCGACGAGTCCGCCGGATTTGCTCTGTAGGTGTAGGACGTTTTTGGTGATGGTGGCAGCGACCTCGACGGAGAGGAACGCACCCACCAGGTTCAGTATCGCCGACAATCCAACGGCGACCTTGGGCTTGAGAGCGCCGGTGGCGATGGAGGTCGCCATGGCGTTGCCGGTGTCGTGGAATCCGTTGGTGAAGTCGAAGCCCAGTGCTGTGATGATCAGCAGCACGAGAATCAGCATCTCTCCGTTCATGGGCAATATCATGCGGTCCCAGGTGCCGATCCGCCTAAATTCCGCCCCCGCAGCCGTTGCGCAGATCGGCACCATGACCTGCATGTTTGCCCTTTTGGTCGGGTTGTTCATCTACTGTTCATCCAGCCGCACCCGCAGGTACACCGAGTCGGGCGCGAGCCAACGATTGCGGGCGCCGCTGCGGACGGGTCGTGGTGTGGAAGAATCCGGCCGTATGACATCGATGAAGCTGGGCATGCCGATCAACTACGCCGGCGACTTTCGCGAGACGATGGACAATCTCGCAGACTTCGAAAAGGCCGGGGTCGCCCGGGTTACCGTCCCCGAGGCGTACAGCTTCGACGCGGTCAGCCAGCTCGGCTACATCGCTGCCAAGACCGACAAGATGGAACTGCAGACCGGCATCCTGCCGATGTTCTCGCGTAGCCCGTCGAATCTCGCGATGACCGCCGCTGGAATGGATTACATCAGTGGCGGGCGGTTCATCCTGGGCATCGGGGCGTCGGGGCCGCAGGTGGTCGAGGGATTCCATGGCGTCAAATACGACTATCCCGTCGGCCGGGCACGCGAGAACGCCGAGATCTGCCGGATGATCTGGCGCCGGGAGAAGACCCAGTACCAGGGCCGTCACTACACCCTGCCGCTGACGAAGGACGATGGTGGCTCAGGGTTGGGCAAGGCGCTCAAAATCATCAATCACCCAGTACGTGATCGTATTCCGATGCTCCTGGCCGCGATCGGCCCGAAGAACACCGAGCTGGCCGCCGAACTATTCGAGGAGTTCCAGCCGTTCCTGTTCCACCCCGAGTACGTCGAGGCGGCCTTCGGTGAGCCTCTTGCGGCCGGCAAGGCCAAGCGCGATCCGTCGCTGGGCGAACTGGGAATTGTGGTGCAGGCGAGCGCACTGATCTCCGAGGATGCCGAGCAAATCGAGGTCGCGATGCAGCATGTGCGCAACCATGCCGCTCTCTACATCGGCGGCATGGGTGCGCGCGGCAAGAACTTCTACAACACCCTGGCGGTGCGCTACGGCTACGCCGACGAGGCCGCACTGATCCAGGATCTCTACCTGGACGGCAAGAAGGCCGAGGCTGCGGCCGCTGTGCCCGACGACCTGGTGCGGGCGATGAGCCTGATCGGTCCGCGCTCGCTGGTGGCCGAGCGCGTCGAGGCGTTCGCCAAGTCGGGGGTCACCGTCGTCCTGGCGGCGCCGTTGGCGCCGACGCACGCCGGGCGGGTGGCGACCATGGAAGGGTTGTCGGAGATCCTTGCGGGCTGAGTCCGGCTCGGAGCATGAAGATCGGGGAAGGCTCTACCACGCATTCGGTAGTGGTCGTGGTCATCTGAGCAGACGATTGTGGACAGGTCCTCGGAACTTTGATTGATGACGCGCCAACCCGTTGGCGATGGCCACCTGACCACGCGTATTGCGTTCGGGTGTGAACCGGTCACGATGATTCGTTTTCTCGAGCACCTAGGAATTTCGCTCTCTCGGGTTGGCCGATTCTGCGCGTGAAATCCGATTATCCACCCTGAGTTCATCAATGTAATATGGGCAAATACGTCGATAGGACAAGAGGGTATTGAGAGATGGACGGTGTCTCATCTCTGATTCGGAGCGAAGCCGCTGGCACACGCACCAACCTGGTGGTGGCTTTCACCCGATGCTGCGATCGCCGGGAGCCTGGCGGCCGCGCACTCGTTCGCCACGCCGGCGATCGGCGACTCGGCGTCATGGTCGGCTCCTGCATCTCCTGGGTCGTCGGGCTCGGTCCACACCGACTCTGCGGGGGTCGCGATTGTCGTCTGAGGATGGTGGCGGGCCCGTAGGGTGGAACCATGACGGCTAGCCGTTCGGGGGGCGGGGCACGGGCTCGCGGTGATGACACGTGACCGGGTTCGGCGTGGTTGTGGCGATTTCGGCGGACCCGTATCACCGGGTCGCGGTGGCGTACGGGCGAGATCGTTCGGTGGACATCGCCGAGGCGTTCGTCGATGAGGTTCTGGAGCGGACGGGGACGACCGCCGAGATCATTCGCCGCTCCGATCTCGAATGGCTTGCCTACTTGGACGAAACCGATGACGCCGCCGTGGAATTGCTGTATCAGCCGTGGAGTTACGGCTCGCACGCCGTCGATGTCGATGGCTCCGTATATCTCCTCGAGGTCGCCATGGGGATCGTGCGCGCAGCGGACTTTCCCCCCGCTGTCACCGAAGAGGAGATCATTGCCGCCGCGGATGCCGCCCTGTCGCGGGCGCTCGTCGACGGTCTCAGTGCGGTGATCGCCAATCCTTCTCTGACGCAATCGCTTCGGCGCGAAATCTCTGTGGCGAACGCACTCATCACGGCCGACGACGCCGACTTCCCGGTGTACTACCAGCCGATTGTCCGGCTCTCCGACGATGTCACGGTGGGCTGGGAGTCGCTGCTGCGCTGGACGAGTGCGGGCTCGATGCACAGTCCGGATGCCTTCATGCCGGTGGCCGAGGCGACCTCCCTGATCATCCCGATCGGCCGGCGTGCGATCCGTAGGGTATTCGCCGATCTCGCCGGGCGAATCGGTCGCATGGAGGGCGATGAGGCCTTCGTCTCGATCAATCTGTCCGCCAAGCAGTTGTGGGACGAGTCGCTTCCGGCGTATTTCGCCGAGCTCGGCGCCGAGTACGGGGTGGAGCCGAGGCGTGTGTGGATTGAGGTCTGTGAAATCGACGTCATCCGGCCCGCAGGAGCCGCTGCGCGCACGCTGTTCGCGCTACATGATCTCGGATGCACGATTTGTGTCGACGATCTCGGCTCGGGTTTCTCTGCATTGCGATATGTCCGGGACCTCCCGGTAGAAGTTCTCAAGATCGATCGAACCCTGGTGACTCCGTTGCCGGACAGCTCCGCAGACCGTGCTGTTGTGGATGCAATCTGCACGATGGCGAAAGCGGCCGGATTGCGTGTGGTCGCCGAAGGAATCGAAACCGAGGACGAACTCGACGAGGTGAACAAGCTCTCTTGCGATCTCGGTCAGGGATATCTTCTCGGCCGTCCTGCGGCAGCTGCCGACCTTTTCGGTCCGTCGCGCTGACGCTGTCAGGCGCCTCCGACCGACTCCTTAGGTGAAGCGAACAGTTCTCTGATTGCGGCCGTGCCCGTATTCTGGACAAATGGCGTTATCGCAGACGCCTCTTGTGAAACACGGGGAATTCACGGGATTCACGACACGATCTGTGATAGTCCATTTCCTGTTTCGCCGTCGCGGGACGGGAATTGTATTCACGATTTCCAACTACGTCGTTCAGCCACAGCGCCGTGTCGACCCTCTCGGAAAGGGGCACACCTCATGAACCCAGGTCTACGCACCACTGCCGCCCGTCATGACTCCGCCTGTCATGACTCCGCGATCCGCGGCATGGTGACGCCGAACTACACCCTTCGGGCGGCCACCCCGACCACGCACCTGGCGCTGTGGCGGGCGTATCTACAGGGTGCACAGAACGCCTACACCCGTTACGGATGTGCGGCCGCCCTGGACTACGAACGGGTGGTCGGGGGCGAGGAAACAGTGATGTTCTTCGTCGTCCTCGACAACTCGCAGCAGGTGGTGGGTGGGTTGCGGGTGCAGCCCCGCTTCGCCGCGGCGGCGCAGACGCATGCACTCGAGGAGTGGGCGGGTCAGCCCGGTCAGGTCAATCTGGTCAACGCCATCGAGGAACGCCTTGATGGCGGCATCGTCGAGGTCAAGACGGCCTGGACCGATGAGCGGTCACCCGTCGCCAAGGAGGTTGTCGGACAGCTCTCGCGCCTGGGGCTGCCGATCATGGAGATGTGTGGCGTCGAGCACATGATGGCCACGGCCGCCGACCACGTACTCATGCGCTGGACTTCCGGTGGCGGACGGGTCGACCCGAGCGTGCCCGCCACCCCGTTCCCGGACGAGCGCTACCGCACCCAGCTGATGTGGTGGGAGCGGGCCACGTTGGAATCTGCGACGACGCCGGAGGTCTGGGGCCGGATGAGCGAAGAGGCCGACCGGCTGGCCGCAATCTACCCGAACTCGCAGGCGTGGGGTGCCCGCCCTTCGGTGCGTCACCACGACCGATCGGCGTCAGCTCGTGCCGGCGCCCTCGCCCATAGCCTGCGCCGCTGAGGCGAATTCTGCCTGACCGAGTTCGTTCCATCCCTCGTGCGCCCCCGCGCTGGATCCGAGAAGGATCTCCTCGATGCCGAACCGATAGCGGCCGGACCGGACGGGCCGACCACAGACGATGTTGCGTGCAGCCGTTGCCACCAGCGCCCCGGCCATCGCGGCGGTCGACCCGAGTTGCGGCCACGAGGTGACGCTGCGTCCGAGCTGGCTTGCGGAGAACGCCATCCGAGGCGTGACTTCGTCACCGACGATGGCCAGTGCCATCCGGAGTCGTTGGGCGGGGTCGGCGGCGTCGCCGGCCGAGAAGCCCTCACCGCGGCCGTGGAAGATGGGATAGGCCTGGTCGAGGTCGTAGCGCTCGACGTCGAGGACGACGTTCTCGCCCATATCGGTGGCACTGAGTACCGGTACCCCGGCAGCACGGGCGCGTCGTCGCATGTCGATCTTCATCGCCACATCGTCGATCTCCTCGATGATCACCGAAGCCGGTAGTTCTTCGGTGGAACCCGCGAAGGCTGCCGAGCCCAGGAACCCCTCGGCCAGGTCGGGACGATAACCGTCGGGAAACGTCGTGATCTGCGTATACGGGTCCCCCTCGAGGATGCGCCTGCGCGCGAGTTCGACCTTGCTGACACCGAGATCGGTCACCGACCCGACGATGCGATTGAGGTTGGTGGGCGCGAGCTCGTCGGAGTCGGCGATCCGGAATCGGCGAGCCCCGGTCAGCGCGGCGGCGGTCAGCGCCGACGAACCGACGCTGAGACCGGCGACAACGATCACCGCGTCACCCCAGATCTGCTGCTCACGCCCGGTCAGCAGGTGTCGGTTGCGAGCGGTCTTGAGCCGCCGGTAGAGGTCGGCGTCGGGAAGCCGCACCAGCGTCGAGCGCCACGGGAAGAGTATGTAACGGCTGCGACGTTCGACGAGGTCGTCGTCGGCGATGTCGACGGGCTCAGGCGCCGACGTGTCCGGATCGACGTGGTCGAGCCGGTTGAGCACCGCGAGCTCGGGACCTGCGTGGGTCCACCCGTCGACAAACGAGATGGTCGGACAGGCGCGTAAGTCGGCGATGCGTTGTCGGTCGTCGATCGGATCGAGAATCTCCACACGGGCACCTTCGGAATCGGCCGGGGCGGATCCCCCGGACAGGTCATGCGGCTACGGACGGAACGGAATTGTTGGCTGCTCGAGTTTCAGTGGTCGTCGTCCTGCTCGTCCGACGATGACGAGTGCAGGTGTCGCCAGAAGGCGGGGGCAACCATTGCGGTTTCGGCACGGTTACGGCCCATTCTCTTGGCGGCATAGAGCAACTGGTCGGCCTGGGCAGAGAGGCGATCCATCAGCTCAGAGAGGGTCAGATGGCCGGAGTCGGAGGTGGCTTCGATGATCGTCGCGCACACCCCGCCCACGCTGACCGTGGCATCGGTGGTGGAAGCCACCGTCAGTCGGATGTCGTCGGCCAGCCGTGACAACTCGACGGCGTTGTCGGTGGCGGCCAGAATCGCGAATTCCTCACCGCCGGAGCGGGCGACCAATGAACTCGGGGGAACGGCGTCTCGGATGGCGTTGGTGATCTCCACGAGTATGGCGTCACCGGCCGAGTGGCCGTGGGTGTCGTTGTACTTCTTGAAGTAGTCGACGTCGACCACCAGGAGGGCGACGTGCTTCCCGGAGGTGGCCGCGGTACGGAATAGATAGATCGCGCCGTCGAGCAGTCCGCGTCGGTTGAGTGCGAGGGTCAGTGGGTCGGTGACGCTGAGCTGTGCCTGCTGGTGCAGCAGTGTCGTCAGTCGTCGGCGCAAGCTGGTGACCAGATAGGTCGGTACCGCGATCGCCATCAATGCGGCGCCGCCGCCCACGATCAGCGCAGTCGTCGAGGTTGCCCGGATGGAGACGACCGCACACACCAGGGTCGCGGCGGTGATCACGAACCCCAGGACCACCGGTAACGAGGAATCCATCGCAGACAGCGCGGGAATCGCCGCGAGCAGAACGAGAACCGCAAGTGCTGCCCCGTTGTCGGCGATCACGAGCGCGGACCCCGCAACGCCCAGCATGCCGCCGAAACTCAGGAGCGCGAATCCGCGATCGGACAGGCGCTTGGCGTAGACGGTGATCGCCACCGACAGCAGGGTGTAGATACCGATGACAACGAGGACCCATTGGCAGCCCGGCTTGAGGAATGTCGATGACAGGAGGCCGAGAAGGATCAATGGAATCGCGCCGGTCTCGCTGATCAGCACCCCGATGGTGCGCTGGTCGAAGAGCCGGGCAAAGGACGGTCCGTCGACGCCCTTGGTGGCCGGGACCAGCTCGGTCGAGTTCAATCCCGGGTTCGAATCGTCGGAGGGGGACTGGAATTTCATCGGGGAAGAGTTCCGGCCAGTCGTCCCGGGGAGCATGAACGGCAGCACACGCATCACAGTGCGACCGTAAGGTGACGATGGGTTGACGCACCGACAAGCCGCAAAGTCATTCCACTCCATGTCTGGTTGGATGCGAATCGAGATCCGCCTCAGTGAATTTCATTCATCGGGACGACAACTCTCAAATCTGTTTGCATGCCCCCGTAAGTGGAAGATACCAGATGTCGGATTGACTGAAACCGAGAAATCGAACTGGGCGGCGCACATGGAATTCGGGTTGCGAATCCATTCGGCGGTCGCGCCGTATTGTTCGAAGAATCGTATTCGTGAACGCACTTCCACTGCCGTATGTTGCACATTCAATTGCCCGTTGACTCAGTCACGATCGATCCGTCGCGAGATGGCGCCGAGGATACGCGCGTGGCCAACTCGCGAGCTGCCGATGCCTAGGGTGTGTCTCCCAATTCTTCTGCGAGGGATTGGCGCGAACGATTGCGTTCTGGCAAGGCGGAGGAGGAAGCGATAGCGGCAGCTATCGTGACCGACGACAACGCGGCCAGGCGCAATCGGGCCGCCAAGACCCGCACAGGGAATTGGGAGACACACCCTGGCGACTATGATCCGATCACCCGGGAACTCCGGATGGTTCACGAACCGAAGCAGAGGTGGTCTAGACGTGCCGGGATATGGACACATCGTTGTCCAAGCGGATCCGTTCCGGCGCCTGACCGGGGCATTCGGTCGAGAGTTGGCGGGACTTGTCGCGGCTCGGTTCATCGAGGGCCTGATTGCTCGCGTCGGACCTACGGTCGATGTGCTGAGGGTGGCCGACCTCGATTACGAACTTGTCATGTCGGTACCGGGGGAGGAACACTTCGATCTCCTCATCGGCGAACTCCGCGGGGGAGCGCACATCGTCGAATGGGACGGCGAGCGGTATTTCCTGGACACCCGAACCGGAGTGGCCTCCCCCCGTTATCTGTCCCGTGATCTGCGTGATGGCGTCGGTAAATGGTGTGCGGAATGCGCGTTCACTGCGGCGATCGACCGGCGGACGCCGCTGGAGGTCTGTGATGAGGACATGCTTGCCACCGTCGACCTGCTGCGTACCACCGTGCTGCGGCTCTCGCGGGCCCAGGTTGACGACTTCGCGCCGCACTACCAGCCGATCGTGCATCTACCGTCCCACGAGGTCGCCGGATACGAGTCGCTGATGCGCTGGGACGACGGAAACGGGGCCGGACCGGGCGAGTTCCTCCCGATCCTGGAGGGCACTGCGTTGTTAGGGCCGATCAGCGACTCGACGATCGCGGCGGCAATTGCCGAACTTCCGCGCGGGATCACCACGGCGGCCGGGTCGGACTCGTTCGTGTCGATCAATTTCTCGCAGCGTCAGCTGCTCAATCCGGCGATCGTCGAATCGACCATCGAGCAGGTCCGCCTGAGCGGAGTAGACCCGGCGCGGTTCTGGATCGAGCTGCGTGAGGACGAGGTGATCCGCATCGCCAGCGATACCGCTCACGCCGTCGGCGCGTTGAGCGAAGCTGGTTGCACCATCGTCGTCGATGACCTCGGGTCGGGATACTCGGCGCTGAGTTACCTGCGTGATCTGCCGGTCGACGTTCTCAAGGTCGACGGGGGCCTGGTGAACTCCCTCGACAGTGACTGCGACAAGAAGAGCGAGACCACGGTGGCGGTGGTCCGTGCGATCTGCGACGTCGCCCGCGCGACGGGATCGACAACGGTCGCCGAAGGTGTTGAGGAGCCCGCCGTCGTCCCGTTGCTCGTCGACCTGGGATTCGACTACGCGCAGGGATACCACTTCGGCCGGCCCGCGTCGTCGTCGGCGCTGTTCGGTTGAGCCTGGCCCGCGGACTACTCGTCACAGCCGAGAACGGGGGCGTTCGCGAGACCGCCGAACTGATAAGCGAACTCGAGGCTTGAGTGCCGATGCAGCGACGAGGAGCCCTCGCTGCATCGGCACGGCGCCGGTGCGGTGGTCGTGGTTGGACAAGTCCGGATCGGAGTTGAGAACCCGTGGAGGCCTACGCCCCTCACGGGCGAATTGTCGTCGGTAATCCTCACAGCCGTCACGCTCCCCACCCGGAGAACGCGGTTCGCGCGAGCACAGCGGGAGGGGCCAGTCGAGAGGCCGTGGGATCCGATCGGTGATCGTGCACAGTGACGCAGCAGTGATCTGTGCCGCTGTCGGTGGGATTGGGGGTGATCAGCCGGTGGTGATTCAGTAGTAATACGGAAAAGCGTCCCATTCCGGAGAGCGCTTCTGCAGGAAGGCATCCCGGCCCTCGACGGCCTCGTCAGTCATGTAGGCCAGGCGGGTGGCCTCGCCGGCGAAGACTTGCTGGCCCATGAGACCGTCGTCAGTGAGATTGAAGGCGAACTTCAGCATGCGCTGCGCGGTGGGCGACTTGCCGTTGATGGCACGTCCCCACTCGATGGCGGCGCGTTCGAGGTCGGCGTGGTCGGCTACCCGATTTACCGCGCCCATCCGGTGCATCGTCTCCGCGTCGTAGGCTTCGCCGAGGAAGAAGATCTCGCGGGCGAACTTCTGGCCGACCTGCTTGGCGAGATACGCGCTGCCGTAGCCGGCGTCGAAGGATCCGACGTCGGCGTCGGTCTGCTTGAACCGGGCGTGCTCGCGCGAAGCGAGGGTGAGATCGCACACCACGTGCAGCGAGTGACCGCCACCGGCGGCCCAACCATTGACGACGGCGATCACGACCTTGGGCATGGTGCGGATGAGGCGCTGGACCTCCAGGATGTGCAGACGGCCACCCTCGGTCTTCGCACGTGCCTCATCGACGCCCTCGGCGCCGGCTGCGGCGACGTCGGCGTCGTGGCTGGTCGCGTACTGATACCCGGACCGGCCGCGGATGCGCTGATCGCCGCCGCTGCAGAACGCCCACCCCCCGTCCTTGGGACTCGGGCCGTTACCGGTGAGCAGCACCGTGCCGATGTCGGGGGTGCGTCGTGCGTGGTCGAGGGCGCGGTAGAGCTCATCGACGGTGTGTGGCCGGAACGCGTTGCGGACCTCGGGGCGATCGAAGGCGATGCGCACGATGCCGTCGGCCCGGGCGGTGCCGACATGCCGGTGGTAGGTCACGTCGGTGAGTTCGCCAAGGTCGGTGACCGGACGCCACTGGGTTGGATCGAAGGGGGTTGGCGTGGCTGCGGCGGCGTCGGTGCTCATGGCGTTCAGGGTAGGACACCGATCCCGACCCGCCGGTGAACACCCGCCCGGGGCGGTGCCGGGCTGCCCGAGCGCTGGCTTCTTCGAATGTGGCGGGATTCTTCCCGATAAGTGGCCACCGACCAGCGCCTTTTGGTGTAGTGGCGACTTGGATGTATCGGATGGACCTGTATGCGGTCGGCAGCCCCGTCACCACCATCGCTAGGTCGCGTTAGGCTGCGCCGACTGCGACGCCGATGGCCGGCGCCGATACGGTGTCTGGCATGACTTCTTCGCCAGAATCGGGCTGGGCCGTGCCCGCCGACGCGGACTCGCCGCACGAGGGCGGATTCCGCGCCCGCATGGACATCACCACCGACCGCGGCGGCCCGCGCTACGGCGAATTCAGCGAGGAGATCCGGCGGCTGATGGACCTGGCGCGCTACGCGTGCCCGACCCCGGAGATCACCGACGAACTCATCGACCAGGTGCGGGCGCTCAACAAGCGCCTCGAGGACGTGCAGATCGACGAGTGGCGCTCGCCCGCGGGCACCCGCATCGATCTGCCCGCGCGAGGAAACATCACGCTGCCGCCGTACGAGATCAGCGAGGGCGGCCCCGACGGCGTTGTCGCCTCGGTGACCTTCCGTCCGTTCCACCTCGGCGGCAACGACGCCGCGCACGGCGGTCACGTCGCGGTGGCCTTCGACGACCTCGGCGGTATGGCGTCGGCACTGGCCGTGCAGGGCATCACCCGCACCGCCTATCTCACCGTCAGCTACCGGTCGTTGACGCCGCTGCGGACCCCGCTGCGCATGCACACCTGGGTCGAGAACCTGGACGGCCGAAAGGCTTTCGTCAAGGGCACACTGCACGACGGAGACCGGCTGTGTGCCGACCTCGACGCGCTGTTCATCGCGCTGAAGCCGGGGCAGCCGTAGGCGTCTCGGTTACGTTAACTCGCGGACGTCGAAGCTCGCTCCCGCGGCCCGCAGACGGTCGGCGAGCGCATCACCCATCGCGGCGGCCGGGGTGAGGACGCCGGTGCGGGCGGGGAGCTGACCCCGGTCGAGGGCCAGGGTGAGCGCACTCTCGCCGAGCATCACCGCGGTGGCCTTGTATCCCGGGTCGCCCGACAGCCTCATCTGCGAGCGGTACCGACGGCCGGTGCTGGTGCGGGTGTAGGTCTCGGTGACGAAAAAGCCTTTCTCCCTTGTCTTTTCGCTCGGACCGCTACCCGGTTTGGGCAGCACGCGATCGAGGAGCCGGCGCGTCGGGCCGAAGCTCATCGCACCCAGGAAGGCTCCGGTGCCGACGCTGACGCTGCCGGCGATCAACGCCGACAGAACCGGGATGCCGCCGACGTTCATGGTTTCCGCATAGTGGAAGCCGGGGCCATAGGCGTTGTCCAGCAACGCGTTCGAGCGTCGCACGACGCGCGTGTTGTAGGACGACATGAAGAATGGCGCGAGTGTCCCCGACAACGACGGGTCGACGGTGCGGGCGCGTACCACCGCGATGTCACTGGGCTCCGAGGACATGCTGACCTTCGGGGTGTCGCCCGGATCCCCGGATAGCGCTTGCGGATTGAGCAGCAGTCGTCGCTTCTGCGGGTCCTTGGCCTCCTCGGCGATCACCCGCATCGAATCGATGGTGCCGCCGGAGATCCCACCGCGCATCGACTTGACCACCATCGTGGTGTCGGTGAGCGTGCCCGCGTCGTCGTCGGCGACCTTGCGATAGAGCAGATAGGTGCCGAGATCGGAAGGGACCGAATCGAATCCGCAGGAGTGGACGATGCGCGCACCGGTGGCCTGCGCGGTCTCGTGGGCCTTGTCGATGGAGAAATGGACGAAGGGCACCTCGCCGGTGAGGTCGACGTAGTCGGTGCCCGCGGTGGCGGCCGCGACGACGAGCGACTCGCCGTAGCGCAGGTAGGGGCCGACCGTCGTGCAGACCACCCGCGTGCGGGCGACCATCGCGTCGAGCGAACTCGGCGACGACGCGTCGGCGACGATCAGCGGCCAGCTCGACGCCACAGCGGGCAGGCGTCGGCGGACCTCGGCGAGTTTGGTCTCGGTGCGGCCGGCCAGCGCGATCCTGGTGCCGGCGGGCGCGTGCTCGGCGAGATAGCGGGCGGTCAGCTCGCCGACGAAGCCGGTGGCGCCGAAGACGACGACGTCGAACTCGCGGGCGGGCGTGGTGGTTGTCGGTTCAGGTGTGCCGGACTCGGACGAATTCTCCCCACTCATGGCGTCGAGGGTAATCGTCGTGCGAGATCGGTCACAGCGCGGCTGGTCCGGGGCGCCGGCGGGCGGCCCAGCGCGCGGCGAACGGTGCCACGAACAGCATCAACAGCACTCGCAGGATCTGTGCGGCCACCACGAAGGCGACGTTGCCGCCGGCCGCGGTGGCCGCGGCGAGCACCGCGTAGATCCCGCCCGGGGTGGTCGCCAGATAGCAGTCGACCATCGATTCGCCGGTCCACCAGGACAACAGCACACCGAGTAGCCCGCAGCCGACCCCGATCGCGAGGATCAGACCGATCGCCGGTGGCAGGATGCGCCCGATCGCCTTGAGTCGTTCCATCGTGAAGCCCAGCCCGGCCTGCCAACCGATCACCGCGTAGGCGATTGCGAGCATGATCGGTGAGATCGCGGCGTCACCGGCCACTCCGGTCAATTCTGCGGTCGTCGACAACGCCATCGGACCCAGCAGGCCGGCCGCCGGGAGGTGGATGATCCGGCCGACGGGCACGCCGACCCCCGCGCAGATCCCGAGCAGTAGCAGCCCCCAGCCCTGATCGGTCCAACTCGGTGACTCCTGCGCGACACCGCCGGCCGAGGCGCCGAACACCACCGACGCGATCAGCGGGATGGTGAGGGTCACCAGAGCCACGCGCACGTACTGAACGACGGCGACGACCTGCTCGTCACCACCGAGTTCACGGGTCAGTGCCACCAGACCGGACGCGCCGCCGGCGACCAGGGCCAGCGCACCGGTGAGGGTATCGACTTGGCTGTGCAGTCCGAGCAGGGCTCCGCCGGCCACCGACAGGGCCAGGGTGCCCAATCCGACGACGAGTACCGGCAACCACGCCGAGCCCAGTCCCGACAGCGTGCTCGGCTCGGCCATGGTGCCGATGTACACACCGAGCACCCCCTGCGCTGCCAGGAACAGGGGGCGGGGGACGACTGGGGTGTCGGGGTCGTCGGCGTGCGCGCGGGGGGCCGCTCCGGCGATGGCGAGGACCGCGGCGATCACCAGGGCTGCGAATAAAGCGGCGGCGTCGACGTCGAGGAGTTCGAGAAGATAGGCGGCGATTGCGGTGACGAGGGCCAATCCGATCCAACGACGCACCGGCCCCAGCGTAGGCGGGCCCGGGTCAGTGGCTGCGGGCGCCTCCCAGGCTCATCGCGCCGAAGATCTTGGAGTGCCGCGTTAGGAGAAGCGGTCGGGGTCGGAGATCTCGAATCCGGTGTCGGGGATGTCGCGGGTGAGGTGACAGCCACCGGCGACCCGACGCTGCACGGGCTCGAGGCGCCGCCACTGCTGGACCCGGGATCGGTTGCGTCACTGTGTTCCTGCAAGCGGAGGCCGGTAGCAGGTTTCAGGACCGCGACATACGACCAGTCCCCGGTCGCCACCGAGGAGCCAGCCGTCGTCGGAGGGTTCGATGGCGCTGACCCGGCTCACCGTCGCCGGGTAGGCCTCGATGTTGTGGCCCGAGCCGAACCTCACCTCGACGATGTGGTCGGCCAACGCGCATGCGCGCAGCGGGACCATCGTCGACGATCCGCGGGTCAGGGTCATCAGGGGTGGAAGGAGGCGGCGGTCGTGGAAACCGGAGCACGTGAGGCGAGGATTGGTCCGCCGGCCGGTTGCTCGCCTGATTTCAGTCATATATCGGGGATAAACGGCTCTCTGAACTGGGCTTTTGGTGAGTCTCGACTTCGGATATGACTGAAAGAAGGCGAGTGGGAGCCAGAACGGGTCTCGCTGCGTCCAAACTTCGTGGACAAGATCATCGAACTGGGTGTGACGAGCCGTGCGGAGCTGATCGCGGGCGGGCTGACCGACAACGACTTGCGGCGGATGGTGCGCCGAGGAGAACTCGCCGCCGAAAGACGGGGGTGGTACTCGATCCCGGGCGCCGACTCCGACGCACTCCTGGCGGTTCGGGGATATGGCGCATTGTCGGGTCCGACCGCGCTGGATAAGTACGGGATCTGGGTTCCGCCGGGCTACGAGGCGGTGCATATCCGAGCGGGCAAGGATGCGATGAGGAGGGGAGAGGCCTGCTGTCGCCCGCCTGGGCCACCGCTACCGGTGCACTCGATCCTCGACCCGGTTCCGCTGGCCCTGTGCAGTGCGGTCGGGTGCATGAGTCCCGATGACTGGATCGTCGTCGCCGATTCGGTGTTGAACAGTCAGGGTCTCGATGTGGAGTTGCTGCTGGCGATGCTCCCGCGACCCAACGCCACCATCGAGATGCTCCTGACCGAGTGCGATCCCCGATCCCAGTCGGGCACGGAAACCATGGTGCGCACCCGATTACGACGACGAGGGTATGACGTCGTGGTCCAACCGAATCTCGTCGGGTTGGGCTGGTTCGACCTGCGGGTGGGCCGACTCCTGATCGAGTGCGACAGCAAGCTTCATCACACCAGTCTGGAGAACTACCGCAAGGACCGTCGCCGCGACCGCAAATCGCTGGCCAGGGGCTACTCGACGATGCGCCTGACCTACGACGACGTTCTCTATGGCTGGGACGACACACTGGCCGACATCACCCGGACTCTCGACGACGATCGGCACCGATTGCCGCCTCCCGACGACGAATGATGGCGCTGTTCGCCTGTTTTCAGTCATTTGCCGAGTACGCCGCAACCGCCGAACTGGGCTTTTGTCGAATTTCTACTTCCGGAATGACTGCACACAGGCGAGGCGGGGTGCCACGGGGCGTTCATCGGCGGAGATCGGTGCGGAAAAGCGGCATCGTAGTGTGGAAACCATGAGGTCTTCCCCGGAATCCGCGCCCCCGAACCCGTCCACCCTGCAGGCGCGGGTCATCGTCGACGAGTTGGTCCGCGGCGGAGTCGGCGAGGCGGTGCTGTGCCCGGGATCACGCAATGCGCCACTGGCATTCGCGCTCCATGCCGCCGATGCCGCCGGCGCGCTGCGGCTGCACGTCCGGATCGACGAACGGTCCGCGGGATTCCTCGCCCTGGGATTGGCGGCGGCGTCGGGGCGGCCGGTGCCGATTGTGATGACCAGCGGCACCGCCGTGGCCAACATGAGTCCGGCGGTCTTCGAAGCCAACTATGCCCGGGTGCCGCTGGTAGTGGTCAGCGCGAACCGGCCGTACGAGTTGCTCGGGTCGGGGGCCAATCAGACCGTTGAACAGTTCGGGATCTTCGGTACGCAGGTACGTGCCGCGATCAGCCTGGGCCTGGCCGAGGCCGACCTCGACACCAACAGCCAGTGGCGCTCGGCCGTGGGTCGCGTACTGGCGGCGGCGCGGGGTGCGCGGACCGGCAACGCCGGACCGGTGCAGTTCGACATACCGCTACGCGAACCGCTCGTCCCCGGGCCGCTGACCGGCCCAGAGTCCGACCTCGGCGTCTTCGCCGGACGTCCCGGTGGGCTCCCGTGGACACAGGCACCGGTCGGCAAACTCGACATCCCGCTGCCCGTCGACCTGTCCGTTGACACGGTCGTCGTCGCAGGTCATGGAGCTGGTCGCTATCCGGAGCTGGATGGGATCCCGACGGTCGCCGAGCCGACGGCACCGCATGCGGTGACCCCGCTGCATCCGCTGGCGCTCGACTCGCTCGCCCCGAAACAGGCCATCATCTGCGGTCGCCCCACCTTGCATCGCGGTGTGGCGCGACTGCTCGCCGATGCCGAGGTCCGCGTCTACGCGGTAACCACCGGACCGCGGTGGCCGGACGTGTCGGGCAATGTGTTCGCGACCGGCACCCGGGTCGAGGCGACCGGCGAGGCGGCCGAGAAGTGGCTCAAACAGTGCGCCGAGGTTCATCAGCGCGTTCTCGGGGCGGTCGACGCCGAACTCGACGCGGGCGGCCCGGCGACCGGCCTGCACGTCGCTCGGACGGTCAGCGCAGCCATGGTGCCCGGTGAGCAACTGGTCGTCGGCGCGAGCAACCCGATCCGCGACATCGCATTGGCCGGGCGCGTCTCGCCGGGAGTGCGGGTGCTCTCCAACCGTGGCGTGGCGGGTATCGACGGGACGAATTCGACCGCGATCGGCGCGGCACTGGCCCACGACGTCGACCATCCGGGGTCGCGGACCGTCGCGTTGATGGGAGATCTGACCTTCATCCACGACGCCACCGGACTGATTTTCGGGCCGTCGGAGCCACGGCCGCGGCACCTGCGGATCGTCGTCGCCAACGACGACGGTGGTGGCATCTTCGGGCTGCTCGAGCAGGGTGATCCACGATTCAACTCCGGCCAGTACGCCGGTGCTTATGAGCGGGTGTTCGGCACGCCGCATCGCACCGACCTGGCCTCGTTGTGTGCGGGATTCCATCTGCCGCACCGCCGCATCGAGCAATTCGATCTGGCCGCGGTGCTCGCCGAGCCGGGCGCCGACGGGGTGGAAGTCGTCGAGGTGGTCACCGACCGTGAGCGCCTGCGATCTGTGCACGCGGGGATTGTGGGCCGCCTGCGGTAGCGGGCCCGTATTCTGAGGTGCATGAATCCGGTCATCCTGCGGCGTGTGCAGAAGACGCTGCTGGTGATCGGGCTGATCGTCACCGTGATGGCCGTCGCGATGGTCGTGGCGGCCTTCGCTAACGACGCGGCGATCAACCGCGACAAGGGCACCGTGATGGCCGACATCGTCTCGGCCGACCACCTGCATGCCGTCGCGTACTTCCAGACGCCCGACGGGCAGATCTACAGCCCGCGGCTGGGGCTACTGTACCCAACCGAACTCGTTACCGGACAACGCATCAGCGTCGAATACGACCAGAACAACCCCGATCTGGCCAAGCCCGCCGGCCGAGGGGCGTCGCTGGCGATCATCCCGGCGCTGTCGGTCGCCGCGCTGACGTGGCTGGTCGTTGTTGCCGTGATGGTGCTGATTGCCGAGGCCAATCGCCGACTGCTGCGCCGGGCCGCGCGTCGCGCCGACGAGGACGGCCCCGGCCCCGATGACGGTGACCTCGGCGATCACCCCGACGACGACCCGTCACCCCGTCCCGCCGACGATCGGGAAACCGTCGACGTATGAGGAGGCGGTGGCGACCAGAGGTTCGCGCGGAGTTCTCGCGTAGGTCACATGTCGTCGTTGCCGAGGTCATCGACGACAACGACCATTGGCGCCATGCGCGTGGCTATCGTCGCCGAGAGTTTTCTTCCGCAGGTTAACGGGGTGGTCAACTCGGTCCTCCGAGTCGTCGAGCATCTTGAGAATGCCGGGCATGATGCCGTGGTGATCGCACCGGATTCCGAGCGAGGCGGTCGGCGGGCGCCGCGGCTTGTGGGCCGGCATACCCCCGTGCACACGGTGCCCTCGATGCGATTCCCCGGCGTCACGTCGCTGCCCGTCGGCGTGCCGATGCCCAGCATGTACCGCGCTTTACGCGACGTGCGGCCCGACGTGGTGCACCTCGCCTCGCCCTTCGTGGTCGGCGGAGCTGGTGCGTTGGCCGCCAAGCGGTTACGGGTGCCGACGGTGGCCGTGTTCCAGACCGACGTCGCCGGATTCGCCGAGGCGTATCGGCTTGCGGTGGCCGGCCACGCGGCGTGGCGTTACACACGGATGGTGCACCTGGCCTGCGACCGCACCCTCGCTCCGTCCACGGCGACGATGGAAGCGCTTGCCGCCCGAGGGATTCCGCGACTGCATCGCTGGGCGCGTGGGGTCGACACCGCCCAGTTCTCGCCGCTCAGACGCGACGATGACCTGCGCGCACAGTGGGGTGCGGACCGGTTGATCGTCGGATTTGTGGGTCGATTGGCGCCGGAGAAGCATGTTGAGCGGCTCGCCCCGCTGGACCGCGACCCGTCGGTGCGGTTGGTGATCGTCGGTGACGGTCCGGAACGTGCTCGCCTGCAACGACTCTGCCCCAATGCGGTGTTCACCGGCGAACTCCGTGGCGAAGAGCTGGCGCGAGCGTATGCCAGCCTCGACGTGTTCGCTCACCCCGGCGAGCACGAGACCTTCTGCCAGGCGATCCAGGAGGCGATGGCCAGCGGAGTACCGGTGATCGGTCCCGATGCGGGTGGACCACGAGATCTCGTGACCCCGCTGTCGACGGGATTCCTCCTTGATCCGGCGAGCTACGCCGATCGCATCGCCGAAACAGTCGCTGCATTACGGGAGCCCGCCCGACGCATGGCGATGGGCCGGGCCGGGCTGGCGGCGGTCCGCGCGCGGACGTGGCCGGCTCTGTGCGAGGAACTGCTCGGGCACTACGGCGAGGTCATCGCCGAGCGCGGAGGCGACGCGCGGATAGCGATGGGGCGGCAACGGCTCGCCGGGTGAGGAGATCGGCTGCTGCCGGGCGCAGTAACGATGGTTCGACCGGCGCGTGAAGTGAAGAATGCCGGGTGAGCCCCTATTTCGCCCGCTCGTCGGCCCCGGAAGGTGCACAGGACCCTCGGCTTCGAACTCATCAGTCCCGAGCCGTCCTACGCCAGTGGCGTGTAGCAGCCACAGCAAGATTGCTGCTGATGGCCGACGGTGTGCTACTGCTTCTGCAGCTCATCGGTGGCCGGGTGCTGGATCTGTGCGTCGGCAGCTGCGTGGTGGCGCGGGCCGCTGCGCAGTCGGGAGCCGCGGCGGTCACGGCCGCGGACGCCTTGGACTTCGTGGTGCATCACCGACGCTGACTCTGCTTCGGCGCCCTGTGTCCGGTTCGAGTGCACTTCGGGCGGTTTGAGGACTACATCGGTCGCGACAGGTTCGACGCGGTGACCTGTAATCCGCGATTTGTGCCGACTCCTGGCATCGACGACGGCGTGGCGTGAGCGAGAGGATCGCGCGCAAATGCTGAGAAATGGTGATGTGGTGGAGTCGGTTGTGTTCCCTGCAGATGTGGGGGGATGAGTTCTCGTGTCCATGGTGTTTCCAGGTTGGTGAGCAACAAGCCCCGTCGTGGCGAACGGTCGGTGACTGTGGCGTGATGACCGGTTGTCACCTTCGATTTTGCCGAGATGTGAGTTGGGCCATCAGTGTTGCCGGGCGCTCGGTGGGGCGGCGGTGACGGGCAGGTAGCGTTATCACCATGGCTACCCCCGATCGTGCGAGTCTGGACAAGGACCCGGCCGAGGTTGCGGCGATGTTCGACGGCGTCGCCAAGCGCTACGACATCACCAACACCGTGCTGTCGTTCGCCCAGGATCGGCGGTGGCGTAGGGCGACCCGCAAGGCGCTGTCGCTCACCCGCAGTGACGTGGTACTCGACCTGGCCGCCGGCACAGCTGTCTCCACCGTCGAGCTGGCGACGTCGGGTGCCTCGTGTGTGGCCGCCGACTTCTCCCTGGGCATGCTGAAGGCTGGCGCCGCGCGAGACGTACCGAAGGTCGCCGCCGACGCGATGGCCCTGCCCTTCGCCGACGGGTCATTCGACGCCGCGACCATCTCGTTCGGTCTGCGCAACGTCCACGACGTACCGACCGCCCTGGCCGAGCTTCATCGCGTGCTCAAACCCGGTGGCCGCCTGGTCATTTGCGAGTTCTCCACACCGACTTTGCGGCCATTTCGCACCGTGTACATGGAGTATCTGATGAAAGCGTTGCCCGCCGTGGCGACCAAGGTGTCGAGCAACCCGGCCGCATACGTGTATCTCGCCGAATCGATTCGAGCCTGGCCCGACCAGTTCGGCCTCGGCGACCTCATTCGCGACGCCGGGTTCACCGACGTCCGCTGGCAGAACCTCACCGGCGGCATCGCGGCAATACACTCCGGCATTCGCGTCTGACGCGCAACTGAGCGAACTGGGTGCCGATTGCCCGGTGGGTCGAGGTGCCCGCCAGATCAGTGGTCGAGGTGCCCAGGAGCGGTAGCGGCGAGCCTTGAGACCGGCCGCATTGGTGCTGGGTCAGGGTGGCATCTTGTCGATCGTTGCCTTGGTGAAGGCGATGGCTTTGGCGCAGACCTGGTCTCTAGGCGGAGGGTTTATGAACAGAATGGCAGTTGTCGTGACTATGGCACTGCCAGACTGGACGGCAGTTGTGCATGCGTCCTGGAATCTGGGATACCCAACTGCGACTGGCCTTCCCTGCATGCTGGTGTCGTATTGCCATTCGATCGCAGTTGAGTACTTCTTCTTGTAATCTTCGAGCGGAAGGTCGTTTCCGACGCCTTGCGAAACGACTGCTGTGCTCGAATCCCGGTATCTCCAGTCGCATCCTCGGGATGTCTGCATGTTGGCGTTGGCGCCGTCGGTCACTGATTGCTGGTCCAAGCCTAATGCCTCTAGTTCCCCGTCCGATAGTGCTGTGCAGGGTTCGTATGACGAGCCGTCGTTCAGGTTGCTCCACCGATCCGGAAAGACGGTATCGAATGGTAGTCGTTTTCCGTTCGCATCCACTTGTCTGATGCTGGCAGGAGTACTTGGGCGGTACGCTGACGCGGATATATGGTCCGGTGTATGTTCGCCTGAACTGGTCGTGCAGCAGACTGTTCCAGAGAGAGTAACGGACATCGTCACCACCGTCTTGGCTATTTTCAGTTGAATGTTATGCATTTATTGATTCGAAATCTAGACCATTCTTGCCATCTGTCGCAGTCAGCTCGGCGTGTGCTTGATCGCATAGCGCTGCTAATGCGTCTATGCGCTCGATATTGGCCTTCAGTCCAGCTGCGAAGTAGTTGACGAACTGAGCCGCACGCGCAGACATGTTGGTACCTTCCGGTACGTCCCCGTAGTGATTGCCGTTGTTGACGCGGACTAACTCCGCGGCAACCCCCGCCAACTCCGACGCCAGATTTCGTGCCACCCCGGCTCGTCGCTTCCATTCGGCGTCGATGACCTGGACGACTCCGCCGTCGCCGAGTTCGGGATTCACCTGGGGAACGGAAGTGCCGGGTGGGTAGGTGGAGCCACCGCCGAGTGGCACACGTGTGCCCGGTTGTACGAAATACTCCGTCATCTCTCCCCCTTCTGGCCCCGGCCAGATCTGCAGCGTGAAAGGGATTGTAGCCAGGATCGTCGGGTTTGGGAGGGTTGGCGTGAAGGTTGTGGATGAAGGGTCAGACGCTGCGGCGGACGGGGCATTCAGGGGCGAAGGTGCCTGGCTCATCGCCCTGGTAGCTGCGCGGACAACAGCGTATCTGCGACATGTCACGCCCCAGCTGGGTAGGTACGGGCCGGCGAAGAATCGGACGGCCAGTCCTCACGCCTCGCGCCCGTTGCGGGCAACGACACGTCCTTGACACGTCCTCGATACGGGCGAGGCTATCTCGTAGCCGGTGCTCGGCGCGGCGAGTACTGATGCGATCCCGGGGCGACAGACTAAGTGGACGGCATGACGCTCCTGAGGCGGTCATTTTTCAGAAGTGCGAAGCATGTCTTTGGTTTTGTTCCAATCCGACGGGAACGAGCTGCGCCAGAGCGCAGTCGGTGCCTCTGAGAGCGCTGTCGGTGCCCCTGAGAGCGCTGTCGGCGATGGGGCGGGCGCTGTCGCCAAGCGTCAGCTGAACGGCGGGCGTTCGTCGATGCGGGTCGACAGATGGCCGACGCCACGCCAGGCGCGCGCGATGAGGTCGGTGTCGTCGGGTGTGATGAGATTGCCCATCACCCGGACCACCAGCGACATCAGCCGGGCCGACCGGATTCCGGGGCGGCCCAGGGCGGGGACGGTCTGCGGCATCGTCAGCAGGCCGGCGAGCCGACGGGCGGCGGAGAACGCCAGTCCGTAGTGGTCGGCGAGCAGAGCGCGCCAGGCGTGCGTATGGTCGTCGCCGGACAGGAGGTCAACCGACAGCCGGGCGGTCTCCAGTGCGTAATCGATGCCCTCTCCGTTGAGGGGATTCACGCACGCCGCGGCGTCGCCGATGAGCATCCAGTTTCGGCCGGCGACATTGCTGACCGCACCGCCCATCGGAAGCAGCGCCGAGGCGATGCGCACCGGCTCACCGGTGATCTGCCACTCATCGGCGACCATGTGCGAGTAATGCTCGAGGATCGGCCGAAGCGCCATGTGCGCTGGCCTTTTGGACGTTGCCAGCGCGCCGACGCCGACATTGAGCAGCCCCTCGCCAAGTGGGAACACCCAGCCGTATCCGGGCAGCAGTTCACCGCCGGGACCGCGGAGTTCGAGGTGCGACCCCATCACGGTGGCGTCGGCGCGCGGGGACGGGACGTAGGCGCGTGCGGCCACTCCGTACGCGGTGTCGCGGTGCCACTGTCGGCCGAGGATCTTGCCGAGTCCCGAGCGCACCCCGTCAGCGACGATGACCTGCCCGACGCGGATCGTTCGCCGACCATCGGCGGTGTCGAGTACCACTGCGCAGATGCGGTCGCCGTCGCGCTCGACGTCGACGGCCTTGGCTCCCGACACCATTCGCGCGCCCCGCGCGAGGGCGAATTCGCGGATCGCGTCGTCGAGTTCGAGGCGCGCGACGGCGCTGCCGTAGGCGGGGAAACGGCCCGACGGCCATGGCACGAACACGCTGCGGCCCCAGCCATTGAGCTGCAGACCGTCCAGACGCGGCCGCATGTCGAGAAGATGTCCCAGGCCGAGGCGATCGAGTTCGGCGACAGCGCGCGGGGTGAGTCCATCGCCGCAGGTCTTGTCGCGCGGGAACACCGCCGCATCGACGAGAACCACCTGGTGACCGGCCGACGCGGCATAGGCGGCGGCCGCCGAACCGGCCGGTCCGGCGCCGACGACCAGGACGTCGGCGGCGTCGGGGACCTCGACGGGGGGCACATGGATGCTCACCTGACCAGTATGTCGGCGCACCTTCGGGCGATGCTGCTCGGGCGGCGCCGGTGCCAGACGCTAGGCTGCACAGGGGGTAGTGCCCTGGGGTATGGCGCCCGGTGCGTCACGCCGATGGCCTTGACCCTCTGGAAACGGAACTTCTCGAAACGGAGCGGCGCAAACACGTGAAGTCGACATTCACCGGCGTAGACCTCGGGACCGATGAGTTCGCGGAGACCGTACGGTCCTCGTTGGCCCGCGTCGAGGACCTGCTGCTCACGGAGCTGGCGTCGGGAGACGACGTCATGACCGAGGCGGCGACGCATCTCGCACGCGCCGGCGGCAAGCGATTCCGGCCGATGTTCGCGATCCTCGCATCGCAGTTCGGACGTAACCCCGACGCCGACGAGGTGATCACGTCGGCGACCGTCGTCGAGATGATCCACCTCGCGACGCTATACCACGACGACGTCATGGACGAGGCGCCGATGCGTCGTGGCGCCCAGAGCGCCAACGCCCGGTGGACCAACAGCATTGCGATCCTCTCCGGCGACTTCCTGTTCGCCCGTGCCTCTCGGCTGGTCTCGACGCTGGGCCCCGACGCCGTGCGCATCATCGCCGAGACCTTCGCCGAACTCGTCACCGGGCAGATGCGTGAGACCGTCGGTGCCGCGCAGGGCGCCGACCCGATCGACCACTACCTGAAGGTGGTGTGGGAGAAGACCGGGTCGTTGATCGCGGCGGCGGGCCGATTCGGCGCGATGGCCTCCGGCGCGAGCGCCGACGACACCGAGCGACTTGCCAGGATCGGCGACATCGTCGGTACCGCCTTCCAGGTATCCGACGACATCATCGACATCAGTTCTGTCACAGGCGATTCCGGCAAGACGCCGGGTACCGACCTGCGTGAGGGTGTGCACACCTTGCCGGTCTTGTACGCGCTGCGCGAGGACGACGCGTCGTCGGATCGACTGCGTAAGCTGCTGCTCGCCGACGACGGATCGGCGCGGCCGCTGACCGATGATGCCGAGGTCGCCGAGGCGCTCGATCTGCTCAATGTCTCGGGCGGCATGGTGCAGGCCAAGGACAAGCTCGCCGAATTCGCCGAGCAGGCGCGTGCCGAGCTCGCCCAGTTGCCGACCGGGCCTGCGCACGGGGCACTGAGCTCGTTGGTCAGCTACACCATCGACCGGACCGGATAGCCGAGCGGTCGGATGGCTCACCCCACCTGGAAACCGAAGCGGGGTCTGGCTCGTTGGAGAAACGACAGGGCGTGTGGCCCGCCCGGCAGCCCGCCGGGACGCATACCGACGCCGTAACTCGAACGAGGACCTGATGCACTTCAACGGATTGAAGACCGCGCTCCTGCTCGGCGTGATGTCGGCGATCATCGTCGGCATCGGCGCGATGTTCCGCAGCCCCACCATCCTGTGGGGGTCGGTCATCCTCGCCGTGGCGGTCAACGCCTACGTCTACTTCAACAGCGCCAAGATGTCACTCAAGGCGATGCATGCGCAGCCGGTGACCGAGGTCGAGGCGCCGGTGCTCTATCGCATTGTCCGCGAGCTGGCCACCTCGGCGCATCAGCCGATGCCCGCGCTCTACATCAGCCCGACGGAGTCGCCGAACGCTTTTGCCACGGGTCGCAATCCGAAGAACGCGGCGGTGTGCTGCACCGCCGGGATACTGCGGCTGCTCGATGAGCGGGAATTGCGTGCGGTCCTCGGCCACGAACTGTCGCACGTCTACAACCGCGACATCCTGATCAGTTCGATCGCCGGCGCCATGGCCGCGATCATCAGCGGTCTGGCGAACTTCGCATTGTTCTTCGGGGGCAACCGCAACAACGCCAACCCGCTGTTGATGCTCGTCGTCGCGTTCGTGGCGCCGATCGCGTCGACGCTGATCAAGCTGGCCGTGTCGCGCTCGCGCGAATATCAGGCCGACGCCTCGGGTGCCGAATTGACCAGGGACCCGCTGGCGTTGGCGTCGGCGCTGGCCAAGATCTCCGGCGGTATCCAGGCGGCGCCGCTGCCGCCGCAGCCCGACATCGCCGCGCAGAGTCACGCGATGATCGAGAATCCGTTCCGTGCCACCGACCGGATGGCCAAGCTCTTCTCGACGCACCCGCCGACCGAGGAGCGCATCGCCCGGTTGCAGGAGATGGCGCGGCGCGGGATCAGCTGAGCGCTGCCGTCACCCACCCGCTACCGGTAGTTGACGAACTGCAGCGCGATGCCGAAGTCCTCGCCCTTGAGTAGCGAGATGACGGCCTGGAGGTCGTCGCGCTTCTTGCCGGAGACGCGCAACTCGTCGCCCTGAATCTGAGCCTTGACGCCCTTGGGCCCCTCGTCGCGGATCTTCTTGGAGATCTTCTTCGCGTGCTCGGAATCGATGCCCTGCACGAGCGTTCCGGTGATCTTGAACTGCTTACCCGATGCTGCGGGCTCCCCGGCGTCGAATGCCTTGAGCGAGATGTCGCGGCGGATCAGCTTCTCCTTGAACACCTCGAGGCCGGCGACGGCACGCTCCTCGGCGTCGGAGGTGATGACGATCGCCTCCTCGCCGGACCATGCGATACCGGTGTTGGTGCCGCGGAAGTCGTAGCGCTGGGACAGTTCCTTGGCGGCCTGGTTGAGGGCGTTGTCGACCTCCTGGCGGTCGACCTTGCTCACGACGTCGAACGATGAATCAGCCATGGGGTACAGCCTAGTGGGCGCGCTCACGGGTGAAACGGGCGCTCTCGAGGTGTGGGGAGCGCCGTCGGCGGTGGGGCGGGCGCTGTGGGCGGAGCGACGAGCGCCGTCGGCGAGGAGCGGAGCGCGCTCGGCGGGGGCCGCTGACCAGCAGGTTTGCGTGAACGTGCGGTAGTCGTTGTATTCTTCACGGCGTTGTTCGCGTGGTCCGAAAGGGCCTAGAGGACGGCACGGCAGGTTGCCCGAGCGGCCAAAGGGAGCGGACTGTAAATCCGTCGCGCAAGCTACATAGGTTCGAATCCTATACCTGCCACAAACGAGACGATCGTCGTTCGCGACGCGCCGTCAAGCCGCTGTAACAGGCGATTTGGTGCGCCGTCGGGTCGGTGTGTAACCTCGTTAAGGCTCTCGAGCCGTTCGGTCACCTGACCGTACAGCGCGAGTAAACGCCCCCTTAGCTCAGTCGGCAGAGCGTTTCCATGGTAAGGAAAAGGTCGACGGTTCGATTCCGTCAGGGGGCTCGGGAGGACTTGATCGCCCCCGCGGGTGCTCAGGCCGCCAAGGCGGTGTAGCTCAGCTGGTTAGAGCGCACGACTCATAATCGTGAGGTCGAGGGATCGAGCCCCTCCACCGCTACACAACTCGCAGCGCCCGCGGCGGCCCGGGACACGGGGGCGCGAGCGCCGAGAACACGCAAACCCCCGTGAAAGAAGGATTACAGTGGCTTCCTCGACTGATGTGCGGCCCAAGATCACCTTGGCCTGCGAGGTGTGCAAGCATCGCAACTACATCACCAAGAAGAATCGTCGCAACGATCCCGATCGCCTCGAGATCAAGAAGTTCTGCCCGAACTGCGGCAAGCATCAGGCGCATAAAGAGTCTCGCTGACACAGTCGTCGGCGATCGGCGACATACAGACATATCACTGCGGACCGCCTCGACGAGGCGGTCCGCAGTGGTATGTGCGCGGCACGGAGGAGGCCTTACCTTGCACGTCGCGCCGGCAGCCGTCGGAAGTCATGGATTGACGCCACCGGGACGTGGCATAGGTTAAGGAGCGAATCGCATGTCGTCACAGATCAGCGACGCCGAGATCAAACAGAGAGTCTCTGGGCTGAAGGCCGTGGGCGAGAAGCTCAGCCCCGAGGAGATCGCCGAGCACACCAAGTCGCTCGTCGGCTTCAACTACACCGTCGACGATTACTACGAGATCGGCCGCGAAGAGGTCCGCAAACACGCCCTGGCAGTGCAGGACCCGCATCCGACGCACTGGGACGAGTCCGCCGCGCGCCGGCTCGGCCATGACACCTTGATCGCCGCCCCCACATACGTGTCGGTGCTCGGCATCGTCGCCCAGCGAAAACTGTTCGAGGATGTCATCAGCGGATACGACCTGTGGCAGATCATGCAGACCGATCAGCGGCTGGTCTACCACCAGCCGATGAAGGTCGGCGATCAGCTGGTGTGCGACGTGTCGCTCGACTCGTTCCGGCACGTCACCAGCCCGGAGACGATCGACCTGATGGTGACGAAGAACGTCATCTGGAATCAGCGCAACGAGCCGGTGATGACCACCTACACCTCGTTGGCCGCGCGGCCGGGCATGGAGATCGATCCCGAACTCGCCGAGTCACTCGACCATGTGATGATGAAGGTCGACCGCACCGGCACCGTCGGTCGCACCGTCGAGCCCGAGCCGGGACGCTATGACCGCCCCGACCCCACCGAACGTCCGGGAGCCTACGGTGCGGTGGACTTCGATTCGCTGACCGTGGGCCAGGAACTACCCGCCAAGCGTTTTCTGCTGACCCGCGGCAACCTCACCAACTACGCCGGTGTGGCCGGCGATCCCAACCCGATCCACTTCTCCGACCACCTGGTGAAGGCCTCGGGTATGGGCGATGTGGTGGCGCACGGCATGCAGACGATGGGCCTCGGCGCGACCTTCGTCTCCGAGCACATCGGCGACCCGGCGGCGTTCTGCGAGTACAACGTTCGCTTCACCAGCCCGGTCTACGTGCCCGCCGACGACAGTGCCGCCGTCGATTTCACCGGCAAGATCAAATCCCTCGACCCCGACACCCGCCGCGGCACGATCGCGATCGTCGCCAAACAGGGCGAGCGCAAGATCTTCGGTCGCGCGCAGGCCGTCATCCAGTTCAACTGACGATGTGCGTGATCCGACACGGCGAGGGTTCAGTCTGTGGGCGTTCTACGGTAGGCGTGCGCGTGGATGAGCGGTACCGTCGCATTCTCGACGATGTCGTCGGCTGCCTCCGCCCACCCCGTTCCCTCCATCAGGAAACGAAAGCGTAAAGGTCGACGGCCAGGTTGGCGGCCGTGGTGGGGATCGGCGCGGTCCGATCTCGCCGCGGTCGCGAGCGCGGGCGATGATGACTTCCGTCAGCGCCGTTGCCTTGGTGCGGAGCACGGTCAACGATGAGGGAGTGGGTCGGCCACCGCGCCTGCGATGACGCCGAGGGTGAGCTCACGGCTCTGCGGCCGCAGACGCTCGAGTACCTCGTGGATGGTGTCAGCACATCGCCTGCCAAAGTGCGGGTGTCTGAAATGATGCTGCCTGATGTCGGCTTCTTCAATGGTCACAACATCATTCATCCGGTCTTGGTGCTCACGGTGTGGCTGATGGTGGGGCTGGGTCTCTGCGCGATCGCCCTGCGGCGTCAGAACGACGTCGGTGAGGACGACGAACTCATCGACGAGGTCGTCGGTATCGACGGTTCGGCACGTAGTGACTCCGACGGCGTCGGTGAGTGCATCGCGGCTCACGACTCGGTCCTCCACCTGAGCCACGGAGTCGGTTACGTCATCGAGGGGTCCGGGTACTCGTCGTCCGGGTACTCGAAGGCTGGCGACTCGATTTCGGGCACTCACGCTGACGTGGGGTCGGCGTAACGCGGGAGCGCACAGTGATAGCGGCGCACGCGATCACCGCGCACCCGCCGACGACGAGCGGCACGGTGAGATGCTCGCCGAGCATTGCGACGGCCCAGCCGACACTGAGGACCGGCTGCACCAGCTGGATCTGACTGACCGTGGTGATCGGCCCGATCGCGAGACCGCGATACCAGGCGAAGAATCCGAGGAACATGCTGACGCCGGCCAGGTAGGCGAACGCCAACCACTGGCCGGCGCCGGCGTGCGGTGGATGGGTGGCCACGCTGACCGCCGACACCGCCACCATCACCGGCGCCGCGAGAACCAGTGCCCAGCAGATGGTCTGCCATGAACCGAGTTCGCGCGACATCAGCCCGCCCTGCGCGTATCCGATCGCGCCGAGCACCACCGCCGCGCCGAGTAGGACGTCGGCGACGCCCGGCCTGCTGCCGACGGACCCACCGTGGGCGAGCAGGCTGAACACGACGGTGGCTCCCACCCCGAGAGCCGCGCCGAGCCAGAAGCGCGACGACGGTCGTTCGCCGGTCAATAGCACCGCGACCACCGCCGTCGCCGCGGGCAGCAGGCCGATCACCACCGCGGCATGTCCGGCGGTGGTGCGTTGCATGGCCAGTGAGGTCAGTATCGGGAAGCCGGCCACTACGCCCGCCGACACGGGGACAAGCCGACACAGCTGCCGGCGAGTCGGTAGCGGAGCGCCGACCGCGATGAGTACCACCGCGGCGAGAGCAGCCGCGATGACGGCCCGCCCGCAACCCACGAACAGCGGGTCGAGTCCCGCACCGCCGGTGTCCCCGACCGTGATGCGGGTGAACGGGACGGTGAACGAAAAGGCGATCACCCCGACGAGCCCCCAGGCCAGTCCGTGGGCGGTCGTCGGTCCCTGTGCCGATAGCGGAGGTGACGGAAGTCCGATAGCGCTACTATAGGTGCTCATGTCAGACGATAGCAGTGAGCAGATCGCGCGTCACCTCCGTTCGCTCACCGCAACCGCGAGCCCGGGATCGAAGCTGCCCTCCACTCGCGACCTCGCCGCGCGGTTCGGCGCCGGTCCGGTGACCGTGCAGCGCGCGCTCGCGATGGTGGTGGCCGACGGTCTCGTCGAAACACGGCCCGGCCGTGGCACTTTCGTTCGCGCACGGCAGACGCGGCACTCGGGTGCAGACGTGGCGTGGCAGACGGCAGCGCTCGGACCCCGGCGCGACGGTGGGTCCCCGGTGGGTTCAACCCTGCGGCAGGTGCCGCACGACACGATCGCCATGCATTCGGGCTACCCCGATGAGTCGCTGCTGCCCATCCGCGAGGTCAGTGCTGCACTCGGTCGCGTGGCGCGGCGGCCGGAGTGCTATCGCCGACCGCCGATCGCGGGGATTCCGGAGTTGCGGCGCTGGTTCGCCGACGAGCTCTCCCATACCGACTCTTCTGGGTCTGCGCCTGCCGAGTCCTGGCACTCCGCCGATGTGATGGTCGCCTCGGGTGGGCAGGCGGCGCTGGCCGCGGCGTTCCGTGCGCTCGCCGCCCCCGGCGAAGCGATCGTCATGGAGTCGCCGACCTACTGGGGTGCGATCGGCGCCGCCCGACAGTCCGGCCTGGTGATCGTGCCCGTGCCCCGATCCGACGGCGCGCCCCGGGCCGACGACCTCGACGCCGCGTTGACGTCGTCAGGGGCACGCGTCTTCTACGCCCAGCCCAACCACGCCAACCCCACCGGAGACCGCTGGGATGCCGGGCAGCGGTCGGCGATCCTCGACGTGATCACCGCACACCGCGCATTCCTCGTCGAGGACGATTGGGCGCACGACCTCGGGATCGATGAGCCGGTGCGGCCGCTCGCCGTTGCCGACCGCCACGGGCACGTGGTCTACGTCAGGTCGCTGACCAAGAGCATGTCGCCGTCGATGCGGGTGGCCGGGATTCTCGCGCGTGGACCGGCACGGCTGCGCATCGAGCAGGCGCTGGCTCATTCGGATCTCTTCGTCTCGCCGATACTGCAGTGGGCCGCCCTCGACGTGGTGAGTAGGCCGGCGTGGCGCACACATCGCAGGGCGCTCGCCCGCGCGTTGGGGGACCGGCGCGACGCCCTGCTGGCCGCTCTGCGTGAAGCCGGCTTCGATCCGCGCCGGCCGGCCGGTGGGCTGCATCTCTGGGTAGACCTGGACCTCGGCAGGGCCGGCGACGCGCTGCCCGACGCCGACACCGTCGTCGGGCGGGCGCTGACCAACGGTCTCGCGATCTCGCCGGGTGCCGAGTGGTTTCCCGCGGAGCCGACCGGCCTGTTCGTCCGGCTCACCTATTCCGCGGTCACCCCGGATCGATACGATGACGCCGTCCGGATTCTCTCGGAGAGCCTCTGACGTCGACGGGGTGGACGGGGTGTTCCTAGGGCGTTTTGGGTTCGGCAGGGCCCATGTTCTACACTGAAGTGTCTCGATTGACTTAGACTTGCGCGCTACCCATGGGGTGGCGCGTTGGTTTTGTCGGACGGTTCATTCTGTCGAACGGCGGAATGTCAGTCGCCGAAGGCCACGCGGCCGGACGGTGTCGACACACCAGTCCGTAGGGTGGATCGAGATGGTGGCCCGAGTGGCTCGGCGGGATTTCTCGCCGGGACGTGACGGCCGCAAAGGGGCGTAGCTCAACTGGCAGAGCAGCGGTCTCCAAAACCGCAGGTTGCAGGTTCAAGTCCTGTCGCCCCTGCCCTGGTGAGGGCGTACGTTGACGAGAGGACCTCGAAGTTGAGCAAGCGAGATCGAGCAGCCCGCGCCAAAGATGCCGCGGGGGACGCCGCCGCGGCGGCGGCCGATGAGCTCGAGGTCTCCGATGCCACCGACGATTCCGACGGCGAGAGCCCGACGTCGCTGACGAAATCGGCCGACACCGAGCTGCGTCCGTCCGGTAAGCGTTCGGGCCGGGGTCGCCGTTCGGCGTCTGCCGCCGGCACCGCAGACGACGATTCGGATTCCGCAGGCGGAAGCTCGGTCGCCGTCAAGGAACGCACGAAGAAGGCGTCGCCTGCGGAGAGTCGCAATCCGTTCGTACGGATCTGGCTGTTCCTGCAGCAGGTCGTCGCCGAGCTGAGGAAGGTCATCTGGCCGAGCCGCCGCGACCTGGTCGTCTACACGGCCGTCGTGCTGGTGTTCGTGGTCATTATGACCGCCTTCATCTTCGGCATCGACCTCGGCTTCGCCAAGGGCGTCCTCTGGCTGTTCGGTTAGCGGTTCACCTCGAGTGAGCGCACCGACCATCTCGGGGCGCCCGACAAACCGGTCGTCGGCGGCACGACGGACGCCGCGGTCGAGTGACGACCGGGCGAACGACGTGAGACCGGACCGAAACTGTGAGAAAGAGGAGCGTGGGCTGCAGTGAGCACCCCGGAGAACACCGATGCGGCTGACGTCGAAGGCGTTGAGACCGACGAGGCCGTGACCGACGAGACCCTCGTGGACGAGACCGTCGACCCTGGTGTCGCGGCGCAGGCCGAGGCTGCCGAGGACGAGGCCGCTGCCGTCGATGGCGGTGAGGCCGCGGTTGAGGCCGACGAGGCAGCCGGCGATGAGGTGGCGACCGACGAGGCCGACGCTCCTGCCGAGCCCGAGGCGACCGACCCCGTCGAGGAACTGCGCAAACAACTGCGTCGCGCGCCCGGTGAGTGGTACGTCATCCACAGCTACGCCGGTTACGAGAACAAGGTGAAGGCCAACCTCGAGACCCGCGTGCAGAACCTCGATGTCGGTGACTACATCTTCCAGGTCGAGGTGCCGACCGAAGAGGTCACCGAGATCAAGAACGGCCAGCCCAAGAAGGTCAACCGCAAGGTGCTGCCCGGATACATCCTGGTGCGCATGGATCTCAACGACGAGTCGTGGGGCGCGGTGCGCAACACTCCGGGTGTCACCGGCTTCGTCGGAATGACCTCTAAGCCGTCGCCGTTGAGCCTCAATGAGGTGCTGCAGTTCTTGATGCCGCGCACCGAGGCCAAGAAGTCCGCCGCCAAGGCCGCTTCGGCCGGCGCGAGCGTAGAGGCCGCAGCAGCCGCGGTCACCTCGACCATCGAGGTCGATTTCGAGGTCGGCGAGTCGGTCACTGTCATGGACGGACCGTTCGCGACGCTGCCCGCTTCGATCTCCGAGGTCAACGCCGAGCAGCGCAAGGTCAAGGTCCTCGTGTCGATCTTCGGTCGTGAGACACCCGTCGAACTCGGCTTCAATCAGGTCGAAAAGATCTGAACACACCGGGGCTCGGCCCCCGTGACCCCCGATCAGCGGGTCGACAGACTTCCACGCCTCCAGCGGACGTGGATCAGCAGGAAGAACAACCAAGGAACTAGAGATGCCTCCCAAGAAGAAGAAGCTTGCCGGGATCATCAAGCTCCAGATCCAGGCAGGCGCGGCCAACCCGGCCCCGCCCGTGGGTCCGGCGCTTGGTCAGCACGGCGTGAACATCATGGAATTCTGCAAGGCGTACAACGCCGCGACCGAGTCGCAGCGTGGCAACGTCATTCCGGTGGAGATCTTCGTGTACGAAGATCGGTCGTTCGACTTCAAGTTGAAGACCCCGCCGGCGGCGAAGCTGCTCCTCAAGGCTGCCGGCCTGCAGAAGGGCTCTGGCGAGCCGCACACGAAGAAGGTCGGCAAGGTCTCGATGGACCAGGTCCGCGAGATCGCCAAGACCAAGCAAGAAGACCTCAACGCCAACGACATCGACCAGGCCGCGAAGATCATCGCCGGTACTGCTCGGTCGATGGGTATCACCGTCGAGTGAGCTCGCGATCTCGCGTTGTCACCGTCGAGTGAGCTCGCGATCTCGCGTTGTCACCGTCGAGTGAGTTCGCGGATTCGCGCTCTCACCGAGGGCTGAGGCTTCAGATGTAGTGGGAGGGCCGGCTCGGCCCGCACCACCAACCCGAATAGTTTTACGGAGAAAGAACAGAGCAATGAGCAAGAAGAGCAAGGCCTACGTGGCCGCGGCCGAGAAGGTCGACAAGAGCAAGCTCTACAGCCCGCTGGAGGCTGCCGAGCTGGCCAAGGACACGTCGTCGAAGAACACCGACGCGACCGTCGAGGTTGCGATCCGGCTGGGCGTCGACCCCCGCAAGGCGGACCAGATGGTTCGAGGCACCGTCAATCTGCCCCACGGGACCGGTAAGACCGCCCGCGTGATCGTGTTCGCCACCGGCGACAAGGCTGCCGAGGCCGTGGCCGCCGGTGCCGACGAAGTGGGCGCCGAGGATCTCATCGAAAAGATCCAGGGCGGCTGGCTGGACTTCGACGCCGCGATCGCCACCCCCGATCAGATGGCCAAGGTCGGCCGCATCGCGCGGGTCCTGGGCCCGCGTGGCCTGATGCCGAACCCGAAGACCGGCACCGTCACCCCGGACGTGACCAAGGCCGTCAACGACATCAAGGGCGGCAAGATCAACTTCCGCGTCGACAAGGCAGCGAACCTGCACTTCGTGATCGGTAAGGCCTCGTTCGACGCCACCAAGCTGGCCGAGAACTACGGTGCCGCCTACGACGAGATCATGCGCGCCAAGCCGTCGGCTGCCAAGGGCCGCTACATCAAGAAGGTCACCGTCTCCACCACCACGGGCCCGGGTATCCCGGTCGACCCGGCGGTTACCCGCAACTTCGCCGAGCCCGCACAGGCCTGAGCGAGTTCGACAACCTCGACACCCCCGATCGCCCTGGTGGCGGTCGGGGGTGTTGTCGTTGTGACGGACCGACAATCGTTGTGGCGTGGCGTGGCGTGGCGTGGCGGTCCGGACCATGAGCGGGTGAACCGTGGCGTGTTGTCGGCCGCGAACTTCAGTCGCTGATTCTTCGCGCTGTTCGGCGAGACCCCGCAACCTGTCGCACCCTAGCAACCAAGGACGTCGAGTTCGCGGTGGTCTGACTGTTCACGATGACAGTCCGGACCCGGTCGGTCGGCCGGCTTTGCGATTTTGCCGGGCGCATGTGGCGACGCTGTTAGCGTTACGACGTCACCGATCACCGCCACAGGAGCCAACGATGTCACTCCGCGAAGTCGAGTTCACCTCGAGCAATCAACGGGACACGATCTACGGGTGGATCTACGAGCCGGTACGGCCGGCCCGGGGGATTATCCAGCTGATCCATGGACTGGGTGAACACTCGCGACGCTACCTCCCGCTGATCACGAAGTTGCTGGATGCGGGGTTCGTCGTAGCGGCCGACGATCACGCTGGGCACGGCAAGACGGCGATGTCGTCGGGCATCTGGGCCGACGTCGGTGATCGGGCGGATCAGGTGGTGGTGGACGATGAACGCTCGTTGCGCTCGATCGTGCGCGAACGTCATCCCGATCTGCCGTACGTGATCTTTGGGCACTCGTGGGGGTCGATGATCGCGCGCGGACTGGTGAGTGGGGACAGTGATCAGGTCGACGGGTTGATTCTGTGTGGTATCGCCGCAGGTATTCACGGCATCGAGAATCTGCTCGACCGTCATGCTCTCGCCGCCGAGACCGATACTGCTGCGCCGGCATCAGAGGCGTACGTGGTGTCGATGTTCGACGGGTTCATCTCCCGCTACGAGCCGGGATCCGGCCCGACGGCGTGGGTGGCCCGCGACCCCGACGTCGTCGCTGATCATGCCATCGACCCGCTGAACAACTTCGGCGCCCCGATGTCGGTGCGGTTCCTGCGCGGATTCGTCGACCTCTACGACGCCGCCAATGCTGCCGACTGGTACCGGTCGATACGTGCTGATCTTCCGGTGTTGATCCTCGCCGGCGACGGCGACCCGGTCACCAACTTCGGGGAGGGCGCCTACCATGTGGCCAATCAGCTTGCGCGCAGCGGACATCCGGACGTCCGCACCCGTGTATACACCGGCTTTCGGCACGAGGTTCACAACGAGCCCGAGATCCGTGACGAAGTAGCCGGAGAGATCATCGATTTCGCGAGTCGCTGCGTCGAACGGTGACCTGAGCGCCGATCTGTTGCGCCGGTGGCTGTCCGGCTTCGGTGGTCCGAGTCCAACACCGTAGCAGTGGGGCTCGAGGCGCGCCCCACGCGGCTCGCACCTCGACCAGCCGGGGATGACGCAGGCCATCGAAGGATGCTGACACTTCTCCCGCCTGGCGAGCCGTCCCATCGGGATGGGGTTGTTTCTGTGGAGTTCTCAAACAACAGATGCGGGCCCGGCCGTGCCGGGTGTGGGGAATCAGGTCGTGGGGCAGTGCAGGTCAGGCTGCTACGTCGTCGAGTCGCATGGTGCGTCGGTAGTTGGACGGCACTGTCCGGCGTTTCGGATCCTCGGCTATCGGGCGGGGTGGGTTGTTCGGCCATCGGAGGAGGGTCTCGATTGACGATGAGGAGATGCAGACGCCACGGGCGCCCCTGGCAGCAGCGAGGGGCGCCCGTGGCCGATCGGGTTACAGTCCGAGGGTCGAACGCATCTGGGCGACGGTCTCGCGATAGCGTGCGACGTTGGCCATCTTGATGTCCTCGTAACCCCGGACCATGTCCGGCAGGGCCGCGAGCTCGACTAGCGACGAATACTGTTGCGGTGTGACCGAACCCGATTCCCAGCTCGTGACGATCGCGTCGAGGAGTGAACGGTACTCGCCGATGAGGGCGCGTTCGGTCCGACGGATCTCGTTGTAGCCGAAAGGATCGAGGCGACTACCGCGCAGCCACTTCATCTTCGCCAAGGTGCCGAGGCCGGGCTTGGCCCACGCGCCGAGCGACATCTTCTCCTTCATGCCTACGGCCCGCAAGGTCGGCGGGTGTAGACGCACCGCGACCTTCGCGTCGGCGCCGTACTGGTCGGAGACCTGCGCGGCGAACATCGGGTCGGCGGTGAGCCGGGCCACCTCGTACTCGTCCTTGTAGGCCATGAGTTTGTACAGATTGCGAGCCACCGCGTCGGTCAGCTCGTCGCCCGCGCTGCTGCGATGTACACGTGCGACGGCGTCGAGATACTCACGGGCATAACGCTCGTCGGCGTAACCGACGAGATCGTCGACGCGCAGCGCGATGGTGTGTGCCAACTCGTCGTCGATGCTGCCGAGAGCGTCCACCTGCGCCTGCGCCCACGCGCTCGGCTCGGGTGTGGTCACCACTGGATGCAGCCGTGCGATCTCGGTGCGCACGGCATCCGGGTCGGCCACGACCTGACGCCCCCGGCGGAAGGCCTGGGTGTTGGCCGCCACGGCAACGCCATTGAGACCGATTGCGCGCTCCACGGATTCGGCGCTGATCGGCAGCGCGCCGGCCTGATAGGCGGCGCCCACGGCGAGCATGTTCGCATACTGCTCGTGACCGAACAGCTTTGTCGACAGGGCTCCCGGATCGAGGTAGACCGCGCGCGCCACCCGGGAGTCGATCACGTCGTGGATCTGTGCGTCCGAGGGGAACCCGACCGAGGTGTCCACGACCATCGAACCCGTCGGGATACGCGTGGTCGACACCACGGCGGTGGTCCGATCAGGATCGGTGACCTTGAGGTTGACCGCGTCGGCGGCCACCAGAGAGTCGCACGCGAGGTACAGGTCGCACGTCCCGGAGGCGACTTTGGCGGCCAGCTCGATCGGCCGGTTGGAGATCTTCACGTCGCTGACCACCGCGCCGCCCTTCTGGGCCAGCCCGGTCATATCGACGGTGCGTGCGGCATGGCCGTCGAGAGTGGCTGCGGTCGCCAGGATCTGGGAGATGGTGACCACGCCGGTCCCGCCGATGCCCGTGACCCGCAGCGTCGCCACATCTGTGCCCGGACCCGCGAGTGCTCGCGTGACCGTCGGCCGTGGCAAGGAGTCGGCGGCGAGTTCGGCGGCCGTCGCGGTCTGTGCGCGGTCGTTGGTTCCGGGGGTGACGGTGACGAACGATGGGCAATCACCTTTCAGGCACGAGTAGTCGAGGTTGCACGAACTCTGATCGATGCGGGTCTTACGCCCGAACTCCGTCGGAACAGGATGCACCGAGAGGCAATTGGACTTCTTGCCACAGTCGCCGCAGCCCTCGCAGATGCGCTCGTTGATCATCACCCGAGTGGTCGGGGTGTCCAGGGTGCCGCGCTTGCGCTTGCGACGCTTCTCCGCGGCGCACGCCTGATCGTGGATCAGGACGGTCACACCCTCGACGGCCGCCAGTTCGCGCTGGGTGTCGGCGAGTTCGGAGCGATCACGCACGCTCACTCCGGACGGCAAGCCGTTGGCCTTGGTGCGCGACGGGTCGTCGGAGGTGATGACGATGCGCCCGACACCTTCGGCGAGTAGCAGATTCGCGATCTCGGTCAGGCTGAAGCCGCCGACCGGATCCTGGCCGCCGGTCATGGCGACCGTACCGTTGTAGAGCAACTTGTAGGTGATGTTGGCGCCCGCGGCCACCGCCGCGCGGATGGCCAGTGACCCGGAGTGGGTGAAGGTGCCGTCGCCGATGTTCTGCACGAAATGATCGGCCTCGACGAACGGCGCCATGCCCAGCCACTGCGCGCCCTCGCCGCCCATCTGCGTGACCCCGGCGACGTCGCCGACCTGGTGGGGGTCCATCAGCAGAACCATGGCGTGGCAACCGATTCCGGCGCCGACGAGGGTATTCCGGGGAGAACTGGACCCGCTCGCTTCGCTCCCGGCGTCCGGCACCTGCGTCGAACTGTTGTGGGGGCATCCGGAACAGAAGTAGGGGGTCCGCACGGCGAGTGGCAGTTCGATCCGTGAGCGCCGGCGGCTGCTGCGGTCGAGCCAGTCGATCGCGGCGTCGACGTGATGGTGTCGCGCCAACCGCATGGCCAGACCCCGGGTGACCGCGTCGACGTCGAGTTCGCCGAAGCGCGAGAACAGTGTGGACCCGTCCTCGTTGACCTTGCCGACGATGTGCGGGGCGATGGGATCGCGGAACAGGATGTCGCGCATCATCGTTTCGATGAAGTCACGCTTCTCCTCGACGACGATCACCTCGGCAAGGCGTCCCGATGCGGTGTCGGTGATGAAGCGCCGCAGGATATCCCGCTCGAGCGGGTACACCATGCCGAGCTTGAGGATGCGGATTCCCAGGCGGTTGAGATCCGACTCGGTAAGACCCATCAGATGCAGGGCCTCGCGCACGTCGAGGTAGGTCTTGCCGGCGGCGACGATGCCGATGCGATCGTCGCTCGAGCGCACGGTGATCCGATTCAGGCCGTTGAGGCGGGCGTACTCGTGGGCGCGCGGCATCCGGATGGTGAGCTGATTCTGTTCCAGCTCCATCAGATTCGCGCCGAGAAGGCGCCCCGAGGGAACGTGCGGGCTACGTCCGAGGCCGCCGTACTCCGGGGTGATGCGGGTGGGGTCGAGCTGCACCGTCGAGGCGCCGTCGGCGACGTGTGCGGAGATCTTCAGCGACGTCCAGAGCCCGCTGACGCGGCTCAGGTGGGCGGCGTGGACACCGAGGTCGAGGATGTCCTGGGAGTCCGCCGGGTACAGGATCGGGATGTAGAGGTCGGCCAGTGCCATCTCCGAGGCGCACGGCACGGTCGAACTCTTCGCGCCGGGGTCGTCGCCGACGAGGGCGACCGCGCCGCCGTCGGGGTGGGTGCCGATGATGTTCGCGTGCCGCAGTGCGTCGGAGGCGCGATCGAGGCCCGGGGCCTTGCCGTACCAGTAACCGACCACGCCCGAGCGGGGTTTGCCGGCGTTGTCGGGGGCGAGTCCGGTCACCTGGGCGGCCACCTGCGACCCCATCACCGAGGTCGCGGCGAGCTCCTCGTTGAGGCCGGGGCGATGAACGATGTCGAGGGGCTCGAGCAGTGCGCGACGCTTGGCGAGTTCGAGGTCGTAACCGGCGAGGGGAGAGCCCTCGTATCCGGAGATGAAGGACGCGGTGCGCTGGTTCATGCGGCGATCGACGAGCGCTCGATCGCGCACCATGCGGACGAGGGCGGCGATGCCGCCGAGGAAGACGGTGCCCGATTCACGGACGTAGCGGTCTTCGAGACCGCTGGTCGCGGGGGCATGCGGGGCGAGGGTCATGGGTTCTACCTGGCCTTCTGTAGTTGTGGCGCGCGACTCCCATGGGTGGGGAGACGCAGGTGCTGGTGGCCCGGGGGTGGTGGGCTCACCATCACGATACGAAAAATCGTGATCGTCGTCACGTCGGCTGGGACAATGGCATCTGCGTGACACCGCGCAGGCGGGTGCGTTACAGTGAGTTCAGTTAATTGCCACTAACTGAAAGGTGGGTCGGTGGGTTCCACGGTCACCAGCCCGGCGCAGTCCGCACCGCAGAACCGGTCCACGTCGCGCGACGAGCACCTGACCAACGTCACCGCCCTGCGGCAGGCCCTCGCCACGGCCGCGCGCGGCGGTGGCGAGCGGGCCCGCGAACGCCATGTCTCGCGCGGCAAACTCCTCCCGCGCGACCGCGTCGACGGGCTGCTCGACGTCGGATCGCCCTTTCTCGAGGTGGCGCCTCTCGCTGCCCACGCCATGTACGAAGGCAAGGTGCCCTCGGCGGGGCTCGTCGCCGGGGTCGGGCGGATCGCCGGGCGCGAATGCATGATCATCGCCAACGACGCGACGGTCTCGGGCGGAACGTACTACCCGATGACCGTCAAGAAGCACCTGCGCGTCCAGGAGGTCGCCGCGGCCAACCGCCTGCCCTGTATCTATCTCGTCGACTCCGGTGGCGCGATGCTACTGCAACAGGACGAGGTGTTCCCCGACCGCGAGCACTTCGGTCGCATCTTCTTCAACCAGGCCACCATGAGCGCAGCGGGCATCCCGCAGATCTCGGCAGTCCTCGGTTCGTCGACGGCCGGCGGCGCCTACGTGCCGGCGATGAGCGATGAGACCGTGATCGTGCGCAACCAGGGCACCATCTTCCTGGCCGGCCCACCGCTGGTGAAGGCGGCCACTGGAGAGGACGTGTCGGCCGAGGATCTCGGCGGCGGCGCGATGCACTCCTCGGTCTCCGGGGTCACCGACCACCTCGTCGACAACGACGAGCAGGCCCTGGTGAAAGTACGCGAGATCGTCGCGACCCTCGGCCCCCGCGACCCCGCGCAATGGGAGCTCACCGCTGCCCGGCCCTCGACACGACCGCAGACCGACATCTACGACGTCGTCCCCACCGATCCGCGCACCCCCTACGACGTGCGTTCGGTGATCGAGATCCTGGTCGATGCAAGCGAATTCACCGAATTCAAGGCCAACTACGGCACCACCCTGGTCGCCGCGTTCGCACATCTGCACGGTCATCCGGTCGGCATCATCGCCAACAACGGCGTGCTGTTCAGCGAATCCGCCCTCAAGGGGGCGCATTTCATCGAGCTCTGCGATCAGCGGCGTATTCCGCTGATCTTCTTGCAGAACATCACCGGCTTCATGGTGGGACGCGCCTACGAAGAAGGCGGAATTGCCAAGAACGGTGCCAAGATGGTCAACGCGGTCGCCTGTGCCCGGGTGCCCAAGTTGACGGTGATGATCGGCGGCTCCTTCGGGGCCGGCAACTACTCGATGTGCGGGCGCGCGTACTCGCCACGGTTCTTGTGGAGCTGGCCCAACGCGCGGATCTCGGTGATGGGTGGCCCGCAGGCCGCAGACACCCTGGCCACCGTGCGCCGCAACCAGATCGAACGCTCCGGCGGCGAATGGTCGACCGACGAGGAGGAGACCTTCAAACAACCCATCCGGGAGCAGTTCGCCCAACAGTCCGACGCCTACTACTCGACCGCGCGCCTGTGGGACGACGGCATCATCGATCCCGCCGACACGCGCACCGTGCTCGGACTGGCGCTCGAGACGTGCAGATACGCGCCGCTGACCGAACCGCGCTACGGCGTCTTCCGGATGTGAGACACATGACCACGAGTTCTGACATCCGTTCCAGCGCAGGACCGTCCACGCCGAACACGGGGGCGGCCGACCCCGCGGCCGCCGTGGTGAGGCCCATCCGGACGGTCCTCGTCGCCAATCGCGGCGAGATCGCTTGCCGGGTCATCGCGACACTGCGCCGGTTGGGCCTGCGTAGCGTCGCCATCTACACCGACCCCGACGCGCACGCCCGCCACGTCCGCGAGGCCGACACCGCCGTGCATCTGGGATCGCTGGTGGCCCCGGGGGAATCGCGTTCGGCAGGCAGTTATCTGGACATCGCCGCCGTCGTGCGCGCCGCGCAGGCCGCCGGTGCCGACGCCGTACACCCGGGCTACGGATTCCTCTCGGAGAACCAACAATTCGCCGACGCGCTGGCCACGGTCGGCATCGCGTTCATCGGACCGCCGGCATCGGCGATCGCGACGATGGGCGACAAGATCACCGCACGCGCGGCGGTCACCGAACGCGGGGTGCCGGTGGTACCCGGGTTGTCGCGGCCCGGACTGACCGATGACGATCTCATCGCCGCCGCACCGGAAATCGGCTTCCCGGTGCTGATCAAGCCGAGTGCGGGCGGCGGCGGCAAGGGCATGCACCGGGTCGAGCACCCCGACGCCCTGCCCGACGCGCTGGCCAGGGCCCGGCGGGAGGCGTCGGCGGCCTTCGGTGACGACGCGCTGTTCCTCGAGCACTTCGTCGACACCCCGCGCCACATCGAGGTGCAGGTTCTCGCCGACACCCATGGCCACGTCATCCATCTCGGCGAGCGCGAGTGCTCGCTGCAGCGCCGTCATCAGAAGGTCATCGAGGAGGCGCCGTCGGCGTTGCTCGATGCCGCGACGCGGGAGCGGATCGGACAGGCCGCGTGCGATGCCGCCCGTAGCGTCGGCTACACGGGTGCGGGGACGGTCGAGTTCATCGTGTCCGCCCACCGACCCGACGAGTTCTTCTTCATGGAGATGAACACCCGACTGCAGGTCGAGCACCCGGTGACCGAGATGGTCACCGGAATCGATCTGGTGGAACAGCAGATTCGCGTCGCACGGGGCGAGGTGCTCGCGATCGCGCAGGAGGACGTGACGCTGGTCGGGCATGCGATCGAGGCCCGCGTGTATGCCGAGGATCCCGCCAACGGCTTCTTGCCGACCGGCGGCGAGATCGTCTCGCTCGCCGAGCCCGACACCGCGGCCGGCCAAGGGGTGCGGGTGGATTCGGCGATGCTGCCGGGCCTCGTCGTCGGCAGCGACTACGACCCGATGCTGGCCAAGGTGATCGCCCACGGCGGCGATCGCGCGGAGGCCATCGAACGTCTCGACCACGCGCTGAGTGAGACCCGTGTTCTCGGTGTGGTCACCAACATCGACTTCTGCCGCTTCGTGCTGGCCCGGCCGGAGGTGCGCGAGGCTCGCCTCGACACCGAGCTGCTCGACCGGCTGGCCGCCGACTACGCTGCGCCCGAACCCGTTCCGGAGGCGCTGGCGCTGGTCGGTCTCGCCCGAGTCGGCAACCGGCGCGCCGACGACGTGTGGGACAGTCAGGTCGGTTTCCGGCTCGGCGCCCACGCGCCGGTCGTCAGCAGGCTCAGTGCAGGCACCCACCGCCGCGAGGTGTCGGCCGAGGTCCACGGCGCCGACGAACGCTGGATCACCGCCGACGTCACCATCACCACCACACCCGATCCCGACGAGGGCGCCCCGGCCGCGGACGAGACTGGCGCGGACGAGACTGGCGCGGAAGAGAACACGGCACAGCCGTGGACCGCGCACGTGGAATACCTTGCCCAGCACGCCACCACGAGCGACCGGACCGCACGGCTGATCGTCGATGGCATCAGTCAGCAGTGGTCGCTCGCCGAGATCGGCGACCAGTGGTGGGCCTCCGGTCCCGCGGGCACGTGGATCGTCGAACTGACCCGCACCGTCCTCGACGCCGACGCCGGGCAAACAGCAGGCACCATCGTCAGCCCGATGCCCGGCACCGTCGTCGCGGTATCAGCAGCCACCGGCGACGAGGTCGGTGCGGGCACCGCGATCGTGGTGGTCGAGGCGATGAAGATGGAACACACCCTGACCGCACCGATCGACGGGACCGCCACCGTCTCGGTCGCCGTGGGCGACAAGGTCTCCGCCGGTCAGCAACTCGCCCACATCGACAGCCCGGCCCCCACTCCCGACGCCGCATGACAAGCTCGCAGACGTGACGCACGACAAGGACTCCCGCCCATGGAACTGACACAGGAATACACCGATCTCATTGCCACCGTGCGCGACTTCGCGCAATCGGTCGTCGCCCCGGTCTCGGCGAAACACGATGCCGAGCACAGCTTCCCGTACGACGTGATTGCCCAGATGGGCAAGATGGGGTTGTTCGGCCTGCCCTTCCCCGAGGAGGAGGGCGGCATGGGTGGCGACTACTTCGCGCTCGCACTGGCGCTGGAGGAACTCGGCAAGATCGACCAGTCGGTGGCCATCACCCTCGAGGCGGGGGTCAGCCTGGGCGCCATGCCGATCCACAAGTACGGCACCCCCGAGCAGAAGGGGCGGTGGCTCCCGGATCTGACCGCAGGCCGGGCGCTGGCCGGCTTCGGGCTCACCGAACCCGGCGCCGGATCGGATGCCGGTGCCACCGCCACCACCGCGCGGGACGACGGGGACTCGTGGATCATCAACGGCGCCAAGCAATTCATCACCAACTCCGGCACCGACATCACCTCGCTGGTCACCGTCACCGCCGTGACCGGTGTGAAAGACGGCGGCCGCAAGGAGATCTCGACGATAGTCGTGCCCTCGGGCACACCCGGTTTCGTCGCCGAGCCGGCCTACAACAAGGTCGGGTGGAATGCCTCCGACACCCATCCGCTGACCTTCACCGACGTCCGGGTCCCCAAGGAGAACCTCCTCGGCGAGCGGGGCCGTGGGTACGCCAACTTCCTGTCGATCCTCGACGAGGGACGAATCGCGATCGCCGCGTTGGCCACCGGCGTCGCGCAGGGATGCGTCGACGAGAGTGTGAAATACGCCAAGGAGCGCCAGTCCTTCGGCAAACCGATCGGTCAATACCAGTCGGTGTCGTTCGCGATCGCCCGGATGGAGGCGCGCGCCCACGTCGCCCGCACCGCCTACTACGATGCGGCGGCAAAGATGTTGGCGGGCAAACCCTTCAAGAAGGAAGCCGCCATCGCCAAGATGATCGCCAGCGAAGCCGCGATGGACAACGCGCGCATGGCCACCCAGATCCACGGTGGGTACGGCTTCATGAACGAATATCCGGTCGCCCGCCATTATCGGGACTCGAAGATTCTCGAGATCGGGGAGGGCACCACCGAGGTCCAGCTCATGCTGATCGCCCGCGAGCTGGGATTCTCATGAGCGAGAATGCTGAAGCGACGTCGGCGCCGGTCCGGGTGGTGCAGCGCGGACTGTGGTTCGAGGAGTTCGCCGAGGGCACGATCTACGAGCACCGACCGGGCCGCACCGTCACCGAGGCCGACAACGTCCTGTTCACCACGCTGACGATGAACTCCCAGGCGTTGCATCTCGATGCGGCGTGGTCGGCGACGCAACCCGGATTCGGTGGGCAGCGACTGATCAATTCGATGTTCACCCTCTCCACGATCGTCGGCTTGTCCGTCGCGCAGCTCACCCAGGGCACCCTGGTGGCCAATCTCGGTTTCTCCGAAGTCGCTTTTCCCGCACCGCTGTTCGCCGGTGACACCCTCTACGCCGAGACCGAGTGCACGGGCAAACGCGAGTCCAGGTCGCGGCTCGGTGAGGGGGTGGTGCACCTCACCCACATCGGCCGCAACCAGGACGGGGTGATCGTCGCCAGGGCGGCACGCGCGACACTGGTACGCAGGCGCCCGTCGGACTCGTCACCGACCTGAGGCCGAGAAGGACGTCGAGGAATCCGTGCAGGGGACAACCGAGGAGTCGAAGAAGATCATGACCTTGCCAGTGGCGGAATCGTTCGGAAATGCCTGGGCGCCCGCAGGACCTGCGATGCTGTTCTGTCCTGCGGACCGACCCGAGCGCTACCAGAAGGCCGCCGACCGTGCCGATGTGGTCATTCTCGATCTCGAGGACGCCGTCGCCCCGGAGAACCGGGTGGCCGCCCGAGAGGCATTGATCGCCCACCCGCTCGACCCCGATCGCACCGTCGTGCGGATCAATCCGGCAGGTACCGGCGACTACCGGCGTGACCTCGCTGCGCTCTCGGACACCAACTACCGGGTCGTCATGCTGGCCAAGGCGGAGACGGTGGGGTCGGTCACCGAAACCGCGATACAGACTATCGCCTTGATCGAGACCCCCACCGGTGTGGTGCGGGTCAACGACATCGCCGCCGGTGTCAACTGCATCGGACTGATGTGGGGCGCTGAGGATCTCGTGGCCGGGCTCGGCGGCAAGTCAAGCAGATTCGGCCCGGACGAGCCGCGCTCGGGCACCTATCGCGATGTGGCTCGTCATGCGCGTTCGGCGGTGCGACTCGCAGCGGCAGCCAGCGGCAAGTTCGCCGTCGACTCGGTACACATCGACTTCCGTGACATCGACGGACTTCGCGACGAGGTGACCGACGCCGTCGCTCTCGGATACGCCGCCACCGCCTGCATCCATCCCTCCCAGGTCGAGATCATCCGCGCCGGCTATTCGCCGAGTGACGAGGAACTCCAGTGGGCACGGCGAGTCATCGATGGTGCCGCCGAATTCGGGGGCGGCGTGTTCAGTATCGACGGACAGATGATCGACGGCCCGGTGTTCCGTCAGGCCGAAGCCGTCCTTTCGCGTGCGGCCGCTTCAGCGGCGTCGAGTACCGAGGCTTCCCCCGCACCGACCACCTGAGTACCCGCCACATCGGAGGAAAGTGATCACCATGACCGAATCGGTTTCCACGCGAGACGACTCCGAGCTGAGTTGGGCCCGGGGCGACGCCGCACCGCCGCTGCTGACCGAGACGATCGGGGCGACGCTGGCTCGCGTCACCGAACGCCACGGTGACCGGATGGCCCTCATCGACGCCCCGACCGGCGCCCGGTGGACCTATGCCGAGTTCCGCCGTGACGTCCTCGCGCTCGCCGCCGGACTGTGCAGACTCGGCGTCACCGCGGGTGATCGGGTCGGCCTGTGGTCGCCCAACCGGGCCGAATGGGTCCTGACCCAGTACGCGACCGCCGAGATTGGGGCAATCCTGGTCAATCTCAATCCCGCATATCGACAACACGAGATCGAGTACGCGCTCACGCAATCGGGTGCCAGTGTGGTGGTGGCGGCCGAACGATACAAGGACTCCGACTACGCGGGCATGCTGGCCGCGGCACGTCCGGCCGCGCCCGACCTGCGCGAGGTCGTGCTGTTCGAGAGTTCGCAGTGGGCCGAGCTCACCGCGCCACCCACCGCGGACGAACTCGCCGCGGTCGCCGATCGGGCTGCCGGGCTCACCTCCGATGACCCGATCAACATCCAGTACACCTCGGGGACAACGGGATTCCCGAAAGGTGCGACGCTCTCGCACCGCAACATCGGCAACAACGGGTACCTGGTGGGCGAGCTCCTCGACTACAGTGCCGACGACCGGATCTGCATTCCGGTGCCGTTCTATCACTGCTTCGGCATGGTGATGGGCAATCTGGCTGCCACCAGTCATGGTGCGACCATGGTGATCCCGTCGCCGACCTTCGATCCCGAAGCCGCCCTGCGCGCCGTCGCCGACCACAAGTGCACGAGCCTTTACGGCGTGCCGACGATGTTCATCGCCGAACTCGCCCTGCTCGATTCGGGTGCCGAATTCGATCTGTCGACGCTGCGTACCGGCATCATGGCGGGCTCGCCGTGTCCGGAACACGTCATGCGCCAGGTGGTCGACCGTATGCACATGGGGCAGGTGTCGATCTGCTACGGCATGACCGAGACCTCACCGGTGTCGACACAGACCCGCATGGACGATCCGCTGGAACTGCGGGTCGGCACCGTCGGTCGGGTTGGTCCGCATCTGGAGATCAAGGTGATCGACCCGCTCACTGGAGAGACGTTGCGACGCGGCGAGACCGGTGAATTCTGCACTCGCGGTTACAGCGTGATGAGTGGCTACTGGAATCAGCCGGACAAGTCGGCCGAGGTACTCATCCCCGAACCGACCGATCCGCAGGGCTCACCGTGGATGCGGACCGGTGATCTCGCGGTGATGGATCCCAACGGATACGTCCGGATCACCGGGCGCATCAAGGACATGGTGATCCGCGGTGGGGAGAACATCTACCCCCGCGAGATCGAGGAATTCCTCTACACCCACCCCGACATCCTCGATGCGCAGGTGATCGGTGTCCCCGACGAGAAGTACGGAGAGGAGCTCATGGCGTGGATTCAGCTGCGTGACGGCGCATCCGAACTCTCCGCCGACGACGTCCGCGAGTTCGCGACCGGCAAGATCGCCCGCCACAAGATCCCGCGTTTCGTCCACGTGGTCAAGGAGTTCCCGATGACGGTGACCGGCAAGGTCCGCAAGGTCCAGATGCGCGAGGAGTCCATCGAGATCCTCGGAACGCTGCGATGACCGATGGTGTCGGGTCGGTGATCACCACCGACAAGCGTTCGCAGATGGCTCGATTCGTCGACGCGGTCTCACGGCAACACGGCATCGACGTGTCCGGCTATCCGGCGTTGTGGGCGTGGTCGACGAGCGAGCCGGCCGCGTTCTGGCGGTCGGTGTGGGAGTTCTTCGAGCTCTCCGAGGTCGCCGGTCCGCTCGCCGACGGTGACGTCGCGGTGCTGGCCTCACTCGACATGCCCGGCGCCCGTTGGTTTCCCGAGGTGCAACTGAACTACGTCGATCAGGTGTTGCGGCACGCCCGCGCGGTCGGGACCGGAGCGGCCGCCGATCGCGCGGCCGTCGTCGGTATCGGCGAGAGCGGTGACCGGACGGCGATCGCGTGGTCGGAGTTGCCGCAGATGGTCGGGGCACTGGCGGCGACCCTGGCCGATCTCGGAGTCGGCGTCGGGGATGTGGTGGCCGCGTACCTGCCCGACGTTCCCGAGGCGGTCATCGCGTTCCTCGCGACCGCGTCGCTCGGTGCGATCTGGTCGGGGTGCGGGCAGGATTACGCCCCCGAGGGGGCCTCGGCCAGGCTCGGGCAGTTGCATCCCAAGGTGTTGTTCTCGGCCGACGGATATCGCTACAACGGCAAGGACATCGACAAGACTTCCGACAGTGCCGAGCTCGCCGCAGCGCTGCCCGAGCTCACCGGGCACATCGTGGTCGGCGGTACCGACCACCGCCCGGAATCGGGTCCGCGGGTTCTGTCCTACGCGAGCGCCATCAGCGGTGCGGCCACTGCGAAGCCGGTGCCGGTGGCGTTCGATCATCCGCTGTGGGTGTTGTTCAGTTCCGGTACCACCGGTCGGCCCAAGGGCATCGTGCACGGCCACGGCGGGGTCGTCGTCGAACATCTCAAAGCTGCTGCGCTTCATGCCGATCTCGACGAGTCCGACGTGTTCTTCTGGCAGACGGCGCTGAGCTGGATGATGTGGAACTTCCAGGTTGCCGGTCTGCTGTGCGGCTCGACGATCGTCTGCTACAGCGGTTCTCCGCTGTACCCCGACGCGGATCGGTTGTGGCAGATCGTCGCCGCGGAGAAGGTGACCTACTTCGGTACCAGCCCCGGACAGCTGCAGGCCTCCCGCAAGGCCGGGCTCGTGCCCGGGCGCGATCATGATCTGTCGGCACTGCGGACCATCGGCAGCACGGGGTCGTCGCTGGCCGGCGACCTCTTCGAGTGGATCGACGACAATGTGGCACACGGACTCCCGGTGTCCTCGATCAGTGGTGGCACCGATGTGGTGACCGCCTTCGCCGGCGGCTCGGTCGGCGAACCGGTGGTTCCGGGGGAATTGTCGGTCCGCTATCTCGGTGTCGCGCTGCAGAGTTGGGCACCGGACTGCACCCCGGTGATCGACGAGGTGGGCGAGATGGTGATCACCACCCCGATGCCGTCGATGCCGGTCGGATTCTGGAACGACCCCGACGGATCTCGTTATCGTGCCGCCTATTTCGAGCACGAATGGAGCTCGGTCGGGCCGACGACGCCGGTCTGGCGACACGGCGACTGGGTGACCGTCACCGACCGGGGATCGCTGATCATCCACGGCCGCAGCGACGCCACGTTGAACCGACACGGCATCCGAATGGGATCTGCCGACATCTACGAGGTGGTCGAGAGCATCGACGAGATCGCCGAGGCGTTCGTCCTGGGCGTCGACGGCCCCGACGGCGCGTACTGGATGCCGCTGTTCGTCACCCTCGTCCCCGGAGCCGAACTCGACGACGACCTGCGCACTCGGGTGGTCAGCGAGATCCGGTCCCGGCTCTCGCCACGCCACGTGCCCGACGAGCTCATCGTCGCCCCGGCCATTCCGCACACCCGCACCGGCAAGAAACTCGAGGTGCCGGTCACCTCGGTCCTCGCCGGCCGGTCGGTCGACATCGATCCACGATCGGTCGACGACTACTCGCTGATCGCCTGGTACGAAGAGCAAGGAGCGAAACACCCCTGGTGACGGGTTTTCGTCGTGATCAACAAGGTTGTCGAGGTTCCCTCAGCGCCGACACCCGTCCACCTGGTGGTCGAGGTGTGAGGAGCGAGAGCGACGCGCCTCGTGACTCCTTGTGTTGCCGCTGGTTCCGCCTCGTAGCCTGAGTTCTCGCAGCCCGGCCCCGACCCCGCCGACCCTGTCGTTCATCCAACCGACAACCGGCCGCCCGCCACCTCCGGTTCATCCACAACCGGGCACGGGACTCTGGGGTGAGTCCGCGCTATGTACTAGCGTGGTCGGGTGAGTGCGCTCGGGGCGCGACAACTGTGCGCGCCGGGGGAGGCGCGACATGACACGTATTCGGCAGGAGAATCACATGAGCTACCAGCCAGGAAGCGGCTACGGGCAGCAGCCCGAGTCCGGACAGACCCCGCAGGGAGCGGTCTATTCGCAGCCCGGCCAGGCATCCTCGCCGCAGGGCTACCCGCAGCAGCCGACCTACGGTCAGGGCTACGGCCAGACCGCCGGCCAACAGGGTTACGGCCAACAGGGCTACGGTGACCAGTCCGCCTACGGTCAGCAGGGATACGGCCAGCAGTCGGGATACGGCCAGCAGGGCTACGGATCAGGCCACGGGCAACAGGACTACGGGCAACAGGGATACGGCCAGCAGGGATACGGCCAGCAGGGATACGGGCAACAGGGATACGGCCAGCAGGGCTATGGCCAGACGTATGGCCAGCCCGCCGCACCCAAGCAACCGTTCGCAGGCGTCCCGCCGATCGTGGCACCGGTCCTCGCGGCCACCATCGGTGTGCTCGCCGTCGTCCTGCTCTTCTGCGGGTTCGCGGCCGGTTACACCATCCAGGGAAGCGTGGCCAGCGACACGCAGAAGCTTTTCGCTTCCGATCTCAGTGCCGCATACGTCTTGGTTGTGGCGACCGGGTTCCTCGCGTTCACCGGGCTGATCAAGTCCTACCGGGTGGCGCCGATCGTCGCGGCCGGGGCGACCGCCGGAGTGCTGCTCACCATCATCATGTATTCCGGTGCCGATCTGGACGAGTCCAGCAACTACTCACGCGGCCACGGTGCCGGCGCGATCATTCTGCTGGTGCTCTCGATTCTGATCTTCCTGCTCGCCATCGGTTGGTTGCTCGTCGACCTGGGTGTCGTCAAGACCGCCGCCGCACCCGAAACCGGTACCCCGGCGCAGACCACGGACCCCGCGGCCGCCTCGACGCCGGCCGCCGCCGCATACGGCTACGGCGCCTCCAGTGCGGGGGTCACCTCGCAGGCACAGGGCGCCGCCTCCCAGCCGGGCGCGACCGCGGTGATCCCGGGCGCGACCCAGGCCACGACGGCCTACCCGACCGTGGGCACCGCATCGTCGGGTGCCTCGGCCGCCACCGCTCAACCGTCGGGCGCCACCGCTCAACCGTCGGGCGCGCAACCGTCGGGTGCCCAGCCGGCTGCGCCGAGCTATGATCCGTCGTCGTATGCCGGATACGGGCAGGGCGCGCACGCCGCTCCGTCGGCCGGGGCGGCTCCCGGGGCGACCGCGGCGGTCCCGCAGGCCGGATCCGAGGCCGTCGCCGGATCCGAGAGCACTTCGATCTTCCAGAAGCCTGAGCCCCCGCAGGCCAACAGCTGACGTCAGCGCCTCTCTCGCGCAGATCTGGCAGAGGGTTCGCCGTGAGCGCTCCCTTCTGCTAGGTCTGCGCGCAGAGCGTGCGTTTGATCGCTTTCTGACTCGACTGCGGCGCGTCTGCGACACCACGCACGCCCCACATGCCACGCTCGAACCAATGTCCACGCTGAGAACAGTTGCCTCCGCCGACAACCTCGCGACCCGACTTCGCGACGCTCGGCGGGCCCGTCGCGCCCATCATGGCCGCACTGAACGTGGCCCGCGCGAGCTGATCCTGATCGCGTTCGCCGTACCGGTCGTCTCGGTCCTCGTCGCCCTGGTCATCATGTTGGCGGTGCTGATGATGGCCGGCAGCGGACTGTCGGGAATCGGAACTGCCGTCGCCACCTGCTGGCTCGCCGTCAACCAGGTCCCCGTGAGCATCGCCGGGGTGAGCATAGGCATCCTGCCCATGCTGCCAACCCTGCTCGTCGCCGGCGGAACCGCAGCGGTGGTGGCGTCGAGTTGCCGGTCCCGTCACACGCTCTCCGAGTACGTCGCCGTCGGCGCGTCGGCCATCGCCGGTGCGCTGCTGATGACGGCCATCGCGCTCGCCGTCGTGATGGACGGCTCATCGGTGCTGCCCATCCAGAGCCCCAACGCGCTCGAGGCGTTCGGCCTCACCCTCGTTGTCCAAGGTCTCGCCGCCACCGCCGGGGTCGTTCTCGGCAGGAGTGAACTGGTCACCAGCCGCCTCAGCACCGCCGACCGCCGCGGTATCCGCTACGGATTCGCGGCCGTGCTCGCACTGTTCGCCGCAGGTGGCCTGCTGATCCTGCTGCGGTTGATCCTGAAATTCGACGCGCTACGCGATCTCGTCTCCGGCGGCTACGACTTCGACGGCTACCTGGGACTCACCCTGCTGTCGGTGCTGTACTTGCCCAACCTGATCATCGGAGCGGCCGCCGTCCTCGTCGGTTCCGAGGCGCACGTCGGCGCAGCGTCCGTCGATCTCTTCGCCGCACGCGGCGGATCGGTGCCAGCTCTGCCGGCACTGGCCGTTCTGCCTGAGCACACGGCGTGGTGGGCGGCGTCGGGGCTGCTCGTTCCACTCGTGATCGGCGGTGTCGTGGCCTGGCGTTGCCGCACCGCCGACCCACTGCGGTACGCGCGCTCGATCGGCATGGCCGCCGCCGTCGCCGCGACAACGATGGTGGTGCTCGGCTGGCTGGCCGGCGGCGCGCTCGGGGAGATCGGTGCCGCGGGTATCACGCTGGTTACCGCCGGCGTGTACACGCTGGGGTGGATCGGGTTGTCCGGACTCGTGATCGGCCTCGTCCTCAACTTCCGGCCGGCACTGCGCTCCCGCACATCAGCAGTGGCCGGTCCCGACCCCGACACCGATGACGGCGACTGGCTCGACATCGTCGGCGCAGACGATGACGCGACAGACGAGTACACCGACGACTATCTGGCCGACGGTGAGATAGATGACGGCTACGTTGAGGACCCTCTCGTCGACGGCGACCTCCACGGGGGTGACGCCGAATACGACGGCGAGGACACAACCGATGCCGATGGTGCGGCCGGAACCGACCCCGCAGGCAGCGACATCGACGCGACGCCCACAGCACGCCCGCACCAGACCCGCGCAGCGCGGATCGACCCCGACGACCTCGACGATCCCGATGAGGCATGGACGTTCGACGACGCGGATGCCGTGACCCGTACGAAACGCTGATCGTCGTTTCCGGCGCGTTTGCCTCTGCCCGAACACGGTGGCAGTTGCCGCCCCGACGCCGTCGGTCTGTGACCGGCCCACTAGGCTCGCACGTGTGACTGGCGCTCTCTCCGACACCCCGACCGCCGATCGTGTGGCGATCGTCGTCATGGCATCGGGGACGGGATCGCTGCTCGAGGCCCTGCTCTCCCGCGCCGCAGAACCGGGGGCGCCGTTCGTCGTCGCGGCCATCGCCGTCGACCGGGAGTGCCGCGCCGCGGCGATCGCGGCGCGTGAGGGCATTCCGCTCATCATGTGCAGGATGGCCGGGTTTGCCGACCGCGGGGAGTGGGACGCTGCGCTGACTGCGCAGGTCGCCGAATCCGCGCCGGAGTGGATCGTGACCGCCGGATTTATGAAAATCCTTGGTCCCCAATTCCTTCGACGCTTTGGCGGACGGATAGTGAACTCGCATCCCGCGCTGCTGCCGGCGTTTCCCGGCGCCCACGGGGTCGCCGACGCTCTCGCCTACGGGGTCAAGGTCACCGGCACGACGGTGCACCTGGTTGACGAGGGCGTCGACACCGGTCCAGTGCTCGCCCAGGTCCCGGTTGTCGTCGAGGATGGCGACAGCACGGATTCTCTGCACGCACGTATCAAATCGGTCGAGCGCGTGTTGCTCGCCGACGTGGTGACGGATCTCGTCACCCGAGGAGTTGTCATCGACGGACGAAAGGCCCACATTCCGTGAACGCACCCAGCACCGACGCCTCCCGCCGCCCCATTCGCCGGGCTCTGGTCAGCGTCTACGACAAGAGTGGGCTGGCGGAGCTGGCGACCGCACTCCACGGCGCCGGAGTGGAGATCGTGTCCACCGGGTCGACCGCGAAGACCATCGCCGCACAAGGTGTCCCGGTGATCGAGGTATCGGAGGTGACCGGATTTCCCGAGTGCCTCGATGGCCGGGTCAAAACGCTGCACCCCTCGGTGCACGCCGGTATCCTCGCCGATACCCGCAAACCTGCTCACGTCGATCAGTTGACCGAATTGGGGGTTGCGGCTTTCGATCTCGTTGTGGTGAATCTCTACCCGTTCACCGATACCGTCGCCTCCGGTGCCGGTCCGGACGAGTGTATCGAGCAGATCGACATCGGCGGTCCGTCGATGGTGCGCGGCGCGGCCAAGAACCATCCCAGCGTGGCCGTCGTCGTCGACCCTGACGATTACGACGCCGTGCGCGCTGCCGTGACTGACGGCGGTTTCTCGTTGCGGCAGCGACAAGAACTGGCAGCCAAGGCTTTCCGGCATACCGCCGACTACGACGTGGCGGTGGCCTCGTGGATGTCGAGCGTGGTGGCCCCGCCTACGGTGACTACTGAGGGTGAACACGAGTCCACCGGAACCGGATTTCCCGAGTGGGTCGGCGCCACCTGGGCGCGTTCGGCGGTGCTGCGATACGGCGAGAACCCTCATCAGGCCGCGGCCTTGTATCTATCGACCGCCGACCACGATGGCCTGGCGTCGGCAGAACAGCTACACGGCAAGGAGATGAGCTACAACAACTACACCGACTCCGACGCGGCGTGGCGAAGTGCGCACGACTTCGACGGGCCGGCCGTGGCGATTATCAAGCACGCCAACCCGTGTGGCATCGCAGTCGGCGCCGACATCGGCGAAGCGCACCGGAAAGCGCACGCCTGCGACCCGGTCAGCGCCTACGGCGGGGTGATCGCCGCCAACCGCGAGATCACCGTCGAGATGGCCGAACAGGTCGCCGAGATCTTCACCGAGGTGCTCATCGCCCCGGGATTCGCCGACGGCGCGTTGTCGGTGTTGCAGCGCAAGAAGAACATTCGCATCCTGCGCGCCGTCCCGCCCAAACGCGGCGGAATCGAGACGCGGCCCATCTCCGGTGGTCTGCTGATGCAGGACCGCGATATCCTCGACGCTTCCGGCGACAACCCGGCCGCATGGACGCTGGCGGCCGGTGCCCCAGCCGACGAGGGCTCCCTTCGCGATCTCGAATTCGCCTGGCGCGCCTGCCGTTCGGTGAAGTCCAACGCGATTCTGCTGGCCAAGGACGGCGCCTCGGTGGGTGTCGGCATGGGTCAGGTCAACCGAGTGGACTCGGCGCACCTCGCCGTTACCCGCGCCGGCGAGCGGGCAGCCGGCAGCGTGGCCGCCTCCGACGCGTTCTTTCCGTTCCCCGACGGCCTGCAGGTGCTGATCGCCGGTGGCGTGAGCGCCGTGGTGCAGCCGGGCGGATCAATCCGCGACAACGAGGTCATCGAGGCTGCCAACGAGGCCGGCATCACCCTGTACCTCACTGGTGCACGGCATTTCGCGCACTGACATGACGCACGGTCGGCGCCAGGTGCCGTCGACCGGGCGCTTCATCTCATTGAGCGTGCCCCACGGCCGATGAGTATCCTCGACCACCTCCTGCTTGCTGCCGCGGGGTTCGGGGCGGGCCTCATCGGGTACGTCACCGGCCTGGCGTCCGTGGTCAGCTATCCGGCACTCCTGGTGGTGGGCCTGCCGCCGATAGCGGCAAACGTCACCAACACCGTCGCACTGGTGTCGGTCGGGATCGGCAGCCTCGGTCAGTCCGGGCGCGTCCTGCTCGACGGCGACCGCTGCCGCCTCGTCGTCGGGGGCGTGGCCGCACTGATCGGCGGCTCCGTCGGCGCGGTCGTTCTGCTCCTCGCGCCCGCCGATAGCTTCAAGGTCACGGTGCCCTACCTGGTGGCCATCGCGTCGATTGCGCTGCTCCTGCAACCCCGGCTGCGTGACCTGGCATCCCACCACGTCGACCGGCCCTGGATCTGGTACGTCGGCTTGGCAGTCGTCTCGATGTACGGCGGGTACTTCGGCGCCGGCGCCGGAATCATGCTGCTGGCACTGGCGCTCATCTTCACCAGCGAATCACTCTGGCGGGCAACGCTGTTGAAATCGCTGTTCCTCGGGATCGCCAACTTCGTGGCTGCACTGGTGTTCGCGGTCTCGGGTCTGGTGCACTGGACGGCTGCGCTGGCTATGGCGATCGGTTGTCTCGCCGGTGGCTGGTGTGGGCCGCCGACCGTGAAACGTCTACCGGCGGCGCCGCTGCGGATCGCCGTCGGGATCGCCGGACTCGGCCTGGCGGTCTGGCTGGGCGTCGACCGATAGTCGCACCGCATGCGGGTGGCACACACCCCCTCACGTGGGTGCGCCTCACACTCCTGACGAACTCGGACGAACCTCCGGTCGCCCGCCGGGACGTCGATCACTTCGCCGCCGACCCCGATGGTGGCGAGGGTGTGTCTCCCAATTCTTCCGCGAGGGATTGGCGCGGGCCGCCAAGACCCGCAAAGGGAATTGGGAGACACACCCTAGTTCCCAGAAACCGCGATACGGCCTCTCGGTTGCCGTCGACCACCAACTCGGCGATGGGAGCGGCCACTTCCAAGGACACCAGGGCTCCGAATATCCACCGCCGACGGGTCCGTCTGCTATGGCAATGTCGCACTTGAGAATCCACGGGACAAGTCGCGGATTAGACCATTGGGGTGATCGCAGAGCAACCCGATCGGCGCTTCTCCTCAGGGTGAGGGAATCTCTCGTTCGGTCGTCGGGATGCGAATATACAGTGCTGATGACCTTGTTCGTGGACGTCACCCCGCTGGAGCAGGGCGCGGAAACCGAGACCGGGCGACGCAACGGCCGATCTCGCTGGAGCGAGGTGGGGCTCCAGGTGGGACTGCCGCTCCTGTCGTTGGTCCTGTTCCTGTTTCTGTGGCAGGTTGCCGCGGTCAGCGGGGTATGGAGCGAGGTCTTCGTTCCCCGGCTCGGCACCGTGTGGCACGCATTCCTCGAGATGTCGACGACCCACGACGGTTCGATCGGATACGCGGGCTACTACTGGTGGGAGCACCTGTATATGACTCTGCGGCGAGTATTCGTCGGCGTGGTGGTCGGCGTCGGCGTCGGGGTCGCTCTTGGGCTGGTGATGGGCTCGATCCCGGTGCTCCGGCGAGTACTTGAGCCGTGGCTGACCTTCTTGCGTGCCCTTCCGCCGTTGGCGTACTTCTTCTTGCTCGTCATCTGGCTGGGGATTGACGAGGCGCCCAAGATCACGCTGCTGGCACTGGCGGCCCTGCCGCCCGCGGCGGTCGCCACGACAGCGGCTGTCGGGGCGGCACCGGTCGCGCTCATCGAGGCGGCTCGTGCACTCGGAGCCTCCCGCCGTGACGTGTTGCGCGACGTCGTCTTCCCCGCGTCTATTCCTGAGACCTTCACCGGCATAAGGCTATCGGTGGGCATCGCCTACTCGTCAGTGGTTGCCGCAGAACTGTTCAACGGCATCCCCGGCATCGGCGGTGTCGTCAAGGACGCAAGCAATTACAACAACACCCCTGTGGTGCTCGTCGGTATCGCTCTGATCGGGTTCTCCGGTCTGGTCATCGACGGTGTCCTGCGGGTCATCGAGCACCGTGCGGTGCCCTGGCGTGGAAAGGCCTGACCTCACATGACAACTCATCGTCGACGACCGCTGCGCGCGGGACCGGTCCTGCTCGCGACACTTGTTGCAGCTCTCCTGATGGTGACGGGCTGCTCGGTCGACCGCTCCGGTCAGGACTCCGGCAAACCCACGATTCGTATTGCCTACCAGTCATTCCCAAGTGGTGACCTGATCGTCAAGAACAATCGTTGGCTCGAAGACGCCCTGCCGAACTACAACATCAAGTGGACCAAGTTCGATTCCGGTGCCGACATCAACACCGCGTTCATCGCCAAGCAGATCGACTTCGGCGCCATCGGGTCCAGTCCGGTCGCACGAGGACTGTCGGCACCACTGAACATCCCGTATCAGGTGGCGTTCGTCCTCGACGTCGCCGGCGACAACGAGGCCCTCGTGGCCCGCAACGGCACCGGCATCAACACCGTCGCCGATCTGCGCGGAAAGCGGGTGGCCACGGCGTTCGCCTCGACGGCGCACTACAGTCTGCTCGCGGCACTCGCGCAGGCCGGGGTGAACCCCGCCGACGTCGACATCATCGACCTGCAGCCGCAGGCATCGTTGGCCGCGTGGCAGCGCGGTGACGTCGACGCCGTCTACACCTGGCTTCCCACGCTCGACGAGCTCCGCAAGACCGGTAAAACTCTCATCGCCAGCCGGCAACTGGCCACCGCCGGCAAGCCGACCCTCGACCTCGGTGTCGTGGCAACCCAATTCGCCAAGGACAACCCGTCGGTCGTCGACACCTGGCGCAAGGTGCAGGCCCGCGCTCTCGCGCTGATCCACGACGATCCGCAGGCGGCAGCCAAGGCCGTTGCGGCGCAGCTGGGTACCACGCCCACCGACGCCGCCAACCAACTCAAGCAGGGAACCTTCCTGACCGCTGCCGAGCTGACCTCACCGACCTGGCTGGGCGTCGACGGACAACCGGGGAATCTCGCCGAGAACCTGCACAGCGCAGCGGAATTCCTCGCCGCGCAACAGCAGATCCCGAGCGCTCCGCCGTTGTCGACCTTCCAGCAGGCCATCTACACGAAGGGGCTACCCGGTGTCCTCTCCGCGCAATGACGCCGTCGTCGAACACAGCCCTGCCGTGTCGGTTCCGGATTCGGAGTCGTCGGCGGCGATCGCACTGAGCAAGGTGGTGCAGACCTATGGCAGCAAGGCCGACCGGGTCACGGCGGTGGGGCCGGTTGACCTGCGCGTCGATCCGGGCGAGTTCCTGGTTCTGGTCGGTGCTTCGGGGTGTGGCAAATCCACTCTGCTCAGGCTGATCGCCGGATTCGAGACGCCGAGTGCGGGGCGGGTCGCGGTGGCCGGCGACGCCCCGATACCGGGAGTGAGTTCCGGGGTCGTCTTCCAGCAGCCACGGTTGTTCCCGTGGCGCACCGTCGGGGGCAACGTCGACCTCGCATTGCGCTACGCGGGGGTGCCCAAGGCACAGCGTGCGGCGCGACGCGACGAACTGCTGCGCCGGGTTGGTCTGGGTGATACCGCTGATCGCCGGATCTGGGAGATCTCGGGAGGACAACAGCAGCGGGTCGCGATCGCCCGAGCACTGGCGGGTGAGTCCTCGTTGCTGTTGCTCGACGAGCCCTTCGCCGCCCTCGACGCGCTCACCCGCGAGACGCTGCAGGAGGACCTGCGATCGGTCAGCGCGGATCTGGGTCGCACGAATGTCTTTGTTACCCACAGCGCCGATGAGGCAGCCTTCCTCGGCTCGCGCATCGTGGTCCTGACAGCGCGGCCGGGCCGCGTCGCCCTCGACATCACCTCGCCGATCCCACGACACGGCGTCGGTCCCGCGGAGATTCGCGATTCACCGGAGTACACGCTGCTGCGCGCTCAGGTTGCCACGGCGGTCAAGGAGGCAGCGGTGTCCGGGGCGGCACAGGCATGACCGGCCGGGCGAGGCGATGTCGGGTGTGATCGAGTGATGGACTCGTGCCGGTTGTACTCACCATGCGGCAAATCCTGGGTAAACCCACCGCCGGCCACTACACAGGTGACATGACCGGAACCGCCACCGCCGGCCTCGTCGGCCACTCGATGAGCTACTCAGACGGTTCGCACCATGGTTCCCCGCCGGTGGTACTCGGACCCCGCATCTCACAACACGATCCGAGTAGGAACTCCACCGATGACTCTGTCCACTCCCGGCCCCTTCACGCCTGAGCACGCCCTTTCCACGCCCGCACTCTCCACTGCCGACCCGGCGGGTACCGTCGCCTCCGGCGTCGAATTCGACATCGACAAGTTCGGTCCCCATTTCGGGGCGGAGATCGGTGGTGTCGACGTCGCGTCGGCCACCGACGACGAGGTCCGCGCCATCCGCGCTGCTCTCATCGACTACAAGGTGATCGTGTTGCGCGGTCAGAATCTCGACGACGCCGCACACATCGAATTCGGTCGGCGCCTGGGAGATGTGACCGCCGGGCATCCCGTGTGGAACAGCGGCGACGTTCCCGCCGAGGTCTACTCGCTTGACAGCGCCGACCACGGTTTCGCCGACGTCTGGCACACCGACGTGACCTTCATGCCGCGACCGCCGATGGGATCGATACTGCGCCCGGTGGTGTTGCCGCGCTGCGGCGGTGACACCAACTGGGCCGACGCCGAGCTGGCCTACCGGTCGCTGTCGCAGCCGATCCGCGAACTCGTCGACAAGCTGTCGGCGGTCCACGACGGTAGCCGCGAGTTCGGCTACTACCTCAAGCAGCGGCGCGGCGGACACGGAAACATCTGGGACGGAGAGGAAGTCACCGACCTTCCGCCCGTAACCCATCCGGTGGTGCGTGTGCACCCCGAGACCGGGCGTAAGTCGTTGTTCGTCAACCCTGGCTTCACCTCGCATATCGAGGGTGTTTCCGATGCGGAGAGCCGCGGCATCCTGGACTTGCTGTATGCGCACCTGACCAAGCCTGAACACATCGTTCGCCATCGGTGGCGGCTGGGTGATCTGGTCCTCTGGGACAACCGGAACACCCTGCACTACGCCAACCGTGACTATGGAGGCAATCGCCGTGTGATGCACCGCATCACGCTGCGTGGTGACGAGCCGATCGGGCCGCGAGCGAGTTGGTCGCTGGTCTAGATCGCTCCTTCGAACGCGCGCGATGATGCGGCCGGCACGCATTCGTTGAAGCTGCGGGTGGGCGCCAACGGCGTCGCTGATGGCCTCGGCGGCAATCCTGGCGATCGGCGCACCCGCGCTTACCGACACCCCGGCAGTGCCACCGACGTCGTCGATCCAGGGCGACCTGCATCTGACCCCGACGATTCGGGTCCTACGTATCGACGCCCAGGGATCGCGCACCGCGGGCGCAACCACCGGCACCTACACAGCGACCCTGTTGGGCGCAGTGAATCCCACTCCGATCCAGGTTCGCTGTCCGGTGACCCGTATCAACGTCGACGGGAACGCCCCCTCACTGATCTATCCGATCAGTGATATCCGCCCATTCCGGCTTCCGGCACGACGGTCGACGTTGCTCCACATGCGCGAGGAAACTATGACCACGGCGAGGCAGCCGCGACGGATTGCGCGTCAACACCAAATCCTGCGGCCCCCGTCCTTCAACGCGGTGATACTCATAGAACTCCCGGACCGCGGCATTGACCGCCTTGACCGTGCTCGCTGAACGCCCCTCACCCCGAGTCGGTAACGGCGGCAAACCCGCCACCAACGCGCCAACGAAATCGCACAGAGAGTCAAACTCCACAGTGTCCCAACCGATCCCGCGAGCATCGAGCCATCGATAAAACAAACTCAAATGACGTGCATACGACCGCACCGTGTTCGATGACCGCCCAACCGCCCGCATCCAATGCAGGAACTGTTCGACCTCGGCAATCGGCAACCCCGCATCATCGACCACCGTCCACGACTCGCACCCATGGTCAACCACCAAAACCGCCCGCATCGCCGTGCCTCTCTAGAGATAACCGTCCCGACAGGACCATAAACACACCCACCGACAGGGAGCCTCGACACTCCCGGCCGCCTGCGCCAAGAGACCACAGCCTTACGGGAATCACGACCACGAGATGGTCGTCGCGTTACAGGTCCTGGGTGTGATTTCGATCACCGGACTTGAGAGCCGCGATTGTCTGAACTGGGAAGATGCACCAGAGCGACCCAATCATCCAATATTCGGGTTGTTGAAACCAATGTTTGCTGCTGTGATTTTGGCACAGCGTTCATTCAGATCGCCCTAGCTAGTCGGAGGAGTCGCCACCAATGAATCGTCACACGATCTTCACGGTTATCAGCTTTGCACTTGCGGTAGTGAGTGTCGTCAGTGCTTTGTGGTCCGGAGCTGGTGACGCGGCTGCGACGACCCACCCGACCCGCGATGGGCACACCATTTACCTCGACACGTACTCGGCACGGGCCACAGCAATAGGATCGGTCGACGCGTTGTCGCGCGAAGCGCTGCTCTCGGCCGATGTCCATGCAGCTGTTCGTGGCATCAAAGACGGTGAAGCTGTGCGCGCCACGCTCGAAGTCGGTTACCAGATCGGCTACCCATTGTCGTTTGCTCCGTCAGGAGTCAAGGTGACCGCGCACACTCCCGAGCTCAAACTCAATGCCGGAGTGAATGCCAAGATTGCTCCAACCGTGAATATTTCCTCCGGCGGAGGTGGTGGATCGATCGGAGAAGTCGGTGGCGAACTGGGTGCCGAAGCGACAGTAATTCCATCGGCTGACCTGGAGTTCGAGGTTGGTGCGGGCAAAGTCACAACCGTCACATTGGCCGAGATCGCTCTGACGCGCCCCACCGCAGACATCGTGCTCTCCGACATCCAGTTGTCGATGTCGAACGCGATCGGCGCCGTTCAGGTCCGTCCGTACGCGAAGATTTCGGTCACCACTGACACCGGCATCTATGTCTTCACGCAATATGGCCGCCAAAAAGCGATCTAGCCAAGCCGCACCGACTGGCGTCCCCAGACATCAACAAGCCGAACAGAGGTCTACAGAATGCACTTCACCTCGACAAGCCGCAGTCGTCGGACTACTCGACTGGTACCTGCTGCGCTGGCGTGCGTCATTGTGACCATCGCTGCCGCGATAGCCGTGATCAGTGCCCCCGTCGGCGGCGCGGAAACGCCCGCAGAACGGTGCAAACGGGAAACTGCCGCCTACAACAACGCCTGGAAACAGGCCTGGGTACTAGCACACCCCGGCAGCACCATCGACAATGCCCCTGCACCGAATCCGCCCTACGTATGCGGACAAAACAACGACACAACGCCGACTATTAGCACGCCGAGCACTACAGATGAGAGCTCGACGGCCGAGATCTCGACCGCCACCACAAGCAATGACACGCTTGGACCCACTCTTACCGCACCAACGTCAACCAGCAGCCCAGCGGGTAACGTCAACCCAAGCCAACCCGCAATAGGCGCACCGACCGACTCGCAGTCCGTATTTTCGAAGACGCTGTGCGTTCAAGCGGTACGTAAGTTCGCCAAAGCGCTGGGCGCGGTCAGCTTTAGCTGCGGTCAGCAGCTCGCGAACATCGTGCAGAACGGCGGCCGACAGAGAAGCTACCTCCTCAAAGTTACCTCCGGAGCTGCTGTCGATGTCACTGGTATGTCAGACAATCGGCGCTACTCTTTGGCAAAGAATCTAGCCTCAGATGAGATCCCACCGGGCGGGACTTGCGGACCGCCGTACTCATCGGTCAAGAACGTCTCAAGCCAATCCAATGGCAAACTCCAAATATTCTACTGCTACGGGCAGCTGGACGATGACGGCGTAGTAGAGTATGAGAACGGCGCGCGGATCGAATATCGGATGGCACTCGGTCAGGTTCGGGAACAGCGGATGCAATTCTCGTGGATAATGAACAAACTGAACATGGTTGCAAGCCTGACCATCCGCTGGCGTTTTCGCATGGATGTCAAGGATGACGATGATATAAACGTGGATGTCGGTGCGGCCCAGGGCGCGGACCGCAAAGAGGGTAGCTGGAGATTATATACCGCAAACCGCGGCGTCTACTTCATCGAGCATACCGACATACTGATTAGCGACCCATTCCTCCGGTCACCGATCCACAACACCGAGGCAACGCAAGGTCCACGTTTTCGATGCGATGGATTTAATCCGTGTAGTTTTCCCGGCGGGGAGGAATCGACCACCCACTACTGAACTGGTCTTCAACCACAACGATGGAGTCACTCGTATGGTCATGCCACTCGTACCAATTCTTGCAGCCTTCTCGATGCTGCAGCAGCTACCTCGTGTCTCAGGAACGATCGTCCGTAATAGCGACGAGCTCGACGTGCATACGAGGCACAGGTTTGAAGCCTCACCGCTGTATGGCAGCTGGCGGGTACAACACCAGTCGGAGTCGGACACGTGGGAGTCGTACATGAACGGCGTCCTCACTGGTTGGGAAGGTACCATGGAGGTGGACTTCCCCAGCCCTCCTTACGTTCGACTGATTTTCCCGCAGTATCTCCCAATCTGGGGGAGGTATTACGACGATTTCATCCCTGAATCAGTAGTTTCAGTTGCTGAAAACAGAATCCGCCTTCACTGCCGAGCGGTAGATGACAATTCGAAAAACAGTGCGACTCTGGAAATCGATTCTAAGAACTGGTTTCCCGCGACCTATTCTCAAACAAATCGCGGCGGGACGCGAATGCTCGAACACATCATTGTTCACGCGACGCCGGTTTAGAGGCTCTTCGAAGTTGAGCGGGCGTTGCCTGGTCAGAGCCTCGGCGTGTCGATGACGTGAAACGCCCTGGTCTCCGGAAATCTGGATGTTGCGAAGCACTCAGATTCTCGTGAAGGAGTACCAGGGGCGTGGTCGAGCCTACGTCGTTGTTGTTGGGGTTGGAAGGACTGGAAGTCAGGGCGGTCACCCAGACCGCGGAACGCACCCGGGTGCTGGATGTGGTGACCGCAGATCCGGCGGCATCGCGATGCCCAGAATGCAGGGTCGCCTCGACATCAGTGAAGGGTCACGCGGTCACCCGACCACGCGACATCCCCTACGGAGATGATCCAATTCAGTTGCGGTGGAACAAAACACGGTACTACTGCATGAACCCGGCATGCGGACGGCGCTCGTTCACCGAGTCCATCCCGCAGGTCCCGCCCCGGCGGCGCACCACCACCCGGTTACGTACCCAGATCGGGCGCAGCATCGGGGACGCGGCCCGTTCGGTGGTCGAGGTCGCCGCCGGGGCGGGCGTGTCGTGGCCCACCGCACACACCGCCTTCGTCGAACACGCCAAGAAGGTCCTCAAAGACCCCGCACCCGTTCGAGTGCTGGGGATTGATGAGACCCGCCGCGGCAAGCCCCGCTGGACGCGTGACACCGACGGCCGCCGCTGGGTGCGGGTTGATCCGTGGGACACCGGGTTCGTCGACCTCAGCGGCGATCAGGGCCTGTTGGGGCAGGTCGAAGGCCGCACCAGCAAGGCGGTCACCCGCTGGTTGACCACGCAGACCACGCAGTTTCGTGACGAGATCACCCACGTGGTGATCGACCCGTCGGCAGCCTATGCCGCGGCAGTCACCGAAGAACTGCTACCCAAAGCACAGCTGGTGGTCGATTACTTCCACCTGGTCAAGCTCGCCAACGACATGGTCACCGCTGTGCGCTGGCGGGTCACCTTCGACACCCATGGCCGTCGCGGTCGCAAACACGACCCGGAATGGGCGAATCGGCGTCGGCTGCTCTCCGCCCGGGAACGGTTGTCGGACAGGTCGTTTGCGAAGATGACTGCGCTCATCGAAATTCCCCACCCGTGTGGCTCCGCCAGAGTAGGCGGGCCTCCCGTGATGCTGGTGGTCTCTGACCACTCACCAGCTACCTCGGGAGGCCCGCTTTCATGTTGACACGGGAGAACCCGAAGAGCATCAACACAGACACGAGAGGGTAGGCATCATGACCACCAGCACCCGCTATCTCCAAGCCGCGATCGAGGCGGACCCGAAGGTCCCCGTCATCCGGATCACCCGCGACTTCCGTTGTACTCCTGCGCAATTGATGAAGGCGCACATCGATCCCGATCTCTTCGTGCGCTGGGTCGGTCCCGACGCGATCTCCAGCCGCATCATCGAGTGGGATGCTCGCGACGGTGGCAGTTGGCGGTACGTCTCCACCCACGACGGCCGGGACTTCGGTTTCCGTGGCTGCTTCCACACCGTCGCCGATGACAAGATCGTGCAGACCTTCACCTTCGAGGGGATGCCTGATCAGGTGTCGCTGGAGACCTTGTGGTTCGAGGACCTCGGCGACGGTCTCACCCGGTTGCATGCCCAATCCCTGTGTGACAGCTTCGAAGCGCGTGATGGCTGGCTCGCCTCCGGCATGGAGGTCGGTGTGAACGAGGGCTATGCCGGCCTCGACCGCATGCTCGCCGCCGGTGAGCTGTGAGTAGGGGACTCGCCGAACTCTGCGCCTCGGACCGCCACCGCGACGTGGCTGCAGGGTTCGCCGAACACGCTGCGGCGGTGAAGGACTGGGACGCGCCGACGCCGGTGGACGGGTGGGTGGCCCGAGACGTGGTGGCGCACCTCGTCGACTGGTTCGCGGCGTTCCTGGCGGCAGGCGACGTCGAATTGCCCGCGGGCCCACAGGTCGCCGACGATCCCGCAGCGGCATGGGATGCCCGGCGTGCGGCGGTACAGCAGTTCCTCGACGGCCCCGAGGCGGAGACGGCCTTCACCCACCCGATGGTGGGGGAGTTGCGCCTGGCCGACGCCATCGACCGGTTCTACACCACCGACATCTTTCTGCACACCTGGGATCTCGCCACCGCCGCCGGTCGGGATCCACAGCTGGACACCGACTTCGCCGCTCAGGTCCATTCGGGCATGCAGGGCATCGAGGACATGCTTCGGTCCTCGGGCCAGTATGGTCCGGCGGTGCCGGTGCCCGCCGACGCTGATCCCGTCACCCGGCTCGCGGGCTTCATCGGACGCGACCCGGCCTGGCGGCCAATCGGGTGAAACCGACGCGGCATCCCCGGCGAATACGACATTCTCTCAACTCCCGCAAGGGAACTAGCTGCCTCACAGCAAGCTGACAGCTTGCCCACACCGGAAAGTCAGTGCATCCGGCGCACGATCATCATCGTGACCGCAACCCACCCCGGTGTCGCTCCGTTCGACACCTCTGCGAATAGTGCTCCGAGTAGCGACCATCGAAGAGTCGATCTGTCCGTTTCCGCGGATTCGACGCTGCCACCGGCCACCGCGCGTGACCGGCTGTGGCTGGCACTACTCCTGATCACCACGGCCGGCCTTTATCTCTGGAACATCACGACCAACCACTACGGCAATACGTTCTATGCCGGAGCGGCGTGGGCCGGATCGCGGAATTGGGAGGCGCTGCTGTTCGGCTCGGTGGATCCGTCCAACTTCATCACCGTCGACAAGCCGCCGGTGTCGCAGTGGGTGATGGGCTTGTCCGGCCAGATCTTCGGATTCTCCCCGGCGAGCATGCTGATCCCCGAAGCCCTCATGGGGGTGGCCGCCGTCGCGTTGATGTATGCGATGGTTGCCCGCGTCGCCGGTCGTTCGGCCGGACTGATCGCCGGCCTCGCGCTCGCGATCACCCCGGTCGCGGCGATGATGTTCCGGTTCAACAATCCCGACGCCGCGATGGTGTTGCTGATGACCGCAGCGGCCTACTGCACCTTGCGCGCCACCGTGCGAGGATCGGCGCGGTGGCTTGCGGTGGCCGGTGTCGCACTGGGATTCGCGTTCCTGGCCAAAATGCTCGAAGGCCTGATGGTGCTGCCCGCGCTCGGTGCGGTCTACCTCGTCGCGGCGCCGCCGACGTTCTGGCGACGTATGTGGCATCTGGTGATTGCGGCTATGGCACTGGTGCTCTCGGCGGGTTGGTATGTGGTGCTGACGCTGCTGTGGCCGGCATCGTCGCGGCCCTATCTTGCCGGCTCCACCGACAACAACTTCATGAACCTCGTCATCGGCTACAACGGACTCGAGCGTGTCGAAGGCCGCAGCGGTGGCGGTGGTGCCCACGGCAACCCGGCCAATGCGATCGCCGACCTCGCGCGTGAGAATCCGCAACTGGCAGATCGTTTCGGTAGTGGTGGCGCCGGTGGCTTCGGTGGCGGAATGTTCGGTGCCCAGCCGGGGATCACGAGGTTGTTCACCGGGGAATTCGGTGCCGAGATCTCGTTCCTGTTGCCGACCGCGCTCATTGCAGTGATCGTGGTCCCGGCGTTGCGTGGGCGTCGTCCCCGCACCGACCTCGTGCGCGCGGCAACCCTGCTGTTTGGTGTGTGGTTGCTTGTCGACGGACTTGTCCTGTCGTATATGAGCGGTACCGCGCACCCGTACTACTCGCTGGCAATCGCTCCGCCCATCGCCGGTCTCGTCGGTCTTGGCTTCCACCAAACCTGGACTGCGCGTGATGCTTCGGTGAGCTGGCAGCGCTACACCGCCCGCTTCGGTCTGGCCGCGATGATCGCCTCGGGAGCCATCTGGTCGTTTGTGCTTCTCGATCGCGAGCCGAATTGGCAGCCCTGGCTGCGGTGGGTGGTACTCGTCGTGGGCGTCGTCGCCGCCCTGCTCGTCGCATTGCCGTCGACCTTCGGACGGCGGATCGCGCTGGCGATGGGGGTGCTCGGCATGATCGGCATCTTCGCGGCGCCGGCCGCATATGCGATCACCGGCGACACCATCTCGCACACCGGCGGCAACCCGTCGGTGCTGCCCGAACGCAGCACCGCAAGCGGGGCCCGCGGATTCGGCGGCACGACACACTCCGGCCACGGAGGCACCAGGTCGGCGGGCGTCGGGTTGTTGGGTAGCCGTGCAGGCGGATTCGGTGGATTCGGCGGTGGCACCACGACCTTGCCCCCGCAACTGCAGACGATGCTGCAGAGCAGTCACGCACGGTGGGCCGCGGCGGTGTCGCGGACCAGTTCCGCGGCCGGGGTCGAACTCGCCGCGCAAGTCCCGGTGATGGGGGTCGGCGGATTCTCCAACGACCCGGCGCCGAGCCTCGCGCAATTCCAGAAGTACGTCGCCGACAAGGACATCGGTTACTACCTCGCTCCGGAGACCTCGTCGCAGAACGGCAGTGCCACTGCGGCGGTGATGAGCGCAGTCACCAAAGCCTTCGGCGGCGCCGGTTTCGGTGGCGGGCGGTCCTCGGTGACCACACAGATCCAGCAATGGGTGGAGGCCAACTTCCACGGCACGACGATCGGCGACTACACGGTCTACAACCTCACCGTGGCGCCGTCACCGCAACCCGCGTCGATGACGACGACAACGGCGAGCACGACCACCGGGACCACCACCGGTGCAGCAACTCCTGGCTCGACCTTCCCGACCACCGGATTCGGCGGCCACCGCCCCGTCCGACACCACACCGCCACCACTGGGTAGCCGGACTTCGCCGACAGCGCTCTTCCCACCGCCCACAGCGCCCGTCCCACCGCCGACAGCGCTCTTCCTGCCGCCGACAGCGCCCGTCCCACCGCCCACAGCGCTCTTCCTGCCGCCGACGGCGCTCTTCCCACCGCCGACAGCGCTCTTCCCACCGCCGACGGCGCTCGCCAAAGCGCTGTCGGCGGGCTGGCGAGCGCTGTCGGCGAAAGCAGGGGCGCTGTCGGCGAACCGGGCGCGACCGCGGCTCTCCGGCGTACCGTGGACGAGGTGGCAGAAGACTTTACATCCGGGGATTTCACGACTGACGCCCCGACCGGCGGTTCAACGACCACCGAAACCCGTCATCCCTCTCCTCGCACCCTTGGTGAACTGCGGGCAAGCGGTCATGTGCAGCGCAGCATCCGCGACGAGATCCGCAACAACCTGCTGACCGCGCTTCGTGAGGGCAGCGATCCGTGGCCGGGCATCGTCGGCTTTGAGGCGACGGTCATCCCGCAACTCGAACGTGCGCTGCTCGCCGGTCACGACGTCGTCATGCTCGGCGAACGAGGCCAGGGCAAGACCCGCATCCTGCGGACCCTCGTGGGCCTGCTCGACGAGTGGACGCCGGTGATCGCCGGCTCCGAACTCGGCGAGCATCCCTACGAGCCGATCACTCCGGCATCGATCCGCAAGGCCGCCAACCTCCTCGACGACCTGCCCATCCAATGGCGCCATCGCAACGAGCGCTACAGCGAGAAGCTCGCCACGCCGGACACCTCGGTGGCCGATCTCGTCGGCGACATCGACCCGATGAAGGTCGCCGAGGGCCGCAGCCTCGGTGACCCGGAGACCATTCACTTCGGGCTCATCCCGCGCGCACATCGTGGCATCGTCGCCATCAACGAGCTCCCCGACCTGGCCGAACGCATCCAGGTGTCGATGCTGAACGTGATGGAAGAGCGCGACATCCAGGTCCGCGGCTACACGCTGCGACTGCCGCTGGACGTGATCGTGATGGCCAGCGCCAACCCCGAGGACTACACCAACCGCGGGCGCATCATCACCCCGCTCAAGGATCGCTTCTCCGCCGAGATCCGTACGCACTACCCGATCGAACTCGACGACGAGATCGCTGTCATCGAGCAGGAGGCCGACCTCACCGCCACGGTGCCGACCTTCATCACCGAGATCCTCGCGCGGTTCACCCGCTACGCCCGCGATCACCCGTCGATCGATCAGCGTTCGGGTGTGTCGGCGCGGTTTTCGATTGCCGGCGCCGAGACCGTTGCCGCGGCGGCGCTGCATCGCGCGGCCATCACCGGAGAAGAGGTGCCGGTGGCTCGCGTCGTCGACCTGGAATCGGTGATCGAGGTGCTGCGCGGCAAGATCGAGTTCGAGTCCGGTGAAGAGGGACGTGAACTCGAGATCCTCGAGCACCTGATGCGCAAGTCCGTCGCGGACACGGTGCGCGCCCATCTCGGCGGCATCGACATGGCGCCGCTGGTGTCGGCGTTGGAGGCCGGCGAGCTCGTGGTCACCGGTGACCGGGTGCCCGCCGCGGACTTCCTCGACTCGCTGCCGTCGCCGGAGACCACCGCGCCGGTGATCGACGAGATCGCCGAGCGACTCGAGGCCGGCTCTGACGGCGAGCGGGCCAGCGCCGTCGAACTCGCCCTTGAGGGACTGTTCCTCGCGCGACGCATCGGCAAAGAGGCCGACGAGTCGGGGCAGATGATCTACGGCTGATCAACGCATTCCTGCGATCCGCGGCCGGGTACCCTCCCGGCGGACTCGACCAACTCCGGAGAAACCCATGGTGCAGAAGAATTTTCACCGATCCCGGTATCAGCGTTACAGCGGTGGGCCGGATCCGCTGGCACCGCCGGTGGATCTGCGAGAAGCGCTGAGCGAGATCGGCGACGACGTGATGGCCGGGGTCAGCCCCCAACGGGCGATGCAGGAGTTCCTGCGACGCGGGTCGCAGGGCATGCGGGGGCTGGACAAGCTGCGCGAGCAAGTGAATCGCCGGCGTCAGGAGCTGCTCAAGAAGCGCAACCTCGACGGAACCTTCACCGAAATCCGTGAACTCCTCGACCGGGCAGTGCTCACCGAGCGCAAACAACTAGCCCGCGACCTCGACGACGACGCACGGTTCGCCGAGATGCAGATCGGCAGCCTCCCGGCCTCCACCGCGCAGGCCGTCGAGGAACTCTCCGACTACCAGTGGCGCAGCCCCGAGGCGCAGCAGGACTACGACAAGATCGCCGATCTCCTCGGCCGCGAACTGCTCGATCAGCGTTTCTCCGGGATGAAGGAGGCGCTCGAGGGCGCCACCGACGCCGACCGGCGGCGGGTGTCGGAGATGCTCGCCGACCTCAACGAGCTCCTCAACGCCCACAACCGCGGTGAGGATACGTCGCAGGCGTTCGACGAGTTCATGGACACACACGGCGAGTACTTTCCCGAGAACCCGCGTAACACCGAAGAACTCATCGATTCGCTGGCGCAGCGTGCTGCCGCGGCCCAGCAGTTCTACAACTCGCTGACTCCTGAGCAGCGGGCCGAACTCGATCAGCTCGCGCAGCAGGCATTCGGGTCGCCGGATCTGATGAGTCAACTCGCGCACATGGATTCGGCGCTGCGGCAGGCCCGGCCGGGGCTCGACTGGGACAACGCCCAGCAGTTCTCCGGCGATCAGCAGATGGGCCTGGGGGAGGGGGCCGCGGCACTACGCGACATCTCCGAACTCGAGGCGCTCTCCGAGCAACTGTCCCAGCAGTACGCCGGTGCGCAGATGGACGACATCGACATCGACGCGCTGGAACGGCAACTCGGTGAGCAGGCCGGCGTCGACGCCCGCACCCTGCAGGAGTTGGAGAAGGCGCTACGCGAGGAGGGCTTCTTCGACCGGACCGCCGACGGCCGACTCCGATTGAGTCCCAAGGCGATGCGTCAACTCGGGCAGGCGATCTTCCGTGACATCGCCGACCAGATGGGCGCCCGCGGCGACCGGCAGACCCGCAACAGCGGGCTACTCGGCGAGCCGACCGGCTCGACCCGCGAATGGGCCTACGGCGACACCGACCCCTGGGATGTCTCGCGTACCGTCGCCAACGCCGTGTTGCGCACTGCCGCGGAAGGGCATCCGACCAGCGACGTGCATCCGGGGGTGCGGATCGACGTGCGCGACGTAGAGGTCGCCGAGACCGAGGCCCGAACACAGGCGGCGGTGGTGCTGCTCGTCGACACCTCGTTCTCGATGGAGATGGAGGGTCGCTGGACCCCGATGAAGCGCACCGCGATTGCGCTCAATCACCTGATCTCGACCCGATTCCGCAGCGACGAACTGCATCTCATCGCGTTCGGTCGCCACGCCCGGTCGATCGACATCGCCGAACTGACCGGGTTGCAGCCGCGGATGGAGCAGGGCACCAACCTGCATCACGCGCTGTTGCTGGCCGGTCGGCACCTGCGTCGGTTTCCCAATGCGCAACCGGTGGTGCTCGTCGTCACCGACGGCGAACCGACCGCGCACCTCGACCCGAGTGGTGAGCCGTTCTTCTTCTATCCGCCGCACCCGCAGACCATCGCGGTGACCGTCCGCGAGCTCGATCACGTTGCCCGCCTCGGCGCGCAGGTCACGTTCTTCCGGCTCGGCGAGGATCCCGGGTTGGCGCACTTCATGGACCAGATCGCCCGCCGCATCGGGGGCCGGGTCATCGCCCCCGACGTCGACGGTCTCGGCGCGGCGGTCGTCGGCGACTACCTCCGCTCACGCCGGGGGCCACGGCGGGGCTGACGGGGGAGTGGACGGTGCCGGCGGGGGCGCACGCCGCCGCCCGATCAGCCACAGGACAAGACCGGTGATCGCGACGGCCAGGCCGAAGCCGCCGCCGAAGACCGAGAGCAGGATGCCGCCGATGCCGGAGAACAGCCCGCCCACCGACACCGGTGGGGCACCGACGATGGAGGAGTCGCCGCAATCGAGCGTGTACACACCGCTGCTGGTGATCGAGTACTGGGCGAAGGACCGCACGGAGGTGTTCCGGTAGGTGAACGAGTACGTCGAATTTGACTGTCGGCGTTGGGCTCCCGGGCCGTTGACGGCGCACGACGGTACCGTGTCCTCGAAGGTGTCAGACTGTGTTCCCGGCGCGTAGAGCACCAGGGTGTCCCCGGCGTCGAGGTGGTGTGGTGCCGACCCTCGGATCTCGAATGCCCGCGCCCAGGCTGACAGCCACCGCGATCATGCCGAGCCACATCACGACCCTACCTACTCGCCGCATGTCCCGATCGTGCCAGACCACGGGCACTCCAGTGGCGATCTCAGGGTCGGATCTCAGGGTGTTCACCAATGTCGGGGCCGGCTCTACCGGCCTAGTCTGAACGGGTGAGCACCGTAGAGGACCCGACCTACGACGACCGTCGATCGCGGATGCGAGCCGCCGACGCCGATCGTGAGCTGGTGCACGAGATCTTGTCGGCAGCGATGGAGCAGGGGAGCCTGAGCCCCGCCGAGTACGAGGAGCGAGCGGGACAAGCGTTGATGGCCAAGACCTTCGGTGAGCTCGATGCCCTCACCGACGATCTGCCGGTCACTCAGCTCGGGGTGGCGCTACCGGAGCCCGACGCGCCGTATCCCTCGATGGTGACGACACGAAGCGGCCGCGCACCGATTCGCAGCTGTCTGGCGATCATGTCGGGCAGCGAGCTCAAGGGGCAGGCGGCCGTCGCCGATCAGCTCTCGGCCACCGCGATCATGGGCGGCGTGGAGATCGACCTGCGGGAGGTCGAGTTCACCGCACCGCACCTGAGTATCGAGTGCGTCGCCATCATGGGTGGCATCGACATCACCGTGCCGCCAGATGTGGCCGTGGAGGTTGGCGGCGGCGCCATCATGGGCGGATTCAGTAACAAGGCGTCGGGGTCGGGTCCGCCGGGCGCACCCACGATTCACGTCACCGGCTTTGCGGTGCTGGGTGGGGTAGACGTGAAATGCAAAGAGCGCGGTGACAAGCCGCGGAAGCCCTGGCAGTGCGGGCAGTGAGACAGCCGCTGTATCAGCCCGCCCGCCCGTAGATCATCCGGCCGATCGTCTGGGTAAGTGCGTCGAGGGCGTGGGCATCACGCCCGTCGTCGGGGTTGCCCTGTGCGAGTTCGGAGAGCCGCCCGTCACGCACGATGGCGACCAGGGTGGCGAGTTCGGCGGCGGCCGGCCCGTCCGGGGCGAGTTCGGCGGCGCGGTCGCGCTCGATCTTGTCGGCGAGCCTGGACACGAAGCGCTCCCTCGCGCGGCCGAGGAATTCTTGAAGCGGCGGATAGTCGGACTGTCCCGATTGTGCCGCGCACGCGAGGATCGGACCGTTGTCGCGCCAGATCGCGGCGACCGCCGCGAGCTGGGCGCGCAGGCCGTCGAGGTCGGGGCCATCGGAGTCGAACCACTCATGGGTGCTGGTGAATTCGTTCCAGGTCTGTTCCATCAGTGTGGCCAGGACAGCCTGCTTGGACGGGAAATAGAAGTAGAAGCTCGTGCGGGAGATCCCGGCCGCCGACGCGATCTCATCGATAGTGACCTGGCCGATCGGCCGGTGCGAGAGCAGTCGCCGGGTGGCGGCGAGGATCTGCTCCTCGCGTCGGTCGCCCTTGGTCGGGGCGCCGCGCCGACGCCCCGCAGCCGCGGTCTTGGCGGAACTCATGGGTTCATCGTAGGGAATGGCACATAATCGACGTCACGTCGAACAGAATCGACATGATGTCGATTTCCGTTCTATCGTGGTGGTCATGTCTTCAACCACCCGGCGTCCGGTGTCCCCGGCGCTCGTGATCGTCGCCGCTGCGGCGTCGGTCCTGTTGCTCTCGATGATCCAGACCCTCGCGGTGCCGGCACTGCCGCAGATCGGCGAGCAACTCGACGTCTCGCTGACCACGGTGGGCTGGGTGACCACCGCGACGATGCTCGCCGCGTCGGCGTTCACCCCGCTGTTGGGTCGCCTCGGAGACGTCTACGGTCACAAACGCGTGATCCTGGCCGCGCTGGCATTGACGCTCGCCGGCAGCCTCGTTGCCGCGCTTGCCGATTCGATCGATGTGCTCATCGTCGGACGAGTCCTGCAGGGTGCGAGCTTCGGCTTGTTCCCGCTGGCGATCAGCGTGCTGCGCGAAGAACTCCCGCGCGAGCGACTCACCGCCGCCATGGCAATCACCGCCTCGGCGCTCGGCGTGGGCAGCGGGCTGGCCCTCGTGGCGACCGGGCTGCTCACCCGCAATGACGCCGACTATCGCCGGATCTTCTGGCTGTGCGTGGCGATGACCGTTGTGGTGATCGGTCTGATGCTCTCCGCCGTCCCGAACCGTGCCGGGTCGGGTGGACGCGTCGACTATGCGGGCGCTCTGGTGTTGGCGATCGGACTGGTGTGTCTGCTGCTACCGACCTCGCAGGGCCATGACTGGGGATGGGCATCGACCCGGGTGATCGGTCTCTACCTCGCCGCTGCCGTCGTCCTCGTCGGATTCTGGGTCCTGCAATCGTGCCGGGCGACGCCACTGGTGTCGGTGGATCTGCTCAAGCACCGCGCAGTGCTCGCGACCAATGTCGCATCGCTGTGCGTCGGGTTCGCGATGTTCAGCGTGTTCCTCGGCGCCACATACTTCGTGCAGACGCCGGACCTGTTGGCGGGCTACGGGTTCGGTGCCTCGGTCCTGCGGACCAGCGTCGTGTTCATGCTGCCGGCGGCGATCGTGTCCATCCTCGTCGGACCCATCGCCGGACTGCTCGTCGCCCGTAGCGGGCCGCGGGCGGTGCTGCTCGGTGCGGGGATCGTCGGGGTTGTCGGCATGATGATGCTCGCCGTGCTGCACGACAACACCGGCGAGATGATCGGCGGCCTGATCGTCGCGAATGTGGCCGTGGCAGCGGCATATGCGGCCATGCCGGCTCTGCTCGTCGCCAACGTGGAGCCGCGGGAGACCGGGATCGCGAACTCCATCAACTCGATCATGAGGACCGTCGGCGGTGCGGTCGGCAGTGCCGTCATCATCGCCGTGCTCGCCGCCGAGGTGTCGGTGCACTCGGTGCACGGTGTGCCGGTGTCGTTGCCCACCGAGAATGCCTATCGGGCGGCATTTGTCTTGGGCGCCGGAGCGTTCGCGCTCGCCGCGGCGTTGGCGGCCTTCGCCATTCCGCGTGGCGGACACCCGATGAACGCCCATCAGCATGAGGAGGAGATCGCCGGCGGCGCTGCCGGAGAGTTCTCGACGGCATCGGTGTCTCTCGACTGATGGGCGAAACCTCGACGATCAGGCCAGGAGCCACGCGATGATCGCGATCGCCGGGATCGACGCGAGTGTGGTGATCAACGCCGTGTCGCGGGCGAGTACCTGACCGCTCCGGTATCGGGTGGCGTAGACCAGGACGTTCTGCGCGGTGGGCAAGGCGCCGATCACGGTTTGCGCAAACAGTTTGTGGCCCTGCTCGCCGAATCCCCAGCGCGCGATCGCGTAGACGAGGACTGGCATCGCGATGGTCTTCAGCACGGTCGCCAGCACGATGTCGCGTCGCGGGCTCTGGCCTTTTTTGAACACCGTCACACCGGTCAGCGACAGGCCGAAGGCGAGAAGGGCTCCCGGCACCGAGGCATTGCCCAGCATCTTCAACGGTTCCAGGATCGCCTGTGGCGGGGTCCATCCGATCGCGGAGATGACCACCCCGAGTACGCCGCCGATGACGATCGGGTTGGTCAGCGGCAACACGAGCGCATCACGGAACGGGTGACCTGTCCCGCGTTCCAGCGCGGTGAGATCCAGTGCGGTCAACGCGATCGGCGAGTAGATGAGGATCTGGAACAGCAACAGCGGCGCGATGAACGACGCGTCGTCGAGCACGAAGATCGCAATCGGCACACCGAGATTGACGCTGTTGACATACGACGACGACAGCGCACCGATGACCAGATCGGGAGTCGGTCTGCCCAACAGCACCTGTGCCACGACGAAGTACAGCAGTCCGATGATCAGTGCACTGCCGCCGGCGATGACCAGGGTCGAGGAGAACACGACGGACAGGTCGGTGGTCACCAGCGAATAGAACAACAGCGCCGGTGTCGCGACGAAGAAGACCAGCCGGGAGAGCACCTCATGAGCATGGTCACCGAGCACCCCGGTCCGACCGAGGAGGAATCCGACGCCGACCATGATGAAGATCGCGGTGAAACCGGAGACGACGCCTGACACCCGGTCGAGTGTATTGCCGCGGCAACAGTACGGATCGAACGGATGAGCCGCGGCCTTCGGTGTGCGGTGGTGACCGACCGGTTCGCTATTCTCATCAGCATCACGCCTCCGGGCCGATTAGGAAGGTCGAAGCATGTCCACACCGCACGACGACCGCGGGCACTCATCGGACTCCGGCGCATCGCCGGATGACCAGACAACGATTCATCACTCCAAGATCGATCTCAGCAAGCCGACCACACAGTCCGACGACCTCTCGCAGTGGCAGGCGACCCAGATGAACCCCACGCCCACGATGCCGTCGCAGGGTCCGGGGCTGCCGCCGCTGCAGCCGCCGGCGTCGCCGACACCGCCCGCCTACGGCGCGCCGTCGTATCCGGCATCCGGGACTCCCGGCTATGGCCAGCCCGGCTACGGCCAGCCCGGCTACGGGCAACCGGGATACGGGCAACCGGGATACGGGCCGCCCTACGTCGGTGTGCCGGCCAAGCGCACGAACCCGATGGCCATCGCGGCGCTTGTCGTGTCGGTCGTCGGCTGTGGGTGTTTGAGCTGGCTCGGGATCGTGTTTGGGGTCATTGCCCGAAACCAAATCAGGGACTCGCAAGGCGCCGAGGAAGGCGAAGGATTGGCACTGGCCGGGATCATCATCGGTGCCGCGGCGCTCGTGATCTTCCTCGCCTATGTCCTCATCAACATACTGATCGGCGGTTTCGCGGCGTTGTCGTCGAGTTAGGGGGTGTCTCCCAATTCCCTGTGCGGGTCTTGGCGGCCCGATTGCGCCCTGGCCGCGTTGTCGTCGGTCACGATAGCTGCCGCTATCGCTTCCTCCTCCGCCTTGCCAGAACACAATCGTTCGCGCCACTCCCTCGCAGACGAATTGGGAGACACACCCTAGTTGTGACGGCCGCTGGCCGGGGCTGACGGCGCGTTTTGGATCTGCGACCACCCGCCGGGTAGTCTGGTCGGGTTGCGTGTCGCGCCTAACTGCCGCGGACGCGCTGACCAGGAGCAATCATCCCCCTGTATTCGGTGCGGATGAACGGCGAGACCACGTAGAGAAGGGCACGATCATGGCTGTACCGAAGCGCCGGATGTCGCGGGCGAACACCCGCAGCCGTCGTTCGCAGTGGAAGGCGGACAACCCCGCACTGCAAGAGGTCAAGGTGAACGGCGTCGCGCAGCGCATCCCGCGCCGCCTCGTCAAGGCCGCGCAGGCCGGCATCATCGATCTCGATCGCCGCTGAGCCAACGTGTGACCGGGTAGCCGGTCCAGAACGTGCCGACCGCCCCGGGAGTTTCTCGGGGCGGTCGTCGTTGTGAGGGGTCGGTTGCCGTGCGGGAATATCGGGGTAGCCGCAGATTCTCTTCATCGCTGTGTTCGCCCGAGTGGGGCGCGGTGCTCGGTGACGCAGGGATGCCGGCCTCGCCCTCCTCGCCCTCACCGTCACGATGCTCACGGGCGCGTCGGTAGCGGCGTCCTGCGTGATCTGCTCCTCGCCGTCGCCGGCCCACGTCTGCGCAGACCTGGCCGACGGGCTGGTCGGCGGTCCGCGCCGGTGTCGTCGTCGTCCATCCGGCCTTCACCGAAGCGCGTCGCACGATCCATGTGCTTGATTGCCCTTCGGTATGGGACCTGTTTGCACGATCGGTGCGAGCGTCGCCGTCGGCTGATACGCGAGTGCGTCGGCCTCGGTGCTACGCGGTGCCCGCACTCGTCGGTGCCCGGTGTGGACCTCGCCGGGCGTGCCATGTTCCCCTCGAAGATGCACCCGGCCGGGCGCCCTTTTCCGGCTGGGGCTCCTCGACCATCGGGCGCCTATTGGGCGAGCACCTTGTTGACGGTCCGGTTCAGGAAGTTGGGGATGAATTTGGCGGCATTGCCCAGGACCAGGGTTTGGGTTCCGACGGAGTAGCTGGTGCGGTGCAGCAGCCTGTCGATACGGGTCGGGTTTACCGACTCATAGACCTTCTCGGCTACCTCCTCGGGGGTGATGCGCACTCCGAGCGTCTTGGTCGTCTTGGCGTCGTTGTCGGCGAGGGCGGTCTTGGCCCACAGCGGCCAGATACCGACGACGCGGATGTCCTCGTGCTCCCACTCGAGTTCGAGGGCTTCGGTGAGGCCGGCGACGTAGAACTTGGTGGCCGAATATGTGGCGATGCCGGGCTGGCCGTAGATCGCTGAGGCCGAGGCGATGTTGACCAGGTGCGCGCCCGGAGTCTTCTTCAGGTAAGGGTAGGCGGCCTGTGCGCCGAGGGTCACGCCCAGCGCGTCGATGTCGATCTGCGCGCGGATCGCCTGGGGGGTGATCTCGTCGAGGCGTCCCGCGACGAGGACGCCCGCGTTGTTGTCGAGGACGTCGAGGGTGCCGCCGGTGTGTTCGGTGAATGCCGCGAGCGCGTCGGCCCACTGTTGTGGTTCGCGGACGTCGAGGACTCCGGTGATGAAGTCGGGGTGATTGGCGCTCACCTTGTCGAGTGCTTCCCGGTTCACGTCGAAGACGCCGACGGTCCACCCCTCGCGTCCGAACCGCTCGGCCGTGGCCAGCCCGATGCCCGACGCACCGCCGGTGATGAAGATGGAAGACATGTGCACTCCTCGGTGTGGCCTGCGTAATCGTGGTATCACTCGGAACTTACTGGTGGGTATAGTAGCGAAGTTGTTTACCAGGTCACATGTGACTGCTATCTTGACAACAAGCGTTGATATGACATCAGCAGTTGTCATAGTAATGACCTGACCGAGACGGAGGCACCGCGACATGACCGCCGCAATCGACCGCATAGATCCTCACACCACCGCTGACGACGACGGCGTCGTGGTCAGCATGCGCGACCAGGGAACCGACGAGGTGTCGACGCGTCTGCTCGCGTCGGCGGCCCGGCTGTCGCGCAACGCGATGACCGAGATCGACTGGTCTGTGCCCATGGACCCGACGAAGTACGGCTGCAGCCCGGAATGGTCGTCGCTGTACGGCACCGCCTACTGGGACGAACTGACCGAGGAGCAGCGCATCTCGGTCACCCGCCACGAGTTCGCGTCGATCATGAACATCGGCATCTGGTTCGAGATGATCCTGCAGGAAATGGTCGTCCGCGATCAATATCTCGGTGCCTACCACAGCCCCGAGTTCCAGTTCGCGCTCACCGAGATCGCCGACGAGTGCCGCCACTCGATCATGTTCGCCAAGGCGAGCGAGAAGATGGTCGGCACCTCCTACAAGCCCACCAAGTGGGTCGGGCGGCTCGGCAGGCTCTTCAAGGCCACCGCCAAGGACGAGGTCGCCTATGCCGGCATCCTCGTTGCCGAAGAGGTCCTCGACGTCTTCCAGCGCGGCTGCATGCGCGACGAGCGGGTACTCCCGTTCATTCGTACCGTCAACGAGATCCATGTTCTCGAGGAATCGCGGCACATGAAGTTCGCGCGTGAGGAGGTGCGTGAGTCGATGCAGGGCATCAGCTGGACCCGTCGCCAGTTCAGCGCGCTGTACGTGTCGGTGGCTGCGTACCTCATCGTGTCGAGCCTGGTCCAGCGCAAGGCATTCGAGGACGCCGGACTCGACGCCGACCGGGCCGTGCAGGAGATGAACCACAACTCGCACTTTCAGTCGATGATCCGCAGCAGTTGCGCGCATCTGATGGAGTTCCTCGACGAGGTGGGACTGCTGACCCGCCCGGCGATGCACTACTACCGGAAAGTGCACATGCTCTGATGTTTGTCATCACCCAATCCTGTTGCAGCGACGCAGCATGCGTGTCGGTCTGTCCGGTCAACTGCATCCACCCGACTCCGGAGGAGCGGGGCTTTGGAACCTCCGACATCCTGCACATCGACCCTCAGGCCTGCATCGACTGCGGTGCTTGCGCCGACGCCTGCCCGGTGGACGCGATCTTCCCCGCCGACAAGCTCGGCACCCGCGACAAGGTCTTCGTCGAGATCAACGCCGACTACTACAAGAACAACCCGGACGTGACCTCTGGGTGGTCGGACGTGGTCTATCCGGAGATCCCGAAACTCCCTGCGGGACTGCGGGTTGCGCTGGTCGGCACCGGACCGTCGGGTGGATACGCCCTGCGGACCCTGCTCGACCGGACCGAGGCGCACGTGACCGTCATCGACAAGCTGCCCACGCCTGGTGGCCTTGTCCGCGCCGGGGTGGCCCCGGACCACCCGGGTACCAAGGGTGTGTTGCACGGCTTTGACCTGCTCTACCGCGATCCGCGGGTCACCATGGCCACCAACGTCGAGGTCGGGGAGGCGCCGGGTCAGATCACCCCTGCCGAGCTCGCGGATCATTTCGACGCCGTGTTCTACGCCGTTGGCGCCAGTGAGTCACGTCGCTTGGGGATTGCGGGTGAGGAGCTTGTCGGCTCGACGTCGGCGACCGAACTCGTCGCGTGGTACAACGCGGTGCCCGGCGCCGACGTCGCGCCTCCGATCCGCCGCGACCACACCGCAACCGGTCGGGCCGTGATCGTCGGGACCGGCAACGTCGCACTCGACGTCGCGCGGATCCTCATCTCACCGCCGGAGTTGTTGGCCACCACCGACATCGCCGACCGTGCGTTGCGCATTCTTGAGGAGCAGAATGTGCACGAAGTCGTTGTGCTCGGTCGTCGTGATCAGGCATCGGCGGCTTACACCTCGGCGGAATACCGTGCCTTGTCGACGATTCCGGGTGTGGAGCTCATCGTTTATGACGATCCCGACGCCGAGTTGCCAGACCTCACCGGTCCCGCCGATCCGCAGCGTCGTCGCATCGTGTTCCTCTTTCACTCCGCACCGGAGAGCATCCTCGGCCACACACAGGTCGAGGCCGTCGACGTCCGCACCGGAGCGCATACCCGCCGGATCGGCGCGGATCTCGTGGTGCGCTCCATCGGGTATCGATCGGTGCCGATTGCGGGACTGCCCTTCGACGACGCTCGCGGACTGTTTCCCAACCAGGAAGGCCGGATGCTCGACGAGCACGGCCAGGTCATCCCGGGCGTGTACGTTCTCGGGTGGGCCAAGCGCGGCCCGAGTGGCGGCATCGGCGCCAACAAGATGTGCGCGCAACGCACCGTGGAGGACTTCATCGAGGACGCCGTTGCCGGCGTACTGCCTCGATCTGTTCGCTCGTCCGAGGAGTTCGGGGTGTTGTTGCGCAAGCGAACCCGCGACGTCATCGGCTACCGCGGTATGCGCGCCATTGACCGCATCGAACGGCGACGCGGCGAGGAGCAGGGCCGCCCGCGGGTGAAGTTCACCCGCATCCCCGACATGGTCGGCGCCGCAAGATGGCGAAAACGATGACCGCGGCGATCGAATCCGTAGGGCCGCTCTGATGACGCCGAACCCTGCTCGCGAAGTTTCTCGCGTCATTCACCCGGAATGCGATCGCGCTGCCCATGTGACGACCATTCCGGGCCGGTTGGCGATGGTCGATCTCGGGTAGGTCGTGCGTGCTGCCCCGCGACCGGGCCCTCCGGGCCGGAAGACCTCCCGGCCGGGAGGTCAGGGCGTGAGCGCCTGACAACCCCCTCGTAACACAGCAGCAAGTCGCATTTCACGCGGTATCGCGATAGTGGCCTCATGGCCAGTACCCCACACTTTCTTCAGGGTGTCTTCGCATTCACCGGCTCCGGGCTCGCCAGGCCCGTGCCGATCGATCCGGGGCTGTCGTATGTGGTGCCCTCCGGACTGACCGCTCAACCGTTGTACTTTCGCGGTGGCAACAGCTCCGGTGAACTGATTTCGGTGACTCTCACGCGTGACGGATCGCCGATGCGGATCTTTCCGATGGGAGCACGGGGTGCGGTCAACGTACCGCTGCGGGTGGTGCAGGACGTCGATCCCGATTCCACCCTTGAACTGCTGGTTGCCGCGCCCGCGGGATGCGCCGGTGTGGTCGTCATCGACTTCGGCATGGTGCTCATCTGATGGGGGATCAGGTGCTGGGGGATTCGCTGCCGGAACATCCGGGCGCTGGTGCGACACGTCGCCTCGTCGTCGTCGGCAATGGCATGGCCGGCGCCCGTACCGTCGAGGAGATCCTGGCGCGCGGTGGGGGTGAGATGTTCTCGCTCACCATGATCGGCGACGAGCCGTACGGCAACTACAACCGGATCATGCTGTCGCACGTGCTCGCCGGGGAGAGCGCCGTCGATGACGACGACCTCATGCTCAACCCGATGACCTGGTACTCCGACAACGGCGTCATCCTGCACGCCGGCGATCGTGCGGTCGCGGTAGATCGTTTTGCCAAGACCGTCACGTGCGAAAGTGGCGCGATCATCGGTTTCGACGTACTGATCATCGCGACCGGCTCGCACACCTTCTTCCCCAACATGGACGGACTCCGTGAAGCCGACGGCCGGTTGGCGCGAGGGGTTTTCGGATTCCGTACCATCGCCGACACCAACGGCATGCTGCAGATGGCGACCTCTCGGGATCACCTGCGCGCGGTGGTCATCGGTGGTGGGCTCCTTGGGCTTGAGGCCGCCTACGGGTTGACCACTCGTGGCGTGGCGGTCGACGTGGTGCACGCACCGGGCCATCTGATGAACCAGCAGCTCGATGAGCGCGGCGGAAAAGTCCTGCGAAACAACATCGAAGCACTCGGGGTAGGTGTGCACACCGGCAAACGCACCACCGCCGTCCTGCGCACCGACACCGGAACCGTTGCAGGCGTGCAGTTCACCGACGGTGACACCCTGCCTGCCGACATGATCGTGGTCACCGCGGGCATCCGCGCCAACGTCGAGCTGGCGCGCGGCGCTGGGCTCGTCGTCGAACGCGGGATCGTCGTCGACGACCAGATGCGCTGCGAGGATGAGGCATTCATCTACGCCGTCGGTGAATGCGCACAGCACCGCAGCGAGGTGTACGGGCTGGTCGCGCCGCTGTGGGAACAAGCGGCGGTTCTCGCCGATGTGCTCACCGGCGCCGATCCACATGCGGAGTACCACGGTTCGCGCCTGACCACCAAGCTGAAGGTTGCGGGCGTGGACGTCGCAGCGATGGGCGTCAAGGGCCCCGAACGCGAGGACGACGAGTTCGTCCAGTTCTACGAACCGCGCAACGGTATCTATAAGTCAGTGGTGGTGCGCGACAACAAACTCATCGGCGCGATGCTCCTCGGTGACGTCTCCAAGGTTGGCTTCCTCACCCAGGCATTCGACGAGAAGGTGCCGCTACCCGCCGAACGCATCTCGATGCTGTTCGACATCGGAACTCCCAGTGCGGCAACCGGAGCCGCGGAATTGTCCGACGACGCGCAGGTGTGCAACTGCAATGGCGTGACCAAGGCCGATCTCGTGGCATGCGTCCGCGGCGGAGCCACGAGTGTCACCGAGGTGTGCGCGGCGACCCGCGCGGGCAAGGGTTGTGGCTCGTGCAAGGGTCTCGTCGCCGACGTTGTGGAGTTCGCGGCCGGCGACACACTGACCCCCGATGTCTGCGCCGACTGGTACGTCGCGTGCATCCCATTGACGAAATCCGAACTGATCGAGGCGATCCGGCGTCAGGATCTGCGTTCGGTCACCGCGGTGTTCGACGCGCTCGCACCCGACGGGGAGAATGCGGCGGCGAAAATGCCCTTGGCGTCATTGTTGCGTGTGGTGTGGGGGCCCGACTGGCAGCGTGAACCGGGAGCGCTGTTCGTCAACGACCGGGTACACGCGAACATCCAACGCGACGGCACGTTCTCGGTGGTTCCACAGATGAAGGGCGGGGTCACCTCGCCGCAGCAACTGCGTCGGATCGCCGACGTCGCTGAGAAATACGACATTCCGATGATCAAGGCGACCGGCGGTCAACGGTTGGATCTGTTGGGGGTCAGGAAGGAAGACCTGCCCAGGGTATGGGCCGATCTCGGCATGCCGTCCGGATATGCCTACGGCAAGAGCTTTCGGACGGTCAAGACCTGCGTGGGCGCCGACTATTGCCGGTTCGGTCTCGACGACTCTACGGCGCTGGGAATTGCCATCGAGTCGCGCTATCAGGGTCTGGAATCGCCGGCCAAGCTCAAACTGGCGGTCACTGGATGCCCGCGCAACTGTGCGGAGGCACTGTGCAAGGACTTCGGTGTGGTGGCCATCGGCAACGGGCTCTGGGAGATCTACGTCGGCGGCGCAGCGGGCGCGCATATTCGCAAGGGCGATCTGCTGGCCACCGCCGACTCCCCGGACGAGGTGATCCGACTGTGCGGCATCTTCATCCAGTACTACCGGGAGAACGCCAGGTGGCTCGAACGCACGTATGCGTGGGTGCCCAGGATCGGTATCGACGAATTGCGCGCGATTCTCGTCGATGATCGCGACGGCCTCGTCGCGGGATTGCAGGACCGGATCGACTCGGCCGTCGCCGGCTACGTCGACCCGTGGCTCGACCGCGACGAGCCGAAGTCGCCCGCCCAGTTCTCCTCCGCCCTGCCATTGTTGCCGCTGCCGCAGGTGCCGGTCCGGTGACCGGGGTCGAGCGTCGAGGCCAGGAGTCCGCGCGCTCCGGGTCCGCCCGCTCCGGGTCCGTCAGCGCAGAACCGGTGGAGATTGGCGAGATGGCGGACCTCGCACTCGGGGAAGGCCGCGCATTTGTGCTCGGTGACAAGCAGGTAGCGGTCTTTCAGATGACCGACGGCACGCTGCGCGCCACCTCCGCGGTCTGCCCGCACAAGGGCGGACCGCTCGCCGACGGACAGTTCGACCTCGGCGCCGTCGTCTGCCCGCTCCACCAGTACGAGTTCAGCTTCGCTGACGGTGGTTGCACCACAGCGGGTATCGGCACGGTCGAGGTCTACCGTGTCGAGGATCGTGACGGACGGATCGTGGTGTGGGCGTAACGGCAACCCGCCGGTCCCCGCGTCACGCGTTCGTCACGTTCGCCAGTGCCGGTCCGCACACACGGCAAAGAAGGGCGTCCGCAGGAGCTCGATCTCCGCGAACGCCGAGATCATTGATGTGGGAATGATGTTGCTGAAGAATTCGCTGGTACGCGGCAGCTCGCCAGTGCCGGTTGACTTCGCGACCGCGTCTGCCCCGGTGACCAGGGTGTGCGGGCCGATGCTGAATCTGACGCGGGGCACGACGATGTCGCCACCGCCAGGGCGAAGGTCAACGCGAAGGCACCTCGACGCACCTTGACGCTGGCGCGGCCCACCAACGTCAGGTCGCCGTTGTGAGCGATCCCGGCGATGATCGCCACGATCAGCCGGATGAACGAGGTATGCCAATCGTCCCGGGCTGTGCCGGTGGGCCCTTTGTCGGCACGATGATGACTGCGGTCATGCGGCGAGAGTGGCAACGAGTCATGTCCCTGTGGTTGCAATGCGCGATAGGTGAACCGTCATTGCGGTGCGGTGGATTGCAACTCTGTGCAGGATTTGCCGGAAACCGGTCCGCGGTCCCCGTTCGGTCAGTACACATCGCGCACATAACGCTTGTCGGCGGCGAGTGCGTTGACGTACTGCTCGGCGCTCTTCTCCGACAGCTTTCCATACTGGGCGACAACACCTTTCAGTGTCGCGTGCACGTCGCGCGCCATTCGGCTCGCGTCACCGCACACATAGATTTGGGCGCCGGCGTGCAGCCATCGGTAGAGTTCGGCGCCGTGCTCGGCGATGCGGTCCTGCACGTAGATCTTGCGGTCCTGATCGCGGGAGAACGCGACATCGAGGCGGGTCAGTAGGCCATCGGAGAGCATGTCGGTGAGTTCGTGGCGATAGTAGAAGTCGGTGGCGCTGTGTTGTTCACCGAAGAACAACCAGTTGCGCCCGCTGTGTCCCAGGGCACGCCGCTCGTGGAGGAATGCGCGAAATGGTGCGATCCCGGTGCCCGGTCCGATCATGATCATCGGGGTGTCGGGGTCGGCGGGTGGGCGAAAGTGGTTGGTGGGCGTCACGAAGACGCCGATCTCGGCGCTCTCGGCGTGGTCGGCGAGGAAGGTCGAACACACGCCGTTGCGTGGGGTGCCGTGTACGTTGTAGCGCACCGCGGACACCGTCAGATGTACCTCACCTGGATCGGTCAGCGGAGACGACGAAATCGAGTAGGAGCGTGGCGCAAGGGGCTTGATCACATCAACCCATTCCTGTGCATCGGCGCAGACTCGAGTCGTCGCCAGGACGTCCACGGATTGCCGACCCCACGACCACGAGGCGAACTCGTCCTTGTTGCCGGGTGCGGTCAGTGCCGTCAATCTCTCATCGCCACTGCGCACGGCCATGAACCGCACGAGATCGGGTGTCAGGCGCGCTATTTCGAGATGATCGCGCAGCGCCGTGCCGAGCGTGATGGTGCCGGCCGGGTGGGCTGGTCCGTCCGGGATCTCCACCAAGACCTCTGGATCGAGACCGGTGTGGTGAAGCCACTCGTCGACGAGGCTCTCGCTATTGCGCGGATAGACGCCGAGCGCATCGCCGGCGCGGTACTCCAAGGTGCCAGGCGGAAGGTGGAAGGCGAAGTTGCGCACATCCTTTGCCGAGCCGGAGGTGTTCAGTCGTCTGTTGTGGATCAGGCTGGTGCGCAACGGCTTCTTGCGTGAATACCCGGGCGCGATGACCTGCGCGGCGGGGTCGCGAACCTCGATGCGTGCGGCGGTGACGTCGGGGGTGGTCGGGGCCTCGGGTGTGAGACGGGTGAGAACACGCTCAAGCCACACCTCGGCGGGCTCCTCGAAGTCCGGTTCGCAGTCCACCCGATCGGTCAGGCGCGTCGCCCCGAGCTCGGCGAGCCGCTCGTCGAGTCTGCGTCCGTGGCCGCAAAAGTCGTCATAACTGGAGTCGCCGAAAGCCAGTACTGAATAGGTCAACTCGTGGAGTGCGGGCGTGTCGTCGGCGTTCAGGCGATCCCAGAAGCCGGTGCCGTTGTCGGGTGGTTCGCCATCGCCGGTGGTCGCCGTGACGAACAGTGCGGTGCCGGATAAGGCAGTCGGATCGCACTCGTCCATCGCCGTGGCCGTCACCGGATGTCCGCCCTCGCGCAGACGCGTGACAACGGTCTCGGCGAAGTCTTCGGCGTTGCCCATCTGCGACGCCCACAGGACGCTGATCGCTGCGCGCGACGCCGCCGGCGCCTCGACGGAATTCGCGTCGGCATCCGGGTCGGCGCGGACCGAGCGTGAGAACATCCCGGCCAGTACGCCGTTGACAAAGGTGGCGGTGTCCGCAGTGATCGGCGCGCTCGCGGGCAGGGTCGGCACCGCGGTGTGGGGCGGTGCTGCGCGGAGGCCGGCGACGAGGCCGGCGAGATAGGTCCGTTCGGCGTCGGTGAATGACGGGGTGGTGATCGCGGAAACGCCGAGGACCGACGCGAGCGAGTCGGCGAGCGCTGTCGACGCGGCGGGGGGCGCTGTCGGCGCGGCGGGGGGCGCTGTCGACGGAAGCGACCGCGCTGTTGGCGGTTCGGCGGCACCGACTCTGGTGAGGGCGACGGCACACACCTTGAACTCCGGCTGCTGGGAGGTGGGGTCGATGGCATCGGAGGTGACCGCGTTGATCGCGAGGCTCTCCCCCCAGAGGTCGTTCCAGTGGAAGGGGACGAAGACGCTTCCCGGCCGGACGCGGTCGGACACCTGCGCGGGCAGTACCGCACGTCCGCGTCGCGAGGCCACCTCGACACGGTCGGTGTCGGAAATCGCCATCCGGGCAGCATCATCGGGGTGAATCTCGACGAACGGTCCGGACGTGAGCTTGTTCAGCGTGGCGACTCGCCCGGTCTTGGTCAGCGTGTGCCACTGGTGTGGGAGGCGCCCGGTGTTGAGCAGGACCGGAAAGTCGTCGTCGGGCATCTCCGCCGGATCGACGTGCGGCCGCGCGAAGAACTGCGCGCGACGCGTCGGTGTGGCAAAGGCCAACCGAGGGCGGGTGCCGTCGTCGAACTGGTGCAGCGTCTGGCTGCGACCGTCGTTGAGGTAGCGGACAGGGTGCCGTCCCTCGGCGTCGGTGTCCTCCGGCGGGCACGGCCATTGGATCGGGGAGTGGCGCAACCGCTCGTAGGTGACACCGCGCAGGTCATAGCCGGTGCGTGGGTTGTGAAACCGGCGGATCTCGTCGAAGATCTCCTCGGCGCTGTCGTAGGTGAATGCATCGGAATACCCCATTGCGCAAGCGATCCGGGCGATGATCTGCCAGTCCGGTAGCGCCTGGCCGGGTGCCGGCATGGCCGGGGAGAACAAGGTGATGTTGCGTTCGGAGTTGACCATGGTGCCGGTGGATTCACTCCACAGGGCGGCGGGCAGGACGACGTCTGCGTAGGCGTTGGTCTCGGTGGCGGCGAATGCGTCCTGGGTGACGACAAGCTCGGCGTGACGGAGGCCGTCGATGACGGTACTCCGATTGGCCACCGAGGCAACAGGGTTGGTGCAGATGATCCAGCATGCCTTGATCTGTCCGTCGACCATGCGGGAGAACAAGTCGATGGTGCCGCCGCCGACACTGGTGCGGAGAGTCCCGGCGGGCAGACGCCATTGTTCTTCGACAAAGGCCCGGTCCTCGTCGGAGGTCACGGCACGCTGACCGGGTAGGCCCGCTCCCATGTAGCCCATCTCGCGGCCACCCATGGCGTTGGGCTGACCGGTCAGCGAGAACGGCCCGCTGCCGGGTCGGCAGATCGCGCCGGTGGCGAGGTGGAGATTGATCAGCGCGTTGGTGTTCCACGTTCCGTGCGTCGACTGGTTGAGACCCATCGTCCAACAACTCATCCAGTTGCCGGCGGTACCGATCAACGCCGCCGCGGCCCGCAGGTCCTTCTCGTCGATCCCGCAGATCTCGGCCACCTGCTCCGGCGGGTACTGAGCGGCGAACTCGGGCATCTGCTCGAATCCGTCGGTGAACTCGGAGATGAACTCCTCGTCGAGATGGCTGCCGGTGATCAACAGATGGAGCAATCCGTTGAGCAGTGCGAGGTCGGTGCCGGAGCGGACGGGTAGATAGAGGTCGGCTTTGTCGGCGGTGGCGGTGCGTCGCGGGTCGGCGACGATGAGGGTGGCGCCGGCCTTGACGCGATCCATCATCCGCAGGAACAGGATCGGGTGGCAATCGGCCATGTTGGCGCCGATGACGAAGAAGACGTCGGCGTTGTCGAAGTCTTGATATGAGCCCGGTGGGCCGTCGGCGCCGAGTGATTGCTTGTAGCCGGTGCCGGCGCTGGCCATGCACAGCCGTGAGTTGGACTCGATCTGGTTGGTACGGATAAAGCCCTTGGCAAGCTTGTTGCTGAGGTACTGCGCCTCCATCGACATCTGACCGGACACGTACAGAGCCACCGCGTCGGGTCCGTGTTCGTCGATGATGGTGCGCAGCCGCGTGGCTGTGTCGAGGAGAACGTCGTCGAGGTCGGCGGGCTGCGGCTCGGCGTCGCGGGAAGAACGCACCAGCGGGGCGGTCAGCCGGCCACCGGAGTTCAGCATGTCGGCGGTCGTGGAGCCCTTGGTGCACAACCGACCGAAGTTCGTGGGGTGATCCTTGCGCCCTGTGCTCTTGAGGACTCGTATCGGCTCGTCCGAGTGGCCGGTGACAGTCAGATCGAGCCCGCAGCCGACCCCGCAATAGGCGCACAGTGTTGCAGTGGTCGACGGCGAAGTACGCGGCGGGCTCACCGTCCCAGGGTCGGTACCGTGTGTTTCACGACCCGAATGCCGCGGTTACGTGGCAATCAACTTGGCCTCACAGCGGTGGTCGGTCGATGTGCGGGCAATCGTCAGTCGGGCGGAACCGCGCCGCGTCGCTGGTACCGGCGCAGCCCCGCACCGCGGGTCCCACGCTCGGTGCGAAAGTTCGCACGACCTGCGCGTTGCTCAGACAGCTCTCAGTAGTTGTGGATAAAACTAGTACCCATGCGGATACTCGTGGTCGACGACGATCGGGCCGTGCGTGAGTCGTTACGCCGATCGCTCACCTTCAACGGCTACACCGTCGACACCGCAGGTGACGGCATCGAAGCGCTGGAGAAGGTGATAGCCGAGCGACCCGACGTCGCCATCCTCGATGTGATGATGCCGCGCCTCGACGGCCTCGAGGTATGCCGGCGATTGCGTTCCACCGGAGACGACCTGCCGATTCTGGTGCTCACTGCGCGCGATTCGGTGTCCGAGCGGGTGGCCGGCCTCGACGCCGGGGCCGATGACTACCTCCCCAAGCCGTTCGCGATGGAGGAACTGCTCGCGCGTCTGCGTGCCCTGCTGCGTCGCGCGGCCCCCGAGGACGGCGCCGACTCGGAGACTCTGACGTTCGTGGATCTCTCCCTCGACCCGGTAACCCGCGACGTCTACCGCGGCGAACGCCAGATCAGTCTGACGCGCACCGAGTTCGCGCTGCTGGAAATGCTGATGGCCAATCCGCGGCGGGTGCTCTCGCGCAGCCGGATCCTCGAAGAGGTGTGGGGATACGACTTCCCGACCTCCGGAAATGCCCTCGAGGTCTACGTCGGCTACCTACGCCGCAAGACCGAGGCCGACGGGGAGACGCGTCTGATCCACACCGTGCGCGGCGTCGGATACGTGCTGCGGGAGACGCCGCCGTAGTGGCCAACCCCGGAGGTTTCCCGGCGGGCGCCCAGACCGATTCCGCGTCGCCGCCGCCGTTGACCGAGATGCACGCCACGTCGGACACACCGACGTCACCCTTGCACGCGTCGATCCCACACGAGACGACTCCGCACGCGTCGGCGATGAAACCCGGCAGCTCGATGCCCCCGCGGATTCGTCGAGGTGTCGCGCGCCGATGGTTTCGACTGCCCAAGCACGGTGAGCGCGAGATGCGTGCACCGATGCCGCTGACGCGCTCGGTCTCCCTGCGCGTGCGCGTGACGCTGCTGTCGGCGACGGTGGTGCTGCTCGCCGTGAGTCTGATGGCTGCGGCGGCCTACTTCGTTGTCTCCCGCGCGATGTACAACGAGATCGATACCGGGCTGGAGAGCCGTGCCGACGGCATGACGTTGCTGGCCAAGAGCGGCACGATCAACCAGCGTCCGGAAGCGCTGCTGACCGGAACCGTGTTCTCCACCAGTATCTCCATCGGCCTCGTTCGCCCCGACGGCATTGCGGTCACCGTCGGTGAGGTGCCGTTCGGTGACGCCGAGCGGTCGGTGGCGATGTCGCCGACGCGGCCGGGCAACAACGCACAGAGCCTGCGGACGATCAACAACCAGCGGGTGCTCGCCCGCAAACTCGACGACGGCAGCACCCTGATCCTGGCGCAGTCGTTGCTGCACACCGATCGCACACTGAAACGTCTGGCGTGGGTGCTCTTCGTGGTCGGCTGCGGCGGGGTGGCTCTCGCGGCGCTGGCCGGCATGGCCGTGGCCCGAGCGGGGCTGAGACCCGTTGCCAGGCTCACGCGGGCTACCGAGCGGGTGGCCCGAACCCGGGACCTCACGCCGATCCCGGTTACCGGCAACGACGAGCTGGCACGTCTGACCGAGAGTTTCAACACGATGCTGCGAGCGCTCGCCGAATCGCGGGACCAGCAGGCGAGACTGGTCGCCGATGCCGGGCACGAGTTACGTACACCGTTGACGTCGCTGCGCACCAACCTCGAACTGCTGATCGCCTCGAGCGAGCCCGGCGCGCCACCGGTACCCACTGCCGACATGGTGGAACTGCGCTCGGACGTGATGGCCCAGATCGGCGAATTGTCGACGCTGGTCGGCGATCTCGTCGACCTTGCCCGCGAGGATGCGCCCGAGGTGGTGCACGAGGAGATCGATCTCGGTGAGGTTGTTTCGGGCGCGCTCGAGCGGGTGCGTCGTCGCCGATCGGATGTGGAATTCACCACGACACTGGTGCCGTGGTTCGTCTTCGGTGATCAGCATGGCCTCGCCCGCGCGGTGCTCAACCTGCTCGACAATGCCGCCAAGTGGTCGCCGCGCGGTCGCACGGTGGAGGTGATGCTCACCCAGCTGACCCCTACCACCGCAGAACTGGCCGTCGCCGACGCCGGCCCCGGCATTCCCGAGGAGGACCGGGCGCTGGTGTTCGAGCGCTTCTACCGCGCCACTCAGTCACGGTCGATGCCCGGGTCGGGACTTGGGCTGGCGATCGTGCGTCAGGTGGTGGTCCGCATGGGCGGCACGGTACGTGCCGAACAGTCACACCTCGGAGGAGCAGTCATCCGAATGACATTGCCGGGGCATCCGGCGCCGATGGAACCAACGCCGCAGGTGGTTCGTCAGTAGAGAGATGACTCGGCAGCGATGCCCAGGACTGTGTCCGCGCGCAGGCCAGGTACTTGATCGCCTAGGGTTGTCTGCGCCACAACAACGGTGACGGACACCCGCGGTGACAACCACGGCAAGCGACACATGACCGGTGCCGACGACACGACTGGCGGACATGCGCCCGCCGGCAGGGATTCTCGACGAAAGATGTGGGGACGACGATGACGGGTGGAGGTTCGCACCGCGGGCCGTTCGGTGATGACGCGCAGAACTCCGGTGGCGCGCCGAACTACGGTGAGTCCGGGTGGACGGGAGCCTATGGTCGTCCGGGCCAGGAGCCGGGTGCGCCCGGATATTCGCCCGGTCCCTCGACCGGCCCTATTCCCACTTATGATTCGCCCCACTACGGGTCTCCCCACTACGGCTCGTCGGGCTCGGCGCCGTGGGAACGGACCTCAACCTACGGCGACAGCTCCGGATCGAACCCGGAATCGCAGTCGCAAACAACGGGTTTCGGTGAGAGCAGTGCTGCGCCCACGCAGTCCTTCGGTGCCGGATCCCACGGCGGGGCGGAGCCGTACGGCGCATACGGTGCAGGATCGGGTCCGATCGGGCCGTCGGGACCGCCCCCGGGAACCGGTTTCGGTGATCGGCAACCACTACCGGAACCGCAGGGCCCCAAGAAGAATTCTCGTGGCGGATTGATCGCGGCGCTCGTCGCCGGTGCGCTGGTGATCGGCCTGGTGGCCGGTGGCGTCGGCGGAGTCGTCGGGTCCCGGCTCAACGACGACTCGACGTCGACGGCGGCCAATAACCAACCGCTCGGTGGCGATCCCAGCGCGCGTGACAGCGGCTCTGTGCCGGCACCGGAGGGTTCGGTCCAGCAGGTGGCTGCGCAAACCCTGCCGTCGGTGGTGTCGATCGACGTCACCGCGGGCACCGAGCAGGCTGAGGGTTCGGGCGTCGTGCTCAGCGCCGACGGCGTCATCATGACCAACAACCACGTGGTGAGCGGTAGTAATGGCCGCCCGGCCACCGACGTCGTCGTGAACTTCCAGGACGGCTCGCGTTCCGCGGCTCGCGTGCTGGGTGCCGATCCCATCTCCGATATCGCAGTCATCAAGGTCGACAAGTCCGGCCTGACCCCGATCAAGGTAGGGACCTCCGACAATCTCGCGGTCGGCCAGGACGTCATCGCCATCGGAGCGCCGCTGGGCCTGCAGGGCACGGTCACCACCGGCATCATCTCCGCATTGAACCGCCCGGTCTCCACACAACGCGAGGGCGACACCACCTCGGTGATCGACGCGATTCAGACCGACGCGGCGATCAATCCCGGCAATTCCGGTGGCGCGTTGGTCAACGCGCGTGGTGCACTGATCGGTGTGAACACCGCCATCGCCACTCTCGGCGGCGGCAGCGGCGGCGAGGAGCAGCAGACCGGCAGCATTGGACTCGGCTTCGCGATCCCCATCGACCAGGCGATTCGAGTGGCCAACGAACTCCGCGACACCGGAAAGGCAACCCACGCCGGTCTCGGGGTGTCGGTGCGGCCGAGTACCGATCCGAACTCCCCCGGAGCGCTCATCGCCGACGTACAGGCCGGTGGCCCGGCCGCAGCGGCCGGAATTCCCAAGGGTGCGATCGTCACCAAGATCGACGACCGCAACATCGCCACTGGTGACGCCCTCGTGGCGGCGGTGCGCTCCCACAACCCCGGTGATCGAGTCCAGGTCACTTACACCGCAGGCGGACAAACGAAGACAGTGACGGTGCAATTGGCGACGTTGCAGTCGAACTGACCGAATTAGGTGATTCGTTCGGCATGACTGCGACGAATCGCCAGGACGAATCACCAAGCAACGCCGAATCACCAAGCAACGCCGAATCACCACGAGCACGCCGCGGGCGTGTGCGAACGCAGAGAGGACAGTGGCCATGATGACCAGCGACTCCGATTTTCAGGTGGCTGAGCTCCCGATGACCGAAGGCGTCGAGGTGGATCCGGCCGACGTGGTGGCCGCCGATGCCGCCGCCCTCGCATTCGCAGCACGCCAGGGCGGCTCGGTACGCGAGTCCGCGGGCGACGAGGTGGGTCGAGCGTTGGTCGTCGTGGTCGACGACAAGGTGGCCCACGGCGATATCGAGAACCCACTCGGCCCGCTGGTGGGGGAGTTGCTGGAGGAGGCCGGATTCCACGTCGACGCGACGATCCTCGTCCCCGGCGACGAGGTGGAGATCCGCAACGCACTGAACACCGCGGTGATCGGCGGGGTAGACCTGGTGGTATCGGTCGGCGGTGTGGGCGTGGGTGCTCGCGATGTCGCGCCGGAAGCGACCGAACCACTCCTGGATCGACGGCTGCGCGGTATCGAGGAGGCCGTTCGGAGTTCAGGACTGGCTGCGGGTGCCACCGACGGCGGACTTTCGCGCGGGCTGGCCGGAATCTCGGGGCAGACGCTCGTGGTCAATATCGCCGATTCGCGGGCGGCTGTCCGCGACGGCATGGCGACCGTGGCGCCCCTCGCAAAACATGTGATCTCCAACATCAGGGATTTCTGACCCTGTCAGATCCACGCACTCGGATGGGGTGGACCTTGCCCGCACATGAGACCCACGGCGAGGGTGACACGGCACACCGATGCGCCCAGGAGCAGGGATCGTCCGATCCAAAATCGGTCGGTGAGCAGTCGATTCGTGCTCGAGACGCGGCGCGACGCCGCCGTGATCTTGACGCGATCTTTGGAGATTCGTTACCCGAAACAACGCGCGATGAACGTGATCTGCGTCATATCGATGAGGGGCGCGCTCGCTACGACCGGGAACGTCCGCCGCACTACGAGTAGCGTTCACAGCGCCTACAACAGCCAGTTTTCCTGTCATTAACATTCGGTATTGTTTCGATTGCTCAGGATGGATGCGGCATGGCGAATGAATTATCTGAGACATCGCTGATTCCAGCTGTTGCCCTCTTTGTGACCTCTCAGATAGCGTTCGCACCGACTACACCGGTACCCAGCGTGGAGGACCGGTAGCGGGTCCTGCAGAACCACGTAAGTGGCGATGCAGTGGCGGCGAGGGCGGTTCACCTCTTGTTAACCCGGTTGATGTGATCGGGTTACCTGAGTTGGACACGATGCCCTCGACCGCCGAGGTCAGGACGGGACGTGTGGGTGCATGTTCCGCGAGATTTAGCCGAATCCTGTGAGAGGGAACGAATGAGCAAGTTCAGCAAGCTTGGGCTGCGCCGTGCTGCGGGGGCATGCGCCATCACCGCAGCCGCGGCGATCGGTCTGGCAAGCATGGGTACGGGAAACGCCGCGGCAGCTCCCTTGCCGAATGGTTCCAAGGTTGTCACCGGTCTCGATGGTGAGACGGTCCAGACCATCCGCACCGGCGAGAATGCATGGCCTGTGCCTTCGCTGGCGGCCAATGGTGCTGGGCGTGCCGCTGAGGTCTCGGGTGTGTACACCGTGAAAGCAAATGACGGTGTGACCGGACGTGTGTATGTCGGCTTCTTGATCGGCTGCCAGATCAATATCTCGGGGATGTCGGGTGGCCTCGGGGGCAGTCTCGACCTGACGACTGGTCTTCCTTCGGCATCGGCCTCGCTGGCTGTCCCACTGACGCCGGGCACCGTGAAGGCTGTCAAGGTCGATTACAAGACCATCGGTGACAAAGGCATTGCCGCCTTCCAGCTTGACCATTTCGGGATCGACGTTCAGCAGTGTGGCGGCTTTGCGCAAGCTCGCTCGTTTGTGTACGTCATGGCCGGCAAGGGCTTCAAGGTCGACACCGACAATGACGTGATCGACAGCGATGGTGGCTACATCCAGTCCACGCTTTGGGGCAAGCCCTTCAGTCTCAACTGAGTGGCAGCAGACAAACCAGCAACAACTCTGAGATTTCTCTGCTGCACAGGCAGATAGACATTCCACGAAGGGGAATCATGAAGAAGATCAGCACACGGCGTGCGATCGCGGCCGCCGGTGTCGTTGGCGCCGCATTGATGGGCCTGACCAGCCTGGGTGCCGGCGGCGCCGTGGCCGGCCCGTTGCCGGGAGCCAAGGTCGTCAAGAAGCTTGTCGATGGCACACCGGTCACGATCCAGCTCTACGACGAGAGTGCCGACGTCCATCCGGCCGTAACTAATATTGCAACAAGCCGTGAAGTATTCGTTTCCGGCAAAGTACGGGTCACTGTCGGCGGTCAAGCTGATGGCGGCACGATTTCCGCCGGTTACATCGTCGGATGTCAGCTCAACTTCGGAGCCAGCTCCGGGACTTCGGGTGGGGCAGCTCTTGGAAGTGGCGGTTCCGTCACGCCTTCCGGGTCTGCTACCGGTGGTTTTACTTTGAGCCCCGGTGAGGCGGTGTTTGTTCCGACAGTGGGTACTCTGATCGGCCTCGAAGACAGCAGCAGCAACGCCATCAACGCGAACACCTTCTCGGGCACCACCGGTGGTGTGGCCTACAGCCAGGAGAAGTTCGGGGTTGACGGCTGCGCCGGCTATGCGCAGGCCAAGGCCGTCGTTCAGGTTACCGTCGAGACGGACGCTGTCAAGGGTGTTCTGACCGCCTACGGCAAGCCGTTCAGCATCGGCTGACATTCGCGGCCGGACCTCACGGTCCTTCACGCAACAAGGGCGGGAAACCAGAAATGGTTTCCCGCCCTTTGTCGTTCCTTCGGGCGCGGCATAGGGGAGGACCGCGATCCTGCCGGAACGAGGTGCGCCGTGTGGGTTGTGCGCGGGTCGGGGGAGATGCGCACTTCCCGCACGGCACCACGGTTGCTCGATTAACCGTGAGCCGGCCGGGTGTTGCCGACGGGATTGACAGTAGGCCCGCGACCTGGGGAGTCGTTCGGGGAAACCTGTGAAAGCGCTGGCCGGTCGATCGCGCCGCCCGATGTGGTCGACTTATCCGTTTTCGTTGCGCTGCTCCAGGATTCGGTGAGAGCTGGCCTCGGGTGAGATGTCGAGCCGGCGCAGCAGTTGGGCGTTCAGCGCCACGACGACGGTGGACGCCGACATCAGGATCGCGCCGACGCTCATCGGCAGCACGAAGCCGATCGGCGCGAGCACGCCGGCCGCCAGCGGCACCGAGATCAGGTTGTATCCCGCTGCCCACCACAGGTTCTGCTGCATCTTGCGATAGCCCGCACGCGACAACTCGATCACCGACAACACCGGGCGGGGATCGGGGGAGGCGAGGATGACGCCGGCGGAGGCGACCGCGACGTCGGTGCCCGCACCGATCGCGATGCCGACGTCGGCTTGTGCGAGAGCGGGGGCGTCGTTGACGCCGTCGCCGACCATGGCGACCCGATGGCCCTCGCGCTGAAGCTCAGAAACCTTGGCGGACTTGTCTTCTGGACGTACACCCGCATACACGCGGTCGATGTCGAGTTCGGCGGCGACGCTGTCGGCAACGGCCTGCGCATCTCCGGTGACCACCACCACCTGCACGCCGAGGCGGTGTAGGGCGTCGACGGCCTGCCGCGATTCGGGGCGGACCTCATCGGCGAGTCGCAGTGCCCCGATCACCGCGCCATCGGCGACCACGTGCAGGATGATCGCGCCCTGCGCGCGCCAGTCGTCGGCGACGGTGAGCTCGTCGAGTCCCATCTCATCGAGCATGCGTGGGCCACCCACATGAATTTCGTGGCCGTTTACCGTTGCTGTGACGCCGACGGCCGGAGACGATGAGAAGTCCTGTGCGGGTATGATGTTCAGTTCCTCGGAGCGAGCGGCCTGGACGATTGCGCGGGCCAGGGGGTGTTCGCTGCCGGATTCTGCGGACGCTGCAGCGGCGAGGACGTCATCGGTGGAATGGGCCGGAGTCGGCTTCACGGCGGTGACCGCGGGCTCGCCCTTGGTCAGAGTTCCCGTCTTGTCGAACAAGACCGCGTCGACGGTCCGCATGGACTCGAGCGCCAGGCGGTCCTTGATCAGCACCCCGCCGCGCGCGGCCCGTTCGGTGGCGATCGCGACGACCAACGGGATGGCCAGTCCCAGCGCGTGCGGGCAGGCGATGACGAGCACGGTGATGGTGCGGACGACGGCATCGCCGGGCATGCCGAGTGCGACCCACACGATCGCCGTCAGAACGGCTGAGCCCAGCGCGAACCAGAACAGCCAGCCGGCGGCGGTGTCGGCGAGACGCTGTGCCCGCGAGGATGACGCTTGTGCTTCGGCGACGAGTCGTCCGATCCCTCCCAGGGCCGTGCCGTCGCCGATCGCCGAGACCTCGATCCGCAGACCGGAATCGGTGGCGACGGTGCCTGCCACCACCGAATCCCCGACGCCACGCGTGACCGGCGTGGATTCGCCGGTCACCATCGATTCGTCGAGGTTCGCCGACCCGTCCAGAACGATACCGTCGGCTGGTATCGACCCGCCCGGGCGTACGAGAACCACGTCGCCGACGACGAGGTCGGCCGGCGCGACGCTCACAATCTGCTCGTCGACCACCTTCTCGGCGGAGTCCGGGAGCAATGCCGCGAGCGAATCGAGAGCTGATGTCGCCTGCGCCAGCGAACGCATCTCGATCCAGTGACCGAGCAGCATGATGACGACGAGAAGTGCCAGCTCCCACCAGAAATCGAGCTCGTTGTCGAGCAGGTGCAGGGTCGATCCCCACGACGCGACAAACGCGACGGTGATCGCGAGCGCGATCAACAGCATCATTCCCGGAGCGCGGGAACGGATCTCGCCGACCGCCCCACCGAGGAAGGGTCGACCTCCCCACAGGTAGATCACGGTTCCGATCGCCGGCGATACCCAGCGCACCCAGTCGGGGGAGGGGAGTGAGTAGCCGATCAACTCGGCGAACATGCCGCTGACCACCACGGTCGGGATCGCGAGCACCAGCATGATCCAGAACAGCCGACGGAACGCGGCGACATGGTCGCCGTGCCCGGTGTGACCACTCATTGCAGTGTGACCGGAATGGCCGGCGTGTGCTGAGTGCGTGTGTTCCGGGTGATCGGTGGTGTTCCCTTGCTGGTCGTGCTGCTCCATGCCGCCGACCATATACCCCTAGGGGGTATGTCGCAACGATGCTCTGGACTGTGTGAATCGGGTTCGGTCAAAGACGAAGGCCCGGATCCCTTTCGGGAAACGGGCCTTCGATGGGGACGTTCGCGACTCAGCGGGAATGGCGACCGGGGCCGTCCGGCGGATAGTCGCCGGGGTACTCGCCCGGATACTGCTGATCGGGCGGCGGATAGTTGCCCGGAGGGTAGTTGCCGGGCGCTCCGCCGGCCGGGGGGTAATTACCCGGCGGAGGGTAGCTGCCCGGCGCGGGTGACGGGGTCGGCCAGCCAGGTCCTGGATACGGCGCGGTGCCCGGGCCCTGGCCGGGACGCTCCGGCGGGGCAAATGGCCCCGACGGTGCCGGATCGGAATACGGTGCGGGCGGCGTGCTGATCCGCTTCGTCGTGGTGTCGACGGCACTGGCTGAGCCATCGCGTTCGGATGGTCCGCCGGGGATACCAGTGGGTGGTCCGGACGGGTCACTGAGGTGCGGCGGGAGAATCGACTGCGCCTGTTCCTTGGCTGCAGAGCGCGAGCCCTCGGGAGCCAGGTAGTCGCGGATTTCGGTGAGCAGTGAGATCTCGGTGGCCTCGGCCTCGTCGGGTTTCTTGTCCAGCGAAGAGAGTTTGTTGTACGGCACGATGATGATGAAGTAGATGACGGCAGCGACGATCAGGAAGTTGATGATCGCGGCGATCAGCCCGCCGAAGTCGAGGAAGGTCGCCTGGTTGTCGGTGACCTTGAAACCGAGCCCACAGACCGATACCGGGTTGTTGACGGCGGTCTCGCCGGCTTTTGCGGTCGATGAGCCACAGTCGCCCTGACCGGTGGGGATGGCCGCCAACAACGGATTGATGATGCCGGTGGTGAACGCGGTGACGATACCGGTGAACGCGGCGCCGACGATGACCGCTGTGGCCAATTCGACGACGTTGCCTCTGAGTATGAAATCCTTGAAGCCCTTGAGCACTTCCGGTCCTTCCTGATCGGTCTTCGGTGCCGGGTAGTCGTGTCGTGACGCCCACAGGTGGGCATGGATTCTGGGAAAACTCTATCCAGGATCGTAAACGAGGCTGTGTATTTCGCTCAGTGAGTCGGCACTACGCATTACAGGGAACTACGTGTGTCCGGCCTGGCACTCAGTGCAGCACTACCGCGAGAGGCACGTCGAGCCCTGCTCCGGCAACTCGATGAGCTGCGGTTTCGGTCATGGCGAGCAGGATGGGCGGGTTGCTCGCCGCGCGCGTCGGCGTCGTCGGGGCCCCACCGGGAACCAGTGCGACGATGGCGCCCGCGGCCAGGATCTGCGCCTGCGCGTTGAGCACGTCCACGAGATCCCCGGCCCGTAACAGTGAAGCGACCGTGTCGTCGGCGAGTCGGACCGGCACCAACCGCGCATCGGCCCGTCCGGTCAACTCCATCGGCAGGCGCGGCGACAGTAGCCGCGCCTCGGTGACGATTTCTCCGGCGCGCACCGGGCCGGTCACCGTATGCGATTCGCCGTCGGCGGTCAGCCGTAGCGCTCCGTCGGGCACGAGGTCCACCGGAATGCGGAGTTCGCGCAGGTCGGTGCCGGTCACGGTGTGTCCCGGAAGCAGATCGCGCGCCGCCACCAAGACCGGCGCATCGGTCCTCGTTCGCTGACCGGTAACGCCGACGACGACGGCCACCGCCACCAGTAGCAGTGCTGCGCTGCGCCGGATCATCACCGACCGCGCCCATCCCGGACGCAGTGCGTGACCGACGCGATCCCGCAGTCGCGGCCCGAGAGCCGAACCACCTCCGAAGATATTCATGACGGGCAAACCTATCGGCCCCTCGGCGCGCCCGAGAGGCCTGAGTGGCGCGCTGTGGATAAAAGGCTTGTGGGCCTTGTTCTTCCACAGGGTGAACCTTCCAGATTGGACGTGGGCCCGTGTGAACTGGGAGAATGACTCCCGGTGTGCCGGGAAGCCTGGTCGGCTCCGCGCTCGTGACGAGCCGGATTCGTGCCGACGACCGATGAGGAGCCGCCCGTGACGGACCCCGACAACACCTCCACCGAACCCCACGCCGAGAATCCCGCCAAGACCGGCCACGCGTCCCGGCGCGTTGCCGACCGACGGGCACGCATGCGGCGGCTGCTCGCCCTCGACACCACCAGCGGCGTCCTGCTGTTGACCTTCGCGGCAATCGCGATGATCTGGGCCAACACAGGGTGGCGCGAGGCCTATCACCACCTACTGGCGATCGAGGTCGGCCCGGAGTCACTCCACCTGCACCTGACGCTGGCGCACTGGGCGGCCGACGGTCTGCTCGCCATCTTCTTCTTCGTCGTGGGTGTAGAGCTCAAACACGAATTCGTCGCCGGGGGGCTGCGCGATCTGCGGCTCGCCGGTGTGCCGATCGCGGCAGCGGTAGGCGGCATGATCGCGCCGGCAGTGGTGTATCTGCTGGTCGTGGGAACCACCTCGGACGATCCGTCCGCGCTGCACGGCTGGGCGACGCCGACCGCAACCGACATTGCCTTCGCCCTGGCCGTGCTCGCCATCTGCGGGCGTGGACTTCCGCTGGCGCTGCGTACCTTCCTGCTGACCCTGGCCGTCGTCGACGACCTGCTGGGCATCATCGTGATTGCCACCGTCTACACCGACTCCGTCGATCTGCTGATGTTGGGTGCGGCGGTGCTCGTCGTCGCAGTCTTCGCGCTCGCCGTGCGTGCGCCGCGCACCCGCTGGTGGCTGTTGTTGCCTCTGGCGGTGGCGGCGTGGGCGTTGATGCACGCCTCCGGGGTACACGCCACGGTCGCCGGTGTCCTCCTCGGATTCGTGGTGCCCGCCAAGCCGATTCGCGGTGAGAAGCGCAGCCGTGCAGAGCTCTTCGACGAGACGGTGCGACCCTGGTCGTCGTCAGTCGCTCTACCGGTGTTCGCCTTCGCGTCCGCCGGGGTCTCTCTCGTCGGCGCCGGCGGCGCGCTGGTGGAACCGGTCTCCGTCGGGATCGTGGCCGGCTTGGTGCTCGGAAAGATCATCGGCGTGCTCGGCGCAACCGCGGTGCTGACCCGCTTCACGCCGCTACGACTGCCCGATGCGATCGGGCTGCGAGATCTCGTGCCGATCGGCATGCTCACCGGTGTCGGATTCACCGTCGCCTTGCTCATCTCGGAGCTGTCGTTCGAGGACGGCGAGCATGCCGCACCGGCCAAGGCTGCCATCGTCATCGGATCGGTGATCGCCGCTGCTCTCGCGGGCGTGCTTTTGCGGTGGGATGCGCGCAAGAGTCGCGACCCCGACATGAACCGCGACGGCATTCCCGACCGCGACATCGAGGTCATCGGCGGATAGCCTTCCTGAGCAGTGCAAACCGTGCCTACTGGCACTCGGAATGCCCGAGTGCCAGCTTCGGTTAAACTGGTCGAGGTTCCTACGTTCTTGTGGAGGTTTTCGGTGCCCACTTACTCGTATGCGTGCACGGAGTGTGACAACAAGTTCGACGTCGTGCAGTCGTTCTCCGACGACTCGCTCACCGAGTGCCCTCAGTGCACCGGGCGGCTGCGCAAACTGTTCAACTCTGTCGGGATCGTCTTCAAGGGCAGCGGCTTCTACCGCACGGACTCGCGCAACGGCTCGTCGTCGTCGGAGAGCAGTAGCTCCTCGGAATCCACGTCCGACTCGTCGTCGAGTTCGTCCTCGGACTCCTCGGCGAGCAGCAGCACCGGCTCGTCGTCGAGCAGTGACTCGACCTCGTCGTCGAACTCCTCGAGCAGCACCACGGCTGCGACACCCGCCTCGGCCTGACCGACCCACCGGGCTTGCTCACCGCAGCAGCGTGAACCCACCACCCGGCGTGAGGGCCCACCCCATAGGAACGTCGTAGGCGTCGGCGGGTAAATCGTCGACCAGCTCATGGTCGTAGACGATGCCGATGAGTGCGCCTGCAACCCCGGCGACGGAGCGGTCGTAATAGCCTGCGCCACGGCCCAATCGGACACCGGTGCGCGCGACCGCCAGCGCCGGGACAAAGACGGCGTCGGCATCTGAGATCGCATCGACACCCACCCGTGGGCCCGTCGGCTCGAGAAGTCCGAACCTGCCCCTGGCCAGTGAGTCCGGCGCGTCGTAGTGCACCCAGTCCAGTGCAGCCGGCGGCCCGGACGGCACCACTGGCAGCAACACTGTGCAGCCGTGGCCGCGTAGAGCGTCGAGAAGTGCTACCGACCCCGGTTCTGCGCCCACCGGAACGTAGGCCGCAACCGTCACCGTGGCGTCGAGCAGAACGGGACTCGACGTGAGGTGGGCGACGAGCCGGGCCGATGCGCGGTCACGATCGTCGACGGTCAACCTTGCTCGCCGCGCCGTGAATCCGGCCCGCAACTCGTCCTTGCCTGCCACAGGTTCTCCTTTGCTTCCACTCGCCGACGCCGCCCGTATCCTGGCGCTGACCAGGTGTAACACCGGTCCCGATGGCGGCGATCTCCCAGCGTTCGGGCACCGCAGTTGTGGCTGCCTCCCGGCCACCGACACTAGGGTGTTTCTCATGACCAGCGTGAGTAATTCGACGACCGAGATTCCCGAGTACCACGACGTACCCGATACCCCGCCGATCCCACGTACCGCGGTGGTTCCGGCAGCGGGCCTGGGCACACGATTCCTGCCGGCGACCAAGACGGTGCCCAAGGAGTTGTTGCCGGTTGTCGATACTCCCGGCATAGAGCTGGTCGCCGAGGAGGCCAAGTCCGCCGGAGCCGAACGGCTGCTGATCATCACCTCGCCCGGCAAAGACGGCGTGGTCGCGCACTTCGTCGAAGACCTGGTGCTGGAGAACACGTTGGCCAAGCGTGGCAAGGCGGCGATGCTTGCCAAGGTCCGTAAGGCGCCATCGCTACTCGACGTGGCCTCGGTGATCCAGGAGAAGCCGCTGGGCCTCGGTCACGCCGTGGGGTGCGTCGAGGAGTACCTCGATGACGACGAGGACGCAATCGCGGTGCTGCTACCCGACGATCTGGTGCTGCCCGGCGGGGTACTCGAGGTGATGGCCCGCACCCGGCAGCGACGCGGTGGATCGGTGCTGTGCGCCATCGAGGTTCCCGGCGACCGGATCAGTGCCTACGGCGTCTTTGACGTCGAGGATCTGCCCGACGCCAATAACCCGAACGTCAAGCGTCTCAAGGGCATGGTCGAAAAGCCCGCACCCGAGGACGCGCCGTCGAATCTTGCCGCCGCCGGCCGATACATCCTCGACCGCAAGATCTTTGACGCGCTGCGTCGCATCAAGCCCGGTGCGGGTGGTGAATTGCAGCTGACCGACGCGATCGCCCTGCTCATCGAGGAAGGTGAGCCGGTGCATGTGGTCGTCCATCACGGCACCCGTCACGATCTCGGCAATCCCGGTGGCTACCTGAAAGCGGCCGTCGACTTCGCCCTTGACCGCGATGACTACGGACCCGACCTGCGCGAGTGGCTCACCGAGCGCCTCAAGTAGGGCTGGGCCCGCTTCGTTTGGTGTAGACGGTCCCCGCGCGCCTGACACGTGTATGCGTGCCCGACGACTAGCCTTTACCCGAAGGTCGACCGGCAGGTACCCCGGCCGATGAGTGTGCGCACGGGCCGGCGGCGGAGTGAGGTGAGATGCGTTCGGTTGAGGATCATCTGTCGTTGGTGACGGCCGCGGCGGTCGCGCCGCGGCCGGTGCGCGTGGCAATCTCCGAGGCCCAGGGGCTGATGTGCGCCGAAGAGGTCGTCACCGAACACCCCATGCCCGGATTCGACCAGGCCGCCGTGGACGGATTTGCGGTACGTGCGGTCGACGTGGCACTCGCCGGGGTGCCCGCACCCGAGGACCTCGATGAGTTCGACGCCGGTGGTGCCGAACTCATCGATCTCGAGGCGAACGAACCGATGATCGTGTCGTTGCCGGTGGTCGGCGAGGTCTCGCCCGGCGCCCGCACCCCGACGCGTCTGCAGCCGCGACAGGCGGTTCGTGTCGAAACCGGCGCTCCCATGCCGACTCTCGCCGATGCGGTGGTGCCGTTGCGGTGGACCGACGGCGGAGAGTCGAAGGTCAAGGTGGGCCACGGCGTCGAGAGTGGCGATTACGTGCGGCGCGTCGGCGACGACGTGCAGCCCGGCGATGTCGCTGTCCGTGCCGGATCGATCATCGGGTCGGCGCAGGTGGGTCTGCTCGCCGCCGTCGGGCGTGCGCGTGTCCTGGTGCATCCTCGTCCGCGCCTATCGGTGATCTCCATCGGATCCGAACTCGTCGACATCGACCGCACCCCTGGGCCCGGGCAGATCTACGACGTCAACAGTTACGCTCTCGCTGCGGCCGCACGCGACGCCGGCGCCGACGTGAACCGAGTGGGCATCGCCGAACGCGACAGCTCCCGTATGCGGGAAGTCGTTGAGGCACAGCTTATCCGGTCGGAGATTGTGGTGATCTGTGGCGGGATCGGTGGGCAGGCGGGCGGCGCGGTCGTCGACGCGCTCAGTGATCTCGGCGATCTTGAGATCGTGCGGGTGGCCATGCATCCGGGCTCGGTGCAGGGCTTCGGCCGACTCGGGCGTGACGAGGTGCCCACGTTTTTGCTGCCGTCCAACCCGGTCAGTGCGCTGGTGTCCTTCGAGGTCATGGTGCGTCCGCTGATCCGCATCGCGCTCGGCAAACGGCAACCGATGCGCCGGGTCATCAAGGCGCGCACGATCGGCCCGATCGCGTCGGTCAAGGGCCGCAAGGGATATCTGCGCGGGCAATTGATGCGTGACGAACGGTCCGGTGAGTATCTCGTGCAGGTACTCGGGGCGTCACCGACCGGATCGAGTCACCTACTTGCCGAACTCGCCGAGGCCAACTGCCTGATCATCGTGGACTCCGATGTCGAGGAACTTGGTATCGGCGACGAGGTGGAGGTCGCCTTTCTCGCCCAACGCGGCTGACGCCGACGAGTCGGCGCACGTGCCGGTTACCTCCACGCCGGGCGATGGTCACCGCATAGACTCCCAGATGTGTTCAGGTGGCTGAGTGGCGAACCGGTCAGTCCGGGGTGGCCGGCGACTCTGGGACCTCTGGGGACCAGGGCGGGTGCGGTGACGATACGGCCGGTGAAGTTGCGAGACGCCAAGGACTGGAGCGAGCTGCGCATCCGCAATCAGAACTCGCTGATGCCGTGGGAGCCGACGGGGGTCGGATCGTGGGCGTCGCGCCATCAGGTCTCGTCCTGGCCGCCGCTGTTCGCGGTGCTGAAGTCCGAGGCCAAGCGAGGGACGTTGTTGCCGTTCGTGATCGAACTCGACGGCGCCTACATCGGCCAGCTGACCGTCGGCAACATCCAACGCGGCGCGGTGCGCAGCGCATGGATCGGCTACTGGATCGACGCCGGCCACGCCGGACAGGGCATCACCACCGCGGCGGTAGCGCTCGGGGTCGACCACTGCTTCGGTCCGGTCGGGCTGCACCGGCTCGACGCGACCGTCCAACCGGACAACGTTGCCTCCCAAGCGGTGTTGAGCAAGATCGGTTTTCGACGCGAAGGGCTGCTCGAGCGGTACATGGACGTCAACACGCGCTGGCGGGATCACTTTCTTTATGCCCTCACCACCGAGGAGATCACCGGCAGCGCCGCCGAAACCCTGGTGCGGTCAGGGCGGGCGGCCTTTCTGTAGCCGATGTGCCGTCGGCGAGGTTCGACGGACGTCGGTCAGCCACCGAAGAACATCGCCAGAGCTTGTGCTGACTCAGCGGCCGAACTGACATTGGCAGCGCAGACCACCCCGGTGGTCAGCGCGACGAGCGTTAACGCGGCGGCACGAGCGAGCGGTGGTGTCCGGGCGTCGCGGGGTGCAATCGCCGCGGCACGAAAGACGACGCCGGCCGCGCCGAGAACGCCGACGGTGAGTATTCCGGCGATCACCGCGATCACCGCGTGGTACCGGGCGAAGTCGTCGACGAGAACCTGCAAGGGTGCGGTGAATCCGCCGCCGGCGGATGCGATGAGTTCGGTGTGCGCCTGACTCGCGATCGCGCGGGTCGTCGGGTCACCGCTGCCGGAGAGGAAGGGCAGTAGTGAGGACAATGGTGCGATCGCGCCCTGGATGTTCGCTGTCACGATGACGAGTGCGATTGCGGCGAGGGCGCCAGCAGGTAGCGCCCGCAACGGTCGGCGGCGCGTGGATTCGCTCGTCCCCCGGTAGAGGGCGATCGCCAGTCGACATGCGGTGGCGAGTAACGCCAGGCCGATCACGGCTTTCGCGATGTGAAAGCGCCGCCAGTCATCGACGAGAGCCGTCAGATCGGCGGGTGGTGTGCTCGATCCGCTCTTCCAGAAATGTGCGAACGCCGAGCAAAAGGCCGTAGCCATGCCGCCGGGGCCGGGGCCGGTGAGCAGCCAGGGCGCGAGCGTCGTCGCCGCGGCGAGCGCAACGGTCAGTATGCCGAGGGCGACGATCCGGGCGGTGGTAGTGGTCGGAACAGGGCGGTGACGGTCAGTGTGCATGACGGGCAATGACTTTCGAACAGCAATCGGGGACCGCACCATGGTGGACCCATCGGCCGGAGCGGCACATCGGCAGTGGGAACGGTGCCGTCGAGACGACGCGTCCTCCGCGCGGACGAGCTGAGAACCGTTCGCGAGGAGGGCGCGTCGTGCCGATTCAGGGGTCTACAGTTGGCTCCGATGCCGACCCAGATTGCCCAGACCGCGCGTCGCTGGCGCGTGTGGTGGATGACCGACACCGCCCCGATGGCGGTGGCATCCGATGGCTCTGTCGCCGCGCGCGTCGGCCGGCGGCTACGGATCGTTGCGACGTCGTCGTCGGTATCGGCGATCGTGCCTGTCGCGGTCGTGCTGGCCTGCGCCGCAATCCCATTGATCCAGCGAAGCGGTCCGAGTGCGGAACGTCCGGTGGCCGCGCTGGTTGTGAGCGCACTGCTGGCGCTTCCGCTGTTGGTGCGGCGTCGTCTTCCGGTGACGGTGTTCGCGGTGCTCGTACTCGTCGCATTTGTGCACTGGGCCCTCGACCTTCGGTCGGTGGCCGACATCGCCCTGCTGGTCGTCGTGTACACGGTGGCGTCGGTGTACCCGGCGCGCACGGCGTGGGCCGCGGCTGCCGTCGTCGAGGTGGGTGCGGTGTTGGCGGTGTTGCGGTGGCAGGCGAGCGGCTACCGCATCGAATCCCTCGTGCTGTTGACCGGGCCGCTGATCGCTGCGGTGTGTGCCGGGATCGCCGTGCGCAATCGCCGCAATGCGATCCTGGCCGCCGCGGAGGGTGCCCGACGACGCGAGCGTGAACGGCATCAGGCCGAACTGCTCGCGGCCGCGCGCCACCGTCAGCAGATCGCGCGGGAGATGCATGACGTGGTGGCACATGGTCTCTCGGTGATGGTCACGCTGACCGAGGGGGCACTGGCCACGGGGGATCGCGACGCCGCCGCCACGCGGGACGCGATGAAACGTGTCGCCGACACCGGCCGCGCGGCGCTTGACGACATGCGCGACCTCGTCCGGGTTCTGCGCGCCGGCGAGCTGCCGCGCCGACCACAACCCGGTGTCGGCGACGTAGGGACCCTGGTGGATGAGGCTCGGCGCACCGGGGTCGACATCGAGCTGCTCATTGAGGGCACCGTGACCGATGTGTCGGCGCCGGAGGGGCTGACCGTGTATCGCATCGTGCAGGAAGCCTTGACGAACGTGCGAAAGCACGCCGACGCGACCACGGTTCGCGTGAACCTGGTCTACCACGGCGACGCGATCGACGTCGAGATCGTCGACGACGGGCGAAACTCCGGGCGCTCGGCTGAGCCGGGGTTCGGACTGACCGGGATTGCCGAGCGTGCCGCATTGCATGGCGGTCACACGGAGTCGGGACCCCTGGTGGGCGGCGGTTGGCGGGTGTGGGGGCGCATCCCGACACGACGCGCCGCGACTGGAGCCGACCGATGACGATCCGGGTGGCCATCGTCGACGACCAGGAACTCGTCCGGCTCGGACTACGGATGGTCTTGCAGGCCGCTGACGGCCTGGAGGTGGTGGGGGAGGCCGCCGACGGCGACGAGGCCGTGGCGCTCGTCGATTCCTGCGCTCCCGACGTGATCCTGATGGATGTGCGAATGCCAAGGATGAACGGTGTCGAGGCGACCCGGCAGGTGGTATGCCACCGGCCATCGGTGCGGGTGCTGGTGTTGACGACCTTCGACGTCGACGAGTACGCCTTCGACGCCATCCGCGCGGGAGCGGCGGGGTTTTTGCTGAAGGACGTGCGTGGGGCGGCGTTGGTCGATGCGGTTGTGGCCGTCACCCGAGGCGACGCAGTGATGTCCCCGCATATCACCCGCGCCCTGGTCGACGCGTACGTCGCGACTCCGCCCGCGCATGATGCACCCGATCAGGTCCCCGCCGACGACCTGACCGAACGCGAACGGCAGGTGGTCGTCGCCGTGGCTCGTGGACTGTCGAATCGGGAGATCGCGTCGGAGTTGTTCGTCTCCGAGACGACGGTGAAGTCGCATGTGGCCAACATTCTCGCCAAGCTCAACCTACGCAACAGGATTCACGTGGTGATCTACGCCTACGAGCGTGACCTGGTGTGACGCTACGGATAAGCTGACGCCGTCGGTTCCTTAGCATCGGGCCATGACGCAGCTGGCGATCATCGTCGGTGGCCACGCTGACGGGCAATGCACGCCGGAGTGGGCAGTGCTACACCGTCGAATGGCGGTGTCGGGGAGCGGACGGGAAGCGGTGTACCGCGACGCCGTCTGAGGTGCGTGCGCGTCTGATCGCGACGCTCGATGAACTCACCGGCACCGACGCCGTGGCCATGTGCCCGAGCGACACGGTATACGTGTACTCGCACCGGCCCGCTGACGTGAAGGGCACGCTGCGAGAGCTCGTGTATTCCACCGACATCGGCGTTGACGTTGAATTCGTCGACGTCGACGCACTCGGCCGGCTCATCGACGTGTGGGCGAAGGAATCCGGGGTCGACCTCGCCGATGCGGTTGGGTGAGGGCCGGTCACCCCGACCCAACTCGCCGACCCGGAAATACTCGACGCCCACCATCCGACGTCTGGGGCACTGCTCGCCGTCGGAGCGCCTGACGGCGACGGCGACTCGCCATCGCTCGACCTGCGATCCCGCGACATCGAGCTGTCGGTGACCGTCGATGCGGGCCCTATTGCCGAACGACGGTGTGCGTCCGCTGAGAAGTGCATGTGAACTCCGACTGATTCGATGCTGCCTCGGCGCGTCGGCGCAGGATGCGGCGCGTCCGCACCTAGATTGTCGAGTGGCCCGGTGTAACCAGAGTGAAGAAAGGGAGAGCCATGCCGAACTCCGTCTTGTGGGTCTGCCTCGTTGCGGTGTGGCTCTTCGTGTTGGTCCCGATGGTGATCAAGGGTCGCCCGCAGACCAAGAAGACCACCGAGGTCGCCAAGGCGACCCGACTTCTCCATCGTGGTGGCACCCGAGCACGCAGCACTCGTCGGCTCGCGGCCGGTGCACACCCGCACGACCCGAGTTACGTCTCCGAACCCACGACAGCTCGTCGCTCGGCGACCGCGGTTCTCGACGCCGCGGACGACGACACCAAAGACCGGAGTGCAGAAGCGGTTTCGTCGGCCGACTCCGATGCCGACGAGGTGCCTACCGGTGACGTCGAGACCGACGACGTCGACGATGCCGTGAACGCGGTGGCCGAAAAGGTCACCGTCACTCGTGTCGAGGTCGATGTCGTCGAGGTCGAGGTGGATCTGCTCGACGAGGACGACGACGCCGAACTTGACGACGAGTCGCAGTACGAGGACGCCGAACTCGACGACGAGTACGACGAAGACGACGAGTACGACGAAGACGCTGAGTACGGCGAAGACGCTGAGTACGACGAAGACGCTGAGTACGACGACGCTGAGTACGACGACGCTGAGTACGACGACGCTGAGTACGACGACGCTGAGTACGACGACGATCTCGACGGTGACTCCGACCAGTACGACGATGACTCCGACCAGTACGACGATGACGACTACGACGGCGAGTGGGACCTCGAGGACGAGGTCGACGAGGAACTCGACGGTGTCCGCAGGCCTCGCAAGGCGACACCTGTAGCGGCGAAGGACTCGGCTCCGGACACCAAGCAGGATAGGAAGTCTCGTCGTCGGAGTGCATTCACAATCGACGCGACAGGCGATGCCTTGCGCTACAAGGAGCGCCAGCGGGTCACCGTGGCCCTTGCGGCGATGGTCATTGCGACCATTATTTGCGGTGTGCTATTTGGCCGATACGGTTGGATCGCCACCGGGGTGACGGGAGTTATGTTCGTCGGCTACCTGTTCTATCTGCGACGAACCGTCAAGGCCGAGCAACAGATTCGGAGGCAGCGCATCGCCCGCGCACGTCGTGCCGCGAGGGCTGACGCAGAGCGTGAGCGTCGCGAAATGCAGACTCCCGAGTTCGCTGCCTACCCGCCGCCGCCGCGACTACGCCGTCCCGGTGGTGCGGTTGTCCTCGAAATCGACGACGAGCACCCGGTATTCGACCATCTGCCACCGTTCCAGCGGCGTCGGGTCATGCGCGAGCACGAGGACTTCCGACAGGCCGCTGCCGGCTGACATCCAAAGACTCCGGGTGCGCGACAATCCATTCGCGTCCCGATCGGACGGCACGGCACAGTGCCAACCGTTCGCCGATGTAGAGCGACGGCGCTCCCAGCAGTGGAATCCACGACAGTGTCGAGAACGGTCGGGGTGGCTGGGGGCGCCGGCCCATCTGTGCGTCGACCTTGCGCAGGATCTGCGCGATGTCCCACAGCAGACGCACTGCTAAACGTTTGGGCTTAGCGTTCTCCGGGCCGACCGGTGTCACCGATGCCGGGAGGGAGTCATCGCGGAGTTCACGGCCACACAACACCGAAGCCAGCAGGCGGATCTGCCAACCGCGGTCGGTGACGCCGTATTCACGTGCGATGGCAACGAGGACCGTGGCCTGATTGGCGAACCCCAACGGTGTTGCCAAGGGCAACACCTTGGCCCATGCCCCCAGCGCGCCGGGATAGGCCACTGCGATCGTATTGACGGCGCCGAGTCGATTGATCCACCAGTCGGCGCGATCCTTCATCGACAGCTCCGTCCAGCCCTTGGTACCGGGCCAGTCGGCGACGTCCAGCGCCTTGGCGACGGTGTGCTGGACTGCGGCGATCCCGGAATGATCGCCCTCGTCGAAGGTGTGTGCCTTCAGCCCCAGCGGATCCCGTTCGGCCAGCACGTCCAGGAGTGGATCGATCACCGTGATCGCTGCGTCCAACGCTCTTGCCAACTGCTCATTCGTCATCTCGGCCACGCGGTGCAGTGTAGCGACACGAGGTCACGACACGGTGTGACCTGGCGTTTGTGAGGTGCGCGGGCGGTGCTGCTAGAGTGTCAACGGTCGGTTTCCGGGCCGGCGCGGGGCTATGGCGCAGTTGGTAGCGCGACTCGTTCGCATCGAGTAGGTCAGGGGTTCGATTCCCCTTAGCTCCACAGAAACACCAGTTCAGACGGCCTCTCCCGACTTCCGGGAGGGGCCGTTTTTCGTGTCACCCACGGAATACCCACGAGAAACCGGAGCGAGCCGGTCCAGCACGTGGCGGACATCCCCCGTGATCTTCTTGCGCTGCACGTAGTGGCGGCGGGTGATCTCCGGCGAGGTGTGGCCCAGTTGCTCGGCCGCGGCCTCCATGCCGATCTCGTCAGCGAGGATCGTCGCCACGGTCTTGCGGAAGGTCTTGGGCGTCACCCACTCGAACATGTCGGCCGGACCGTCGGGCTCCCCGTTCTCGAGGACCACGAACTTGCGGGCGTCGCGGAACTGACGCCGGGTGTTGGCGGTAGTGCGGGGTCCACCATCGCGAGAGGGGAACACGAGTCCGAGTTCGTTCGAAGGGAGGTCGCGCGCCTTCTGTCGCTGCAGGGCGCTCACCATGAAGTCGGGCAGGATGAGCCAGTGCTGGCTCGTGGCGGTCTTCGGCCGCGGCTGGTACTCGCCGCGCTTGTTGATCGCACCCGCGAGGTACACCATCGCCGGTGAAAGGTCGGTGGCCCACCGGATGTGCTCCCACTGGAAGGCGAGCACCTCGGAGATGCGCCCACCGGACCCGATGAGGCAGTCGGCGAGGTCGGGGAAATCCGTCCCCCGCTTGGGTCCGTATTGGTTGGTGCCCGACCAGGTGGCGATGCGGATCCGCAACTGCTGCAGCTCGTCGATGGTCAAAGCTCGCGCTGCTGCCGGCGCCGAGAACCGACGCGTCGTATCGACGATGGGGTTGCGGTCGATCGCGTCGTGCTGGGCGGCGAGGGTCATCATTCCCGACAACACCGTGCGGCACTGGCGTGAGCGTGCGTCGGTCGCCACAGCGCGCAGGAACGCATCGAGCACGCCGACGGTCGCCTCGCCAACGCGGACATCGCCGAGTCCGGGTGTGATGTGCAGCTTGATCAGCTCTCGGTCGTTGTCCAGGGTGCCGGCGGCATACTTGCTCGACTCTTCGCGCTTCTCCAGCCACAGCTTCGCGAGATCGGCGAGCCGGGTATCGCGGGTGATGTCGACGACCGAGTCCGTTGGCCGCGCCCTCGTGGACAGCGCCTCCACGAGGGCCCGCTCGGCCTTCGCCCCACTGGCGCCGAAGCGCTCCACTACCCGCGTCTTGCCGTCGTAGTCCCGGTACTGTGCCCGGGCTCGGTGGCGTCCGGGAGCTACCTCGGTGCGGTTGATCCGGCCCCAGGTGCCGAGGGGGAGTGGTGGGCGTGGCATCGGCTATTCCGTCGGTGTTGGGGTGTCGGTGTCGTCGTCAGGGGTGTCGGTCGGGGTCGAGTTGTTGTCGGCGATGTTCGCAATCCCGGTCGCGTCGCCGTTCTGATGCACAACCGCTTCGCAGGAGAATGCTTCATCGCCGACGTAGCCACCGAACTTGTTCTTGGCGTTGACCATTCCCACGATGATGTAGAAGTGGTCTGTCGCAGCAGCGGATGTCTCAAGCGTGGCTGGCGGCGTGTACTGGTGGTCTGGACGTTTTGTCACTTGCTCCTGGCTGAACTGCGCACTGCCAGGGTCGCTGAGCTGATTCTTTATTGAATTCTCGCATGCCTCTTTCGCATTCGCCTCTGCGATGTATGGAGTATCGCCATCTGGCGTGCTGGAACATCCGCTGACGATGAGGACAGCCAGCATGCAACTTGCGGCAATTGGGGCGAATCGGGCGATTCTCATATTCGTATTCCGTTCTACCGCTCAGTGATTCACGGATCGTATCGGGCCGACGGGGCAGAGTGCCGGGGATTCATCTCCCCAGAGGACGTTCTCGCAGTCTCCGCAGTCGGTTCACCAGCACCGGGTTGTAGGCGAGTGCCTCCTCGGTGTCCAGGAGCCGATTCACGCGCTGCCAGTACCGCGTGACCGAGATGCCGAACTGGGCCATGATCGCGTCGGCCTGCCTGCCGGCGTATCGCCACTGCTTGTCGGCGAAGTCGAGTAGGGCGCGGTCGTCGCTCGAGAGTGCCCTCACGGGTTCGCCACCCAGGTTTGGCCGCCGCACAGGATTGCTTTGCCCTGCGGGTCGGTGCTGACGCTGTCGACGCTGGGATCGCATGGGTCGCCGATGTTGTGGGTCTCGCCGTCGTTGTCGCCGTGGAGTACCCACTGGTACCCGCCGCCGGCGCCGAGGTAGGCGCACACGAGGCTCGTGCCGTCGGCTGCGGTCCCGAAGGAGCGGGCTTCGGATTCGAAGCATTGGCCGCCTTGTACTGGCGTCGATCCCGTGGGGGTCGGTTCCTCGGTTGTCGTTTCCGTGACCGTCGGTGTGGGCGCGGCGGCTGGTGGTGTCGACGACGCCGGTGGTGTGGTGGTCGCGGTCATCGTGACCGTCGAGGGACCGGTCGCGCCGGTCGAGTTGTCCCTTCGGCTGTCGACGATCACGAATATCACCGCGACGACGAGAGCCGCGACGAGTAGGAACGCGATGACGCACAGCACCCAGGTCAGCCGAGAGCTGCGCCGTGGTTCGGATTCGGGGTACGTCATCGGTTCAGGCTCCTTGCTCGCGCCCGGCGCCCCGCCGGTCCAGTTCGTCGTCGATCCACGCCCGCTCATCATCCGACAGGGACTGCACCAACGTCACCAGCATGGGCACATCCACCCACAACTCCTCGGCGACCTCATCGGTGTGGCGGGTCCAGCACAGGACGTCGACGAGGTCCTCGAGCGCGACCAGCCGGCGCGCTGCGATCCTCTCGACCGTCAGCTCCTCCCGCGCCCGGAGCACGCGGTCCGTGGGGAAGACACGGCGTTCGTCGTGAACGAGTTCGTGTGCAATGGTGCAGCGCCGCTCGTCGCCGAGCATGTGGCGATTCACTTCGATGCGATCACCGACGATGCGGCCCCGAACGCCGACGGGCAGGTGCTCGACGAACTCGATCCTCAGGTGCTCGCGGAGTCGGGCGTCGCGCCATGGGTGGTAGATCGACATGCCGGACACCGTAGAACCAGACACTGACAATCGCCTTGCGATGCAACGAATTACACTGATGCAATTCCCGCCGGTGGGGCATCGTCACTAGCTTCCGCATCATCGTCGAAGAGCATCGGCAACACCTCATCCCAGGACGGTGTGCGGATGGGGAGCATTGCTGTGGGCATACCGATCAGTCTCGTCTGATCTGCCACTGCCGCCCGCACGAAACCAAGGACATACTCCAAGGCGTGGTCGCGCAGGAATTCTTCAATCTCCTTCCGGCCAGGCGCCGATACATCGACAAAACGGAACTGGACCGCGCAACTCAGCTCAGCCGTGATGTCTTGGTCCGCCAGCTCAAGCTCGACGCGCAGCTCTATGTGATAGCTGGCAGAGTCACCATCATCTGGAGCGTCAAGAACCTGATGATGCGAGAGACCAAAACCGATCTGTAACCGAGCGTCCTCATCCCACTGATCGCGTTCATCCCCATAACGTCGCTCGATCGAGCGTTTGAACCAACGAAGTCCGGCACCCGCGGCACTCTCGATCAGAGCCATTTCATCCCATCGCCCGCGTCGCCAACGGTGGCCACGGCCGCAGATCGTAGTCGCTTTCTGCGATCTCGTCGTGGTCCCAAGTAACGACGTCGGCGTTTCGCGAGATCATGCGGCACTTCTCGGAGTGCCAGCTTGAGACATCCACGCGAAAGATGGCGTTCACGGCCTTGGCGTATCGACGCACGGTCGCCATCGTGGGATTGGTCGATCCACTCTCGAACCGAGAGACCTGCGACACGTCCACCTTCATCATCTCCGCCACCTCTGCAAGCGACAGTTCGCGATCGATGCGGCATTGGCGCAGATCAAATATCAACTTCAACTGCTCGTTGGCCAGCTCCGCCCCGAGGTGGTCGATCGATGTTGGGTGCTCAACTCCTGGAAACATGCTCATGCGGTGTGTGCCCTTTCGATGCATACGAAGGCACCGCGCTCTGCGCGGGCTCTCACTCCCTCATTGCGCTATAACGCAAAAGCTATCACGCTGCGTTCCAACGTCGCCAGGTAGTCCGCATGTTCAGACACCGATCAATCCCCGAGTGCATCGCGTCCTTAATCTCGACTGTCTGTTGGTTCGGGTCGTACGTCGCGTCATTCGCTGGTTTCGCGCCAAGCCCACTGCCAACGATCTCAATGGTCGCACCCTCAGGCGTTGCACGGCGTTCGATAAAGTACAGCCGGTACAGCGTTAGCTGATCACTGGACTCGGCGTAGAGTTCGCCCGCCCATGGCATCGGTCGTTCAGGCGTGAAGTTGTGATCCGGCAGATCCATCACCCTTTCACCTACCGGCACCCTGTGGGACGGATGACTCACTCCTTCGAGGCTGTTGTTCTGGGTGGGTGCGATTCCCTGCAGGCGCGCGCGGTTCGTGAGCGCGATCAGTAGGTCGTAAGCCTCAGAGTCCACAGCGTGAAGCGCACCGAGCTGCTCTTCAGCCTCAAAGGTGTATGACCAGCTACAGCCCGGTCGATGAATCCGCGATGCTAGTGCTGCGTCGATAGGATCGATTATGCATCCTCCCGCCCGTTGCAATCGCCAATCCGACCCCTTGCTACGGCGATGACCAGGCCAGTCAGTGCTCCGATTGCGGCGGCGACCAGACCGTAGAGGACTTCGTTGGCAAGGACACCTACGGCGACGCCTAGTGCGTAGGCGACACCTCCGTCAGCGCCTCGGTGGGCGAACTCCTCGTTGCTGAGCTGCGCGAGCGCAACAAGAATGACCAGGGTGGTCCCAACACACCCGCCTGTCAGCGCACCTACTTTAACTGCGCGCCCGCGCAGGGATGAGTTCTCAAACATGCCCGGCCCTTCTTGTCGGCTCGCGACTACTCGGCGTGCGGCTCAAGAATTCTCCCTGGGGTCGCCGCACTTGTCGTGGTTGATCGCAAGATTCATCTGGTCGAGGGACGGCCGAGCGCTGCGGGGTAGGGTGCCACGACTCCGCTTGAGTCACCGCGGCCCCCTCGGCGCCGCGTGTTCGGTCCATCGCACTCCGTCCCAGTAGCGCTGTAGTGCGGGGTTGACGGGGTCGGGGTACCAGCCGGCGGGACCACGTAGGGCGGCGATCTCGGCTCTCCTCGGGGTTGATCTGCGACTTCACTGACTCTTTCATCGCAGCCGGTTGCCAGGCGCAGCCCTCCGAGTTCTTCGCGGCCAGCGGCCCCGACGTCACGCTGGCAACCCTTTCGGCGGGGCAGACTTAGGAGGCACCATCGCCGCGGACAATGTCAGCAAAACGAGTCCAATTCCGGCGACAATCATTGGTCGGATGTTCGAGGTGTCAAGGATGACGAGTGCGGCGACGATACCGAACAGGAGGAAACCGATTGAGGCGAGTCCCACGTGCCACGCACGCCGCCGATACAGATTCCGACCGTGAAGGCAGACCAGCATTACGCAGCAGCATACGATTCCGTATGACACGAGCCAACTACAGATGCCGATGACGAACCACGCTGCTGTCTCGGCTGAACCTCTGAGAAGCGAAGAAGCGTAGGCCACCGGAATTACGAGTGCTGTTGTCACGACGATGAAGTGTGCGACTTGTCTACCGATCTTCTCGTTGCCACTCAACTGCGTGGCGGGCGCGATGAATCGAGTGGCCACCCACACCACCAGGTAGGCGGATAGGGCCTGTGGCAGGTAGACCAGATAGTCGCCGAAAATCGTTCGGGTCAAAACAAACTGGATCAGTCCAAGCCCTGATCCGCCGAAGGCCAATGCGGTGGCGCCAGCTGCGACCGCCGACAGGGTCGCTAGTGGACGCTCGCGGCGCCTGTTAGCGACCACCGCTCCAACTGCTATCAGTACGAACGTCGCTGTGAGTTGCAAGTTCACCTCTTACTCGAACCCTCCCGTGTCCGTGCCATCATTGAAGTCTTGCGATTCCTCGCCAAGTCCCGCGTCTCGGTCACGGAGCTGCTCACCCCTTGTTCGTCTGGGGCCGCGGCGATTGGCGTACGCGAGTGCTCGTTGCTCGATTGGCAGGTTCGCCGCGATGAGATCAAACTGGCCAGTCTCAATCCGTAGAACCAGTTCCCGCAAGTCGGCAATCAGGTCCGCGATGACGCCTTCCGCGCCAGCTACATCGCGAGTCTCGACAAGCTCAAGGACCGCCGCCCGTTTCGCAACAGCGATGGACGCGGACGCCAATGACTCGTTCCCATCGACGAGCCGACGCACGGCGTGGGTGTCAACGGACTGGGTGGAACCGCGAGCGACGATTTCGCCGAGCACGTCGTCCCGAGCGCTAGTTAGCATGCCTACTGCTTGGGCGAGTAGATTCCGGAAATGCTCTGCATGGAGCCGAGCATCGTCAGCTGCTTTGCCTTCTGGGTCGGTCCCACCATCGCGGCCGGCGAGGTCGTAGTCGTCAGTGTGTTCACCGTAGCCAGTAGACACACGAGACGCGTTCTTCTGGTCTTCACGCGCTTCGCCCGATGCTCCCGATTTCTGCGTAGCTTCCAGTTCATGGCGATGTCCTCGCGTCGCGACGATGCTGCGGATCAGCTCGTCTACTGCGCGGCGCTGCCGTTCGTCGAGGAGTGCTGCTTCGTCGGGCGCGACATATGGCCCGAGCGGGGCGGAGACATCCCATGCGGCCTCTTGTAGCTGCTTTTCGGTGAACGGCACCACCTTCGCGAGCTTGCTGAGCGTCTTCGCGGTCGGTCGCCCGTGACCACCTGACCAGTAGGCGGCGATGGTGCCGTACCGGAGGTCCACGCCCGCCTTCTCCGCTTTGTCCGCGGCCTGGCGAGCGGTAACGGACCCGCTGTTCAGGAGATCGCTCAACTTGCTCACGGTTTCAGACGCTCCCATGCTTGCCGCTTGTTCGAATAGCCGGAGTGTAACTCCAAAAGTTACAAATCACTCGGATGTGATTTCTTAACCTGCATGTCAGGTGCAGTTACAGGGGTTGCGCAATGTAACTAGAAGCAGTTACATTGGTCTTGGTGCTTGACCAAGCAACAAGAAGGGAGTTACAGTGATCGCACACCGCAGACCAGTCGACACAGGGAGGCTCTGGGTGCGACTTATCAGCAAGCAAGCGTTCCGGGACTACATGAAGCACCGCGGCATGACCAATGAAGAACTGGCCCGGGAGGCGAAGTGTTCGCCGTCGTCGATTGCCTTTCTTCGTTCGCGCGGCAAGAGTGCTAGGAACACTGTTGGTCCCGACACGGCCCGCCGCATAGAGGAGGCTCTCAACGCCCCTCCTGGATCGCTCTTTTCGGCGCAAGTGCTTGTCGCTTCGCCCAGCGTCAACCGTGGAGCTGCGTGATGGCGGACAAGAGTGACGGCGTTCGAAACCACTTCGTCTACCGCTATTTCGATGCAGCCGGCGACCTGTTGTACGTCGGTTGCAGCCATCGCCCCGCAATTCGGTGGGCAGAACACAAGACCACGCGTCCGGGCGTGTGTGCCGCCGTGACCAAGGTGAAGATCTCCGGTCCGTACTGCTACACGAAGGCTCGGGAGATCGAGCGCGCGGCGATCCGTACGGAGCATCCTCTGTGCGGATGGACCCCCGACAAGCAGCGCGAAAAGGTACTGCGCAGCAAGTGGATTGACGAGCGAATCTCAACACTCCGTGCTGACGGCGTGCCGTATTTCTACGCAGTCAAGGTCGCGGTCGCCGAGGCCGAGGATGTCTGGCCTGACCCGATGCGCAGTCCGTACGACCCGCCGACTGCCCTATCTCAAATCCCAGCCTGAAACGGAAACGGCCACCTCGGCGCGCGAACGCCGGGTGGCCCTGAACGAGAAGGAGAAGTTCTCGATGGACCTCACACTACCCAACGCGAGAGAAGAGCGCGATCAGCTCTCTGCTCGCACCGACGTCCTCGACAAGGTGGGCGTGCTCTCGACCCTGCCGGACGATATGCACGCCAACGCCGATCAGGTAGCTACGTTCTACGGAACCACCCGCGAAGTAGTCCGCCAGGTCGTTCTCCGCAACAAGGACGAGTTCGATGCTGACGGGTATCGGGTACTCACTCGTGCAGAAGTCAGTGACGAGTTGTCACTGACTCCCGACGAGCTGGGAATGCCTCGGACCGCGCCGTCGATGTCACTCTTCCCTCGCCGTGCAGTCCTTCGTGTCGGGATGCTGCTCCGCGATTCGCGGGTTGCTCGCCAGGTCCGCGACTACCTGCTCACCGTCGAGGAGGTCGCCCGCGAGTCTGAAGACCAGATCATCGAGCAAGCTCTGTTCATCCTCCGCGATCGCAATGAGGCTCTCGTGGCTGAGGTTCGGGAGCTGAAGGAGGAGCGCGAGCGCGATCGGCCAGCGATCGACTACGTCAACACTCACGTCGTCGTCGATGACGACGTGATGCTGATCGAGGACTGGGGCCGCGCGTACGGGCTGACGAAGCCGCAGGCGTTCGCGCTCCTGCGGGACGAGAAGGCCTTGATCTACCCGAAGACGTTCGAGCGATGGTCTCGGACGAAGCAGCGCAAGGTTACTGAGACCGAGTATCGCCCCCGGGCGGGCAAGCCGTCTTTCACATGGTTCGACGTGAAGGAACAACGCGATGCGCCGCGGCGCAACAACGGTCAAGCGCGAAAGACATGCTACGTCAGGGCAGTTCACGCAGTCGACCTGGCTCGACTGGTCGGACTCCTGCCGAACATCGAGGTCGCATCGTGAGCGCCCCCATCTTCGACGGCCACCGGTCCGACCCTCATGATCAGCGACACGTCCAGCACGAGACCGCAGTGACGATGCGAGTTGATGAGAGCGACGAGTGGATCGTGGTCCCGATTCGCGCGGTGTTTACCGATGATGGACTGTCTGGCTGGTCATTTGAGATCGGTCCCTACTCCATCGGCGGTTCAGATGCCACCGAACTCGCCAATGCCCTGGCGCACTATGGGCGACTGTCTCATGACTTCCGTCCCATCGGCGGTGCGTGATGACCATCGAAGACTTCACTGATCACGGCGCCGGTGCGGGCTGCACCTGCGTCGAGCGCGGACCAGCCGCCACTGGTGATCGCGCGGCCCTCGACGCCGGTGATGGCGTCGAGGGCACCAAACCTCCGGAGGGGCAATGCTGACCCGGGCCGATCTCGACGCCCTCGGGGTCACCACCGACGTGGCTACGGCCGCAAAGGCTTTGGGCATCTCAGCCAGTGCCGCGTACAAGGCCATCAACGACGGACACTTCCCCGTCCGGGTCATCCCTATCGGGGGCCGATACACCATTCCCACCGCCGACCTTCGCCGCGAGGTCCTGGGGGAGATCACGCCGCCGGCTGATGTCACAGACCGCCTCGACCGCATCCTGTCCACCCTCGACGCCATCGTGCAGATCCTCAAAGTCCAGTCCATCAACAGCATTGCCGCATAGGAGATTCCATGTTCACCACGTTCGAACTGTCCCTCATCGTGATCGGCGGGATCGGCTGCACCGTCGCCATTCTCGCGGATGAAATGCGGGCTCTGGTTGCCAGACGCAGCGTTCCGTACCTCACCGTCCACAAGGGCGACATCATCGACTCCACCCCGGTGGGTGTTCTCGGACGTCGGGGGGAGCGGTGACCCGCCACGGATTACGCCTCGGGGCAACACTCACCGACGACGACGTCCGCGACGCAGCATCCGAGCGGGCCGATCGCTGCTGGGATCTGATGGCCGGCGCCACAACGGTCTTCGTTGACGGCCTCCACATGTACGGCGCTAACGCTGTAGGGCTACTGGAACGGGCCGCTGCTGATCATCGCGAGGCCGTCATGGCGCGTGGGGAGCTCATCGCGGAGGTGGCCCAATGACCGACATCCTTCACGCAGTGCCAGACCTCGCCGAGCCGACCAATCTCACCGAGCAGCGCAACGCCGACGAGGCGCGAGGTAGGGCGCTGCGGAATCTCGAAGATGCCTGCGACAAGGCCGGTCTCGACTTCACTGTGAGTCGATTCGCCAGCACCTTCTCTTACGAGACCCGCGAGCCGTTCTGGGTGATCGTGAAGAAGTGGATGAAGACGGAGCCGATGATCACCGTCCACGAGTCCACCCTCGTTGAGGCCCTGGACCTCGCTCGCGATCGCCTGAACCGCGAGGAGTGGGACCAGTGAGCGACAGAACCATGCGGAGCCTGCTCGAGGTTCACCGCGAAGAGATCGGCTTGCGCGATCGCGACATCGAAACCCTAGAGAGGGTGAAGGAGTCCTTCGAGCAGAGTCTCGCGGTGTCGAAGAAAGAATGCGCCGAAGTGCGTAGGCAACTCGTTCAGGCCAATCAGCGCGCGGACGAGCGGCGGGACAAGATCGCCAAGCTCGAAGGCGTCGTCGAGTCGCTCAAGATCGAGTTGCAGAACGAGCGCGCCGCCCATACATCCACGAAGAAGCGGACCGCACGAAAGGTGGCTTCGTCATGAGCATCGACCTCGCACAGATCCCCGACGAGTCGGTCCGCCACGAGTGGGCACACTTCCGCGGATTTGGTTGGGACGACGAGAGAATCGCCACTCGTCTCGGGTACTCCGAGGACACCCCGAAGCAGTGGGCGCTCCGGGCGCCGAAGGTGACCCGAGGGACGCGGCAGCATCGCGAGGCGCGCAGAGGCGAGATCCGGAGACTCACTTCCGAGGGGTGGACGGCAGCCGAGATCGCCTCAGCCCTGGGGTGCTCCATCGACACCGTGCACAAGGACCGTCGGCGCATGGGTCTGCTGCTCATCGGTGACCAGTCCGCCGAGTGTCCTGTGTGCCTCCAAAAGGTCCAGTCCACAGCGGTATACGCCCACCACCGCGATGTCACTGGCCACGACTGCCCGATGTCGGGGCAGGCATTGGAGCAGGTCGCCTCATGACCGAACTCGACGGCCTCGAGTGCGTCGACTGCGGTCGCCAGATGTCCGGTCTACCGATCCGGATCGCAGACGGTCTGTGCCGAGACTGTCGCAAACACAACGACTCCGATACGGACGTCGAGAAGGAGTAGAAGTGCAGGACCCGAAAGACGAAGCCGAACAGGACTTCGCCGCCGTGCTGATGCAGCACTCCGGAGGCAGAGCCCACACCGAGGTGTCGAAGAAGCTCGCCGAACTGATCGCCGCGGTCCGCGAGACGGGCAAGAAGGGATCGGTTTCGGTGACGCTCACCGTCTCCCGCGACAAGGAGATGAGCCGCGTGGTCAAGATCGACGACTCGATCAAGGCCAACATCCCGAAGGAAACCCGACGCTCGCTGTGGTTCCCGGACGACAACAACCGACTGCACCGCAACGATCCCACCCAAGATTCCCTCTTCGACGAGCCCGCGAAGAAAGTCCAAACCCCCGAAGGGAACTGACAACTGATGAGCGAACTCAAGATGTCCCCGTCTCTGATCGCATCGAATGACGGCGACATAGACGGTGCGCAGAAGCTCGGAATCATCGCGACCGACGACATTCCAGGCATCGACCCCGGAGTGTTCGTGCTCGCCGCAACCACTCGCGAGCATGGCCTCCAGGTGGAGACCGTCGACCTCAGGGAGTTCATCCCCGGCGTCACCGCGTCGGCAGATTCGGGCACTCGCCTGGTGGCCGACGTCCCGTCGTTCCTCGCCGAGCTGGATCGTAATCCACTCTCCGCGACTGGCAACGTGGGTTCCGGATCGTTGTGGGGCGACGAGACCAAGGGCCGCGTCGAGGCCATCTACAACGACCACGTCGAGGACGAGGCAGGGCTCCGCGACAGCCGACTCCGCCTCGAGCTCCGCCCGGATGAGGACTGGGTGGCGTGGCATCGGCTGTCCGGAAAGTACATGCCGCAGGAGGAATTCGGCGACACGGTCGAGGAGCTGCTGCACACGGTCACCGACCCAGCTCAGGCTGAGCTACTGGAGGTCATCGACTCCATCCGCGCAAGTACGAAGGGGTCGTTCGAATCCAGCATCTCCCGCGCCGACGGCGGCCAGTCCGTCGCGTTCAAGGAGGACGTCACCACCACCGCCGGCCGATCTGGTCGGCTTGAGGTGCCGCAGATCGTCACGCTGGCATTGCGCCCGTGGGAGGGGCTCGACCGCTACGAGGTGAAGGCGTGGTTCCGTCTGCGTGTGCAGAACGGACAGCTACTCCTGGCGATCAAGCTCAAGCCGACCCGCAACGTCCTGCGCGGCGCGTGGTCCGATGTCGTGTCGCAGATCGAGAGCCACCTCGATGGCAAACCCGTTCTCGCAACGCGCTTCTGAGGCGCACGCCCATCGAGCCTATGAGGAAGGGCTCGATGGGCGTCTTCCCCGCGTTGAGTACACCGACGACGACATCCTCGACTGGATCGCCGGTGACCACGATCGGTACACACGCGACCGCGAATGAGCTACGCGCAACGCGCCCGCGGTGGCATGTCCGAGCAAGACCAGTGGGATGCCGACGGCATCCCGCAGTGCGACTACTGCGGCGAGTACGGCCACCCCAACCACAGATGCCCTCACTACAGCTACGCGGATCAACTCGACTACGAGCTCCGCAAACTACAACACAGGAGATCCGTTGAGCACGAAAGACCTTGCCTTCCTGGCACTGCGAAGAAGAGCACTGATCGACGCCGCTGACACCGTGGTCAAGGAGGACCGCAAGGCCCTCGCCGAAGCCATCGCCGTCGGGGAGCGCATCGGCGACCCCGAAGTGGGATACGCCTCCATGACCAACCCTGCCGACGTCGTGGTCGTGGTGGACCAGGAAGAGCTCGACCACTTCCTCACCCTCGAAGGCAAGGCTGTTACCCACACCCGTGTCACCAATGAGGCTGAGGCGATCAAGGTGTTGCGAGAGCACGCGCCACACCTGCTGGCCGACGACACCGGCATTCCCGAGTATGAGCACACCGCAGCGAAGGGGAGAGCGAAGTCCGGCGAGAACATTCCCGGTATCGCAGTGCGGAAGGGCAACTCGTCTCTGCGGCTCACGCCATCCAAGGCGGTCAAGGAGTGGGCGCAGAACGTCGTCACCAACGGTCTCGCAGGGGAGTTGGGGGCTGGAGAATGACCAAGTTCAGCCTCGATATAGAGACCGCGATGGCGGCTCTCCATGGTGATCCGACGCGCATCGACATGGACCTCGACCCCATAGCCGAACGCATCTCCGGAGTCGCGGCCCACGGCAATACGCCATTCGACATGCCCTACATCTCAGAGATCGTCCCCGGGCTGTGGCAGGGAGGGTGCCGAAACGGAATGCGGCTGCCCTCCGACATCAAGCATTTGGTGTCGCTGTATCCGTGGGAGCGGTACACCCATGAACACGACCTGGACAGTGCGATCGCGGTTCGCATGTACGACAGCACCTCTCAAGCATTCGATCAGGTGGACGTGTTGGCTGCCTGGGTGAACGTGTGCCGTGCCTCGGCGCCCACGCTCGTGCATTGCCAGGCGGGGCTCAACCGATCATCCCTCGTTGTGGCCCGCGCTCTCATGCTCGACGGGATGGGCGCATCGGACGCGATTCACCTGATCCGTGAGAAGCGTTCTCCCGCATGCCTGTGCAATGAGTCCTTTGAGGCGTGGCTGACGGGGATCGAGGCGTGAACCCCGGGGACCGCGTCCGCGGAAAGGATGGGCGCACCTACGTGATCCTCAAGGTCACCGAGATGCATTACGGCCTGGTCGATCCCACCCGCCCTCCGATGATCGACGCGAAGAACGGCCAACAGGTCGCCCACATCGCAGTGCGCCACGAAGAGGTCGAGCCGTTGCCAGTGCAGGGAGTGGCGCAATGATCCACTCACTCACCCTCTGGGTACTGCTGTCGATCGTGCTGCCACTGGCGTCGCTGTCGTTCCTCGTTGCAGCGACCAATGCTCCTCAGCGCGCTGGTGGACGCATCACGGTGTTCTCGCTCGTAGCCCTGGTGTGTGCCGTCGGGACCTGCGTCGCAATCGGTATGGCGGTGGCGTCATGACAGCCCTCAAGACCAGACCGCCGACCGGCGCTGTGCCGTGGCCACTCATCCTCGTTGAAGGCCCAGAGAAATCGGGCAAAAGTTGGTGCGCCGCAGAGCTATCCGCATCCGACAAGGTCGGCCGCACCCTGTGGATCGACGTCGCCGAAGGCGCGGCGGATGAGTACGGAGCGATCCCAGGAGCCCGGTATGAGGTTATCGACCACGACGGGACGTGGCTCGACATCCTCGGCCAGGTGAAAGCGGCACGAGACGAGGCCAAGAGGGCACTGGACGCCGGCGAGAAGCCAGTAGTTCTGGTCATCGACTCCATGACCGCCGAGTGGGACATGCTCAAAGAGTGGGTGGACGGGAAAGCCCGAAACCGGAAGTCCAACCGCGCCAAGCTGGAACGCGACCCCGAGGCAGAGATCGTAATCGGCCCCGACCTGTGGAACCTCGCCACCGCTCGACACCGAGACCTGATGCGAATCCTGATGAGATTCCCGGGCATCGTCGTGATGACCGCCCGTGGTGCCGAACAGGTCGCGATGGAGAACGGCCAGCCGACGAAGGATCGGACATGGAAGGTCGACGGCCAGAAGACTCTCGCGTTCGACGCCTCCGCATGGGTGCGCCTCCAGCGAGGGTCTCAGCCGCAGGTGATCGGAGCGAGATCGGTGCACGCCGGAATCCGTCCAGGGGAGGACAAGGCGCGCACCATCCCTGGGTTGACGTTGGAGCGCTTGGTGTTCGACATCCTCAAGTGCGATCCGAAGACGGCTAAGGTCCGTGATTTCGCGTCGGTCCAGGACCGAGTCGCCGACATCCTCGAGGCCATCGCCCAAGCCGAGAACCGGGATGAGCTGACCGCGTTGTGGCGGGAGGCGAAAGACGCCGACGTGCTGGGACTGGGTATGGAGGGCGGTCCCACCATTGACGAGGCTCTGATGTCGCGAGCGTCTGCCATCGAAGCTGCCGCGACGCAGTCCGACTCCGAGGCGGTGCCGAACCATGGCTGATGCCGAGCCCTACACCCCCGTCTCGATCGAGGCCGCGATCAATCACTGCGCCAACAGGATCGCCAACAGTGTCTCGGTGGTCAACGATCGTTACAAGGCGTTCCTCACCGCGGACCGGGACTTCGACCACGCGTTCTCGCAGGCGTTCCTCGATCACGACGGCCCCCAGACCGAGAAGAAGCACGCAGCGGTCGTCGCCACGATCAGCCTGCGTGAGGCCCGCGACGTCGCGGATGCCGCGTACCGCTACGCCGACCGGAAGGCCAAGGCTCTCGAGGATGAGCTGCGTGCACTGCAGTCGGTGAACAAGTCGATGCGATCGGCGTACTCGGCGGCGGGGGTGGGGGAGCGATGAGCTGGCGCGACCACGCGGAGTGCCGGGGAGCCGACAGGGAACTCTTCTACCCCAACCCTGGGGAGAAGGGCAAAGCCGATCAGGCGCGGGCGATCTGCCGATCCTGCAAGGTCCGACAGGAGTGCCTGGAGTGGGCGTACTCGGTCAATGACCAGTACGGGATCCTCGGTGGTTTCACGGCCGGCCAGCGCAACCACCTGAGGCAGGCGTCATGAGCGAGAAGACGACCCGCCGCATCGTGAACCTCCGCTCCGGCGGCGAGGAGTCTGTTGGCCAGTGCGAGCGTTGCGGCCGGTGGGGCACCACGATCCATCACCGCAAGAACAGGTCCCAGGGTGGCGAGTGGTCACCGGTGAACTGCGTGGCGTTGTGCGGTGACGGCGTCCGAGGTTGCCATGGGTGGGCAACAGTGAACCCGAACGCCGCCCACGACGAGGGTTTTCACGTTCGCCCATGGGAAGACCCAGCGAGCGTCCCGGTCAAGTTATTCCTCTATGGCCGTGCCTATTTGGGCGATGACGGCTGTGTTGCTTCGAAGGAGTTGGGATGAAAGACGATCCAGCAGCACTTATCCGGGAGTGCACATCACAGATCAGGGCCGTGGTCGATGACCTCCTGACCGATCTCGCGGAGACGGAGAACGCGCGCCAGAGTGCCCAGGCGAAGGTGTTCGCTCCGCAGCTACCGGAGCCTGACCCCACCAAACCGGCGAATTGGCGGTTCGCGGCCGACGTGATCGCGGCGGCGGATGGGTTTTCGCGATTCCGGGCGGACGACACGTTGGTGGTGGTTCACCTACGTCGCGAAGCCGACCGTCTCGAAGCCGCCCAGCAGCAGGCCGACGCGGATGAGGAGCTGATCGAGAAGGCGGCGCGGGTGCTATACGAGCGCACAGATTGGTCAGGATGTGCAGGGTCGGCCTGGGATGCACTCGACAGCGCGTATCAGAAGCCGTGGATCGACATGGCCCGTGCCCTCCATGCCGCCAACCTCCTACGGGACGGTGAGAAGTGATCCTCCAGTCAGCTATCGAGCAGCACCGCCGTGAGCAGAACCCCGAAGGATATTGGGACGACGACCTGGGCAGCATCGACGACTATGCGCCGTTTGCCATGGCCCGCATTGTCGGCGGCATAGTAGCAAGCGAGCTTGGCGAGCTCGTCTCGTGGAGCAGCTTCGACAACTGCCGTGAGCATGGGCTCACGGTATCGACTCCGGGCGGGTGGACATTCTGCTGGTACGAGCACCGCAACTCGGACGTGGTTCACATTGAGGGTTGCCCTACCAGCGAAGTGCGCGAGTGGGGGCCGTATGGCGGTGATGACAAGTGGGACACCCTGGCCGAATTCTGGCCCGAGACCTATGAAGCCGTGGCGAAGTGTCTCGTCGAGATGATTCGCCACACCATCGAGTCTTCAACTCGGCGTGCTGATTTGAAGGCGATCGGCCTGCGTCACGGGAATGTCGAACTGGAGCGTCGACGACACTGGGCGTCATTTGCGCGGGACGGCGGTGACCACGCATGAGTTCGATGTTCGCAGACGCGTTCGCCGCAATGGGCGACGGGAAGCATCAGCCCTCTCGGAGGAATGGTTGGCTTGGCGGTGAGAGCCAGGATAAGGGCAGTAGGCAGCGCGAGACTCGCTGGCTCACTCCGAGCCCGATTGTCGATGCCCTGGGTGCCTTCGACCTGGATCCATGCGGGGCGCCTGGGCACACTTTGGCCCGTCGCACCTTCCAGATCGACGACGGGCAAGATGGCCTGGAGTTGCCGTGGGTGGGTCGGGTATTCCTGAATCCGCCATACGGCAAGCTCACCCTGCCATTCATGCGAAAGATGGCCGATCACGGGAACGGGACGGCACTCATCTTTGCGCGCACCGAAACGGCAATGTTTTTCGAGACTGTTTGGGACAGGGCGACCGCGATCCTCTTCCTCAAGGGCAGGGTGACGTTTCTTGACGCCCAGGGCGCGCCAGCGAAAGCCAACTCGGGTGCCCCTTCATGCCTGGTCGCATATGGGGCTGCTGATGCCACGGCACTGTATGAGTGCGGGCTAGATGGGATGTTCATTCGCCTGCGGGACGGCGGTGAGAAGTGATGGCTCTCAATCCGAAGATCACCTGGCTTCTTGGGAAGCCCATTAACCCGTGTGGATGCCATGTGTGCGAGAACGAGTGGCTTCGCATCATGGATGAACTCGATCCTGATGGATGGATGAGTCGCCTGTCGCGGGGAATGATTTTGTGCCCCGAGTGTGGTTGCAAGCGCTGTCCACGTGCGACCTATCACGAGCATTCGTGTACGCGCAGCAATGATTCGGGCCAGCAGGGATCGATATACGGCGGATTTGACGCTGGCGAGGGCGAGCCCGTGGACGGCGGTGAGAAGTGATGGGGAACCTTAGCATTCGCAGTGGCTCACCACTGGACATTGAGGTCGACAGTTTCGACGAGGTGGTCATCGACGAGATGTACTGGCTCACCTTAGATGAGGCCGAGGCGCTGGCTGAAGGGATTCTGTGTGCGGTAACGCTTATCCGCGAGCGTCGGCACAGCAAGCCCGTGGACGGCGGTGAATCCCGATGAGCATGATGCACATTGCCTACGAGATTGACCGGCTGGCCGCACAGGCCAAGCGTGGCACCGAGCACGAAGACCATGACGGCTCGACATTCCCTCACGACCATTTCGGCCTGTATTGCGGGTGCGGGGCAGCGCTGGTGGATGCGTCCATGTTGCCGAGCGAGGAAGAGGACGGTGAATCCCGATGACCTGGCATCCCATCACCTGCGCCGAGCGTGAAGCACTCATCGACCAGGTGGGCCGTTCCTACAACGGGCCAGCAGCGCCGTACGTCCCAATCAGTGGCCGGAGTGATCTCGGCGGCGAATACGGCGATCCCTGCATCCTCACCATCTGGGGACATAGGGAGACGAAAGCGCCTCTGCTCAAGGACATTCGATACCCGGCACCCGATTTCGATGGGCATGATTCGCGCCCGTGTGAACACTACCGATGGGAGGAGGAATCCCGTTGAGCGACAGTGAAGCCCTAGCGGTCGAACAGTTCCCGGTCGAATACCGGGAGACCATGATCATCGCCTACCCGGTCATCGCGCAAATGAGCCGCAATGAGTTCTACTTCGCGAGCAGCCGTGCTCGTGACGAGGCGTTCGCTCGTGTGCTCGCCGCGAAGAACCTACGCCGCACACACGAGATGTTCCTGGAAGACCTGATGAAAGACGTGGAGAGGCGGACAAGGGATGAGTGACAACGTGATTGATACCGAACATCTCGAACGTCAGCGAGAGTTCTCGCTCCGCACATTCGGGCCGGGTCAGCGGCTAGCGGGGGTTCTCGACCACATTCGTAAGGAACTCAAGGAGATTGAGGACAGCCCGGACGACATCACCGAATGGGCCGACCTGATCATTCTGGCGTTCGACGGCGCTATGCGATCTGGCCACGAACCCCAAGACATCATCGACGCGATCAAAACCAAGCAGACGAAGAACGAGCAGCGGGAGTGGCCAGACTGGCGGACTCAAGACCCGAACAAGGCCATCGAGCACGTGCGAGAGGCGGACAGGGGATGAGCGACCCAGCCGTGGAGGCGGCATGGAGGGCATTCGGTGCGCTGTGGCCAGACCAAGGCCACTTCGAGTTTGACTTTGATTCGAAAGACTATGCGCTGCTCACCGCCCGCGAGATGGCCGCACCGATCCGGGAGCTGCACAAGCCACGTGGCAGCGGCAGGTTTCAAGAATGCATTGAATGCCACACGCCGTGGCCCTGTGCCACAGCGCGTCTCGTCTACACCGAGGAGGAACTGTCGTGAGTGACGCAGAAGATCGGGCACAGGAATTGCTGTCCTACTACGACTCGTGCCGCGGACGCGGCACGACCATCGCACTCACGGCGGACACCACTGACACCATCCGCGACCTCATAGCCGACCTCACCAAGGCCCGCAACGTGATCGAGCAGGTGCGGGAGGTAGTCGCCGAGATGTTGGAACAGCTCGTTTCTGGGCCGGAGCGTCGCGATGTCGAGCGAATCGCGAGCATCCTCGCCGACGCTGAGGGGAGTGGACAGTGAGCGAACTACGCGACCTTGACGACATCCTCGACGATCGACGTCACCTCGCCTACGTCAGCGACGGCACCAGTGGCAGTGAGAAGGTCGGGCGACTGCTCAATGACGTTGCGCCACTAGTGGATGAGGTTAGGCGTCTCCATAACGTGATCGAGCGGGTGCGGGAATACCTGGAGAACGACTGTGGACCATTCATCGCCGCAGATGGGTTCCAATCGTTTCGAGGGGCCGACCGTTCTCGCCTACTGGCCATCCTCGCCGACGCTGAGGGGAGTGGACAGCGCGCCAACGGGTTTGCGGTGGTGGAGCTGCCGAAGCCGACGGACACATATAACCACCTGACCGAAACATCAATGATGGGCTGGGAGATCCCATCGTGGGAACACTTCGTCGAAACCATCGGCAACGAAGTGCAACTGTCGTACAACGGAGAGCCCGAGGAACCGTTCAGCTCCGAGGTTGCCCGAGCGTTCGCCGCTGCCCTCTTGGCCGCTGCCGACGCTGCTGATCGTGCCGGGGACGACGGGGAGGGGCGATGAGAACCGGCTCCCTCTTCTCCGGCTATGCCGGTCTCGACATGGCCGTCAACGCGCACTTCGGCAGCGAGACAGCCTGGTTCGTCGAGAAGGACGCCGCGCCCGCCCGCATCCTCGCCCACCACTGGCCCGACGTACCCAACCACGGCGACATCACCGCGATCGACTGGGCGGCGGTCGAGCCCGTCGACATCCTCACGGGCGGCTTCCCCTGCCAGGACGTGAGCGCCGCCGGCAGACGGGCCGGTATTCGCGAGGGCACCCGGTCTGGTCTATGGTCCTACTTCGCCACAGCCATCAATCAGCTCAAGCCCCGAATGGTGGTGATCGAGAATGTCCGAGGACTCCTATCAACCGCAGCCCATCGCCCAGTGGAATCCGTTGCGGATGCTATGGGAGACGGAGCAGGGAGACCTGTTCTCCGAGCACTTGGAGCCGTACTCGGCGACCTTTGCGACATCGGGTATGACGCGCAATGGACGACTGTTGCCGCTGCCGACGTCGGCGCCTGCCACCGACGAGAACGGGTCTTCATTGTCGCCACTCCTCGCGACGCCCCGCGCGTCTCGGGGCGCGAGTTCGAAGGCACTTCTGCCGACGCCGAGCGTGGCGGATGGGATGGGCGGGCATCTGACGAGATCGGGGAGCCGGTCGGACGAGTTGCTATTACCGGGAGTAGGGAAGCTCCTGCCGACGCCGGTGACCGAACCCGAGACAGGGAACGGGAACGCACGGAACCTCGGCAAGGAGGTGAGGTTGCTACCGACGCCGAGCGCATCGAACCCGAACGACGGCGAGGATCTGGCCTCGTGGGAGGCGCGCCGGGATCGTCTGAAGGCGCAGGGCTGCAACGGGAATGGGATGGGGACGCCGCTCGGCGTCGCGGTGCGGAAGCTGTAGCACTGCCCCCGACTCCGCGGGCTATGGATGGCCACGGGTCGATGGTTGCCCCGGCCGCGCGTCAGCACGTCGCCGACGGCGCCGGGTCGCTCCCCGAGGTGCTGGGCGTGCATCTACTCCCGACACCCAAGCAGACCGACCACAAGCACAACGACACCGCCGGCGAACGGGATCGGCGGAGCCCGTCCCTGGGTGCAGTGAACGCACTCCTTCCCACCCCGAATGCCAGCGACAGCACGGGCGGTGGTCAGCACCCCGACAAGCGTGAAGGGCACTCGCGTCAACTGATCGACTACGCGTTGACGGTGGCGACCGACTGGGGCGACTACGAGCCCGCGATCCGCCGCGCCGAGAAGGCTTCCGGACGTCCCGCGCCAGCGCCAACCGAGTTGAGCCGCAACGGCAACCCTCGACTGTCGTCCCGGTTCGCCGAGTGGATGATGATGCTGCCTGAGGGGCATGTCACCGGAGTCGGGTTGTCGCGTAACGAGGAGTTGAAAGCCATTGGTAACGGAGTTGTTCCTGCGCAAGCCTTTGCGGCGCTGGGGATTCTGACGCCGATCGCCGAGAGCCTGGGGGTGGCCTGATGGGCCCCTACTACTCCGATGATCTCGTGACGCTGTATCACGGGGATTGTCTCGCGATCACCGAGTGGCTGAAAGCTGATGTCCTGGTGACCGATCCGCCGTACGGCACACAGTTCTCGGGAGCCAATCCGAAGGGCGGCTACGGGCGGCGACAGAATGCCGGGTTGGGGCCCGAGGGATTCACTATCGCCAACGACGGCACAACAGAGACCCGTGATGCTGCCCTCACAGCATGGGGTGATAGACCGGCAATGGTCTTCGGAAGCCCTCGGCTACCTGATCCACCGGGAGACTGGATTGACAGGCTCGTATGGGACAAGAAGCGACCCGGTATGAACGGTGGCCCTTGGCGCTATCGCCATGAATCCATCTACGTCACAGCGGGATTCGAACGACGAAACAACGAGAGTGTGTCGATACTCGCCGCTTGGCCCGACCAGAAGGACCATATTCACGCGAAACCGCTGGGCCTTATGAGCGCTCTCGTTGACTGCGTCCCAAGGGGCGCGGTGATCGCCGACCCATTCGCCGGTTCGGGGTCGACGCTCGTCGCAGCAGTCAATCAGGGCCGCAGGGCAATCGGTGTCGAGTTGGAAGAGAAGTACTGCGAGATCATCGCGCGGCGGCTGAGCAACCAGACGATGGCCTTTGACTTCGAGGCAGGTGCGTGATGGGTCCGTACACATGCCGCTGGTGCGGCCTCGTCTTCGTCGGCCGAGGCACCACCCCGGCTGAGACCGCCGTGCAGCGCTGGTCCGATCACACGTGGGAGCACTACACGGAATGGCGAGAAGGCTTAGACGCGAAGGCAGGTGCGTGATGGCCGACCACACCGACATCGAGTGGACGGACCGGACGTGGAATCCGGTAACGGGTTGCGCCAAGGTATCTCCCGGCTGTGATCACTGCTACGCCGAGGGCATCGCTGAGCGGTTCCGCGGCGGGCCGGCGTTCCCGAACGGCTTCGATGTCCAGCTTCGCCCGCATAAGCTGACCGAGCCGTTGCGGTGGCGGAAACCGTCAAAAGTGTTCGCGAACAGCATGTCTGACCTGTTTCACGATTCGGTTCCCGACGAGTACATCGCGCAGGTGTTCGCCGTCATGGTCATCGCCGAGCATCACACGTTCCAAGTCCTGACGAAGCGGCATGGTCGGATGCGATCACTACTTAGCCGCAATGACTTCTGGCGCAGTGTCTACTTGGCGGCTATCGACCTGGGCGCCGACGATCCTGCTGACGTCTCGACAATCGCACCGCCGAGCAACGTGTGGCTCGGCGTCTCCACCGAGAACCAGCAGTGGGCCGACATCCGGATTCCCGCGCTGCTCGACACCCCGGCGGCGGTGCGGTTCGTCAGCGCTGAGCCGTTGCTTGGGCCGATCGAGCTGGAGTTCGTGCACTACTTCGACACCGACTGCAACGGCTGCTCGGGGATCATCTCTCCCGCACACGAACCAGCCTGTGGCAATGAACCTGGCCGCCACTGGGGTATCGACTGGGTGATCGTCGGCGGCGAGTCTGGCCCGAAAGCCCGCCCGATGCACCCGGATTGGGCGCGATCACTGCGAGACCAGTGCGCGGAGGCCGGGGTGCCGTTTCACTTCAAGCAGTGGGGTGAGTGGGTTCCCGAGTCGGCGAACCTCCACGCCGCCAAAGCCGCTGCCGCATTCCTCGACCTCGACGGCACAGTGCGGCCACTCGTCAACGGATACCCAACCACCCCGCCAATGAGTCGCGGAGAAGCCATCACGATCCGCCGCGTCGGTAAGAAACGCGCTGGCCGGGTGCTCGACGGGCGGACGTGGGACCAGTTCCCGGGCGGTGAGGCGTGATGGGCTACCTACTCGGTCTTCTCACACTCCCCGCGATCGCGCTCGTTTGTGTGGCTCTGTGGGGCGCGTATCGGTGGCTGTGGCGTTGGTGGACAAGCCCAGTCGACCTTGACGAAGTGACCCGGGATCGCAGAGCGCACGTCACGGCGATCGTCGCATCCGAGCTGTGTGCCGCACGCCGCATGTGGCACATCAAGATCCCGGGCGGCGTCATGCTCGCGATCCGGTCCGGCGGTGTTGGTCACGACAAGGGCTACGGGTGGGTGCTACTCGACCGTCGGATGCAGGCATTCGAGAACGGAATCCGCGGCGCATTCGACGACCTCGACGAGCAGCCGGGCGGTGAGGCGTGATGGCCACCGACCTGAAATTCATGATGCGGGTACACAATCTGATCCAGGACATCCACCTCGACGACGACCTCGACGCCAACGCAAAACTGTTTTGCCTACTGGTCCTCGCGGACATCGCCCGCCGTCGCACACTCAGCCCGTCTGCACGACTGGCCGAGACGGTCGGGTGGATAAACCGCATCGATGAGCGTGCCGGGCAGCCCTACTTCAGTCGCATGGTGATCCGTCGGGACGTCCCACGCTATGAGCGCGAACAGGACACCGGAGTGTGTGTTGGCGAGATGATCCGGCGTGACGGCCCATGCGGCAAGAAGGTGTACAAGACCATCGTCGACGTCGACCCCGCGACTGGGCGAGAAGTGCTCATTGGGTACTGCACCCGCCACTGGAGCCTTGACCACGAGCAGCGAGCCAGGGAACAGCGCAGGCAATGGTACGAGAACGGCCGCCCTCGACCACCAGTCAACGCGGGAGGGGTTCTCCGGCGCCACCTCTCGACCGACTGGGATTACCTCTACGACTGGGCGGACCCGCACCGTGATCACGCCGAGGACGGCAAAGAACCCATACCGCCACGGCCAACACTGAGCCTCATTCAGGGCGGTGTCTGATGCCCCGCAACCCTGATGGTCTACCCGCTGCACGGTGGCAGACGGTCGAATACGACAACGGACACCGTAATCAACAGCGCTACCGGTCCGTGATACGCGGCAACCGGTACGAAACACGAGTCGACACCCGCCGCGACCCCACCTGTCTATGCCTCGCATGTCGGCGACGGTGCCTGGGGGAGACGACGAAGAAGGAGGAGGTGAACGAGAAGCAGTGAGAACGCATGGAAGGCTCCTCGTCTCGATTTGGCGCGACAAGGACTTCGTCTCCTGCAGCGTTGAGGCCCAGCGCTGCTACATGATGCTGCTCGCGCAGAAGGACGTGAACAACGCGGGCGTCCAGCCGCTCATGATCCGCAAGTGGGCGCGAGGTTGTGAAGCGACCTCCGAGGACGACATTGTGCGAGCGCTCAATGAGCTACAGGGCGCTCGATTTGTCTGCTACGACGTCGACTCCGAGGAGTTGTTGATCCGTTCGTTCATCCGTAACGACGGAATCGTGAAGCAGCCGAACGTGCTCAAGAATGCGCTCCGGGTGGCCGAGCAAACCGAGTCGCCGAGGCTCCGTCAGGCGCTCTCCGACGAACTGCAAACTCTTGGCCGCAAGGACGCCTCAGAGGTGGCTTCGCGAATGGCTGTGGAAGGCAGCGGAAACCCTTTCGAGAACCCTTCGGAAACCCTTCCTGAACCCTTGAACCCTTCGGGAACCCCTCGCGAACCACGCGGAGATGGGGATGGGGAGGGGGTAACTAACAACGTTGTCTCACCTTCAGATTCCAAGAGAGTTTCCGCGCAGAAGCGCGGCACCAGACTCCCAGAGGGGTGGATGCCCGATCAGTCGGTGATCGCACAGATGCGCCAAGAGCGGCCAGACGTCGACCTCCAGGCAGAACATCGCAAGTTCGCGGATCACTGGAAGGCGGCCACTGGGAAGAACGCGACCAAGCGGGACTGGGACGCAACCTGGCGGAACTGGATCAGGAATGCCCGCGGCAGTTCCCGTGTCGCGCCCATCTCGACCACCGACGCGCGTATCGCAGCCGCCCAGGCACTCAAGGATCGACCCGCCAACGTTCACCCCTTGCGAGGACTCGAAGCATGAACCGCAACCAGATCATCGACCTTTTGACCATCGCCTCGGCGTATGACCGCCGCACGATCGGGGAGGGCGACATCGCCGCCTGGTCGGAGGCGTCACGCCGCGCCGGGTGGCGTCTCGAGCTTGCGACGGACGCGATCCACGAGCACTATGCGCAGACCTCGAAGTGGCTGATGCCCGGTCACATTACCGAGCGGATCAAGCTCGCGGCCCGACAGCCTGCGCCGGTCGATGAGGCGATGCGACAGCTTGGCGCAGCCCCGCCGGCATCGGCCGAGCGCCGTGCCGAGGTGATGGCCGAGATCCGAAAGTTCGCCGATCGGAAGGCGATGCCATGACCAACAACATCCCTGCCGATCTCGCGCGCCTGGATGCGTCTCTCGGACCCGTGATGTGCGAGTGCGTATGCGCCGAGTGCCACGGCTCGCGGCCGGCCACCACGGTGGTGGTGATCCACGACTGCGGCAACACCCCGACGCGCAAGGCGATGCTCGCGTGTGAGTCCTGCGAACGGAACCTCGTCCGCGTGATGGCGCAGCAGATCCACGCTGCGGCACTCCGTGGGGAGATGTTCGCGTGCCGTGGTTGCGGGGTGCGCTTCCACTCAATCGCCGACTACGTGCTGGAGGTGAGCCCGCTGTGATCCCGATCCAGGCGGCTCTACGCAACGCTGTGGGCTTCGTGGCCACTCTCACGGGTAATGACCACCCCCACGACGCCAGCGAAGCTCTCAGCGGCTCTCAGGCCCCGATTCGACCCACTCCACTCCGAAACCCGTCAAACCCCAGCGATCACCTGCCTGCCGACACCGTGTGGTGGGAGAACCAGGCTGATCGCATCGCAGAAAGGCTCGCGAGATGAAAGCACCACTACAAGGCGACATCGTCGTCGTCGACGTCGAGACCACCGGACTCAACCCGGAGGCCGACCAGATTTGGGAGTTCGCGGCGATCCGTCGCCATGCCGATGGGTCGACGACTGAAACCCACATCTACCACCAGGCCCATTCGGACCTCGTGGCACAGATGCCCGAGCGATTCAAAGCCGACTACGACCAGCGATACGGGGTGGACGGCCACGCCTACTCGACCCCTGCCGCTGCCGCGATCATCCACGCGGCCTGCGATGGCCCCGGTGTTCATCTGGTCGGAGCCAATCCGCGCTTCGATCACGAGTTCCTGAGCCGGCTACTTGCTCGCAGTGGATTCGAGGCGCCCTGGGATTATCACGTCATCGACGTCGAATCCATGGCCCTAGGTTGGCTTTTGGCGAAAGGGCACCGGATCACGCTGCCGTTCAAGTCCGACAACCTGGCGGAGCGTTGTGGAGTGCGTGGAACGTTCGCGCGTCACACCGCATTAGGTGACTGCCGATGGGCGCTTGCGTGGCTGGAGCGGATTGAAGAACAGTCGGTGGTGATGGGGGCATGAACCACCCACCCTGCTCTGTAGACGACTGCGGTCGAGACGGCATCAAACGAGGCATGTGCGAAGTGCACTACATGCGCTGGTACCGGAAGGCTATGCGCGATGGGACATTCGTGAGAGTTCAACGCCGGTCAGACTCTATACCGCCCGAAGAGGGTGTCGAAGAGTTCGAGATGCTCATGCAACACACCACCGACATGCTGTTGGCCTGCCGACGGCTGGGGGTGCATCCACGCACCGTGATCCGATGGCATAAGCGTGCCGGAAAGCCCGTGCCACAGGGACTCTGGCAGGCGTACAACGTTGCATCGACTCGGGTTGCGTGATGACTGCGATGACTGACGAGTGTGATGCACTATGCGACGACATTGAGCGTGACCGCGACGCCCTGCGCCAGGCGTGGGATGACCACCACGACGCTGAGCAAGCTGAGGGTTTGTGGTGTGACCGCAATGATCTTCTGATTCGGATCGAGAAGTTGCGGGCCGAGGTGAAGCGGCTGACACCCCGCGAAATCACGACGGTGGTGGAGTTGGAGGCGTTGCCGAACGGGGGTGTGATCCGCTCCGACGAGGGCTGCATCTGGGAGAAAGACATCAGCGGATGGTATGAGCCGGGTTCTCGACATGAACACATCGCTTCCGACCTCGCACTCCCCGCCGCCGTGCTCTACCTACCTGAAGGTGGTGAGTGACGTTGAAGGCCAAGCACAATGGCCCCTGTGCCGACGACTGCGGCCGTTGGATTCACGAGGGTGACGAGATCGAACACCGAGACAACGGTTGGGCTCACACCACATGCCCAGACCTGGCAGAGATGACCGGCGAGGCATCCGATGCATGCCCCGACTGTCACCTTATCCACGCAGGGGAGTGCTGGTGACCACCTACCGGCTCGACCTTCCGTGGACGAAACCGCCACTGTCGATGAACGACCGCCGCAACCACTTCGCCCATGCTCGCATCGTCAAGCAGATCCGAAACACGGTGCACCTGTTAGCGATTGCCGCTCATCTGCCCCGCGATTGCGAGCACGTCACGGTACAATTGCACTACGCACCCAGAGATGAAAGACGCAGGGACACAGATAATTTGGTCGCCACGTTGAAGCCGATGTGCGATGCCCTGGCCAAGGGAACGACGGCGCATCCCGGATACGGTCTCGTCGAGGACGACACCCCGATGTGGATGTCGAAACCCGAACCGATCATCCATCCGAAGACAGGCACCGGAGTGGGGGAGATGTGGCTGGAGATCGAGGTGGAGATCGGGGTCGACGGATGACCGGATGGAAGCACGGCACCCCATCGGGCGCTCAGATGCACTACCGGATGGGCGAGAAGCCCTGCGAGGCTTGTCGAGCGGCGAAGAACGAGTACAACCGGAAAAAGAATCACCTGCGCCGCCTTGTCCACCGATGCATCTCAATCCCCGAAGGTGTGCTGGTGGAGTTGTACCTCAACGCCACTCCCGAAGCGCAGGAGCACCTGGAAGCCGTGATCGACCTGCCCACCTTGGATCGCATGGTCGCGGCACATGACGAGAAGGAGAGCGCGTGAACCCCGAAGACGCGGTGCTCGACGAAATCGACCGGCTGGTGGACGAATCCCTCGCCAAACCGTGGGATCGGATCAGCGGCTACGACAACGACATCAATCAGCCTCAGTGTCGGTGCGGGCTCGACTGGCATGGGCTGCCGAGAGGGTACTGTCCCGGGTCGGATACGGAAGGTCCTATCGACGATCCTTGGTCGCGAAGGCGTGCGAAGAGGTTGTCGAGCAACCTCGTCAATTCAGGGACAGTCTTTGTTGCTCAAGCCAGCCCCGACCCTGAGGGCCAAAGCTGGAGTCCTCTCGGGACGGTCACCGCTGGTCCTCGATTCACCTATGCGCCGGAGTTCTCGTTCTCCACACCTCAGTGGCCGCGTATCGGGCCGTCCTATGCCGAACTGTTCCATCGCGCCAGCGAGATCTTCCCCGAGATCTTCGCCGAACTGTCCGTGACGTTCCAGAACCTCACCGCCGCAGTGGAGACCAGTAGGGAGCGTCTTGGCGCCTGGCAAGAGCCATCCGAGGAGCCGCAGACACCCCAGCAGCGAGCACTCCCGCGCCCATCCACCACCCCGCCCATGTGGGCACCGCGCGCCGACGGACGGAGACGACACTGATGCAGTGCACGAAGTGCGGTGGACGAGCAACGGTGTACCTGTGCCGTGAGTGCATCCGAGAATTGGACTCCAACCTCGAGCAAATCCCGTGGATCGCTGACCGACTCACCGAGGCGTACGCGAAGCAGAACGCGCTCTCTACGCCACCGGGACCGCGGCACATCGTGGAAGCCGAGGACGATGAACAGTCCCCGATGCCGTATGACCGGGTGGCCGGCGACACCTACAACGAGTTGCGCACCGTGCTGATGCGCTGGTGCCGTGACCTCGCCGACCTGATCGGTGTGGAGTGGCTGCCCGTGGATGCCGTGCCACTGGACTTCATCGGCCCACTACGGCCCATGATCCCGGCCAACAACACCGAGCGGATCCCGGAGATCCCCGGCCAGTTCCGCATCTCCCGCCACTACATCCCCGACATCGCGGATCTGTCCCGGTGGCTCAACGTCCACCGCTTGGATCTCGCCAACTCCGAGGATGCGGCGTTCGCGGCCCACGAGATCGACCGTGTGTGCCGCAAGGCGTTCCGGGTACTGAATCCGCCGAAGCGGGTCTACTGCGGCCCGTGTCCCACGGTGGTGGGCAAGGATGCCCGCAACCGCCCGTTGGAGTGTGCGCAAGGCCTGTGGGCCGACTGGGATGACGACAACGACCACGCAGCCACCCATGTGGAGTGCTGGAAGTGCCGCAAGCGACACAACGTCGACGAGCTGAAGAAGCACATCTACGCTCACGCCGATCACTTCTCGATGACGGTGGAGGAGCTGTTGAGCGTGCTCGACAACCTTGGGGAGCCGGTGCCGCAGTCCACGTTGTACCGGTGGATCAAGGAGGGCCGTGTGAGACCGCGCGGATATCAGCGTGATGGACGGATCACACCGACGCGCCTGAGACGTGGTGACCCGGCGGTGTTCTCGCTCGCCGAGGTGCGTGGACTGATGGCACAGAACGAGAAACAGACGGTGGGATGACTCGAAAGTCGAATACTCGCGTGGAGGTGTGAAAACCGAGCGGCGCTCAGGCCGAGTGCCGCTCGATGTACTCGCCAACAGCGCGGCGGATGACTTCGGCCGGCGCGACGCCCTCGGCAGTGGCCACGGCCTCCAGTTGCGCCCGGAGTTCCTGCGGGAGCCGCACTGATGTGGTGGGCGTCTTCCCTCGTGCGGGGGCGGTCTTCGGTGGCCGACCGGTGCGCAGGATCGCGTGGTTGACTTCGATCTCGCCAACGATCTCGTCGGCGGTGGGCGGGTTGGCCTCGAAGTCTGCGGCCATCTCCGCATACTCGTCATCGGTGAATCGTCGTTCCATCTTCTCTCTCACTTCCGTTGTGGCGCATAGGTGATATCGCCGAGGAGTTCAGCGATCCCGAGGTTGTTCACGAGGCTGCGGCGCAGCATCATCGCGTGGAACACCACAGCCTCGTCTTCGTCGGCCATGTCGGCCAGGACCTCGATGTAGGGCGCATTGGCGGCTGCTGGTCCGATGTGCAGGAACAGCACCGCGCCCTCACGCTTCGCCGGGAGGGAGATCCGGAGGGCGAAGTAGGCGAGGACCGTGCGGATCTCGTCGCCGGTGATCCCGTGCTGACGGGCGCTTGGGGTGATGGTGATCCGCATGAGATAAGTGTACTGCACTTACCTACGATAGTGCAACACAATTTCTTGAGTTCGGGCAAATCATACTTGGACGTTTTCACTAGGCGTGTGTGAGAATGGATCTGCAGCACTACAGCTGTCCCCAAAACACACCTGATCAGTGGTGTGTACCCGATCTTCCGCCGCGCCGCGTCAACGCCGTCTACTCATGCGGCAATGCCACGCCCATGACCGTCCTTCCGGCAACTCCGCGCGAGGCGTGAATCGGGTTCGGGCAGGACCCGAGTTGCAGCGCGGCGCGGCGGATCACCCACCGATGAAACCGAGAAACCGATGACAGTTCTCCTCCATCTTCTTGTCGAATCACTCATCTGTGCAAGGCATTTGGCATGAGTGCCGAGGCGCGCGCCGAGAAGACTGCAATTCTCACAGGCGCCATATTGGGCGTCGTGGCGATTCTGCTCCCGCTGGCGATCGGGGTCGTGGCACTTAGTCGGGGTGGTGGATGGCTCACGTACTGCGCGGTCTACCTCGTGGTCGTTAGCTCCATCGACATCTTCCGATACTGCGTCCGCGGCGTCTCGTCCGATTCGAGACGACGATGAGCCGCCAGAATCCGAATCCCGTCGCGCACCTCGACCAGCGCGCTGTGAAGACCCTCGCAGACCACCTGAGCCACCTGGAGCATCCGGGCCGCGGTGGAGAGCCGGCGAAGATCATGCGTCTCGTCCAGCTCGACGGCACCGGCCCGGGAACGGTGAAGATCAAGAAGGATCTCGCCGAGGCGATCATCCACCACCTCTACGTCTCCGGATTCGAGCTGAAGCGACGCAGGGGACGCGGATGATCGGCCGCAAGAAACCTCAGGCCATCCCACCCCGCGCACCAAAGCAGGGAAGCGTCGAGGCGTTGCTGAAGATGTTCACCCTCACCCTGCAGCGTGCCGGCGCCACTGTCGACGTCAAGGAGCCGCAAACCCGCACCGTCGTCATGACCATCAGTTGGCGCAAGGGTCAATAATGGCCGTGCTGATCGAGCTCGAAGGTGACGAGTTCGTGTGCAAGTACGGCACGATCTCATCTGCGCCGCCCGTCCTCTCGAGCGCGCCAGTGCCACTTGACATGGCTGGCTGGCTGCCAGACCTTCGGCCCGAAGATGTTCCGCCACCACCGCTGATGTTCCTCGGTACGAACATCGTCGGCACGGAGCCCTTCTACACCGTCGAGACCAACCGGGGCTCCTGGACATACCAACTCCACGAGATCGAGTGGTGGGACCGCGGTCTCGATCCCAAGTTCCGTCTCGGCGTCTGGCCAGACTGAAAGGCAGCCGATGCACCCCGCAACACGACATTTGCTTGACCAGTTCCATTTCGACCACTTGCGCACCGACCATCTTCGTCGTGTGTCGCAGCAGTTCCACGACCTCGCACACGATCTCGCCGAGGTGCTCAATGACGGCCCCGAGCTGTCGGCTGGTCTGCGCAAGCTGCTCGAGGCCAAGGACTGCTGCGTACGCCAGGCCGTCATGGACGCACAACCGAAGGAGTCCTGATGCAGAAGGTTGACCGAGACTGGTTGGCAGCCAACGACGCCCATCCGCACATCCTGCATCTCGCGGACGTTCTGAACGGCATCGTGGAGCACCTGACCCAGGAACGGCTCGAGCGCAATCCCCACGCTTTGGATGCGATCGCCGACGGAATCGCCAATGAGCACAACGCGGTGACGATCTCCATGCAGGCCACCGATGAGGCCACCACCGACGGAGAAGTTGAAGCCACCGACCCCTCCGGGGATGCCTGATGCGCATCGAGCGCGTCGACATCAGTTGGCTCGAAGCCCAACGCTGCGAGCCGCACATCATCCACATCAGCAACGTCCTCAACGCCATCGTTGAGGGATTGGAGCTCATCATGACCGCACAGGACGACATCAACGCCGCAGTCGCCGAGGAGACCGCCGCCGCGACCGCGATCGCATCGGCCGTCAGTTTCGTCGCCACCGAGGTCGCGAACCTCAAGGCCGCGAATCCCGCCGTCGACACCACCGCACTCGAGGCCGCGACCTCGGGTTTGACCAGCGCTGTGGCGACCCTGCCGCAGCCCGCAACTTCCGCATCGACCGGCGACACAACCGCTCCGGCTTCGGGATCGACCAGCACCGCGACGACCACCGGATCGGGCGATGCCTCGACCACCGGTGCAGCGGCGAGCAGCGACTCGACTTCCGGCACCAGCGCCACCGGTGCGGAACCAACGTCGGCCTGACCACCGACAGCCGAACCACCCGCACGTCCGTAGCCAGCGCGCGGGTGGTTCGGCACCTTTCGTTACGGAGCAAACCGATGAGCAAGAAGGAACTCAAGGCCCGCGTTCGCGAGCTGGAGATTGAGAACGCCACCCTGCGTGGCGAACTCGCCGCACACCGACAGCAGTCATGGACCGCGCCGTTCGTCGGCGACGTACCGCCATTGCCGACAGTCAGACCGTGGGTCTGGTGCGACGTCTCGGCATCGGGTGGCCAGATCAAGCACATCAACGACTACTCAGTGAGTCCGATGATGAACGACGCCGACTTCATGGAAACCGCGCTCGCCGCGTCACGCATTCAGCGTCAGACGCGGCACGACTTGGCCAAGCTGACCACCGAGCTGCTGTGACGACCCACTCCTGTGGTTGCACCGTGGACGGCACGCCGAAGTGCGCGTACGCCACCGGCCGCATTCCGGCATCGGGAGTCTTCAGCGTCCACGGCATTCCCCGTCCACCGGTCGTCGATGCGGGTTCGGCACACGACACACCAACACTTGGCGGGGCAAGGTTAGGCACGGCAAGCCGTGGCCTGGCATGGCATGGGATAGACACCAGCACAACGAGGGAACGTGGACACATGGACAAGTGGCTGTCATGGATACCCACAGCACTGTCATCCAAGACGTCGATCATCATCGGCATCGCGATGTTCGCCTACCTCGTTGTGTTGGGTGCCGTCGGCATCCTGATCGGTCACCCGAGCCTCGTACCCGACAACGCACAGTTGGTCCTCGGGAACTATTGCAACGTGGCGAGCATGGTCGCTGCGGGCATCGCGGCAGGCGCCGGCCACAAGGCCGTGCAGAACCAACGCCGTGCACACGAGATGCACCAGCAGACCCACGAACTCCTCACCCAGATCAGCGAACAACTCGACGTCCCAGATGCCGAGTAAGCCATCTCGACCATGCAGTAAGTGCGGTCGTAGAGCAGCGCCACAGAGCAACCTCTGTGACACCCACACACGACAACGAGAACAACGACGAGGCAGTGCCGCCGACCGCGGGTACACCTCCGATGGTCACCAGTCCTTCCGCCGCTCAGTCCTCGCCCGGGATGGCTACCGGTGCACCTTCCCCGACTGCGACCACCGAGACCCCACCGGTCGGACACTCCACGCCGACCACCACCCCCACAGCCGCCGGGACCTCCTCGCACAGGGGCGCAACCCGAACGACCCCCGGTACGGCCGGACCCTCTGCCACTCCCACCACTCCTCCGAGACCGGACGCAAGGAAGGTCGAGGGAACCTCCACCGCGGGTAGCGCAGGGATCTCCGACCGGAGAGCCCTCCCACACTGGGGGAAGACCGGGAGAGCCCGACAGAGCACCGGGATGGACCCCACCATCCACCATCCCCACCCCGGAGGGACCACACAGGACCCCGAGGTCACCACCCCCATGGGCTAGGGGGCACCCGAAACCTCTGCGCGTGGCACAAGAGGACCGCTTGGAAGCTCCCCGCGTGCCACTTCCAATTTTTCAAAAAATGTCAGAAATTCCCCCAATTACCGGGAGGTGATCGAAAAAATGGCTGACCAGCATGTTTGCGTTGACTGTGGCCAGACCTTCGACCCTCCGGGAGGGCGGGGAAGGCCACCATCCCGCTGCGAGTCGTGCCGGGAGGGCCGCGGACCGAAGTCGGGGGCGTGCGCGCACTGCGGGAGCGAGATCAAGCCCGTGAAGGGTCGCGGTCGCGGTCGTCCGAACGCTTACTGCTCGGTGGATTGCCGTCGGCAGGCCCAGTGGGAGCGCGCCCGGGTGCGCGGCCACGGTGAAGAGACGCCCGATGACGTCGATTCGATCATTGACATCCGCCGCGCGCAGAAGTCCGAGCCCCGCGAGCCGTCGGCGGCCGCCATTGGCGATGTGAAGCCGCCGTGGGGCCTCACCGAGGGCGCCGAGAGGGTCTGGATGGACCTTGCACCCGATCTGGTGCGCAAGAAGATCCTGACAGCGGCCGATGTGCACCTGTTTTCGGTCTACTGCGAGGCTGCGGCGATGTACAAGGAGTGCCGCGACCTCCTTGGTGACCGCTACATCGGCAAGGGCGCTGCCGGCGGGGACATCGTGTCGCCGTACTTCCAGGCCATGGTGAAGTGCCAGCAGCAGATGGTGCAGATCGGCGCCCGGATGGGCCTCACACCGGCCGATCGGGCCCGCCTTGCTTCCGCCGACGAGCCCGACGCCTCCGGCCTGGATGAACTGATCTCCTGAGATGGACCTGCCACCCTGTGGCCGGTCACTCGGTGGTCACACCTGCACCGAGGTGGGGGAGCACTTCTGCGTCCCGCGTGCCGATCACGCGCAGCGGTTCATCGAGACCGCGCTGAAGCACACCAAAGGCCGTTTCGCGCGGACAGCGTTCACGCTCCTGTACTTCCAACGCGAGGAGATCGTCCGGCCGTTGTTCGGCACGGTCGTGTGGGACGAGGAGCACGAGTGCTACCGGCGCCGATACCGCATCGCCTGGATCGAGATTGCCCGGAAGAACGGGAAGTCCGAGCTGCTGGCGGCGATCATGCTGACGGTCTTCTTCTGCGACGGCGAGTATGGCGCAGAGCTCTTCTCGATCGCCCGGGACCGGAAGCAGGCGGCGCTGATCTTCGACGTCGCGGTGCAGATGATCAAGTTCAACCCGGCGCTGGCGAAGCTGTGCAAGATCATCCCGAGCCAGCGACGCATCATCAAGACGAACTCGAACTCGATCTATCAGGTCCTCGCGAACGACGCGGCCGGTGCGCTCGGATCCAATCCGAGCGCGGTGGCCGCCGACGAGATCCTGGCGTGGCATGACGGCGGCATGTGGGAGGCACTGCGCACGGGCATGGGCTCGCTGGCGCGGGTGCAACCGCTATTCGTGGCCGCGACCACTGCCGGATATGACACCGAGAGCTTCGGGCACAAGGAGCACACCGAGATGCTCCGAGTCGCCGAGGATCCCAGCTACATGCCTCACTGCTTCTCCTACATCCGGGCGCTGCCGCGAGACGCCGACGCCTTCGACGAGGACAACTGGTCAATCGCCAACCCTGCGCTGAAGACTCCGGACAACCCCGACGGGTTCCTCTCGATGCAGTCGATGCGGGAGATGGCTCTCGAGGCGAAGAACAATCCATTGAAGCTCAACGGATTCCTGCAGTTCCAGCAGAACCAGTGGACCAACCAGGCTGTGCGGTGGATGCCGATGCACCTGTTCGACGGCTCTCGCGGGACTGTCTACCGATCGGCGCCCGACACGATGGAGCAGTTCGCCGGTCGAGAGTGCTGGATGGGGATCGACCTCGCCGGCCGCCAGGACCTTACGAGCATCTGCTACCTGTTCCCGGACGGCGAGTCGTGCGACGTGGTGTGGCGCCACTTCTGTCCGGAGGGTGCGCTGACGCGGCTCGACGAGCGCAACTCGGGTCGGTTCTCTCGCGAGTTCGTCACGGAGGGATGGTTGACCGTCACCGAGGGTGACGTCCTCGACTTCGAGAAGGTGTACGCCCAGATCGAAGAGGACTCGCGCCGATTCCGCATCCTCGGCGCCGACATGGATGTGTGGTCGTCGGCGCCCGTGCTGCAGGCTCTCGAAGAACGGCTCTACACAGAGATTTTCGCCTACGCCAACGACTTCAAGCACATGAGCGACTCGATGCACCGCATCTTGGAACTCACGACCGAGAAGAAGTTCCGGTGGCATGGGAATCCGTTGGCCCGGTGGTGTTTCGACGCCGTGCAGGCCCGTATCGCCGCATACGACCCGAATCTGATCCGTCCTGACAAGCCCAACCGCGACACCGAATCGAAGCGAATCGACGCCGTGCCGGCCGCCATCATGGCGGTCAACGCCTGGCAGGGCCGCGGTACCGCGTCGACCTCGTATTACGCCGACAACGACGTCATGACCCTGTGAGGAGGTGCCGATGCTGATCGCGCTCATCGTCTTCGCTGTCGCCGCTGTGGTGTCGGTGTTGGTGAATATCTTTCTCGCGCTACGGATTCGCGCCATCCGGAGTGACCCGCTGTGTCGGCGCATCCTGCAGCGCCTCGTCATCACCTCAGACGATCCTGTCTTCACCGGAGTGCTCCGAGAGGTGGGCCAGGGCCGGGATGGGCATGTGGTGTTCTCCGACTGCCAGCTCGTCGAGGGCAAGCAGGCGATCGCAGGTGACGTGATCAAGGCGAAGTCGCAGATCGTGACCTACCAGGTGCCTCATGCTGCTGGCTAACGGCCTGCAGATCGCCCCGCAGGCCCTCGCTGAGGTCACCCCGCAGCTCGCCGAGTCCTACTGGTATCAGGACGGCGGCGCGCTGCAGCTAGAGCACACGTACGCGCTCTACGGCGAGATCTACCGCTCCGAGCCGTGGGTGGCGGCCGTGGTGAACAAGCGCGCCGACGCCATCGCGCGGTTGCCGATGCATGTGTGGTCCGACGACGGCCCAACCCGGCTACAGGTCACCCCTGCGCAGTCGGGATACGCCAAGCTCATCGCGCAACCCTGCTACTACCTCGACTCGTACACGTTCTGGTCCTGGGTGGCCACCACCTACGACATCTATGGCGAGACATATCTGGCGATCGTGTTCGACGACAACGGTATTCCGGTGACGCTCATGCCCATGCACCCTTCGCGGGTCGCGGTCCGGCGAGATCCCGATACCGGAAAGCATGAGTATCTCTTCATGGCCGGCAACGCCCTGGGGGCGGGGCTGGTGAAGTTCGGCGATGGGGAAGTCGTGCCGATCCGTTCGTACAACCCCGCCGGCACCGAGCGCGGGCTGTCGAAGATGGAGCCGCTGCGGTCGACGATCTTCGCTGAGGACTCGTCCCGGACCGCCGATGCGGCGATGAAGACCAACGGTGGTCGTCCGAACGTCGTGCTGTCCACCGACAAGGTGCTGGGTCCAGACGGTAAGAAGCGGCTACGCGACAGCTGGAATCAGGCGCATGCCGGATCGTCGAACGCCGGTAAGGCTCTCGTGCTCGAGGATGGGGTGACCGCGTCCCCGGTGCAGTTGACGTCGGTGGAGCTGCAGATGATCGAGGCGCGCCACCTCAACCGCGAGGAGATTTGCGCGGTGTACGACGTCGCGCCGCCGATGGTGCACGACCTGACCCGAGCGACGTTCTCCAACATCGCCTCCCAGATGCGGGCGTTCTATCGGGACACCATGGCTCCGGTGATCGAGCGGTTCGAGTCGGCCTTCGATTTCTACGTGGGCCAGTTCTTCGATCCCAAGTTGGCGGTCCGCTTCGACGACGCCGATGTCACCCGAGGTGATTTCGAGCAGCGCGCCACCTCGGCGCAGGCGCTCGTCGTGATCGGCGCGCTCACGCCCAACGAGGCACGCGAACTCATGGGCTTCGGCCGGTTCAAGGACGCCAAGGCTGACAAGTTGTACGCCAACTCGGCGCAGCAGCCCCTCGGTGAGCCCACCGAGCAGATCCGCCTCACCGGGGAAGTGCTGAACGACCCGGACGGCATTGCCGTGGCGCCTCCGGGGCCCACGACCGACGTTCCCGCGATCGCCGGTGGCACACATCAGATTCCGCAACTCACCGCCCCGTCAGCCAAGGCCGTCCGCGATCTCAAAGCCGAAGTCGGCCGCGGGAAGTCCATCGCCGACGCCGCCCGCGCGCTCGCGCAGAAGAGCCCCGACGACCTCAACGACATCGCCGCCGCCGTCCTGACGGCGATGGCAGCCCAGCGCGAGAACGCATAAGAAAAACCGCCGATCGCATCGCCATTGGGTATCGGGCCGAACATGGATCAGCGGCTTTCACCAACTCTATACCGCCTGAACGACAGGAGACGCAATGTTCATCCAGGATAAGGCTGTCGCCGACATCACCTCTTCCGGTGACGATTTCGGCCCCAACGGCGGATTCGAGGCGATCTTGTCGGCTCCTACCCTCGATCGGGACGGCGACGTGTTCGCAACCAATGAGTGGAAGACCCCGCTCCCGGACAAGATCACCGTGGACGTCGATCATGAGATGTCCGTCTCGGGAACGATCGGCTCGGCGAAGCCCTACATCGCCGACGACGGCACCCTGCGCATACGCGCATCGTTCGCGAGCACCGCCAAGGCGCAGGAGGTCCGAACCCTGGTGCAGGAGGGCCACATCGACTCAGTTTCGGTGGCGTGCATGACCGACAAGACGCTCAAGAAGGCCGGCGAGCCGTGCCGGGAGCTGCTGAATGCCGGGGTGGTCGCGGTGCCGTCGAATCGTGAGGCCAAAATCCTTGCGTCGAAGGCCAAGGACGGCGGGACCGTCAAGGCCGGCGCCCGAAACTCCAAGTCCGATCAACAGTGGATTCAGGCTGCGCACGACGCCACGATTATGGCCGGCGCCGACTGTGTCGAGGAGATCTCCGACGACGGCGGTGAGGCCGACGGCGCCAACAAGTCCGCCGCCCGAGACAACGAGCCTGCGTTCGTCATCGGCGCGAAGGCGGTCAAGGGATCGTTGGAGGATCTCCAGTCCACCATCGGAGAAGCACTCGATGCCGCCTACGCCAACTCCGGTGCATCGTTCTCCTACCTCGTCGCTACCTTCCTGTCCGGTGACGGTGGGACGATCGTCTATCGCCTGTACCCGGCGAATGACGGCCCCTCGCAGACCCTCTCGCGTGCCTTCACTCTCGCGGAAGACGGGTCGGTGACCCTGTCGACTGAAGTTGAGGCGGTCGAACTCGTCACCACCACCACGATCGCCGAGAAGGCCGCAGGTCCCGAGCGAAAGCCCGAGCCCACCATCACCCTCGAGCAGTTCGAGCAACTGCTCGCCAAAGCCACCGGTCAGATGGCCGGTCCGCCACAACACGAGGCCAAGTCTCCCGTCGACGCTCCCGCAGATCCTCCCGCGCCCGAGGGCGCCGCTGGTGATGCCGCTGCGAAGGCCGCTGATGGTGCCGAGTCCGACGTGGCCGAGGAACTACCCACACACCTGCTGGACATGGTCAACGCGGCCAAGTCCCGCCTGGAGTAGTTCCTCACCTGTCCGAAAGGCATTCGGACTCAACCCATCCCATACAAACCCCCGCACTCACCGTGTGGGGGTTTTTGCATGAAAGGACACCGATCATGGCCACGGCCAAGCAGATCGAGACCCGTCAGCGTGAACTCGACAAGAAGATCGCCGACATCTACCAGAGCACCGAGCTCACCACCGCCGAGAAGTCGTCTCAGCTCGATGCCATCGCCCCTGACTACGAGGCGCTGCAGAAGGAGTTCGAGCTGTCTGAGCGCGTCACCGAGATGCGCTCCAAGCTCAAGGCTCCCGACTCCGGTGCCGAAACCGAGGACGGCGCACCGATCCGGATGGCCACCGGCCGGATGGAGGCGCGGACCCTGCGCCAGACCAAGCGCGCGCTCGCCTACGCGCTGGCCAATCACCCGCAGATGCGCTCCGCCGTCGAGGAACTCGGCGGCATCGCTGTCGAGGGCAAGTCGCAGGGATTCAAGGGTGAGGCGTTCGAGAAAAAGTTCTCGGTCGAGCTCAAGGATTCCACCGCCGCCGGCAACGGCATGGGTGAGGGATTCTTCGGCGCCGGCCCGGGCGTGGCCGCCGGTCAGAACCTCTTCGCTCCGGGCGCCTGGGGTGAAGGCATCCTCCCGACGTTCCTCCCGGGCATTGTGCAGCAGCCGCTCTATGACCTGTCGATCGCCGACATCCTGCCCGCGATCTCGGTGTCGACGCCGATGATGAGCTACCTGATGCAGGGGGCGACCGCATGGAACGCCGCGGAGACCGCCGAGGGTGCGGCCTACCCGTTCAGCTCGGTCCAGTTCACCCGGGTCGATGAGCAGGTCGGCAAGATCACCAACGCCGCCGAGGTCTCCGACGAGGGTGTGCGGGATGCCCCGCAGCTGTTCTCGTTCCTGCAGAACGAACTCATCACCGGCATCGAGCGCCAGGAAGAGGTGCAGCTCCTCGCTGGCAACGGCTACCCGGGCGTCAATGGCCTGCTGAACCGTGCCTCGGGCTTCACTCAGGACGCCACGGCGGTGACCGCGGGTGCCGCCGTGAACTTCCCGGCCGTCGGCACCCCCGCCGCGGGCGTGACGTCGCAGGCCCTCACTGGTCTGCGGTACGGCCGCGTCATCGCCGGCTCTTACGCCAACTCGGCGGGCGCCTACCCGACCGGCGTGCAGATCGGCCTCGGCCTGCTGTCGGCGATCACGCAGGTGAAGTACAACAGCTGGATCGCACCCAACGCGGTGCTCATCAACCCCCTCGACTGGGAGCTGATGCGCAAGGCGACCGACAACAACGGCCAGTTCTTCGGCGGCTCGTTCTTCGGCACCAACTACGGCTACGCACAGGGCGGCGGTACCACCCTGTGGGATACCCGCGTCGTGCAGACCCCGTCGATCCCGCAGGGGTCGATCTTGCTCGGTGGCTTCTACCCCGAGACGATCACCGCGGCCCGCAAGGAAGCCATCTCGGTGCAGATGAGCAACCAGAACGGCACCAACTTCGTCGACGGCATGGTCACCGTGCGCGCCGAGGAACGCCTCGGCCTGATGGTGTTCAAGCCCGCGGCCTTCCAGCTGATCCAGCTGGCCACCGGCACCTCCACCGTCGCGGCTCCGTCCGGCGAGTGATCTGAACGCCGGGGCGTCCGCGTGGCGCCCCGGCGTCCCACTCTCTCACCAGCGAAAGGGATTCCATGATCTCGGATATCGATCCGTGGCACATGAGCCTGCGGCGACCGTTCGGCAAGACCATCCCCACCGGTCGGCACGAACTCACCCCGGATGACCCCGATGAAGAGACCGTCGAGGACGTCGCCGAGAAGGTGGAGCAGAAGGTCGTCGAGCGACCCGCGCCGAAGTCCACGAGCAAGACCACTGGGGCACAGGGTAAGTGACCACCCCGCAGTTCGCGGCGTCGGATGCGATGCTCGTCGCCCCTTCGACGATCACCGCTCCGGCGTTCACCCCTGCGCAGATGTCGACGGCAGTCGGTGTGGCCTCAGCGATGATCACCGGCTACACCGGTCGGTCGTTCGTGGCCAACGCCTCCGACACCGTGACCCTCACTGCATCGGCTGACGGCTTTCAGCTGCCCCAATACCCGGTCACCGCAATCACATCCGTGTCCATCCTCACCGATACCGGATGGGTGGTCTGCGATCCATCCACCTACTCGTCCGACGAGACCGGGTGGGTGACGATGCCGATGTCGGCGATGAACTACATGGTGGAGCTGGGGTCCACAACCCCCGCTCCACTGTTGCCCGACTACGGGTGGCAGGTGCAGGTGGTGTACTCCCACGGCTACACCACCGTCCCCACAGACATCGCCGCGGTGTGCACACATCTCGCAACCCAGTACCTCGACAATCCCTTCGGCTCGATCGAGCAGAAGGTGGGGGAGATTGCCGACCGCTACGCACCACAGCGCGCTGGCGATCTCGAGCCGTGGGTGACGAAAATCCTCGACCGGTACGCCGACGTGGGTGTGGCGTGATCTACGGCAACGACTCCGGGACGTTCTCGGTGCCGTCTGCTGTGACGCAGCTGGACAAGCACTTCCAGCCGATCAACAACCCCGCCACCGTTTCCGTGCAGGGGCTGTCGATGCAACCGGTGTCCACCAGTGAGGTCATCTCCAATACGGATCTCACCATCGACGACTCCAAACTGCTGATCCCCGCGACACAGATGCCGTCAGGAATCACCACCGAATGCACCTACACCCCAACCGGATCGACCGACATCTATCAGATCGTCGGTGAGCCGCGCCCGTGGACCAACCGACTCGGCATCCCGCACCACACCACGGTGTATCTCCGGAAAGCGAGGGCTACCAGTGGCGCTTAACGTCTCCGAACTCGAGAAGGCGCTCGCCGGTCCGATGGTGACCGCCGAGGTACTCAAGCGCACCGAGGAAGTCGCCGAGTACTGGCGATCCCTCACCCAGGGAGTGTTCGAGCACCAGAAGGAGCACACCCTGAAGTCGGGGTACGTCGAGGAGCCGGGGGATTACGAGCGCTCCATCCGGGCAAAGACCATCCGTCGCAAGGATGGATCAATCAAGGGGCGCGTGGAGTCCACAGACTACAAGGCGCACTGGATCGAGTACGGGTCTTCGAAGATGCCCACCTACGCGTTCGCCGAGAAGACCCGAAGCCACTTCACCAATGGCTAACTTCGTCTGGACCTTCCCGGACGCCGAGGATCTGGTGTGTTCCTACCTGAATCCTCTGTGTCCCAACAATGTCCGTCCCGAGATGGACAACTCCGCAGGGCTCCCCTTCGTGCTGATCCGCTGCATCGCGGCCGGTAACGACGGGGTCACCGACTATGCCAGCGTGCAAGTCGATTTTTTCCACAACAACCGATCGAGTGCCAATGACCTTGCTCAGCAGGGACATTCACTCATGGTCGACATCAAGTCGGCACCCATATCGGTCAACGGGCAGCTCGTGTCCATCGACCGATTCCAGGTCATCCAGAGGCCCATCTGGATGCCCTACGACGACGAGAACCTCAAGCGGTTCGTCGGCCGCTACCAACTCGACACGCGCATCTGCGTGCTCTGAAAGGAATCATCATGACTGATGTGTTGTGGGCCGCTGGCAACACCACCAACTACAACCGCATCTTCAAGGCGCAGTTCGGATCTGTGTTCGCACGCGACTACGGCAACGCGTCCACCGCGCTGCTGCCGACGTTCACGCCGTTCACCTCCGACGGCCTCGCGATCGACTTCGCCCGACTGGCCACCCTCGGGTTCATCAACCTGGGGTCGTGCTCGTCCAACGGCATCAAGTTCAACCCGAAGTTCACCACCTCCGAGGTCGATGTGTGGCAGACGCGCATGCCGGTCCGGTCGGACGTCGAGACCGACCAGGATTCGCTGACCGTCGAGTTCATGGAAGCCACCGCCGCGGTGGATGCCATCTACAACGACACCCCGCTGACTGGTCGGCCGGCGGACGGCTCGATCGGCTACAACATCGTCAAGTCCGGTGTGACGCCGCTGTTCCCGCGCCAGATCATCGTGATCGGCGTCGACCAGCAGGCTGGAGTCGAGGAGTACTCGGCCGTCACCTACGCGATGGCGAAGCGAGACAAGGCCACCGGTCAGTCGTGGGATCCGAAGAACCCGGTGATGTCGGCCTACGATCCGGTCTCCTACATCGACCCGTTCTCCGGCCTGGCTCGCATCTTCTCGCGTGGCGGTCCGGGCTGGGTCAACTCCGGCGGCACCACCGGCGCCGTGGGCACGCCGGTCGCCGCCGCGCAGTCGGGCGACAAGGCCACCCTGACGTTCACCCCGCCGCAGACCGGATCGGGCGCCTACACCTACACGGTGCAGGAGACCACCGGTGGCAACACCACCGCGGTGTCGAGCGGCAACGTCACGGTCACCTCGAGCTCGAGCAACAGCGTGGTGCTCACCGTGTCGGGCCTGACCACCGGCTCGGCCTACACCTTCACCGTCACGGCCACCTCGACCACCAACGGGTCGGCCGCGACCTCGGCGCCGTCGAACAGCATCACCGCGACGAGCTGATCACAGACCGGGGCGGCGTGGGGTTTCTCATCGGTTACCCGCGCCGCCCCGGCCCTTCGGGGCCACCCACAACCGATGACCTACCAACCGATGATCTGAAAGGAACAACCGATGACACAGCCAGCACACGCGGCCCCGGAGATCGTCAACGCCGAGGTGGTGGAGGAAAAGTCGCCGATCCGGCTCAAGAGCCTTCCGACGCGGATGACGCTCGAAGAGCTGCAGCTGCAGATCGCCGACAAGCTCGGCATCACCCCGTACGTCGACATCAATGTCGGCGGTCGCGACTACCGAGTCCACGGCATGCAGGTCATGCCCGATGACGCCCTGGAGCGCATCAACGCCATGTGGCAGGACAAGGATCTCGACCCGTGGCCTGATGACACCCCGCCGCGCAAGGTGGCTGTCACCGACAAGGACGGGAAGATGACCGGCGAAGTCATCGAAGTCCCGCGTGCAGGTAGGCCCAACACCGAGAACCCCACGATCGACGGAAAGACCGCCCCGAACCCGTCGGCTCGACTCGCTCGCTCGATCTTCGGCGTGGAGAAGTACGAGCAGTTCAAGGCCGACGGCGGCGAGTCGTACATGGTCGCCTGGGTTTTCAACGAGCTCAACGACATCGCGAAGGCCAAGGAGGACGCCGAGAAGGGTGAGGCGGACCCAAAATCGCCCGCGCCCTCGGACTCCTGAGGCAGTTTCCCAACGAGATTGAAGCCGACCTCCTGTTCCGGACCCCGTACACCATCGAGGACTGGTACAGGGGTCGGCTCTCATCGAGGGAACTCGTGGTGATCGTCACCCACCTCCCCGATGATTCCGCCACCAAGACGGCCATGCGCGAAGGCGATTGGTCTGAGGCCGAATACATGTCGGCCTTCACCGTGAACCAGCTGCTTCTCGTTCGCGCCGATCTTCGAGGCATGTTCGGCGGCCAGCAGTGGTCCCCGCCGCTCGTGAAGTCCCCGCAGCAACGGATCGCCGACGAGGCAAACCGCCAACAGGCGTCCTCGTGGAATGCCCACGTCACGGCTCAGATGCGTAACGCCCAACTCGCTCTCGAAGGGAGGTGATCAGTGGCTCTCGATTCGATCTTCGTCGACGTCCTACCCCGGTGGGATATGGCCGGCGTGCAGGCGTCCATGGATGCGATGAAGGCGCGCTACGAGAAGTTTGGCCAGACTCTCTCGGATGCCATGGGGATGAAGGGGTCTCCCGCCGCCGCCCGTGCGGCTGAGCAGCAGGCCAGGCAGGTCGCCGCCGCACAGAAGGTCGTTGCCGACGCCATGACGAGCCAGTCCCGGCAGTCGCAACTGGCTGAGGATGCGATCTCAAAGCAACAGATCGCGCAGGCGCGTCTCAACGAGGTGCTGGCCAAGTATGGCGACACGTCGAGTAAGGCGATGGCCGCCCAGCTCAAGCTCACTCAGGCGACGCGGGACGCCTCGGCGCAGACTGAACTCGCCACGAAGGCAACCACCGATTACGAAGCGGCGCAGGCGAGGCTCGCGAGAACCACCGAGGAGTCGGCCGCCGCCACCGACACTCACGCAGCGCGGATGACGGCGCTCAACGGCACGCTGAAGACCGTCGCAACCGTCGGCATGGTCGGCGTGGTAGCTGCGCTCGCAGATGGCACCAAGCAGGCGGCCGAGTTCAATCGCACCACCGAATTGCTCGTCACCGGTGGAGGTTTGGATCCGAAGAACCTTGAAACAGTTCGGCAGGGCATCCTCGGCATGGCTGGTGACGTCGGCTACACCTCGGATCAACTTGCGACTGGCATGCGCAAGATCACGCAGGCGACCGCGTCGATGGGGCCGGCATTCTCCGCGCCTCAGGCGCAACTCTCTGCCCTGAAGGCGGCAGCGCAGGGTGCGTCCAACGAGAACGCCGATCTGTCCGAGGTCACCGATGCGCTGACCACGACGATGATCAACTTCAACGAGCCGATGTCGAAGTCGTCGACGATCATGTCGCAGATGGTCACCGCGGTGTCCAACGGCAAGACGACCTTCGATGAGTTCTCTCGGTCGCTAGGAACCGTGGAAGGCGTTGCAGGGCAATATCATATCTCGCAGACCGAGCTGTGGGCCGACATGGACGAGTTCACCAAGCATGGCATCTCGGCAGAGCAGGCCGCGCAGGACCTCCAGCACGCGATCCAGGTTCTCGGGCGTCCAGTCTCCGGCGGTCAGGCCACTGCTCTGGGCATGCTCGGGCTGCAGGCCGACTCGCTGCAGAAGTCTTTGGGCACCAACGGACTCGCCGGCACCCTCGACATGGTCATGCAGAAGGTTGCTGCCATGCCACAGCTTCCCGGCGGCCAAGTGCTCATGTCGACGTACAACACCTCGAAGGTGGACGCTCAACGTGCCCAAACGATGTACTCCGGGCTCAGCTCTGCCGATCAGCAGCAAGCCGACGCGCTCCAGGCCGATCTCGCGTCAGGCAAGAAGGCGTCCGCATTCGGCAAGGACAAGCAACTGCAGCAGTGGTTTTCGTCCTACCAGAAGTCTCAGGGATTCTCTGATCTGATCAACAAGACGGGGACGAACGACACGTCGGCCGCAGGCCTGGTAAAGCAGGCCGTGGGCGACTCTCCGACACTCCAGACGGCCCTCATGCTCGGCGGCACGAACTACGAAGACGTCCGTTCCATCCAGGGGCGCATCGCGGGAGCTCGACCTGATGCGAACGGCGACGTCAAGGACACCGCCCAAATGCACGCCACCACCTCGCAAGAGGTGAAGGACATCAAGTCGGGCATCAACTCGAGCCTAATCTCGGTCGGCGAGACGACTCAGGGACCGCTCAACTCGTTCCTCGGTGCCCTCAAAGACGCGACGTCGTGGCTGTCGAAGCACTCCACGGTCCTGCAGTCGACGATCCTCTCCCTCGGCGCTCTCGGGGTGGCGGCAGCTGGCGTCAAGGGCCTGAACATGGCCGGGAATCTCTTCGGCGCCGACCATCTCGGCGGCTCGATGGTGAAGGGTGCGGCGCGCGGCATCGGCAGAGGAGTCTCGGCAGCAGGACGCGGCGTAGCTGGGGCCGCGCGCACTGTCGCGAACGTCCCGGGCGCTGTGGGGGACTACTGGAACTGGACCGGGAAGGCGAAGGCCGGTCAGGCCCTCGACACGGTGAAGGGGAAGGCTCGGGCCGGCCTGGACGCGGCGAAGTCTGGCGGCTCCAAGGTGCTGGAGGGTGCGAAGTCCGCCGGGTCGAAGACGCTCGACGTTGCGTCGGATCTCGGCACCGCCAGCGTGTCCGGGGCGAAGAAGGCGGGTACCGCGGTCGCCGAGCTTGGCGGCAAGGCGAAAACTGCGGTCACCGACCTCGGGAAGCTCGCCGGTAGCAACATCGCGAGCGGGTTCGAGAAGCTCGCCGGCGGCGCGTCCAAGGCCGCAAAGGGCGTCAAAGACCTCGAGGTCGGATCGAAACTGGCTTCGGCCGCAACGAAGGTGTGGTCTGGCATCCAGGCGGCCTTCAATATCATCATGGACGCCAACCCGCTGGCGCTCATCGTGATTGCAATCGCCGCCCTCGTCGCCGGAGTGGTGCTGGCCTACAAGCACTCTCAGACCTTCCGGGACATCGTCAAGGATGTTTGGAACTGGGTGAAGAAGGCGGCCGACGCGATCGGTAACGCCCTCACCAAGGCGTTCCGCGATGTCGTGGGATGGATCGAGAAGGCCTGGAACTTCGTCAAGAAGTGGCACGACGTGCTGCTCATCGCTCTCGGACCGATCGGTCTGGTGATCGTCGGGATCGAGCAGATGGTGAAGCACTGGCACGACATCACCGATGCCCTGTCGGATGGGTGGAAGGTCATCTCGCAGGTCTTCTCCGATATGGAGTCGGGGATCCGGGACGGCATCGGCAAGGCGTGGAACTGGCTCTATGACGACGTGATCAAGCCGGTCGGCGACAAGATCGGGCAGGTCTGGACCGATATGCAGACCGGCGTGAAGGTCATGGTTGAGGCCTTCAAGCTGGAGTGGAACAAGATCATTTCGATCGTCGCCACGCCGGTGAATTTCATTGTGAACACGGCATATAACGACGCGCTGGCTCCTCTGTGGAATGACATTGCTGGCGCGTTCGGTGCCCCGAAGCTGGATAAGATCAATTTCAGCCTTCAGTCGGCCGCAGGGTTCGCGGGCGGCGGTGTCCTGTCTCCGGGTCAGGGAATCCTGGTCCCCGAAGCCGCACGCGCCTTCGGCATCCGCTCTCCGTGGCCCGGTTACGAGCCTGGTATCGACTCGGTTCCCGTGCCGATCCGTGGTGGTGGCATGGCGGTCGTGTCGAAGGGTGAGGCACCGGTCGATCCGGCGCAGTTCGGCGGCGTCGGAAACCTGCTGGCGATCAATCACCTGTTCTCCGGCGGTCGGAAGAATGCCAACGGCATCCCTCCGAACCACTTCGCTCCGGGGGGCGTCCTCAGCTCCATCGGACACGCGCTATCGAGCGTCGGCAGCGGTGCCGTGAACCTCGGCAAGAGGGCCATCCACGCGACGGTCGACACCGCGGAGTTCCTGGCGAAAGTCGTCACCAATCCGATCGGCGTGATCAAGGACTATCTCAAGAGTGCCCTTGTGCCCGTGCAGGGGTCGGGATTGTCCTCGTTCGGGTCCCTCGTCGCGAAGGTGCCCGGTAAGGCTGTCGACGACATCGCGAATTGGGTTGCCGGGTGGGTGAATCGCAACCCCGATGCCGGTGCTGCGGCGGCTCTTCCTGCGTCCATCGCCAACAATCAGCAGATAAGAGCGTGGATCTCTCAAGCTGAGCAGTTGACCGGTGTGGATTCATCGTGGACACCCGACATCCTTCGGATCATCGCCCGTGAATCTGGCGGTAACACGCACGCCATCAACCTCACTGACTCGAACGCAAAGGCCGGAGACCCTTCTCGCGGTTTGATGCAGACAATTGGGTCCACTTTCCGGGCATACCACCAGCCGGGTACCTCCACGGACATCTACGACCCGGTGGCGAACATTGCGGCGGCGATCAACTACATCAAGGGCCGTTACGGCGGCAACCACGCCGAGGCGGCGGACGGCCACAACTATGCCGGCGGCGGGGTCGTCGATCCGATGCAGGAAATTCAGTCGCACGTCGGAACCCCTTACGGGATGGGTGGATTCAGCGCGAGTTCGCTGGACTGCACAGGCGCGACGAGCATGATCGTCAACGACTACCTCGGTGCGCCGGAGTTCGGCTCCCGCATGTCCACACCTTCCGAAGGTCAGTGGCTCTCCGCACGCGGCGCCCTTCCCGGCCGGGGCGGTGCCGACGATCTCACCGTCCTGTGGTGGGACGGCGGTACCGGCGGATTCAACAACGGGCACTCCGAGGTCGTCCTCCCCGGCGGGCAGGTCGCTGAGGCGGGCGGTACCGAGCAGAACTTCCACATCGGCACTGGCACATCGCCCAACGACCCGCAGTGGACGAACGCAATGCACTTCCCCGCGTCGATGCTGCGTGGTGCGAAGAGTCAGCAGGACCCGAACACGCCGATGGGCATCGGGACGACTGGCGCCGGAGGTACGTCGGGGGGCACCTCGGGAGGTAGTTCTGGCGGCTCGTCGGGCGGCTCGTCGGGTGGATCATCCAACGACTTCGGCCAGACGCAGGGCGGTTTCGGCGCGCTCACCGACATGACCGATCCGTCGAACTGGACCGTCCACGGCCTCGGATCGTTCCTCGGCTCGACGATGATGAACTGGGCCCTGGGCAATCCGGTCGGCAAGGGCCTGCTCGCTGCTCAGCAGCAGGCACAGCAGCAGAACGCCACCTCTGCGACCACTGCGGCGACCGACTCCACCACGTCGTCTGCGGCGGCGACCACCGCGGCGACGACGGCCGCCACCGCGGGAGTGGATGCCACCGCCAAGGCCACCGAGCGACTGTCGAAGGCGCAGAAGACCTACAACGACGACGTCGCGAAGTACGGGAAGAACTCGACTCAGGCGCAGACCGCGCAACTTGCGGTCACCAGCGCGCAGGAGGCGATCACCAACCATGCGGCGACGTCGGCGCAAGCGGCGACCGCTGCACAGCAGTCCTACGACAACCAGGTCAAGCGTGTCGCGATCGACCAGCAGAAGCTCAACGAGGCGATCTCGAAGTACGGTCAGAACTCGAAGCAGGCCATCTCGGCGGCGAACACCCTGCGCAACGCTCAGGCCACCGAGGCGAAGGACAAGGCTCGGCTCGCACAGAAGCAGTCGGCCGCAGCAGCTACCGGACCCATGACGCCCACAGCCCCCACCGGGGCTACCCCGAGTGCGTCCGGCGACTCGTCGGCAAACTCGGACACCACCAACACCGCGGGCAGTGACTCGACAACTCCGGACTACTCGGCGTCGTCGGACACCTCCGGTGCTGCCAACTACCAGTCCAGCGGCCTCGGTGTCGGCGGCGGGTTGGCCGGCGCCGCGATGGGCGCGGTCACCTCGGCCGCCGGTGCAGCGGGCGGACCTGCCGGTGCTCTCGCGGGCCTGGTGGGGGCGAATGCCGCCACCACGATCACCAACGGAGCGATCCAGTACGCCGGCAACATCGGCGGCGACCTCGCCGACGGTCTGCTCGAGACGTTCGGACTCACCGACCCCACGGACACGTGGCCCGGGAAGATCGCCACCGCTCTGGGGCAGGCGCACTTCGCCACGGCGAACACCGCCGGTCAAGCAGCATCTCCCGCGGTGTCGAAGCGTTCCACCGATTCTCGCGGAGGGGTGAGCGTCAACATTGGTGAGCAGCACGTCCACGGCGGTTCGGGCGACAAGGTCGCCAACGACATCTACCGCAAGATCAACTCCAAGGTCGGGAGTGGTACGCGATGATCCCTCAGCTCACGCAATTCGGGATCAACTCTCTCCTTAGTGGTGCTGATCCGATCATCACATGGATCGACCGCAACGGTGACATCTGGCCGCTCTCTGGCGGATTGGCGCCGATCCCTCCGCTGGAGGGCGTCAACATGTCCTCCATCGAGGGGTTGATGGCGTCAATCAAGATGCTGACCCAGCAGGGGGCACTGCAGGACGGTGACACGTGGATGGGTGCGGTCTACGACCCTGCCGAGATCACCGTCGATCTGGAGGTGTTCGCGAACTCGCCGTCGTCGTACCGAGACATCACCCGGCGTCTCATCTCCGGTCTGGATCCGAAGTATCCGGGGAAGCTCAACTGGTTCAGCCCGGAGATGGGGGACTGGTGGCTGCCCGCGCGATTGGGGAAGCAGATCGACGCCACGTGGAAGACATCGCCTGCGCTGGTGGGGCATTCGACCATGGCGGTGCCGCTACACATCGACCAGGCGTTCTTCCAGTCCTACGACTCAGTATCGGCTCCTGTGGGCCAGTCGGGCGGTTTCTCCTGCATGACCAACCTCGGTGATCAGGACGAGTGGGCGCGGTATCTGGTCTACGGTCCGGGAACTGTCACCTTCCACGATCCGGGCGGTGAGGTGACGTTTGGGCCGATCGAGTCCGGACAGATCGTGCTGGTCACGACGAAGCCCGGTGTCCGCGGGGTGCTGGACCTGACACCGAATCGGCCGACCACTGCGCAGATGTCGCATTGGCAAACCTGGCTGGAGAACATCATCGACCTGGCCACCAACAACAACGTGCCGCCGCTGTTGCAGACATTCGAGTCTTGGTTCGGAATCGTCCCGCCGCAGGGGAACTTGTATTCGCTTCTCAACGGTCGCTTTTCGACACCGGTGCCTGCTACCCCTACCAAGCCCACGACCTGGTCGATGCCGATCTCTGTCACCGGCGGCACTGCGCACACTCAGGTGATCGGTGCGCTCACCCCACACCGGAAGTGGCCTGAGTAGCGGTGTACGCCGTCAAACCGGACCCGACACAGCTCACCGCAGCTCTGTACGGGCGGCCCGATGCTGCCATGAATGCGGCCCAGCAGGTGTGGGACACATCGCCTTTGACCAATCCCGGCCAGGGTCAGGTCCTCGTCCAGATGCTCACCAATATGTACGAGTACGCCGGGGAGGCGTCGGACTACATTTCCACCACAGCCACGTGGGTGGTCAACGACGTCGACACCGCCACGGTCACCCTGAAGGGGTCAGATCCGTTGGGGCCGTTCGCGTACAACTGCGACAAGACCGTGGTCCCGATCTTCATCACCTCAGGGTCGATGCGGTTCACCGGGCAGGTCGACACCTGCTCCCCGGACTTCTCCGAGGGTGAACTGAAGTGGACGATCCAGGTCAAGGGCGACTGGGACTGGTACAACCGAATCCTGGTGTGGCCCAACTTCGCCGCCCCGATCTGGCTGCAGGAGCCCAAGGAAGCCATCTACATCGGGCCCGCGATCTCATGCCTGAAAGCCATGGTCGGGGAACAGTGCATCCGCCTGCAAACCGGTCTGTGGGAGATGGCCAACAACATCACCGATCCCGCCGCATGGTTCGGGTCGATGCTGGAGAAAGAAGGACTTCTCACCCCATGCGCGGTGGTGCCCACCGACCCGCTGTTCGACACGTCGAAGTGGGTGGCGTTCTCGGCCAAGATGGACACGGCTGCCACGTTGATCCAGCAGGTGTGCAAGGACAATGGGCTCGTCTCCACGGCGGATGTGTGGATGCCGGGAGATGCACAGCCCACCGACTGGTTCACCCTCACTCAGCCGACTGTGGTGTTCGACGTGAAGGACCGTTCGGGCATCACCGGACCGACGGGCACGATGGTCGACGGCCTCGTCGAGGATGCCGTGGACCTCGAGCACTCGATGCTCGGCGACATCCTTACCCCGTTCCTCAACGCCGAAGGCGAATATGCGCCGGAGGGGGTGAACATCGCTCCCGCTTTGGGCGTGAACTTCGTCAAGCCGTGGGTGTTCTTCGACTGCGACAACCCACTTCGCAGCGGTGTCAAGGAGTTCCACGCTCCCGCTCATGCCCCGCTGGCATGGCAGATCGTCGGCGGCGGGAAGTCACCCGACTGGGTCAACAACATCATCAACGCCACCGTCGAGTTCCTGCTCGGATCGGCGCTGACGGTCGTGGGTCTTGAGGGAATCCCCAACACCCTGCTCGACGGGGTGCTCGACGACGTGCTTTTGGCGTATCAGCTCATCGAGAACGAGCAGCGCCGGTCAGAGATGGGGCCGTACGGCAAGCCGGAGTACTTCTGCTCCACGGGATCGACCGCCTACACCCTCAACGAGGAGTTCGCCCTCGAAGGAGCGATGTGGGAGACGCGCGGCTACAAGAGCGCAGAACTCATCTTCGACAACGGATTTCCATACGTCCTCGGCGTCGATCTGTTCCTCGGTGCGCTGGCCACGTGGAAGTTCATGAACGCGCTCTACACCGACTACGTCATGCAGATCACCCTCACCGACGACCGGGACAACCGGGTGCAGGTGACGGCGCAGATCGGTGACAACTCTTCCCGCCAGGACCCCGCCGAGATCATGCAGCGCAAGTTGGCCGGTCTGCAGACCGATCTCCAGATCGCGATGCTCTCGCAGAATTAGGAGACTTCCTTGACCGCAACGTTTTACGTTCTCCCGTTCGGTAATCCGTCTTCGGGCACGTTCACCGCTGGCTTCACCGGCACTACCATGTCAACGGCGGCGTTGGCCTACGACGTGTCGGCCGCGAACTTCCAGTCGGCGCTGGCGGCGATCGTCCCCGGCACCACGGTGACGGGCAGTGGTCCGTGGGTGGTCACCGTCCCCACGGGCTACACGCTGACGGTCAATGACTCTGGGATGCCGCAGAATACGTCCATTGTGGTGCAGTCCACGGACGCCTTGTCGTGGTCGGGCAACATCATGATGAGCAACACCACCGACTATCAGTCGACGGGTGTGGCGACGGGCGTCTTCACCCCGGCCGGTGGCGTGGCGAATCTCCCGGCCTTGGTGGATGGACAGCCCGGGCAACCTCCGGAGCTGAACTTCCAGGCTACGCCGGTGAATCCGGGTAACCCGCCGACGATCTCGCAGACGCAGACCTCTCCAGGTGGCGCAGGGCAGCCGTCGGCGTACACGGTGACCATCGGTGTGCCCACAGGGCAGACGGGAGCCACCGGGCCAACGGCGACGGTGAGCACAGCCTCGGATGTGGAGGGCACGCCGTCGGACGGCGCCGCGCTGATCTACTCGGGAGCCGACGAGAAGTGGAAGATCCAGGCGATCTGGGTGCCTGCCCTGTACTCATGCCAGAGCTTCACCGCTGGGACAGGGACGGGCTCGTCGACGGTAACCATCGCCTCTCTGGGCATCCCCGCGCAGCCGTTCGCGTGGCGTCCCCGCGTGACCGCGCAGGCACAGTTGACCGGCACGGTGAACACCCACCTGGATCTCGCGGTGTACCTCAACGGGACCTCGGGCACGCAGGTCGGATACGGCCAAGGTGTCACCGGAGCACTCACGCAGACGGTCTCCTGCCTTCCCGCGTTCGGCTCGTCGATCTCCGGCTCGTCGGCCTACGCAGAGGTGGCGGCGGGAGCGACCGCAACCCTGTATTTCGTTGCGCTGCAAACAGCATCGACCACCGATCAGTGGTCAGTGTCGGTTGCGCACGCCTCGTTTGAGATCGAAGTGGTGCCGCTCGCATGACCGAGCCCAGCTCGATCCTCAATGGGGTCGTCAAGACGTCGTGGCCATCGGACATGCTGCCGTCGGAGACCTCCAACGTCATCGACATGCTCCCGGCGATCTGGAAGGCGTTCTTCCTCGGGATCGTGGGCAACATCGCGATCAACATCGCGAACGCCGCGGACATTGACGGCCTGGATCCGCTTGCACTCCTGCGGCAGTGGGGCCAGGAGCAGGAGCAAGCTGCCTCGAATGCGTTGGCGGCCGCGAACTCGGCACAGACCACGGCGACGTCGGCGCAGTCAACCGCCAACAATGCGTCCACGACGGCGAACACCGCGAACACGACCGCGACCAACGCGCTGAGTGCCGCGCAGAACGCGCTGCAGAACGCGGAGAATGCTCTTGGTCAGCTCGGCACGCTGATTGGTGATGTCCTCGGCGGGCAGTCGACGGCGGCCGATCTGGCGGCCTTCATTACCGGCCTCGACGGCATCATCGACCCGTCGCGGATCGCGCAGGTGTCGGCGTCGGCGATCGGCGCGGTCGGGACTCCGAATCTGCTGACCAATGGCAGCTTTGTCGATTCGGTGTCGATGGCGCCGGAGGGCTCGGGGTGGACGTGGGATGGCACCACCACTCACAGCAACACCGCACCCTCGGGGCACACCGACGGGTCGGTGACGACCACCGGCACTGGAGTGCAGCAGACCCTCGTGTCGAATGTGGTGGCGGTCAGTGCGGGCCAGTCTCTTTCGGTCGCCGGGTGGCTGAAGTGGTCCGGGGTCACCGCCTCAGGTTCGGCGTTCTCGCTGAACGTCATCTCCTACCTCGACGGTAATCAGTTGTCGCATCAGACGATCGGCAGCGTTGTGTCCCCGTCAGCGGCCGGGTCGTGGCAGGAGATCACCGGCACCTACACGGTGCCCTCGGGTGCTGATCAGGTCCGCGTCCAGCTCGTGGTGACCGCGAATGTCACTGCGGGGCAAGTGTGGTGGGATGACCTGTCGCTGACAAAGACGCAGACGATCGACCAATCGCTGATCACCGACCTCGAGAACGCGCTGTCCACAATCAATTCGACGTTCAACCAGATCGGGCAGACGCTAGAAGGCGAAGCCGTGACCGCAATCAGCACTGCGGTCACCAATGTGCAGAACTTCGCGGCTTCGCTGACCGGGTGGCAGTCAACAACGACCGCCAACGCGCAAGCCGTGGTCGACGGCATTATCAACGGAGCGACCAACGCATCCGGGTCTGGCTATGCGACCTCGGAGGTCCAAGCTGCCGTTGCCGGTCTCGCCACCGGGTATGCGACGCCCGCTTACGTGTCGAATCTGACGGATATGGCCACGGTCCCGCGTCAGTCGGTCATTGGATGGTCAACGCAGATACCGAGCGGATGCCCCCTGGTCTGTTCGTCGTCGGGGCTGCCAACGTTCCCTCCACAGGTGGACAAGTTCGGATCACCGGGCACGGGCACCGCCTACTTCACCCCCATTGTCTCGGACCGGAAGGGCACGCTGGGAAAGCTGCGATTCATCACTGGAGCGGACGGTGCACTCTTCTCCATCGACGCATGGTTCCTCGACGTGTACGTCTACTCCGGGGGCACCCTCACCAAGGTGACGAGCAACGGAAACCTGAAGTCCGCCATGATGTCATCCCTTGGCGAGCAGAGTATCGACATTTCCTCCTTCGGAATCAACGTCGTGCCAGCTGAGATCCTGTTCGTCGCTCACCTCCAGCAGGCGCCCGGATTGGCCCAGACAGCTCGCAGCTACGCTGCCGCCCCGAATAACGGAGTTCCACGGGCTGACGTTGTGCTGCAACACGCGTACTACACCCAGACCGGACTCAGCACACTGCCTCAGACCGTCAGCCTCTCCAGCCTCACGGGCGCAGATCGAATGATCCCCTGGGCGGCAGTCAGCGTTGTCTCGTGACCGGCTGGTCACCGTCGGGTCCGTCCGACCAGTCCCAACCGCTCAACGGATGGTCACCGCCCGGACCGCCGACTGTGACCGCGCCGCGCGTCGGCTGGTGGTACGAGCCCGTCGTCGCGGCTCTGCTCTCCGGATCGGGCCAGCTATCGGTCAGCGCGTACGTTCGCGTGCCAGCCGCCGTCAATCTCGCAGGAGCAGGACAGCTCTCGGTCGCGGCGTACGCCATCACCCCGGCCGCCGCGCAGTTCGCCGGAGTCGGAGCGCTCACCGCCACCGCCTACGCCCGCGTGCCTGCCGATGCGCAACTCATCGGCGCGGGTGTGCTCGCCGTCGCCGCTCAACGCTGGTACCAGTACGTCACTGCCGCCCTCGCCGGTAGCGGCGCATTGTCGGTGGGCGCCTACGCCAGAGTGCCCGCCACGGTGGCCCTCGCCGGTGCTGGAGCGCTCGCCGTCGGCGCAGCATTCCCAGCGAAGTCCGCGACCACCACCACCTACGCCACCGCAGGCACCTCGACGTACACCATTCCCTGGTGGTGCCGCTACATCGACGTCATCATGGTCGGCTCAGGCGGTGGCGGATCCGGAGGCGACACCGGATTCGGTGCCACCGGCAACGGCGGGTCGGCCGGATCCTGGACCGCGGTCACCCTCACCCGAGGTGTCGACATCCCTTGGAACGCAACCACACTGACCGTCACCGTCGGCACCGGCGGCACCGGCGGCGCCAAAGGCACAAGCGGCAACACCGGCACCGCCACCACCCTCACCTACACCGACCCGTCAGGCACCAGTCACACCGTCACCGCAGCAGCCGGAGCGGGTGCACCCTACGGCGGCGGCACCGGACAACCCGGCGCATCGCCGGGGAACGAGACCTACAACGGCGTCACCTACACCGGGGGCGGCACCGCAACCTCCGGCTCGTCCGGCTCGGCTGGAAAGTCGCCCGGCGGTGGTGGTGGCGGCGGCGCGGGCGGCTACTTCGGTAGCGGCAGCCCCGGATTCAACGGCGCACCAGGCGCATCCTGGCTCGTCGCGCGACAAACCTAAAGGAGACCCACATGGTCGCAGTCACCAGCACCAAGCAAACACTCGCCGCGTACTACGCCACTCTCGGACCGTATTTCGGCCTCGCAACCGGCAGTCCGGGAGCCACGGCTACGCCCGCCAACGAGGCATCCGGCGGCTCGTACGCCCGCGTCGCCACCACCTGGTCGGCCGGATCGGGCGGGGTGATGAACGGGAGTGCCGTCACCGTCAACGCCCAGGCTGGCACCTACACCTACGCCATCATGTGCTCGGGAGCGTCGGGCAACAACATGATCGACAACGTCGCCATCACCTCAACAGTCCTGTCAGCTCCCGGGCAAATCGTTCTGACACCGACCTACACACAGTCATGACCGCCCCCGTCCACGGCGACGGCCGTCTCGCTATCACCGTGTGGCCCACCTTCATTGGCGTCATCGGACGCTGCGCCGACGGAACCCTCGGAGAGCCCACCCACCACCCCGACTATCGGCGATCCCAGATCACCTGGACCACAGGCGTACTCGTCACCGGACGCGCCCGGATCGCCGCCCCCGCAGGAGAGTGGACACACTTCGCCTACTTCCGTGGCCCTGGCGACCACGAGCCCGTCGGCGAGCCGGTCCCGATCGGTCAGTTCCCCATCCGCCTACCCGCAGGCGGCGTCATCGACGCCGATCCCATCATCGTCAACTGAAAGGGCGACCATGTCTCTCTTCGCCGACGTTTCGGAGTTCCAGAACGTCGTGAACGACTCGTACCCGTACCAGATCCTCTCGATTCGCGCGAACGATGGCACATACCGCGACGGACACTTCGCCGCCAACTATCTCTGGATGTGCGACGCTCTCAACAGCGGTCGTCTCGCGTGCGGAATCGTCTACGCCTACTGGCGCACGAACTGGCAGGACACCGTCAACACGATGCGGTCGATGATCGACTCCTGCGGTGGCCTGCACCCCAAGGTCATCCTGATGATCGACCTCGAGCGCGGCGGCAACCCGGCCGGCGACGAGACCGGAGCCGTAGACGCGACGGTCGACGCCATGGCCGCCTACGCCGGGAACCTCAAGCGGGTCATCGTCTACGCGAACTCCGGCGACTTTCATGAGATGTGGGCGGAATACTCGACTCGGCTCCCACAGATCGGCGGCCTGATCGCGGCCGGGTACGGCGCCAATCCTGGCCTGCCGTACCAGATCGCCCACCAGTACACCGACGGAAGCGGTTACGGCGGTGGACTTCCCGAAGGAACGGCACCATTCGGGAACTGCGACATGAACAGTGCCGACAACCTCACCCCGCAGCAGTTCGCGTCGCTCTGCGGTGTCGGCCCGACGAACCCCGGAGGCATGACCGACGCGCAGTACGCCCAATTCGCCACCTACATGGGGCAACTCGGACCCTCGTGACCACCGAGAGCGCCGCGGCCGAATGGCTCGCGCAGCAACGGCGCCGCACCGACGCCACCGAGCACGTCGCCCGACTACTCGCCAACAACGCCCAACTGAGACCCCTGAAAGGAATCCCGATGTCCGATCCCGTCGCCAACGCCTCCCAATTGGGAGACGCACAGAGCACGTGGGGCAAGACCCCGCGTCAGCTCGCCGCCCAGTACAACGCCGACCAGTCCGACTGGGGCCGCGTCTCGATCGAGCGCGCCGCACTCCTCGCGGGCAACACGCAGTTGTCGTGGAGCCCCTACGCCAACGGCAACACCACCAAGTTCGACGTCGAAGCTCTGATCCGGGCGACCGACGCCCGCTCGGATGCCATGTACGTCGAGGCCGGCGCCGCATTCGGCGACCCCGATTCCATCTCTCGCCTCACCGCCGCCGCAGCAGCGGGAAACGCCCGCGCCATTGCGTGCTGCAAGCACCTCGGCCTCACCTACGGGAGCGCATCGTGAAGTACAACAAGGCAATCTGGTCCGGGGCACTGTCGGTCGCCTCGGGGCTTGTGTTCATCTTGACCGTCGCACAGCCATACCTTCCGACGAAGGTTGGTGTGCCCATCGGCATCATCCTGCTGATCGCGATCCCCGTCGTCACCTACCTGGTGCCCAACTTCGACCGCATCAGGGCCGATGCGGAGAAGGTGCTGAAAGACGCCAAGACCGGCAACGTCACCGCAGTGGTGCACGACGGCGCCCTGTTCGTTCGTGAGGACCTGGAGCCCGCACTCACAGCGGGGCAGGCATATCGGCAGAAGGTCGACAGCGAAGGAGCGACCGCGATCCTCTCCGGCGCAGACGGGCTGATCGGTGACGTCGAGCGCTATGCGCCAGCGCTCGGGAAAACCGTCCCTGCCGTCACCGAGGTGACCGCCGAGATACCGAAGGTCGAGCAGGCCGTGCACGCGGCGCGGGCAGGTCTCGCGGGCATTGCGAAGTTCACGGATACCCCCATCGCCAACGAGGCGTTGGCAGCCGCATCGGAGGCCAGCGCTGTCGCCACCAAGGTCACCCCGATCGCCAACGTGGCCGTCGCCGACGCCGAGAAGGTGATGTCCGCGCTACCGGTGGCCGACCTCCGCAAGGCACTCGGGTTGTGACGGCTCAGGCGAAGCTACTCGCACACGAGTCGGCCCGGTGGCTTTCCGTGCTCCTCCTCGGATTGGCGGCTGTGCTGATCCTTGGTGGCCAGCAGCGAGTCTCGGGCCCGTCATACAAGTTCGTCCACGACCTCGGCGGCTCCGACGTGTGGGGGCTGCTGTTCTTCGCCGGGGCGTTTGCGGTAGCCATCGCCAGCCTGAAGTGGCCCAGGGCGCTGAAGTGGGCGCTACGCCTCGCCGCAGTGAGCTTCCTGCTCTTCGCCCTCGCCGGGATCGGCGCGGCCATCGCCTCGCCGATCGCCGGCCTCACCGGGATCGTGGTGTATCTCTGGCTGGCCTGCTGGGTCGTGTGGGTCGCAGCCGGGGTGGATGATGTCCGCTGACGAGCCCGCACCCCTTGTGTGGGTCGGCGTCCGGGGCGCTGCCCCGTTCGAGAAGGCCGTCTTCTGGGCAGGCGTCCTACTGGGCCTGATCAGCCTGTGTACCGAGGTGGATGTGTCCAACGCTCTCGCCGCGTCGTGGCCGCAGTACTTCCGTATGGGCAACGACGTCTTCTATGCCATCTACGGGATCGGCGGCCTCATCGGCGTGGTGGCGACGTGGCGTACCTCGGACTGTCCCACGATCTCTCATCGGCGTGCGACTTCCGAGGCGTGGGCGCTGTTCGTGTGCGCGATGGCTCAACTGGCCTACTCTGCTGCGGCATTCGATGCCGGACACGGCGGTATCCACGGCGGTGTGGTTGGGGCACTCCTGGCCGCCGCCTGTGCAATTCGTATCCGGCAGATCCGGTCTGATCTGAAAAAACTACGGCAGGTGAGAGACGGTGACGAGTGATCACGCAGGTAATCGCGATCTTCACAGCACTCTCCGGCGCGGGCCTGCTGTCGTGGATCGCGGCGCTGGTCAAGCAGTGGATGGACCGTGGGCATCGACGAGTCCATGACGAGTCGATCGTGGCCGCCACCACCCGCAACCTCATCGAGCCCGTCCAACAGGAGTCGGAGCGTCGCCTGCAACGAATCGTGTTCCTCAAGAGAGTGATTCGGCGGCTGGACGACCACCTCGACGACTGCCGAGATGCGGCACGCAATGCGGGAATCACCCTGCCATTGATGGACGACGACCTCCGCAACCAGATCGACGAGATCGGAGAATGACAATGCAGATCACCAAGGTCATCCGCTGCCGTGGGATCGGCGAAGACCCCACCGGCCACGACACAATGCTCGAGGGGGTCACCGATCTCATCCCCGGGATCGAGACAGTCGAGCTGCCCTGGTCGGCTCAATACGGCCCCGTGGGACGTGCAGGCCTCACCGGCGACGACTACCTCCACGCCCTCCAGCAAGGCGTGGCCCTGGCGCTCGCCGAACTCGATCGAGGGCCCGCCGCCCTCTTCGGATACTCCGGGGGTGCCCAGCTCGCCCACATGACCGCGGCGCACGGCCACCACAACCTGCAGGGTGTGGGATTCATCGCCGACCCAGCGATGCCGAAGGGGATCGGCCCCAACTACGGGGTGACCGGCGCCGACCCTGAGCCCATCAGCGTGCCCAAGCACTGGGTGTGGAACCCGCTCGACATCATCTGCCAATGTCCGGCCGACTCGCCGATCCGCGACGTCGCTGACTTCTCGGAGTCCTTCTCCGCGCAGAACTTCCCCGGCTGGACCTGGGACATGCTCGACGACCTCCGATTCGGGCGCTGGCAGGTGCTGGGGAAGTACCTGTTCATCAGCCCTGTGGACCAGTGGAGGCGGTGGGGTGCGGCGATCGCCGGCGCCACTGGGTACCTCAATGGCACCGAGCATGTGGCGGCTTATCATGGTGCGCGCCAACGGGAGCTGGCCGACTGGGTGAAGTCGCTGTGAAGCATCTGCCGCCCGAACGGGCGTGGGCGCTGATCGCGGCGTTCGTGGTCGCCTATGACCTCGCATGCCATCGCGGGCAGACGCTCTCCGAGGAGGCCGACCGATGGACGAAGGCACACCCGGTGCTCGCTAGGGCCGGAATCCTCGCCGTCGCACTACATGTCGCCAATGTCGTCCCTGATCGGCTCGACCCGCTGCATCGGATTGCCGAGATGCTCCCGAAGACGGAATGCGCGGCAAAATCGGAAAACTATTGTGCAACAACATAATTGAGTGCTACAGTAAAGGCACAAGTTCAGAGCGGGTGAGGTTCAGGAACATACACTGACGCCAACCGGGACCAGAGGCCAGCTCCTCCGTCACCGACCGGCCACAGATCAAGAAACACTGGGAGCCCAATCGCAGAGAGTCATGATGCGACACCCGCTCTGAGCCTGGACAACCACTAAGCCGCCCCCGATCCACACGGATCGGGGGCGGCTTCGTTTTTGCTCCCTCAGCGAGACCGCTTCGTCGTCACTGGCGTGGTGACCCGGTGCGCAAATCGCCGGTACGCATTCTGACGTGCGATACCGAGCGCATCACCGATGTAGTCCCAGCTCATTCCCGCATCCCGTGCCGACTGCACGGCCTGCAAAAGGATCTGGTCGCTGGCCTGATTCAGCCTTTCCGACGTCGCCAGAGCGGCGAGGAGCTGATCGTGTCGCCGGCCGAGTGAGAAGTAGCGCCCCTCGGCTGCGAGGTCGGACAGGGCCTGTAGCGCGGAGCGAAGGGAGGCGCCGGCTCCTGCGTCGAGCGCGTCCTGGTAGGCCCAGAGTGCGTCGTAGAGGTCGCGATCTTCCAAGACCGGGCGCCCCGCCGCGTCCCAGCGTCCATGGGTGTCGATCGCCAGTGCCTCTGCCGCCGTCGGCTGGTCAGGCAGGATGCCGTACTTCTCGACGGCATCTTGCAGCGCGGCGTAGACCTCGTAGCCGCTGGCGCTGCCGCCGGACGCGTACAGGGCTGCGGTGAATGCGGCGTGCTCGCTGTAGTCGCGAGGCATGTCCTCGGGGGTGTGTGTCATCATGGTGATGACATTACACCGTCATCATCATGATGACAAGGTGTAGCGATCAGCCATTCGGTTCCCAGTCGTCCCCCAACACCTCGGCGATCCGCTTCACCAGCCCCGGCATCTCCCGCCGACGCCCGTACATCACCTCGTCGATCTCCACAGCCAGCGCTTCCAGCTCGGGGTCCGGTCGCGCCCACGCCGACGGATCACTCTCGAGCATCGCGGCCTGCTCGATGGCCTGACGCTGGCGCATCAGATCGCGGATATCGCGGGCGGCAGCGGAGAGGAGAGCGCGGTCGATCACGGGGTGAGCGTAGATCTGGGGTGTGACACGCAATCGATTGACGGAAACTCGGGGATTCACGTCGCGTCAGCACCCATAGGTGGGATAGAACATGACGTGTGAAGAAGGCAATCGGCGCAATCGTTGTACTCCTGGCCATCGGTTGTGCAGCCGGTTGCGGGACCAGTTCAGATTCGAGTACCACCGCCGGCCGACACAGCTCATCGGCCACATCGGCATCGACCGCGACAGAGACCGCGGACGTCCTCAACAAGGCGGTCGGGCAGTCGGCCGGATGGAACTGTGCTGACGCCTCCGACGAAAGCTGTTCACTCGCCTTCACTGTCACTGCACTCGACAGGGTGCCTTCGGCCAACTGCTCAGACAGCGCGCCTCCGCCTGCGGGTTCCGAGATCTACCGACTGGCCATCGATGCGCAGGCCTACCATTCAACCCCGGCGCCCAACGCAACCTTGCCTCCGGGGTTCGTCATCTCCTCGGACAACTGGTACGCGATCGACGCGGACGGATACGGCACGAAGGCCGATGTCGCCATTGGGTGTGGCGACTTCGATCCCGGACCTTTCTATCGGCCTCTCAGTGTTGGCCAAAAAGGCCGTGGAAGCATCCTGTTCGCTCTTCCTGCGGGCTCCCGCGAACTTGAACTGCGCGAACAAGGTACGCCGGGAACGTGGCGCTGGGCGCTGCCGGCGGCGTGAGATTCGTTCGGGGCGACCGCGTCCACATTCTCGGCACTGACCGATGGGGCAAGGTGGCGGGCGAGCTCCGACCGCTCATCGCGGTCGACCTCGACGACGGCGACAGGGGAGTTTTCGCGGCCGAGGAACTGGAGCATCTGGACTGACCGTCATCACCCACGGTTTACCCACGGTAAATAACTGGAATGATGCGCCTCAATAGAGAGCAGACGGACAGGCGAAGTCTCTCACCTGCACCTAGGGCAACGGCATGGACCGCTAGGACCCAGGCGTACCAGCCGACGCATCGAGTAGGTCAGGGGTTCGATTCCCCTTAGCTCCACCAAAGTGTTCTTACTCGAACCGGTGCCCAAAAGGATGTCGGCGAGGGATAGAGCCAGATCAGAAGAAGACGAGTCGTCACCTACAGCCACCGAGGCCTCCGCAAGGGGGTCTCGGTGCGTATCTGGCTCCGTGTAGCCAGCCATCACAGTGGTCGGTCTCGCCTTCCGCGTGAGCTGGTGCGCAGCATAGAAGTCGTCGAACGGCGGATTGTGACGGCTGCCCTGCACCCCATGCTCATCGACGTAAAAGTGCTGGTAAAACGCCTGGTTGAGGTTTCGCCGTATGGTGTCGTTCCCGTCGCGGTAGTAGACGGCTGGGTTGGACACGAGTTCGAGGGCTTCGATCAGCACTCCGGCTCCGGCGGCAATCTCAGCCGATGTGTTGGCCAGTCCTGCCTCGGCTGATGCGCGGTCAGCCTGGATCTTGCGGAGTTTGGCCCTGACCTTGGCCTGCGGAAGGGCTTCGTCAGCGAGGACGTCGATGAGTCGGTCTTCCTTGGCTTCGAGTTCTTTGAGTCTGCGTTTCAGGGATGCGTGGAGTTCGGTCACGCTGCGTTGCTCGTCGGCCATGGCGTCCGCGAGTACTTCTCGAACGCGAGTAACAAAGTGCGGCGGAAGTGTCATCGCGAAGTAGTGATCTACGATCGCCTGCTCGACTCCTTCGGCGGGAAGGTGCGGGAGGTCGCAGACGCCGTCCTGACGTCCTCGACACAAGAAGTAGGCGTACCGCCGACCTGAGCGACCCCGGGCCTCTGTGAAGATGAGCCGGGATACCTGTCCGCGCTCTTCGCATCGGGCGCAGAACAGTGTGCCTTTGAGGTAGTGCTGGAGGACTCGGTCGCGCTGCCCTCCTTTGCTTCGTAGGTTCATGACGTCCTGCACACGGTCAAACAGATCTTGGTCAATGATCGGCTCGTGCCGCCCCTGGTAGATCTCACCTTTGTAGGTCACGTAGCCCAGGTAGTACTGCTCTCTGAGCATCCTGTGCAGCCATTTGAATGTGACAGGGCGTTCGGGGAGCTTCGGAGTGGCCCGGGTGGTCAGCCCGAGATCAGCCATGGTCGCTTCGAGCCGCTCAAGGCCGTATTCCCCGGTGGCATACAGTTCGAATGCTTTGCGCACCAACGGTGCCCGTTTGGGGTCAAGCTGCACGGTGTTGATCTGTCGGCCTTCATGCTCGACGCGGACGTTCTGGTAGCCGAGCGGCGCTTTGCCTGTGGTGCCGCCGTTGATCGCCTTGTGCTGGAGCTTGATGCGAATGTCTTCGCCGCTGAGGCGATTCTGCACCTCGTTGAAGATGTCGGTGACGGCTTCCATGGCGTCGGCATAGACACCATCACCGAAATCTTCACGTGCAGACACGAGTCTGACGTGGAGCTTGTCCAGGAGGCGTTTCGTTATTGCGGCGTCGATATAGTTCCGGAATGCGCGAGACCTCGCATATACGACGACATACCGAACGTCGGGATTCTCGCGCAGATACGCGAGCATGTCCTGAAAGACTTGGCGCTTCTCGATTGTTGACGCCGAGACGCCGGGCTCAACGAACTCGCGTGCAACGATCGCTCCGATGCTGTCCGCCTTTCGCGTGCTGACCTCACGCTGGGTTGCGATGGAATTTCCATCCGGATCGATGTCAACGGCCGTATCCATCTGCTTCTTGCTCGACACGCGCAAATAGAGCACGGCCTTCCCGGCGCCATCGGTGTTGGTCGCGTGAGTCATAGGTCAGCACTCCTTCGGTGCGCAGGGACATTGTGGGCAGTGAGTGCTGCGTTGCGGGCAGCTTGCGGTGGACAGTCGGTAGTCGCCTCGTGTGCGGACTGCTCGTTTGGATCGCAAGTCATCGACGTAGTGCTCGGCCTCCTCGACAGCGGACTCCGGTAGGTCGGCAAACTTGGCGTTCAGGTACGTGCCGAGGTCCGGCAGGTCGTCGGCGGTGAGCCACCCGACTGTGGTGAATAGTTGCATCGGGCTGATACCAAGTACTTTTGCGATGGCGATCAGACTCTCGACTCGCGGTTTGGCGATCATGCCCTGCTCGATGCGCCAAACAGTTCCAGTGTCGACTCCGGCACGACGAGCGACTTCGTTGACGCTCAATTTCAACTCGCTACGCTTGCCCGTCAGCAGGTTGATGAGTTTCACCGTTTGATCTGGCGTCATTTCTATTAATTCCCCTTCTATTTCCCATTGTATAACGAGGCATTGATTAAAATCAATAGAAATGCGCAATATAACGCCTAGATTGTTCGCAATTTCGGAACGGAATATTTCGGAACCTTTGCAGTTTCGAGGCGGTGCTATGCGCGGGTTATATGTTGGCATTGAATAGCCAGACTCCGCCCTCAGGGTCGTCGATGCTTGCAATGTCGCCGCTGGCTTCGAGGTCGCGGGCGATGGCCGCGTAGTCAATGTGGGTGTATTGCTGTACGTACTCGGGCAGCTTTTCCAGTTCCTGGGTGTAGCCGAGGTCGTCAGCGAATTGTTCGGCGTAGTCGGTGATGGATGCGTAGTGTCCGAGGTAGGCCTCCTGGAAGGCGTCGTCTGGGTCGCTGTCGTCGTCACGTGTGTGGCGCCACGCCGCGTAGGCGTAGCCGTGCTCAGCGATGCCACGCGCGAGTGCGGCGACGTGCTCGATGCGGTCGTATTCGCCGATCTGGCACTGTCCGAATTGGTCGTAGTCGTGGATGGCCCATTCTTCGGCGTCGGGCTCCTGTGAGGTGGCGAGCATGGTCGCGATGTCGGCGTAGATGTCGTCGGGGTCGCGGGCGGTGTTGAGCCAGGTGCCGTGGAGTCGTCCGTTGTTGTAGTCGGCCAAGCTGGCGACGTAGATCGACGGCTTTGGCGACGGGTCGCCTTCGTGGTGGCGCTCGGAGTCTGCGGTACCCGGCTGTGATGGTTCGTGAGGGGTTTCATTCATTCTCACCTCCTTTCGTGGTCATGGGTTGTTGACGGGCCGGGTCGGAACGCGGGGAGAGCGTGGTGCTCGGTCTCCGTGTCCCGACCCTGGCCCTGGGGTTGCGCCGTGAGGGTTCAGCGGCGTCCGTGTGATGCCGCGGGCATCAGGATGTGGTGTCACCTCCCTTCGGGCTCCGGCGCGTACGAGACGTTCCGGGAGCGGGTTCGCCGCCGTCGGCGAACAGGGTGGCGATGGCTTCTTGGCGGGCGGCGGCTTCACGCTCGATATCGGCGCGAGCTTGTGCGGCCTTGCCTGCCAGTTCCGGATCGTCCTTGGCCCGACTGATGTGCTCGGCGATGGCGATCTGGATTTCATCGGTGATGGTTCCGTCGCGCAGTTGGGCAATGAAGCTCAGCTGCGCGTGGACATCGGGCTTGAGTTTGATGCCAAGGGTTTTGACGCCTCGGTTCGACTCATCGGGTGTGGACATTGCGACCTCCTCGGTGCGCTGCGGCCGGTAACCACGGTGTGTGGTTACAGATAACGGCCGCATGACACCGACGAGGCATGAGGTTCATGCAGCTGCCCCTTCGGGTGGTGCCCGGCGTTCTCGCGCGTCGGCGATCCGCTGTTCGGCGGCGGCAGCGAATGCTGGGTTGATCTCGATGCCCATCCAGTCGCGGCTGAGCGTCTCGGCGGCGATAGCGGTGGTGCCGCTGCCCATGAAGGGGTCGAGGACCAAGCCTGGCTCCTTGGCCGCGTGGCATCCGCAGGTCGGTGCAAGGGCGTCGCGGGTAGCGGTTCCGCCGAGCGCGCGGATGACGTTGCGCCGCCACGGTGCTCGGCAGCGCGTGCAGCGAGCTTCGGGGCAGCCGGCGGCGATCATGCGTTCGGCTAGCTTGAGCGGGAAGATCGCATGGTGGGCAGCCCGGTAGCCGCCTGGGGTGATCGTCCAGACGTCGCCGGGGTTCTTGCCGAGGGGATGACCGTTTCGTCCCTGGGCTTTGATCGACTGCAGGCCGCTGGCGGCCATCCCGTTCGGTCCGCGCCACGATTCCCGCGCCTGCCCTGTGGCCTTTGCAGTCTTGCGCTTCGACGTTGATCGGCTCCGTAGCGGTTGGCGGATGGCGTCGAGGTCGAAGAAGTAGCGGGGCTGCTTCGCGAGGACGTAGATGACTTCGTAGGTGCAGTTGAGCCGGTCTGGCACGCTGGTCGGGACCGGGTTCGGCTTGGCCCAGACGATCTTGTTGCGGATGATCCAGCCGTTGTCCTGGAGGCGAAGCGCGAGTCGCTCGGGAGCCATCAGCAGGCTTTTGCGAGCGGCGCCCTGCGACGAGTGGCCTGAGTAGGTGTCGCCGACGTTGAGCCAGAAGGTGCCGGTCGGGACGAGGACACGGCGGACTTCATCACTGAGTGCTACGAGGTGGGTCACCCAGTCGTCGACGTGAGGTTCGAGCCCGATCTGGCCGTCAGCGCCGTAGTCACGCAGACGGAAGTACGGAGGACTGGTGACAACACAGTCGACCGAGCCGTCTGCCAGAGCCGAGAGGTGGGTCAGCGCATCGCCGACCACGATTCGGTTTCGCTCGACTGGTTGTTGATTCGCACTCATCGCAAACCTCCAGTGCCGAGGAGCGGTAGGAGGTCCTCTGGTGCGACGACGCGGAACAGCGCGGTCGGTAGCCGTCGGTCGGCAGCGATTGCGTCGGTGAGATCCTGGCGGCGTCGTTCGGCCCGCTCGGTGTTGGCGTGCGTCACCGACCAGACGACGAGCGGGAACGCACCGTGTTCGGACTGCTCGAAGCCGGTCTGGCGGTAAGCTTCGTACTCGCGGCACTTGGTGAGCAGTGTCGGGATGTGCTCGGTGCCGAGGTCGACTTCGATGAACCAGGCAGAGACGAGGTCGTCGGTTGAGGCAGTTTCGGCGTATAGGTCGGGCTTGAGGATGCGGCGAGCCGATCCGATTCCGGTGAAGCGGCGCCAACTGGCAGGCTCGACGGCACCGTCGACCAGATCGACGTCCCCGGCTCGGTGGGCCACGACGAGGGCAACGTGGGCATCGGCAATGGCGAGGCGGTGGTTGACGAAGCGAGGGCTCGGATCGAACCGCAGGCGTCCGGTTCGCCGCCGGTTGGTTTTTCGGGCCAACATTCGATCTCCGGCTACACCGACGTGGAAGATGAGTCCCGCTGATCCGGCGCGTGTACCGCCGATCCGGCGATCGAGTGTGTCGAGGACGCGAAGTCCTCGTAGGCGGTTCAGCACCCGTCGGGCGATGCGGTTGCGCGCGTTCGAGCTGATGGCGGCGAAATGGAGTCCTTCGATCTGGCGGACAGTGAGGAATTGGTGTTCATCGACGGACGCCAGGATTGCGCGGTCGCGGTCACTAAGACGGTCGGCGATGCGGTCGATGTCGGCGGCAGATAGCCGGCGCCGTGGCCGTGCGGACGGTGTGGTGCCCGTATGGGCACCATCATTCCCTGACGGTACGGATGCGGATGATTCGTTGACCAGGGGTGATACGGACGGTGTGGACGACACGACCGGACCAGCGACCGGATCACCGTATGCTGCCTCACCCGCCCCGTGTATCGCCCCGTTCATGCCTGCCTCCGTCGTCGCCGGGGGCCGCCGATGTCGTCGGCGTCGGTCGTGTGCTGCGCACCCTCGATGAGCGCGGTGAAGCTGGCTTCGATGTCGGCGAGCGGTTGTCCGTAGCGGTCGCGGCTGCGACGGCGAATGGCGGCGGGGTCGCTGCTGGTGGCTGGCGCGGGGTTGGTGGCTCCGGACGCCCAGGGCTGGACGGCGTTGTCGCGCACCAGGCTGGCGTAGATGTGGTGGGCCGGGAGCCGGGTGAAGTCCTCGACAGTGAGGACGGATTGCCCGGCCACCATTTCCTTGGCGTCACCAGCTTGGAGCTGGAAGCAGACGCGCGAGCGGGCGTTGTTGCGGAATGCGTCGAGCATCGACGATGGCAGCTGCTTCTCATACTGGTGAGCCAGGTGAAACCCGGCGCGCAGACTCCGAGCGGTTGCCAGGGCGTCGCCGAGATCGGTGGGAAGTCGGAGGTAGTCCTGCACCTCGTCGATGTAGATCATCACCGGGTCGCGTTGGTCTTCGGGTGTTCCGACGCGTTCGCGGATGGCTTGCCAGAGTTCGGCGACGACCAGCGCGCCGAGCAGTTGGGCGTTCTCCGGCCCAACAACACCTTTTTGGAGCGGGACGAGCAGCACCTTCTTCTCCGACAACGCCTGCCGCACGTTGAACTTCGGATGTTGTTGAGCCAGCACATCGCGAAGAGGCCTGCTCAGCAGCGGGCGCAGCTTGTTGCTCAGGGGTGCGATGGTGGTGGCGGTTGCTTCCGGCGACAAGCTGTCGAACCACTGCCAGAACGGCCCAGCGGCAAACGGGTCGGACTCCATGACGCCGCGGGTCAGGCGGCGGCGGAAGCCGGGATTGGTCAGCAGCAACGGCAGCATGACGAGGCTGGCGTCGTCGCGGCGGGCGAGGAGATCGAGGCAGTTACGCAGGATGTCGGCCGATCGCGGCCCGAGACCGTCGCCCCAGATGGCTTTGAGGGTGCCGAACAGGGCGTCGGCCACCACCTCGGGTGAGCGCCCGTGACGGTTCTGGGCATCGAGCGGATTGATGCCGACGGGTGCTTCATCGAACAGGTCGAGCACGACGATGTCGCCCTGGCGCTTCTCCGGTATGCGGGCCAGGAGGTCGGCGATCAGGTCCTTCGGCTCGATGACCACCACGGGGCGGTCGGCTTCGAGGTCTTGGATGATGAGGTTTAACAGCAACGTCGACTTGCCGACGCCGTTCGGTCCGATCACCCATGTGTGCCGGAGTGCGTCGGTGACGTTGTAGCCGATGGTGCCGTGCGCGCCTGGTGCGCTGGCTTCGGCGACGACGCGCACACCTTGTGTGAGGGCATTGCTTGGCCGGACGGGGCGAGGGTGGATCGGTGGCTGGCCGGGAAAGTGTTCGTCGCGATCGGCGATGGGCCACCCTGACAAGCGCGCTACTTCGGTGACGGTGAGGCGCTGGGATGGCGTGAACATTGACCATGAGGCGCGCGGTGTGTTGACGCGGGCGCTATTCTCTTGCCGCAGCATGATCCGAACGTCGGGTGCTTCGGTAGTCCCGATTGCCGCTGAGAGTCCGGTCAGCAGCACCTTTCGCCGCTCGGCGGTCCCTGCTTTTGCGCCGAGGCGGACGGCGGCGGTGAACGCGTGCTGGCCGAGCTTGTGTGTGAGGGCCTGTTTGGCGTCGGGGCGGTTCTCGCTGAGGACTCCGTGGATCAGCTTCGACACTGTGGGCTGGTTGTCGCGCATCAACGTCTGAGGCGGACTCTGGGGGTGATGGCGGGGGCCAAGCACGATCTGGATGGTGAGTTGTTCACCCTTCCCGACCGCAGTCAGGGCGTGCAGGATGGAGCGATGTGAGGCCACCGCGTCGACGGGCTCCAGTTGACGAAGGCTGGTACTCAACTGCACTCGGCGGGCCGTGGTGACGTGTTCCCGGTCGGCAGTATCGAAACTGGTGACGATGGCGCCATCGACGAGTTGCTCAACAGCACGCCGGACGGCCGCCCGGTGCCGGAGCTGACTCCCGATTAGGTATTCTACGCCAGTCACGTCGGCACGCGCTTCGAGGATCAGTTGAGGTGCATGGGTCCGTGCAGCAAAGTGCCGCAGCAATCCGAACGCTGTCGTCTCTGGAAGTGGTTGCGGCCAAAACAGCTGTTGCCACACCATCGATCCCGCCGACACGGTGGTCTCACCCAGCTCAGTCATCGGCAGACTCCATTGCATCGGCCTGCTCTTCCGATGTCGACTTGTCCACGTGAGTTCCGGTCAGCGCCTGATCGATATCTGCTTGTAGTTCGGCCTCGCGCATGGCCATCGCGATCACCGCACGGCTGAGCTTGCGGAGGTCTGGCTGGTCGCGCCGAACCCCGTGCACGACGATCTGGCGATCTGACTTCGGCGTACCCCGAGCCCCACGCCGATAGTTTGTTCTTCCTGTTTTAGACATAGCTGTCCTCCAATGTGAATTACGTGATAAATGAATGGGCCGCATTGAATTAGTGCAACTCGCCGGCTATTGTCTATTGAATTAAATCAATAAGCAATAGACTCGGTCTGCATTTCAATTGTTCGAATCTCTACTAACAGGGATGAATGTGAGACAAATTCATGAATGTGGAATTCACAACGTTGAGCATTTATGACATGGAATCGACCGCCGACAGCGTCGGGTGCTACCAGCCACGAAAGCGCCGATACACCAGAGCGCTGCTACTGCCGACGATCACGACGATGGCGATCGTGACACATAGCGGCACCCAGATCTCGCGCAAGATGTAGATTGCTCCGGCCAGCGCCATGACGGCAATTAGGACAGTGATGCAGGTATCGAGTAGTCGGCCACCAAGCCCGCCGGGGTCGCCACTCACGACGACTCCCGGCGTATCTCACGCAAAATGCCCTGCTCGAACCCGAACCGTTGGCACTCTAGATCGAACAGTTCCTGGTCGGCTGGAAACCGACGTGTCACCGCGTTGATGATCACCTGGCCCAAAGTGTCGGCCTTCAGGAAGGCGTATTCTAAACTGCCTGAACTGAATCCGTCGCGCTCCAGCTCGGACAGATGCCAGAGTGCCAGCGCGTACTCATCAGGGAGCGAGAAGCTCAGGTCGTGTTCGACGTGGGCCACGTCGTGGACGTACCTCCACGCGAAGTTGGCGTCGGGACTGGTCAGGATCACCGAGGCCGAGTTCTCCGACGACACCCGCAGCGACGCACCCGACCGCTTCGAGCGAGCGAATGCCGCACACAGATCGGGGTAAGTCGATGGCGCGTCCGCACGGGGTACCCAGGCGAAGCCCTCGCGGCGGACAGTGTCCGTGGCGGTCTGCATCACCCAGCGCGTGAGATTGTCTCTCGCTCGTGCGATCTCTGCGGTGGAGACGTAGTCGGATTGCGTGCCCACGAGCAGGTCGGTCAGATCTGGCGTGGTGTCGGTCATTGCACACCGCCCCGTCCGACGCAACGGGTGCACTGGCAGACGATGCTGTGAGGTGCGGCGGCTTCCGCCATCTGCTGGATCGCTGTCGTCGTGAGTCGGTTGATCCGAGCCTCGGCCAGTCGGCGCTCGCGGTTGACGCGGGCGATCTCGGCGTGCCGGTCGGCTTCGTCGCAGAGGCTAGCAACGAAGCCGACCAGGAACAATACGGCCAGGAGTCCAGCGACCACGGCGAAGATGATCAGGAGCATAATCATCGGCGGTTCACCGCCCGACTGGTATCCGCGACGATCTGGCCGACGCCCATAACGGTCATCGTCTTGATGAAGTCCAGGTCGCCGGACGCAGCTGGTGCCGCGAGGGCGAGCTGTTGCTGCATCTGTGCTACCAAGGCGACCTGCTGCATGGCGTAGGCACCGGTGCGGGCGACAGCATCGACCTTGACCTGCTGAATCTCGCCAGCGGCGGCAATTCGGGCGGTCGTGATGTCAGTGCCGTGATCGATGGCGGCGAGGTCGCGGGCGGTCTGGCGGGCCAGCCGGCCACCGGTGGTTGGTCGGCTTGGGAATGTGGACTGGGTGTATGGCTCGATTGATGGCATTGGAATGCTCCTTCGCGAGTCGGGCTATCCGGCGTCTGCCGGACACCACTTACGATTCAGCCGAACGGAGGACATACGCTAGGTCACAGACTGGGCATATACTGGGCTCTCACGAACTGCCGCCCGACCTGCGAAGGGAGCCTGGTGACCACGACGAAGCTTCCGGTGCAAAAGCAGCCGCCGCTGCTCGAAGACCTTGTCGAGCCACTCAAGGAGATCCTCAAGACGGGCTTGCCGGTCAGCTTCGACTTCGGCGACATGAATCTGCTGGCGCTTCGTGGAGTCGTCGCGCGATCTGTGATGCCACACGATCGGCTCAGCCGTATCAAGGCCCTCAACGAGCTGCTCGCCCGCCTGCTTGTTCATTACCCGGACGATTCGCTCGGTGAAGCAGCACGGATCGTGTTCGGTCTGGCACCGGGCGTTCGTGGTTTAACCCTCACGCAGCGCAGAGAACGGGCAGCGTCAGAGATCGAGCGAGAGGCCGACCACTTTCGCAAACGCATCGAGCCCAAGATCGTACGTGAACTCGCTAGACAACTGCATAGCGACTCACAAAACTACGTCCCGCGCACGACGCCGACCCCGGAGCCGGTAGAAGTATCTGGCGATACGCCCTACATCGCGGTGGGAGACGTTGCCAGCCACGACAAGGCGCTGCGCGAAGAAGCGGTATCCCGGCTGTGGGCAAACGTATACGCACTGCGCGCCGAAATCCTGCGCGTCGAGCGGCTGAAGAACTGGCCGTACGACCCCACAGAACCGCAGCTCAGCCAAGACAAGCTCCACGAAGCGCTCAAGGCGCGTACGTCAGCACGGACCGACGCCCAGCGTGCAATCCAGGAGTTCGTCGCAGACCACGGATCGGCCATCACCTCAGGAGCCGCCGAGTTCAACGTCGAAGGACTTGAACGGCTGGTGAGATGGAACACATGAGTCACGCCGCACCAGCTCTGCCACTGATGGGCCGCTAATGGCAGTGCGCAGAGGTGGGACTGAACGATGAATGACCATGGTTGTCGTTTCAAGGAAGTCCAGGTGTCTGTCAGCACAGACGCCCTCACAGCCTTGCCGACTACGAAGGTCACAGCCACGACACACAAAGCGATTACAATCTGCCTCCAGGCAGGACTTTTAACGAGCGAAGGCAACTGATGACCCCTCTCTTGCAGCGGCACATCTCTAGTCGCGAGCACGCTGTCAATATCGAGCGTCCCGACTCGGGCGAGGCGGCTCGTTGGATCGAGTTGTGGCGAGGAGACGCACTCGCATCGAGGCTGCGGATCTCGCTGACTGCGCAATGCAACTTCGGGTGCTTCTTCTGCCACAACGAGGGACAATCGACCGGAAGCTCCGTGTTGCAGCGCAACCTCGGAATCGACGACTATATGCGGGTTGTCTTTGCCGCTGCCGATTCAGGCATCACTGATATTAAATTGACGGGTGGGGAACCCCTTCTCTATCGCGATGGGACGCGGGGGATTGTTGAGTTAGTCGATCAGTTGTCGAAAGTACGTGATTCGTATCCGATCAATATCTCGATGACAACAAACGGCAGCCTACTTCGTCGGTATGCGCGCGACCTGAAGTCAGCGGGACTTGACCGCGTAACGCTTAGTATTCATTCGCTCAGCGAAGCGGGATTCACTGCATTTATCGGGAAAACGGTTTCTAGCCGGTATCAGTCTCCTGAGGCGGCCCTCGCCATTCTGCGGGAGGTGAAGTTTACGCAGACTAAAATCAACACAGTCGTGTTTGGTAGCGAATCTGCTGGTAGTCTATCGGAATTACGCGATATCGACCAACTTTCGAGGCAGTATAACGTTGTTGATCATCGCCTGTACACCATAATTGATTCCGAACGCAATGGCGTGAGCGACGAGTGGGTCCGTTATTGGAACGACGGACGGCTCCCCATGGAAGTCAGTCGAGCCCTCAGTCTCAATACGCAGGACTCACAGATATTTTGCGATTCGGTTGAAGAGTATATCGGAACGCGGTCACCGGATTTGCTTCCTCGAAGCATTCTTAGGTTGAAGATCGGTGGTGCGTCATACAGCATCGAAGCTATGAAGCCGGGTCGCTTTGTCTCTCAAGGCCTTTCCGATGAGGGGCCATACGCACTGCGGCTAGCTGCAGATGGCACACTGCGCAGTTTTCTACCCCCGGTTGAGCGCGACCCAGCTCCGACCGAAAATCTGACATCCTCAACCGGTGTACTCGCGTCTGCTGAGGTGCTTCGTCGTTGCTTCGACACCGCCCGGGCAACGCTAGCAAAGAGCTAACGGCGTGCCCACGGGTGTAGGCGAGTTTCGGTTAGGGAAGCTCGATGTCTGGTATATGCATGCAATCGATATATCTGCACTAACTTCGGAATGGGATACTCTCTGGGATACTCTAATTAAGGTAAGGTCCGCAGTAGATCTGAGAGACGCCGCATTTTCATTGATCGTGGATAGCAATGGTGTGGGTCGCTCATACTCCGAGGATATGCAGACATGGATGCAACAGGCCAGAGCGCGGCGCGGAAAAGCAATCTGGAACGACGCCTTTCTCAAGGAAGAGGCGCCGTTCAAGATTGGTATTGACTCAAATCTATCCAGCGGGGACGTATCGCTACCAACCAATGAGCGCCTCTCGCGGGAGGCTACCGATGATCTGCATTACGCCCGGTTTGTATCGCACTCGATGAAGATCTACCCCGAGGGTGTCATAACGTACTCGATCTGCTACCGCCTCGTCCACAAAGTTTCAACCTCGATCGACGCGGAAAATTCACAACCTCCCCTATCTACACCCCGCGCCATCGCTATTTTAGACGGACTAGAAGATGTATCCTGGTTATCCTTCAAACAGCTCGTCCAAGACTGGCTCCGAGGGAATACCGTAGCTGAGGGACTTTGCAAGGCATTCTCGGTCGAATCAGAATTCGATTGTACCGAACTGCAAATGAATGATTTCAAACGACGAAGTCGAACGCATAAGCTCTTGGTTCTTGAGGCGGTACTACGACCAGCAATCGATGGCGAGCATAGCGATTCCGGTTTCGACGGATGGTGCCGGGTTTCTCCTGAAGATGCGCTACTCGACCCGAGTGTAGCCGGGCTTCTAAACACGGCGACATGGTACAAGGAGTACCGGCCTAAGTACCTAATAGGGTTGGCTGAGAAGAACATTGGTTACCGCATCGATGAGATCTACCTGACAGACCGCAAAGCATCTTTGGTGTCCAATGCGGGGTTCTGGCACCAGGACAACCCTCTGCAAGAGTACAGAAAGGATATATGCATTGTCATCGAGTATTGGCTCGCCAAACTCGTTCAGGCACATGCGCTGTTACGATTCCTGCAGGAGCATCGAACAATACGCGAAATTAGCAACGTTACCCCGTCGGAAGCTCTGGATCCCGTGGTTGTGTCAAAGCGGGCTGTTGCTCGACTCCGGGAATCGCTGGATCCATCTCGCTTAATCGACCATGGATTTACCACGGCGTTTATGATGCGGATGCGAACTGAAATGGAATTAGATACGCTGCTTCGGTTTATTGACGAGCGCGTCGATGACGCCGCGACGAATATCGCCCTCCGGTCGGCGGTAACTGCGGAGGGTGTGGTCGCGCAGAAATCGCTGAAAATCGGATACTGGACGCTCGTATTTACGATCATCGTTCTCATCGTGACCTTGATCGGCGTGGCGGTAAATCCCTTCGTTACATGACATGCTATGGCGATAATTCTGCCAGTCACAATGTCAATTCGTTGACATTGTGGCCGGAATACTCTATATATAGGGCGAGAGTACTCTGAAATTCTGCGGTAGGTCTGCGTGAGCCGGAACCTGTCGCAGAAGCGATGGGAATCCTGCATCAAAGGAGACTCTCGTGAAGAGACCATTGTGGGTAGTTTTGTTGACCGCAGTTGCTATTTACTTTGCAGTAGGGGTGTCGACGACGTCCGTCCTCGATCTCGGTGCGAAGATGGCATTATCAGGTATAAGTATCTTGATAGTGCTGGTGGGAATGATTTCCATGTTCACCAGGCGCGATTGACGAAACTGGCCTTCTGAGCGCTACCGCTCAGAAGGCCTCTTTCTAAGCTGAGGCTAACAATGTTCGCTGGAGCGCAGACCGAGGTTTAACTGCCGAACTGAACAGGGGAGGTCACTACGCGGCCTGGCCGTCATCGTGGGGTTTCATGGTAACGATTCGTTTCGCGCTCAACGGATGCCCGAGCCGGCACATCTGCGGGATACACGGCGTACCGGATCAGATGCTGAATTCAGAGCCGCGAGGTATGCGTCCCAACCGACATATCTCCGGCGTGTGAACGACTGTGGTTGTTGGAAGGCGATTCCTGCCCCAGTCTGTTGCTACGTGGTGAGGGCAATGTTCATGGATTCAGTCAGGCTGCCTCGTGCTGCGAATCGTCGCGAAGCACTTCTGTGTCGAGCGTCCAGGTGAACGTAAAACCGGCCTTCGGCATGAGCCACCCGATTGCTTCGACTGAGATCGTCCGTCCGGGAGTTCGGTCAGGACTGCGCGAGAGCTGTGTTGGCCGAGTGGTCGCAACTGATTCAATGACGCGCATGTCGACGATGTTGGTGTTCGTGTAGTCGAATGACACGGTCATGTTGCGTGCTGGCTGCGGCAACTCGAAGTAGAGACGATGTCCCCAAGTGGGCGTCACGGTACGGAACACTTGTCTGATGCGGATTGGCTCGTCGGTCTTTGCGCCTGCGTCGAGGTGGACTGAGTATGTCTGGCCGTCCTTGCGGACCGTGCGGCGGATGGGCTGTGGCCGGCCATCGACGGTGAGTTCGAGTAGTTCGTAGCTTTCGCGGCTGGACGCGTCCATGCCTGGTCGAGGCTTCATGAACCAGGGTGACGTGGCCGGAATGTCAAGGAGCAGGTCGTTGTACTCGTCTCGGTCTGAAACACAGGCGAAGCGGCGGACGCTTCCCGATGGCACGGTGGTGTATTCCCACTCCACGGTAACGTCGAACAAAGCAGTACCCTCGGTGCTGCTCTCTAGTGCACTGGCGAGACGGATACGAACTTCGACGTCGTGCCAGCGTTCGGCGGCGCGGATCGCCTGATCGCGGATCTCGCTGTAGATCTCGCGGGCGAACTGTTCGTCGCCTAAGCGCAGCGACATGACGTTGGCGGCGATGTCGTCGAGCAGCGCGGGGTTGGCTACGCGCTTGAGATCCTCGGGATGGATGGCGAAGCCTTCGACCACCGCGTCACGCATGGCAGGCGCTTGCTCTTTGATGATCGTGCGGAACTGCTCGACGGTCGCCGCTTCCTGATCCTTGCGGAAGCTGTACTCGAACAGCGTGCCCAGCAGTCCAGCGCCAAACAATGTTCCGCCGAGCTCTCCGAGCGGCAGGGCGTGCAACCAGTTCCACGGACCGAGGTCGAGCGTTGCAAGCCAGCCGTTCAGGGTGATGAGGACGATTCCGGCGAGCGTCAGGATCACGGCGAGCAAGGCCGCTTTTGTCTTACGGAGTCGGAAAGCTAAGGAGGACTGTCGTTTTCGTGCCATTGCTTATGGCTATTGTAGCAAACCCGCAGGTCAGTGCATAGATGCGTGCCTGGTCTGCGTTTCACTCGATGCAGTGAGGTTACCCGGAGCTATCTGCGAGTCGGGACAGTACATCGACGTCATGGTGTTTGCCGTCGTTGAGGTATCGAGCGCGAAGGGTGCCCTCATGAACGAAGCCGCACCGCTCAAACAGGGCGCATGACGATCGGTTGGTCGTGAGTATCCAGGCTTCGAGACGGCGGAGACCGAGATGGCCGAAGCCCCAGTTCGTCACCTGCTCCACCCCGACGCGTCCGAGTCCTTGGCCGCGGTCGACTGGTGACCATACGCAGATGCCGACCTGTGCCACGCGGCTACGCCAGTCGATCGCGTGGACTGAGCATTCGCCGACAAGCCGGCCACTGAGATCGTCCACGAGCACGAAGCTGTACTCGGTGGCCGGCTGTGGGCCAGAAGTCGCGGCGATCTTGCGCTGAAGTTCTGCCGAGCTGCGGGGTCGCCAGTACGGAGGGCCGTACTGCGCCAGTTCCTGCCAGTCGCTGCAGGCGTCGAGAATCGTAGGTATGTGGGCTTCAGTCAGCGCACGGAGCGACACCTTCGTCATGTCTTCCTCACTCCCGCTTTGCTGTTCACGAAAGAACTCGACGTTGAAGAGCCTGCGCAGGCCGTCCGATCCCGAGTCGTCACGGATGAACGAGAGCTGCGGTGTACGAAAAGGATTCGTACACCGCAGCTCTCGTGCTCGACTTGCTATCTAATGAGTCGCAGCCATCAGAAATTGACGCGTCGCTCGATGCCGCTCACGCGATCTTGAAGTCGCCTCCGCCGATCATGGTCACCTCCTCGCCGAATCGTCCGTCCTGGTCGCCGATTCCACAACCGGTTTCGGTTCGCCCACGATACCAGGATTCATAAACATGGGATTCATCGTCTCTGGATTGATGGTCATGGGACCTATGGGGTTGATGGTGTGCCCGCCCCGTCCAAATCGCCCATCTCGCCGGCTACGCGTGAGTTCGGTCGCCGGGTGCAGGCGCGGCGCGCAGAGCTGGGGCTGAGCCAGGAGAAGGCCGCCGAGCGCTGCGAGCTGCACTGGACGTACCTCGGCCAGGTGGAGCGAGGTCGGCGGAACGTGACGCTGCATAACATCTTGAAGATCGCTGGTGGGTTGAACGTCGACGCCGGGGTGCTGGTCAGCGGTCTGGAGCCCCCGGAATAGCGGATCGACCTTTCCTAAATACATTCCGGCCATCGTCCGCCGAGGTGAGCTGTCGCCCAAACGGATGAATCTCACACGGGTGTAATTCAGAGTCACTGCTCTGAACTGCGCAGATGTTTGCTTTCGGGTTCGGCATCGCCGGGATTGTCGGTGTTCACGGCTAGCCTGGATAGTGACATTTGGCACGGCACAGTGAAGGAGCTGAGATGGCAGTCGGCGATGTCGAGACGTACTACGAAGACGGCGTCTGGAAAAACAAGGTGCAGGGCAACTCGCGTGCATCCGACACGGGTGGAACGAAGAAGGAAGCGCAAGCTCGGGGTCGAGACAAGGCCATCGATCTCGGTGTTGAGCATGTCATCAAGAACCAGGACGGGACGATCGGTAGCAAGAACACCTACCCCCGTTCCCGTGACCAGCATCCACCGAAGGGATAGGAGCGTGGCTCATCGTCCTCATGACCGTGACCCCGAGGGTTCACTACGGGGGTCAGGTTACTTCGACAAGTCGGTCGATTCGATCGAGGTTCCTTCGCCACCGGTGGTCGATCCACCGCCGCGACTTGAAGCGCAGAATGACGGTGGATCAGGTTCGGATGCGACTTCGTACTTGAACGACTTCCCCGACTAGCGCATCGATGGTTCCATCCAATTGGCTTACGCTGCTTGGATTCTTCGCGCTGGTGGCACCCGGTGTCTACTACGATCTTCGTCGTTCGACGAAGTTTGCCGAGCGCCGGGAAACCACGTTCCGAGAGATCAGCCGTGTCGTCCTCGTATCGACATGCTGCAGCGCCGTCGCACTCCCTATCGTGCTGGTGGTAGGTAGTTGCCTCCGAACCTGGACGAAATCAGACTTCTGGCCGACTCCACGCGACCTCGTCTTCGCTAATCACGCATATGTCGGCGATCATGTCATTCCCATTGGTCTTGGGTTACTCGTGTTCGTGGCGACGTCGATCGGGGTCTCCGAAGCAACACTTCGGATTGCTTCTCGGACCACAGAAGCCACGATCTCGCACGTCTCAACGTGGAGCAAGGCATTCCGTGACGATTGCCCACAAGGCTCTTATCCGGTTGTCCGAGTACGCCTCACAGGCGGCGTCAGCTGGTCCGGTCGAGTCGCGCACTTCTCGCCGGACCTTGAAGTGGCTGATCGCGAATTAGTGCTGGCTCCGCCGATCGCGATGAAGGCCAACGAGGCACCCGCCAACTTGCCGAAATGGGGTCGGGTCATCCTGCGAGCGGATCAGATCGAGTCGATCGCGGTGAGATACGAACGAGACACGCCCTCGGATACCGGCTGATCAGGTCTCCCCTGACGCGAAGGCTCACCGTGCTGCGGCCACTTGCGGGAGAATCGGATATCGAAGTTTGAGTCACCACATTAGGAATGAGTCGTTGGCGCTGAAAGACCCTATTCACGAAGGTCAGCTCGACGTGCTGCGCTGGATCGGCGATGGGTGTCCGGACGGTCGATGGGATGGGCACACGTACAAGACCGTCGCCAATGCACTTGCCTCTCGTCGTCTGGTCACTGTGTCCAAGAAAGGAGGCGGTTGGCGGGCAGAGCTGCTACCGGCCGGTTCGTTCTACCTAGAGCACGGCGACTACCCCGACGGACACTGGGGACGGAAACACCGAGGTTCACGAGGCGGAGTGACGAAGACTCCCGACTTGTCATCGTCAGTTGGGCCGGACCCGCGATCTCAGCCGGCCCCGCGGACGCCGAAACCGACACCGACAGCCACCAAGCGATCGCCATCCGGGCTGACACCTACACGCCAACTCCTGGCCGACCTGGCGAGCGCTGGGGGCGTACTGGAGCGCAGCTCTCGCGACGACAAGGTCAAGTACTCGACGTTGGCCGCCGCGATCAACCGGCACGGGATGGCGCCCGACGGCCAGCACGTCGCCGCCTATAGCGGTGCGAGGTATGGGGAGTGGATTATCCTGCTGGTCTCGGTTTCGGAGTGGCAGACTGAGGCGCCGTCGGAGGTGATGGCGAGGGAACGGATCGGTCGCTGGCATCCTGTGGTGGCCGAGATCCTTTCGGCAGGAAGGCTCGACGGGATCGGCAAGGAGCATCGCCGCCGCGCCGCAGTGCTACTGCATTGCCTAGCGACGGAAGCTGCTGCACGCGGAATCCAGGTCGAACTCGTCAAGCAAGTCGAAGGGCGAGACTACTAAGCGAGGCGCAGCCAGCCGCCTGGCTTTCTCGTACTTTCTGAACAGGAGTTCCGGTGTCCAGTGAGCATCAAGCAGCTCCGAGATCAGCTGCCGCATGAGCCGACCGCACGTGAGATAGCTGATCAGAAGAAGTGGGAATGGTCGCATATCCCGAAGTACGATCACGCGCCTTCGGATCGGTTGGCCATCGTGACACACGACGCTGCGGCCTATCCAAGTGAGAAGTCATGGGCGGACACGAAGACTCGACGACTTGAGGATCGGCTCGTCGACATCTTGGCTGCCTTCAGCACGTGGGTCGCCAGTGACACCGACCGACGTGAGCGACAGAGAATCGAAGACGAGGAGCGCGCAAAACGCCTCGAACTGGAAAACCAGCAGGCGCACTCCGCCTACGTCGAACACACGCTTGGCGAAATGCTCCAGGCTGATGCAGCAGCGTGGGAGTCGGCGCAGCGGCTACGCAGTTACGTCGATGCACTGAGAAGACGTGTAGCCACCATCGAGGACGCTCAGGAGCGCGCCGACGCAGACGCATGGGTTACCTGGTCCAAACGGTACGTCGACCAGGCCATTGATCCGTTGAGGCGACCAATCCGGCGACCAGAGGTACAAGAGCCGGGCGACAAGGACCTCGGAGAGTTTCGGCGGAAGCTTGGGTTCGGCAGAAACGGGTTGTGGTGACAGAACTTCGGAGATCGCGAAGTTCGTATCGTGAACGGTCACCGGTGTCCGAGATGCCGTCGACACATCCATGCACAACGCGGTATTCCACGTGGCTCGACCAGACGGGCTGAGTGACGAGTCTTCCCCGTCCGCCACCCAGCCCGTCGCCGATTGATCACTCACCTCTCGCGCCGTACTCCCTTGAACGGCGCGCCGTCAGCTTTGCCGTCCATGAATCGGCCCGACTCGCTGTCGCGCTTTACCCAGCCACGAGGCGTGGCGACCTGACTGCGAGACCGCACCGCTCCGCGGCGAGACCCGTGCCCGGTGTTCTTTGCCATGTTCATCACCTCCTTTCGCGTCCAGCGCACAATGCGACTAATTGCTCAGGCGGTGTGGACGAGCGACCAAACCACAGCGCGGCCGCTGTACGGCGGCATCACGTTGCCCTTGGCGATCGGCGCGGTCGTGGAGGGAGTGCTAGCCACCCGCCACACTCCACTGATCGGGCACCGTTCGCCGGTACGTGCAGTAACTGCCATGACCACTACTCCTTGTGTCGAACCTCTTGACGCTTCGGAAGTGAAACGCTGCTTCGAATCTACAACATGCGTCGGGTTCGCGCCAGTCCATCGGATCTGCAACACTTGCTATCATGACTGACCAAGGGCACAAACTGTGAGCAGGAAGCTGACGATTGACACCGATGCGCTCTACGCTGCACTAGATCTAGTCCGACGTGAACGAGGTATCTCGATGCGACAGTTGGCGAAAGAGATCGGAGTCAGCCCGTCTTTGTTGTCGCGGCTCGCGAATGGGTACAAACCCGACGCGGACGGCCTGGTTACCCTGACATCGTTTCTCAGGATGCCGGTTGAGCAGTTCATTGATAGAGGCAACGAGGAACTCTTAGATAACCTGCCCGAACTCTCCGCCCAGATGGCACCGCTGCTAAGAGCACGTCCAGATTTCGACGCCGATGACGTAGAACACCTCGAAGAGGTCATCGATGCGACGGTGCGACTCATGAAGGCGGTGCGAGCGAAACGATGACCATGGCCCGAGGGCGGAAAAGCGCACTCCGTCAGCTTGCAAAGGAACTGCGCGTTGAGGTTGGCGCAGCTTCCAGCGATCCGTTCGACGTGTTCGCTCTGGCTGAGCTGTACGGACTCGATGTGGTGCAGATGTCACAACTCGATTGCGCCGGTGCTGTCCAGTTTTTCGGTGAAGCTGGCTACCAGCGTTTCTCGGGCGCTCAGGTTCCTGTGAGCCGATTCGGGTCGTGCATCGTCGTCAACGATCTCCACACGATCGAGCGCCAGCGGTCCACCCTTGGGCACGAGGTCGCACATTCTATCTGTGAGCACCCCCACGAAGCGCGTCTCGTCGACTCCGCCGGATGCCGGGTAGCCGATCGCGTCCTTGAAGAAGAGGCAACGTTTTTGTCGGGCGAGCTCCTGCTACCGACTGACGCTGCAAGGATGCTGGCAATCAAGGGAGTCGCCGCAGAAGTGGTCGCGACCCAGTACCAGATTAGTGTCGAGATGGCGCGCTGGCGGTTGAATATCAGCGGCGGACATCAAATTCGTCGTCGCCGTGCACAGTGATTGGTTGATAATTTCACATCATTCTTGCGACTGCGAAATTGATATAATTGGAACAGATGAAAGAATCCGATATCGACAAGCTATTCAAGTACATGCGTGGTGAATTCGCCAAGGTTCATGGCAGTGTCGATTCGCTCGGATCACGCGTTGATCGGCTTCAGAGCGACATCAATGCAATGGGTCGCCAGATCACGGAGCTTCAGGATGGACAAACCGAACTTCGGAACGGGCAAACCGAGCTGTCGAGGCGCATGGGTACGATCGATCTCAAGCTCGACGCGATTCAGGATGCCGTCGGTGAGAACTTTGTCGACTACGACAAACGCTTCGACCGGCACGCGAGCTGGATCACTCAGCTCGCGTCGGCGACAGAGACCAATCTCAGGCCACGGCCGTAAGCTGCCATGTCGGACTCAGCGCATACATTGAGGATTGATGACACGGCCATTTGATCGCGAACGCTACGACCGGGCCCTCGCCGAAGGTGCCGAGGAGTACCGAGACGTTCTCGACGCACTCAAGACGATCGGCATTGACGCGCAGTTCACCCAGACAGGTGGCATGTGCGCCGCCATCGAGGCAAACCTTGAAGACGCAACGTCACTGCTCATCACTGACGCCGACGACTCGCTCTCGTGGGACCGGGGCCACCACAACGGATGGGGCGTCGGGGTATATGAGATTGACGCACCCGATGAGCCGATCTGGTTCGATTCTGTTGATGACGGGTCGCTTCAGGCCTTGATCGACTTGGTCGATCGCGCGTTTCGGCGATGACCAGACAATCTTGACAATTCTGCGAACCCTGGGGATGCTTCCCCGTCGTTTGGTCTGCGGTCTGGTACCGTTGGGACCTTGCAACCCGACATATCGCCAGGTCAGTGAGGTTTTCTGTGTCCGATCAGCTACCCGTGATTAGCCTATTCTCCGGTGCCGGCGGGCTTGACTTGGCAGTAGAACGGTTCGATGAAACGCGGCCGCTGCGGATCGCCGTAGCCACCGACTACGACGAGCCAGCACTCGCCACGCTCTCGAAAAACTTCCCTGAGACCGAGGTGCTCTGTAGCGACATCCGTGAGACGCAGTCTCAAGAATTGCTTGAGCGTGCAGAACTTTCAGTCGGCGATGCCGCGCTCCTTGTCGGCGGACCGCCATGCACGCCGTTCAGCAAGTCCGGATTCTGGATAAAGGAGAAGCGGGAAAGCCGCGACCCGAACGCGTCGCTGCTCGATGAGTACGTACGTGTTGTCAAGGACACCCGGCCCGAGGCGATCGTCCTCGAGAATGTCCAAGGGCTGACGTACAAGACCCATCGTGCACAGTTTGCGCGACTCATAGGTGGCCTGTCAGAACTGGGCTACAACCCGTCATGGAAGGTGCTGCTGGCAGCAGACTACGGAGTCCCTCAACTGCGCCGGAGAGTATTCGTAGTCGGCCGACGCGATGGTGTTCCGTTCGAGTTCCCATCTCCCACGCATTCAGGCTGGAGCGAACATACTCGTACGTTCGACGAGTCGAAGATCCCTTACGTCACTGCTCGGCAGGCAATCGGGGATCTGACAGGCGCTGACTCGGAGGAGGGCGAGCTGGTCGAAGGCGAGTTCGCTGAGCTTGCGGCCGAAGTCCCGGGTGGACAGAACTACCTGTGGCATACCGACCGCTACGGCGGGCGAGATATCTTCAAGTGGCGCAGCCGATACTGGACATTTCTTCTCAGGCTCGATCCTGACCGGCCATCGAGCACGATCCAGGCGCAACCGGGACCATGGGTCGGACCGTTCCACTGGGAGAACGTCCCCAATGAACAGGGACAGCTGCGAGCACGTCGCCTGCGGGTGCCTGAGATTCTGCGGCTGATGACGTTTCCCGATGACTTCGTGCTCGTGGGCAACCGCGCAGACGCACAGCGCCAGCTGGGCAACGCGGTGCCTTTCGGACTCGGTAGCGTGGTTGTTCGTGCTCTGATGGAACAGCTCGGGCATGTGGAGCCAGGATCGGGGGCAAGCACCCAGCTGCAGCTGCTGTAGACCCGCCGGATGCACCGCAGCTGACACTGCCATCATGAGTATCGTGGCTTGCAGATAGTCTGTACCTCTCGACATAGAGGTGGAGGCTCAGTGTGGCGATCACGATCAGAATGCCCGAAGCAGAGCGGGTGATGGAACAGGCATACGACCTCGCGTGCTCCGATACCTCCTTGCCGGACTATTGGACATCTGTAGCGCAACAGACCTTCGCCATGGACTTCAAGACGTACACACCTGCGCTCGGTGCAGCTCTGCTTGCCCGGGCAGTCGACGATCGCGTCGATCCTCTCGCGATCAAGTCGGCTCACTCGCAGTACGCCTTCAGCTTGCGCACAGTCGGTCACAACCTTCTGATACCACTAGCAGATCGTTATGGATTCTCCGTCCGAACGACGACGCGTGAACCACTCAATAACCAGCCATTCTTCCGCTACGATCATCTACTCGAAATCGATAGGGTGCGAAATCGTGCTGAGTTTGATCGATACGTCAACTCTCTCAAACCGCTGGCAAACTTGCACGGAGACGATGCGGTAGAAGCCCTAGCTGCGTTTGTCCGAGTCGGTTTGCAGGAGGCCGCTAACAGGCCAGGCTACGACGTTAGTCCAGCCGTAGGACATCTCGCCGGTGTCATCGCTGCGTCCGATTCCTTCATGGCTGACGGTTTGGATGTGCCGCGCAGGGCGCAAGCGCTGGTCGCTGCAGCGTTCGATTCGGTGCATGACGACGTGAGGTCGCGTGCAATCAATGACCCATCTCGAGACATCCCAGGGGATGTCCAACTGTACGACCCGAATGGCAAGGTCGTGGCCTCAGTGGAAGTGCGCACAAAACCCGTACAGCCCTGGGAGATTCGAGGTTTCGTGAACTCATGCCTCGAAGCAGATATTGACCGCGTTATGATCGCTGAGTTCCTCCCTGAATCGACACCTGTCAATGAGGGGACTCGCCCCAATGATGCAACGCTGATGATTTATCACCTTCCGAGCGAGATGTTAGAGCAATTGTGGGCTGCATCGGCGAAGGGGCCAGCGGCAGGGGCTGCCGAGTTATTTCACGAAAGAATGATCAATCGACTCGTAGAGATCGAGGCTCCGGAAACGTCGGTGCGCCGCTGGATCGAAATGATCGAACGAAATAAGAGAGATAGTGCGGAATGAAAGTAAAGAGCGACGACCGTACTATTATAGAAGTTCTCCGGAGCTATTACCTGAGAATCCCACGATTTCAACGTCCATACGAATGGGAAGACGTTGAGATAGATGAGTTCTGGGAAGATGTTACGACCGCCGATTCGGACTATTTCATTGGATCAATGGTTCTGTTCCAGTCAACCTACGGGACGCAGGGAGTCGTCGATGGTCAACAGCGCATCACAACAATTACTGCCCTGTTGTGCGTTCTACGCGACAAATTTCGATCAGTAGGTAAGGACGACCAAGCAGATGGCCTCCAAAATCTCATTGAGCGGGCGAGCGAGCTTGATAATCAGAAGCATTTTGTTTTGCAGCACGATCGGCCGAGTAAGTACCTGCGGTACGTCCAGGCTGGTCAGTCGGGGGATGAGCCCGCCATCGACGAATCTGAACGCCGCCTGAAGAAGGCGGTCGACCGGTTGCGGAACAAGGTCGATACTCTTTGTGCCGGGATAGTGGATACTCAAGAGGTTGTCGGATTGCTCCTGAAATTGCGTGACTCGATACTTGAACTTCGCCTTATAACCGTTGAGGTGGATAACGAGGAGGATGCGACCGTAATCTTTCAGACCTTGAATAGTCGTGGACGCGACCTGGAAACTGCAGACCTGGTGAAGAGTCATTTGTTCTCGATTCTTCGTGCAACTAATCCTCAAAACGACGTCCCTCGCGAGAAGTGGAGTGGAATTCAAGAGAGCTTCTCAATATCCAAGGCAGACTTGCCTATGGATCGATTTCTTTTGCATAGTTGGCTATCACGGTACGAGTACTTGGCAAGTGCCGATCTCGGAAAGACGGTCAGGCGGACGATATCGCGAGAACTCGCGGAAGGCTATCTGGATCAGTTGGTCGCGGATAGTCGATTCTACAGAGAGATTCACGAACCAACATTTCGTGAGGCCTGGCAGCAAGAAGAAAGGCCGATCCTGGATGCGTTTAATGCACTGCAAATTTTTCGCGTCAGACAGCCGCTTCCCTGGCTCTTGTCAGCTTGGCGCGCGTACGGTGATAAGCAGATCAATCTGAAGTACGCCCGTATTGCAATACTAGCAATCGAGAGATTCCACTTCATAGCAACGGCCATTTCCAGCCAGCCGTCTTCAGGTGGGGTCTCTAAGATGTACGCCGCCCATGCGCGGCAGCTCAGCACTGCTAACAGTAATGACGCTCGGTACAAAATAGTTCGAGATCTCCACGCCAAACTATCTGACGATTCTCGCCTTCCTTCGCTCGATCAATTTTCTGCGGATTTTGCAGAACTCAGATATTCGCGCCGTTATACTCAACAGCAACGATTGGTGCTCCACATCTTGCAGCGCCTATACTCGTACCATTCAAATATTGAACCCGATTTCAAGCTATTGACAGTGGAGCATATTATCCCGCAGGCTTCCCTGACTACGCCACCCTCGGCAGTTGCATCAATTGGGAATCTGATCCTCATCCCTCGAGAGCTGAATGAGAAACTCGCAGACAAGAACTTCGATGAAAAGCGATTAATTCTAGACGATGCCAGAAAATCGGGTGTGTATATTGACGATAGTATCATAAGTGCTAGTTCTTGGGGCGAGGCAGAGATAGCCAAGCGGTCACGCGATATGGCCGAAGAGGCGTTCGCTGCCGTCTGGTCGCTCTCAACCATCCCCGGCCTGTAGCGTCGAGTATTGTGGCCATTATCAGCTCCCCGAGGAATCGCTCCATCCTGGTCGTGGCCGCATTCGGGTGCCGCGCTTCTTGAGGACGTTGGCGATGGTGGCGTGAGAGACGCCGAAGTGAGCACCGAGGGTGGCAAGTGACTTGCCTGCTTCGTAGAGCTGTGCGGCTTCGCTCACCTGTTCGTCCGTGAGGCCTTGGCGACGGAGCGGAACGCCCTGCTCGCGGAGGATGGTGGCGACACGAGTTTTAGATATGCCGTAGCGACTGCCAATGCACTGAGTGGATTGGCCAGCTTCGTACGCGTGCACGATCTCGACTGTGTCTTCGGCTGTCAGAAAGCGCCTGGAGCGCGGCGGAGAGGTGTCGGAGTCAGCCTGGGGCGACCGGTGTGGTGATGAGGTGATTCGTTCTTGCAGGTCATGCCACTTTCTTGACAGGTGTACAAGTTTCGAGTTTCTTCGTACTAGCTCCACAGATCGGATAGGTAAGCGTCCGTACTCGAACCAAATTCGATGTCGTTGTGGAGCCGCTACATACAACGAGGGCAGCCAGTAGGCGATGAGCGCCGTGTTCTACTATCGCTTGTAGCCGCGCGGGCGCCTCGGTGCTCTAGCCTGCAACTATTCGCTGCAACAGGACGCGTCTACGGCGTGGCGAGGAAGCGATCGGTGATGGTGTCGACGCTCAGTAGCTCTTGGATGTACTGCTCGCGCCCGTCAATCTCTGCCGGAGTCATCATCACGAAGCGGATACCCTCGTCGCCAGCGATCGAGACCAACGCTCGGAGGGCGGGGCGTTCAAGGCCGCGAACACACACCGACGTTTCGCCAGGCCACAATGCCTCCGTGAAGCGGGCGGCGTCGACGTGAGATATGAACAGAGCGATCACGCTGTTTGCATCGTGCTCTCCTTCGGGGCTGTTGCCCAACGGGATCCGCAAGTGAGTCCCTGTCGTCTCCCCGTTCGCGGCCTCCATAAGGACCCAGAACGGTTGACCAACAGCATTGCTATCAGGGAGGGCGAGGGGCTGGAACCAGGAACCGACGATCGCGCCAAAGTGTGGGAGGTTGCTGGCGTCGTAATGGGTGACTCCACGGTCTTCGAGGTACTTCTTGGCTCCACTTTGGTAGCCGCGCGGTGCCACGAACACGCCGATCGCGTTCGGTATCTCCGCGACCGTGGTGGAAAATGCCATCGCGTCCTTTCGGCTGGCTGGCCGATTCTGATCCTTGCACTCAATGGCGGCCCGATGTCGGATTCCGGCGAAGGTGTACTCCATGAAGACATCGATCTCGTGGGTGTCGCCGTGGATGTCCGATACGCGGGCGCGGTGGGTCACGTTCACATCCTGAGCGTGGGTCACGAGAAGAGACTCGTGCATGTATCGCACGTACCGCTCAAGGAACTCCCCGGAGAGTGGCTCCTTTCCTTCCTCTCGTCTCTTCCACTCAGCAAAGTCGTCGCGAAATTGGTCCACGGGTCCTCCTCTAGCCTGTGTCTGGAGGCTACGACGCGGGACTGACATCGTTGTGTGCGATGCGCTCTAGCCGTACGGCGTGCGATGCGCCGGAGCGCTCGGCCCTTACAGATTGATCTCTACATTCAGCGGTGCCGCCGCAGGCGATGGTCGTCGGAGCTAGAGCGAGCGGCTTCGCATTCTGAAGACGAGGCTGCGGAAGGAGATCGACACATAGGCAAGGCTCGCGCGTCCGACTGGGTGTCATGGTGCAGCCTGGTGGTCAACCTTGGGGTGGCGGTGGTGATGGCATTGCAGGTTGTCGCCGATTCTGTATCCGCTTGTGGCGGGCAGGATGAGATGTCAGTGCCTGCTGCCGGGTCAGTCTGATTGTCGAAATGCGGCTCAGAGTCTGAGAGACTGAACGCATGACCACCGCGATCCCGCTCAACACGGAAGCGATCGCTGCTGTGTGCGTGCGGTATGGGGTCGATCGGTTGCGGATCTTCGGATCGGTCTTGACCGAGACATTTGATCCGGGCCGGAGCGACGTCGATTTCCTGGTGGAGTTCAAGACCGGCCGCGAAAACGCGTTTCATGACTACTTCGACCTCAAGACGGCGCTTGAACAGATCGTTGAGTGCGATGTTGACCTCGTCGTGGCCAACGCGGTGAAGAATCCCTATGTCGCCAAGTCCATCTTCGACAGCGCTGAAGATGTCTACGCGCCCTGACAACCGTCCGGCCGCTTATGTTTGGGACGCGCTGACCGCGGCGCGGAACGCGCGGTTGATCCTCGCCGAGGTCTCACTCGATGGCTACGTGGGAAACCTACTCCTCGAGTCTGCGACCGAGCGTCAGATGGAGATCATCGGAGAAGCCCTTCGCAACCTCCGGCGAGTCGATGAGGATCTCGCTGACCGAATACCGCACGTACACAAGATTATTGGGATGCGCAATGTCCTTGTACATGGCTACGTCCAGGTAGACAGCTTGATTGTGTGGACAGCAGCGACGACGGACGTGTCGGAGCTCATACCTGTGCTGGATGCCCTGCTCGGCGAGTTCGAGAAGGAGTTGTAGCTTCACCAGCCTGGACGTGGTCGCAGTCGGACGCCACGACACTTGAGGACGTTAGCGATGGTGACGTGGGAGGACGAAGTGGAAGTACATGCCCTACACACGAGGGGCTGGTCGATCTCGGCGATCGCTCGGCACACCTGGCAGGTCCCCGATAACCGGTCCATCGACGTCCACGACACCACCGAATCATTCCTTTGACAGGGGCGGCAATGCGTACCGAGCCTGGCGGCGTAGCCCTTGGTCACGAGCTCCGAACGAGGTCACGGGCGGTTCGACCCCCGCCAGATGGCGGAACTTGCCCCGCCCGTCGGAGGCTAGGTGCGGAGCGCAGTGGGTGCGAGCACCTCCGCACCGGTACCCTATCAACCAGCGACATCTCTGTGCCGCTAAGTCGTCCGAGCCGCCATGTGCCGTTCTGCGGTGCCTGCAATCTGGAGAGTCCGCCCCGATGGCCACTGTTGTGTTGTTCGTTGCGGGCTCTCTGCTCGTATGGGCGGCCGGTCACCAACTGCTGTTGCGCTTGACGATCACCGGCCCGCTGTTGATGGTGGCGATCGGTGGATGTGCCGGCTGGTTGTTCAACCAGCAGGCCTTGACATTCTTTGACTCAAAGCTCGCGTTGTACCTAGCCGAGGTGATTCTCGCGCTGCTGCTGTTCGTCGACGCTATCGACGTCCGTGGTTCTGTGCGCTCACATCTCACTGCTGTCCCGATCCGACTGTTGGCGATAGCCTTGCCGCTGTCGCTACTGTTCGTGGTCATCCTCGGACTCTCGCTGCCGCTGGGTCTGTCGGTTGTTGCGATACTTGCCATTTCGTGCCTGGCTGTGCCAGTTGACTTCTCGCCCGAGATCTCGCTCATCCGCAATCGGCGAATTCCGGAGTCTGTCCGACGCTGGTTGACTATTGAGAGCGGGTACAACGACGGACTCGTCTCGCCCTTTCTGCTGGCGACGCTGGCGCTGGCGACCACGACCGGCGACCCCAGGGACCAGGCGATCAGTGTCTTTCTCAAGGCGGCACCGTCGGGGGCGATCGCGGTCGGTGTCGGCTTGGTCGTCGGCACCGCCGCGGGCTGGCTGTTCCGTCAGGCAGCCGCCCGAGGATGGAGCGACGAGCGCAGTACCCGGCTTGGCGTCCTCGCTTTGCCGATGTTCACCTTTGCCCTTGCCGTCCTCGCACATGGCAACGGCTTCGTCTCGTCCTTCGTGTGTGGCGTGGCGGTGCGGATCGCGTTGTCGCGGAACCGTTCGGAGAGTGAGGTGCGCCCGAACTTCCGGCTGGCTGAGGACGTCGCGGAACTGACCAACCTCATCCTGTGGTTGGCATTCGGTGCGGCATCGGTGGCGTTGCTCGCCGGTGCTTTGGATTGGTGGCCGGCGATCGTGTTGGCGGGGTTCGTTCTCACGCTCGGACGGATGCTTCCCGTGCTGTTGTCGTTGGCCGGAAGCGGCGTGAACTGGCGCGACCGTACGTTCATGGCAACCATGGGACCGCGCGGCGCGGCCTCGATCGTGTTCGGGCTCATCGCATTCAACGCGCTGCCGGGTGACGACGGAATCGCGGTGCTCTCGGCGACATGCATCATCGTCTTGGGTAGCCTTCTTCTCCACGGCATGGGCGCGCCGGTAGTCATCAGGGCACTCTACGGCCCTGCCACCACACCGACAGCTCGCCGACGCCGCCGCCGTACCCGCAGTGACCAGCAGACAGGGAGTCGAACATGACGCGAGTTCGGATGTCGTTGCGAACGAAATAATCTTTCCGGGACGACATCTCAGCGATCGTCGCGCCACGTGCGCCGCTCACCGGCCGCACCACCGCCTGGATTCTGCGGGCGATGATCTGCGACAAGGTGACGGTGAGTGCTCGAGGGCGCTGACTTGTCGATCGGCCGGAGCGGTCCTCTCGCGATGGTTGGGCCGTCGGGATCGGGCACAACGACGACGATGAACCTGATGCTGCGCTTCCTTGAGTTCAGCGAAGGGCAACTGCCAGAGGTTGTCGTTCGACGCGGTGCGTCGCGGGTGCGGTTATGTGGAGCAGGGCACCGCAGTAGTCGTCGGGGACGGTAGGCGGCAACCTCCCGATCGCCGTCCGGATGCCGCCGATGAGGCCATCCGTGCAGCGCTCGAGCGGGTGGGATTGGCGCAGCGGGTAGAGCAGCTTCCTCCGGGGCTCGATACCGCGATTGCTGCGACCACCTTGTTGCGCGTCGAGCAGTAGCGTTCCTCGCTGGCGCGCGCTCTGATGGTTCACCCGAGATCCTGCTGCTCGACGCGGCCACCGCACAACTCGATGGCGGGAGCGAGGCTGCCGTGCATGCGGTGATCGACCGGAGGTTGTCGTTCTGGAGCACGGCCGCATTGCGCGCGAGGAACTCACCGGCAACTCGTCGACGACGATGCTCTCTACTGCGCACTTGTTGCCGAAGTACGCATCGCGGTGTGACAAGCTCAGGCGTGCTGGGTGACTCAGCTCGACGGAGACCTTACCGTGGGTCTGGGCGAGTGAGGAATGGTAATGCCGACTCGAAAGCCCGGGCGGCAAATGGCCAGGTATGCCCACCACGGACAAAAAATGTGGCGACGGTGAATCCGGCAGTGCGTCCGGCACTGGCCAGATCGCGTGCGGTGTCGATCTCCGAGGACGACCAGGTTCGCATCCCACTCATGGTGCGCATCTGGTCACCTGCGGCGGCGTAGTACGCCGATATCCCGCGCAGCCGTTGTGGGTTCGACCGCATGACGGACAGTGGATCGTGTTCGGCCCAGCGGCGCTCGTCGCCGCCGAACAAGGTGCGCACCGTGGTTGTCTTGTCGCCCACCGCGGGCCGGCGGTCGGGCGAGATCGCCACGAAGCCGCTGAAGACCTCTGGTGAGCGTAGTGCCAGCGTCACCGCGCACGTGCCGCCCATCGACCATCCGGCCATCATGAAGCGCAACCCGGCGGGTTGACCCAGATTCCGTGCCACCCAAGGCACAACGTCGGTGACGATGTGGCTCTCGACCCTGCCGCGCGGGCTGTCGACGCATTCGGTGTCGTTGCCGAATGAGCCGGTCGGATCGACGAAAATCAAGATCGGGGCGACGCCCCGGTGGGTGTGAGCGTAGGAGTCGGCGGCTTCGACCGCATTGCCTGCACGTATCCAATCGGTGGGTGTCGTGAGCACCCCGCCGACCATCACCACCGCAGTCAGCCGCTCCTTACCGGCAAACCACGCGGGCGGCAGGTAGACGTACTCGGTACGGTGTCGAAAACCACTGGGGCCGAGGTTGTTCGGCAGGCGCAGGATTCGGCCGTCGCTCGGCATGGTGCCGCGCAGCTTTGCCAGATCCGTGAGTTCGACCTGCCGGGTCATTGGCTGCCCCGAGATCGTTGCCCACGCCTTGCCGGTGGTCGGGAAATAGCCCAACCACTGATTGCTCACCAACGACATCGCCACCACCGCAACCGGAATGGCGCCGGCGGCCGACATCCGCTGCCACCATCGCCCGCGCGGAACTCCGGCCACCGCGGTCACCACTGCGATACCCACCACCCCGACCGAGATCCAGAACGGGATCGGTGCGTTGATCCCGCCATCGTGGAACACCGCGAAAACTCCAGCAACCCCAGCGGCGGCGAGCAATGCTGCGCCGATCGACCAGTAGCGAAGCCAACGGTTCGAACGCCGCCAGAGTGCCATCACGTGCACCGCGGCCACGACGATGAGAACGGCGGGGGTGACCCACGGTGACAGCAACGGAAGGTCGGCGACGGCGAGGTTGTCAGTGACCATCTCGGGCACCGCCCAGCACTTTCGACGACCCCCGCACAGCAGCGGCAGTCACCGTCATTGTTGTACCTGAGTGTGCGACCGATTGGGCCGCACGAATCGCTGACAATGCCGAGGACCATCCACGTTGCATTGAGACGAGGCCACCATGGCCGACATGATCAACCGTGACGAGGGTCACCGGAGCGCGGACGGCCACTGCGCGGTCGCGGTATTCGGTTGCCACCGGATAGCGCACCACGGCATCGTCGCGACTGTGCACCACGAACACCGGCACGTCCGGATTGATCCGCTCGATCGGATTCACCAGTGCGTACCGCTGGGCAAATCGATTTGGCGGCCCGCCCAGCGCATCGCCGGAATTACGCGTGATCCGAGTGCGATCACTGGCCATGTTCAGTACCCCGGCCAGCGAGACGACGGCCTTGGGGATGACGCGTGGCGCCGGACCGGGGCCACTTTCGGAATGCAAACCGCGTGATGCCGTCCAGACGGCCAGCTGTCCACCGGCCGAGTGCCCGACCACCACGACGTCATCAAGGTTCAACATCGGGGCACGGCGCTTGAGCTCCACGAGGTGATCCACGGCATATGCGGTGTCACTGAACGTCGTCGGCCAACCCCCGCCGCGTCCGACTCGGCGATACTCGATGTTCCACACCGCATTTCCGCGGTCCTGGAGATCGCGCGCGTTGGCATCGAGGACGTCCTTGCCCACTCGGGCCTTCCAACCGCCGCCATGGATCAGCACGATGACGGGAACCTGCGTTCGGGCTGAGGCCGTCTTCGGAAGATAAAGCGTGCCGATGTTCTGCGATGGATCACCGCCGGGGAGGTAATCGACCGTGGTGATCGATCCTGGTTGTAGCGACCCGGCCTGTGATCGTCCGGCCGTCGGCGCGACACAACCCGCAACCAGTACGGCGACAGCGATGGCCAGTGCTGCGGTCAGCGCGACCTGGATGGCACGATACCGACGAGGTAAGCCGAGGTACCGCACGCATTCTGTTGCGAGAGTGATCACTAGCAACCGTCCTAGCTCATGATGACAATGTCTGCGGCCCTTCAACCGACGCGTCACCGAGTATTGTTCGGCACCCGTGTGCGTCGTAACCGCCGGCGAGCCCAACCAGGTCGGCCGATCGGCTAGACCTACCCCCGCCGAGTGGCGGGTTCGCCGCGCACACTCTGGACCTGTGGGATCGAGTCGGGCACGGTGATATTGGCCGGCGCGGTAGTCTGCCGTGACGGATCGAAACAACACACGAGGAGAAGCGGTGTCATCGCTGCAGTCGTCGAGCGAACCCGCCACTATCCGGGTCGTCGTCATCGACGACGAGGCACTGATCCGATCGGGATTCGAGTTCATCCTCAACGCCGACGCCGGCATCGACGTCGTCGGCACCGCGACCGGCGCCGACGCGGTGGCTGTGGTGTCGCGAACCAGCCCGGACGTGGTCCTGCTCGACATTCGCATGGCCGACATCGACGGACTGCAGGTGCTCCCACAACTGCGCCGACTCGAACACGCGCCGACCATCGCCATGCTGACGACCTTCGACGCCGACGACTACGTCTTGACGGCGTTACATGCCGGCGCCGCGGGATTCATCCTCAAAGACACCGACCCCGATCACCTCGCCGACGCCGTACGAACTCTCGCCTCCGGAGGTGTGGTGCTTTCCCCTGCGGCGAACGCGGCACTGTTGCGCGCCACCGACCTCGGAACGTCGCAGACCGAAGACCCGCAAATCGCCCGAGTGGACATGCTGACCGCGCGCGAGCGAGACGTCGTACGGCTGGTCGCGCGAGGGTTGACCAACGCCGAAGTGGGTCAGCAATTGCACTTGAGCGTCGGGACCGTCAAGGACCACATCAGTGCCACCCTCACCAAGCTGCGCGTCGGAAGTCGAGTCGAGATCGCACTGCTCGCACAGCGAGCCGGACTGCTCGACGAGAGCCCCGATCAATGACCGCTACGGCGCCCTCCGGGATTCGATGGCAGCGGGTGCGGCCGATCGTGGTGACGGTGGGGCTGCTGCTGATCACCGCCGCGGACTTCGCCTACGCGCTTATCGGGAGTGACACCGCGCCGACACTGCCGACGATCGTCAGCGGTGCCGCCGCCGGTGCCGCGGTCCTGGTGCGTCACCGCTGGCCATTGGCGGCCTTCGTCGCAAGCCTTCCCGCGCTGAGCGTCGTCGGAGCGATTGCGGCGCCGGCGATCACCCTGTTCTGCGTGGCCGCGGTGGGTACGCAAACGTGGGTGGTGGTTGCCAGCGCGGTGGTCGCTGCGCTCGCGGGATCGCTGCCGACGTCCTCGCCGACGATGGAGATCAGCAACATCGTCGATTTCGCGTATTTCTTGGCGGGCTCGGCAGCTCCGGCGTTACTCGGCCGACTGACAATGGTGCAGCGCGAACTGCGTCAGAAGCTTCTCGAGGTGGGAGAGGCGCAAGAGCATGAACGGCAGCTCTACGCGCAGACGGTACTTGCGCGTGAGCGAGCGCAGATCGGCCGCGAGATGCACGATGTCGTGTCGCACCACGTGAGTCTCATCGCGGTTCGCGCCGCCACCATGCTCGTCGGCGATATCGACGATCGGGTGCGGACGGAGGCGACGACCATTCGACGGCTGGCTGTGGCCACTCTCGACGAACTCCGGCATCTGGTGATCGTGCTGCGGGCCTCCGGTGGTTCGCGGTCCGATACACGACCCCAGCCCAGCCTCGACCAGGTGGATTCGCTGATCTCCACATCGGGTATCGATGTCGACGTGGATGGGCAACTGCCCGATCAGCTTCCGGCTGCGTGGCAACGCGCCATCTACCGGACGATTCAAGAGGCCCTCACCAACATCCGCAAGCACGCGCCGGGCGCCTCCGCGACAATCAGCTTTGGTGGCGATACGCGCAATGTACGTATGAGCATTGTCAACCGCCCGTCCGCCCGGCCCGCGTTGAACCTCCCAGGGACGGGGGAGGGGCTGATCGGCTTGCGAGAACGCGCCGAGCTGCTCGGCGCGACCTTTGACGCCGGACCTCGACCGGACGGTGGATTCGAAGTGGCCCTTTCCTTTCCGGTCACGGGGCTCTCCGGTCGGTGACCGCGGCATGCCGGAGCAGCGGTCAGCAGAAGGGTAGACGCGGATCAGGGGTGGCAACCAAGCCGACCGTGCAAGGACGGACCCGCGCCTCCACATGCGTCGCGGCGATGACCGGTTTCTGATGCCCGCGGATCGTCGCGGGTATCGCGGCATGCTGTATCCCCATCCGCTGTGACGCCGCGCTCGACGGCAAGCGGTCCGCGAGATCATCGACCTGATCACCGAACCTCTCGCCAGGCGGTGAGTGGAGTCGTAGTCTGGGGCGATGGGACGACGGAACTGGCGGGATCGGCTCAGCACCCTGATCCCGAGACGTGAGAAGCGCGGCTATCACTCGACGAGCGGCGGGTACTCACCGATCGCGCCTCGCAACGAGGACGGGGAACGCGGACCGATCATGCCCTTCAACGGCAACGGTTGGGGCCGATGATCGAGCCGAAATCACTGTCCGACAACTCATTCAGCGCTTTTCGCGGCGCGGGACGACCGTTCCGTCCGGTTCGTACTCCTGGCTGACGGGCCGGTGGATTCGCGGTACGCCATCACCCCACATCCCCAGGGCGCGGCGAGTGTGGTCGACGGAATAGGCGCGGCGAACGACGTTCTGAAGAAGCTGGTTATCACCTACTCTCACACCGCGCCCATCGGTGCCTGTACCGACTTCACCTATCCGTCGGCGCTCGGTGGAGCGATTGCGGGGACGCATACCCCCGGGCTTGGGCAATTTGACCTTTCCTCTCGTCGGTGACATCAACGCCGTCCGAAAGGGTGAGGGTCCTCTACGGCTGGCGATGTCAACCCGTGCAAGCAACGTTGTCTCGCAGGAGGGCTTCGAACTTTTCGCGTGGGGTGTGGAAGCCGAGGGTCTGTCGGGGGAGTTGCGATAGTGAGCAGCATCGACACGGAATGCGCCGGACCAGCGAAGGGTGAGCGCTGATGGCGACCCCGCCGAAACCGGCAATCTGCCGACGTCTACCGCGATAATCGGACGATGTCACGGCCCCAGAGAACGGCGGTGGTGGTCCGGAGCGCCTACGGAACCACAACCGTCGAATGGTTTCTGATTTTCCCTATCGGCACGATCCTCGTCACCCGCGCCTATCTTCAGCTCACTGGCTATCCGCAGATCGGTGGCGGCACATTACACATCGCGCATGCGCTGTGGGGTGGAGCGCTGATGATGATCGCGCTCATCATCGGGTGGTTGTTTCTCGGTGCCACCGTTCGCCTTGCCGCGGTTGCCCTCGGCGGCATCGGCTTCGGGCTGTTCCTCGACGAGGTTGGCAAATTCGTCACCAAGAACAACGACTACTTCTACGGACCGTCGGCGGAGATCATGTACATCCTCGTCGTGGTCGTGCTGCTGATCAGCAGGGTGGTCCGCGATCTCGCGAAACCGACCGTGGCCGAGGCGCTGGCGAACGCCGCGTCGATCGCCGCCGACGGGGTGAGTCATGGTTTACCGCCCCATCGACGTAGGCAGGCACAGTTGTTTCTCGCCTATGCCGCCGATCGAGGTGGCGAACCGACGCAGATCGCCACGATCCACGAGTTGCTGTCCACCAGCGCCACCAGTCCCGACCGGCTCGTGGTGTTGCGCGCCCGGGCCGTGCGGTTGATCCCTGGGTTCGTGCGCAGTCCGCGCTGGGTGACGGTGTTCGGCGCACTGTTGGTGATCACCTCGTTGTGGGCAACCGCGCTCGGGGCGTGGCAACTGTTCGTCGGACACGTCGACAGCGGCGAACTCCACCTGTACCTCGAACTCAGTCGAAACCGGCACGCCGCATGGATTCTGTTCATCAGTGGCATTGTGACGGCGCTGATCTCGATACCGGGAATGATCGCTCGCCGACGAACCGAACGGGCCTGGCCGCTCCGTCTGCTGCGACTCGCCGCGCTGATCTTCACGCTGAGCAATGCGCTGGTCGACTTTGCGCTCGAGGGATTCGGCGCACTGAGTAACCTTGCCGTCGGCCTTGTCGCACTGGCGGTGATGAATTACCACCTGTCGGCTCGGATGTCGGCCGAGGTGGTCGGCGACCCGGGGGTCGCGGCCCTTGGGGTCAGGGACGTACGAGTCTGAGAGTGTGACGGGCTCTCAGCGATACATGCGAACCAGGGGGCAGGTGAACGGATCGCGTTCGCCGAGTCCGACCTGGTTGAGGTATCGGACGACGATGGCGTAGGAGTCGATCAGCGACGTCTCGGTGTAGGTGACCGAGTGGCGTGCACAGTGCGCCTGTACCAGCGGTCGGACCTTGGCGAGGTTGGGGCGCGGCATGCTGGGGAAGAGGTGATGCTCGATCTGATAGCTCAGGCCACCCATCATGAAGTCGATGATCGGCCTGCCGCGGATGTTGCGTGACATGAGTACCTGCCGGCGCAGAAAATCGACACGTACATCCTTGGGTACCAACGGCATACCTTTGTGGTTGGGGGCGAAGGCGCCGCCGAGCAGAACGCCGAACACGGCCATCTGGAGCAGAACGAACACGAACGCCTGGGGCGTCGTCATCACCACGAAGGGCAGGACGGTCGCCAGGCCGAGCCGGACCACGATGAGCGACAGCTCCAATACTCGATGCGGCACAGGTGCTTTGGATGCGAGCCCTTGGATACTGGCCACGTGTAGCGCGGCGCCCTCGAGGGTCAACAACGGAAAGAAGAACCAGCCCTGGCGACGTGTGAGCCACGCGGCGATACCCGACCGCTGCGCCGCGACGTCGGTAACGAAGGCGATGGGGCCGTCGACGATATCGGGATCGGTCCCAATCTGGTTGGGCGCCTTGTGATGCCTATTGTGTTTGCCGCGCCACCAGTGCAGCGAGAGTCCCGCGCCCACCGCCGCCACGATGCGAGCCGTCCACTCGTTGGCCGCAGCCGAGGCGAACATCTGGCGATGGGCACCGTCGTGCCCGAGGAACCCGAACTGGGTACTGGTTACTGCGAGCAGCGCGGCGAGCACCGGTTGCCACCACGAATCGCCCAGTAGGAGAACCATCGTCCAGAGTGCGCAGAAACTCGCCGAGGTGGCGACGATGCGGACCAGGTATTAGGTGCGGCGGCGGTCGAGAAGGCCGGAGGCGCGAACCTCGGCGGCCAACTCTGTGTAAGAACTCACGAATTCGTTGCGGGGGGCCGAGATTTCTCGGGTGGGGGACACAAGTGCCTCGATCTGTGGTGCTGCGCGACGGCAGTGGAAGTGGTCGGGCTGAGGTGTTGTTGCAAGAGCGGGGGTCGGCCCACCGGCCCGATCGGCGGGGGACGTGCGTCGCGTGGCACCGACTGTGCGGAGATCTGAGCCATTGGCGTCGTGCGACGCAACCGCGAGATGGTCGTACGTTCTGGTCGCGGTGTGCGGGCCATCGGGCCCACTCTCCAGCAGGAGGCGTAATCGCAGGAGAAGACCGCTGACAGGGGAGTTGAAAAGTTCTACGCCGGCGGAGGCGGTGACGCGCGGCCGTCCGGGGGTCGGCGGGGCGGGCTATCGGCCGGATCTACGACTACTCGAATCGCGCGTGGAATCCGCGGAGCGGCGCTCTGCGGTGTCGGAGAACACGAGCTGAAAAGACATCGGATTCTGGGTCAGATCGTCTGTCTGGGAAAGGGTTTCGTTTTGATGCGAAAAGAGGTTGTGGTCCATCGGGGTCCTCGATGTCTGTGGGGTGACGCCGTGCGTCGGGGTATTCGCGAGAATTGGTCATCGTTGAGGACCTCTCGCGGGTGGCGACCCACACCGGCCGTCGGTGATGAGCGAGGCGCGTGTGGCCGCAACGCGCGGTGTGCGCGGGCTACGGGTTCGACCCTACAGCAGCAGGCGCCGAGCGGCAGGCGACAGGCCGGTGAATGGGCGCGGGCATGTGCTCGGTGGACGGAGCCCGGATACGGCTCGGCCCCGACACCGAATCGGTGCCGGGGCCGAGAGGCCGAAGCGAGAGCTCTTACAGAGCGCTCACGTTGGTGGCCTGAAGTCCTTTGGCGCCCTGCTCGACGTCGAATTCGACGCGCTGGGCTTCCTCGAGGGTGCGATATCCGTTCCCGGTGATCGCAGAGAAGTGGACGAAGACGTCCTCACCCTGCTCATCGGGGGCGATGAAGCCGAAGCCCTTTTCGCCGTTGAACCACTTGACGGTTCCCTGTGCCATCCTGCTACTTCTTCCTGTTGCTTTGGGACGTCGATGCGACGGCCCGTAACCAGGGTCTCATACTTTTCGCCGATACCTGACATCGGAGGGTCCGCGTACGCTTTCGCCATGACTGCAACCCGCGTTCCGGCGAAGTTCGAATCGATGTTCGACGACGTCGGTATCGACCCCACGTTCGAAGCCGTCGCCGACGAGTCCGGAGTGGACGTTGACGAGGCGCGCGGGGTCCTGACCGGCGCAGTCGATGACGTGGAGACGGTCCAGAAGATCGCCGACACCCTGTGCGTTGTTCCCGAGGCGCTCGCCGACCTGATCGCGGATCGATAGCCGACACGCCGACGAGCCCCTCGCCGATTGATTTCGGCGATCACCCAGTCCGTTGCCCAAGCGCTTGCTAGGTTGCTCGAATGAGATTCCGGGGGATCGTCGTCGTCATCGGTGTGCTCGCTGCCGCACTCACGCTGCTCCTCGGCTCGGGTGGCGGAATTGCCCGAGCCGATCTGCCGGTGACCTACAACTTCCTCGGCGGCATCCCGGACGAACTCGCCCACCCGGGCGGCTCCTTGGCCGGCTCGAACGATTTTGGCTGCAAGCCGTCGCCGGCGCATCCGGAGCCGGTGGTGCTCGTGCACGGCACGGGTGGCTCACAGCAAACCAACTGGGGTACCTATGTGCCGCTACTCAAGAACCAGGGGTACTGCGTCTTCGCACTGACCTACGGAGTGATCGACGGAGCGCCGTGGCCGGTCAGCGCGGTGGGCGGCATGAAGCCGATGGAGTCCAGCGCGGCGCAGCTCGCCACCTACGTCGACAAGGTCCTCGCGGCCACCGGGGCTCGCAAGGTCGACATCGTCGGCCACTCCCAGGGCACCGTGATCCCGGACTACTACGCGAAATTCCTCGGTGGAGCGAACAAGATCGACAAGTACGTCTCGCTGGCACCGCTGTGGCGGGGAACCACTGTCGGCGGCGCCGCCGTCTTGATGCCTTTGCTGCGTGGGCTCGGGTTGACCGACGCACAATTCCCGCTGTGTCAGGCTTGTGCCCAATTCGATCCGACATCACCGTTTCTGATCAAACTGCGTACCGGTGGCGTGTACCTGCCGAACATCACCTACACCAACATCAGCACGCGTTACGACGAACTCGTCATCCCGTATACCTCCGGGCAGCTTCCCGGTGGCGTGAATGTCCACAACATCGTTGTGCAACAAGGATGTTCGGTGGACTACACCGAGCATGCGGGTCTCGCCGGTTCACGTCGGGCGGCCTATTTCGTGCTCAATGCGCTTGACCCGGCCCACCCGAAACCGGTGCCCTGTGACCGGGCCGCGCCGATCACCGGAAGTGCGTTCTAGCCCTCGAACTCACATCCATAGTGCGCTCGCACTCACGCCACACCGAGCGCGCGCAGTCCCGCGGCGCTCGCGGCGGCGAGTACCACGACCACCACGATCGGCGCTTTACACAGTGCGGCAACGACTCCGACGGCCACACCGGCGGGCCGGGACCACCCGAGGACCTCGTGGCCGGAGTACAGGGCTCCGGTGAGCGCCACCGACACCAGCAGCACGATGGCAGCGCGGTCCATGAGTGCGGCGGCGCGCGCCGACACCTGGATGCGGTGACGCAACGCCGGGCCGGCGAAGCGCAGCAGGTAGGTGCCGATCGCGAGCACCGCGACGCCGACGATGATTCCGGTGGAGTGACTCATGACCTGCCCGCCTCTGGACACTCGTCCTCGGCCACGGTTGCCGACGTCCGGGAACGGTGGCGGACGGTCGTCAGCACCCCGACCAGTGCGACGAGCACGGGCAGCCCGGCCGGCACGAACGGCGTCACCGCCAGGGCCGCGGCGCCACCGATCAGTGCGGCCGTCAGCGTTGCGCGATCACGTAGAGCGGGTAGCGCCAGCGCAGCCAATAGAGCCGGGAACGCCGCGTCGAGTCCGAGTGACTCGGGTGAGGCGACGAGCGATCCGAGTGCGGCGCCCAGCGCTGCCCCGAGCGGCCAGCATACGAGAATGCCTGTGCCGCAGAGAAAGAACACCGCCCGTCCACGTCGGCGGTCGGTCTCGGCGGTGGCCAGGGCGGCGGTCTCGTCGTTGATCAGGTGTGCGCCGATGACCATCGGGATCCCGCGGTCGAGATGGCGACCGACGGCCAGGCCGTAACCGAGGTTGCGGGTGTTGACAAGCAGTCCGGCGGCGGCGCCGAGCAGCGGGGCGCCGCCTGCGGCGAGGACGGCGACGAAGACGAACTCCGACGACCCGGCCAGGACGACGGTCGCGATGATCACCAGTTGCCACCATGCGAATCCGGCGGTGTGCCCGGAGACGCCGTAGGACATGCCGATCACCATCACCGACAGACACATCACCGCGACGGCGCGGATGGTGGCGCTGTCGAGGTCGCGCCACGGCCGGCCAAGCCTCCCGGCCGAGAAGGTCGTACTGTCTGGCGAACGCATGGCCACTATGATGAACGCATGGCTCTCGTACGTCAAGGAGAACGATCGTTCGACGAAGCGAACGACCGGTCCGAGCGTGCCTCGGCATCGGTCGATCCGAAGAAACTTGTCGCCGCCGGACTCAAGCGCGAGCGCACCCGCGCCGGCCTGTCGCTCGGCGAGCTCGCGCGTCAGGCCGGGGTCAGCAAATCCACCTTGTCCCAGCTCGAATCCGGCGTCGGGAATCCGAGTGTGGAGACGATGTGGGCGCTCAGTACGGCGCTGGGAATCCAGTTCTCGGCGCTGCTCGACGCCCCGGAACGCAGGGTCGAGGTGGTGCGTGCGGGGGAAGGGCCGGTCATCGCGGCCGCCGACGCCGACTATCTGACGACGCTGCTGTCGGCGGCACCGCCCGGTTCACGTCGTGACATCTATCTGATCCGGGCCGAACCGGGTGCACCGCGACGATCGGCTCCGCACGCACGCGGCGTCGTCGAGCACGTGGTGCTCAGCGCCGGCCGGGCATTGATCGGGCCGACCGACAATCCCGTCGAGCTCGCCGCCGGCGACTACATCGGCTATCCGGGCGACATTGAGCACATCTTCAACGCGCTCGAACCGGGCACCGCGGCGGTGCTCGTCAGCGAGTCTCTGTAGAAGTCAGAACGTCATCGTGTGACTGCGTGCCGCGGCGAGTCGCCGGCTGAGCCCGAGCGCCAGCCACGGCTTGGCGCCCCAGGCGAGGGCGCGGCCGCCCAACAACGCAGACCCGAGCGAGAAGCGGCCGTGCGCGGCGAGGACGACGGTCTCGGCGTCGACGCTGATGAAGACGTCCGGGTGCGGCGGGTCGGTGGGGTCGATCTCCAGACGGCCGTCGACGAACCGATAGATAATCCGCTCGGAGGTGTGGCGGATGCGGATGTTGTAGGTCGCGTTGTGGCCGCAGCAGTGATACGAGTCGGCCCACGGGCGCAGCAACTGATGGCCACCTCGTGTGACCAATGGAGCGATTGCCGGATCGATGTCCCACTGCTCACCGACGGCACGAGCGATATCCCGACCCCGCACGGCCATCTCTCCGATGAGGATTCCCAGGGCAGTGTCCGAGCGCACGCGGTGAGTGCCGCCGATGCGCATCATCGGTACCCGTGCCCCGAAATGCGACACCGTGTCGAGGAGTTCGTCGAGGTCGGTGAGGAAGCGCTCGCTCAGGGTCCGCGTGTCCCGGGTCGGAAGGTTGGCGATCTGTTTGGCGTAAATATCGGTCAAAAAGCTTGGATGGCAGGGCCATTCGTCTTTGCCATGCACCAGGTCGAGGTAGCGGGAGGGTTCGCAGGCGACGTGGCCGACACAGTCGACCAGTGACCATCCCCGCCCGGACGTGACGCGCGCATCCTGGGTATCGACCCCACGCGCGAGTCCGGCGAAACGCTCGGCCATCGTTCGTGCCGCGTCGATGTAATCGAAACGAGAGATCGTTCCGGGCATACTCACCCCCATTCGCGCCGACGACGTTACTCGGCGTTGGGGAGATGTGCAGCAGGCGATTCAGAGGCAAAAGTCAAAGGACGCCAAATCGTGACCGTTCCCGGTATTCGGGGACATTGCGTCCACGAAAATATGAGAGTTGTCCACAAATTCGCGGGGATCAGCTGCGACCGAGCCGGGATACAATCGCTCGCCGCGAGCCTTCCGCGGGGGTGAGCACACCGTTCTCGAGGTCGTCGACGAGTGACCTGACCGTCTCCGCGGAGTCGGACTTGTTGGTGCCGATGAACCCCGAAGGTCCACGCTTGATCCATCCCGTGACGTACATGCCGGGCATCGCGTCTCCGGTCGACGAGTCGGCGATGACGCGTCCAGCGGAATGCGGCACCACACCTGCGGCATCATCGAAGGGCAGTCCCGGCACGGGACGGCCCCGGTACCCGATCGACGTCAACACCAGCCCGGCATCGAGGACCTCGCAGGTGCCGTCGGGGCGGTCGGTGACCATCCCAACGGTGCGGCCGTCGACGGCGCGGATCTCGCGTGGCGCACGATCGAACGCGAATCGGATGTGCGGAACCGTGGGAGTCGGGCGGGCGGCGATCTCGCCGAGCAGCTCGAGCTTGGCGCGAGCGGTCGGATCGGTCGCGGACGCCGGGTCGGGGACGTCCTCGGCGTCGATGGTCACCGGGATGCCGCCGTCGATGAGCCCGACGAGTTCGGGGAGGGTGAACGCCGCATGTTCGGCGCCGCGACGGCCGACCACCGTCACCCGGCGCACCGCGGACGAGCGCAACGCGGCGAGCGCACGGGCAGCGATGGAGGTACCGGCGAGATCGTCGGGATCGCGGACGAGGATGCGCGCCACATCGAGGGCGACGTTGCCGGTACCGATCACCACCGCCTCGGCAGATGACAGGTCAACGTCGAGATCGGCGAAATCGGGATGATCGTTGTACCACCCGACGAATGAGGTTGCGCTGATGACGTTGCGGGCGTCGGCGCCGGAGACCTGCAGACGGCGATCGGTGGGCGCACCGCCTGCCCAGATCACCGCGGTGTGCTGGGCCCGTAGGTCCTCGAGGGTGAGGTCGCGGCCGACCTCGGTGTTCAGCCGGATCTCCAGGCGCGGATGGCCCGCGATGTCGTCAAACAGGCGCATGACGGTGCGGGTGGACTCGTGGTCGGGGGCCACGCCAAAGCGCGCCAGCCCGAACGGCCGGTCCAGCCGCTCGTACATCGTGACGCTCACCTGGGGATACCGCAGCAGATCGTCGGCGGCGTACATCGCCGACGGCCCCGATCCGACGATGCCGACCGACACTTTCCCGGCCACCGCGAGTGCATCGGGGTGGCCGATTGGTGCGAGCGGTAATCGGCGGCCCGGATCGACCGGGAAGCGGGCTTCGGTGAGCCCGATCCGCGCGCCCGCGGCACCCGAAGCGGTGCCGGCATACATCGACGCGTTGATCTCGATGAACCGTTCCTGGCCATCGGTGAGACGATGCGACGCGGTAATCGCGCCGACCGGACACGCGGTGACGCACGCTCCGCAATCGACGCAGGTGTTGGGGTCGATGTAGAGCATCTCGGCGATACCGAAATCGGGTTCGTCGGGGGTCGGATGGATACAGTTCACCGGGCACGCGTACACACACGACGCGTCTCCGCAGCAAGCCTGGGTGACTACATGGGGCATGGGATGGGCGATCTCTTGCTTCTACGGAAGGGACCGGACGCGTGCTACGCCGGTGATCGGCGACCGAGGGATGCGGCGACCGAGTGGGTCGGGGCGAGCGACGGACGGCGCGATCAGGATGCGGTGTAGACCGGTTCGCTGCGGAACCGCGATGACCGGCCCGAGATGCCGAGCGCACGCCACAGTACGCGGGAGGCCGGATTCATCAGACCGCACTGTTCGCCGAGCATCCGGACATCACCGAAGACGTTGCGCCGTACGCGCTTGGATTCCGCTGAGCGCCAGAAGATTTCCCTCATCACCGAGTCCGGCACGTCGAATTCGTGACGGAAACTGCGCGGCGGCACCATGATCGCGCCCAGTAGCAGACGCATCGTGATCGGTAGCGCCAGTGACAGCACGAAGCGCTGGAGACGGTTCTTCTTCGGGATCGTCTCGCGCAGGTGGTGATGGGCGAAGGAGATGTGACGCGCCTCCTCGGCGACGTGCAGCTGCATTACGGCGGCCATCGCCGGGTGCAGGGTGTCGGTGGTACGCAGGAAGTCTTTCTGCAGGTGATCGATCGGCTCCTCGCCGCCGAGAACGCCGAAGAAGAAGACCGTCGGGAAGATCGTCGACACGAGGGGAACGAACATCGAGATTCGGCGGTAGAACCTATTGGCTCCGGGAACATCCATCCCGATACGGTTCACCAGCTCCTGGAACATCAGGGTGTGGTTGCACTCTTCCTTGGATTCGTGCGTGGTGTAGCGAAACCGCTTGTCGCGGTTGTTGAGTGCGAAGCTGTACTGCATCAGTCCGCGGATCAGGATGGACTCGAACTGCAGGCCGACCTTGGCCACGTTGGCCTGGCGCCACATGCCGATCGCGATCTGCTTGTCCTGCGGCAGTGCCTGATACCAGGGGTGGCGCCCGATCGGGTCGACGTCGTAGGACAGGATCCAGCGCGGGTCGTCGGGGACGACCGCCATCTCGGGGGCGTCCCAGTCGATGTCGATGTACGGGTCGAAGTTGCGGTGCACCGACGCGGCCGATAGGTCTTCGAGGACCTGGTTGTAGTCGTTGTCCGTGTCGGACTTGTCGTGTTCGGGCACGTACTTGAGAGCCTGGGTCATCGTCGGTCTCCTCCGAGATCGGTAGGGCGTCGTACGCCGGTGGCGGCGGGCGTCACGAGACAACAATCGTTGTCATAGACGGTAAGTGCGCCGACCCGCTTGTGTCAACAGCCAATGTCACAGTCAGTGGTGTGCCACGTGTCCTCATGTTTGCCGGATGCCCGTACGGGTATTGCGCCGTTCGCCCCTGACGCAGTTCGACCCCGACGCCGGTCGACGTCTCGCCCCCGTTTGAGCCCGCCGCCGGTCGACCCCGCCTGGCTCGATCGCCGGCGTGCGGAGACGATGTGGGGCATGGAGAAGATCCTGATCGTCGTCGGAGCGATTCTGCTCATCGTGGCCGTCACCGAGATCGCTCCGCGTATTCGTGTGCCCGCGGCGCTGGCGCTGGTGGTGATCGGTGCTGCCATCGGCATCATGCCGATCGTTCCGGCGCTGCACCTGGACCCGGAGTGGATTCTCGTCGGCGTGCTCCCACCGTTGCTCTACGCGGCGGCCGTGCAGATGCCGGCGATGGAGTTCCGTCGCGACTTCGGGACGATCAGCGCGCTGTCGGTGCTGCTCGTGCTGGTCAGTGCGCTGGCCCTGGGTTTCTTCTTCTGGGCGGTGGTTCCCGGGATCGGATTGGCCACCGGGGTGGCGCTCGGGGCCATCGTCAGCCCCACCGACGCGGTGGCCACCTCGATCGCCAAGAAACTCGGCGTGCCGTCGCGGGTGACCGCGGTGCTCGAGGGCGAGAGCATGCTCAACGACGCCACCTCGCTGGTGCTGTTGCGGGCAGCGATCGCGGCCACGGCCGCGACCATCTCCTTCTGGGGAGTGCTGGTCAACTTCGTCTACGCGGTGGTGCCGGCCGTAGCGATCGGCGCGGTCGTCGGGATGCTCAATCTGCGTGTGCGGGCCCGCGTCCACGACCCGGCGGTCAACACGGCGATCTCGTTCACGGTGCCGTTCCTGGCCTATCTGCCCACCGAGGAACTGGGTGCGTCGGGGTTGGTCGCGGCCGTCACGGCCGGGCTGATCACCGGCGCGGGGGCCACCCGATTCCTCACCCCGCGCCACCGCATCTCCGACACCCAGAATTGGCGGATGGTCGCGATGCTCGCCGAGGGTGGCGTCTTCTTCCTCATGGGCCTGGAGTTGTTCGGCCTCATGGGAGACGTCGTCAACGAGCACAACGGGGTGCAGCACGCGGTGTGGCTCGGTCTGGCCGCTCTCGGGGTGGCGCTGGCGATCCGGGCCGTCTACATCGTGCCGCTGGTGTGGTGGGTCGATCGCCGACGCCAACGCGGCGAGGCGATGCGGCCGATCCTGGAGAACTACACCGCCACCGCCACCGCAGGGGCGTCGAAACACGACGACGCCCGGGTCCGCCGCCGCTTCACGCGGTGGCGGCGCCGGTTCCACCTCCGGCGCCATCCCGACCCGCACAACACGTCTCCGACGACGATGTCGCCGGAGACCGCGGGTCGGATCAACGCGCGGATCACCAGGGCGCTGGCCGACATCGACTACTACGACGACGCGCCTTTGGGGCGCAAGGAGGGCGTCATCATGGTGTGGGCAGGGCTGCGCGGCGTCGTCACCGTCGCCGCCGCCCAGACCCTGCCCGACGACACCCACTCCCGCTCACTGCTGGTGCTGACCGCGTTCGTGGTGGCGGCCGCGTCATTGCTCCTCCAAGGTGGGACGCTGTCGTGGCTAATCCGCAGACTGCGACTGCCCGACACCGTCGAGGACAAACGCGCCGAACGCCTGCGACTGCGCGCCGACATGGACGCCACCATGCAGGCCGCGATGGCGCACTCCGAGGTGGTCCGTGAGATCCCTTGGCTGCGTGCGCGTATCGAGCAGGCCACTCGTGAGGCCGAAGACGTCGGTGCGGAAGATGCCGGCGACGAAGATGTGAGCGACGGAGACAGAAGCGAGGGGGACAGAAGCGAGGGGGCCAACCCCGGGTCGGTCATCGGAACGGGCGCCACCTATGGCCTGAACCTCGCCGAGCGCGCACAGATGCGGGCGGTGCGCCGGGAGATCATCGCGGTCCAGCGTGCACGCCTGTTGAGTCTGCGCCGCGAGGGCAGCTACTCGTCGGAGGCGTTGTCGCGAGTCCTCACTCAGCTCGACGCCGAGGAGATCAGCCTCGAGCTCCAGGGCGGCTGAACCCGGCGTCAGCGTCGGGAGTCGAACGGCAACAACGCCATTTCTCGCGCATTGCGGATCGCGGTGGCGACCTGACGCTGCTGCTGTGGGGTCAGGCCGGTGACCCGACGCGGGCGGATCTTGCCGCGATCAGAGATGAACTGCCGGAGTGTTTCGATGTCCTTGTAGTCCACCGGATCCCGACCGGTCGGGTGTATGCCCATGGCGGTCAGCTTGTTTCGTGCTCGTTGCGGGGTTTCGTCGCGGCGCTTGCCGCGCTTGGTGTTCGACGGGGGCATGGATGTCCTCCTGAAGGGGTGGATGGATGTAGAAGGTGTCGGTGCGAGGTCACCAGCTGGATTTTGCGATCCCGGGCAGCTCGCCGCGATGTGTCAACTCGCGGAAGCGGACTCGGGAAAGGCCGGCCTTGCCGATGTATCCCCGGGGGCGGCCATCGACGGCGTCGCGGTTACGGATGCGCACCGGGCTGGCGTCGCGGGGCAGTGCCTGCAGGCGGCGACGGGCGTCGTCGCGCGCCTGCGGGCTCGCGGTCGGATCGGCGATGACACCCTTGAGGTGCACACGCCGCTCGGCGTAGCGGGCGACGATCTCCTTGCGCTTCTCGTTTTTGATGATCTTCGACTTCTTGGCCATCAGCGGTCCTCCTTGAAGTCGACGTGCCGACGGGCGATCGGGTCGTATTTCTTCAGGACCATGCGATCGGGATCGTTGCGGCGGTTCTTGCGGGTCACGTAGGTGTAGCCGGTGCCGGCCGTCGAGCGGAGTTTGACGATCGGGCGGATTTCGTTGCGGGCCATCAGATTTTCTCTCCGCGAGCGCGGATCTCGGCAACGACGGCCTCGATGCCGCGCCGATCGACGGTCTTGATGCCGCGGGCACTGACCCGCAGCGTGACGTGGCGGTCCTCGCTGGGTAGATAGAACCGGCGTCGTTGGATGTTGGGATTCCAGCGGCGGTTGGTCCGCTTGTGTGAGTGCGACACCGACTTACCAAAACCGGGTGTTGCGCCGGTGACCTGGCAACGCGCAGACATGCATACCTCCTTATTGAAAACGATTGGCGTTAGAACCCGTAGAAGGCTACCGTGAGAGCCCTGTAAATGAAAATTGTTACCAACAATGGAAGGGGTGATCGAGATCGACCCGCACTCGCACGGGACCGGTGGCCCGACGCGCCGCCGGACGCCGGTCACACTCGTCACCGGACTCGATTCCGCCGCGGTCGGGCGCGCAACCCACGCACTCGTGATGGCCGGCACGGTGCTGGTGCACCACGATCTCGGTGCCATCGCGTCGGGCCGGGTGATCCGCACCGTCACCTCGGTCAGCCCCGACGGCTGCGCCGTCGAGCAGATCACCGAAGTCGTTCTCGAGCACGGCTGCGTCTCCTGCACGCTGCGTGAGGACCTGCTGCCGCTGCTGCGTCGGCTGCATCAACGTGATTCGGTCGAAGAGATCGTGCTGCGTCTCGACCCACTCGTCGAGCCGGAAGCCTTGAGCTGGGCCATCGACAACGTCATCGTCGCCGACATGCCGGGTTTCGTCGACGGTCCGGCCGGGCGGGACGTGCAGATCACCGCGACGATCTCCTGCGTCTCGGAGATGGGCTGGCTTGAGGACGCCACCGGTGACGTCACCCTGGCCGAGGCGGGGATGGGTGTCGACGACGACGATCGCACCCTGGCCCAACTCGCGGTGGGACAGGTCGCCTTCGCCGACGCCCTGATCATCGCGGCCGCCGACCCGGTCATGCGTGACGCATGGCAATCGGCCCGGCTGATGGCGGTGCTGCGTCGGGTTGCACCGCGCGCACCGATCCTCATGGAACTGCCGCAGCGCCGGTTGACCGCGGTCACCGTCATGCAACTGCTGCGCGCGATCCCCGACGATGCGCGTCGCGGCCGGATCGACGGCCCGCACGATCCGCTGCTGCGCCACCAACCGCCGCTGGTGGACGAATGTGGGGTCGGCATCGTCGAATTCAACGCCGATCGTCCGTTCCATCCCGAGCGGCTACACGAGGCGCTCGACGCCCTCCTCGACGGCGTCGTGTGTGCACGCGGCCGACTGTGGCTGGCGACCCGCCCCGACCAGGCGTTCTGGTTGGAGTCGGCGGGGGAGGCGCTGAAGGTGGCCGAGGGTGGCCGGTGGCTGGCCGCGATGGACGCCGACGAACAGGACGAGCAGGACCCGGAACGACGGGCGATGGCCGCCCTTCGCTGGCATCCCGGGCACGGCGACCGGCACAGCGCACTCGTCGTGATCACCCATCGCGCCGACCCCGACCACATTCGGCACGCGCTCAACGGCGCCTGCCTGGACGACCACGAGATGGCCGCCGGGCCCCGGGCGTGGGCGCACTTCCCCGACCCCTTCGGCACCGAACACACCGATCCGTGCGACGACCTGACCCTCGGTGACCCCGCACTCGCCGACCACACCGACATCCCTCGAGAGGACCACCCATGAAACCCGGCATTCACCCCGACTACCACCCGGTCGTCTTCCGCGACGCCGCCACCGGCGCCGCGTTCCTCACCCGCTCGACAATGACGGCGGAGACCACCGTGGAGTGGTCCGACGGCAACAGCTATCCGCTGGTGGTCGTCGACGTGACCAGCGACTCGCACCCCTTCTGGACCGGGGCGAACCGTCTGGTCGACACCCAGGGTCGTGTGGAGCGTTTCCGCCGCCGGTACGGCGATCGGGCTAATCGGACGAAAGGTATGCCCGCTCCCGCGCCCGAATAGGTTCTCACCAGCGGCGACGGCGTCGTCCCCTGTTCGATTGGTTAACTCCGCTGCCACCGGCGGTCACGGGTTAGAGTGGCTGCGTCATGCAGTCGAACCCACCGGAGGACACCATGCTCCCGCGACCGGCCCGAACGTTGCGAGGCCACGCCGTCGGGGTCCTGCTGGTGACGGCGGCGTTGCTGGTGGTGGTCCTCGCGACGGGCACGCCGGCGTCCGCCGAACCCCCGGGCGGTGCGCCGTCGGCGCCGGTGGTCGACGATCCCGCCAGCGTGACCCCGTCGCCCTCCGACACGCCCTCCGACACGCCCTCGGAGACCACCGTGCCGACCACCTCTGAGCCGCCCGTGTCCGCGACACCGCCGTCCGAGCTGTCGTCGACACCGCCGTCCACCCCGAGCCGGACACCATCGACGATTTTCGTGCCGACCACGGAGCGAGAAGTCCCGCAGCAGCGTATTCCGCTGCCGCGTCGCACCGCATCGCCGGCGCCGTCGGTGATCACCCAGGACGTCATCCCGGTGGCGCAGAAGAAGTCGACGACCTCGCGGACCGGCCTTATCGCGGTCTCGGTGGTCTCGATCGTCGGTGCCGCCGCGATCCTGGCCTATCTGTTGGTCGGCCGAACGCGGAGCCGGCGATGACACCGCGGAGTCGACGATGACCGTGCAGGGCCCCGGCTACCGGCCCGGGCCGGGAGGGCCGCCTCATCAGCCCGGCGTGCGTCCGCCGGCGCCGCCGGCGAACCCGACCCGCCACGTTCCGGCGCCAGGTGCGCCCGGCCCGGTGGGGCCGTCGCCGGGTGTCGCACCGCGCCCCGGGCCTCCGGGCCACCATCCGGGCGCGCCGCAGCCCGGCCCGTACCAGCCCGGCCCGTACCTGCCCGGCCCGGCAAGTCCCGCGTATCCCGGTCCGCCGCAACCCCGCCGACCGCAACCTGCACCGCCCGCCCGGCTGGTGCCGGGTCCGCAATCGCGGGGTTTCGGCGATGCTGAACGCCGAACACGCTCGGGCCGAGGCGATCTCACGCCGGAGCTGATCGAGACCGACGTATGGACCGACGTCATGGTCGAGCAGGCCGGTATCCCGGTCGTCGACGTGCCGTTCGTGACCGTGGGGTCGGGGATAGGTTCGTTCGTCACCGTCGACTACTTGCGGATCTGCGGTGTGCCACTCGACCGGATCGTCGTGCTCGGCCCGCAGGATGTGCCGTGGCATTCCTACGAATACCTGACGCGGGTTTCGCAGATCCCGCGTGGGGAGCGGCTGCGATCGGACTCGGCGTCCACGCCGGACAACATCTGGGGCTTCCCGTCCTACGCGGTCCGGGAGGCGTGGGCGACCAGGTCGATCAAGCCGCTCTGGAATGTCGCCGTGGAACCGATCTTCGCCAACTACTACACGCCCAAGGCGGGCCACGCCTTTGAGTCGATGGAGAAGGAATGCCATCGCATCGGGTATCTGCAGTGCCTGCGGCAGGGCCAGGTGCGGATGATCCGACGCCGAGCCGGCGGCGGGTACTTCACGATCCTCACGCCGCCGAGCGGGCCCGAGGCGGGTGTGGGGGCGCCGACGAAGCGAATCGCGTTTCGTAGCCAGTGGGTGCACGTGGCGATCGGCTATCCCGGCATCAAATTGCTGCCCGACCTGCAGGCGTTCCGGGAGACCTATCGGGATGCGAGCAAGGTGGTCAATGCGTATGAGCCGCACGAGCATATCTATCAGGCGTTGCAGCGGCGGCCGGGGACGGTGATGATCCGTGGCGCGGGGATCGTCGCCTCGCGGGTGTTGCAGCGGCTGATCGACGACCGCGACGCACTCGGTCTGCAGACGCAGATCGTGCATCTGTTTCGCACCTATGTCGACAAGTCGCACGGCCCCCATATCTTCATGCGACGAAGGGGAAAAGACGGCTGGGCCTATCAGGGCTTCAACTATCCGAAGTCGGTGTGGGGTGGCCAGCTCAAGGCACGGATGCGCACACTCGAGGGTCACGAACGCGCTGAGGCGTACAAACAGATGGGCGGCACCAACACGCCGGTACGCGACTCCTGGCAGGAACAGCTCAAGCGCGGCCGTCGCGAGGGCTGGTACCGGGTGGCGGTCGGCAAGGCGGAGTCGCTGGTACCCGCCGCTGGTGGACAAGGCGTGGTGGCGACAGTTCGCGTCGACCCGCACGCCTCGATCACGCAGGAGTCCCGACCCGACGGAACCTTCGAGCTGTACGCCGACTACGTGATCGATTGCACGGGACTCGAAGCCGATGTGCGCGAACATCGGTTGCTCGCTGACCTGCTTGATCACACTGGCGCGGGTATTAATCCGGTCGGCCGGATGGACGTGGACCGCAACTTCGAGCTGATCGGTACCCGCAACGGCAACGGCCGGATTTATGCGTCCGGGTCGGCTACTCTCGGTGGCTATTTCCCCGGCGTCGACACCTTTCTCGGTTTGCAGATCGCGGCGTTGGAGATCGTCGACGACCTGGCCAAGCAGGGCTTCTGCTCACGGTTGTCGCCCTGGCGCTCGACGGCACAGTGGTGGCGCTGGGCGCGCGGGAAGGGCGTGGACTGAGATGTTGCCGACCCTGTGGGGAAGAATTCAGACGCGAATCCTGGTGCTGGGCATCGTCGGTGGGATCTGGACGCTGATCATCGGTCCGTTCCTGCCCGACGGCGCCGGGCTCGGCGCGACCTATGCGGTGGCGTTCGGTGTGCTCGCGGTGGTCATCGTACTCGGCGTCGCGTGGGAGTTCCTGTATCACCTTCTGCAGCAATTCCGTTGGGAGAAGGACTGGCCGACGTTGTTCGGGTTGCTCACCGGGATCAACGAGGGTGTCGTCGTGTGGTTCGTCGTGCAGTACGTGCCGATCGTCCCGGGCGGTCTCGGCCCGCCCCCGGCTGGTGCCTATGCGCTGCAGTTCGTGACGACCTGGCTGGTCGTGTGGGTGGTCCTCAACGGACCGTTGCGGGTGATCTTCCCGCACTGGAGGTTTCAGGGAGGGCGGTTCGTGTGAGCGTTCCTGTGCCGAACCTGGGCGTGACGCCGCTGGTGACGTTGGTGCCCGGCTCAGGGATCGTCATCCGCAAGCCCGCGTTCCTGTGTGTGCTCGGGGACAATACTCGTGCACTGCTGTCCGACATCCTCGCCATCGAGGACGCGGTGGCCACCGCCGACCGGATGCCGCGCCGCGGCCGGCACCTGGTGCGCGCGGTGGCGCAACTCGCGGCGACCGCCGATCTCGATCAGGTCGCCGACATCGGCTTTGCCGCCCCCGACAGTGTGGGGATCGCGATCTATCTGAGCGGCAATGCCTTCGGTGAAGCCGACGGTCGTCGCCTGCGCGTCGACGGGTCCCAGCCGTTCGACCGGGCGATCCCCTGGCCGTATGAGGGGCTCGGGCTCTACCTTGCCGATGCTGTTCCCGCCGAGCCCGGTGAGGAAACCTACGATCTCGTCGAGGGTTTCGTCCCGGCCGCCGGTGCCCTGCTGCACACCCCACTGGGTATGCGCGGCACGGAGGTCTTCGATCTGGGCTCGGTGGCCCCCGAGCCGCGCTCCGCGACACCCCTGCCCCCAGAACCCCAGTCCTGCGCGCCGGAACCCGAAGCACCACAACCGGGTCCCGCCCACACCGGCTCCGCGTATCCCGATCAGCCCGATCAGCCCGATCAGCCCGATCCGGCCCGGCCCGGGGCCGCGCACCCGGTGTCGATCGCCAAGACCCCGGAGCCGCCACGGGAGTTCCAGTCGTCCGCGCTCGCCCCGGACGACGCCGATGAGCCGCCACGTCCCGGTCTCGCCCGCGCCGATCGACCCGCGCCCGCGGCCCCGCAACGTGCATCGGCGCAGCGTGAGCCGGAGCAACAGCGTGAGCCGGAGCAACAGCGTGATCCCGCATCGCGTGACCGGTTGCCGCGCCGCGACCCGTCGCCACCACCGTTGCCGAATCACGATTTCCGGCTCGACTCCCTGCAGGACGCCGTGCCCGAACAACGCGAACCGTTGCCGGTGCAGAAAAAGCAGAAACCCGCCACCGAAGTCGTCAAGCTCGTCGAGTCACGCGCTCACGTCCACGGGATCCGATGCAGCCGGGGTCATCTGAATCATCCACGATCCTGGCTGTGCGGGGTCTGCGGGATTCGCATGGATCAGCTGACGGGCATTCTCGTTGAAGGGGAGCGCCCGCCACTGGGGTGGCTGCTGCTCGACAACGGCTCCACCTACCTGCTCGACGAAGACCTGGTGATCGGACGTGAGCCGGGAGCGCCGACACGTCCGGGCCGAGGCGCGCCGAAACCCATTCGGGTGCAGGACGAGTCGGGTCAGCTCTCCCGCAGGCACATCGAAATCCGGTTGGTCGAGTGGGATGTGCACCTGATCGACCTCGGCTCGGCCAACGGCACCTTCGTCAGTGACCCCGCGATGGGCAACCGGGAGATCCGGCTGACGCCTCGGCAACCCCACCTGCTGACGCCCGGATCGCACGTGCGCATCGGGGGACGGCACTTCATCTTCGAGTCCCCCCACGCCCGGGCCTGATCCGGGGAGCCAGAACGGTGACGGGATCGGACTGATGGATGCACACTCGGTAGCCTTCCTACTGATCGACGTGGCGGTGGTGATCGCTGCCGCGCGGATCGCCGGTCGTATCGCGCAGGCCTTCCGGCAGCCTGCGGTCGTCGGTGAGATCGCGGCTGGAATCGCGTTGGGCCCCAGCCTGCTCGGGCTGTTTCCGGGAAACCCGACCGAGGCGTTGTTCCCCACCGAGGTGCGACCGCTGCTCGGCGCGCTCGCCCAGATCGGGCTCGTGCTGTTCATGTTCATCGTCGGACTCGAACTCGACATGCGCTTGGTTGCCGGACGGGAACGGGCGGCCGCAACCATCTCGGTGTGCTCGATCGTGGTGCCGTTCGCGCTCGGTGTCGGTCTCGCGGTGGCGCTCTACCCGACCAACAAGGTGGTGGGCGGCAAGGAGATCGGCCTGACCGGGATGGCCTTGTTCCTGGGCATCGCGATGTCGATCACGGCGTTTCCCGTGCTGGCCCGCATTCTCACCGATCGAGGCATGCAGCGCACCCCGCCGGGTGTGTTCAGTCTGGCTGCCGCCGCCGTCGACGACATCATCGCCTGGACCGCATTGGCTTTCGTCATCGCCGTCATCGCTGGCGGCAGTCCGCTCGCGGTCGCGCGCATCGTCGGTCTGACAGCGGTCTACGTGGCCGTGATGTTTCTGATCGTGCGGCCGCTGTTGCGTGCGCTCGTCACCTGGCGTGAGGGGACCGGCCGCATGACACCCGACATCCTCGCCGTCATCCTGATCGGGTTGTTCTGCTCGGCCGCCGCGACCGACGTCATCGGCATCCACCAGATCTTCGGTGCCTTCGTGTTTGGCGCGATCATGCCCAAGGCGGGCGGCGAAGCGCTCACCCGCGAGATCCTCGAACGACTCGAGCAGGTCAGCGTTTTGCTGTTGCTCCCGATGTTCTTCGTGGTCACCGGACTCGGTGTGAATCTCGCGGGGATGGGTCCGCACGCCTGGTGGCAGCTACTCGCGGTCCTCGCGGTCGCGATCGTCGGCAAGTTCGCCGGGGCCTTCACCGGCGCGAGACTCTCGCGGATACCGTCGCGGCAGGCGTCGGCGATCGCGGTGCTGATGAACACCCGTGGACTCACCGAACTGGTGATCCTCAGCGCCGGAAAGCAACTCGGGGTCCTCTCCGACGAACTGTTCGCGATGATGGTGGTCATGGCCCTGGTCACCACGATCCTCGCCGAGCCGTTGCTGCGGGTGATCTATCCGGATTCGGTCATCGCCCGCGACATCGCCGCCGCCGAGCGGCGGGCACTGGCCGCGGGTACGGCGTCGCGCACCATGATCGTCCTGGGGGACCTCGATGCCGAGGTCACCGAACTCCTCACCCGGCACCACCGGCTACTCGCCGCCGGAGCGGGTACCGACGTGGTGATTGCCGGCGTGTTGCCCGCCGTCGGGCCCGCACAGCGTCTGGAACTCGGTGTGCCGTTGGTACCCGACCTCTCGGCGATGGCGTCGGCGGTGGAGAAGCTGACCGCGCTGGGCAACCGGCTGGAGGGCGTGTGTTCGGTATCTGTGTTGTGCCGCTTCAGTTCCGATCCCGGCGCGGATCTGGAGGAGATGGCCGCCAACTGCGCCGCCGACGTCGTCGTCATCGACACGAGCCGGCGCGAGATGGCCGCCGAGGTGACGAGTGCACCGGTGCTCGTCGTCGACGAGTCACCGGCCGCCGGCGCACTGCCGGGGACCGTGCCGCTGGTGTGCCCGGCCACCGACAGCAGATCTGGGCGCACCGCGGTGCTCTTGGCCGCTGCGTTGTCCCAACCGGCCGGCGGCGCGTTGACGGTGATCACCGCCTCGTCCCGTCGGCGCGTGGCCGCCGACCTTGCGCCGGTCGGCGACCTCGGGGTGCGCGTGACGGTGACCGGTGACGCCGACCTGCTGGTGATCCCCGGCACGCTCGTTCTCCTCGCCGACGACGCCACGACACCGGGCGCCGGACCCCCCACCCGCACGGTGGCCCCGGCGTATACCGTGATCGATCGCACCGGCACGAGCGAGCAGTCGCTCGCCGAGCGCATCGGGATTCGGTTCGCCGGACGTGGCCCGGGAGCGGCCGTGGCCGCATCACCAGACCTGCAATCAGCACAATCCTCGTCCTCGCAATCGCCGCCACCATCCACCGCATTACCGGAGAGGCACTGACATGGCAGAAGTCGATGTCCCAGAACAGCTCGCGGATTTCACTGTGCTGCGCCGACTCGGTGAGGGCGGTAACGGCACTTTCTATCTCGCGGTGCCGCCGCAACGACTCGGGCTCGCCACCGACCGCGTAGTGCTCAAGGTGTTCAGCGGTGTGTGCAGCGACGACGCCTACCGGCGCGGGGTGCGCGAGCTACGCGCTTTCGCCGCGGTGCGCTCGCCCTATCTCTCGTCTCTCTACGACGCGGTGCTGCAGGGCCAGTTCATGTATGCAATGGAGTTCTTCCCGCTCGGTTCGCTGCAGGCGCCCGCGGAGGCACTGACCCGGGAGGTGGCGCTCGCCGCGCTCGCCGACGCCGCCCGTGGCGTCGACGCGTTGCACGAGGCGGGGATCGCACACGCCAACATCACCCCGTCGAGTGTGATGCTCACCGGGGGCGAGGGGCCGAAGGTACACGGCGGCAAGATCTCCGACCTCGGTCTGGCCCGGGTGCTCGCCGCCGACGAGCCGATTACCAGCTTCGCCCAGCCCGGCGCCGTGCAATACATGGATCCCGCGCTGCTCGCCGGTGATGTACCGTCGCGGGCCACCGACATCTGGTCGCTCGGCGCAGTGCTGCATCGCGCGCTGACCGGCAAGGGCGTCTACGGTGAGGTCCCCGACGCCCAGCCATTGCTGGCGATCCGCGCGGCCCTGTCGACCCCGCCCGCGCTGTCGGAGAACCTCGAACGCGCCGAACGTGCGCTGATCGCCAATTGCCTTGCGCTGTCCGGGGAGCGGCCGGCGACCGCGGGTGAGGTGGCCGAACGGATCGACCGGCTCGCGCACGCCTGACCGGCGGCGTCAGGCGATGCCATTCGGACTGGCCGAGGGCCGGGCGCCCTATGAGCCGAAAGGTGCGTTGCGCCACCACTCGTCGAGTACCTGCTCACCGGTGTGCCCGGCCCAGGTGGCCACCACCGTGTAGGGTTCGCGGGCGGAATCGTTGAAATTGGTGATCACCCACCCGTTGGCAACGGTGGTGCGCGACACCCGAACCGGGCCCTGCGCCCACGTCCGGGGCGTGCCCGGCTGGGAACCGACAAGATCGTCGACGGTGGCGCGGTCGTCTGCGGTCGGAGTGTGCCACACCGTGTACTGCACCCCCGAGGACGCGGTGCAGCTGATCGCGTCGAGTCCGTTGCCGGTGGCCGCCGAGCACGTCGCGTCGCCGAAGCCTTGTGCCCTGGGTCCGGCCGGCAGCAACTGCGGGAACTGTTCGGCGATCGATCTGCTTGCCGCCGACCATGTTCCGGTATCGGGACGATCGAGGAAGGCCAGTGCGCCGGCGATCACGCCGATCAGCGCGAGTACCGTCGCCAGCGATACCAGGATCGTCGTCTTGCGACGTTCGTCGCGTCCGGTGGGTGGCGGCGCGACCGGCCGTCGGCCTCGGGTCTGGACCACCTGGGTTGCGCTGTCCGGGTTTCCGGCGGGGGAGAACACCCGGCCCGACATTCCACCGGTCCGGGGGTCGGAGCGCCTCGCATCGGAGAAACGCGGATCGGAGAAGCGTGGATCGGAGGACACCGACGTCGGCGCCCGCCGAGCACCGGTGTGGGCGCCGGGATTCGACGTCTGCCCGGTGATCAGGGCGGTGTGCATTCCCGACGGCAGCGGTGAGTTCGGTGACGGCGCCACCCCGACGGCGGTGGCGGCGGCATAGCAGAACTCCGCGCACGTGCGGTATCGCTGGTCGGGTTCCTTGGCCAGTGCGATCGAGAGGACCGTATCGAGTTCCGGCGGCAGCGTCGGTATCCGGTCTCGGACCGATGGCGGCGTGTCGTGTAGGTGTGCGCTCATCGCGGCGAGTCGATTGTCACGGGGGAACGGTGGTGCGCCGGTGAGTAATTCGACAAAGGTGCAGGCGAGCGCGTAGATGTCGGCGCGCCCGTCGAGATCGTAGCCGTGCAACTGCTCGGGGGAGGCGTAGGGCACCGAGGCGACAGTCAGCCCGGTGTCGGTGAGGTGCATGGCGTCGTCGACGGCGCGAGCGATACCGAAGTCGGTCAACATGATCGCGCCGGTGGTGCCGTCGTCGTCGGACTCGATCAGGATGTTGGCCGGTTTGACGTCACGATGCACCATTGCGCGCCGGTGCGCGTGATCGAGGGCGATCCCGATCTCGGAGATGATGTGCACGGCGAAGGCCGGGTCGATGCCCGTCGGGCGGCTACGGATCAGCGATGCGGCGTCGAAGCCGCGGACGTATCGCATCGCGATCCACAGCTGGCCGTTCTCGACGCCACGGTCGTAGACCGAGACGATGTTGCGGTGCTCGAGACTGCCGGCGAGGTCGGCTTCGCGTTCGAAGCGGGCACGAAAGCTCGGATCATTGGAGACCGACGGATTGAGCAACTTGATGACGTCGCGACGTGGCAGCCGCGGATGTGCCGCCACGTACACGGTGCCCATTCCGCCGTGACCCAGAACCCGATCGATGCGGTAGCCGGCGAAGACGGTTCCTGGGCTGAGTTGGCCGTAGGGTGCCGGTGCCTGCGGATGCGTGGGGGCAGACTCGGGCGGCGCGTGCAGTTCCGGCGGCGTGGTGGGGTCCTGCCCCTCCGGCACAACCTCACCCTGCGTCACGTTCTCGCTCCCGGTTGCGCTCCTGGCCCTCTGCGGTACGAGTGTAGCCGGTGCATCTGCGCCGATCCGCCGGTTGTGGGCCGATCAGCCGACCCGCGCGCGAGCCGCTCTGAACAGGACGACCACCAAGCCGGTGAGCAGAAACCACGCCGCACCCTGCCACACCTGCCGGCGCCCACCCGCGCGCCAGACGGTGTAGGTCCGCCGCAGCCCGCCGAGTGCGCCAACGCCGACGACGATCGAGGCGGCGACCACGAGTGCGGTGCGCAGTCCGTCCGAGGACGCCAACGCGACGATCAGTATCGCCGGACCGAGACGATGACCACGATCCCCGTAGGTGACGGCGGAACGCAGAGTCGACGGCGCCTCCGGTCCCGGGGGGAGGACCGGACGGGCGAGAATCCGGTGGCGCGCAAGGAGCTGCCGGAAGAACCGGGCAAGGCCGTGTTGTCGGCGGCCGAGAGCCACCACGTCGGTCTCGTCGTCGGTAGCCGGGGGCCGGGCCGGCGTCACGGGTCTGCTCCTCGGTTCGACCAGCCAGAAGACCTTTCACCAGGCGAATCTCACCGGTGGTGATCGTCGTCCGCGGATGAACCGAGCACTCTCCGGCACGGTTGCGGTGGTGATCGCCGCTCGGTGGGGCATCATCGGGTGCCATGGGCCTGAAGAAGATCGAGCTCTCCGTCGGGGAACTAGCCCTGCGAGCCGGGATCGCGACGTCTGCGGTGCGCTACTACGAGGAGCAAGGTCTCATCTTCTCCCGCCGCACCGCGGGCAACCAGCGCCGCTATCACCGCGCGATGCTGCGCCGGGTGGCCTTCATCAAAGCATCCCAGACCGCCGGAATCCCTCTCGCAGTGATCGCCGAGGTACTCGGAGAACTCGGTGACTCCGAATCACCGTCGACGGCCATGTGGGAAGCGGCGTCGAAACGCTGGATCGATGACCTCGATCACCGCATCGCGCTGCTGGAGAAGATGCGCGACATGATCGGTTCCTGCGTCGGATGCGGCTGCCTGTCGTTGAGTGCGTGTCATCTGCTCAATCCCGGCGACGAACTCCACCGGCAGGGGTCCGGGCCGCGTCGGTTGCTCGCGGAATGAGACCACTCCCCGGCAGACCGCGAGGCGCCCGGCCTAGGGTGGACACATGGCCGGAGGTTCACGGGTGGCCCTTGCCCTGGGTAGTGGAGGTGCGCGCGGGTACGCCCATATCGGAGCGATCGCCGAACTCGAGGCCCGCGGCTTCTCCCTGGTCAGCGTCGCCGGCTCGTCGATGGGCGCCCTGGTTGGCGGATTGTATTGTGCCGGTGGACTCGCCGAGTACGTCGAGTGGATCAGCGGCCTCAGCCAACTCGACGTCATGCGACTGCTCGACGTGTCGCTGACCAAGTCGGGTGGGGTCATCGGAGCCGAACGCATCATCGCGCGCGTACAGGACATCCTCGGCGACGTAGCGATCGAGGACCTGTCCATCCCGTTCACCGCAGTGGCCACGGACCTCGGTGCCGGCCGGTCGGTGTGGTTTCAGCGCGGGCGACTCGTCGACGCGATCCGTGCGTCGATCGCGATCCCCGGAGTCATCGCACCCCATCTGCTAGACGGTCGGCTGCTCGCCGACGGCGGCATCCTCGACCCGTTGCCGGTGGCGCCGACCTCCGCGGTCGCCAGCGACGTCACCATCGGCGTGGTCCTCGACGGGGAGGGCGGCTCCGTGGCACGCGCGGCCCGGGAGACCAAGGTCAAGGGCGTCATCCGACGCAATGTCGACCCCATCCTGTCAAGCGAATTCGTGCGCTCGGTACGCGACCGCATCGGTCTCGACCCGCACGCCGACACCCCGGATTCCGCCGAGACAGTTGCGTCGGGGACCGCGGACATCGGGTCGGCGGGCGAGGAGCCGGGCAGTGTACCCACGACCGGTGAGCCCAAGGCCATGGGCCGCATCGAGGTACTCAGCCGGTCCCTCGACATCATGTCGATCGCGCTGACCCGACATCAGATCGCCGGGTATCCGCCCGACATCCTCATCGAGATCCCGCGGAAGTCGGTGCGCGCGATGGACTTTCATAAGGCCTCGGAGATGATCGAACTCGGCCGATCGAAGACCGCCGAGGCACTCGACCGGCTTCCCGAACTCCCATGAGCGACCGCAGATGAAACAGATCCCCCGCGGAATCTGGGTGTTGCTGAGCGCGAATGTGGTCATCGCTCTCGGCTTCGGCCTGATCGCCCCAGCGCTACCGAGTTTCGCGCGTAGCTTCGACGTCGGCTACACGGCGGTGTCGGCGGTGGTGTCGGCATTCGCGGTGATGCGTCTGCTGTTCGCCCCGGCGACCGGACGGTTGGTCACACTGCTCGGCGCACGCCGAATCTATTTGTCCGGCCTGCTGATCGTCGCCGCGAGTACCTTCGCGTGTGCCTTCGCGCGGAGTTACGTGCAGCTGCTGATCTTCCGGGGTCTCGGTGGGATTGGGTCGACGATGTTCACCGTATCGGCGTTGGCTTTGCTGATCCGATTGTCGCCCAACGATATCCGTGGCCGGGTGGCCGGGTTCTTCTCCGCGGGTTTCTTGATGGGCAACATCACCGGCCCGCTGGTGGGTGCGGCGCTGGTCGGGTTCGGGTTGCGGATGCCGTTCGTCGTGTACGCGGTCGCTTTGGTGATCGCGTCACTGGTGGTGGCCACCCAGCTCCGCGACAGTGGTGCCCCGCCCACCGAGACCGGCGCACATCCAGTGATGACGCTGCGGACGGCGCTGCGCGACAGCGCCTATCGGGCGATCTTGGCGTCCAACTTCACCCAGGGCTGGGCGTCGATGGGCGTGCGGGTGGCGGTGGTGCCGCTGTTCATCACCGATGGTTTGGGCCAGGAACCCGCCATGGCCGGTGTGGTGCTGGCGGTATACGCCGTCGGCAACGTCGCCGCGATCCTGGCGGCCGGCCGCTTCTCCGACCGCCACGGACGCCGCAAGGTGATGCTGCCCGGCCTGCTCATCATGGCGGTCTCGACCGCAGTGCTCGGCTTCGCGCCGAATATCTGGGTGGCCTTGGGGCTCTCGGTGCTCGCCGGCGTCGGCTCCGGGTTGTTCGCGCCGACCCATCAGGCCGCGCTGGCCGACGTACTCGGTGCCCGTCAACAGGGTGGATCGGCGCTGGCCGCCTACGGCATGTCGTCTGATCTGGGCGCCATCGGCGGGCCGGTGATCGTCGGATACGTTGCCGACAGAGTCGGATTCGGGCCGGCCTTCGTCTTCACCGCCGCGGTCGCGGCGTTCGCCTTCGTGATATGGCTCTTCGCCCGGGAAACCGCCCCGGAGGTGCTCGGCGCACCGGCCACCCCGACCGACCCGAAGACACCGACCACTCCCGACTAACGTATGAGGGCATGGCGAGGAACCCCGAATCCGCCGCGCACAGTGATACCTCCGCACAGCCCGGCCCGTTCGTCCTGGGATGCACCACCGAGGTGGGCCGACTGCGTGCGGTGATGATGCATCGCCCCGGCCCGGAGCTGGCGCGGCTGACCACCGCAAACGACACCGACGACTACCTCTTTGCCCGGGTTCCCGACCTCGCACGCGCCCGCGACGAGCACGATGCCTTCGCCGACGCGCTGCGCGACCGGGGGGTCGAGGTCTTGTTACTCGGTGATCTGCTGACCGAGGCGATCGAACACAGTGGGGCGGCACGCATCCAGGGCATCTCGGCAGCCGTCGGGGTGCGCAGGCTCGGCCGGCACCTCGCCGATGAGCTCAGCCGATACTTGCGGGCCCTGCCGTCCGCCGACCTCGCCCGCGTCCTCACCGCCGGGATCACCTTCGGCGAACTGCCCGACATCAACGTCTCGACGTCGTCGTCGCTGGTGCGGCAGATGCATCGCGGCGACGAGTTCGCGATCGAACCGCTACCCAATGCGCTCTACAGCCGCGACAGTTCGTTCTGGGTGGGTTCGCGGTTCGCGATCTCGTCGCTGGCGCGTCGGGCGCGGGCCCGCGAGGCGTCGCTCGTCGACCTGATCTACGCCCATCACCCGCGATTCCTCGGGGCGCGGCGGGCCTACGAGTCCCGGGTGGCACCGGTGGAGGGCGGCGACGTCTTGCTGCTCGCACCCGGTGTCGTCGCGGTCGGCGTGGGGGAGCGCACCACCCCCGCCGGTGCGGAGGCACTCGCCCAGAGTCTGTTCGCCGATGCCCTCGCCCATACCGTCCTCGCGATCCCGATCGATCGGAACGGGGTGTTCATGCACCTGGGGACGATGTGCACCATGGTCGACGCCGAGCAGTTCCTGGTGCACCCGGTGATGGCAGAAGGCATGTCCGCCTTTGCTGTTCGTGGTGACGGCACGGGTGGGGTGAGTGTGTCGCAGGCGCGTCCGTTCGCCGAGGCCGCGGCCGAGGCGATGGGCCGGGACGCCATCACGCTGATCGAGCCCGACCTCGCGAGCGGGGTGGCCGACCCGGGCCGCTGGAACGACAGCAGCAACACTCTCGCTGTTGAGCCCGGCGTCGTCGTGTCCTACCGCCATAACTCCGACACCAACCGACGGCTGCGGGAGTCGGGCATCGAGGTCATCGAGATTGACGGTTCCGAACTCGACGCGGGGCGTGGTGGTCCACGCTGCATGGCCTGCCCGCTCGCACGTGACGAGATCTGAGGCATCGTGACCACCGACCCCAACCTCCCCATCCACCTCGCCGGGCTGCTGCGCATCGATCCCGCCGCGGCGCGCCCGCCGTACGAGCAGATCCGGCTGGGCGTGATCGAGCTGATCGGGTCGGGGAAGATCTTGGTGGGGGCGCGGATTCCGACGGTCCGGGCACTGGCGTCGGATCTGCGGCTCGCGCCCAACACGGTTGCACGCAGCTACCGCGAACTCGAGGCGGGCGGCATCATCGAGACCCGCGGACGTCACGGATCGTTTATCAAGGCCGGCCCCGACACCCGGCTCGCGGCCGCCCAGAACACCACCATCGAGCATGTGAAAAGCCTGCGTGCGCTGGGGTTCGACGACGCGGCGATCCTCGACCTGCTGCGGCGCGCTCTCGGTGGGAGATGACGTTCATTCACCACGAGTGGTGTTTGTGTGAGGTGGTGCCTGAAGGGGGCGGGTGTCGGACCGCACCGAGGAGCCCGGCACCTACCGTCGATCGGGTGCCCTCTCACGTCGATCGGGTATCAGCCCCAGCTGGGCAACCAGATCTCCTGCCGCCACATCGTCGGCGAGATGGGAGATGCGGTCAGGATCGGCCACAGCCAGACGGCGTTGGCGACGACGAGCCCCACATAGAGGGCGACGACGATGACCGCGAGCGCCTGTCTCTCCGGTCTGGTGCCCGGCACGGCGCGTCGCGATCCGCGCAGGATGTCGCCGCAGGCCAGGGCCAATCCCATCACCAGGAACGGCGCGAGCACCGTCGCGTAGAAGAAGTACATCTGACGGTCGAGTTCGATGAACCACGGCAGATAGCCGGCGGCGTAGGCGGTGACGACCGCGGCGTAGCGCCAGTCGCGTCGCACGAACCACGACCACACGCCCCAGAGGAGCATCGGTATCGACAACCACCACATCGCCGGTGAGCCGATGAGCATCTGCGCGCGAACACATTCCCCGCCGCCACATTGGTCGGGTCCGTTCTCCAGGGCATAGAGCATGGGCCGCAGGCTCATCGGCCACGTCCACGGTTTGGATTCCCACGGGTGGTGGTTGCCTGCCGAGTTGGTGAGATGCTCGTGGAAGTTCAGGACACCGGCCTCGTAGTACCAGAGTGAGCGCCACGCGCCGGGCAACCACGACCACGTGCCGCCGGTGCCGATGGTGTTGCCGACCTGATAGCGGTACACCGACGTCTCGCTGGAGAACCACGGGATGAACGTCGCCAGATAGATCGCGATCGGCATCACCGCAAGGCTCATACCCGCCGGGACGACGTCGCGACGCAGCGTGCCCAGCCACGGGCGCTGCACGTGATAGGCCTTGCGGGCGGCGACGTCGAAGCCCACCGAGAGCAGCCCGAAGAAGATGATGTAGTAGATCCCCGACCACTTGGTGCCGCAGGTCAGCCCGAGCATGACGCCCGCGGTGAAGCGATACCAGCGAAATCCCAGGCGCGGGCCGAACACCGAATCGTGAATGCGGCCTTCCAGATACACCTTGTGGATGCGGGCCCGCACCTGGTCGCGGTCGGCGATCAGCGCGGCGAAGGTCGCCACGACGAACAGTGCCTGGAAGATGTCGAGCATGCCCAGCCGTGACTGCACGACGAGTACGCCGTCGCAGATCGCGAAGATCCCGGCGATCGCGCCGATCAGGGTGGACCGGGTCAGGCGTCGTACGACGAGGTAGATCATCACCACGATCGCGATGCCCGACAGCGCCGAGATCACCCGCCACCCGAGGGGGGTGTAGCCGAACATGGCCTCGCCGGCGGCGAGCAGCCATTTGCCGACCGGTGGATGCACGACCAGCCCGTAGGCCGGGTTGTCCTCGATCCAATTGCCGCCAGTGAGGACTTGCCAGCCCTGCGGGACGTAGTGCTTCTCGTCGAAGATCGGGGTGCCGTCGTCGGTCGGCGTGTTCAGCGACCAGAAGCGTGTGATCGTCGCGAGCAACGTGACGACGAGGCCGACGATCAGTCCGCGAACCCGATCGGGAGCGCCGAATACCGGCGTCGGGATCTCCGGACCCGGCCGTGGCGCGGTCGGGTGCGCCGACGCCGTGATCTCGGCGCTGAGGTGTCGGTCGCGCTGGGCGACGTCGCCGGCGGTGAGGGTCACTCGTCCGATCGTAATGGTCGCCGGACGGCGACCGGCCGGGCCGTAGGCTTGCGGGATGACTTCGCCGTCGCCGGCGGGTGCCCTGGTGCTCGCGGCCACCCCGATGGGCCGATACGACGACGCGTCACCTCGCCTGGTCGAGGCCCTGCGCACCGCCGACATCGTCGCCGCCGAGGACACCCGCCGCGCCCGCGCGCTCGCCGCCGGGCTGGAGGTGACCATCACCGGTGAACTCATCAGCTACTACGACCAGGTCGAGGCCGCCCGCACCCCGCGCCTCGTGGAGGCCATCGCCGCCGGTTCCACGGTGCTGCTGATCACCGACGCCGGCATGCCGTCGGTCAGCGACCCCGGTTATCGCATCGTCGCGGCCTGCGCCGACGCCGGACTGAGGGTGACCGCACTGCCCGGGCCGTCGGCGGTCACCACAGCGCTGGCGGTGTCGGGGATGCCGTCGGAACGGTTCTGCTTCGAGGGGTTCGCGCCCCGCAAGCCCGGAGCGCGCCGCGACTGGCTGGGCGCGTTGTGCGACGAATCTCGCAGCGCCGTGTTCTTCGAATCGCCGCATCGACTCGCCGATTGTCTCGCCGACGCCGTCGAGGTTCTCGGCCCGCAGCGTCGGGCGGCGGTGTGCCGTGAGCTGACCAAGACCTACGAGGAGGTCCGGCGCGGAACGCTCGCCGAATTGGCCGCGTGGGCCGCCGACGGGGTCAGAGGGGAGATCACCGTGGTGGTCGCAGGCGCCGTCGCCGGCGAACCCGACCTCGACGAACTTGTCGCCCGCGCCACTGCTCTCACCGACGACGGAATGCGTTTGAAAGATGCGTGCGCGCAGGTCGTCAAGGGCACCAACGCCTCTCGACGCGATGTGTACGAGGCGGTGCTGGCGGCGCGGTCACCGGACTGACCGCGAGGTCGGACGTCCCGACTGTCTGGAGATGATACTGGCCGCCTTGTCGAGGCACTCCTGCCATTCACGTTCGGGATCGGAGTCGATGGTGATGCCGCCGCCGACGCCGAGCCCAAGCGTGCCGTCGGGGGAGATCTCGACGGTGCGGATGGCTACGTTGAGATCCAGGAGCGAATCCGGCCCGGCGAGACCTACTGCGCCGCAATACACTCCACGCGCCGACGATTCCCATTCCGCGAGCAGCTCGCGTGCCCGTAGTTTCGGGGTGCCGGTGACCGACGCCGGTGGCCAGGTGGCGTCGAGGAGCCGCGAAGTGCCGACCTCGGGTGCCACGATCGCCTCTACCCGCGACACCAGATGCCACACACCGGGTGCCGGGACTACGGTGAGCAGGTCGGCGACCCGCACTGATCCGGTGGCCGCGACGCGACCGAGATCGTTGCGGACGAGGTCGACGATCATGATGTTCTCGGCGATGTCCTTCGTCGACGCCGACAACACGCTCGGATCGGCGTGGGCGGCGATGGTGCCCTTGATCGGCGACGACGAGACGGTGGTGCCCCTCCGGCGCAGAAACGTCTCCGGCGAGAAGCTCGCGACCGCGCCCCACTCACCTTGTAGGAAGGCCGATTTAGCCGGACGGGTCGCGCCGGTGAGGTCGAGATAGAACTCCAGTGCCGACCCCTCCAGGTGGCCGGTGAAGCGGGTGCATACGCACGCCTGATAGATGTCGCCGGCGCGGATCGCCTCCAGGCACTTCACGATGGCCTCGACGTGGTGGGCGTGGTCCGGTGGCAGCCATCGTGCCGACCAGTGCGACTCCGAGCGTATCGACCCCGAACACGGCGGGTTCCCGCCGACCCGACCCAGCGCGGCGTCGTCCATCGCCCGGGTTACCCAGGCGGGCTGCGGTGAGCCGTCCACCGACACGTGTCGCCACTGCCCGCTGCGCAGCACCAGCAGGCGCTCGGTGAGTCCGCCCGCACACGCCGGCAGCGTCGCCGCGGGCGCATGTGAACCGTCGAAACCGCAGTAGCCCAACCAGAATCGATCGGTGCCATCGGGTGGAGCCGACCCGGCGCGAATCTCGATCGACGGCGCGATCACCGCGTCGGCATCCCACCAGTCGCCGATGAGTGCCGCCGGCCCTGGGACACCCGCTTTCGTCGAAGCGTGCCGCAACGACCGCAGGACGTCGAGCGCGGTGGCCGTCATGCCGGAACGATCATGCCTCGTAACGCGGGAAAACCGGTGCGGGCTTGGGAAGTTCGGTTCCCGGCACGAGTCGCTGCGCGACGGCCGCGAAGTCGCGGTGGTCGTCGACGCGCAGCAGATCGAGCAGGGTGCCGCAGGCCGTCGGCATCACCGGCTGGGCCAACAGGGCCACCACCCGTACGACCTCGGCGCACACGTAGAGCACGGTGCCGGTGCGCGCCAGATCGGTTTTGGCCAGTTTCCACGGTTCCTGTGCGGAGATGTAGCGGTTGGTCTCGGCCAGCGTCGTCCACAGCGTCTCGAGACCGAGGTGAATCGCCTGCGCGTCGAAGTGCGCACGCATCTTCGGTAGCAATTCGTCCGTGGCCGTAAGCAATCGCCGATCGTCCTCGGTGAACTCGGCCGGAGCCGGCACCGCGCCGTCGAAGTACTTGCCGATCATCGACAGGGTGCGCTGGGCGAGGTTGCCGAACTCGTTGGCCAGGTCGGCGTTGATCCGCGACACGATCGCCTCCGCCGAGTACGACCCGTCCTGCCCGTAGGACACCTCGCGGAGAAAGAAGTACCGAACCGGGTCGAGACCGAACTCGTCGATGAGGTTGTCCGGGTCGACGACGTTGCCGACGGACTTGCTCATCTTCTCGCCGCGATTGAACAAGAAGCCGTGGGCGAACACACGTTTGGGTAGCGGCAGGCCTGCGCTCATCAAAAACGCCGGCCAGTAGACGCAGTGGAAACGGATGATGTCTTTGCCGATGATGTGCAGATCGGCCGGCCAATACCGTTCGTAGGTGGCCTCGTCGTCGGGAAAACCCGCACCCGTCAGATAGTTGGTCAGGGCGTCGACCCACACGTACATGACGTGATCGGGATGCCCGGGCACCGGCACACCCCAGTCAAAAGTGGTGCGCGACACCGACAGATCGGTCAGCCCACCCTTGACGAAGCTCACCACCTCATTGCGCCGCACGTCGGGCCCGATGAAGTCCGGATGGCTCTGGTAGAGGTCGAGCAACTTGTCCTGATACGCCGACAGGCGGAAGAAGAAGCTCTGCTCCTCGGTCCAGGTCAGGACGTGACGGGTATCGGTGGCCACGCGCTGCCCGGCATCGTCGACCTCGGTGTCGCCCTCGGCATAGAACATCTCGTCGCGCACGTCGTACCACCCGGAGTACGTGTCGAGGTAGATGTCACCGGCGTCGACCATGCGCTGCCAGATCGCTGCCGAGGCCCGTTTGTGGTCCTCGTCGGAGGTACGGATGAAACGGTGATAACTCGAACCGAGACGGTCCTGCAACTGCTGAAAACGGTCGGAGTTGCGGTTGGCGAGTTCGGTGGTCGGGATGCCCTCCTTCTCCGCGGTCTGCTGCATCTTCTGCCCGTGCACGTCGGTGCCGGTGAGCAAGCGCACGTCGAAGCCATCGAGCCGCTTGAACCGGGCCAGCGCGTCGGTGGAGATGTACTCGTAGGCGTGCCCGATGTGCGGTGCGCCGTTGGGGTAGGCGATCGCGGTGGTGAGGTAGTACGGGCGGCCCGCTCCGTGCGAGGCGGACGCGTCGGAGGTGGGGGCGTCGGTGCTGGTCAGGTCACTGGGCATAGTGATGACAGGATACGGGGTCGCTCCCTGCCGCAACCCACCCCGTCACGCTCCGGTCAGCGCGAACGTCAACGAATCCCGCGAGTCACGGTGGCCGCTGAGCGGTGTACGAATACAGCTTCCACCACAGCGTGGTACCGACCCCGATTATCGGCTGTATTCACCCGATTCCGTGGAAGTTGTATTCGTACGCCGGCTCAGGCTCTGGGCTCCGGGACATGGGCGTGCCGCCAAGTCCCCGCCGGTCGCGGATGATCGGTGCGATCCGGACATCACCCGATATCCTGGCCCCATGGTGATGGCTGATCGTCCCGGGGTCGCAACCGCATCGGCACCGGTGACCGCGTTGACCATGGTCGGTTTGGCCGACAGCATGCTCATCGGCCTGGCCCGCGTGCCGTTCCGCCGGTTCTGGCAGGGGCCGGGCGGACTGCTCGACAACGTGGGGCAGTCGGTCACGCGTCAGGCTGTGCGCTCGTTCATGGGCTACATCGTCGGCCTGCCCATCGAGGAGTTCCGCTCGATGGAGAAGGTGCTCGACGAACTGTGCCGGACGGTCATCCCACCGTTCATCCACCTCACCGACGACGTCGAGGTCACCGACGACGAGATCAACGGGGTGCCCGGGCTGTGGGTGCGATCACGGGCGAGTTCGGATGCCTTCGTCGACGACGACGAGCAGAAGAAGACCATCGACGGCACCATTCTCTACCTGCACGGCGGCGGCTACATCGGGACCACCCCGATGATGTACTCGGCCTTCGCCGCATCCCTGTGCAGCGGCACCGGATGCGAGGTCTTCATCGCCGACTACCGGATGGCACCGGAGTTCCCGTTCCCCGCCGGGGTGCACGACGCAGCCGATGTCTATCGGGGACTGCTCGAGCGCGGCGTCGACGCCGATCACCTGGTCATCGCCGGTGATTCGGGCGGTGGCGGGTTGGCGACCTCGCTGGTCACCTACCTGTCGGAGATCGGGTCGCCACGCCCGGCGGCTCTGGCCCTGTTCTCCCCGGAGGTCGATCTCGATCTCGACCACCCGTCGATCACCGACAACGCCAAGACCGACATCTTGCCGTGGAACGTGCCCGTCACGCCGTATCTGCACGGCGTCTCACCCGATGACACGCGCGTGTCGATGACGAAAGCCGAACCGGACGCGCAATGGTTCCCGCCGACCTTCGTGACGTGGGGTGCCGACGAGATGTTCCGTGATCCCATCCGCGAATTCGTGGAGACGCTGCGCGCCGCCGACATCGAGGTCATGTCGCTGGAAGAACGGGGCATGTTCCACGTCTTCCCGATCCTGATGCCGTGGGCGGAGAGCTCGCACGAGGTGTACCGCGAACTCGACGAGTTCGTCGACCGCCACGTCACCCCCGCCCCGGCCGCCGCACCCACCCACTGACGAGCGCTCCAGCCGAGCGACAAGCGCTTCCGCGCACCCGGCGCCTAGGCTGGCCGCATGGTGATGGCTGATCGTTCCGAAGTCGCGACCGCATCCGGACCCGTGAGCGCGCTGGCCGTGGTGGGTCTGGCCGAGAGTGTGCTCAACGGACTCGCCCGGGTTCCGTTCCAGAAGCCGTGGAGCGGCCCTGGTGGCCTCCTGGACAACCTCGGACAATCAGTGACCCGGCAAACGGTCCGCGCGTTCATGGGCTATTCGATGGGTCTGCCGATCGAGGAGTTCCGCTCGATGGAGAAGTTCATCGACGACATCTGCAAGATCGTGCTCCCGCCGGTCGTCGGCCTGGCCGGCAAGGTCGAGATCGTCGCCGACGAGATCGCCGGAATACCAGGTATCTGGTGTCGCGCCAAGGATTCCACGGACTGCTACGTCGACGACGCCGAGCAGAAAAAGGCCATCGACGGCACCATGCTGTATCTGCACGGCGGCGGCTACATCGGCACCTCACCGATGATGTATGCCGCCTTCGCCGCCGCCCTCGTCCGTCTCACCGGGTTCGAGATCTTCATCGCCGACTACCGGATGGCGCCGGAATTCCCGTTCCCCGCCGGTGTGCACGACGCCGCGGACGTCTACCGTGGGCTACTCGAGCGGGGGGTCGACCCAGATCACCTGGTGGTCGCGGGGGACTCTGGCGGTGGCGGGCTCGCCACCTCGCTGGTGATCTACCTCCGCGATCACAATCTCCCCAAACCAGCTGCGCTGTCCCTATTTTCACCGGAGATCGACCTCGACCTCGACCACGATTCCATCGTCGAGAACGCGCCGTACGACATCCTGCCGTGGAGCATCCCGGTCGCGCCGTACCTGCGCGGGGTGCAGCCCAATGACGACCGGGTCTCGGCCGTGTACGGTCATCCCGACCCGGAGTGGTTCCCGCCGACATTCGTCTGCTGGGGTGAGGTGGAGATGTTCCGTGACGGCATCCGGCAATTCGTCGAGAACCTAGAAGCCGCCGGGGTGCCGGTGACCGGCAGGGAGGAGCGTGGCATGTTCCACGTCTTCCCGATTCTCATGCCGTGGGCGGAGTCGTCCAAACGCGTGCTGCGTGAACTCGGCGAACTCGCCGACCGCTACGTCACCTCGGATCCGCACGCGGCCCAGACACACTGACCGAAGCGCCGAGATCCGGGGCCGCCGGGTTCTCTCACATCTGACGGCGGTAGGGCTCGCATCCCGGCGGGGCCTTGGGGGGCTCGCGCAAGGCGATCTCCGGAATCGGCATGGTGACCGGTGTGCCGTCGGTGAGGGTGAACTTGTCGCCGTGATGCGCGAGGTCGATGTCGGGTCCCGAGAGCAGGCGATAGGTTGCCGAGTTCTTGTTGATGGCGACCAGCATCTTGGAGTCGCGCACCGTCATCCGGAACGACAGGTACTCCAGTCGTGTCGGCAGTCTCGGCGCGAACGTGATGTTGCCGCCGAAGTCGCGCATGCCGCCGAACCCGGCCACACAATCCATCCATGCTCCGGCCAGCGCGGCGATGTGCAGACCGCTCGCCACGTTGTCATGCAGATCGTGCAGGTCGGTGAAGACCGATTCGACGAGTAAATCGTAGGAGAGGTCGAGGTAGCCGACCTCCGCGGCGGTGACCGCCTCACAACACGCCGACAACGACGAATCCCGCACCGTCAGTGGGTAGTAGTAGTCGAAGTTCCGCAGTTTCTGTTCCGGGGTGAAGCTCTCCCCGAACAGGTACATGGCGAACACCAGGTCGGCCTGTTTGACGACCTGTTTGCGGTATAGCTCGTAGTACGGATAGTTCAGCAGCAGTGGATATTTGCCGCGTGAGGCCTCGAAATCCCATGCACCCAACAGGGTGAACGCCTCGCATTGCTGGTGCACCCCGAGTGCCTCGTCGTAGGGCATCACCATGTCGTCGGCGCAGGCTTCCCAATGCGCCGACTCGGCGTTGGTGACGCCGAACTGCTGAGCCAGATCCGGACGCCGGTGCACCGCGGCCACTGCATCCCGAAGATTCTGTTGTGCAGCGAGATTGGTGAAGATGTTGTTATTGACCACGGCGGTGTACTCGTCGGGTCCGGTGATGCCGTCGATCCGGAAGTGTCCGTTGACGTCGTGATGTCCGAGGCCGGCGAACAGACGGGCGGTCTCGACGAGTATCTCGACGCCGCATTCGGTTTCGAACTGTTCATCATGCGTGGCGCGCAGATACCGGCCGGTTGCGTTGGCGATGTCGGCGCTCACGTGCACGCCCGCGGTGCCTGCGGGCCAGTAACCCGAACACTCGTCGCCGTTGATCGAGCGCCACGGGAACATTGCGCCCCGCTGGGCGAGTTCGGCGGCACGTGCCTTGGCCTTGTCCATGGTGGCGTGGCGCCAGCGCAACTCCTCGCCGGCCGCCGCGGGCACCGTGTACGTCAGCATCGGCAGGATGAAACTCTCGGTGTCCCAGAAGGTGTGGCCATCGTAGCCCGGGCCGGTGAGGCCCTTGGCCGGGATCGCACGCGATTGGCCGCGGGCGCCCGCCTGGAGTACGTGAAACAGGGCGAACCGGATAGCCTGCTGCAGTTCGGGATCGCCGTCGAGCTCGATGTCGGCGTCGCGCCAGAAGTCCTCGAGGTAGGCGGCCTGGTTGGCCTTCAACGATTCCCAGCCGGTCTCCATCGCCATCGCCAGAGCGGCGTCGACCTGCGCGCGCAGCGCGGGTACCGATCGCCGCGCCGACCAGCCGTAGCCGATGTATTTGGTCAGGCTCAGCCGGGTGCCCTCGGGGACGTTGGCGGCTACCGTCAGTCGTGCCAGGTCACCGTCGGCGCGAATGAAAGTATCTGCGCGATCCGGGAAGTCGATCTGGTGATCCATGCCGGCGGCCATGTGCAGGCCGGAGCGCTTGGTGTGGTGAACGAGGATGCCCCAGTAGTTGCGGCAGGTTGCGAGGTCCGAGACGAGTGGCTGATCGAGGGCGGCGGCCAGACGTGGATCGTTGCCCGGCGTCGGAATGGGCTCGTTGGCGAGCAGATCCGATTGCAGTACCAGGTTCATGTCCTCGCCGACCGGTTCCACCTCGTAGTGGATCGCGGCGATGGTGCGCTTGGTGAACGACACCAGCCGTTCGGATTTGATGCGCACCGTGCGGCCGGTCGGGGAGGTCCACAGGGTGCTGCGCCGCAAGGTCCCGGTCCGGAAGTCGAGTACGCGCTCGTGCTCCTCGGTGCGACCGTAACGCAGGTCCATCGGCTCGTCCTCGACGAGTAGCCGGATGATCTTGCCGTCGGTGACGTTGACCACGGTCTGCCCGGATTCGGGGTAGCCGTAACCACTTTCGGCATACGGCAGACCGCGCTGCTCGTAAAAGCCGTTGAGATAGGTGCCCGGGTGATCGACCGGCTCACCCTCCTCGAAGGTGCCGCGCAAACCGATGTGTCCGTTGGACAGCGCAAAAAGGGTTTCGGTGCGTCCGAGCATGTCGATGTCAAGTCCACGCCAGCGCAATTGCCATGGGTGGACGTCGAATCCGTAGGCGTTGTCGGAGGTGCTCATGCGGGGAGAAACTCCTCGAGATCGTTGACGACGATGGACGCCCCGGCCGCGGTCATCGATGCGGCCTGGGTGCCACCGACCCGGTCGATACCGACGACGTAGCCGAAATGACCGGCGGCACCGGCCTGGACTCCGGAGATCGCATCCTCGAACACCGCGGCGGCGGCGGGCTCGACGCCCATCCGCTCTGCTCCGAGAAGGTACGAGTCGGGGGCGGGTTTGCCGCGCAGGCCCGCGGCGGCGGTCTCGAGACCGTCCACGCGTACCTCCACGAACTTCGACAGATCGGCGGCGTCGAGCACCGCGGCGCCGTTCTTCGACGAGGTCACCACTGCGATCCGCAGTCCGGCATCCTTGGCGGCCTGCAAATAGCGCACTGATCCCGGATACGGGTTCACCCCATCGCGTTCGAGGCTGGCGAGGAACATCTCGTTCTTCCCGCTGCCGATTGCCTCGACGGTGGCGTCGTCGACGTCGTCGATACCGCGGCTGGCGAGGAAGGCACGCACACCGTCGTCGCGCGGACGGCCGTCGACATGGTCGAGGTAGTCCTGCTCGGTGAACGGCGTGAACCCCTCGCCGTCGCGCTGACGAAGGTAGGCATCGAACGCCGCCTTCCACGCGTGGCGATGCAGGACGGCGGTACTGGTGAGGACACCGTCGAGGTCGAAGAGCGCGACGGTGACGTCATCTGGCAAACCCAACACGAGTGGTCACGCTACCCGTCTGTGGCGGCTGGGGCGCGCTATGCGAGCGACGCAGATCCGCGGGGTGTCGTGAGGTGCATAAATGTGTGGACGTGTGCGATGCGAATGATGAACCATGAGGCCATGTCTCGTGGTGTGGTACAGTCCCGTCGCTTCGCCCAGGTCGACGTCTTCGCGTCCCCACCGGTCTCCGGCAACCCGGTGGCGGTGGTCGTCGACTCCGACGGCCTCAGTGACGACCAGATGGCTGCGTTCGCGCGATGGACCAATCTGTCGGAAACCACGTTCCTGCTGCCGCCGACCGATCCCGACGCCGACTACCGGCTGCGAATCTTCACTCCCGGCTCGGAATTGCCCTTCGCCGGGCATCCGACGCTGGGGTCGGCGCATGCATGGCTCGCCACCGGGGGTGTCGCCGCGGGCGAGGACATCGTGCAGGAGTGCGGTGTCGGGCTGGTCCGCATCCGACGGACCGACGGTCGCCTCGCCTTCGCGGCCCCGCCCCTGAGCCGCTCCGGGCCGGTCGCCGACGACACCCGCGCCGAGGTGACCGCCGCCCTCGGCGTGGACCCACAGCATGTGCTCGCCGCCGAATGGGTGGTCAACGGGCCGCGGTGGATGGTGGTGCAGCTCGATTCGGCGCAGCGCGTGCTCGAGGTGACGCCCGACTTCGCCGCCCTCGGTGACCATGAGGTGGGGGTCGTCGGCGCCCACACGGAGGCGACCGCGCCCGAAGCTGGAGTGATGTTCGAGGTCCGCGCGTTTGCACCCGGCGACGGCATCAACGAGGACCCGGTCACCGGCAGTCTCAACGCGGGCATTGCGATGTGGCTGCGCGCATCCGGCCTCGCGCCGACGACGTATGTCGCTGCGCAGGGATCCGTGCTCGGCCGGTCCGGACGCGTGCACGTCACCGACGACGGGGAGACCATCTGGATCGGGGGCGAGTGCGCAACCGTCATCACCGGCAGCGTCCACCTGTAGGGGCACCGGTGCCCCCGACCCCGGTTCGCCGAGCCCTACAGTTGGCCCCATGACCGACGCCGACAGCGCCCACCACACCGCCGACAGCGCCCACCACACCGCCGACAGCGCTTCGATGAAGGCCGAGAGCGCCAAGGCGGCCAAGAAGCGGCGTCGTCGGGAGCCGCCGCCGGACCCCGAGCCCCTGCCGGGGCTGGTCGACGCGCACACCCATCTCGCCGCCTGCGGCGGGCGGGATGCGGACTCGGTCCGGGCCATCCTCGATCATGCCGAGAGGGTCGGTGTCGGGCAGGTGGTCACCGTCGCCGACGACATGATCGACGCGCGCTGGGCCCTCGACGCCGCGCACTGCGACGATCGGGCGTTCGCGGCGGTCGCGCTGCATCCCACCCATGCGGGCGAACTCGACGATGCGGCGCGCGCCGAGCTCGAACAGATGGCCGCCGATCCGCGGGTGGTGGCCATCGGCGAGACCGGTCTCGACTACTACTGGCCCGGCAAGTCCGAGTCGGCCGCGGCGCCGGAGGTGCAGAAGGATGCCTTCGCCTGGCACATCGATCTGGCCAAGCGGATCGGCAAGCCGCTGATGATCCACAACCGGGAGGCCGACCACGACCTCCTCGACATCCTGGCGGCCGAGGGCTCACCGGACGCGGTGGTCATGCATTGCTTTTCCGGTGACCTGACTGTTGCTCGCGAATGCATAGATCGCGGGTATTTTCTGAGTTTTGCTGGAACTGTGACATTCGCCAATGCCGCCGAGCTTCGTGAGGCGGCTCACCTGGTGCCCGATGGGCAGATCCTCGTCGAGACCGACGCGCCGTTCCTGACCCCGCATCCCTACCGTGGCCAGCCGAATCAGTCCTATTGCCTGCCCTATTCGGCGCGGTTGCTCGCCGATGTCCGTCGAACGGATGAGCACGCGATGGCGCAAACGCTCGGTGACAACGCACGGCGCGTGTACCGGCTGTCTTTGCAGTAATCATCCCTGCTCGTTATCGTATTGTGATCCGTCGTCTCGGCGGTGGTCTCGTTCCTCGGTACGTGGGGCCCTCGGGCCGGCCTGGGACGACCACCTCGCGCCGGTGTCGGGGGATGGCCACGTCGTCGATCAGGATGCTTGATCTTGTCTGTTTTCGCGAGAATCCATACGTTGGAGTCGATGCGCGCTCGCATCGCTCTCGGGGCCGTGCTCTGCACCGTCGCCGCGGGCGGCGTGATGGGCGTGACGATGCACAAACACGTCACCATCGACGTCGACGGCCAAAAGACCCAGGTCGCCACGATGACGATGAACGTCGACTCGTTGCTCGAGTCGCAGGGGTACCAGCCGGTCAGCGGCGACATGGTGTCGCCGTCTCCGGATTCGTCGTTCTCCGACGGTCAGACGATCACCTTCCACCGCAAGAAGCGGGTCGTCCTCGACGTGGAGGGCCAGGAGCGGGTCGTCGAGACGACCGCGGTCAACGTGAACCAACTCCTCGTCCAGCAAGGGCTCGCGGACAGTGCGGACCAGGCGAACTTCAATGCCAACGGGCCGATCCCAGTCAACGGCGCAGTCATCGACGTCACGCTCCCCAAGAAGCTGATCATCATCGACGGCGGGGTGCCCTCGATCAAGTCGGTGCCCGCCGACACCGTGTCGGAGGCACTCGAGAGCATCGGTGCGCCGTTGCAGGACGCCGACAAGGTCACCCCGGCCGCTGACGCCAAGGTCGCCGACGGCACGGTCATCAACGTGACCCGTATCCGCACCACCGAGACCACGGTCGAAGAGGACGTCAACGCTCCCGACATCACCCAGGATGACCCGACCCTGATCAAGGATCGCCGCATTGTCGTCAAGCCCGGTAAGCCGGGCCGTGCGAAGGTTCAGTACAAGGTGACCACCGTCAATGGCAAGATCACCAAGCGGGTGAAGGTCAGCCAGGACGTGCTCACCCAGCCGGTCGCGGCCACCGTTCGCGTCGGGACCAAGCCGGGCGCACCGTTCGTGCCCTTCGGTTCGGTGTGGGATGCGCTGGCCCAGTGTGAATCGACAGGTAACTGGTCGATCAACTCCGGCAACGGTTTCTACGGCGGTATCCAGTTCGACCAGAACACCTGGGATCGCTGGGGCGGCCAGGAGTACGCGCCGCGCCCGGATCTCGCCACCCGTGAGGAGCAGATCGCGATCGCCGAGAAGACCCAGGCCGCACAGGGCTGGGGTGCGTGGCCGTCCTGCTCGTCGCGGCTGGGGCTCTGATCTGACCGCCGACGACGCGCCCGCGCATTCGCGCCTACTCGGTCCTGCACAGATCCGGGCTCTGGCAACCGAACTGGGCGTTCGCCCGACCAAGACTCTCGGGCAGAACTTTGTTCACGACGCCAACACGGTGCGACGTATCGTGGCCGGCTCCGGTGTCGGGGCTGACGACATCGTGCTCGAGGTCGGCCCCGGCCTCGGCTCGCTCACCCTGGCCCTGCTCGGCACCGTCTCGCGCGTGATCGCCGTCGAGATCGACCCGGTCCTGGCCGCACGACTTCCCGCCACCGTGGCGGAGTACGCGCCGACCAGGTCCGCGGCATTCGACGTCGTCACTGCCGACGCTATGACAGTGCGCGCCGACGACCTGCCCGCCGCGCCCACTGCGCTCGTGGCGAATCTGCCCTACAACGTCGCCGTGCCCGTGCTGCTGCACCTGCTTGCGCGGTGCCCGACGCTGCAGACCGCCTTGGTGATGGTGCAGGCCGAGGTCGCCGACCGTCTGGCCGCCGGACCCGGCGGCCGCATCTACGGCGTCCCGAGCGTCAAGGCCCGCTACTTCGGTGAGGTCTCGCGGGCGGGTGCGGTGGGCCGGAACGTGTTCTGGCCGGAACCCAAGGTGGAATCCGGACTGGTTCGCGTACAACGACATTCACGTTATTCCGATGATCCTGAGGTGCGGGCGAAGGTGTTTGCGGTCATCGACGCCGCCTTCGCCCAGCGTCGCAAGACGATGCGCTCGGCGCTGGCCGGGTGGGCCGGCTCGGCCGCCGAGGCCGAGCGTCGGCTACGCGCCGCCGGCATCGACCCGCAGATCCGCGGCGAGAAGCTCGACGTCGACGACTTCGTTCGGTTGGCACAGGTCCCGGCGGGGGATTGAGCGCAGCACGTACTGCTTTCTGCCAGTCAATGCCCCTCTCGCGTAAGGAAATCGTGACGCGCGAGCGAGATCGACCAGTGCGAAGCGCTCGGGCCGACCGCAACTTCTCCGGCAACGGCCCGGTCTGTCAAGGAACCGCTCCTCCTCGGCGGTGACCTGAGCGATGAACGGGCCCAGCACTACCGCACGCTGCTACCCGAGGTGGCGCGCGCTGCCGCGTGCAGCGGACCTGGTGCGGATGCTCGCCGATGCCCGCCCTCGGAAGGCGCTCCCGTCGTCCGGGGTAGGAGGTCTCCGACGCAGTGCTGGATCTGCCGGTGGTGCGTGGTGCGGACCGGTGGTTTCGCGGCCGCGGAGTTGCTCGATGTGGGCGCGAGCGAGGTCGTCGACCACCTCGCCGTGATGGTCGAACGGGGTTGGCGACCGTGACTCGCACGGTGATTCACTACCCTGGATACTCGTGTCCCCAGCGTCCCTGACGGTGATCTCCGACTCCGTTTCCGTGCGCGTGCCCGCCAAGGTGAATCTTCACCTCGGCGTCGGCCCGCTCCGCGACGACGGCTACCACGATCTCGTCACCGTCTACCAGGCGCTCTCGTTGTACGACGACGTCACCGTCGCGCGCGCCGCCGCCCTTGGGGTGACGCTGCGCCGCGAGGGCGGGCGGGGCGCCGATGCCGCCGATGTACCCCTCGACGACGACAACCTGGCGATCAAGGCCGTCCGAGCGCTCGGCACATGGGCCGACCGCGACCCACGGGTGGCCATCGAGATCGTCAAACGTATCCCGGTCGCCGGCGGCATGGCCGGCGGTAGCGCCGACGCCGCTGGTGCTCTGGTGGCCCTCGCCGCGCTGTGGAAACTCGATCTGCCGCGCGCTGAGCTACTGGAGATCGCTGCCGGTCTCGGCAGCGACGTGCCCTTCTCGGTGCAGGGCGGCACCGCCATGGGCACCGGCCGCGGTGAGCAACTGATGCCGATGATCGCGCGCGGCGAACTGCACTGGGTGCTGGCGTTTGCGCGCGACGGACTGTCCACGCCCGCCGTCTTCGCCGAACTCGACCGTCTGCGCGCCGATCACGCCGACGCCTTCGACGCGCACAACCCGCGGCCCGACGCCCTGGTGCAGGCGCTGACTTCCGGGCAGCCGAAGCAGATCGCACCGCTGCTGCACAACGATCTGCAGCCGGCCGCACTGAGTTTGCAGCCGGGACTGCGCCGCACGCTACGCGCCGGTGTCGACGCCGGCGCGTTGAACGGCATCGTCTCCGGATCGGGGCCGACGTGCGCTTTCCTGTGCGCCGACGCCGACGCCGCGGTGGCAGTGGCCGCCGAGCTGTCCGGTGCCGGGGTGGCCCGTTCGGTACGCACCGCATCCGGGCCGGTCAGTGGTGCGACCCGACGACAGGTGCCCGGGCAATGATCACGCGACCACGACGGCCGCGCACGCGAACGCGGGGCGAATGGGTCAACGCCCGCGGTGTACCCGGGGCGTTCGCTCGGACGCTCCGCGAATGTCGTCGGCTCGGGTTCGTCGGTGTGGTTGCCTTCGTGGTCGGAGTGATGACGGTCGGCCTGGCGTCGATCGGAGCCGGCTCGGCCACCGCGACCCCGATCCCCGGGCGCGTGCTCGCCGGCACTGCGATCGGCGGCGCCGACCTGCCGCCCGGCGCGGCGTCGGGACAACGACTCACGTATGTGACCCGCGACCAGAATGATCGAATGGCGTTGTCCACCGGCGTGTTCTACGTCCCGAAGGGCACGCCGCCGTCGGGCGGCTGGCGCATCTTTTCCTGGGCGCACGGCACCACCGGGATCGCCGACGAGTGCGCGCCGAGCCGGACCCGCAACGGCTCCGGTGTCGACACCGCGATCATCGACGCTCTCAAGCGCGGATATGCGGTCACCGCAACCGATTACGCGGGTCTCGGCGCGCCCGGTGAGACCGAGTACCTCGGCGGACGGGCCGCCGCGCACTCGGTGATCGACATGATCCGCGCGGCTCGCGCCCGTGACGCGTCGTTGGGTACCGAGTGGGTGTCCGCCGGTCATTCGCAGGGCGGGCATGCGGCATTGTTCGCCGGGCACGAGGCGCCGTCCTACGCCCCTGAACTGAATCTGCGTGAAATCCTGGCCCTGGCACCGGCTTCCGGTATCGAAGGGGTACTCACCAAGTCGTTCACCCCCAGTGTGCCGAGCCTGGGGAAACTCAACACCGTCAGTGCGCTGTATCTCTACATCCTCGCCGGTCTCGACCACGCGCGACCCGATCTGCACGTCACCGATCACCTCACCCAGGCGGGCAAACGCTACCTCGATCTCGCGCGATCGGAGTGCAACGGCGAGGTGTCGGCCGCGATGCGGTCGGTGGCGCCGGGGGATCTGCTGGACTCCTCGCTGGGCGACGAGCGTTTCGTGGCCGCGCTGGCCGACTACACGCGGGTGCCGACCGGCGGGTACACGGTGCCGATCCGCATCGATCACGGCCTGCTCGACCCGGTGGTGCCGTTCCCGTTGACCGCGACGCTGGTCCGCTCGATGCGTGCCGACGGTACCGACGTCGACCTGCACACCCACACCCGTGCCGACCACACCGAGGTCGTCGCCGATTCTCTCGATCAGGTGATGGGTACCGCCGCGGCGGCATTCGGGCGGGACTGAGCACCGCACCGGCGGGGAGTCGGCGCCGCAGGAGAGCCCGACAGTCCGGGGTTGTTATCGTCTACCGGTGCCACCCGCCCCCTCCGCGCTGATCAACGCTGACCGCATCAGCAAGAGCTTCGGCATCACATCCCTGCTCGACGAGGTGAGCCTCGGCGTGCACACCGAACAGCGCATCGGGGTGGTGGGACTCAATGGCGGCGGCAAGACCACGCTGCTGGAGATCCTCGGTGGCGTCACCGAACCCGACTCGGGGCGGGTGTCGCGGGCGGGTGGGGCGCGCATTGCCGTGGTCACCCAGCGCGGTGAGTTGCCGGCCGGAAAAACGGTCGCCGAGGTCGTCGTCGGCGGTCCCGGTGTCGCCGTCCACGAGTGGGCCGGCGATCCGCGGGTCCGCGGCATCCTCGCCGGCATCGGTGTCGACGAACTGCTCGACGCTCAGGTCGATGAACTCTCCGGCGGTCAGCGTCGTCGCGTCGGGCTGGCCGCCGCGCTGGTTTCCGAGGCCGACGTGCTGCTTCTCGACGAGCCCACCAACCACCTCGACGTCGAAGGCGTGCAATGGCTCGCCGATCACCTCATGCGGCGCCGCAGCGCACTCGTCGTGGTTACCCACGACCGCTGGTTCCTCGACACCGTCGCGACCCGGACCTGGGAGGTCCACGATGGTCGGGTCGACGAGTACGAGGGCGGATACAACGATTGGGTGTTCGCCCGCGCCGAGCGGGTGCGGCTGGCCGACGCCGCCGAGGAGCGTCGACGCAACCTGGCCCGCAAGGAGCTGGCGTGGCTGCGTCGCGGACCGCCCGCCCGAACCTCCAAGCCGCGCTATCGAATCGAGGCCGCCGAGAAGCTGATCAGCGATGTGCCTCCGCCCCGCGATACGGTGTCGCTATCGACGTTCGCCAAGCGTCGGCTCGGACGTGTGGTCATCGAACTCGAAGACGCGCACATCCAGACACCTGCGGGACAGGCGTTGCTGGACTCTCTGACCTGGCGACTGGCGCCGGGGGAGCGCATCGGTCTGGTCGGGGTCAACGGATCGGGCAAGACCACGCTGCTGCGTGCGCTGGCCGGGGAAGTCGAGGTGGCCCCCGGCCGTCGCATAGAGGGCGTGACGGTGAAACTGGGATGGCTGCGTCAAGAACTCGACGACCTCGACAAGGATCAACGTGTCCTCGACGCGGTGGAGTCGGTCGCCGCGCGGATCATGTTGGGAGACAAGGAGTACTCGGCAAGCCAGCTCGCCGAGCGGCTCGGTTTCTCGCCAGCCAAACAACGTACCCCGGTCGGCGATCTCTCCGGTGGTGAGCGTCGGCGCCTGCAGTTGACGCGTGTGCTGATGGCCGAACCGAACGTGCTGTTGCTCGACGAGCCGACCAACGATCTCGACATCGACACCCTGCAACAGCTCGAGGATCTCCTCGACTCGTGGGCCGGGACCATGGTGGTCATCTCCCACGATCGCTACCTGATCGAGCGGATCTGTGACTCCACGTGGGCGTTGTTCGGCGACGGCTCGCTCACCAACCTGCCGGGCGGGATCGCCCAGTATCTCGATCGGCGTCGTGAGATGCGTTCCGGCGCCACGGGTTCGGGTTCGTCAAAGGTGGGTTCGTCGCAGGCGGCATCGGGGCAGACCGCAGACGCGCAGACCCCGGGTACGGCCGACGCTCCTGCCGGCCGACCCACGGTGAGTGCCGCCGAACATCGTGAGGCGCGCAAGGCGATGAACCGGGCCGAGCGGCAGATCGAGCAACTCTCGCGGCGCGAGGACGAGTTGCATGCCGCGCTGGTGGCCGCGGCCACCGACCCCGAGCGCCTGGTGTCACTCAATACCGAACTACGACAGGTGGTTTCCGACAAGGAGGCCGCCGAGGCCGCGTGGCTCGAGGCGGCCGAAGCCATCGAGTGAGGCGCTCAGGGCGGCGGCGTCGGCTGCGTTGCCCGCGCGGCGTCGATCGAGGCCGCGAACTCACTGATCATCGTCCCTGCCACGGCCGGCTGGATCAGCGGATACAGATGGGTGGCGCGAGGGATGACGCGTCGCTGTGCACGTGGTGAGAGTGCAACGAATCTGCGTTCGTGGAGTCGGAACTGATCCCAGCCGCCGTTGGCGAACAGCATCGGTCCCGAATACCCGGCGAGTGCGGACAACGCGTCGAACCCGGCGATCTCGTCGACCACATCGGCAATCGAGTGCAACGCGAGGCCGCCGGCCTCCATGTCGTCGCAGACCCGCGCCCCCAACGCTATTCGGGTGATCAACCGGCTGATTTCGGCGCTCTGCGCGGGCAGGAACGAGGTGGCTGCGCCGAAAACCCGGAACGGTGCGGCCAACAACCCGCTGGGCTGGGCGGTCGATCCCATCGCGACGAGCCCGGCCACCCGCTCGGGATGCGCGGCCACGGTGGCCATCGCGACATAGCCGCCCAACGACATTCCCGCGACGACCGCCGGTGCGCCGAGTTGGTCGATGGCGTCGACGACGGTAGACACCGCCTCGGTCATCGTGAAGGTCTCGGCGCTGCGCGTGCCGTGACCGGGCAGGTCGGGGTGGATCACCGGCCGGTCGGTGACGGCGCTCGCGATGCGATGCAGCGACGCACCGCTGACGCGCAGACCGTGAACGAGGACCACCGGAGTGGGCTTCTCCGACCGCGCGCTGATTCCCATGTCGGCTTCGTTGCAGCTCATCGGGAGACAGTATGACCGCTGTGACCGTCCGCGCATAGTGACGTGGGCCACTATCCGGTGGCTCCCCGCGAGACGTCGAAGGGGCCCACCAACGCCATGCCGATGACCGAAGGAGTGGGATGACATCGCTACACAGCGCAAGACCGAGACGGTCGCATGAGGCAGATACTGTGCCAGATGGGTGAGCGAGTCGCGTGGTACGTCGGCAGCGTCATGGGTGACCGCGACTACGAGCACCACCTGCAACACCATGCCGCACACGGTGATCCGACACCGCCGATGAGCGAGCGCGACTACTGGCGCCACCGGTGGGACCATGTCGAGCACAACCCGCAGGGCCGATGCTGTTAGAGCGTGTCGTTCTTAGGCGTTTCTCCCGGATGACACTCACCCGATCCGCACCGTGCGGTCGATCCCGACGCGGTCGCGGAACCCGGGGTCGTGGCTGACCAACAGCAGCGCACCGGTCCAGTCACGCAACGCCGATACCAGTTCCTCGGTGGTGTCGATGTCGAGGTTGTTGGTCGGTTCATCAAGGATCAGGAGCTTGGGTGTCGGGTCGGTGAGCAACGCCGACGCCAACGCCACCCGCAGCCGCTCACCGCCCGACAACTCGGCGAGGGCACGGTCACCGGCGTTGCCGCGGAACAGGAATCGCGCGAGATGCGCTCGAACCTGTTGCGCAGTGGCATCAGGGTGTGTCGCCGAGAGATTCTGGGCGACCGTTCGCGACGATTCGACGAAGGCGATGCGCTGCGGCACCAGGGCATACGGCACCAGTATGCGGTCGCCGGCGATGAGGTCGGTGATGAGAGTGGTCTTCCCGGATCCGTTGGCACCGACGAGCGCAACACGCTCCGGACCGTCGATGCGCAGCCGGTCGTCGGCGATCACCTGGGCATGGGTGGCGAGGTCGGGTTCGGGCATCGAGATCCGCGCGGTCCGGTCGTCACGGACGTCGGCGCGCGCCGCTTCCAGCCGACCCGCCGCCGCGGCGACGTCCTCGCGGTGCGAGGTGCGGTACTTGCCCGCCGATACCTGCGCCGCGTTCCGGCGTCCGTGCGCGACGATCTTCGGGACTCGTTTCTCGCGTTCGGCTTTCGCCGCCGTCCGGGCACGACGGTCCAGGGTGATCTGGGCGTCGGCGAGGTCGCGTTTCTGCGCGCGCAGGTCACCCGCGGCGTTGGCGACGGCAGCCTCCGCGGCGGCCTGCTCGGTATCGAGAAATTCGCGGTACAGCGTGTACGGACCGCCGAAAAGTCGCACCCTGCCCCGGTACAGCTCGATCGTGGTGTCGACGCGCTCCAGCAACTCGAGGTCGTGGCTGACCAGCAGCACAGTTCCGGAGAACGCGCCGAGCGCATCGAAAAGAGCTGTCCGCGAATCGGTGTCGAGGTTGTTGGTCGGCTCGTCGAGCAGCAGGACGTCGGGGCGGCGGAGGAGCCGGGCCGCGATCGCGAGCATCGTCGACTCGCCACCGGAGAGGGTGCCGACGGTGCGGTCCAGGTCGGCGACGAGGCCCAACGCCGACAGCTGCGCGAGCGCGCGCTCCTCGACGTCCCAGTCGTCGCCGACGGTGTCGTAGTCGTCGGGTTGGACCGATCCGCTCTCGATCCGTCGTAAGGCGTTGCGAGTCGGGGCGATTCCCAAGACGTCGGCGACGGTGTCGTCGACGTGGGCCTGCGGATGCTGGGGCACCAGAGCGCACTCGCCGGAAACCGAGATACTGCCCGTCCTCGGCGACAGTGCGCCGAGGATGAGTTGCAGCAACGTGGTCTTGCCGACGCCGTTCGCTCCGACGAGCGAGCTGACTCCCGGCGGGACGCTCATCGAGAGATCGTCGAAGACGGTGGTGCCATCAGGCCAGGCGAAGGAGACGCCCGAGAGGGTGATCGATCCGGAGAGGTGAAGAGATAGCGCCATGGGAACTCCTTGAGGTGGTGAGGATTCCGCGGCGACGTCGCGTACGGCGTCGACTCTCGCGGTGGTTTACCGACCTCAGATGTTCATGACTGGCGGATCACTCCTCGAGGTGAATCAGCTGGCTGGCGTGCACCAGGGGTGCGCGTTCACGATAGCGCGCCCCCGGGCGAGTGTGTCAACCGTTTTTGTTCGCCGGATGTTCCCGGCACTGCGGTGGCCGCAGGCTCGATGGTCCGGGGCGAGGCGCCCGGGCGTCGCACGATCACCAACGACGCTGCGCCCAGGACGAGTCCGATGACGATCCCGAGATCGGGGCGTTGGCCGAGCAGACCCCACGCCAGCAGTGCCGACACAGACCCGATGAGTGTGAACAACATCGACGTGGCCGCGGCACCGGCGGTGTTGACCAGTCTGAGGAAACAGGGTGGTGGCGATCATCGACGAGGCGATGATCATCGTCGGCAGCACCCAGGCGGCCCGGAGTGGGTCGGTGATCGACTGGGGAGTCGCGAGAGTGATTGCGGCGGTGGGAATCAGGGCCACAACCAGCTGAACGGCATTGCCGGCGACGAGATCGACTCCACCGCAGAAGCGCTGCAGATAGATGCCGCCGAGCGCGACACCGGTCAGTGCGAGCAAGGTCAGGCTCACGGCGATGCCCATCGTCGAAGCGTCGGCTATCACCCGGGGCAGGCACGCGGCCAGTACTGCGGCCGTGCCGACCGCGATGCCGATCCATTGCCGCGAGCCGAGGCGTTGACCGAGCACAGGCCATGCGAGTGTCGCGGTGGCCACCGGGTTCAAGGCAATGACCAGTGCGACGATGACGGCGGGCACCCCGAGTTGCAATGCGAGATAGGCGCAGCCGAATTGGAGGAACTGGGTCAGCAATCCGACGACTGCGACGTGGCCGAGCTGCCGTCCGCGGGGGAAGGCCCGGCGGGTCACGACGGCGATGATGCCGAGGGCTGCCGCGGATCCCGCGAATCGGATGGTCAGCAGCGCCATCGGCGACATCGCGGACACACCGAGCGCGCCGAGTGGATAGCCGAAGGCCCACAACAGGATGAATGCCGCGGCGGGTAGGGGAGGGATCTCATGTGCTCCAGCGTGCGCGGCGACCATACGCGTCGTCCAATAATGATCAGTAATCGTGATTGATCATGAATCGTGATCGCCGTAGGCTGGGTGGCATGGCCAACACGGTTCTCGACATCACCCCGCTGCGCAGCCTCGTCGCAGTGGCCACCTGCGGTGGCTTTCACCGCGCGGCGACGGCGCTGCATCTCACCCAGTCCGCGGTCAGTCAGCATGTCCGGCGACTCGAAACCGTGACCGGACTCACGCTCGTCGAGCGTGAGGGGCGGATCACCCGGTTCACCGCGGACGGGGAAGCGATGCTCGCCGAAGCGCGCAGCATCCTTGCCGCACACGACGATGCGGTGCGGCGCTTGAACATTCGTTCGGTCACTCCGACGCTGACGGTGGCGACGACCGAGCACGGCGCGGACTGGTCACTACCGTTTCTCTCGCAAATTCTGCGGAAGCAGTGCCCCGGGCATGCGGTCACCTTTCGTCTCGACCGCAGTCGTCGGGTCATCGCGGCCATCGATAACGGCGACGTCGACGTCGCGGTGTACCACGAACCGGTCGGCCCCACGACCGAACTGCTGGGCCCCCGCGTCGCGATGCGCTGGTTCGGGGCTCCGGACCTCGTCGTCGAGCCCGGCAAGCCACTGCCGCTGGTGGTGTTCGACGAACCGTGTTCGACCCGAGGTGTGGCCCTCGACATCCTTCGGCAGGCGCGGATCGATTTTGCGATCATCGTCGAGTCGGCCGACCTCGCCGGCGTCACCGCCGCGGTGCGCGCGGGACTCGGTGTGGTGCTGTTACCCGTGGTCAGCCGACCACCCGAGGGGTTGCGTGAGGTCACATCGCTGCCGCCCTCACCGTCGTGCGCCCTGCAGATACGGTTCGCGCCGACCGTCCCCGAGGCGGTGCAGGCAGCGACGCGTGCGGCCCTGGCCGAGACGACGTCGCAGGCAGAGGCAGGTGACCGACGGAGAGCCAACACGCTAGCGTGAACGTCATGTCGTACATCCGCACCAATGTTGCCAACGGGGTCGGCGAGATCGTCCTCGACCGGCCCAAGGCCCTCAACGCGCTCGACCAGTCGATGGTCGACGACATGTATGACGTGCTGTTGCGCTGGGCCGACGATGACGGCATCGACACCGTAATGCTGACCTCGGGTACCGACCGCGCCTTCTGCGCAGGCGGCGACATCCGTGCGATCCGTGACAGCGCTCTCGCCGGCGATACCGAGTCGATCACCCGCTACTTCTCCCACGAATACCGGCTCAATCAGTTGATCGCCGAGTACCCCAAGGCGCATATCGCGCTGATCGACGGTGCCGCCATGGGCGGCGGTCTGGGCATCAGCGTGCACGGAGAGATCCGGGTGGTCACCGAGAAGGCGATGATCGCGATGCCTGAGACCGCGATCGGCTTCTTTCCCGACATCGGATCCACCTACTTCCTGCCCCGGCTGCCGCAGGGCGTCGGGATGTGGTTGGCGCTCACCGGCGCTCGGGTCCACGGTGCGCAGGCGTTGTCGGTGGGTCTGGCGACGCATTTCGTGCCGTCCGCGGAACTCGGCGGCGTTGCCGACCGAATCCGTTCCGGCGCACCACTCGGCGAGATCTTGGTGCCCTCACCGGAAAAGCACACCGACCACCCCCCGCTGCCCGTGGAGCAGATCGGTGAGTACTTCTCCGACACGAATGTCGCAGGGATCGTAGGGGGACTCCGCGGTGCGGTCGGCGACGAGTGGGCCGCGCAGATGCTCGACCTCCTCGGCCACGCATCGCCGACAAGTCTCTGGGTCACCGCACGACTGCTCGAACTCGGCGCTACCGCGATGCTCGACGAATGCCTGGAGCGCGAACTGCACTCTGCCGAAAGGATCACCGCAACCCACGATTTCGCCGAAGGTGTGCGAGCGGTATTGGTCGACAAGGACCGAACTCCTGCCTTCGTCCCCGCCGGGATCGACGACGTCGATCCCGCAGAGGTCTCCCGCATCGTCGGTGTGTGACACCTCGGATCGGTAGTTTGCCCCGGGAACTGTTGTCTTGTTCAGTATTCGGGATATGGTGGCCTGGTTCCAGCTCTGCTGCAGGTGGTCTCGAGGCTCGCCGCACGCGGCTCGCACCTCGACCATCGGGGAAGGCGATGCCACCGAAGGGTGGTTGCGCTTTTCCCGCCCGACGGACGTCCCATCCCGGTGGTCGAGGTGCACGGCGCGCCAGCGACGAGTCTCGAGACCCCTTGTGCCAAAAGGATTCCGGGCCCCGGGAACGATACCTCGACCATCGGGCGGGTTTCGCTATGGAGTTCTCAAAGATCAGATCCGCTCCGGCGAGGCCGGGGGCGGGAATCAGGCTGCTGCGTCGTCGAGTCGCATGGTGCGTCGGTGATACGACGGTATCGGTCGGCGTTGCGGATCCACGCTGGCGGGTGGGATGAGCCAGGGGTGTCGGTCGAATCCCATGATGATGTCCCATCCGTGGTGGTGCACATCGTCGTGGCAGCTGGTGCACAGTAGGCAGCCGTTGTCGAGGGCGGTGGGACCACCATCGGCCCAGTGCTGCACGTGGTGTCCTTGGCAGCGTCCGGCGTGGGCACCGCATTTGATACATCCACGGTCACGGACCAACAACGCTTTCCGTTGTCCGGGGGTGAAGAAGCGTTTCTCTTCACCAACACTGAGCGGTACACCGTTGGGGTCGAGGATGATCTTGGTGATGGTGGTGTCGCACGACAACATTTTCGCGGTGGCTTCAGTGGTGGCACCCATGTTCTGCAGGTCCCCGCCGAGTGCCGGGTTGTCCGCCGACCACGTCCACAACAGGCCGTTGGTCGGTTTCGCTGAGAAGGTGGTGTCCGCCAAACCTTGTGCCGCGAGTTCGACGATGGTTTCGAATGCGGCGGCACAGATTTGTTCGGGTGTTCGCGGATCCGGCGACCCATCCGGCTGAGGCTTCGGCGCCGACAAGGTCTCCATCAACGTGCGTGTCTTTTCCCCGGCGACGATGTCGAGGTTCGCCGAGATTTCCAACCGGCCGTCGTCGGTGATGCGGTCGGTGTAGGAGTTGATGTTCTTGTCCTCGGCGGCCGGTAACCCACCCGGAGTCTCCGCGGCGAGCTCGTTACCCAACTGCCGTGCGTAGAGGTTGATCTCGGCGGGAGTGAATCCCGCGAAATAGTGCGACAGCAGTTTCCGCAGAAACTCACACCGTTGGACGGTGTCCAAAGGTTCGGGGCATCGGGTGTCGATGTGCGCCAACCCGCGGACGATGGCATCAGTGTGTTCCGACGAGATGGACCCGTCCGCAGCATGCGCCAACAACAGATCAATGTCGCTGGTGCCGGCCATCCGCACATACCGACCTGCGACCGAGGGCGCGAAGCCCATGCTGATCAACAGTTCTCGTAGCCGGGTGGTTTTGTGGTCGGCGACGCCCAGTCGGTCCAGTTCGCCGGTGAGGGTGGTGGCGTGGTGATCAACCAGGTTCCGCAACAACAGGACTTGTTTCATCGCACCGAAGGCTTGGGGTCCGGTCATGCCCGGATTCCATCTCAGGTCGCTGAGCTGGGTGACGATGGCGGTGAAGACTGCTTCGGCGTCAACGGATTCGGTGTCAAGGACTGTGGATTCGATCATGGGCCCCTCCCCGGTGGCTGATCGGTGTGATGGTTCCAGTGTACCTCGCCAGGGTGTTCGACGCAAGGGGCAGTGTGGTCAATTCTGCTTGTGGACAACGTGTTTCGGCGTCAGTTTCCTGTCGGTGGGGTGTGGTAGGGGTGCGGCTTTTGCTCGTTTCGGTTTCGATGTGGTTGGGGGGCTTGTTGTCTCGCCGGGTCTCGAGGCTCGCTGCACGCGGCTCGCACCTCGACCATCGGGGGCAGGGTTGCGATCGTCGGGGTGTCGATCGTGGGGGGTGTTGCGACCGTGGGAGGTGGGTGGCGCGACCGTGGCGAGGTGGGTGGCGCGATCGTCGGGAGGAGGGAGGTGTGACCACCGGGGGAGGAGCTACGGGGTCAGCTCGAACCAGCCGGAGAGGGTTGCGGTGTCCGAGTCCGACGGCATCGCCGGTGCCGACGAATCTTCAAAAGGGCCCTCATCATTGGGGGAGAACGGATTTGCGGTCAACACAGTGGCTTCGGGGCAGGTGAAGTGTCCGGCGGCAAGGGGGGACGACATGGCGGTCACGGTCAGCCGGCAGGTGGCTGAGGAGCGGTAAACCCCGTCCACGGAGACTCCGACGAGAGCGGTGATCGGGCCGGTCAGCGGACCGGGAGTCGGTGTGCCGGCGACCGGGGGTGGTCCGCCGCCGGTGAGATCGCCTGCAAGGAACCCCAACTGGGCGCCGTCGGTACCCGGACCGGAAAAGGTGAAGAGCAACGAGTCCGGCGGGACCTCGGGGCTTGCGTTGCCCGACTTCGCAAAAGAGTAGCAGCGTCCGGTTCCCCCGAACGGGCTGACCGCGACAAGCACGCGGCTCCAGGTGAATCGACTATCGTAGGCGACGAGATCGATCGCACCCGTCGGTGGCGTCCGTGCGCACTCGCCCGGATCGAGCCAGAGCGACTGATGTTGCACCGACGACGCCGACATCCTGCTGGGAGTCGTCGAGTGTCACAGCCGCAGATTCTTGCGTAACCGGCCAGCCCCCACAGTGTGCCCCACCGACGAGAGACGGTCACCGTGACCTGTCAATCAGCGGCCGCGACAAGCGGTTCCAGAAGGAGGTCGGGGTGTTCCTTCTCGATGTACTGCAGGCGCCACTTGTCGCTGAACAGTGCGAGGAGCACCCCGTCGCTGCTCCGGGTGAACACCTCGACGCCGCGCTGACGGTTGAGCTCGTCGGCGCTGTCGGCGTCGGTGCGTCGCGCCAGCGTATAGCCGAGCGGTTCGATGACGGTCTCGACGTTGTACTCGGCCTTCATGCGGGCGGTGACGACCTCGAACTGCATCGGACCGACAGCGGCGAGAACCGGTGCGGCGTCGCCGCGCAACTCGTTGCGCAACACCTGCACGACGCCTTCACTGTCGAGCTGGTCCATGCCCTTGCGGAACTGCTTGTACTTGTCGGCGGTGGTGGCACGCAACGACGAGAAGTGCTCGGGCGCAAACGACGGGATGGGCGGGAACTGAATGCGCGGGTCGTCATACAGTGTGTCGCCGGGTGCCAGGGCGGTCGCGTTGACCAGTCCCACGACGTCGCCGGGAAAGGCGGTGTCGACGGTCGAGCGATCACGGCCGAAGACCGCCTGCGCGTACTTGGTGGCGAACGGTTTTCCGGTCTGCGCGTGCGTGACGACCATGCCGCGTTCGAACTCGCCGGACACGATCCGCATGAACGCCAATCGATCCCGGTGACTCGAATCCATGCCGGCCTGCACCTTGAACACCACAGCGCTGAACGGGTCGGTGGGCTCGCGGACCTCGCCGTCGATACCAGTGCGCGCGATCGGCGGCGGCGCCAGCTCGACGAGGGTCTCGAGTAGTTGGCGCACACCGAAATTCAGCATCGCCGAGGCGAAGATCATCGGTGAGGTCTGCCCGCCGAGGAAGAGTTCCTGATCGTGATCCTGCCCCATCTCGGTGAGTAACTCACTCTCCTCGACAGCCTCGGTCCACGCCTGCTCCTCGCGCTCGCGCGCGGCATCGGGCTCCATCAGCTCCTCGGGTGCGATGGTGGCGCCACCGGCCGTGCGGGTGAAACGGATGTAGCGGCCCGTCCGGCGATCGAGCAATCCGCGGAAGTCGCCTGCGATGCCGACGGGAAAGAACAGCGGTGTCGGTAGCAGGCCGATGCGTTCACTGATCTCGTCGATCAGTTCCAGCGGCGTGCGGCCCGGCCGGTCCCACTTGTTGATGACGGTGATCACCGGTATACCGCGATGGCGACACACCTGGAAGAGTTTGAGGGTCTGCGGCTCGAGCCCCTTGGCGGCGTCGATGAGCATGACCGCCGCGTCGACCGCAGTCAGTACCCGATAAGTGTCCTCGGAGAAGTCGGCGTGACCGGGGGTGTCGACGAGGTTGATGACGGCGGGTTCCTCGTCGGGTCCGGCGATGGCGGGCAGATAGTTGAACTGCAACGCGGTCGAGCTGACCGAGATGCCGCGCGCCTTCTCCATCTCCATCCAGTCCGACACGGTCGATTTGCGGCCGGCCTTGCCGTGGATGGCGCCGGCCTCGCTGATCATGCGGGCATGCAGAGCCAGCGCCTCGGTCATGGTCGACTTACCGGCGTCCGGGTGGGAGATGATGGCGAAGGTACGACGCCGGCGGACCTCGTCGGCAACGGAAGAACTCACCTGTTGAGGCTATCGGGCCGGTCCGCGGGGTCCCAAACCCACGAGCCCGGACCGCCCCGACTACTCGAACGGCACCGGCGGCATCTTGACGACCTGGGCCGCATAGCTCAGGCCTGCTCCGAATCCGAGCAGCAGCGCGGTGTCGCCGGGCTTGGCCTTGCCGGTAGACAGCAGATCCTCCATCGCGAGCGGGATCGACGCCGCCGAGGTGTTGCCGGTGTACTCGATGTCGTTGGCGACAACGGTGCGCTCGGGCAGGTGCAAGCTCTTGGCGAGCAGCTCGTTGATCCGTGAGTTCGCCTGATGCGGAACAAAGACGTCGAGGTCCTCGGTGCCGATCTTGGCGGCCTCGAGGGCGCGCTGGGCGGCCTTGCCCATCTCGAACGCGGCCCACCGGAACACGGCGGTGCCCTGAAGTCGCACATAGGGGCGCTGAACGCGATCGCCGTCGAGGAAGGTGACCCAATCGATGTCCTGGCGGATCGCGTCGTACTGTGAGCCGTCGCTACCCCAGACGACCGGGCCGAGCTGCTGGTCGGCGGTCGGTCCAACGACCACGGCACCGGCGCCGTCACCGAAGATGAAGCAGTTGCCGCGGTCGGTCATGTCCAGCGTCACCGACAACTGCTCGGCGCCGATGACCAGCACGTGGGTGGCACTGCCGCCGCGCACCATGTCCGACGCCAGCGCCATCGCGTAGCCGAAACCGGCGCATCCGACGGTTACGTCGAAGGCCGGGACACCGTTGCAGCCGAGCTCGGTGGCGACCTTGGTCGCGCCGGCCGGCGTCAGTAGTAGGTGGGTGTTGGTCGCGAGGATCACCGCGTCGATGTCGGACCCCGACAGCAGCGCGTTGGCGATCGCCGTGCGGCCGGCCGCGACCGACATCTGGGTGACGTCCTCGTCGCGCCGCGCGAATCGGCGGGTTCTGATGCCGGTGCGGGTGTAGATCCACTCGTCGGAGGAATCGATGTTCTCGCAGATCTCGTCGTTGGTCACGACGCGCTCGGGGCGGTACGCGCCGATTCCGAGCATCCCGATGTTGTTCACACCGGTCTTGTCGGCGATCACGGTCATTAGTGGGTTCCTTCCGCTATGCGACTCGCCATAGACGGTCTCACATGTCGTCGCTACTGGGAAGTAGACGTGTTCGGCCGGGTCGTCGGTCGTTCGTCTCGGATGTCGCGGAATCACGGACGGTGGCTGTCCGCGATTCGGTGAATTCTCGTCGGTGGGCGGGTCAACACATGTGGCGCGTCGGAAATCGGGAAGAACCAACGACAAGACAGATGACCGCCCTGAGAATGGTCACCAGAGTCGAGAGAGGGAATCCATGATCCATGCACGAGGTCTCGTGCAGACCTTCCACACCGGACGCGGTAAACAGAAACGAGAGGTGCGCGCTGTCGACGGGGTCGACCTCGACATCGCCGAGGGAGAGGTCGTCGGCTTCCTCGGACCCAATGGTGCCGGGAAGACGACGACGCTACGAATGCTGACCACACTGCTGCGGCCCACCGCGGGCACCGCGACAGTCAACGGCTACGACGTGGTGCGTGACGCGGTGATGGTGCGGCGGAGCATTGGCTACGTGTCACAGGCCGGCGGAACGTTCAGTCAAGCGCAGGCCGGGGACGAGGTCGTCGATCACGGCATGCTGTACGGCATGTCGCGCGCCGACGCCACCCGACGCGGCCACGCGCTCTTCGAGCAGCTCCAACTCGACGGACTCTGGGAACGTATGCCCAAGAACATGTCCGGCGGCCAGAAGCGACGCCTCGACATTGCCATGGGACTCGTTCACGACCCGACCCTGGTCTTCCTCGACGAGCCGACCACCGGTCTCGACCCGCAGGCCCGGGCCAATCTGTGGGACCACATTCGGCGGCTGCGTACCGATCACGGGGCGACGATCTTCTTGACGACCCACTACCTCGACGAGGCCGACGAACTCTCTGATCGCATCCTCATCATCGACAACGGCCGGATCGTGGCGGCCGACACCGCCGACAACCTCAAGTCCCGGGTGTCCGGTGATCTCGTCGACCTCGAGATCTCCAATGCCGCGCAGGTGTCCACCGCGGCCGCCAAACTGGCGGTCATTGCGGGTTCGGTGGAGACCCTCGACCGCCACGTTCGCGGTCGGGTGCAGCACGCCGGCCGTCATGTCCCGTCGTTGCTCCGTGAATTGACCTCGGAATCCATCGAATTGGATTCCATCGAGATCATCCGACCAACCCTCGACGATGTCTTCCTCACCATCACCGGCAGATCCTTGCGCGACGCCGAAGCCACGACGGACAACGCTGCGGAGACCGAGATCGAGAACGAAGGAGTACTGCGATGACTTTCCTGCGCGAATCCCACATCGTGTTCCGCCGCCAGATCCGGATGAACCTGCGCAATCCCGCATGGGTGGTGATCGGGGTCCTGCAGCCGGTGCTCTATCTCGTGTTGTTCGGACCGCTGCTCTCACCTCTGGTGGCCCAATTCCCCGGTGGCACAGACAATCCGTATACCTTCCTGGTTCCCGGCCTGCTCGTGCAGCTCGGCATGTTTGGGGCGATGTTCGCCGGATTCAGCCTCATCGGCGAATGGCGCGAAGGTGTCATCGAGGCCGAGCGGGTGACTCCGGCGAGCCGTACCGCGTTGCTCGCGGGCCGGTTGATGCGAGACCTCCTGCAACTGTTCGTGCAGGCGCTGATCCTGGTGCTGCTCGGCTGGGCGATGGGGATGCGCGGCTCGGTGATCGGGGTGATCGTCGGCATCGTGATCACTCTGCTCATCGGCGGGGCCTGTGCGGCGGCGTCGAATGCGTTGGCGCTCACCACCAAGAGTGAAGACGTGATGGCTCCGGTGATCAACATGGTGTTGATGCCGGTGCTGCTGCTGTCGGGCATTTTGCTGCCGATGACCCTCGGTCCGGCCTGGTTGCAGCGGCTCAGCGACTTCATGCCCTTCCGCTGGATCGTCGACGGCGTCCGCGACACCTTCGGCGGTGACATCGCGACGATGGCGGTGCTGTGGTCGGTGCTCGCCGCGGCGGTGCTCGCGGCACTCGGGACCTGGTGGGGGACATCGGTGTTCCGGAAGGAGAATGCCTGACGGTGCCGGCGCGGCGTCGTAGGTCACTCTCGTCCCGAGACCTCAAGCGGAGATTCCCCGGTCATGGGCCGATCGACGAGACGCCGTCTGGACCGCCCGTACCGAAGATCAAGGAACCAGCGCTGCGCAGCGTCTGTCCGTCGCTCTGAAACTGCCACGCCTGTGCTCCGGTGGCGAGGTCGTAGGCGGTCAGGGTGGGTCCTCGACTTGTGATCAGACGTTTCCCGTCGGTGCTGAGGACGTCGGTTGTCGACTGGGTGGGACCGATCGCGACGGGTACCGAGCGGACGGCTCCGGTCAACGGATCGAACAGTTGCAGTGGGCCGTCCGGGTGAGGGTTGCCGTCGTCGGTGCTCGGTTGCGACGAATGGCCGCCAAGGCCGAGGCGTGCGCCCAACAGATCCCCGACCATCACGGCCGACAGCCGCACCCCGTTGAACTCCGAACCTGTTCGGCGCCAGATGATATGGCCGGTCCGTGGGTTGGCCGCGCCGATGATGTGCGAGGTCTTGCCGATGTCGGCCGCGATGCGTCCCAGCACAGGGGCCGCAGGTGCAGGTGATCCGGAGTCGTCGTTCTGCGCTGCCGGTGCCCAACCCTGCAACGACGCTGTCTTGGTGCCGTCGACCGAGTAGAAGTCGGTGCCGGTGCCCTGAGGATTGATCACGGCCACACCGCCCTGATAGACGGTGAAGGGGACCGCGGGAAATCGCGGGATGGACGATCGGCTCAGCGAGACGATCTGTTTGCCGTCGGAAGCGCGCAGCAGCGACACCTCATTAGTATTCGGTAACGGGGAGTCGGCTTGTACGATAACCGGCTGGTCGGCGGCGACGCCCGAGCCCTGACCCGACCAAGTCACCGTGCCGTTGGTGTCGGTGGCGATCACCGCTCCCGGTGAGGTGGACGAGCCATAGGTCACGACGAAGCGATCACCGACGGCGTGCACACCCTGAACGGCGCTCGGCTGCCACGGTAGCGGGGTGTCGGCGATACGGGTGCCGGAGTGCGCGTCGAGTACCAGGAGGGTTTCTGGCGCTGTCTCCGATGCTGCTGTGGTACAGGCGATTCGGGTGTCGGTGGCACCGCACAGGTCGACGAATCGGCCCGGTGGCACCTCCTGACGGAATCGCGTACGTCCGGTGGCCGAGTCGACCACGGTCACCGAGGGTGACCGCTCCGCGCTCCCGAGGACCAGTGCAGTTGCGCTCGCGCCCCACCATCCGGGCACGGCGGCGCCGGCCGACCACTTCGCCGACGGCTCGGCGGGCATCGAGGCCACGTCGTTTGATGATGGGCGCGGGATGGACTCGATCTCCTCTGCGTGCACGGTATCGTCGCCGGGAGCCAGTGCGGCCGTGGCGGAATCGCTGCCGCCGTCCGATCCGGCGACGACGATCACCGCCGCGATTGCGATGACGACGACGAACGCCACCGACCCCAGTGCGACCCACAGCCAGGTACGGCCCGAAGATCCGGTGAGCGTGGGACCGTCAGGGGCCGGGGGTGCGGGCCACGGGTAGCCCGGCGCCTGGTGTGCCGGTGTTTGGTAGACCTGCGCCGGATATCCCGGCCCCGGGCCGCCAGGTCCGGCGTATCCCGGCTCAAGATGGGGATGTGGAAATCCGGGCTGTGGAAATCCGGTGGCGGGATACTCGGGCTGTGGATATCCGCCAGTCGGTTGGTCGGTCGCCGGTTGGTTGGTCGCCGGTTGGTTGGGCAGAGCGGGGTGTTGCGGCGGTTCCGCAGGCGTCGTCACGCCGAAGACCATAGCCGATAGCCCATCGCTCGGTGACTCCCGCGCGTCGATTTCCCTCCTGCGCGCCGAGTTCGTTGCTCGGGAGGTAAAACGACCAGCGCGAGCCTCAACTCGGTGTCGAAGGGAACCGCACCGACGCCGACTGCGTCGAACCGTACATGACTGCATATCCACATGACCGCTACGGGCTCATTCGTAGGGATGCCGCTCTGCGGCGCGGCATTTCGGACAGTTGCCGCGCCCGCGACGTGAAAGCAGGCCAGTTGATTTCACTCATTCCGGGCGTCAACGTCGAACCCAGTGCGGATTTCGACGGGCATGAAGGCGCCCAGAAGTTGCACCGGCTCAAGGCAATCGCGGTCGCCCCCTCGGAGATCGCACGTCGGTTGCCGCTGAGTCACTCGTCAGCGGCGGCGATGCTCGGACTCCCGCTGCTCAAACCCGACCTCGCGCGAGTGCACGTCACCACCGGTTTACCCGGAGGTGGTTCGGTTCGCGTTGACCTCGGCGACGGGGCAGGCCGAAAGTGTCGGGGAGTCGTGGAGTTGCGCGCAGGTCATCGACGCCCGGTATCCGGCGCCCCGACAGCAGCATCGCATCCGGGCCGCCTCCGGATCGACCTACGTCACCGATGTCGATGAGGAGTGGCTGGTGGTCGGCGAGTACGACGGCCTGATCAAGTGCGGTCGTCTGTGCATGCCCGGTGAATCGATTGCCGATGCGGGGATCCGAGAGAAGTTGCGCGAGGACGAGATTCGCGACACCGGACCACGGTTTGTCCGCTGGACCTGGAACGACCTCGAAAGGGATGCGTTCATTCCCCGGTTGCATCGCAGACTCGCGCCACTCGGCGTTGTCGCCGCGTGACTGCTCACGACACTTCCGCTCGTCGATTTCGTTCCCGCGCAACGAATTCGCCACGCGGGAACGAAACAGTTCAGCGGTAAGCCTCAGCCCAGCTCGTCGAAGCTCGTGATCGCCGGCGCCGGTGGGAGAGTGACGATCGCGCCCGCGTAGGAGAGCCCCGCACCGAAACCGAGCAGCATCGCGGTCTGGCCGCCGCGGGCCTTGCCGGTCGCGAGCATCTCCTCCATGGCCAGCGGAATCGACGCCGCCGAGGTGTTGCCGGTGTTCTCGATGTCGTTGGCCATGGGGAGGTCGTCGGGGAATCCGAGGTTCTTCTTCATGAGCTCGTTGATGCGGGCGTTCGCCTGATGGGGGATGAACACCTCGATGTCCTCGATGCCCACACCGGAGGTTTCGATGACCGCGGCCAACGCCTTGGGCAGGGTGATCGCCGCCCAGCGGAACACGCGCGGGCCCTGCATCGTGACGACCATCCGGCCGACGGGGTCGCTCTCGGGATCCTTGTGCTGATACTCCTGCGCGCGGTCCATGTAGGCGGGGATGTCGTAGTTCTGTCCGATGGCCTCGGCATTTTCACCGTCGGAACCCCACACGGTAGGGGAGATGCCGTTGTCCTCGCTCGGCCCGACGACCACCGCGCCGGCGCCGTCGCCGAAGATGAAGGCGGTGTTGCGGTCGGTGGGTTCCATGACCACCGACATCGTCTCCACCCCGACCACCAGCACATACCGCGCCGACCCGGCCCGCACCGTATCGGCCGCGACACCCAGGGCGTATCCGAACCCGCCGCAGCCGGCGGCGATGTCGTAGGCGGGGATGCCGTTGAGGCCGATGTCGAAGGCGACGATCGGGCCGCCGTGCGGGATCTTGGTCTTCCAGCTGTTGGTCGCCAGGATCAGCGCACCGATCTCCTCCTTGGCCACACCGGAGTTGCTGATGGCGCGTTCGGCGGCGGCAGCGGCCATCGAGCGGGCGCTCTCGTCGCCACTGATCCAGCGGCGGTTACGAATACCGCTGCGCTCATAGATCCATTCGTCGGTGCTGTCGAGGACCTCGCACACCTCGTCGTTGCTGACCAGCCGCCTTGGCCGGTACGCGCCGATGCCCAGCATCGCGACGTTACGGTGTCCGGTGTTCGCTGCGAGTTTCGCCACGTGTCGTTCCCTTCGGGTTGCGCCGGGAGAGATTCTATGTGCTTCTGTTCTCACGCCTTGGCGCCGACGCGGCGATCACCAGGCGTGCACGGTGTTCTGCGCGGACTCCAGACCTGCCGAGAGCAGCAGTTCGACGGCGTCGGCGCCGTGTTCGATCAGCAGATCGACGTCGGCACGCGCGGCCGACGGAAATGGTTTCAGCACGAAATCGGCCGGATCCTGGCGTCCCGGTGGCCGCCCGATTCCCAGCCGGACCCGCAGGTAGTCGCGGGTGCCGACGGACTGGCTCACCGACCGCAGACCGTTGTGGCCGCCCTCGCCGCCGCCGCGTTTGAGCCGGACCAGACCGAAGTCGATGTCGAGTTCGTCGTGCAGCACGATCACCTCGTCCGGTGAGACCGAATAGAACTTGGCCAGCGGCCCGATCTGACGACCGACGGTGTTCATGTAGGTCCGCGCCTTGGCCACCAACACCGAACCGCCGGCGAGAGGTATCGATGCGACCTCGGCGCCGGAGCGCTTGTGCACCGAATACCGCCCACCGGCGGAGGTGACCAGATGATCGGCGACCATGGCGCCGATGTTGTGGCGTGTCTTCTCGTACTTCGGACCCGGATTACCCAGTCCGACGATGAGTTTCACGTGTCAGGGTCACTCGGACCCGCCGTCGGATTCCTCGCTGGGCACCTCGGCGCCGGCGTCGACAGCCTCGGCCTCGAGGTCGGCGGCGCTCGGGGCCTCGTTCACGGCGACGATGAGGGTCTCCGCGTCGGTGACCAGCGTGACGCCCTCGGGCAGCACGAGATCCGAGGCGTGGATGGCGATGCCGGCTTCCTTGCCCTCGACGTCGACAACGATCTGCTCGGGGATCGAGAGCACGTCGGCCTCGATCTCGATGGTGTTGGCGTCCTGGGTGACCAGGGTGCCGGAAGCGGCGTCACCCTCGACGACGATGTTGACCTCGACGCTGACCTTCTCGCCGCGCTTGATCACGAGCAGGTCAGCGTGCTCGATGTGGTTGCGGATCGGGTGGACGTCGACCTGCTTGGTCAGGGCGAGCTGCTTGGTGCCCTCGATATCGAGATCGATGACGGCGTTGATGCCGTTGTTGCGCAAGATCGCGGCGAAGTCGCGGGCCGGGAGGTTCAGGTGCTGCGGGTCGGAACCGTGGCCGTACAGCACAGCGGGGACCTGGCCCTCGCGGCGGGCGCGACGTGCGGCGCCCTTGCCCGTGGCGGTGCGGGTGGTGACGGTCAGAGCGTTGGCTTGAGTGGCCATGAGACGTTCTCCTCGTGTGGCGGGACCGGTCGGCCGGTCGTCAGTGGTGCTTCCCGGCGCGACGGCGCCCCACACCACGGCCGCGTCGGTGCGCACAAGGGCACCGCAGAAGACGTGCGATGGTCGCGCCGATCACGGTGATCACTCACCCTCGCCGAGACAACCCGAACAGACTAGCCGATGAGCTGCGCCGATGTCATATCGCGCCGCGCTGATCGGCTTCTGCGCGATCGCCTGTGCCGTTGACGGAGCCGGGCATACTGGCGGCCATGACCTCACGCACTCCCATCGACATCGTCACCGGCTTCCTCGACGGGCTCGCGCGTGGTGACAGCGACACCGCCTGCCTCGATCTCGCCGACGCCGTTGTCTATACGAATGTGTCCCTGGCGACCATTCGTGGGCGCAGGCCGGTCACCAGGATCTTCGGTGCGATGGATTCCTCGCCGGTCTGCTTCGACTACCGGATGGTCAACGTGTCCTCCGACGACACCGTCGTGCTGACCGAACGAGTCGACCAGATCAGTGTCGGCCGATTGCACGTGCAGTTCTGGGTGTGCGGGCGTTTCGAAGTGGTCGACGGCCAGATCACGGTGTGGCGGGACTACTTCGACTACTTCGACATTGCCAAGGCGTTTCTGCGGGGCGTGGTAGGAGTGCTCGTCGCGTCGGCCGTGCGTCCGCTGACCGGTCGATCGACGGCCGGACGTGCCCTCGCCGAGTGATGGGGCGAACGCCTACCATTGCTGCCCATGAGCTTCCAGCAACCACCCACTTACGGTTTCGGGCAATCGGCGGGCGGTACGTTCTACGTCAACGTCCTCGGCCAGGAGCGCGGGCCGCTCGGTATCACCGATCTGCAGCACATGGCGCTCGCGGGACAGCTCAAGAGCAGCACTTACATCCGCGCCGCCGAGGCGCCCAACCCGTTCCCAGCCGGACAGATCCCTGGCTTGTTTTCCGACAAGAGCAAGCTCACCGCAGGGTTGTTGCAGATATTCCTGGGTGGTTTCGGTGTCGGTCGCTTTTACACCGGTGACGTCGGTATTGCGATCGCGCAGATCGCGGTGACGTGGCTGACCTGCGGTTTCGGCGCGATCTGGCCGCTGATCGACGGCATCATGATGCTCGTCGGCAAGGTGACCGACTCCGACGGCCGGCCGCTGGCCGACTGAATCGCACCGCCGCACCAGGACACTGACGTGACCGCGCACACCGACACCCGTACTCCGCGACCCGCGGCGAGTGAGATCGCCGCCGTCGTGGGGGTCGCCGGTATCGGTGTGGCGTGCGCGTTGAGCCCCTCAGGAATCGAGCACGGGCCGATCCTGTGCCCGTTCCGTCTGGTCACCGGACTGCCCTGCCCAGGATGCGGATTGACGCGGTCTTGGGTGTACGGAGTGCACGGCGACTGGGCGCAATCAGTTGCCGCGCACCCGTTCGGGCTGCCGATGATTGCCGCGATCCTCGTACTCGCGATCACCGTGGTGATCTGCCGGGTGACCCGTCGCCGACCACCCCGACTGGATTGGCTGTTGTGGAATCCGGTGGCCAAGGTGGTCGTGGCGGCGTGGCTGATCTTTGCGGTGGTGCGGATCCTCCTGGTCATCTGACGCGTCGCTGGGCCGGCAGCGAGTGCTCAGTTCGGCACAGGTCCGCATAGCGCATGTTGATCCAGCGATACAGGTCGAGTACTCAATCCATCTGGTTGGGCAGTGCCGTGTCGCAGGTTGCCGCGTCAGCGGCGTTCGTCGACGGCACCACGGGCAGTCGACCAGCGCAACCGTGTGATGATCGCGTTCGGCGATCATGTCGGTGAGCTGATCCTGCAACGTGTGGGTGTAGTTGGTGTCCTGCGCGGACGGAGAGAGAATCTTGGTGCCCTCGATCACCGACTCCGGCACCACTTGTGACCTCGCGTGTCGCAGTAGTCCTCTCCGGCCCGCCGACGGTCGTCATCGACAACGGGGTGTTGTCGACGTCGTGGGCGAGCAGGTGGTCGCAGTCGGGGTGCGAACCTCAAGTCGCACGGCATCGACGCGCGATCTTTGCGGTCCAACAGGATGCGGATGAACCGCGTCAGGTGCATGGTCAGTTCTTCGGTCTGCCAATCCCGGATGGCGAAGGCATAGATGCCATTGAGGTGATCGGCCACCGCGGCATCGCACTGCACCTAGCCCTGCGACACCACCTCGGTATCTGAGTCGGCATCGAATTCGTTTCCGAGGGAAAGTAATTCGGTACGCAGCTCGCGAAAGTTGTACGTTTCGCCGTCCACGAACGCCACGGTACCGGCCAGGGTCGGCGCCGTCATCGGCTGATGATCGAGGGGAGGTCGATGATGGCCAGGCGTTGGTGACCCCGGCCCGACGTGGGGCTCGAGATACGCGCCGGCGTCGTCGGGGCCACGGAGCGGCGTCGTCGAGGTCATCGCCTCGATGACATGGCCCGCGCCGTCGATCGTGGTCGAACCCCGTCAGAGAATCTCGTCGATCGTGTCGAGGGGGCGGGCGAGGCGGGTGCCCTTGTCTGTGACGACGAACGGCCGCTCGACGAGGATCGGGTGTTCGACCATCGCGTCGAGCACCTCGGACTCCGACGCCGAGGCGAGATCGAGGTCTTTGTAGAGCGATTCGCGCTTGCGTGCCGCCTGGTGTGCGCTCAAGCCTGCGTCGGCGAAGAGTGTCTCGAGTTGGGCTCGCGTGTACGGCTCGTCGAGGTAGGTGACGACAGTCGGCTCGATGCCGGCCTCACGGAGCTTGTCCAGGGCCTTGCGGGACGTCGTGCAGCGTGGGTTGTGATAGATCGTCGCGTTCACCGGACCCACCCTATTGCAGTGCGCCGACTCGTCCGGGCAGCCGTGCGGTCAGCGCCAGGGCCATCGTCGCGCACAGAGCGCCGACGAGGATCGGGGCCAGTACGCCCGCCCTGTCGATGGCCTGCGCGCCGACGAGCGCACCCACGCCGATGGCCAGGTTGAAGACTGTCGAATACACGGTGGTCGCGGCCTCGCGGTGGCCGGGCGCGGTTCGCAGAACGGTCGTCTGCAACCCGATGGGGATGGCGGCGTAACCGACGGCCCACACCGTCAGAGACACCAGGGCAAGGGGCGTGATGGTGGTAGTCACCGCCACCAGCCACAGCGCCACCGCGAGAACCCCGATCACCGCCGCGAGGCCCGCACGTGCGGAGGTGAGGCGGGTGAGCAGGGCTCCGGCGGCGAAATTCCCTGCGACGCCCGCCACCCCCATCACCAGGAGCACCGCACTGACCAGGTCGTCGTCGATACCGATGCCGTCGACGATCAGCGGTGTCACGTAGGTGTAGGCGGCATAAGCCCCGGTGATCACGACGGCGGTGATGACGACCGTGAGCCGCAGGTCGCGGTTGCGCAGCATCGACGGCAACCGTCGCAACGCGACCCCGCCGGCGGGCCGGGTCGGCCCGAGCAGCACTGCGAGGGCTACAAGGGCCAGCGCCGACAACGCGGCCAGCGCCCAGAAGGCGGCCCGCCAGCCGAGTTGCTGGCCGGCCAGGGTGCCCAGTGGTACGCCCAGTACCGAGGCGATCGACACCCCGGAAAAAGTGATCGTGGTGGCGCGCACCGCGTAGCGCGGTGGTACGAGCAGCAGGGTGGTCGGCGCCACGGTCGTCCACAGCAGCCCAAGGGCGCCGCCGATCAGCACCCGCACGACGATGAGCGTCGCGAAACCCGGTGTCATCGCGGTCAGCGCGTTACCGAGGGTGAAGACCGTCATCACCGCGATCAGCAGCAGTCGCCGATCGACGCGCCGGGTCGTCGTCGACAACGTGGGTGCAGCCATCGCGGCGACAAAGGCGACCGCGGTCACCACCAGGCCGACCGAACCGTCGGAGACCCCGAGATCGGCGGCCATCGGCTGCAACAGGCCGATCGGCATGATTTCGGTGGTCGTGACGGTGAACACGCCCAGGCCGAGTGCGCCGACAGCGGCCCAGTTGCGGGCGCTGACGCGGTCGGTCACGGGCGATCCTGTTTCTCGGTCTGGGCGAAAGGGGTGACACGACTGCGCTCCGCCTCGACCACCGTGATCGTGGCGGCCGTGGTCGCAGAACGCTGTGCTGGCGCTACCGGTCAGGCAATTCCGTCGAAAAGGCTTGTCACCGAACCATTTTCGAATACCTCGCGGATGGTCTGGGCCAGCAGCGGAGCGATCGAGAGCACGGTGAGCTGTTCGAAGTGCTTCTCGGGCGGAATCGGCAGGGTGTCGGTGGCGATGACCTCGGTCGCTCCGCAGTTGGCGAGGCGCTCGGCGGCTGGGTCGGAGAACACGGCGTGTGTGGTGGCGATGACGACGTCGCCGGCGCCGGCGTCCTTGAGCTTGCTGACGGCTCCGGCGATCGTGCCGCCGGTGTCGATCATGTCGTCGATCAGTACGCAGGTGCGGCCCTCGACCTCGCCGACCACGCGGTGTGCGACAACCTGATTGGCGACCATAGGGTCCCGGGTCTTGTGGATGAACGCCACCGGGGCGCCGCCGAGGGCGTCGGCCCACTTCTCGGCCACCCGCACGCGACCGGAGTCAGGGGAGACGATGGCGATGTTGTCGGTGCCGTACTTGTGGCGCACGTAGTCCGAGAGCTGTCCAAGGGCGTGCATGTGATCGACCGGCCCGTCGAAGAAGCCCTGGATCTGATCGGTGTGCAGGTCAACGGTGATGATGCGGTCGGCGCCCGCGGTCTTCATCAGATCGGCGATCAGACGAGCCGAGATCGGTTCGCGGCCACGGTGCTTCTTGTCCTGACGGGCATACGGATAGAACGGCAGGATCACGCTGATGCGTTTGGCCGATCCGCGTTTGAGCGCGTCGATCATGATGAGTGCTTCCATCACCCACTCGTTGAGCGGGGCGGGGCAGCTCTGCAGCACGAAGGCATCCGACCCGCGCACCGACTCCTCGAAGCGCACGAACAACTCGCCGTTGGCGAAGTTGCGCGCGGTCTGCGGTGTCACCTTGATGCCGAGTTCGTCGGCAACGGCCTGCGCAAGCTCGGGGTGCGCACGCCCCGCGAACAGCATCAGGTTCTTCTGGTTGTCGGTCGTCCAGGTCATGGAAACTCTTCTACTCGGGGCTGGTGGTCGGGGCTCGATGGTGTTCTGGTCGGGGGATCTGAGCCGCAGGCAATCTCGCCTACGGGCGCATGCCCTCGCCGGTGGTGGTCTCGTCGATGGTGGGTGCCGAGGGCGTCTCGACGGCCGCGCGAGCGGCCTGCGCGGCGGCCGTGTCCGGCCGCTTGCGGACCACCCAGTCCTCGATGTTGCGTTGTGCGCCTGCCGAGACCGCGAGGGCACCGGGGGGGACATCGTCGCGCACGACGGTACCCGCACCGGTGTACGCGCCGTCACCGATCTGTACAGGTGCGACGAACATATTGTCAGAACCGGTCCGGCAGTTCGAACCGATCACCGTGTGATGCTTGTTCACCCCGTCGTAATTGACGAAAACACTCGAGGCACCGATGTTGGAGTCGTCACCGATTCGCGCGTCCCCGACATAGGTGAGGTGGGGGATCTTGCTGCCCGCACCGATGACCGCGTTCTTGGTCTCGACGAAGGTGCCGATCTTGCCGCCGACCCCGAGGACCGTCCCCGGTCGCAGGTAGGCGAACGGACCGACCAGCGCGTTGTCGCCGATGGCCGCACTGCGGCCGTGGGTGCGGATGACCTGCGCACCACGTCCGACGGTGACGTCGGTGAGCGTGCAGTCCGGTCCGATGACGGCGTCCTCGCCGATTGTGGTCGCGCCGTGCAGGTGGGTTCCCGGCTCGATCCGCACGTCTTCGGCGATCGTGACGTCGAGGTCGATCCACGTGGTCGCCGGGTCGACGACGCTCACCCCGGCAAGCTGATGCCGACGCACGATCCGCCGGTTCAGTTCGGCGGCCAACGCGGCGAGCTGGGCGCGGTCGTTGCAGCCGGCGACGAGCATCGGATCGTCAACAGTGAAGCCGTGCACCGACTTTCCGGCTTCGCGGGCGATCCCGACGACGTCGGTGAGGTAGTACTCGCCCTGCGCGTTGTGGGTGGAGAGCCCGCCAAGCGCGGCGCGTAGCGCGGTCGCGTCGAAGGCGTAGACCCCGGCATTGACCTCGGTGATCGCCAATTGCTCGGGGGTAGCGTCCTTGTGTTCGACGATCGCGTGTACCCCGCCGTCGTCGCCGCGGACGATGCGTCCGTAGCCGGTTGGGTCGCCGGCGTGGAATCCGGTGACCGTGACCGCGGCGCCACCGTCGGCGGAATGGGCCTCGACGAGGGCACGTAGCGTCGGCCCGTCGAGCAGGGGTACGTCGGCGGCGGTGACCACGACGGTGCCGGTGAAGTCGTCCGGTAACGCTTGGAGGCCGGCCCGGGCGGCGTCACCGGTGCCGAGCGGTTGGTCCTGGACGGCAACCGAGACCGGGACGCCGAGCGACTGCGAGGTGGATTCCACCGCCGCGGTCACCCGCTCGCGTTCGTGTCCGACGACGGCGATCACGCGCGCGGCGCCGAGGTCGACGGCGGCATGCAGGGCGTGTCCGAGCAGGCTCCGGCCGGCGAGGGTGTGCAGGATCTTCGGGGTCTTGGACCGCATACGGGTACCGGCGCCGGCGGCGAGGACGATGACGGCGGTCGTCGTGGGGGACGTCTGTGTCATGTCGACCTCCGATGGAGCTGGTCTGTGGGTGGGTTGGCGCCAGGCGGGAGTCGCGCGTCGAGACGATCCGGCGCCGGCCCCGCCGCACGGCAACGGCCCGATAGTACTGACCGGTTCGCGGCCGCCGACCGGCGTCCCCCGGCAGGACTGCTGCCTGATACAACCAAAGGGGCCCACATCACACTCGATGATCCGCAATGAAGGGAAGCCGATGAGCACCCAGAAGACAGCAATCGTGACCGGTTCGGCACGCGGTATCGGTGCAGCCGTCGCCAAGCGACTGGCCGCCGATGGACTGGCCGTGGCGGTCCTCGACCTCGACGAGGCGAACTGTGCCGACACCGTCAACGCCATCACCGAGGCCGGTGGCAAGGCCATCGCAGTCGGTGCGAACGTGGCCGACGAGTCGTCGGTTGCCTCGGCGGTCGACAAGGTCGTCGCCGAACTGGGCGCTCCGACCGTGGTCGTCAACAACGCAGGCGTCCTGCGCGACAACCTGCTGTTCAAGATGAGTGTCGACGACTGGGACACGGTGTTGGCCGTTCACCTACGCGGTGCGTTCAACGTCACCAAGGCCGCCCAGAAGCACATGGTCGACGCCGGCTGGGGTCGCATCGTGAACCTGTCGAGCACCTCGGCGCTTGGCAACCGCGGCCAGGCCAACTACTCGGCGGCCAAGGCGGGAATGCAGGGCTTCACCAAGACCCTCGCTATCGAGCTCGGTAAGTTCGGCGTCACCGCCAACGCCATTGCGCCGGGCTTCATCGAGACCGACATGACCGCTGCCACCGCGGCCCGCGTCGGCATGGACTTCGAGGAGTTCAAGAAGCTCAGCGCCGCCCAGATCCCGGTCAACCGCACCGGCGTGCCCGAGGACATCGCCCACACCGCGTCGTTCTTCGTCAGCGAAGGCGCCGGATTCGTCTCCGGTCAGGTCATCTACGTCGCCGGCGGCCCCAAGGACTGACCTCCGAGCCTCCCGCTGCTCCGTTTCCTTCCCGCGCGTCGACCTGATCGAGCGGGAAGGAAACGGACTAGCGGGAATCGATGCGGACCCACGCGCCGCCCTGTGGCACAATCAGGTCCGCGTTATTCCCCCATGGTGTAATCGGCAACACTTCTGATTTTGGTTCAGGCATTCCAGGTTCGAGTCCTGGTGGGGGAGCAACGAGAAAGGCCAGCTCAGAGCTGTTTTCGCTTCAGCTCCGCAACCCTCATGTCGATATTTTGTCGACATCGCACGCGAGGACCCCTCGAAACGAACGACCCCGACCAGGTGCGCTAACACCTGCCGGGGTCTGGCGAGGGGATCGTCGCATGATCCTCCATCGCGTTGATTAGCACTGTACCGCTCGCGGTACTGCTGGTCTAGCGTCGCCGCCGGTAGGCGGTTGTCCCTTCGCCACGAGCCGAAGGGGTCTATTCATGTCCTACGAGCTGACCGCGTGGGCGGTCGCCGTTGAGCGTCCGGCCGATGCCAGCGCCGACTGGACCACAGTCAAACTCACCCTCGTCACCATGGCGTCGTTCCCCGACGCGCACGGCCGCGAGTGCTTTGCCAGCGTCGCGACAATCGCGAGCCGGATGGGTGTGTCACCTGCGACGGTCAAACGAGCCATCGGAACGCTCAAGCAGTTGGGGCTGGTCGTTGCGTCGGAGCAGCCTGGACGTCCGACGCGATTCCAGTTTGTTGACGGCGTCCGCGAGGCCGAACCTAGGTCACGCGTGACTCAGGTCGACGATGACCCAGGCCATGCGCGACCTAGGTCATCCGTGAGCCAGGGGGTAGGTCATCGGCGACCCAGGGGGTGGGTCACCGATGAGCCACAAACAAGGTCTTCAACAAGAGAACTAACAGGGGGTGCGCGTCCAGGTGTCGACCGTCCGCGATTGACGGTGGTCGCCGAACCTCCATCCAGGACATGCGAACGTCACCCCGACGGGACCGACATGCCTTGTGCCGCTTGCAGAGACGCACGTCGCCGACAGGAGGAATTCGAGCAACGACGACGACTGTCCGCACTCGAAGCCCAGCGTGAAGAACGGGAGCAAGTCGTTGCGGCCGAGCGGGCAGCGATTCGAGCGTGCGGGATGTGCGACGACCGGGGATACCGGGGGAACATGCCGTGTCACCACGATCCCGACGGTGATGCGAGGCACGCGCGAGGGATGGCTCAGGTTCGGGCCGTCCTGGCTCGGGGGAGTGCTTCGTGATGGATTCTCCAGCGCAAGTGGATGATACGAGCCGATTGTGTGATCTGTGCGGTTCGCATGAACTGATTGTCAGCCACGGCCTGAGTGTTGATGGGCGACATCTCTCGACCCGGTACCTGCCGACTGCCCGAGTGCTCGGCAGCCCCGGCTGGTTCCACGCTCCGTGTCTCCTCAAGCCTCCTTGATCGTCTCGTACGCGGTGAAATTGGTCTAGCAGTAACATATTTGGCTCGTTCTGCGTATACGGCTGAACAGCCATATGCCTATTCACGCATTTAGCTAAACATCCAAATATCCAAGTATCTATTCATCTATCTGGCTGAACTGGAAGGACTTTCAGTGCTCTGCATCGCTGTTGTCAATCTCAAAGGTGGGTCGACGAAGACCACGTCGGCCGCCTACCTGCTCCACGCTCTGGTCGAATCAGGCTTGTCGGTGCTGGGAGTGGATGCCGACCCCGAAAACTGCTCACTCGTCCGATGGTCCGATCTCGCGGAATGGGCCACGCCCGTCGTCGGAATGCCGGTCAAAGACTTGCATCGCCGGTTGGATGCTGTGACTGAAGGGTTCGACGCCGTTGTCATCGACACGCCGCCGATGGAGTCTGGCCGTGGAATCGTGACCTCGGCCGTGCGTGTGGCCACTCATATAGTGATCCCGATGTCGCCGACACCTATGGACTTCGACCGGCTGGGCGCAGTTCTCGAGTTGGTCGATGACGTCGGCCCCTTGCGTGCCGCTCCACCGGTCGTTGCCGCGATACTGACGCGAGTCGTGACCAACTCGGCGTCGGCAGAGGTGTACCGCACGGCGGCGAGCGACCTGGTACCCGTCCTCCCTGCACGAGTCGCGCGGTTGGAGCGCTTCGCACAGGCCTTCGGATGCCCGATTGACGATGCACTCAACACCGCATATGGCGACGCGCTAACACAGTTGCTCGACATGGAGGTCGCGCGGCCATGACCTCACGAGCGGAACAGATCCGCGCACAGGCGTCGCGTGTCGCGTCCCAGCCGTCGACTCGGTCAGCGGTGACCGCGAAGGCGACGAGTCAGATTGCGTTGCCGTCGGCATCGAGGCGGGTTGGCAAGACGGTCAACCTCGACGCGGACCTGAACCAACGAGTGCTGGCGTGGCAGGCAGGTGCAGCCCATGCTCTCTCGGCGTGCCTCGCGTGACGTTTCAGTCCGTCGTCGATGCGTTGCTCTCGGAACTCTTGGACGACGATCTGCTTGCGAGGCGTGTACGCGAATCCGTGGCCTCCGAGTGCGTGGAGAACGAAAGCTGAGGCACCTCCCGAATGATGGCGGGGACGGAAGGGAAGGCGGCGGAGAGTCACGTCAGTCTCAATCCGACATCACTTTGGCTACGGGTAGGTAAACGTGACCGGTGACCATGGATCGATGCCGTATTCGACAGGCGCTCAATATATTTGGTGAGTATTGCCGGAGATTTAGGGTTTGGTTGATTGGGGTGTGGTGCGCCGACACGCAGTGGCTTGGTGTTTCAAAACTCATGTCCAAAACTTCTGATGCACTCCAAACATGTTCGTGCGTATGGACTTTGACAGGTTGCTCGCCATAGATGTGCATAGCATTGCGTTCATGAGCGCAGGCATGAATCAATCTGGAGATCGAGGATCGTTCGTCTCCATCTCCGAGGTTGCCGAAATCTACGGGGTGCACCCAACCACCGTCCGTCGCTGGATCATGGAGGGTCGGATCGAGGCTCAGCGCGTCGGGTCGCGGCTTATCCGCCTCGACTTGGAGTCGGTGTATCGAAAGCTTGGCAGGCCGACGCCGTCGGATGCCTGAGCCTGGGCTGATGAACATCCTGCGACCCCTGCGGCGAGTGTCGCCGTGAGGTGCCCTCGGCTCTGGTGGGCGCCGATCAAGTAGTCCAAAGGTGTCCGAGCGGTTTCGTACTCTGTCCGGGTGCTAGACGAAAACTTCCACGAGTCGATCGAGGGCATCCGAGAGTTTGCGGTCGCTGCAACCAACGTGGGCCAGGCAGTGGCTCATTTCGGATTGACCGCCGCGTACTTCACGCCGATCTACCGTGAGCCCGGCATCGACTCGATAGATGAGATCGACAGCATCATAGGCAGCGAAGAGGACGTGGAAGGGCCTCTGCTCACAGCGCACCGCCTGGCCAAGTTCTACGTCATATCGTCGGGTGACGCGCTCCTCTCGGCATGCGACCTGGTTGGACGTGACTTCCCGATGCACGTCGGCTCAGGCGCACTCGCGCGCGTTGCTGCCGAGCACGCCGCCAAGGCGATGTTTCTCGATGACCCCGCGATCGACTGGCGGGCCAGGGTCCTCCGAACCTACGACCTCTTTCGATCGGGACTACAGGAATACCGATCGTCCAATGACGAGGCCTCGACCAAGTTGATCGACAATTGGAAGCGGTGGCGCCATCGAACCGGCTCCGAATTCGCGGACGTGCCTAAGCAGCGTCGAGCAGCTCGCGGAAGCTGATCGAGGCGCACTTTGGGAGCGACCTCGGCTACGACGAACTCAGTCGGCCGACGCATGGGAATGCGGTCTGGATGACGCTGGCCGTGATCCAGGAGCAGAAGGGGACCAGCTTCATGTGGAGCACCACACTCCGCAACGTGCAGTTCGCAATGGACGTGTGCATCTCCGCAAGCGACCGGCTATGCAGGCTCTGGAACGTAGATCACGACGAGGTGTTAGTCGCGCTTAGCGAGAGGCGATCTCTGGAGCCGATCTCGTGGAAGACGCTCTGCGAGATGTGTGACTGGGTGCGTGGTGGGGTCGAGCGCCTGTCCGCCAACGTAGTCGTCGATTGGGTTGAAGACCCGCAGCCTCCTCGATGAGATTGCTGCCGTCGCGGTCTGCTGCGCGCAACGGTCTCGAGGTGGGGGGGTCTATACCTGGTGCAGGCGCTCGTCGTTCCCCACTGAGAGTGCAGGGAGTCGACCAGAATCCAATGGCAATCATCGCGGCCCCAGTTCCCAATCCCTGAGAGGATCTCAATGTTTCGTGACGAGGTGACCGCGAGGTACGCCGACGAGCTGACGGACATGGACCGTGCTGAGTTCGAAGACGCCGTGAGCCGGGAAACTGAGAGGCTGAACGCGGAGTTTGCGGCGTTGCAAGCTGATCTTGAGACCCAACTTCGCGACGAAGCGCGGGCTCGGTTGGGTCGACCACTGGAGTACGTGGAGACGGTAAGCGTGCTCAGCCACGCGCGACAGCGCGCGAGCGAACAAGTGCGGTCGCAACTCTGGGAGGGCTACGTTCCAGCACCACTCGCGGACGAGGACGATCCCGAACTGAACGTTGTGGACACGATCGAGGTGAGCGCGGAGACCGAGGCATTGGTCGAGCGGGTCTGGCCGTACGCGAGCCCGGCGTGGCAGGTCAGTGCAGAACTGATCGTAGAGATGCGGATCGCCGACGGTCTGCCGATTCCGACGGCTTCTGGTCATCCGCTCGCGACCATGTTGGCTGCGATAGTCGATCAAGACATCGCGCACGATATCGACGTCCTCTCGCGGGCGCGGCGTACGAAGACCTAACTGCGTCGCCGACAGGTTTGGAGCCCACGCACGCGGCTTTGTGGTCGCTAATTGCTATGCCGATGCCGCGCTGTTCGCAACGACTTTCGTACTGCAAGGCGTCCTACGGTGTGTCATCAACACGTGCCAAGCGTTGTGGGTTGTGAGCGGCCCGCCAGAAGGAACTACGCCAACCTTCGTTCGTGTGTGGTCCGGTTCTGTGCCGCGCAATGGATTACTGAGTCGAGCGCCTCTTGTACGTGCATGATGGGCGATGTCATTGACGTCGAATCCGTTGTTGCGCAGACTAACCCACGCGGGTTAGTACCTTCGGCCTGACGTTAGTCGCGCAGAGCAAGCTATATGCTTGGGTACCCCAAGTAGGAGATCGGTGCCGGCGCTGCGCTGGCCGATCTGCCGCACCTTGGGAAGGTAGTGGGTCTCCATGTGTGGAGTCGCTGCGCTGGCCGGAAGTGGGGAGTGGCGATGAGCGAGGAAGGTCCGGCGCCGAAGTCGCGACGGGGAAGCCGCCAGTCCAACGTGCCTGGCGGCCGGCAGATCGCGCACAAGGTGAAGGTGACACCCGAGCAGGAGCGTCGGCTGCAGGAGCGCGCGCACGACGCGTGGGTGTCGGTTCCGCGACTGATGGTGGAGGAGGCATTGGCCGATCAAATCGGACAGACCGCGACTGCACGCCACGATCTCGCGGTCGAGTTCTTCGGCGCATACCGCTTGCTGGCGTCGATCACCAGCAACGTCAACCAGATCGCGGGGGCGACGGACGCGGTTGGCGAACAGCAGGAGGAATTTGCCGCGACGTTTGCTGCAGTTCGGCGGACTGGACAGCGGGTGGGTGCTGCGTTGGAGGGGCAAGAATCCACATGATGCCCAACATCACTCGCGGCTCGAGCATGACTGGACTACTCAGTTACCTCGTCGGCCCCGGCAATGTCAATGAGCACACCGAGCCGCACCTCGTGGCCGGCGATTCGGCGATCATGGCGTGGCATGACGACGCGGTGCTCGATCTCGATACGGCACGCGACATCGCGCGACAGATTGATCAGCCTCGCCGGGTTTTCAAGACCGAGGTGACAGTTCCCAAACGGCGGTGGGATGAGCGGGAACAGCGCAGGGTCGTAGTGCTGGACGACAACGGGAAACAGGTCAGGCAGAACGCTCACGTGTGGCACTGTTCGTTGTCGCTCAAGGCCCCGGTGTATGCGGTCGATCCTGCGACCGGCGGGCGCACGGCGGAGCTTGTCGACGGTGAGTCGGCGATCACCGACGAACTGTGGGGTGACATCGCACGTGACTTCATGCGCGAGATGGGTTTCACCGAGGAAGGACTGGCACCCGTGCGGTGGGTGGCGGTGCATCACGGCCTGAGCAAGAAGGGCAACGACCACATTCATTTTGCGGCGTCGATGGTTCGCGAAGACGGCACCAGAGTCTCCTCGCACAACGACTTCGCGCGCGCTCAGCGGGCGTCGGCGAGGTTGGAGCGCAAGTACGGACTCGCGGTCACTCCAGGCCGTGCGGCGGCGACCGCATCGACGCTGGCCCATTCGCGTGCTGAGGAGAACATCGGGGCAGGGAAGGGTGATGAACCGGCTCGACGCACGCTGGCCCGCGACGTTCGTGCATGCGCGACGGCGGTGACGTCGGAGGCCGAGTTCGTTCGGCAGGTCCGCGCGCTCGGACACCTGATCCGTCCGCGCTACGCCGCGGGTACCGACGACGTCGTGCAGGGCTACTCGGTGGCTCTGGCACCGCGACACGAGGACGGATCGCGCGACTTCGACGCGCGTCCGGTCTGGTTCGGGGGAGGACGATTGGGTAAGGACCTGACGCTGCCGAGAATGCGACTTGGATGGTCAGACTCACCCAGTGCTGCGCTGGAAGCGGCGGGCGAATGGCGACGCGCGAAGCGTGAGCGAGAGCCACTCAAACAAGCACGGCAGACGCGACGTCACGAACGCGATATGGATGCGCTGTACCGCCGTGCCCAGGACGATCTCGAGCAGTGGACCCAGTACCTCGGCACTATCGCTGTCGACGATCACGCGAGCTGGGCAAGCGCGGCCGGGCAGACGGCTGGCGTGTTCGCGGCGTGGTCGGTGCAGATCGAAGAACGTCCCGGTCCGCTGGCGCGGGCCGCCGACGCACTCGGTGCGTCAGCAGGTATCCCAGCGGCTCGTGCGGTGGCGCCGAAGCGCGTCGAGCACACGAGCTCCGTAGCGTTCCTGTTGCTGACTGCAAGCGGGCGAACGGATTCAACTGCGGCGACTGCCGCGCTGTTGCGGCAACTCCTCAGCGCGGTCGAAGCGATCGTTTCCGCGCATCGTGCCGCAGGTCACGCTGCGCGGGCTGCGGCCTTGACCGCCATCACTCGTACTGAGCTTGGCGCGTTGCTCGAAGCAGCATCCAGAGTTACGCAGGCTCCGGTTCGCCAGACCTCTGCAAGCGTTGAGTCGGATCGTCGGCTTGCACGCGATACCGGTCGATGCAGCGACTTCCCGTCCGCACCGAAGGCTACGCGCAAACAATTGGGGTCGCCGATACGCGCGCGACTTGAGCCGATTACGCCCGCCGAGCGTGCGCGACTCGATGCCGCGCGTCAGCGAGGTCAGGAACGTACGGGGCGCTGAGTATCGGGCCGCGACCGCAGTTCATCGCCGCGCGGCGGTACACGCTGTGAAGGTCACTGCCCATGGACAGCGAGCAGCCCCAGGCTGCCGTAGCCACACCTGGGGCCAGGCGGATCGTCGGAACTTGGGGAGTTCGGAGAATCCGCACCTTGCTCGGCACGAGTATGCCACGCAGTCGCATCATCGGGACACCGACGCGGGCATCGCCGTGCTTCCATCTGGCAGGTCAAGGCGGTCGAGCCGTCCGTCATGGCGACATCCGCTCGATTCGTACTGTTGTCAGCTCGGGTTGGTTCCAAGCACGGTGATGAGGCGCTCTCGGACTCGGCGCTTGCGCTCCTCGAAGAACGACAGGAATTCGCCCAAGTCGAGGGAGAGCCCGTCCAGGTCGTTGTCAGAGAGATACGTGCTCCGCTTGTCCTCACTGGGGAAGGCGCTTTCGATCCAGACGGCCGGCAGACTGTCCTGTTTCTCAATGTTGGCGGTACCAGCAAGTAGTTGGAGGTTCGGCAAGAGATTGACGACCTCCAAGTAATCGTCGACCTTTTCGATCGGGATTCCCGCGTTCAAGAGCTTCTTCTTGGTGAACCGCGACTTGGGGAAGATGTGGTCTTCGTGGAACTTCTTGCTGAGGTCGAGACCTGGATACAAGACCGACAGTACCGAGAACGTCCGTTGGCCACCATATTTGAGGTTCAGAAGCTCGTCGATTTCTGCGCTTTCAAAAGTGAGGCTCTTCCCGGCCACAGCCATGGCGTCTTCGATGGCCGCGGCAGGAAAGCCGCCTTCCGAATTGTCTTGCAGGACATCGCGGATTCGAGTCAGAAGCGTGTCGAGACCCGATCCCCAGATACCACGTTTGACAAGTGAGCGCGTGACCCACCGCTGGAGTGCGAGCCTATCCGCGGCGTCGGCAGACGAGTCGAGGTACGAGTCGCCCGCGTCGCGGAGGTGGAGGTAGTGCGCGACGGGGATGATCACGCTGTTGGCCGTGAGGTTTCGTTCGTTGTACCCGAACTGCTGCAGCAACGTCGCCGCTCGGAGAAGGGCTCCTCTGATCTGTGGCCACGCGGCCTCCACCTTCGCCATGTTTGTGTGCGTAAAGTTGGTGACCTTGAACCGTACGTCGACGTCCGCGATAGTCAGTGCGGTCTTGAGAACCACGTCCTTGGAGAACGAGAACTGACGTCCGGCGTTGCTGTTGATCTCGGAAACGAGTGAGCGAACTTCTTCGCGGGCATCCAAGTCCTGCCACTGGTTGGTGGCCATCGACAGCAGCAGATCAGAGTACGAGAGCGTAGTGCCACCGCTGTTAACCCGTACGAAAATCTCCAACACCTTGTCGGCGTCCTGATCGGTGACCAAGAAGTAGTTCATGGGTTTGAGAACCCGGACGGCTTGATAGAGGTCATACAGTCGCTGAAAAGCATCGTCCAGCCCGGCGGTGATCCGACGCTTGGTCAACTCCTTCTGCATATTCGGCCCGGAGTCGGGGAGGTCGAGTACTGCGCCGACTCGGAACCATTTGTCGGCATCTCCATCCTCTGCGGCCGCTTCCTGGTCGGTCAGAAACCGGAGGTCGTACTTGGTTCCGAGTTCTTCGTCGTCGGGTTCGTCGACAAGGTTGAGATATAGGCGTTTCGTAGGGAACGCATTAGCGCTGTTCCACCAGGCGTACTTCTTCTTCTCTGAAAGACTTCCGTAGAGTGCGATATTCAACGATGTGAGCCTCTGCTGGCCGTCAAGAACGGCCGTGGTGCCGCTTCCCGCCGGAACAGTGGCTTTGTCGGCGTAAGGGTGGTCGCGCTCGTGGTAATTGGTCAAGAACTCATAGAACGTGTACGACTGTGCGGTCTCAGGCTTGACGTCCCATAGGAGAAACGACCCAACGGGATACCCACGCATGAGACTGTCGACGAGTTTCGTGATTTGGTCTGCGTCCCAGACGAATTCACGCTGGATTGCGGGCATCAGGTACTCACGCTTGTGGATTGCGGTGAGCATTTCCTCGATACTGCGCGGAGTTTGGAACGACATGTGCTTCTTTCTTTGTGCGAAAACGAGTTGTGCTGTTGTTTGGCGCGGTCAACCAGTGGGGTTCTCTGACAGACCGTCGACGATCTTCATCGTCTCGACTGCCACGGTCGTGACCTTCGCGATGAGGTCGACGATGTAGCGAGGGTTGTCGTGCTCGTCGCACCAATCGTTCGGATCGTTGACGATGCCGGATGCCTTGTCGGTTTTGACCTGGTAACGGTCGATGATCCACGCCAGCGCCGAGCGGGAGCCGAGCATGTACCGCTCGGCCTCCTCTGGGATGCCGGTGATGGTGACTTTGGGGTTGTAGATCAGCTTCGTGACATCGTTGACGCTCTTACCGTTTTCGGGGTCCTTCTTCTTGGCCCACTTCATCTTTGACGCTCGCCAGGTCTCGCGGTCGGCGGGATCGGCACCCGGCTTGAGCTGCACATCGACGGGGTATGGTGCGACGTCGTCGTACCCGACGTGCAGGTCAGACAGGGCCCGGCCCGCCGATGCGAGTTGCTCGAACCGCGCTGGGGTGTCCGGGGTCGGGATGTGCGGCAGCATCTTCTTCAAGTCCGCGGCGTAGGTCTCGCGGTAGTCGGGGTCGTGGAGCAGACCGTAGACGTAGAAGAAGATGTCGTCCTTGGTTACCTGATTCCCGATCGCCGCCTGGTACACGGTGAGGACCTCGTCTGTGATGTTGTCGATGCGGCGGTACCCGTACTCGTCGAGATCCTGTGTCTCGGTTTCCAGATCAAGGGCGCAATCAGCGTCGGCGTCGCCCTTCTCGTATGTCCACCGAGGGAAGAACTGGCCACCGCTACCTGCTCCCGTGAGGTGCAGATCCGGAAGGTGGTCGACCATCAACGGCGAGAACGGGACCGCGGATCCGAAGCCGACCACGTAGATCCCGACGTTTTTGTGATCAGCGGTCTGGAAGATGCGGTCGAGAGTGCCGCGGCGGTGAATCAGCGCAGGTCCGAAGTAGGCGTGCTGACTGAAGAACGGCCGGTACATGCTTGGCTGAAACGCCTCCTCGACCGCAGTCTTCTGACGGCGAGCAAGTCGTTGCTTCAAGCTTGATGACCACTTGAGGTAATCGGCGGCGGTCGCCTCGGGGTTCTCGCTTAGATATGAGTCCGCATCGGACTCTCGCGCGGTAGTCAGTCCTCGCTTCGTGCAGTACGCGGAGAAACCGTCGACCTGCTCGTTGAAGTGACTGACGAACTTCTGAATGGCTTTCCGTAGCCGCTTATCGGAGGAGTTGTAGATCCACAGGTCCCGACTTGTGTTGAGACCGAGCGAGTGTACGGCGAACACCTTGGTTACACCCGCCGACGCTCTCTTGTCGCCGAGAACCGGCCAGGTTCCGAAGTCGTCACTGCGCTGTTGGACCCAGTCGCCCTGGCCGTTTGGATTAATAAGTTGCCATTCAACCGATCCGAGATGGCTGCTCTCGACGATCTCCAGCTTCTGCTCACGCGTCAGGTAGTCACCGATGTCGCGGTACTGGATCTCGCACGGCCCAGTGTGAGCAGGGTTCTTTACGCCGATCAGGATCGCGACGGTGTTGCGGCTGCCGGAACCGAAAACCTTGCCGCCTTCCTTCCTGGACAGTTCACCGGCTGTGCGCTGGTTACCACGCAGGTTATAGGCGTAGATCCGGCTGTACTCATTGGCGAGGGAGAGACGGATGCCATCGGCAGTGTTGCTGTCAAGCCATCCACCGTTGGAAACGAACGCGACGACGCCGTGGTCACCAACACGGTCCGTGGCCCATCTGAACGCTCGTAGGTACGAGTCGTACAAGGTGCGCTGCGTCGTGGCAGTCGATCGCTTCGCGTAGGTGTCTGCGATCCGCTTATCCAACGTGGGGTACTTGAGGTTTGCGTTGAGATCGTTCGCCGAGTCTTGACCTACGGAGTACGGCGGGTTGCCAACGATGATGTGGATCGGCGCGGCGAGTTGCTTGACGATCCGGGAGTTGTTCTGCGGGAACATCTCTGTGTCCATCGAGTCGTCGTCTTCGGTCATCTGGAACGTGTCCGTGAGGACGATTCCCTCGAATGGGCTGTACTCGGTCTTGCTCAGCGCGTGGTAGGTGGTCTCGATGTTCACCGCGGCGATGTAGTACGCGAGCAGCATGATCTCGTTGGCGTGCAACTCGCTGGTGTACTTGCGCGTCAGGTCTTCTGGACGGATCAGCCCGGATTGCATGAGCCGGGTGATGAACGTGCCAGTTCCGGTGAACGGGTCGAGAACGTGCACGGCGTCATCGGTGAGGCCCCGACCGAACGCTTCACGGGAGGCGTGGTCGGCGGCGCGGAGGATGAAGTCGACGATCTCGATCGGCGTGTAGACAATGCCCAGCGCCTCAGCTTGTTTGGCGAAGCCGACCTTGAAGAACTTCTCGTAGAGTTCAGCGATCACCTGCTGCTTGCCATCGGCAGTTGTCACCTCGGACGCGCGGATCCGCACCGAATCGTAGAAGTCTTCGAGGTGCGCCGTCTCAGCCTCCAAACCCGCTCCGCCGAGTTGGTCGACCATCGCCTGCATGGTGCGAGACACCGGGTTGTGCGCCGCGAACTCATGGCCGGCGAACAGGGCGTCGAAGACCGGCGCGGTGATGAGGTGCTGGGCGAGCATGGAGATGGCGTCGTCGCGAGTGATGGAGTCATTGAGGTTGTCTTGCAACCCCTTATGGAACTTGGCGAAGGCTGCGGTGACAGTCGGATCTGCGCCTTCGATCAGAGCCTTGATTCGGGCGGTGAGGGCGGCGGCGATGTCGGCGACGTCCTGGGCCCAGTCCTCCCAGTAGGTGCGGGTGCCAACCTTGTCGACGATGCGGGTGTAGATCGCCTCCTGCCACTCCGACAGGGAGAACAGCGCCATCTGCTGCGCCACACCTCCACCGCTGGCTCCACCGCCATCGGCGACACCGTTGGCCGGGTCGTCGCTTGTACCGGTCGAGGCGTTGTTGGCGCTTTCCCCGTTGCCGATGCTCTCCGGGTTCTCCGTGGTGGGGCCGACGTGTCCGCCGAGGAGTTGATCGGAACCTTGGCCGGTGGCCTTCAACTCGGCGGAGGTGTTGAGCGCGATCGAGTTGACCATCGCATTGAAGCGGTCGTCATGGGCACGCAGCGCGTTGAGAACCTGCCAGACGACCTTGAACCGACGATTGTCGGACAGCGCTTGCGATGGCGAGACGCCTGCAGGAACAGCCACCGGCAGAATGATGTACCCGTAGTCCTTGCCCTCGGCCTTGCGCATCACACGGCCGACGGACTGCACGACGTCGACAACGCTGTTGCGGGGGTGAAGGAACATCACCGAATCCAGTGCGGGCACGTCGACACCTTCGGAGAGGCAACGGGCGTTGGTGAGGATGCGGCACTCATTGTCCGGGAGTGGCGCTTTGAGCCACTGGAGTTCGCGATTTCGTTCCAGCGCGTTGTAGGTGCCGTCGACGTGATGAACCTTCACGCCCAGATCAAGATTGGTGGTGTTGACGTCGTGGCCGTCGTCGATACTCTCGGTGAGCATGTCACGGTAGGTGTCCACTACCCGTGGAAAGAGCTCAGCGATCTTCTTTGACGTGGCAATGTCTTTCGCGAACGCCACGGCTCGACGCATCGGCGGTTCGCCGGGTGCGAAGCTGGTGCCGTCCGGGGTGCGCCCTGCCCGCTTGGCGAGTCCGTTCCAGGCGCCGACGATCTTGGTCGCGTCGTCCAGGCGCAGGTCTCCGTCGGGGCCGGCGAGTTGAGTTTGGAGGGGAGCAGCGACCATCTCCTCGTCGACAGTTAGGACGAGGACCTTGTAGTCGGTGAGCAATCCGCGCTCGACCGCCTGCCCGAACGACAAACGATGAAACTCGGGACCGTACTTGTCCTCGTCGTCCATCGACGTGATCTCGGCGGAGTGCTCGTCGGCCTTCGCTTTGACTGATTCGTCGAAGATTCGAGGGGTCGCCGTCATGTAGAGCCGTCGCGCAGACTGGATGTAGTCGTTGTCGTGGACGCGCACGAAGTTGGACTCGTCGGCACCTTCGAGGGTGACGCCGGTCGTCCGGTGCGCCTCGTCGCAGATCACCAGATCGAAGGGGTCCAGTCCGTCGCGTTGGGCCTGCGCTACGACGGGCAGCGACTGGTAAGTCGTGAATACCACCGTTAAACCCTTGGCGCGCTTGCGATGTGACATCTCCGCGACGAGCTTCTCGGCATTGGTAGTGACGGGCACCGCCACGTCGTAGGAGCTGATGTCCTCAGCTGCACGTGACACTTTGGTGTCTGAGCAGACCGCGAAGGCTCGAAGATCCAGCTGCGTTTGCGCCGTCCACTCCCGCAGAGTCTGGGAAAGCAGCGAGATCGATGGGACGCAGAAGAGAATTCGAGCATTCCCGCCATTTTCTGTTGCGGTACGTTCGGCGATCTTGAGTGCGGTGAAGGTCTTGCCGGTGCCGCAGGCCATGATGAGCTTGCCGCGGTCGAATCCCTTGCCGAAGCCGTCGAACGCCTTCTCGATCGCGGTGGTCTGGTGGGGCCGTGGCTCGTGTCGGGTGGCCTCGGCGAGGTGCACTTCGACCTCACCATCGACGAGGCTCACGTCCCAGTCGATGGGGGAGTCGGCGATTTCGGCGAGGCCGATGCGCTGCACCGGGATGGTCTGGTCGTCGAGTGTGTCCTCGGCGTTCTTGCCCCAGCGATCGGTGGTCGAGATGATGATGCGGTTGGTGAACGGCTTCTTGCCGGATGCAGTGAAGAACGAGTCGATGTCTTCTTTGCGCAGAGTGTGGGTCGGTTCGTAGAACTTGCACTGGATTGCCGTGTACTCGCCGCTGTCGCGCTCTCGGGCGACGAGGTCGATGCCGGTGTCGGGTTTGCCCTGCCGTCCCGGCCAGTCGATCCAGCGCCACACCGCGTCGTACTGCTGGGAGAGCATCGGGTCGAGCTCGAAATACCGGACCATCAGCTTCTCGAACTTGGTGCCACGCTCGGAGTTCGACGGCGCCTCACGAAACGCCGCCATCACCTCGTGAATCGAACCCATGCTCCGTTGCCTCCAGTCGATCGGGCCGTCTGTCGCGAAACCCTATCGGGCGGGAGGCTCGCATTGGGGTAGTCGGGCTTCGGTCCAGCGCGTCACGGACGGTTGCGCAGGCCTTGGTCAGTGGCAGCGTGGACACGTGAGGCGGGTGCACGTTTCCGTCTCGGCTGTCTCGCTCATCGGTCGGGCGTCAGCAGCTCGCCGGCATCGATGCCCATCACCTCGGCGATATCGAACAGGCGCTCGTCGAGCAGGTCGCAGCGGCCGCTCCCAAATGGATACGGACACTGCAAGAATGCACATCTGCAGGTGGCTATCGTTCAGTCGTTGCCGTATTCGGGTTCGTGGATATCGCTCTCATCTCCCTCTGCCGTGAACGTGCCCGGCAGGCCGGCGTGGTCCAGTAGTTCGTAGTTGTCGAGGATGAGTCCACAATCCCAGCAGCTAAAGTAATCTGAATAGACTTCCAGTTCGACCGACGTATCCCAGTCGTTCGCTTCCTCGCTGAATTGATGTGCCTCGATTCTTGTGTCGTGGACATCTTCGCCTTCTAGTGTCCCGTTTCCGCCGCAAGCAGGGCAAGTCTCGCTTTCTCGGTAGCGGTGCCCGATGGTTCGGTCGTTCCCCGGGGCCCATGCTTTGGCGACGCGGGTAGGCAGGACACCCGCGTTGTATTGCGCGAGTCGGGTCTTCGCCTGCTCGATGAGCATCTCGACTCTGTGCTCGAGGTTCTTTCGATTCCGCTCGAGATGCTGTTCGACTGCCGAGGTTCGGTCGCTACCGACGAGTTCGTCGAGGTCATGATCCGCGGCGTTGTTGAGGATGATGGCTTGACGCCAGAACAGTGGCCACCAGCTGTTCTCCGGGATTGCAGTAAATCCAGGAGTCGCGCCGTGTAGGTATTCGTTGCGCGCGGCTGTCATCTTCGTAGCTTCACCGGCGTCGAATGGTCGAAATGCTCGTTGGCATCGGCTGAACACCGTCTTGGCGCGGACAGTCACGAACTGGACGTTGTCTTTCGAGTCGAGCAACCCTGTAGCGATCAGGAGGTTGGTGCCATCTTCCGTGGGCTCAGCGATCAGGACAGGGGAGGTTCTGGCCAGCGCCGATTTGGCCAGGAGTTCAATAGCAAGGGTTGCCCAGAGCGCTCGCTCATCGAAGGGTCGTTGGCCTTCCGATTCCATCGCGCGGTTGAGGAACATCTTGGCCTTGAGCCACAGCGCTTCGTGGTCGCATGGAGTGGTCACGAGATTGGAAGGCCTCTGCGAAGTGGTGGCTTATTGACGCCGGACCAGTCGTTCACCAGTAGCGCGAGTCGTTCGATGGTGCGGTGAGGTTCGTTGACGGCGTCACCACGAGCATGCGTCACCCTGCGATTGTCGATCGCGAGGACCTGGCCAGGTGTGGTCCACGAAAAGGCGGTGCCATGTTCGATTCTGGAGTTGAGGAAGGTGGCCACTCGCTGGGCGCGATCGTCGGCGGGTTCCATACATCCTGGGTCGTACCGCAGCTGTTCCCGGTGGGTCCACGCTGGCGACAGAAAGCAAGATCGTCCGCTACGCACAGTGAAGACCCCGTGTAGTAAGTCGTGATGCATTGAGGTCGAGGGAAGCTGGGCGGTGTCGAACCGCCATAGCCACGTTGCGACACTGCTGATTTGACGGCTCGACAACAAGACTATGTGAGGCGGCACCTGATGATGGGCGCCGTCGGTGTGAAGCGGTTGGGGTCCCTCGCCGTGCATCGCGCTCAGTGAGCGCGCGGGTGCATTGTCTGAAGATGTCGGTGTGAGCACCTCGATGGGCGGGCTGGTGGGCCGGTTCCGGACGTGCGTAAAGCTCAGCCCACGCTTGTAGCGCTCAGCTTCGAGCGCCAAGTCCGCAAGCGACGCATCAGTAGTCGTGCTCCAACCGTTCTGACGAGCGTCTGTCAGTAGTTTCTCAAGCACGGTCGTCAACATCCCGTTATCGCCAGCTTTCCGTGCGGGGTTCGCACGCGGTGTGAGTAGGTTGCCAGGACTAATGTGTCGCCATCGCCGCTCGGTCTGCAAGCGATTATCGGCCAGAGTGTCGGTCTGGTGTCTGGATGGCTTCCGTCGTGAGTTCGATTGCGAGCTTGGACGATCACCGTTCGGGCGTGAGAAGTTCGGCGGCATCCACTCTGAGGACCTCGGCGATATCAAATAGTCGCTCATACAGCAGGCCGCGCCGCCCGTGCTCCACCTGGATGAGAACGTTGCGGGTGACCCCCGACTCCAGTGCCAACGCTTCTTGAGTCAGCCCTTGCTCGACTCGGAGTGTCCTGATTCGTTGGCCGACGGCTTTGCGGTGCCGGGCCCACGACTCCAGTCGACGCGGATCGACTTGAGATGGGCGAGTTGGCACTCACCAAGTACTGATGATGGCTACCGAAAAGTCTGCCCTACTAGTAGTACTTTGGTGACGTGGGAGCGGAAGTGCGCAGGGAGTGGGCCTCGCCGATGGCCTTAGCCTCGATCCACCGATCCGGCCTTCTGGAGCGTGGTGAATGGTGTTGAGCACCTTCGTTTGGGTGGTGGGCGTG
>NZ_RKMH01000024.1 GCF_003797185.1 Gordonia oryzae
GTGTGGGAGAGTAGGACACCGCCGAACAACACCTCCGGGATGCCCCGCAACACACCACGTTGCGGGGCATCACCCATCTAACCCCACCTGCGGGCGCGCAGAACAGGCACCGGGACGCACACATATTCTGGACCGTTTCCGACGCTGTCGTTCCTGCAGCAGACTCAACCCCGAAGCGGACACGCTATCCCTCCACCACGCCGAACCCCCGGTTGTCGCGTGGTGTCATCACTACCGCTGTTGTCTATTGCGTGCAAGAGATCGTTGGCGGGCGACCCGAGTGCGTAGGTATCGTTCGAGTAGTCCACCTCCGGAGGCATCCACCACGACTGCCGCGCATCCACCGATATTCGGTATACCCGCTGCTGCGCACACTGGTGGGCGTCGTGCGGCCGAACTGTCGCAGAACCTCGTCGGGGTCGCCGAGCGCGCAATCATCGTGCGAGCCGAGTGCCCCGTCTCCGTGTGCATTTCCTTGGCATTCTGTGTGCCAACGCGTACCGCTTCGCCGACGATGTGGTGGTGCGCGACATGCGTTTGCGTCCCGTACTGATCGACGGCGCCCGCCTTTGACGTCGGCGGCCCGTCTCGCCGCCGGATGTCAGTCCTACTGGATAGATTGGTGCCGTGCCGATATCGCATGTTCACGGATACCTGCGCCACATCATGGAAGAGTGCGCCTCCGATCGTTCCGGCGCGGTCGCCGACTACATCCCCGAACTCGCCTCCGTTGACGCCGATGGATACGCCCTGTCGATGTGCATGCACGACGGCAATACCTATTCCCTCGGTGACGTCGGCGTCGAGTTCACGATCCAATCGGTGTCCAAGCCGCTCACCTATGCGCTCGCGCTGACCCGACTCGACGTGGCGGTGGTGGATGCGAAGATCGGCGTTGAACCGTCGGGTGAGGCATTCAACGAGATCAGCGTTGACGAGCGACGGCGCCCGCGCAATCCGATGATCAACGCGGGGGCGATCCTGGCGTCGTCGATGCTGCTGCCGCCGGTCCGGTCGCTGCCGGCCGCTGCCGTGGACGAGGCGTTCGACGAACTCGTCGAGTTCTACTCCGGTTGCGCCGGGAGATATCTGACGATCGATGAGCAGGTCTACGCCTCCGAGGCCGCCACCGGTTCCCGCAATCGTGCGATCGTCTACATGCTCGACAGTTTCGGCGCGGTCGACACCGACCCCGAAGCGGCGCTGGACCTCTACTTTCGTCAATGTTCGCTGCGGGTGACCAGCGACGACCTCGCCGCGGTCGCCGCGACTATCGCCGCGGGCGGGGTCAATCCGCGCACCGGTCGTCGGGTGCTGAGCAACGAGGTGGCCCAGCGGCTGTTGAGTGTGATGACCACGTGCGGCATGTACGACGGCGCCGGGGACTGGGTCACCTCGGTGGGTCTGCCGGCCAAGAGCGGGGTCGGTGGCGGCATTCTGGCGGTGCTTCCCGGCCAGCTCGGGATCGGTGTGTACTCACCGCGCCTCGATCAGCACGGCAACAGCGTCCGTGGCGTCGACACGTGTCGGCGGTTGTCCCGTGACCTGGGCCTGCACATGTTCAACGTGACGCGTGAGAGCCGGGTGTCCATCCGGTCGGTGTACTCGATCGTCGAGTTCGAGGTCGGTGCGGAGTGGGACGAACTGCAGCGCAGCTACCTGCGAACCTGTCGGGGCCGGGTGCTGGTGTACGAATTGCAGGGGGATCTGACGTTCGCCGGCGCCGAGCGCGCGCTGCGTCGCATCGAGTCCGATCTCGACGACCTCGATGTCGTGATCGTAGAGATCTCGCGGGTGGGGGTGATCGATCCGGTCGCCCGGACGATGCTGCTCGGTATCAAACACACCACAGAACTTCGCGGGCAGCGCGCCATGCTCGTCGATCCCGATGGCGTGGTACGGGCGAGTGTGGACAGTCATCGCTCCGACTTCGTGGTGCCGAATCTGAATGCGCCCGAACAACTCCTGGGTCTCGATCCGACGCTGCCGCACGTGCACTCGACGATGGAGGCCGCGGTGCGCGATGCCGAGGAATTCCAGCTGGAGTCTTTTCGGCGCCCGTGACGTATGTGTCTCGGCCGCTGATCGCCGGAGGGGATTTCCGCTGCGGCCCTCGGAGTGGGGTTCTTCGAGACTCAGGCAGAGCAGCTAAGCTGCCGTCTGTGCGTCTGGTGATCGCGGAATGCCAAGTGGACTATGTCGGACGGCTCACGGCTCATCTGCCCATGGCGCGCCGGTTGCTGCTCATCAAGTCCGACGGGTCGGTGAGCGTGCATGCCGACGACCGCGCCTACAAACCGTTGAACTGGATGAGTCCGCCCTGTTGGCTGGCCGAGGAGCCGGTGCCCGAGGAGGTCGCCTCTGCGCACGATGAGGTGGTCGCCTACTGGGTGGTGACCAACAAGGCCGGTGAGGAGTTGCGTATCACCATCACCTCGATCGAACACGATTCGACCCACGAACTCGGCGTCGATCCGGGGCTGGTGAAGGACGGCGTCGAGGCCCATCTGCAGGAGTTGCTCGCCGAGCACGTCGAGACCCTGGGCCCCGGCCACACCTTGATCCGCCGGGAGTACATGACGGCGATCGGTCCGGTCGATATCCTCGCCCGCGACGCCGACGGTGCGACCGTCGCGGTGGAGATCAAGCGACGCGGGGAGATCGACGGAGTCGAACAGCTCACGCGGTATCTCGAATTACTGAACCGCGATCCGCTCCTCGCCCCGGTGAGCGGGGTGTTCGCCGCACAGCAGATCAAGCCGCAGGCGCGCACCCTGGCCCAGGATCGCGGAATCCGTTGTCTCGTACTCGATTACGATGCACTCCGCGGGACCGAAAGTACGGAGTTCCGACTTTTCTGAGCGGTCGTGCGCAGCCGATTAGTTCTGCTCGACCTCGAGTGCGGCGGTCTCGATCGGTGCGGTATCGGCGCGCTTGCCTGCGTGGCGGCCGTTGCGGCCGGTGGGCTTCTGCAACGGCTCGGTGTCGATCTGCGCGTCGCGTGACAACAGGGTGTTGAGCAGTTCGGCGTCGCTGTGTTCGGATGCTGTGGTCAGCTCGGCATCGATTTCGGTGTTCAGCAACGCCGGGAGTTCGGCGAGACGCTCAGAGATCCGCGAGAACTCCAAGATGATCTCCTCGCGCGCCTTCGTGACGCAGTCGCCGAGTTCGCGCGAGCGCGCCACCCGTTCGGTGGCGATGGCGCGAGCGTTGCGCTCGATGTCGGCGGCGAGCGCGTTCGCCTCGGATCGCTGGGCGGACAGCTCGGCGTCGTGTCGAGTCCGCTCGTCCTGCAACTCCTGTGCCGTGCGACGCCGGAGTTCCTCGGTCTCGGTGCGCGCCTTGGCGAGGATCCGTTGCGCCTCGGCCTTGGCTGCGGCCATAGTCTTCTCGTGCTCGGACTCCATCGCGGCGGCGCGGTCGGCGCGTTCGGCGGCGGCGCGTTCGGCGTCCGCGGCGTCCGCGGTTTTGATGGCGTCGGCCTCGTTGCGCGTCTTCGCCGAATACTCATCGGCGTCACCGACGATCGTGCTCGCCCGGGCGCGGGCGTCGGCGACGATCCGCTTGGCCTCTTCGGTGGCGTTGCGCTGAATGTCCTCGGCCTCCTGTCGAGCCACGGACACCGTCTCGGCCGCTTCGGCACTCGCGTCGGCACGCATCTCCGAGGCCTCGTCGGAGGCCAACTGCAGCATGCGCGAGAGCCGTTCACTCATGCCGGTCACCGATGTCGGTGGCACCGAGAGCTTGTCGACCTCGCGACGTAGCTCCTCGATCTCATCGCGGGCATCGGCCAGGTGTGCCGAGAGCTCGCGGGCATGTGAGGTGGCCGCGTCGCGATCCGCGGCCAGTACCCGCATGTCGGCGTCGATGCGCCGGAGGCGGTCGGCGACCTGTTCTCGGTCGTACCCGCGCATCACGATCGCGAACGGTAACTGCTGCCTGGGTGCAGGGGCTGACATGCGGGCAAGTCTAATCGCAGCACCCGCACGTGCCGAGGGGGTCGACGGTCCGGCGGGACCTCAGTGGGCCGACGCCGCGGGCTCGACCAGCTCTAGCAGTACGCCGCCCGCGTCCTTGGGGTGCACGAAGTTGATCCGGGAGTCGGCGGTGCCGCGACGCGGCTGCGGGTACAGCACGCGGACGCCGTTCGCCCTCAAGCGGTCCATCACCGCCACGATGTCGGTGACCCGCACTGCGAGCTGCTGAAGTCCTGGGCCGCTGCGGTCGAGGAACTTCGCGATGGTTGACTCCGGGGTCAGCGGCGCGAGAAGTTGGATGACGGCACCGCCACCTCCTTGTGGGCCGATCATCGCCTCACGTACGCCCTGCTCGTCGTTGGTCTCCTCGTGGAGCTCGACGAAGCCCAGATTCTCGGCATACCACTGCTTGGCGGCATCGAGATCGGGCACGGCGATGCCGACGTGGTCGATTGCGACGACGAGATCGCCGATCAGCGCGGTCGGCGAGTGCGTGGTGGCGGGGTCAACTGCGGGAGTACTCATGGCCTAACGGTAGCGTTAGAGGCGACAAAGTACAGAGCGACCGCTCGGTTGGTGCCGCGGTCCGAGTCGTGGAGGTCCCATGTCCCCAGATCAGACGACGTCGGTGATCGTTGCCGGCGCACGCACGCCGTTCGGCCGGATGCTCGGTTCGCTCAAGGGATTCAGTGCCGTCGACCTCGGTGCCATTGCTGTTAAGGGTGCACTCGAGCGCTCGGGGGTGGCTGCCTCCGAGGTCCAGTACGTGATCATGGGTCAGGTCCTGACCGCCGGCGCCGGGCAGATGCCCGCACGCCAGACATCGGTCAAGGCCGGCATCGGGTGGGACGTACCCGCGCTGACGATCAACAAGATGTGCTTGTCGGGGATCGACGCAATCGCGCTCGCCGACCAGCTGATCCGCGCCGGAGAGTTCGACGTGGTGGTCGCCGGCGGTCAGGAATCGATGACCCAGGCGCCGCACCTGCTCCCGGGCAGCCGCAGCGGCTTCAAGTACGGAAACACCGAACTCGTCGACCATTTGGCCTACGACGGACTGTTCGACGCGTTCACCGATCAGCCGATGGGTGGGCTGACCGAGCAGGGCAACGACGTCGACGGATTCACCCGCGCCGAGCAGGACGAGTTCGCCGCGCGCAGCCATCATCTCGCCGCCACGGCCTGGAAGAACGGTGTCTTCGCCGACGAGGTGGTTCCGGTGTCGATCCCGCAGCGCAAGGGCGATCCGATCGAGTTTGCCGAGGACGAGGGCATCCGAGCCGACACCACCGCTGATTCGCTGGCCGGTCTGCGGCCTGCCTTCCGCAAGGACGGCACCATCACCGCGGGCAACTCCTCGCAGATCTCCGACGGGGCGGCCGCGGTCGTCGTGATGAGCAAGGCCAAGGCCGCCGAGCTCGGTGTCGACTGGCTCGCCGAGATCGGTCCGCACGGTGTCGTGGCCGGCCCGGATTCTTCCCTGCAGCAGCAGCCTGCGAATGCCATCCGCAAGGCATGTGACCGGGCCGGGATCGCGCCAACCGACCTCGACCTGATCGAGATCAACGAGGCATTCGCGGCCGTCGGGCTGGCCTCGACGAAGTCGCTGGGCGTCGATGAGTCGATTGTCAATGTCAATGGTGGAGCGATCGCCGTCGGCCACCCGATCGGCACCTCCGGGGCGCGTATCACGCTGCACCTGGCGCTGGAATTGCAGCGACGCGGTGGCGGGGTCGGTGCCGCGGCACTCTGTGGCGCGGGTGGGCAGGGCGATGCGCTGATCGTCCGGGTTCCCAAGGCCTGATCGTCGGAGTCTGATCTCCAGGGTTTGATCTCGCGAGTCTGAGCGACGCCTCAACCATCCCTTGGCCGTGACGTGGCGCACGTCGGATCGCGCACGGCTACTACCGTATGTCGTAGATTGTCGCCAGCTCGGGCACAATGGAGCGCATGAGGCAATTCTTCGACCTGTCCACGCCCGCCAAACGATTCCGCTTCGTCGCGGTACTCGAAGCCATCACGTGGGCAGCGCTGCTCGTGGCCATGTTCTTCAAGTGGGTGCTCGGCCACGACGGCGCAGTGCAGATCCCCGGCATGACGCACGGGATCGTGTTCATGGTGTTCGTGGTGATCTCGCTGCTGACCGCGTTTTCTCTGCGCTGGAGCGTGAAGGTCACCGGGCTGGCCCTGTTCTCGAGTATCCCGCCGTTCGGGACGCTGGTCTTCGAGTGGTGGGCCCGGCGACACGGACACCTCGCCGAGCTGTCCGTGTCGGAGTCGACGAGCAACGCAGCGGCCGCTGCCTGAGATATCCGGCTGCCTGAGACACTCCGCTGATGGGGACGCAACGATGATCGTCGCATTCAGCATCACGCCGTCGGGCGGCGATGCGGTAGAGGACGACGGCGGCATGAGTGCCGCGGTGGCGCAAGCGGTGCGTGTGGTTCGCGCATCCGGACTGCCCCATCAGACGACCGCGATGTTCACCTACCTCGAGGGTGAGTGGGACGAGGTGATGGCGGTGGTCAAGCAGGCCACCGAGGCGGTCGCCGAACTCGCCCCCCGCGTCGGGCTGGTGCTCAAGGCCGACATCCGGCCCGGGCACACCGGCGAACTGGCGGGCAAGGTCGCCCGGGTCGACGCTCACCTGCAGAATTGACCGATATCGGGCGGTCGGCGCCCGGGCATCTGGGCCGGTTTCGCGCCGCCGTGGCCGCCGTGTTCTGCCTCAACGGCTTTCTGGCCGCACTCTGGGTGGCCCACATCCCGGTCATCACCGAACGCACCGGCACCTCGCACGAGGTCTTGGGCGCGTTGCTGTTGCTCGTGGGTGCGTCGGCATTCGTCGGGATGCAGGTGTGCGGGCATCTGATCGACAGGGTCGGTTCGCGACCCATCACGATCGCCGCAGCGGTGGTGCTGTGCCCGGTGATGCTGGGTCCTGTCCTGGCCACCGACACGATCGGTCTCGCCTGCACGCTCGCCCTCTTCGGGTTCGCCAACGGTTCCCTCGACGTGTCGATGAACGCGCAGGCCGTCGCCGTGGAACGGATCTATCGGCGCCCGATCATGTCGGCGTTCCACGGCTTCTTCTCCGTCGGTGGACTTTTGGGTTCCGGTGCGGTGGCACTGGGGCTGTGGCTGCGATGGCCGGTGGTGGCGACGGTGGCGGTGCTCTCCGGCATCGGACTGGTCGTGGTTGCCGTCGCCGCACGGGGAATCGTCGCCCGAGGTGGCGACCCGGTCTCGGTTTCGGCACAGGGCGCCCCCTGCGGTGACGCCAGCACCGAGTCGTCCGAGCCAGGAGTCCTGGCCTCGCCGAATGCCCCACGCGCCCGGTGGTGGCGCGAGGTGGACCTACGACGCCTGTCGGTGATGGCGGCATTGGCGTTCGTGTTGATGCTCGCCGAGGGCACATCGTACGACTGGAGTGCGTTGCACATCGTCGAGACGTTCGGAACACGGGAGGCGGTCGGCGCCATCGCCTTCGCGAGTTTCAGCGCGGCGATGATGGCCGCCCGGTTCGTCGTCGATCCCATCGCGGCACGTGTGGGACCGGTGTCGGTGGTGCGCGGGGGCGCGGTCATCGCAGCCGTCGGAATGGTCATCGTGCTCGTCCCGTCGACGCCAGCCACCGCCTCGGCGATCGTCGCGATCATCGGATGGACGATCTTCGGGATCGGGCTGGCCGGGCTCATCCCGCAGATCTTCACTGCCGCGGGCAATCTCACCGAGCGCTCGAGTGGGCGGGCGATTTCGATGGTGGTGGGCTGCGGCTATCTCGGCATGCTCGCCGGGCCGGCGATCGTCGGCGTGATCGGCGGCCACTCGAGTCTGCGTCTCGGCCTTACACCGGTGTTGCTCGCCCTCGCGTTCGCGGTCGTGACCGCCGGGGTGGTTGCCGCGTCCGACAGAAGTGAGCGAACCTCACGTACGTGAGTGCGTCGCGCGGTCATGACACACTGTAGGGGTGAGCAGACCTTCCAACAGGGCACAGGCAGCGGCAGCTCAGCAGGCGGCCGCAGCTGTCGCGATGTCCGGTGCAGTCGACCTGTCCGCACTGAAGGAACGCGCGGAAGCCCAACGTGCGCAACCGCAGCGTTCCGCAGCTCCCGGTGGACCGCCGGTATCCGGCCCCAGCGCGCCGGGATCGGTGTTGGACGTGACCGAGGAGACCTTCGAGACCGACGTGCTCGCCCGGTCGACACGGCAACTTGTCGTCGTCGACCTCTGGGCCACCTGGTGTGAGCCCTGTAAGCAGCTTTCGCCGGTGCTCGAGCGCATGGCGGCCTCGGCCGGCGGGCAGTGGGTGCTCGCCAAGGTCGACGTCGACGCGAATCCCCGTATCGCGCAGGCCTTCCGCGTGCAGTCGATCCCGATGGTCGTGGCGATCGCCGCGGGCCAACCGGTCGCCGCGTTCAACGGGGTACGCAGCGAGCAGGAGATCACCGCGTGGATCGGTGAGATCCTTTCCCAGGTCGGCGGTCACCTGACCGGAGTTCCCGACGCCGACGGGCCGGAGCCAGAGACCACCGATCCACGGATGGACGCCGCCGAGGAGCTGCTCAACGCCGGGGACTTCGACGGCGCGCTCGGCGCGTACCGGGCGATCGTGGAGGCCGAGCCCGACAACGTCGAGGCCGCCTCGGCGGCACGCAACCTCGAGTTCGTGATACGGGCACAGGCCCACGATCCGGCCATCGTGGAAACCGCCGCGACCGCAGACATCGACGCGCAATTGGCGGCGGCCGATGTGCTCCTGCTCGCGCAGCAGCCGGAGGCCGCATTCGATCGGATCATCGAGGTGGTGCGCGCGACCGCCGGTGACGACCGCACCCAGGCCCGCACCCGGTTACTCGAACTCTTCGAATTGTTCGATCCGGCCGAACCGTTCGTCGTCGGCGCCCGGCGCAAGCTAGCGAGCGCCCTGTACTGAGTCCGGACACGGCCCGAGCCGGTAGCGCTACCGCAAAACCAGGGCGGGTCGGTTCGGGGTCTCGTGCTCACCAGACCTCGTGTCGGTAGGCGGCCATCGCGGCGGCGTAGGCGATCACCAAGATGGTGACGCACCATCCCAGTGCGATCCAGAGGTCGCTGCCGACCTGGCAACAGGTAGCCGATGCAGCCGGGTGCGGTCTGGATCGCTCCGCCGAGGACGGAGAGGGACGGTAGCAAGACGGCGATCACCAGGACCGCGGTGGTGATGATCGACTCCGGACTGCTCGTCACATGCCGCATGAGTGTGGCCGAGCAGGGCAGTGGCATCGGGGGATATCTACGAACGTGGGTGATCACATGGTCGTCAGAGCGGAATCAGGCGGGGAATCGATTGGCACCGGGGCCAGCCAGATCGCCGAGTTCGCCGGGAGCATCACCGTCGCCGAGACCGGACGTGCGTGCCATGGTTGGTCGTCGGTCGTGACGCTGCCGAGATTTCCCTGACCGGAACCCGAATACGCCGACGAATCGGTGTTGAGGACCTCGGCCCAGGTTCCTCCCATCGGAAGCCCGATGCGGTAGTTGCTGCGATCGGAGCCGGAGAAATTGAACAGGCATGCGATGACCGAGCCGTCCGCTCCGTATCGAAGGAAGCTGATGACGTTGTTGGCGGTGTCGTTGGCGTCGATCCACTCGTAACCCGCCGGGTCGGTGTCGGCGCTGAACAAGGCCGGGGTCTGTCGGTAGACCCGGTTGAGGTCGGTCACGAGAGTTGAGATTCCCGAATGCAGTTCGCCTTCCCAGCCCGACATCTGTGACCAATCCAGGCTGCGGTCCTCGGCCCACTCGCGGGTTTGACCGAATTCCTGTCCCATGAACAGTAATTGCTTACCCGGATGCGCCCACTGATAGGCGAGGAACACACGGACCCCGGCGGCCTTGGTGAACGAGTCACCGGGCATCCGGGTCCACAGCGTGCCCTTTCCGTGGACGACCTCGTCGTGGGAGAGCGGCAGGACGAAGTTCTCGCTCCACGCGTACATCATCGAGAAGGTGATCTCGTGGTGGTGGAAGCTGCGGTGAACCTGATCATGACCGAGATAGCCGAGGGTGTCGTGCATCCAGCCCATGTTCCACTTGAAACTGAAGCCCAGCCCGCCCAGATCGGTCATGCGGGTCACGCCCGGCCACGCCGTCGATTCCTCGGCGATCGTGACCACGCCCGGGAAATGCTTGTGCACAGTGGCATTGGTCTCCTGTAGGAACTGCACTGCCTCGAGGTTCTCGCGCCCACCGTAGATGTTGGGACGCCAGCCGCCGGCCGGGCGCGAGTAGTCGAGGTAGAGCATCGAGGCGACCGCGTCGACGCGTAGGCCGTCGATGTGGAATTCGTCGAACCAGAACAGCGCGTTGGCGACCAGGAAGTTGCGTACCTCGTGGCGTCCGAAGTCGAAGACGTATGTGCCCCAGTCGAGTTGCTCGCCGCGCATCGGGTCGGCGTGTTCATACAGGGCGGTGCCGTCGAAGCGTGCCAGCGCCCATTCGTCCTTGGGGAAATGGGCGGGCACCCAGTCGACGAGTACGCCGATCCCGAGCGAATGCAGGTGGTCGACGAGATACCGGAAGTCGTCGGGGTGGCCGAACCGGGCCGAGGGTGCGTAATAGCTGGTGACCTGATATCCCCAGGAGCCGCCGAAGGGGTGCTCCGCGACCGGCAGGAATTCGACGTGGGTGAAGCCCTTTTCGACGAGGTAGTCGCCGAGTTGCTCGGCGATCTCCCGATAGGACAACCCCATTCGCCATGATCCGAGGTGCACTTCGTAGATGCTCATCGGTTCGGTGGCCGGTGTGGAGGCGGCGCGGGTGGCGATCCACGCGTCGTCGGACCATCCGTACGCCGTGGTGGTCACCACCGACGCGGTTGCCGGGGGCACGTTGGTGCCCAACGCCATCGGGTCGGCCTTCTCGCGGATCACCCCATCGGCGCCGTGCACCTTGAACTTGTACTGGGTGCCCGCGCCGATGTCGGGCAGGAAGAGTTCCCAGATGCCGCTGGAGCCCAGTGATCTCATCGGCGCGGTGCGCCCGGTCCAGTCGAAGTCGCCGATCACCGCCACGCCGTGGGCGTTTGGGGCCCACACTGAGAATGCGGTCCCCGACACCTCTCCGTCGGGTGTGGTGTAGCTGACCAGCCGCGCGCCGAGGACCTCCCACAAACGTTCGTGGCGGCCCTCGCCGAACAGGTAGCGGTCGATCTCGCCGACGCTCGGCAGGAAGCGATAACCGTCGGCGACGACGTAGGATTGGCGGTCGCCGGCGCCGTCGGGATACTCCACGCGGTAGCGGTAGTCGATGAGACCCTCGATCGGGACCGCGACGACGAACAGATCGTCGGTCTGGGCGGTCATCGGATAGTCGACGCCGCCGATAACCGCGGTGACCGATGTTGCGGTGGGACGCAGCGTCCGCAGCACGGTGAAACCGGTGCCGGTGTCGTGAGCGCCGAGGAAGGAATGCGGGTCGGGATGGGTCAGGGCATCGATCCGTTTCAGATCGTGGCCGGAGGCGTTCGGGTCGGGCTCGCTGCACGCCGGCGAGGCAGAGGGCCGGGCATCGTCGGGGGTGGGGAATTGCGGGGGATTGGTCACGTCGTCGTCCTCTCCTCGTTCCTCACCGGATGCGGTAGGAAAGCGGTTGCGCGAGTGCCGGATCGAGGGGCGGAAGGGCCAGGATGTGGGCCACCGCGCGCCACGGTTCGAGCTGAATATAGTTCGCCTGACCCCAGGTGTATTCCTCTCCGGTCACCTCGTCGCGGACCCCGAAGTGGTCCTGCCAGTCGAAACCGAGGGCGGGCATGTCGAGCCACAGGGTTGCCGACTCGGTGCCGAACGGATTGAGGTTGATCACGACCAGTACCCGGTCCCCGGAGGCAGGGTCGATCTTGGAGTAGGCGATCAGTGCCGGGTTGTCGATGTGGTGAAAGGTGATGTTGCGCAACTGTTGCAGAGCCGGGTGGCGACGCCGGATCGCGTTGAGTGAGGTGATCCACGGCTCCAGGGATTCCCCTCGGGACGCTGCTGCTTTGTAGTCACGTGGCCGTAGTTGGTACTTCTCCGAATCGAGGTATTCCTCGCTGCCCTCCCGGACCGGCAGGTGTTCGTAGAGTTCGTATCCCGAATACACGCCCCAGGTGGGGGAGAGGGTCGCCGCCAGCGCCGCTCGCAGCGCGAACATACCCGGGCCACCGTGCTGAAGGCTCTCGTGCAGGATGTCTGGGGTGTTGACGAACAGATTCGGTCGGGCCTCGTCGGCGTGTGCAGCGAGTTCGTTGCCGAACTCCTCGAGTTCCCAGCGCGCGGTCTTCCACGTGAAATACGTGTAGGACTGCGTGAATCCCAGGCGCGCCAGTCCGTAGAGCCGTGCGGGGCGGGTGAATGCCTCGGCCAGGAACAATACGTCCCGATGGCGTTTCTTGATCTCGGTGATCAGCCATTCCCAGAAGTTCGGCGGTTTGGTGTGGGGGTTGTCGACGCGAAAGATCTTGACGCCCAGGTCGATCCAGTGCAGCACCACGCGCAGCACACCCGAATAGATGCCGGCGCGGTCGTTGTCGAAGTTGAGCGGATAGATGTCCTGGTACTTCTTCGGCGGGTTCTCCGCGTAGGCGATGGTGCCGTCGGGCAGGATGGTGAACCAGTCGGGATGCTCGGTGGCCCAGGGGTGATCCGGGGCGCACTGTAACGCGAGGTCGAGGGCGATCTCCATGCCGAGTTCGCGTGCCCGTCCGACGAAGTAGGTGAAATCCTCCTCGCTGCCCAGGCGCGGGTGGATGGCGTCGTGGCCACCCTCTCGGGACCCGATCGCCCACGGGGAGCCGACGTCCTCGGCTCCGGCGATCAGGGTGTTGTTGGGGCCCTTGCGATTGACCTCACCGATCGGATGGATCGGCGGCAGGTAGACGACATCGAATCCCATGTCGGCGATGCGGGGCAGATCTTGCGCGGCGGTCAGGAAGGTGCCGTGTATCGGGCGCCCCTCGTTGTCCCAGCCGCCGGTCGAGCGTGGGAACATTTCGTACCACGAGCCGAACAGCGCGCGTCGGCGATCGACCCAGATGCGGTGATTGCGGCTCTTGGTGACCATCTCGCGAACCGGGTGTTGGTGCAGCAGTGAGGTGACGGCGTCAGCGATGGCGGGGCCGATCCGCGTCGACAGGGACATGTCGTCGGCGCGCAGGAGACGGATCGCGTCGGAGAGGACCCCGCGTTCGGTGGGCGCGATCTGGTCGCGGGCCCGGGAGAGCACACGCGCGCCGATCTCGAGGTCGTTGGCCAGATCCGCCACGGACTGACCGGCGTCGATTTTCTTGACGATCGCCGACCGCCAGGTGGTGTACGGGTCACTCCAGGCCTCGACGCGAAACGTCCAGTAGCCCTCGGTGTCGGGTACGAAGACGGCGTTGAACTGGTCGGGCTCCATCGACGGCGTCATGGTGATCTCGTAGACGCGCCGGCGCGGGGCCTCGATGCGCACGGTGACCCCGAGTGCGTCGTGGCCCTCGCGCCACGCGGTGGCACTGATCGGGATTGTCTCTCCGACAACGGCTTTGGCTGGATACTGGCCCGCCGAAACCAAGGGTTGGATGTCGTCGATGCCCATCCGGCCGATCACAGACGGTCTCCCTTCCCACCCCGACCGCCTGTCGGTGCGAGGATGCGTCGTTGCTCACCGCGGCCTCTGCGCCGGGGCGTGGTACCCATTGTTGTCGCTCGGAGCGCTCCGCGCGCCAGGATCAGCGTACGGGTACCCCCGTCAGCCTGCTCAGTGCCGACCGGACCACGGTGGGGTCGGTGGTCCGCCAGAAGGGTGGTAGCGATGCCGCGAGGTAGCCGCCGTATCCGGCCGTCGCCAAACGCGAATCGAGCACCGCGACCACGCCACGGTCGTCGACCGAGCGCAGCAGCCGACCGGCGCCCTGCGCGAGCAGCAGGGCGGCATGGTTGGCGGCGACCGACAGAAAACCGTTGCCGCCTCGGGCGTCGACCGCGCGCTGACGGGCAGTGAGCAGCGGATCGTCCGGCCGCGGGAACGGAATCCGGTCGATGAGCACCAGACTCAACGACGGCCCGGGCACATCGACGCCCTGCCACAGCGACAACGTGCCGAACAGGCAGGTCTCCGGATCCTCGGCGAACCGCTTGACCAACGTCGAGGTGGTGTCGTCACCCTGGCACAGGATCGGGACTGACACGCGGTCGGCCAGTGCGTCGGCGGCCGCGCGCGCCGCTCGCATCGACGAGAACAAACCGAGGGTGCGTCCGTTTGCGGCACCGATCAGCGACTCGATCTCGTCGAGGGTCGCCGGGGCCATTCCGTCACGCCCGGGCCGTGGGAGGTGGCGGGCGACGTAGAGGATCGCCGAACGCGGATAGTCGAACGGTGAGCCGGCATCGAGACCTGTCCAGCGGACCGTACCCTCGTCGGACGGGGCGACCTTGCCCGTCGCCGTCGCTGTCCGCGCGGCCACCGCTGTCCGATCCGACCCGTCCCGTGATGACCCGTCGGGTCCCGGGTCGTCGACCTCGTCGGCGGCCGGGGTATCAGCGCCGCGTCCTGAAGCCGGCAACCCCCAGGTGGCGGCCAGCGCGTCGAACGATCCGCCGATGGTCAGTGTCGCCGAGGTCAGGATCACTGTGGAGGTGGAGAACAGGGTGCTGCGCAGCAATCCGCCGACCGAGAGCGGCGCGATGTGCAGCACGGGGCGGGTGCTCGCCGACGGGCCGCGGCCTACACGCTCGTGGCCTACCCAGACCACGTCACGACGCTTGGCCACCTCCGGCTCGGTGAACGCCCCGAGTAGCCGCACGATCGTGTCGTGGAGATCCTCGAGTCCGGTGAGCGCGGCCGTACGGGCCGCTGCGGCACCCTCGTCGCCGCTCGCCCCGAGGCCGCGGACCGGCCCGATGGCACCACGTGTGGCCCATAGGCGGTCGCGCAGTACCGTCAGTGTGGCGCCGGCCGCAGGTGGCATGGCCGTCCACTCGCCGGGCGGACACGACTCGAGGAGTTCGCCGAGGTGCTCACCGGCGCCGATGAGCGCATCGACGGTCTCTTCATCGACGAGTTTGCCGACCCGCTTGGAGAGGTTGGCCACCGCAGCCGCCGAGATCTCTGCGGTGCTGACCGAGGTGATGCGGTCGACGAGTTCGTGCGCCTCGTCGATGATCACCACGTTGTGATCGGGCAGGACGTTGGCCGGGCTGAGTGCATCGATGGCCAGCATTGCGTGATTGGTGACGACGACGTCGACCTGGGCGCTGGCCCGGCGTGCGCGTTCGGCGAAACAGTCCTCGGAGTAGGAGCAGTTGCTCGCTCCCAGACACTCCCGCGCCGACACGCTGACCTGTCGCCACGAGCGGTCGGCGACCCCGGGGGACAGGTCATCGCGGTCACCGGTCTCGGTGTCGGAGGTCCACTCCCGCAGCCGGGTGACCTCGCGGCCGGTCCGGGACAGCTCGAAGGCATCGAACAGCTCGGTATCGGGTTCCTCGACGGCGCCCGCGTGGATCTTGTGCAGGCACAGATAGTTCGAGCGGCCCTTGAGAATCGCGTAGGTCGGCGTGCGGCCGAGCGGGCCGGCGAGGGCATCGGCGAGCCGCGGTAGATCCCGTTCGACGAGCTGGCGCTGAAGGGCGATCGTCGCTGTCGACACCACTACCGTGTCGCCGGAGGCCACGGCATGCCGGATCGCGGGCACCAGGTAGGCCAGTGACTTACCGGTGCCGGTACCTGCCTGGACGGCGAGATGCTCGCCGACGTCGATGGCGTGATCGACGGCATTGGCCATGCGCCGCTGGCCGTCGCGACGCCGGCCGGACAATGCGGAGACCGCTGCGTCGAGCAACTCGGTCACCGAGGGAAGGTCGGTCATGGATGCGGTTCAGGACTCCTCGGACGCGCCGCTGTAGAGCAAATCGCCGTCGAGAGTTATTCCTGCCGAATGCATCTCCTTGAGCGCGGCCTTGGCCGTCGATGCGTCGACGGCGGCGGTGAAGTTGAGCAGCACGCGGGTGCGCAGGCCGGCGCGCGCGGCGTCGAGTGCGGTGGCACGCACGCAGTGGTCGGTGGCGATCCCGACGACGTCCACCGAGTTCACCCCGGCCTCGCGCAGCCATCGTTCGAGGGAGACCCCGTCGTCGTCGGCACCCTCGAATCCTGAATACGCGGCGCTGTACTCACCTTTGGAGAAGACATCGGCGACTGTTGTGGTGTCCAGCGCGGGTGAGAACGCCACACCATCGGTGCCGACCCGACAGTGTGGCGGCCACGAGTCGAGGTAGTCGGGGTCGTCGGAGAAGTGCGCACCCGGATCGATGTGATAGTCCCGGGTGGCCACCACGGTCCGGTAGTCGCCCAGAATGCTGTTGATCGCACCCGCCACGGCGTTACCACCCCGGACGCCCAGCGCACCGCCCTCACAGAAGTCGTTCTGGACGTCGACGATGACCAGGGCGTCGGCCGGGCCGGACCATTCGCCGGACTGCGGGCTGCTCATGATTCTCCTCGGGGGCGGTGGACGGGCGCGGCTGTGGCGACAGGCGGTGGGGCAGGCGACGGGTGAGGGGAAGTCGGTGGCGCGGGATGTTCAACTCAGAACGTAGCGCGTCGGAACCGCCGGATCGCCGTGCGACAGGCCGAGTCCTTCCCACGGCAGGCTCACAAGGCCGCGGCCAAGGTGGTCGCGTGCGTCGGACAGGTTCGGCAGATCGTCGGCGGGCTCGCCGGAACGGACGAGCGGGATCTGCAGGTCGCGAGTGACGAGCCCGTGAGTGTCCGGCAGCGCATCGCCTGTGCGATGGATGATCTCCTCGACGATGGTGCCACTGGGTCGGGCCGCGCGGACGGCGGTCTTGGCACCACCCCGCGATTCCTTGTGGCTGGCGCGTTTGGCGACGGGGGTGCCGTCGACCTCGACGAGCTTGTAGACCATGCCGGCGGTGGGTGCACCGCTGCCGGTGACCAAGGAGGTGCCCACCCCGTAAATGTCGACGGGTTCGGCGCGCAGCGAGGCGATGGCGTACTCGTCGAGATCGCCGGAGACGACGATCTTGGTGCCGGTGGCGCCGAGTGAGTCGAGCTGATCGCGGACCTGCCGGGCGAGCACGCCGAGATCGCCGGAGTCGATGCGGACCGCCCCGAGTTCGGGTCCGGCGACGTCGATGGCGTTGCGGACCCCGGCGGTGATGTCGTAGGTGTCGACGAGCATCGTGGTGCCGACGCCGAGCGCCTCGATCTGCGCGGCAAAGGCCGCCCTCTCGTCAGGGCCGTCGGGCCCGGTGAAACCGAGCGTGAACGCGTGTGCGGCGGTGCCGGCACTCGGCACCCCGTACGTGCGGGCAGCCTCAAGGTTGGAGGTGGCCGCGACGCCCGCGATGTAGGCCGCCCGCGACGAGGAGACCGCGGCCCGCTCGTGGGTGCGGCGCGACCCCATCTCGATGATCGGCCGGTTGCCGGCGGCGCTGACCATCCGCGCCGCCGCCGACGCGATCGCACTGTCGTGGTTGAGGATCGACAGGATCAGGGTCTCCAGCAGCACCCCCTCGGCGAAACTCGCGCGCACGGTCAGGATCGGGGACCCGGGAAAGTACAGTTCACCCTCCCGGTAGCCGTCGATGTCGCCGGAGAACCGATAGTCACGCAACCAGGCGATCGTTTCTGCGTCGCAGAAGCGTTCGAGGACCGCGATCTCCTCGTCGCCGAATCGGAAGCGTGCCAGCTCGTCGATGACTCTCCCGGTACCTGCGACCACACCGTAGCGGCGGCCGTCGGGGAGGCGCCGCGCGAACACCTCGAAGACGCACTTGCGGTGCGCGATCGGGTGGCGCAGCGCAGCGCGGACCATGGTGACCTCGTAGTGATCGGTCAGCAGGGCGGTGTTGTCCACGTTGTTGATCCCTTACCCTTGGACGTATGGCGCCTGACGGAATGCGTGCGCATGAGGCTACTCCCGGTGGTACGGCCGTCGCCGAACCCACCGTCGCCGAGGGTGCATCGGACCTGGACCGCCCGTGGATGACGGTCGTGTGGGACGACCCGGTCAACCTGATGCGGTATGTCACCTTCGTCTTCCAGAAGATCTTCGGCTACTCCGAGGACCGGGCGAACGAGCTGATGATGCAGGTACACACCAAGGGGCGAGCGGTGGTCTCCAGCGGTGGCCGCGACAAGGTGGAATCCGACGTCCGAAAGCTGCATGCCGCGGGATTGTGGGCGACGATGCAGCGGGATTGCTGAGCGCGTGCGCACCTGGAGAAGGCAGGGTCGCGGTTCGCGGATGCGGATTTGTTCCAACCTCGAACGCCATGAGGTCGAGCTGCTCGCGTCGATGGTGGCCTCGATGACCGACCTCCTCGCCGAACGGGAATCGAGCGCGCCCATCGATGAACTCGCTGCGATGACCGGAATCCGGACCGGTCATTCGTCACCGCCGACCGATCTCACCCTGGGCCGGCTGCTGCCCGATTTCCATCGTCCCGATCAGGAACGCGACTTGGAAGCGGAGATGATCAACGGCGACCTCAACGCCGCGATGCGCAGCCTTAACGAGCCGAAGATCATCGACGCGAAACTCGGGGCAGCGCAGACGTTGCTGGATTCGTTGCCCGCCGGTGGTGGCGACATCGCCCTGACCGAGGCACAGGCACTCGACTGGCTGACTGCGCTCAACGACGTCCGGCTGGCTCTCGGCGCGATGCTCGGCATCTCCGAGGACACCCCCGACCAGCTTCCCGAGGGTCATCCGCATGCCGCCCATCTCGACGTCTACCACTGGCTGACGGTGATGCAGGAGTTGCTCGTCGAGGCTTTGATGTGAGCGGAGAATGATGTGAGTGTGGCCTCTTTGCGGGCACGGGCGCTGAAGTGACAGGGGAGTCGGACGCGCGAATGGCGCAGGCGGGCAACCGCATCACCGAGATCGATGGGATCACCGTCGGCCATCACCACCGCATCGACGCCGAGGTGACCGTCGGCGGTGGCGGCCCCGGCGACCCGCCCGGGACCGGCTGGTGCAGCGGCACCACGGTAATCCGGATCGACGGGCCGCACCCGTGCGCGGCCGTGGACGTGCGCGGCGGCGGTCCGGGTACCCGTGAAACCGATCTACTCGATCCGGCGAACACCGTCACCACCGCCCACGCCGTCGTCCTGACCGGTGGCAGCGCCTACGGGCTGGCCGCCGCCGACGGCGTGATGAGCGAACTCGAGCGCACCGGCGTGGGCCTGCCGATGGACGCACACGGGCACGTGGTCCCGATCGTTCCCGCCGCGGTGATCTTCGACCTGCCGGTCGGGGGGTGGCGGAACCGTCCGGACGCGGGGTTCGGTAGTGCGGCGGTGCGCTCGGCGGGTCGCGAGTTCGCGGTGGGTAGCGTCGGTGCCGGTGCGGGCGCGCGGGCCGGTGCCCTCAAGGGCGGTGTCGGCACGGCGAGTCGTCGAATCGTGCAGGGCCCGGCCGCCGGAATCCTCGTGGGCGCGCTCATCGTCGCCAATCCGGTCGGCGAGGTGATCGATCCGGATACCGGATTGCCTTGGGGCGTCGGCCAATCCGACCTGATTCGACTGGGCTTGCAGCGGCCGACACCGGCCGAGGTGGCTGCGCTGGCCGACGTCGGCGCCACGCCGACCGTCCTCAACACCACGATCGGCGTCGTCGCGACCGATGCGGCGTTCGCCCCGGCGTCGTTGCGGCGGGTGGCGATGTCGGCGCATGACGGGCTCGCGATGGCGATCCGTCCGGTGCACTCACCGCTCGACGGCGACACCATCTTCGCCGTAACCACCGGGGCGCACCCGGTGGCGCCGGTACCGGCGATCCCGCCCGGCATGAACCCGGACACCGCGGTGTTGGCGCAGGTGTGTGTGGTCGCCGCCGAGATCACCCGGGATGCGGTCATCGCGGCGATCGTCGCCGCCGAACCGGTCGCGAGCATCCCCGCCTACCGACGCGTGATGGCGTCAGCAGTGCGCTGACGCCATCACGGTCTCCGGGCCGCCCGCCGGTGAGGGCGGGGCGGTGGTTACTGGTGGTCCGAGGTACAGACCCAGGTGTAGATCTCGCCGCCGCCTGCGGCGTAGAGCGCGTTCGACTGGGCGCTGTAGAGGCTGGGGCCGCGGCCGTAGCCCCAATACGACGGTGACGAGGCCACAGCGCCGCAACCGTTGACGAACTGGACCACGACCTTACAGCCGTAGCCGCAGGCATCGAGGGCCTCGCTCGAGGCCTCGGCGTAGGAGTCGTAGTCCCACGCTCGACCGGTGTCTCCGGTCGAGGTGTTCAGCGCGATCGCGCCGTAGTAACTGCCATAGGCGTGGGCGGCGGGGGCGGTGTCGAGGGCGGTGGGAGCGACGAGCGCTGCACCCACTGCGCCCACGGCGACGGCCGAGGCAACCAGACGCTTGCGAATACTCATGAGCTGTCTCCTTGCGTGAGCGGGTGATCAGGCCGGCGCGCGCGAGGCGTCGGACGGGTTCGGGGTTCCGGAGGGGGACGGGGTGGCAACCGTCGCCGGCTTGGTGACCTCGACGGTGTTGTTCCAGTTCGACAGGTTCATCGTCATCGTGGAGTTGGTCGCTGGTATGAGGACCACGCGGCCGAGCTGGTTGTCGGGTGTGATCCAGACGTTCACCGGCACCTGGGCATCTTGGTTCTTGGTGATGTTGGTCCCGGTCAGCGCGGCGAGTTGCTTGGCGGCGACGGTCCCAGTGACGCGGGTGGCCTTGACACCGCCGATGTCCTCGGTGCCGGAGGTCTTGGGGTCCTGCATGTTCCGCAGCAGGTTCGCCAGGCCCTTCTCGGGGTTGAGAACGACCGAGACGTCGTAGACGGACCGGCCGTCGCCGTAGTCGACGTAGCCCTTGTTGCCGATGTCTGCGTAGAGGTGTTGATCGACGTAGACGAACGGTGCGGCGCTGTCGGTGGTGCCCAGCATCACCGTCGCGGTGCCCTTGGCCGCTGTCCTGGGCTTGGTCACCAGATCGGCGTCGACCTTCTTGACGGTTACGTTGGGAACTTTGCCGTCGACGGTGAGGTCCAGATGAGCACCGGTGAGGGCTGCGGTCTTGTCGGCGGCGGCTTTGATGAGGGCAGCCGGATCGTTCATCGACGACGAGGCGGTGGTGTTGTTGCCGCCGGAGCCGCTGTCGGAACCCGACGAGCAGCCGGTGAGCGTGATGGCAGCGGCGATACCCGTGGCGATGGCGGCGGTGGCAACACGGTGGGCACGGTGCATGTGGTGAGCTCCTGATTCTCTGAGGTTCCCCCGGGGCCGATATCGGTTGTCGAAGTCGGCACCACAGATCGTGAACTGTGGCGAAACGCTACAGCGCTGCACAACGGTGTGGAAACAGCTGTAGATCGCACGGATGACGGATGACGGGTGACGGGGTGCGTGGCGCGGCGCGATACGTTGGGGCGCAGGCCTGAGCTGGGAGAGCATCGGATTCGGGCAGTCGACCGGAATAGCGTCGCCGAGCCGGACGTTGGGTACCCACGATGTGCCGAGTGCGCGCGGTCGGGCGGGAGCAGCCCGTGCGACGGTAAGAGCGTGACGGTGAGAGCGAGGAGTGGCGGTGCTGCGGATCAGCCGCGAGCTGGTGGATCAGATGATCGCGCATGCACGTGCCGATCACCCCGATGAGGCGTGCGGGGTGATCGCCGGCCCCGAGGGCTCCGACGAGCCACAACGGTTCATCCCGATGGTCAATGCCGAACGGTCACCGACCTTCTATCGATTCGACTCGCTCGAGCAACTCAAGGTCTGGCGGGAGATGGACCGCCGGGACGAGGAACCGGTGGTGATCTACCACTCGCACACTGCAACCGAGCCCTACCCCAGCCGTACCGACGTGTCCTACGCGAGTGAGCCGGGTGCCCATTACGTCCTGGTGTCCACCCGTGAGCCCGACACCGACGAGGTCCGCAGTTATCGGATCCTCGACGGGGTGGTCACCGAAGAAGAGATCGAGATCAGGAGCTGAGCAACCATGGCGGTAACCGTGTCCATCCCGACGATCCTGCGTACCCACACCGGTGGTGAGAAGCGGGTTGACGCAACGGGATCGACGTTGAAGGAACTCATCGACAACCTGGAGTCGGCGAACCCGGGCCTACGTGAACGGCTGGTCGCCAACGGCAAGCTGCATCGTTTCGTCAACATCTACGTCAACGATGAGGACGTGCGCTTCTCCGGTGGTCTGGACACCACCATCGACGACGGGGACGAGGTCACCATCTTGCCCGCGGTGGCCGGCGGTAGCGCCACGTCGTGACCCGCTACGACTCGCTGATCGCCTCGGTCGGCAACACTCCGCTGATCGGTCTACGACGACTCTCGCCGCGCTGGGACGACGACCCGACGCTGGGCCCGCACGTGCGGCTGTGGGCCAAACTCGAGGACCGCAACCCGACTGGCTCCATCAAGGACCGCCCCGCGCTGGCGATGATCGAGGCGGCCGAACGCGACGGCACTCTGAGATCCGGGGCGACCATCCTGGAACCCACGAGCGGCAACACTGGGATATCGCTGGCGATGGCCGCCAAGCTCAAGGGCTACCACCTGATCTGCGTGATGCCGGAGAACACCTCCGAAGAACGCCGATCACTACTGAAAATGTATGGAGCCGAAGTCATCTCGTCGCCGGCCGCCGGAGGTTCGAACACCGCGGTGCGGGTGGCCAAGGAACTCGCCGCCGAGCACGACGACTGGGTGATGCTCTACCAGTACGGCAATGAGGCCAACTGGCGCGCGCACTATGCGGGCACCGGTCCCGAGCTGTACTCCGACCTGCCCGAGATCACGCACTTCGTTGCCGGACTCGGCACCACCGGCACCCTGATGGGGGTGGGACGCTATCTGCGTGAGCGTGACCCCGACATCGAGATCGTCGCCGCTGAGCCGCGGTACGGCGACGAGGTCTACGGGCTGCGCAACATCGACGAGGGCTTCGTGCCCGAGCTCTACGACGATTCGGTGCTCACCCGCCGATTCTCGGTGACCGGGATCGACGCCGTCGCCCGGGTGCGCGAACTCATCGACGCCGAGGGCATCTTCGCCGGGATTTCCACCGGTGCGATCCTGCAGGCCGCGCGGGGAATCGGACGCAAGGCGCTCACGGCGGGCCGGCGCGCCGATATCGGTTTCGTCGTGCCCGACGCGGGATGGAAGTATCTGTCGACCGGGGCCTACGGCGGTAGCCTGGAAGAGGCCGAACAGGCGCTGGAGGGACAGCTCTGGGCCTGAGGCCCGATCCGCCCCCACTGCACCTGACCGACACAGCCTTTGACCGGCACCGCATCCGACCGAACCTGACCGGCACGGCGCCTGCGGCGAGGAGAACACCATCAACACGACCCAGACACCGGGAGCGCCGCCGACGCGGCGCCCGTTGTGGCAGCGCCCGTTATGGCAGCGATCGGCGCTGGTCACGGTGTTCATCGTCATCGGCCTGATCATCGTCGAGGCCATCGATGCCGCCACCGACTACGACCTCGATTCGGCAGGTATCGAGCCGCGTCGTATCGACGGACTCGACGGCATCGTGTGGTCGCCGTTCCTGCACGCCAACTGGGATCACCTGGAGGCCAACCTCGCGGTAGGGGTGGTCCTCGGATTCCTGCTGCTGCTCGCCCGGCGATTCCTATTCGTCACCGCGGTTGTCTGGATTACTTCCGGACTGGGCGTGTGGCTGTTCGCGCCGAGCGGATCGGTGACCGTCGGAGCCTCCGGGGTGATTTTCGGCTGGCTCGCCTACCTACTGGTTCGTGGATTGTTCAATCGCAATCTGTGGCAGATTCTCGGCGGCCTGGTCTTGCTGCCTGTCTACGGGTCGTTGCTCTGGGGAGTGCTGCCGACCGACCCGACCGTCTCGTGGCAGGGGCATGTGTTCGGGGCCATCGGCGGCGTTCTCGCCGCCTGGTTCCTCGCCGACCGCGACCGGCATCGTCGGTCTCGGAGTAGCGCGGCCCAAGGGGGTCCGCCGATGCCGGGGGTGTCGCAATAGTCGCCCCCGGACCCGACGCCCCGATCGGCATCTTCGATTCCGGCGTCGGCGGGCTCACCGTGGCCCGCGCGATCATCGACCTGCTCCCCGACGAGGACATCGTCTACATCGGCGACACCGCGAACGGCCCCTACGGGCCGTTGACCATCCCGCAGATCCGCAAGCACGCGTTGGCCATCGGCGACGAGCTCGCCGAGCGTGGGGTGAAGGCCATCGTCATCGCGTGCAACACAGCGTCGGCGGCCGGTCTGCGCGACGCCCGTGAACGATACGCGCCGATTCCGGTCATCGAGGTGGTCCTGCCGGCGGTTCGGCGTGCGGTGGTCGCCACCAAGACCGGTCGCATCGGGGTCATCGGGACCGAGGCCACCATCGCCTCCCAGGCCTATCAGGACTCCTTCGCCGCCGCCCGGGATGCGGAGATTACCGCAGTCGCCTGCCCTCGGTTCGTCGACTTCGTCGAACGCGGCATCACCAGCGGACGCCAGATCCTCGGCTTGGCGCAGGGCTACCTCGAGCCGCTGCAGGAAGCGGGCGTCGACACCGTGGTGCTCGGCTGCACCCACTACCCGCTGCTCTCGGGTGTCATCGCCCTCGCCATGGGCGATGAAGTCACACTCGTCTCCAGTGCCGAGGAAACCGCCAAGGACCTCTTTGCCGTACTGACCCGCTCGGACATGTTGCACCCGCACACCGATCGTGCCGCCGAACGCGTGTTTCACGCCACCGGGAATCCGGAATCGTTCGCGCGCTTGTCAACTCGGTTCCTCGGCCCGACGGTCGGCTCGGTGGCCCGCATCTGAGGCGGCCTGCGGGACTCGTTCGCACACCGACTTGTGATCGGATACCCGGCCACCATGACGTCCGCGCATGGCAAGGTAGGGATATGCGTGTCACGGTGCTCGGTTGCTCGGGAAGTGTGGGTGGACCGGGTGCAGCCTGTTCGGGCTACCTGTTCTCGGTGCCCGGCGAGCAACCCGTGCTGATGGACTGCGGACCCGGCGTCTTCGGTGAGCTGATGCGGGTGTCCGATCCCGACAACATCGCGGTCGTGCTCTCCCATATGCACGCCGACCACTGCCTCGACCTGCCGGCGATGCTGGTCTGGCGCCGCTATGCCCCGCCCGGACCGGCGCCGGAGAAGGCCCCGCTCTACGGCCCGTCGGGGGTAGCGATGCGAATCGGCGCGGCGTCCTCGGAATTTCCCGGTGAGATCGACGACATAAGCGACACCTTCGACGTGCACGAGTGGGCCGACGGGATGGAGATCACGCTGGGCGGGATGAACATCCACGCGATGAAGCTCGATCACCCACCGGAGACCTACGGTCTACGCGTCACCGGTCCGGAGGGTCACGTGATCGCTTTCAGCGGCGACACCGGGCCGTGTGACGAACTCATCGATCTCGCCGCCGATGCCGATCTGTTCCTGTGTGAGGCGTCGTGGACTCATGATCCCGGCAACCGGCCCGAGCATCTTCACCTGTCGGGTATCGAGGCCGGTGAGGCCGCTGCGAAGGCCAACGCGAAGGCGTTGGCCATCACCCACGTGGCGCCGTGGTGCGACGCGTCGGTGATCATGGCCGAAGCACGCAGCACCTTCTCCGGTCCGGTCGAACTCGTCCGGCAAGGACAGATCTTCCACTTCTGACGCCCCGACAGCGTCATTCGGCTCGGTGTCTACAGTTGATCGTGTGACGACACGCGCTGACGGCAGGGCCGACGACGAACTCCGACCGATCACCTTCACCCGCGGATTCACCTCCCATCCGGCCGGATCCGTACTGGTGGAATTCGGGCAGACCCGGGTGTTGTGCACCGCCAGCGTGACCGAGGGGGTGCCGCCGTGGCGTCGAGGATCGGGCCTGGGGTGGCTGACCGCCGAGTACGCGATGTTGCCCGCCGCTACCCATGAGCGGTCTCGCCGCGAATCGGTCGCCGGTAGGGTCGGAGGCCGCACCCACGAGATCAGCCGACTCATCGGACGCTCGCTGCGTGCCTGCATCGACCTCGCCGCGCTGGGGGAGAACACCATCGCGCTCGACTGCGACGTGTTGCAGGCCGACGGCGGCACCCGGACCGCCGCGATCACCGGTGCGTACGTCGCGCTCGCCGACGCGGTGACCTGGCTGGGTGCCGCGGGCAAACTCTCCGACCCGCAGCCGTTGTCGTGCATGATCGCCGCGGTCAGTGTGGGCGTGGTCGACGGCCGGGTCCGGCTGGATCTGCCCTACGAGGAGGATTCGCGGGCCGAGGTCGACATGAACGTCGTGACCACCGACGCCGGCACTCTGGTGGAGGTGCAGGGTACCGGTGAGGGCGCGACCTTCCCGCGCGCCACCCTGGAGAAGCTGCTCGATCTCGCCGAGATCGGTACCGCCACACTCTTCGAGGCGCAACGCGCGGTGCTCGACGAGCCGTATCCGGGCGAGTTGCCGACCGAATGAGCGCTCCTCAGCCGACGGTCCGGCGAGTTCTGTTGGCCAGCCGCAACGCCAAGAAGCTGGCGGAGCTGCGACGCGTCGTCGACGCCGCGGGCATCGTGGGACTCGACGTCGTGGGACTCGACGCGGTCCCGAAGTACCCCGAGGAACCGGAGACCGGTGCAACCTTCGAGGAGAACGCGCTCATCAAGGCGCGCGCGGGAGCGCGGGCCACCGGACTGCCTTGTCTGGCCGATGATTCCGGGTTGTCGGTGGACGCCCTCAATGGTATGCCGGGAGTGCTCTCGGCTCGCTGGAGCGGACGTCATGGCGACGACGCGGCCAATAACGACCTGTTGTTGAGTCAGATCGCTGACGTTCCCGACGAGCGTCGCGGGGCTGCATTCGTCTCTGCCTGTGCGCTGGTGAAGCCCGACGGTTCCGAGACGGTCGTGCGCGGTCAGTGGCGAGGGATCATCTTACGAGAAGCGCTCGGTGCCAACGGTTTCGGCTATGACCCGCTATTCATTCCGGACGACGCGGCGGCGGCCGGACGCACCTCGGCGGAATTGTCGGCGCAGGAGAAGGACTCGCTGAGTCACCGCGGGAAGGCGTTGGCGCAGTTGGTGCCTGCGTTGGCAGCGCTGGCCGCCTCCGACTGAGCCGGCCGGCGCACACGCGGCTAGAGTGCCTACCCGCCGAGGCCGTACTCCTGCTTCACCTCGCGGGTGCGGATGTGCTCGAAGTAGAACGACAGAAACGGGATCGTGCCGGCGATTGCTGTCAGGACGATCTTTCCCAGCGGCCAACGCACCTTGATGGCCAGATCCACGGTCATGATCAGGTACGCGAAGTACACCCAGCCGTGCACGATCGGGACGAAGTCCAACGAGTCGACGCCGAAGCCATACTTGACGATCAGCTCGACCACCAAAAGGAGCAGCCACAAACCGGTGACCCATGCCAGGATGCGATATCGCAGGAGTGCTCCCTTGACCTTCTCGACGGGGGTGGCGGCGGGCTGGGCGGTCTCGGTCACTTGCTGCGGTCCTCACTGACAGATGAATCGGGTGTTGCGGTGGTCAGACGTCGGTCGCCGTGTGCGTGATCGGCGGCGCTGAGTTCGGCCAGGTACTCGTTGTACTCGCGGAGTCCGGAGTCGTCATCGGCGACGGTTGTCTCGTGCAGCGACGACGCGCTCGGCGTGCTGGCACGCTCGGGGAGCAGATCCTCGGGGATCTCCGTCATTCCCCTGGCTGCGGTTGCCCTCTGGAGTTCCTCGGGATCACTCTCCAAGACGACGAACCGTCGATAGGCCCAGAGGAATGCGAATCCGAAGGCCGGCCACTGCAAGGCGTAGCCGAGATTCTGGCCGGTTCCGCCGGCCTCGTAGGTGTCCCACTGCCACCAGGCCAGACTGAGGCAGACAATCGCGGCAACCACCACCAGCACCAGGAGTGCGGGGCGGTGCCGTCGTCGGCCGGGCTGCTGGGACATAGCTACGACGGTACCTGGCCTGCGTCGATGAGCTGCCGAGCGGTCCCGGTGATCTGCGTCAACACTGTGATGGTGACGCGTCATCGCGGCTCGGCAGAAGTCCCTATCGATTGAGCCTTGCGCATGAGGTTGCGGCACCACTCGAGGGTGCGACCCCATCGCCGACCTTGGTCGATTCCGTCGATCCACGAGGCGGGCGGTACGCTGATCGGGCACGCGCGAGTGGCGGAATTGGCAGACGCGCTGGATTTAGGTTCCAGTGTCCTAGGACGTGGGGGTTCAAGTCCCCCCTCGCGCACCATAGAAGCCTTACTAGAATCAGAGCGTCCGTGGACGGATTCGAGTAGGTCATCAATCAGCAATGTGGCACCGCCCGGGAGGGCGGTGCCTTCGTCTTGTGCCCTGTAGGCGGCGTATGCGGCCTTTTTGCCTGCGTCCAGGTCATGAGTAGCGTTCACGACCTGTGCACCGGTGTCGGCGGCGAGAAGCTCGGCGAGAGGGCTGTTGATGTCGTGGGCGGTGATCTCCTCGTCGTGGATGTAGAGATGTTTGAAGATGGCCTGGTTCAGCCGTCGCCGGGTCTCGTCGCTGGCTCCGGCGTAGAGCTGGTACGGATTGGCGAGCAATTAGAGGCAGAGGTCGATGTACTTGGCGCCTTGTCCGAGGTCGTCGAGTACCTCCTCGAGCTGGGCGGTGATGCGCCCACGCTGTTCGGCGATCTCGCGCAACCGCCGCTGGACTTTAGCGGTCGCTATTATTCCGTCTGCTGCCAGATCGAGCAGGTTCTCTTCCTTGACGTCGAGAGACTTCAGCTGCGTGGTGAGCTGGTTACGGTGCAGTCGAGCTGCTGCCGTGGTGTCGGCGAGCAGTTCTTCCATGACCGTGCGCAGTCCTTCGATGAACTCTGGGCTGAAGTGGATGGTCTTGTAATGTTCCTCGATCGCGGCTTCAACGAGGTCTTTGTTGTTGTAGGGCGCGTCGCAGGTATTGTCTTGGGTGCCGGCGCAGAAGAAGTAGTGATATAGCTTGCCGTGGCGACCGACGGCTTTCTGCATGATGATCCGTCTTTCGATCCCCACCGAGTGGCATTTGCCGCAGAACAGACTGCCTTTGAGGTAGTGGTGGAGTTTGCGGCGTCGCTCGCCGGCGAAGCCGCGCTCTTCGAGTAGGAGTTGGACGCGGTCGAAGAGTTCTTCGGAGATGAGTGGTTTGTACCTGGCAGGTCCCCCGGTCCAGGCAGTTCTAGAGCCAGTTCCTACTTGCAGTCGATCAGTCGATCTCGCAGCCCACGGGGTGATGCCGGTGGGTGCATCCGGCAGCGTACTCGGCAGGGGTCTTGTAGCCCAGCGCCGAATGCCGGTGCCGATGGTTGTGGTCATCCTTGAAGTCGCCGATGACCACACGGGCCTCCAAGATGGCGGGCCAGCAGTTGCGGTTCAAACACTCGTCTCGCAACCGGTTGTTGAACGACTCGATGAACCCGTTGTTCCACGGCGTGCCGGGCGGAATATAGGAGATCCCCACCGACCCGGCACAGTACTCCCGCAAGGCCTCTGAGATGAACTCCGGGCCGTTGTCCATCCGCAACACCAGCGGCGGGCCACCCCAGATCGCGAACGTCTTCTCCAACTCCTCGATCAATCGCTCGGCCGGGAATCGAGCGGTCCACGATGTTCAGCAACGACATCCGGGTGTGCTCATCGACCATCGACGCGATCTTGATCCTGTGTCCATCGACGGTGGAGTCGAACTGAAAGTCCAATGCCCACACCACTTTCGGCGCGTCCGCGACCACGATCGGTACCGAGGACTGGCCCGCCCGCTTACGGCGAGGAGCGCGCCGCACCTGCAAACCCTCCTCCTTCCACAACCGGTGGATCTTCTTCTTGTTGATCTCGATGCCGTCGTCGAACCGTAGGTGCGCCCACGCCCGACGAAATCCGTGACGGGGGTTCTTACGGGCGTAGGTGGGCAGTTGCTCACGGACCGCCGCGTCCGGGTCTGCCGGCTTCTGCGCTAACGGCAGCTGCCGATAGGCTGAGCGGGAAGGCCCAACAACCTTGCACGCCATCCGTTCTGACATGTTCTTGACGTCTTTGAGCATGTCGATGGCGGCGCGTTTGGCGGTCGGGCTCAGAATTTTCCAGTCATGATGGTTACAGGCCTACCGCCGAGCGGTCCTGACCCTGAATTTTCCTGGCCCACTCGGTGCCTTCCGAAGGACCCGTCGGTCCGATCGGCGGTAGGCCACCGCATCCATGCGGATGTGCAAGGAGTAGTGACCTGATAGGAGCCTGCCGCCTGTCCGCCCTTGCTCATCCCGACCAGGGAGGGAAGGACACTACATTGACCGCCGGCCCGAAATCACCAATGATCTACGCAGGTGTGGACACTCATGCCGATACACCCATCACGTCGCGATAGTCGACGCCAACGGCCGAGAAGTGGACGACCGCGAATTCCCCGCCACCACGGAAGGATATCGACTCATCCTTGAGTGGCTGTCATCGTGCGGGACCATCGTCGACGTCGGGATCGAAGGGTCAGCATCCTACGGGGCAGGACTTACCCGCTATCTGCACAACGCGGACATCTCCGTATCTGAAGTCCCGCACCCCAGCCGCCGATTGCGTCGGGCAAGCGGCAAGAGCGACGAACTCGACGCCTATGCAGCAGCACGGGTCGTCCTGTCCCGCCACCAGCTGTCGACGCCCAAACGCGGTAACGGCGCGATCGAGGCGATACGAGCACTGCGTGTGGCCTCAACCAGCGCTACCAAGGCAGCCACCGCGTCAATGAACACGCTGCGGGCGTTGATCGTCACCGCACCCGACGAGCTTCGCGAACAGCTACGGGGCCTGCGCGCCGCCACGTTGCTCACACGATGCGTCGACCTGCCGACCGATGCTGAACGCCTCAGCGATCCCGCTGAAGCGACCAAGATGGCATTACGCTCGCTGGCCACCAGGACCAAGCTATTGCGCAGCGAAGCAACACAACTGAAGAAGAACCTGGCCGCCTTGGTGGCCGACGCAGCACCGGCAACATCGGCAGTCTTCGGACTGGGTACCGATACCGCTGCCGCCCTACTCATCACCATCGGCGACAACCCCGACCGGCTCCGCTCCGAAGCATCCTTTGCCCACCTCTGCGGAGTCGCCCCAGTACCCGCATCCTCAGGCAAGACTCATCGGCACCGACTACACCGCGGTGGGGACCGACGCGCCAACCAGGCACTGCATACCGCCGTGATCGTACGGCTCCGCTACCACAACGGCGCCCGCGAATACGCGAATCGCCGCACCACAGAGGGCAAATCGATGCCCGAGATCATCCGATGCCAAAAACGCTACCTCGCCCGAGAAGTCTTCACAGCCCTCCGGACCGACTACCGCGATCTCACGCCTTGACATCTATAGGAGCGTCCTTCGCGATCTCCCGCAGTGCGTCCTTCTCCAACTCCGCATCGGCGAGCAGTCGCTTGAGCCGGCTGTTCTGATCGCGCAGTTCTTTGAGCTCTTTGGCGGCATCGGCGTCCATGCCGCCGTACTGGCGGCGCCAGTTGTACAACGTTGCGGCCGACACCTCGAGGTCGGCGGCGATCTCCTCGCCGGTCTTTCCCTCCGCCGCCAACTCATCAGCCCGGCGCAACTTGCGCACGATGTCCTCGGCCGAGTGACGCTTCGGTCCTGCCATGATCCCTATCGTCCCTTCGTGCCCTCATCAGGGCAAGGACTCTAGAACAGCCCGGACCGGTTCACGGGGGACACGCCAAGTGGTTCAACCACCGCCGTCTGCACGGCGAGATCGGACACGTCCCGCCGGTCGAGTACGAGGCCGCCTACTGGGCGGCCCACACGGTCACCAGCTACCGTGAGAACCCGGTCCCAGCAGAGGCCGGAACCAACTAACCGAGCCTCCAGCAAACCCGGGGCGATTCAGCCTGCCTTTTCCAGTGGAACAGCGTGGCCGACGAGATCCCAGTTTCGGCGGCAATTGATGACACCAACTAGTACTACAGCCGTAGATTGGGTTCATTGTTGTTGTGACCTGCGGTTTTGGTGGCATTGTTGGGCGCGTTTCTGGTGACGGCGGCGCCATAGGGTCCAGTCGAGGATGCGGTCGGCGGCGTGCAGTGGGGTGAGGACGAGTGCGCAGAACAGACGCCGGAATTCGTTGACTCTCAGTCGGATCAGGTGCCGGTTGGTGCGTTCGCGGTGTCGTTGGGTGGCGGTGGTGATCGCCAGGAACGCGTGCGC
>NZ_RKMH01000025.1 GCF_003797185.1 Gordonia oryzae
TGACGCAACAACTCACGGTCGGTCTCGATGAGCCTCATCGCGTGGCATGGCTGCGATCGCGGCAGCATCGGCACCGGCATTGGCATCGGTGAACGTCACCACACTCGACACCCGAAACCTCTCCTCCCACGATCGCACCCGGCGAGAACAAGTCTAGGAAGGGATACCGACAAAACCAGTGCGATGATCGCCAGGCCGGAGAAATCCGTGGACAACTATTTTCACTCGGCCCGCCGCACCCCGCCTGCACCTCGACCATCGGGGGCAAGCGTCTGGTGATGGGGGTGTTCGACCATCGGGGAGGAAACGTCAGTCATCGGTTCCGAGGCCTCGAGACCACTCTCGTCGATCATTGTCCTTGTCGCACAACGAGATCGACTCGGCGGAGCTACCCCTGATCCCCGCCGGCGACCGGTAGGACCGATCCGGTGATGTAGGAGGCCTCGTCGGAGGCGAGGAAGCAGATGGCGGCGGCCTGCTCGTCGAGGGTGCCGTATCGTTTCAACAGGGACGAGGAGATAGTCTGCTCGATGTGCGCGTCGAACCACTGTTGCTGGGTGGCGCTCTGCGGGGTGGGCGTGCCACGGGAAATCCGCCGCGGCGGGGCCTGGGTGCCGCCGGGGGCGGTGGCCACCACACGAATGCCGTTGTCGGCGTATTCCATTGCCAGCGAAGCGGTGATCGCGTTGATGCCGCCTTTGGCTGCCGAATATGGGATGCGGTGGATGCCGCGGGTAGCCGCTGACGACACGTTGACAATCACGCCCGATCCGCGGGCCACCATCGAGGGCAGAGCTGCTCGGCACGCGTAGAGGGTCGTCATCAGCGACCGATCGATCTCGGCGCGGATCTGTTCGTCGGTGAACTCGACGAACGGTTTGAAGTTGATCGCCCCGCCCACGTTGTTGATCAACACATCGACCCGGCCATACGTGTCGATCGCGGTGGCGACGACAGATGCTGCGCCGTCGTATGTTTCGAGATCGGCGATACTCCCGACGGCCTGGCCGCCGAGATCGGTGACGTCGGAGACGAGTTCGTCGACGAGTTCCGATCGGTCGGCACAGACGACGCGACCACCCTCGGCGCTGATCCGCCGGGCGGTGTGTGCACCGATGCCCTGTGCGGCTCCGGTCACGATCACCACCTTGCCGGCGAAACGACCTGGGGTGATGAAACGTGGCCGTCGCGAAGCCATCTCGTCGGACATGGCGCGCCGCATCGTCTGCTTGGATCGCTCGGCATGTGCGGAGATCACTGCGCGAGCCCGGTCGCGGTTGCCCGACGCGAACGCCTCGACAATATCGATGTGGTCCTGCGCGCACAACGGATGACACCATGTCGCGTTGCGTAGCACCTCGCCCATGCGCCCCTTGACCCCGAGTGCCTGGTAGGCGTCGAGTAGATGATCGTTGCCGGTGAGACCGAAGAGATAATCATGGAAGGCGGCGTTGGTCTCGGTGTATTCGGCGGCATCGACGAATGAATCACCTTCGACGTACGGCAGTGTCGCCTCGGCGAGCAGCCGGTAGCCGGCCAGCTGGCGGCTGGTCATTCTTCCGATAGTCAGCTCCAGCGCACCGAGTTCGAGCGCTGCCCGCGCCTCGAACAGCGCATCGGATTCGTGGATACCCGGGTGTTCCTCGCCGATTTCGTAGCCCTGCTCGGTGACCGTTGGCACGGTCTCGACAACGGGTTCCGTCTCGACAACTGTTGCGGTGCCGACCTCCGCGAAGACCGTTTGCCCGGCGATGCACCGGGCCCTGCTCGCGGCGAGAAGGTCGCCGCCATCCGGGTCGAGATCGTCGCCGACACCGCGCGCACTCCACACCTGCTGACCGGCGATACGTGTGATGGCGCCGTCGTCGAGGAGTGGGGCGGCGTGTTGTTCGTAAGATCCGATGTCGCGCAGCGCGAGCACCTGTTGCCCGGCGATGCCACGGGCGTCGCGGGCCGGGATCACCGGGTCCTCGTCGATGACCGGTGTGATCGCCGAGATCTCCTGCGTCGTAGAGTCACCGCCATCACCGATGGGGGCGCCCTGCCTCGCGGCTCCGGGTACCGCAAGCGCGAACTTCTCGTAGTAGAAGCCGACCGGCGCGATACCCGCGTCGGCCACATGGGCGCGGACGGACTCGACCATCGGCGGTGGCCCACACAGGTAAATCGCAACATCTCCGTCGTAGAGATGCTCGGGCCGGATCAGGGTCGTCACATAGCCCTTGTTCACCGCCGAGCTGTTCGGATCGGAAACACAATGTTCCCAGGTGAATCCCGACAACGCCCGCGCGAAGTACTCGATCTCGTCGAGTGCGACCAGATCGGTGTCGGTGGACACGCCGTAGATGAGATGCACTGTGCGGGCGCTGTTGTCGTCGTGCATCTTTCGCAGCATCGACAGGATCGGAGCGAGACCGGTGCCGCCGGCCAGGAGGAGTACCGGCCGGGAGGCCTCCCGCAGGAAGAACGAGCCGTGCGGCCCGGTGAAGGTGATCTCGTCACCACGCCGCGCCCGGTCGGTCAGATAGTCCGACATCGCGCCGCCCGGCGTGAGCTTCACCATGAAGATCAGCCGTTGCTCCTGCGGTCCGTTGGCGAACGAATAGGACCGCCGTAGCTGCTGACCGGTCCTGGTACCGCCGGCGTCGAGGGCCTCGGTGCCCGGCACGGCGATGTTGACGTACTGTCCCGGCAAGAAAGCGAGATCGCTGCGGTTACCGATCTCAATGCCCACGCGCATCGTCGATTCCGACAACCGCTCGAGGCTGACGATGGTGCCGTTGAAGTCGCCCGCGGCGGTTTTGGCGATGTCGGAGGTCGCGGCGATCTGCAAGACGAGATCGGACTGTGGCTTCATACAGCACGGCAGCGCATAGCCGTCCGCGCTCTCCGCCGCCGACAGCGCATCGTCGATGTAGGTGCCGCCGTCGTACTCGCCGGATTCACAGAACGCTTTGCAGGTCCCGCAGGCGCCGTCACGACAGTCGAGTGGGATGTTGATCCGCTGACGGTAGGAGGCGTCGGCGACGGTCTGATCCTCGCGGCAGGTGACAAACCGGGTCACGCCGTCCTCGAAGGTCAACGCCACCTGGTGGGTGGGAGTCTGAGCGCCGGTCGGAGGACTCGCCGACGTTGGCTGGTCAGTGGTGAGAGTCATGATGGCACCGGCCTTCTCAGAAATGGTAGACGTCCACCACGTGGTGGATGTAGTCGTTCTTGAGCACTACGGTCTTTCGTCGGATCAGCGGCGACTCCCCGGAGAAGTCGATGGTATAGAAGGAGGTGCCGTAGTACGGGTCGACCGTGTGATACCGGAAATACATCGTGTGCCAATTGAATCGGACGTCGACGAGATCGCCGCGCCGCTCGATGACCTCGACGTTGCTGATGTTGTGACTGGTACGCGGCTCGGGGAGCGAGGTGGCCGACGACCGCTCGGTACGAATCCGGAAGACCCGATCTTCGAGGCCACCCTTGTTGGCGTAGTAGATGAGAGAGATGTCGCGCTGCGGGTTCTCCACCAGGCGGTCATCGTCATCCCACGCCGGCATCCAGTAGACGACGTCGTCGGCGTAACACTCGAGCCACTTCTCGAATTCGCGGTCGTCGAGGTAGCGGGCCTCGCGGTAGAGGAACTGCTCGATCATGTTGTGGGTGATCAGCGTGGTGCCAGGCTGGGTGGATGGAGACGGGGTGGACAGGGATTCGGTGGTCATTGAGATCTGCCTTCTGCGAACGAGAGTGGGCTGGGAATTCGGCTCGTTACTCACGCCTGAAGCGTGGCGGCCTCTTCTTCGGCGACGGCGGCACGCATGGTCTGAAGCCAGTAGCCGTGCTGGACGGGATACAGCCCTTCGTCCTCGTTCTTCTTTCCCGCCGAGACGATCTCGGTCATGCCCAGGCTCTGTGCCACCGGGTCGGGCCCGGAGAGCCAGTGTTGCGCCCCGCGGCTCATGTCGTTCCACGGGGCGGCAGTGGCGCGGAAGGTCAACTGGCAGGAGCGGAACTCCTCGAGATCGTCCGGGGTCGCCATGCCGGAGGCATTGAAAAAGTCCTCGTACTGGCGGATACGGTGCGCTCGGGCGGTATCGCTCTCACCCTTGGGTGCGATGCAGTAGATAGTCACCTCGGTCTTATCTGGCGCGATAGGCCGGAAGTGGCGGATTTGCGTCGAGAATTGGTCCATCAGATACACATTCGGGTACAGGCACAGATTGCGTGAACCTTTCACCATGAATTCGCCCTTGGCGTCGCCGAACTTCGCCTTGAGCTCATCCATCTTCTCCCACAGCGGACGGTCCTGCGGGTTGGCCGCCCACGTCCACAGGCACAGGTGTCCGTGGGGGAACGACCAGTACCCGCCACCGGACTTGCCCCAACCGCCGGCGTCGAGGGCCTTGGTGTCGTTCTTGGATTCGCCGGTGTTGCGACGTGAGGTCGTCGCCGCGTAGTTCCAGTGGGTGGCCGTGACGTGGTAGCCGTCGGCGCCGTTCTCCGCCTGCACCTTCCAGTTGCCGTCGTAGGTGTAGGTCGACGAGCCACGCAGCACCTCGAGGCCCTCGGGTGACTGATCGACGAGCATGTCGATGACGGTGCGGGTGTCGCCGAGATGTTCCTCGAGTGGCAGCACGTCGGGATTGAGGCTGCCGAACAGGAAACCTCGATAGTTGTCGAACTTCGCCACCGCGGTCAGATTGTGAGAACCGTTGACGTTGAACGTATTCGGATAGCCGGCGTCGTCGGGATCCTTCACCTTGAGCAGGGTTCCGTCGTTGCGGAAGGTCCACCCGTGAAACGGGCACGTCAGCGTCATCCGGTTGTCGGTCTTGCGGCGGCAGATCATCGCCCCGCGGTGTGCGCACGCGTTGATCAGGCAGTGCAGTTCGCCGTCCTTGCCTCGGGTGATCATCACAGGTTGACGGCCGATGTAGGTGGTGAAGTAGTCGCCGGGGTTGGCGACCTGGCTCTCGTGCGCCAAGTAGATCCAGTTGCCTTCGAAGATGTGGCGCATCTCGAGCTCGAAGATCTCCTCGTCGGTGAAGATGCGTCGGTTTGCCCGGTAGATGCCCGAGGCGCGATCGTCGATGACGGCCTCGGACAGTATCGAGCGGACGTGTTCCGACGGTGCCGCGGGAACTACGGTCGAGAACGACTCGGGAGTCGAGTGGTCGGGCCGATCGGTGACGGTCATGACTACCTCCTGGATGTGGGCTGTGCGTCGACTCTCGCATCGCGTGTCACCCATCACACCCGCATTAACCCCAGTCCTGATTAGGCATCCGATTGATAAATGATGGCGCTCAATCGGCTGAATTCTTGTCCTTGTCTCGTATGGATCGCGGCTCTACCGTGATTGATGCGTGGTGTCGATCACATGCGACCGATTGATCAAGGTTCGTTCACTCGAGACAGGGAAGGAGGACGACATGGAGTTCCGTCATCTCCGGTACTTCGCCGCCGTCGCCGAGACCTGCCACTTCGGGCAGGCAGCCGCGATGCTCCACATCGCTCAGCCGGCGCTGTCGTACGCGATCCGCCAGCTCGAATCCGAGCTCGACGTCATCCTCTTCGCCCGCACTACACGTCAGGTGGCGTTGACTCCGGCAGGGGAATACCTGCGGGGAGAGGCCGCACGCATCCTCGACGACGTTGATGCGGCCATGGACGGTGTACGGCGTATCGCGGCCGGACGCAGCGGGCTGGTGCGTCTGGGACTGACCGGCATCGCCGCCTTCTCGCACCTGCCGCGAATCGCGCGCGCGGTCAAGCAGGCTCTGCCGGACGTGGAGCTGCAGATCTCCTCCGACATGCTCACCCCGATGCAATGCGCGGCGCTGCAGTCGCGCGAGATCGACCTCGGTGTGTTGCGCCCACCGGTGGTCGGTGACGGCATCGAGCTGCGCACCATCGACGTCGAGTCGGTGGTTCTGGTGGTCTCCGCCGATCACCGACTCGCCGTCGAACCCGTCATCGCCACCACCGATCTGCGCAACGAGCCATTCGTCATGTACGACAGCCGTGACTCCGCGGTCAACGACGCGACGCTGCGGGCCTGCCGCCGGGCCGGTTTTGTGCCGCAACGTGCGCATGAGGCCTCGGGCACCCCGGTCCTGCTCGCGCTCGTCGCGGCGGGTCTGGGAGTCGCCGTGCTGCCGGCCTCGGTCCGCGCGCTTCCCATGGAGGGCTTGGTGATCCGCGACCTCGCCGACGCCGGCAGCACCGAAGTAGCCCTGGCCTGGAACTCCGCGGAGACCAATACGGTCGTCGAATCGGTGGCCCGGGTGATCAGCAACGCCTTCGATCTGTCCGCCGTGCTTGCCTCGTCCGCCTCGCTGGGAGAGAACCCGTGAAAATCCTCGAGATCGAGGCGATCCCGTTCGCCATTCCCTACCGCAAACCCTTGCGGTTCGCCTCCGGGGAGGTGTCCGTCGCCGAGCACGTCCTGGTTCGCGTCCACACCGACGACGGGGTCGTCGGCGTCGCCGAGGCACCCCCGCGTCCGTTCACCTACGGCGAGACCCAGCGCGGAATCGTCGCCGTCATCGAGACCGTGTTTGCCCCGCAACTGGCCGGGCTCACGCTGCTCGACCGCGAGATGATGGTCGCCCGTCTCAACCGGACCGTCGGCAATCCGACCGCGAAAGCCGCTGTGGACATGGCGATCTGGGACGCATTGGGTAAGACCCTGCAGATGCCGGTGACCGACCTGCTCGGCCGCTACACCGATCGTCTGCGGGTCAGTCATATGCTCGGCTTCGATGAGCCGGCCACCATGGTCGCCGAGGCCGAGAAGATGCGCGAGAACTACGGGATCGCGACCTTCAAGGTCAAGGTCGGGCGCCGGCCGATCGCCCTCGACACCGCAGTCGTCCGCGCATTGCGTGAGCGATTCGGCGATGAGATCGAACTCTACGTCGACGGCAACCGCGGCTGGTCGTCGTCGGAGTCGTTGCGCGCCATGAAAGAGATGGCCGACCTCGATCTGCTCTTCGCCGAGGAACTGTGCCCCGCCGACGATGTCGTCGGTCGGCGCTGGCTCGTCGAGCACCTCGACGTCCCGGTCATCGCCGACGAGTCGGTGCCCACCGCCGCCGACGTCACCCGCGAGATACTCGGCGGCTCGGCCACCGCGATCAGCATCAAGACCGCCCGCACCGGCTTCACGTGGTCACAGCGGGTACATCACCTCGCCGAGGGACTCGGCATCGACGTGGTGATGGGCAATCAGATCGACGGTCAGGTAGGCACCGCATGCACCCTGGCATTCGGGGCGGCCCACGAACTGACCTCCCGATACGCAGGCGAACTATCGAATTTCCTCGACATGAGCGACGACATGCTCGCCGAACCCCTACAGATCCGGGACGGGTACCTGCACACCAGCCCGAACGCCGGCATCGGCATCGAGATCGACCCCGACAAACTCGCCCGCTACCGAGTCGACCGATAGGAGACGCGCATGCTCTATCACGTCCGGATGGACGTCAACATCCCGCACGATCTGGACCCCGAGGTGCGGGCCGACACGGTGGCGCGTGAAAAGGCGTATTCACAGGAGCTGCAACGGTCGGGCAAGTGGCCGCACATCTGGCGGATCGTCGGCGAATACTCCAATTACTCGATCTTCGACGTGGCCGACCACGATGAGTTGCACATGATCTTGTCCGGACTCCCGCTCTTCGCCTATATGGATATTTCGGTGACCCCGCTGGCCACCCACCCCTCCGACATCAACGCGGGTTGATCACCCTTAAGCCCAAGAATCCCACCACCATCAACCCAGCCCATCAACCCAGCCCATCAACAAGGAGTACCCATCATGACCGATACCAGCTTCGACACCGAGGTCAACGCCAAGGCCGCCGAATCCGGCGCGAACGCGTCGGCGCGTTTCGCCGAGCGCATGGCCACCACTGGCGGCCGCTCCGGCGTCATCGACACCGCGCGCGTGAATTATCTTGCCAGCAAGGTGATCAAGGGAATCAACGACATCGTCCTCGAGGACAAGGTGTCCTACGAGGAGTACAACGCGCTCAAGGCGTGGCTGATCAAGGTCGGCGCCGACGGTGAGTGGCCGCTGTTCCTCGACGTGTGGATCGAGCACTCGGTGGAGGAGGTCGCCAACGAGCACCGCGAGGGCAGCAAGGGCACCATCGAGGGCCCCTACTACGTCGAGGGATCGCCCGAGTTGCCTTGGAACGGAACCATTCCCATGCGCGACGACGAGCCCGGTGATCCGCTGGTCTTCGCCGGGCAGGTGCGCGCCGTCGACGGCGCCCCGCTCGCCGGTGCCCGCCTGGAACTGTGGCACGCCGATGATCTCGGCTTCTACTCGCAGTTCGCCCCTGGCCTGCCCGAGTGGAACCTGCGTGGTACCTGGATCGCCAACGAGGACGGGCGTTTCGAGATTCACACGCTGCGTCCGGCACCGTACATGATCCCTACCGACGGTGCATGCGGCCAGCTCATCGCCGCTGCCGGCTGGCACGCCTGGCGTCCGGCTCACCTGCACTTCAAGGTCAGCGCGCCCGGCCATCAGCTGATCACCTCGCAGCTCTACTTCCCCGGCGACCCGCACAACGCAGACGACATCGCCTCGGCGGTCAAGCCCGAACTGATGCTCGATGTCAAGGACAACCCGAACGGCGAGGGCTACGTCACCGAATACGATTTCGTCCTCGATCCTGAGGCCTGATAGCAGGCGGAAACCCGACCCTCATACCAAGCGAAGGAGTCCCCGGTGCTCGTCGCGCCCACCGCCGTTGTCGCGGCCACCTCGTCACCGGACCTCGCAGCGGTACGCGCACAGGCGGGTTCGTGGCGTTCGGCCGAGATCGGGATCACCGATCGCGATCTCACCGACGCGGCACTCGCCGATCTCGTCGACACCGCCGGTGGTGCAGGCGAGGACTCCTTCGCCAGGGCGGTCACTGCGATCATCTCGGCTCGCGCCGGTAGCTTCCCGCGCATCCCGCACATCGACGCGGCGACCGAAATCTTCCGAACCTTCCTGCGCCACGACCTCATCGACGGTTGGCTCTACGTCCGTGAATCCGATGGTTATCTGCATCCGTACCTTGTCATGGACCTGACTCTCGAACACGCCGACCGCACCCACGGTCCGCGGATCAAGTTCACCATGGAGGCCGACAACGCCACGGTGAAGCGTCCGTCGCGCGCACCGAAGGTGCTCTACCTCGAGGAGACCGAGGTGGTCGGCAAGACCCCCGGTGACGTCCTGGCCGCCGGCGGCGCCTACAAGGAAACCCCGGAACTCAAGGCGGAGTATCAGACTCGCCGTGAGAAGTATCAACGGATCATCGACGACGGGTTCGGTAAGCAGTACCGCTACACCGGCCGGGTGATCCGCACCGATGACTACCGGGCGCCCAACAAGCGGGAGAACCGCAAGGTGGTCCACGACGTCGCACCGAGCGAAATCGCGGCGCTGCGCATGGTGGCGCCGTCGATCCTGTTCGGCTCCGATGAGTACGGGCCGGTACCGGTGATCACCGCAGTCCGCGTGTTCGATGTGGTTGCACAGGATTTCCTGGACGTCAACACCGGCGACTTGGTCGACTACGTTTATGACGCCCACCTGCAGGACAAGCTGGTGCTGCCCGACGATCAGCGGGAACTCCTGAGCATCCTCACCACCGACATCTCGGTGTTCACCGGCGATATCATCGACGGAAAATCGGCGGGCAACGTGATCCTGGCCAAGGGGCGCCCCGGCGTCGGCAAGACACTGACCGCCGAGGTCTACGCCGAGGTCACCGCACGTCCGCTGTACTCGATTCACTCCGGATCACTCGGTGTGACAGCGGAATTGGTGCGCAAGAACCTCGAGGTGATCTTCGACCGCGCCAAACGGTGGGATGCGGTGCTGCTGCTCGACGAGGCCGACGTGTTCGTCATGGAACGCGGAATGGACCTGTCCCAGAACGCGATCGTCGCCGAATTCCTGCGCACCCTCGAGTACTTCGATGGACTGCTGTTCCTCACCACCAACCGGATCGACGGCGTCGACGAGGCAATCCTCGCGCGGTGTGCAGCGGTTATCGAGTACCAGCCACCCGGACCCAAGGACGCGCGCCAGGTGTGGCAGATCCTCGCCGCGGGCAACGACGTCATTCTCGGAGAGGATCTACTCGACGACCTCGTCGGCGGCTTCCCCGACATCACCCCGCGCGACATCAAGATGCTGCTGCGACTCGCGTTGCGGATGGCCAGGCATCGCGGGGTCGATCTCGATGCCTCGGTGTTTGCCGGCAGCGCGGTGTTCCGAGGGTTGCACTACATCCCGCCGGAGGATCGGGGGTAGCGCGTAACTCGGTGCGCCTACGCTGGGTGGGGTGCGATACCACGTCGAGATCGAGTTGCTGGTTGTCTCACCCCGACACGCCTACTTCGGCCGGCCCAAGGAGGGTCCCGCCGGCGACGTGGCGACACACACCCTCGACCACGTCGATGTGGTCGCCGACAAAGGGATTCGCGGCGACCGGTTCTTCGGCGTGTGTGCGCACACCGAGGCCGCAGTGACCTTTCTCGCGATAGAGGCGTGGCAGGCCGCGGCCGGCGACGCCGATCCGGTGCTGGCCCGGCGCAACATCGTCGTGCGCGGTCTCGAACTCGATCCGCTGCGGGGCGTCGAATTCGTGGTCGACACCGACGACGGGCCCATCCGGTTCCTTGGTGGCCGGCCGGCACATCCGTGTTCCTGGATGGACGCCACGGCCGGCGCCGGCGTGCGTAAGGCCCTCATCGGGCGCGGCGGATTGCGCGCCCGGCCATTGACCTCGGGGGTCCTCCGGGTTGGACCGGCGGTGATCACCGCAGACGTCGACCTCGACGCGGCCCGAGCCGCCGATCAGGTCCGGCGCGCGCAGCCGCTCTGAGTCGCGGTGTGGATTGCTCTGCCACGAGGGTGAAGCCCGCCGCACCCGAGATCCTCGACTCCCCCGGGATGAGCGGTTCCCGGTTGAGGTGCCACCCCGAATCCGCCCGCGCGGTCGGTCCGTGCAAATGGCGGTAGCTCAGGAGGTTTCGAGGCTCGGTACGTGCGCCTGTCCATTTGACAGTCGGAGCAAGGGTGCATCGTGACCGCCGGGGGTAGGCAGGAGCCTGACCACTACCGGGCGCGAAATGGCGGCGCCACCACCAGTGGAGGTCGCCGGGTCGTCGCGGTCGAAATTCGGTGAGCTGGTCTATACCTCGCATCTACGGCCCGGCCGATGAATACACACGTGCCCGCCGGGGACGAATCCCGGCGGGCACATGCGGGCTGCAGAGTGGATCAGTACGACGTGACTCGGGACGAGGCGATCACAGGATCGTGAGCATCTCGTTGTAGGTCGGCAGCGGCCACAGATCGTCGGCGACGATGGTCTCGAGCTTGTCCGCCGCGTTCCGGACCTCGGCCATCGCCGGGATGAGCGAGGTGAGCGCGTACTCCGACTCCGCTTCGACGGTGTCGCCGTGGAAGCCGGCGATGGCCTCCTCGAGGGCGTCCATGTTCTTGTTCAGCACCTTGACCGAGGTGGTCATTGCCAACAACGCCGGGGTTTCCATGTCGATGCCCGCGGCCTTCAGGCTCGCTGCGGTGGACGCCAACTCGCCCATGTAGCGAGTCGCGGCCGGCAGGATCATCGTTTTGGCGATCTCCAGGGTTTCCTTGGCCTCGACCAGCAGCGCAAGCGCGTACTGCTCGAGCACGACCTCCTTGCGGGCCTTGAGCTCCCGCTCGGACAGGATGCCGTACTTGGACAGCAGTTCCTTGATCTCCGGTTCGTCGAGCTGGGCCATCGCGTCGACGGTGGTGCGCAGATTCAGCAGACCACGAGCGGCCGCCTCTTCCTGCCACGCATCGGAGTAGCCGTCGCCGTTGAACACGACCTTGCCATGATCGGTGACGATCGCCTCGAGCAACTTCTGCACCGCGGCATCGAACTCCGTGCCCGCGGCGGTCTCCGTCTCCAGGAAGGTGCACGCGTAGTCCAGTGAATCGGCGAGCATCGCGTTGATGGCGACCATCGGGTCAGAGATTGACTGGTTGGAGCCGGGCGCACGGAACTCGAATCGGTTGCCGGTGAAGGCGAACGGGCTGGTGCGGTTGCGGTCGCCGGCGTCGGCCTTGAGCGGAGGCAGGGTGTCTACGCCGAGTTCGAGGACGCCGCTCTGCTTGCTCTCCTTGGCCCCGCCCTTGGCGATCTGGTCGAAGACGTCGGCGAGTTGCTCGCCGAGGAAGATCGAGATGATCGCGGGCGGTGCCTCGTTGGCACCGAGGCGGTGGTCGTTGGACGCCGTGGCGACCGACGAACGCAGGAGGCCACCGTATTTGTGCACACCGCGGATGATGGCGGCGCAGAACACCAGGAACTGCTCGTTCTCGTGCGGGGTGTCGCCCGGATTAAGTAGGTTGCCCTGATTGCTGTTACCCAGCGAGAAGTTGACATGCTTACCCGAGCCGTTGACGCCGGCGAAGGGCTTCTCGTGGATCAGACATACCATGCCGTAGCGTTCGGCGACCTTCTTCATCGTCGTCATCATCAGCTGCTGATGGTCATGGGCGAGATTGGACTTCTCGAAGACCGGTGCCAATTCGAACTGGCCGGGCGCGACCTCGTTGTGCCGCGTCTTGGCCGGGATGCCCTGCTTGAACAACTCGCGGTCGAGCTCGATCATGTACGCCAGCACACGATCCGGGATGGACCCGAAGTAGTGGTCGTCGAACTCCTGGCCCTTGGACGGCTTCGCGCCGAACAGGGTGCGGTTGGTGGTCATCAGGTCGGGTCGGGCGAAATAGAAGTGACGGTCGATCAGGAAGTATTCCTGCTCGGCTCCGGCATAGGAGACGACGGTGTCGACGTCTTTGTGGCCGAACAACTTCAACAGTCGCATGGCCTGCTTGCTCATGGCCTGCTGGCTGCGCAGCAGCGGCGTCTTCTTGTCGAGGGCCTCACCGGTCCACGAGATGAAGATCGTGGGAATGCACAGCGTGTTGCCGTTGGGGTTCTCGAGGATGTAGGCGGGGCTGGTGACGTCCCACCCGGTGTAGCCGCGGGCCTCGAAGGTGCCGCGCAGACCGCCATTGGGGAACGATGACGCATCCGGCTCGCCCTGCAGTAGCGTCTTGCCCTGGAATTCGGCGAGCGAACCGTCGGAGCCGTCGGGCTCGAGGAACGAATCGTGCTTCTCAGCGGTGAATCCGGTGAGCGGGTAGAAGACGTGGGCGTAGTGCGAGGCGCCCTTCTCGATCGCCCAGTCCTTCATCGCCGAGGCGACATAGTCGGCGAGAGTCGGGTCCAGTGGGGCGCCCTTGTCGATGGTGGCCGACACGGCCTTGAATACGTGCTTGGGGAGACGCGATTTCATCACCGACAGGGTGAAGACGTTTCGGCCGAAGGTGTCGGCCAACGGCTCGGGGAAGCCGTCGGTCTCCATCTCGTAGGTGGTCACGGCCTCGATGGCCTGACGGCGCGACATGCTGCCACTCATGGGGTACTCCTGGGTTCGTGCCCCGGATCGTCGACTGGGTGTCGTGGCCGGGCCGGGGCGTTGTACGAGCGATACGAAGCTATGAGTGACAGGTACCCGCATCGTTGCGTCAATGTGACGTACATGAAAACTCGGTTCGGTTTCCTGTTGTGTGCAGGTCACGCGAGGTGATGGCAAGCGCGGCGACCCCGATTCCCACGACGATGCCGATGCCGGTGTCGAGTACTCGATCGACCGCCATCTCCGGTGATAGGCCCGCGCCCAGCCCGGTGAGCAGCAATGCCATCGGCGTCACCGCCAGCGAACACATCGCATAATTGACGGTGGAGAAGACCTCCGCGCAGGTCTGCAGAGCCACGATGGCCGTTACCGCGCCCCAATATCCGAGGGGCAGTGCGAGCAACACCGCGGCGATCGCCGCGCCGCCGATATTGCCGAGCAATCGGGCCACCCCACGACTGACGGTGTGGTGATAGCTCACCCCCTGCATGGCGGCCATCGCCCCCATCGCGGCCCACATCGGGTGCGCGAGCCCGGCCGCTGCGGCGAGTCCCGCGGCCGCCGCAGCGGCCACCGCGATGCGTGCTGCCGAGATCAGCAGATGGTGTCGGGTGTGTGAGAAGTGACCTCCGGACAGTTGCGTCCACAGGGATTCCCGCGTAGCTGATCCGGGGACCTCGGTGTGGCCACGACGAGTCGACATCGCGATCAGGTGGGGTGCCAACGCGGCGAGCAGGCCGATCGCCGAGCCCAGGGCGGTGGCCGCGACAGCCCAGCCGACATCGGAGAGATCGCCCGCGAAGCCGGCCGCCCCGGTCGCCGCGAAGACGAAGATGATGCCGCCCGGGCCGACGATGTGCAGCGCCGACACAAGATAGGCGGCGGCACCGGCGAGGGCCGAGATCACGCCGATCTCGACCATGAACGATCCGGAGTATGCGCCTAGCACAGCACCGATACCGACGGCCGTGGTGATTGCGACGGCAAGCACTCCGAGTCGGCCCGCACGCTGCGGATAGGGGTCGCTCCGGCAGAAGGCGGAGACGAGCGTGCCGAGGGCGGCAAAGCCGGCGATGTCTCGACAGCCGGTCACTCCGCCGATCACCAGGACCACTCCGACGGCCATACCCACCCGCAGTGATGCGGCGTAACTGATCCGGCTGGTGTCCACCGACAACGCATCCCGCCACGCGTGCGCGCTCACCGCATGGCGCAGTGCGGCCCGGCGTGAGGGGCGAGCGGGCAGAACGGGGTGGGGAGAGTCCGTGCGCATAGAGATAATTTATCACTATTTTATTAGTAAAGTATGGGATCGCAGCTACGATGAGCCGCGTGACCGATGCCGCCGACGCAGCCCGGGAAGCGGGCCCCCGCGACCTGGTCGACCGAATCATCGAGGAGTGGGCGCAGACCTTTCCTGATGTCGACGTCGCCCCCATTGGCGTTTTCGGTCGGGTCCAGCGGATCGCTGCGATCTCCAATGCCCAACTCGACCGCAATCTCGAGGAGCACGGAATTGGTCGATCGGAGTTCGATGTCCTCGGTGCACTGGTGCGCGCTCGGCGGCCGCTGCGAGCCAGTGAGGTCGTCTCGACGACGACACTCAGTGGTGCATCGATCACCAAAATTAGTGAAAGCCTCTCTCGGCGAGGGCTTTTGGAGCGCAAGAAGTCCGAGCGAGACGGGCGGGTCGTGCTGCTGTGGCCCACCGAGGCCGGCCGCAGGCTCGTCGATGCCGAGTTGCCACGCCGCCTGCGTGACGACGAGGACGCACTGGCGGCATTGACCGACCGGGAACGGGCGACCCTCGCGGCGTTACTGCGCAAGATCTCGCTCGCGGTCGGCGGTTGACCGCCGCAATGCTCGATGTGACGCACGTCCGGACTCAATCGTCCGGCTTCTCGGATCACTCGCCGTTGCTGAGGTCGGCTCACTCGTCTGGGGGTGCGTGCGCCGCGAGGTCATGAACGTCGAGTGCCGGATCGGCCGCGGCCATCGAACGGCTGGCGATAATGAATTCGACGAGGTCGCGTCCGTACCCACCCGGCCGAACCACGCCGGGCCGGCGGGTTGCGTGCCGGGCCTGCAAACCGACCGCTTACTGTGGGCTGCATGACCTGCCGTCACCGGCGGGTCTAGCTCATGTCGACAGGGGAGGTCCAGACCAATGAGTGTGGTGCGCCATTCGTCCACGATCGAGGTGGCACGCGACCGCGTGTTCGCCTATATCAACGACTACGAAAACGTTCCGGAGTACATGTTCGGGGTTCATCAGTTCACTCCGCGGACAGATCTCACCAGCGGTAAGGGATCGGTATTCGATGTCGCGATCAAGGCGGGTCCCAAGACGCTGAAGTCCACTGTCGAGACCGTCGAGTGGGTGGAGAACGAACTCATCGTGCTCAAGGCCATCGAGGGGTTCCAGGCCAATACCACTTGGCGCTTTGCCGACCTGGATGCGGGCGGTACCAAGGTCGACGCCGAATTCGAGTACATCCTGCCCGGAGGTCTGGCCGGAAAAGCGCTGGGCGCGATCATGGATCCGTTCGCGGCCCAGGCGATCAAGCACACCGACGCCAAGCTGCGCTCGGCGCTCGTAGAGTAGTCGCCTCGTGGTGAATGCGGTCGCGACGTCTCCAGGCCAACGTTGTTGGTGACCGCTGCCTCGGTGGGGATCGGGCGCTAAGCGGTACCGAGCGCTCACCGCGCTCGGTATGCCCTCTCATCGCCGTTGCCCGGCACTCCGATGAACTATGGGTCATTGGCCGCCGAGACCGGGTGTGATCACATCGTTGCCGACCTGTCCGACGAGGCTGGGGGGCAACACTTATCGACGAACTCGGTGATGGGCGGATCGATGTTCTGGTGAACAACGCGGGACGCTCGATCCGGCGATCTGCGCTCGACTCCACTGTTTCACCGCATGACCATCAGCGGACGGTGTCACTGAACTACTCTGCCGCCGTCCAACTCTCGCTGGTTCTGCTACCCGGGATGGTCGAGTGCGGAGCCGGGCGGATTGTGAACATCTGCACGCGGGGGCTATGGTGAGCGCCTTCTCACGCTTCTCCGGGCGTCTGCGCCACCAACGTGTACTACCCGCGCCCGCGGAACGAGAAGATCGCTGCCGCAGTGGAATACGACGACGTACATGCGCTCGAGGTAACGGTCGGTGAGTGTCACGGCCAGCCCGCTGGACCGACACCTCGCCGAACAAAGTGGGGCCCGAGACCGACCGCGCCGGACGAGTCAGGGTGCGGCCCGATCTCAGCCTGCCCGGCCACGTTGAGGTGTTCGTCGTCGGCGACATGATGCACTCGACGGGGTGCCGGGTCAGGCCCGACGGCCTATCAGTCCGCGCGGTACCCCGCCGGCACCATCACCGCTCGACTCAACGGTAGCCGTCGGGCACGAAAGCCGTCCTCCCACTGCGACAAGGGTTCGATGGCGACGCTCTCGCGGTACTCGGCGGTCGCCCGCGTGCCGTTTCCAGGCACGTCGAGGCACATCGAGTTCTCCGGTCAACCTCGCCTGGCTGTTCTTGTACCTGGTCTATCTGAACTGTCCTGGGTAGATACGTTCGGGAGACACGGTCGCGCGCGCACCACCAGGTGCGAGACTCGCGACCGCCGAGTCGAGAACCAGTCCGGGTTCGGCGAGCAGTCGCGCGGAGCGGCCGGTCTCGTGCTGGTCACCACACCGAACTGATTCTGGGGTGTCAACTGTCCGAACCTGAACGACTTGCCCTGGCTCGCCTGGTATGTAGCCTTTGGTCGCCGCGACCTACTGCGCGAGTTCGCTGACGGCCTACTCGGCCTGCTGTTGCTTCCCGAAGATCCGGCCGGCTGTCGTCATCACGTCCTGCCAGCTGTCGGTGACAGTGTCGGTGGCCATCACCGGGATCGTCGGGGCGATCTGCGTCAGACGGTCATAGGCCGCACGATCGGGCATTACCCGGCGAGGGCCACCTGCGGGCGAACCGCGCGAGTATGGCGACGTCGGGTGTACCGGCCTCCAGGTCATAGGTGACAACTGTCGACGAGTGCTCCGGCGTAGAGGCGAAGCGACTGTTGGGACCCGAACACTGATGTGCGAGGAACTACGCGGTGATCGGAACTCCGAGGCGTATCAGCGAACCCGGCTAGGTGACAACGACGGTCACGACCTTGGCCCGATCGCTCGGAATCGTCGCCGATCCGTACTGGTGCTCGACGGTCACGGTCTCTCCCGCGTACCGGGTCGGGTCGTCGGACCGTCCCGGCGAGCGGGTTAATCCCACGGTGACCGAAAGTATGTGCCGCGTACACGTCCGGACGCCGTCGACATGCCCGGGCAGCTCCTGACTTTCTTGCCGTGTGCCGCGCTGTCGACCTACCGTGAATCGACCATCTCGAGCGACCGAGAGACCCGGCTCGTCGACGTCGCAGCAACCCCAGAGGAGGGTGCTAACGCCGGGACCGATGGGAGTTTGCTCGTGCCATTTCATGACCATGCACCGTTGTCCGTGCTCGATCTCGCGCCGATCAGTGAGGGCTCCAATCCAGCTGCCGCACTGGCCAACACGATTGACCTCGCGCAGCACGCTGAGCAGTGGGGCTATCGCCGTTACTGGGTCGCCGAACATCACTTCGTCGCGGTGGCCGGCTCCAATCCGGCCGTCCTGATCGGTCAGATCGCCGGCGCCACCACCACCATCCGGGTCGGGTCGGCGGCGGTTCAGATCGGCCAAACGACCGCGGCCTCGGTCGTCGAGTCCTTCGGACTGCTCGACGCCTTCCACCCCGGCCGTATCGACCTGGGTCTCGGACGCTCCGGTCAGCGGCGCGCGGAAGCGGTCAGGGCGGCACCCACGGCTTCGGCACCCGCGCCTTCGACTCCTGCGGCGACCTTGCCGAGGCTTCCCGGCCCGAGTCGTGTCGTCGACGGTGTGGTGATCCCCGATCCATTCGACGTGTCGGCGTTGCTGGCGAATTCGCGTCTGGCACGCAGCTTCGAGGTGCTCGCCCAGCCCGGTGCGCAGACCCCCGATTTTGCCGAGCAGGTCGCCGACATCGCTGCTTTGCTCGAGGGCACCTATCGCAGTCCGTCCGGTCTCGAACTACATGCGGTGCCCGGTGAGGGCGCCGACGTCGAGCTCTGGATCTTCGGCAGCAGCAAGGGCCAGAGCGCGCAGGTGGCCGGCGCGCGCGGACTTCCGTTCGTCGCCAACTACCACGTTAGCCCTGGCACGACGCTCGAAGCGGTGCAGGCCTATCGCGCCGCCTTCCGGCCGTCGGCGGTACTCGCCGAACCGTACGTGGTGGTCTCGGCCGATGTGGTGGTCGCCGAGGACGACGACACCGCGCGCCATCTCGCCTCCACCTACGGGCACTGGGTGTACAGCATCCGCAGTGGCCACGGCGCCGTCGAGTACCCGGATCCGGCAACCACGCCACCGCTGGACGACGCGCAGCGCGCACTGGTCGCCGACCGCCTCGAGACCCAGTTCGTGGGCAGCCCCGACACCGTCGTCGAGCGCTTGGCTGCGCTTGGAAGACTCACCGATGCAGACGAACTCGTGATCACCTCGGTCACCCACGATCACGTTGACCGCCTGCGCTCGCACGAACTCCTCGCCAAGGAGTGGGGACTCATCTGATGCGTGGCATGACCACCACAGTCGCCCGAACCGCGACGACAACCGTGGCCGCGCTGGCCGTACTCGGTCTCGACGCATGTGGCGGGGGCTCCTCGCAGTCCGACGAAGCCGGCCCGGCGGTCTCCGGCGGCGCGCTGCGCTACGGCCTCTCCGACGCGCCCACCTGCTCCGATTCCGCCCAGAGCACCACCGACCAGACGATCTACGTGGCCCGTCAGATCGTCGACTCACTGACCGACCAGGTACCCGGAAGCGGCGATCTGAAACCGTGGCTGGCGCAGAGCGGCGGTCATGTGCGTGCCGGACGCATTGTCGAAGAGTGGACGGTCGAGGAGGTCTTCGACGACCCGCGCCACGGCTACACCCGTGCGCTCCTCGCCGCCATCCCCGAAGCGGGCCATACCCAGGGTTCCGCCACCAACCTCCCCAAGGAGTCCGCTAATGCCTGATCAGATCCACCTGGCCGTCGCCTTGTCCGATACCGGCTGGCACCCCGGCGCGTGGCGAGAACCCGGTGCGCGCCCCACCGAACTGCTCACCGGTCGTTACTGGGCCGATCTGGTGGGCAAAGCCGAATCCGTTGCCCTCGACCTGGTCACCATCGACGACGGACTCGGACTGCAGCGCGATGATCCGCTACGCCCCGACAATCGGACCGATCGGGTCCGTGGCCGGCTCGATGCGGTACTCGTCGCCAACCGCGTGGCGCCCACCACACGTGCGATCGGCGTGATCCCCGCGGCGATCACGACCCATACCGAACCGTTCCACACCGCCAAGGCGATCGCCACCCTCGACTACGTCGCACACGGACGTGCCGGGGTGCAACTGCGAGTGGACGGATCGGCCGCCGACGCGCGGTTGTTCGGCCGTCGTACGCTGCCCGACCTCGTGCCCGGAGATCCCGACCCGGTGATCCTCGACGCGCTGTTCACCGAGGCCGCCGACTACGCCGAAGTACTGCGCCGACTGTGGGATTCGTGGGAAGACGGTGCCGAGATCCGCGATGCCGCCACCGGCCGCTTCATCGACCGCGACAAACTGCACTACATCGACTTCGAGGGCGAATACTTCAGTGTGCGAGGACCGTCGATCACCCCCCGCCCCCCACAAGGACAACCGCCCATCGCTGCACTCGGACACAACAGTTCGGCCTACGACCTGATCGGCCGCGTCGCCGACCTCGGATTCATCACCGCGCCCGACGCGAGGGCAGCGGCCGCGACCGTCGCCGAGATCGACGCCGTCCGGGTGTCGGCGGGGCGTGCCGATCCCGTGCGGGTGTTCGATGATCTACTCGTCATCCTCGGCGCCACCGGCGCCGAGGCGACGGCCCGAGCGGCGCGACTCGACGAGTTCGCGGGCACCGAATTGCGCAGCGATGCACCGATCTTCATAGGGACCGTCGCCGGTCTCGCCGACCTCATCGAGGAGCTTGTGCCCGCCGGCGCCGACCCAGGACACGAGCTTGCCGGGGTGCGGTTGCGCCCAGCAGTGCTGCCCGACGACCTGCTCGCCATCACCGGCCGCCTGGTCCCGGAGTTGCGTCGCCGCGGGCGTTTCCGTACCGAGTACACCGCCGACACCCTCCGCGGACATCTCGGCCTCACCCGCCCCGCCAACCGCTACGCAGCCTGATCGGAGACCGCCATGACCGCACCCCGCAAGGAAATTCATCTCGCCGCGCACTTTCCCGGCGTCAACAACACCACGGTGTGGAGCGATCCCGCCTCGGGCAGTCACATCGAATTCGAGTCCTTCGAACATTTCGCCCGGACCGCCGAACGTGGCAAATTCGACTTCCTGTTCCTCGCCGAGGGGTTGCGGCTGCGGGAGCAGAACGGCCTCATCTACGACCTCGACGTCGTCGGGCGCCCGGACACGTTTTCGATTCTCGCCGCACTCGGAGCCGTCACCGAGCGGCTCGGCCTGACCGGCACCATCAACTCCACCTTCAACGAGCCCTACGAGGTGGCTCGGCAATTCGCGAGCCTCGATCACCTCACCGACGGGCGTGCCGCCTGGAACGTGGTCACCTCGTGGGACGAGTTCACCGGCGAGAACTTCCGTCGGGGCGGATATCTGCCGAGCTCCCAACGCTATTCGCGGGCCAAGGAGTTCCTCGACACCGCGATCGAGCTGTGGGACTCCTGGCGTGGCGACGAGATCGTCGCCGACAAGGAGTCCGGCCGGTTCCTGCGCGACGGCGCGGTCGGCGAATTCGAGCACCGCGGTGAGCAATTCGACATCGAGGGACGATTCTCGGTGCCACGTAGCCCGCAGGGTCGGCCGGTGATCTTCCAGGCCGGTGACTCCGAGGAGGGGCGCGAATTCGCCGCGGCGAAGGCTGACGCGATCTTCTCCCGGCACAGCGCCTTCGAGGAGGGCCGTGAGTTCTACCGTGACGTCAAGTCCCGACTGGCCAGGTATGGGCGTCGGCGTGAGCAGCTGCTGATCCTGCCGGCCGCCACATTCGTGTTGGGCGATACCGACGCCGAGGCAGCCGACGTCGCTCACGAGGTGCGTCTCGCACAAGTCAGCGGCGCCACTGCGTTGCGTTTCCTGGAACAGGTATGGAACCGGGATCTGTCCGACGTCGACCCCGACGGTCCGCTGCCTCAATGCGATCCTCTGGTCGGCGAACACACCATTGCCCGCGGACGGGCCAGTGTGCGCTCCTACCGTGATCCGCTGCAGACCGCGCGGGAATGGCGCGAGCGCGCCGAGGCCAAGAACTGGTCGATCCGCGAGCTCATCATCGAGGTGACCGGACGGCAGGCCTTCGTCGGCAGTGCGCGGACCGTCGCCGCGCGCCTCGACGATTTCGTCCAGAATGATGTCAGCGACGGCTTCATCCTGGTCCCGCACATCACGCCCGGCGGGCTCGACCGCTTCGTCGACGAAGTGGTGCCCATCCTGCAGGAGCGCGGGAGTTTTCGCGCCGACTACACCGGTACGACGCTGCGGGACCATCTCGGGATCGACCGCGTCACGCAGGGGTCGGGGCGCGTCGCGTCCTGAAGGACCTCAGGGGAGGTCGAGCAGCTCCTCGGAGAAGCCGCCGAACCGGCGGTCCGGGGTCACCAGGTGCACCTCGAGAATCCAGTGGCATTGCCGGCCGGCGCGGTCGGTGCGACGCATCGGTCCGTCGGAACCGGGGGCGATGTAGCTCTCGATCTCGGCGGCATCGATATTCTCGTGCGGGAACTCGCCAACGAGGTGCCCGGCGATGTCGCCGCCGAACTCCCAGCCCGCCTCACGGGACAGTTCGACCACGCGGTCATAGAGCTGCGCTCCGGTGATGTCGGGGTGGGCGCGGAAGTGCTCGCGTCCGGCCTCCCACACCTGGCTCAGCGATGCGCGCAACGCATGTTTTGTCGGGTCATCGCCGAGGACGAACGTACGGCCGAAGTCGGCCTCCCATTCGTCGAAGATCGGGCCGAAGTCCAGGAAAAGGATTTCGTCGTCGGCGAGGATGCGGTCCGGCGGATTGGCGCGGTAGGTCTGCAGGGTGTTCTCGCCTGCGCGCACGATCCGCTTGTGCCAGTGCCGGGTCACGCCGAACATGTCGGCGGCGAGGTCGCGGATCTTGTTAGACAGTTCCCGTTCGCCCACACCCGGTCGGATCATCCCGCGCTCGGTGATCTCGGCGAAGAGTTGCTCTGCCTTCGCTTGGGCGTCGAGAAGCCGACGAACCCTGGCGTCCTCGTCCATGTAGTCGCCGAGTTCGGGGGAGGCGCCGGCTGTCGTCATCCGCCTATGCTGGCACACCGGGCCGTTTCATGGTCGCGTGTGCTACGCATTCTCGGTCTACTGCTCATTGTCCCGATGGTCGCCGCATGCGGCTCGGACCTCGACCAGCGGTGTGGTGAGGGGATGCTCTCGAAGATGCTCTGCCCTTCCTGACCCGCTGGCAGGCGTCGTGGGATGTGGTGCGACCAACGACAGTCTTGATAGCAAGTCTAGACCGCCTGTAAGCCTTGTTCGATCTTGACAAGGGCGACATCGAGGCTGTCCGTTCGGCTAGGTGGCGACCTGGTGCGGCGGCCCAATTGTGTCCGAATTGTGCGATTTGATCTTGCGGTGGAGGAGATCTATCGAGCAGAGTCGGATCTCGCTCGCCCGAAACGCTTCGTCCGGGCGGTTCATCTGTTGAGATGAACAGATCATCTGATGAGGAGTTCGGGAGTATGACAACGCAATTCACTCAACAACGACTAACCGAACACCGATCGTACGGTGATCGGCTCGCTCAGCTCCGCCGGTCGCTGACCTCGGCCGAATGGGCCAGCATCGGCGGCATGGTCGCCGTCGTGGCGGCGCTACACATCATCGGATGGGTGACCCTGGTCGTCTTCGTCGCACCGCACGACTTCAGCGTCGGGCAGAAGACCCTGGGCCTCGGCGTCGGGCTGACCGCCTACACCCTGGGCATGCGTCATGCCTTCGACGCCGACCACATCTCGGCGATCGACAACACCACCCGCAAGCTCCTCGGCGACGGACAGCGGCCGATGACCGTCGGATTCTGGTTCTCGTTGGGGCACTCCACCATCGTGTTTGGGCTGGCTTTGTTGTTGTCTTTCGGTGTGCGGGCACTCGCCGGGCCGGTCGTGGACGACTCGTCGGAGCTGCACCACTACACAGGTCTCATCGGCACCACGGTCTCCGGCGGCTTCCTCTACCTCATCGCCGCGATCAACATCGTGATCCTGTTCGGGATTGTCAAGGTCTTCCGTGCGATGCGTCAGGGTGACTACTCCGAGGACGAACTCGAAAAGCACTTGAACAACCGAGGTTTCATGAATCGCATCCTCGGTCGCTTCATGAAGTCGGTGACCAAGCCGTGGCAGATGTACCCCATCGGGGTCCTCTTCGGCCTGGGCTTCGACACTGCCACCGAGGTAGCCCTGCTCGTGCTCGCAGGCAGTAGCGCCGCCGCCGGATTGCCCTGGTACGCGATCCTGTGCCTGCCGGTCCTTTTTGCGGCGGGTATGAGCCTGTTCGACAGCATCGACGGCACATTCATGAACTTCGCCTACGGGTGGGCCTTTGCCAACCCCGTACGCAAGGTCTACTACAACCTCACCATCACCGGACTGTCAATCGTCGTCGCCTTCGTCATCGGCACCATCGAGATCCTCGGACTGCTGGCCGACGAGTTCGGCTGGAGCGGCCCGTTCTGGGACTACGTTTCCGGGATCGATCTGAATATCGTCGGCTACGCCATCGTCGGTCTGTTCATCGTCACCTGGCTCGCCGCTGTGGTCATCTGGCGTGTCGCGCGGATAGAGCAGCGGTGGTCGCTGGGGCCCGCGACCGTGGCCAAGGGCAGCGAATAGGTGCGGTCTGGTGGTTGCGGTGAGGTTCGGTGCTTTGGCCCCAGAAGTACTGACGTAGACTGCCCGTGGCGTCGACCGCTGCATCTGGGTGTCGCCGCCCGCCTCAGTAGCTCAGGGGATAGAGCATTCCTCTCCTAAAGGAAGGGTCGCAGGTTCGAATCCTGCCTGGGGCACCAGTACCGTCTCTTTCAAACCTGCGTCATGGCGCATCGGTATGGTTCGTTGCGGGTGGTCACCGCCGTTCTTGCTGGTTGATCCGTCGTCGTCGCCGATTGTTGTTGCGGCGGCGTGGATGGCATCGAATGGGTCGTTGAGGGTGCCGGTGGCGTCGTGCTCGCTGAGTTCGATGCGTTCGAAGAAGGCTTGGTTGTAGAACTGCCGGATGGCTGGTTTAGCTGCGAGGTAGCCGTGGTGGAGTTCTCTCCGTACAGGAGCGCGATGTGCAGGTTGTGGTCGATCTGCGCGCAAGCGGTGACGGTCGCGGGGTCAGCTGCACGTCGATGGTGGTGAGCTGTCGGGCGATCCGTTCTAGTTAGTACTGCCACCGAAGGCTGATATCTATGGTGCCGGGGCTGCCGCCAACTGCGTTGGGGTCGGGTGCTTCGGGGCCGATGGTGTAGCTGTTGACGGTGAAGGTGCCGATGCGGCTGATTCTGAATGTGTCGCCGGGGTACACCTCGACAGTGTTGAGGGTGAGGCTGAGCGCAGCGGCGCCAGCACCCACGCTTGCGGTACCGGCTGTGCGGTTGGCGACGTCGCCGCTAACCGAGATTGGAGGGGTGCCGCCGGGGGCGTTCATCGGTAACGACCAGTGATCGGTTCCGTGCCGGCGTGATGCTTCGAAGCGGGACCTATCCTGCTCTGTAACTCCTTGATCAGGATTGCCGAATTCGATTCCAAGTTCTACATGAGCAGGGTTTGTTGATCTGTCGATCTGTTCGAGAGTGATGACAACACTGTTACCGACCAGGAGCACCTTCGTCCCGATGCGTTGGTAGAGAGTGAATTCGAACTCTCGACCATCATCGAAAGTCACCACGATTCGCGCCGAATCGCGTCCGCGGCTACTATCTACATTTTTTATCTGAATTTGGGTCGGATGTTTATCCTCGTACCCAGCGAGGGTATGTTGTGGCCCCACAACCAATGTGTGCCTGGTCAAACTGGTGTTGCCTACCGTGAACGTCGAGTCATCGTCCTGTTCAGATGAGCAGCCCGTCAACACGGACGCCAGGTAAAGCACGATGAGTAGAGCAGCGATCGAGCTGCACGCTTGGCGCCCACGGCGTCGACCTGCCGATCGGTGCGATTTCACTGCAAACATGGCGACTCCGTGATCGGTCGAGATACTGATAATGTCGAAAATACTTTAGAAACCTGATCCTTCGGAACGAACAACGCACCACCGTTATCGAGGGGATTCCCAGATCCCCACGGGTTTCTGACCCAAACACCCCCTGAAGTAACATGCTCGACGGTATAGGCGTGATGGTCGTGGATGGTAAATTTCTGGTTATCCTGCACTGTGCCGCCACGGTTGACCGATCCCGTGACGACACCGCCGAGAGACTGGAGTGTTCCCGCTTTTGTGGACACGGCGTTGTCAACTCGTGGAAGCAACGTTGTCGCGTAGCAGGGCTTCGAATTTCTCGCGGGGTGTGTAGAAGTCGAGT
>NZ_RKMH01000026.1 GCF_003797185.1 Gordonia oryzae
TAGGCTCGACCACGCCCCTGGTACTCCTTCACGAGAATCTGAGTGCTTCGCAACATCCAGATTTCCGGAGACCAGGGGCGTTTCACGTCATCGACACGCCGAGGCTCTGACCAGGCAACGCCCGCTCGACTTCGAAGAGCCTGTAATGGGGGATCTCCTGACGTTGATGTGGGTGGATTATTGCCAGGGCAGCTCGGGGCAGGCGCCGCCGCGGGTGAGTTCGGTGAACAGCCCCTGGTTTGTCGGAGGCTCTCGAACCTGTGAAGGATGGAGAGCGTGGCAGCACCTCGGAAGTACAGCGTTGAGCTGATGGAGCGGGCAACGGGGATGGCGGTGGAAGCCTCCGGCTACGCGGCCGGGAGCGCTCAAACGGATCGGCGAGCAACTCGGCGTGCATCCTGAAGCGCCTCGGACGTGGGTCAAGCAGGCCGAGATCGATGGTGGCGTGCGTCCGGACACCACAACCAGCGACGCAGAACCCATCGCGCAGCTGGAACGGGAGAATCGTGAGCCGCGGCGAGCGAACACGATCTTGACGCAGGCATCGGCTCTTTTCGCGGCGGAGATCGACCGCCCACAGCGTTGATCGTGGAGTTCGTCGCGACCGACCGTGACGAACACGGAGTCGATCCGATCTGCGCGGCCCTGCGCGACACGGCCGCCCAGATCGCTCCGACCACGGTACAAGCCCATCTGAGCTCTCGGCGAGTCGAGGCGCCACGAGCAGTTCGTGACCGCGAGATGCTTGGTGAGATCCGCACCGTGCATGCCGACAATCTCGGGGTCTACGGTGCCCGCAAGGTCCATGCCGAACTCCGCAGAACCGATATCGCCGTGGCCCGCTGCACCGTCGAGAGATTGCTGACAACCGTTGGACTGCAATGAATACCGCGGTTGAAGGCACGTAACACCACTCGCAGTCAGGGAGCCGAGCCGCCCCAGCCGGCTGATCGGGTCAAACGGCAGTCCACCGCAAAAGCACCGAATACCTTGTGGCCGAGGTGACACACTGGCTGGCCCAGAACCCGCGCATCACAGTGTATTTCACGCCTACCTCCGGATCCTGGATGAACATGGTCGGGTCCTGGTTCTCCATCATCGAGCGTCAGGCGATTCACCGCGGCACCTTCACCAGCGTCACCGCTCTCGTCACCGCCATCCGGCGGTTCGTCACGAACTGGAACACTCGCTGCGAGCCTTTCGTCTGGACCAAACCCGCGAACGAAATTCTCGACAAAATCAAACGTAAACGACATTCACCCCCGGACCACTAGGGCGTGACCACCACGATCTCGTCGGCACTCGCGATCTCCACACGCTGCCCCGCGTCGGCTAGGACTGCCGCCAGCGCATTGACGTCACAAACTGTGCGACGAGTGCGCACCAATTCGCGGGCGATCAGGCCTTTGTAGTGTTTATTGAAGTGGCTCACCACCTTTCGGCTCCCATCGGTGGCCTCGGTCATCACCGTCGCAGTGATCGCTCCGGACACTGGGCCGAGTTGCTGATAGATCCCCGATCGCAGGTCGACGACGAGGTCGTCGACGGAGTTGAGGGCGCGGGAGAGCTCCGGTCTCCACACCGAGGCCAGTGTCGGGAGCCCGGGGAGCTTCGAGCCCCCGGAAAGTCGGTAGGCCGGGATCGGATCGGTTGAGCGCACGACGCCGAACAGTGCCGAACCGATCGCGAGGCGGTCGGCGGCCTTGGCCTTGCCCGCGCGCGTCAGCCCACGGTGATCGAGTGCGTCGTAGAGGACGCCGGTGTAGCGCTCGATGGCCGGGCGCGTCGGCGAGTGCCACAGGTCGGCATTGCGGTCGACCTCGGCGAGCTGGGTCTTACCCAGGCCGAGGGCGCCGCGGCTCGCGTCGAGGTCGGCGGACAGTTCGACGAGGTTGTCCGCAAGGCGCTTGCGGATGGTGGTGAGCTCGGTGAGCCATAGGGCGTCGAGGCTCAGCGGTGGACCGTCGCCACCATCGGATTTCGTCTCGGAGGGCGGCAGGAGGACAAGCACCGCAACACTGTATCGACCGTGCCGGACGGGCGGGGGTAACCGGGTCGCGGGCCAGACTAGACTTTTCCCCGTGATTACTCGCATGTCGAATCTGTTCCTGCGGACGCTGCGCGACGACCCGGCTGACGCGGAGGTTCCCAGCCACAAGTTGCTGGTTCGAGCCGGGTACGTGCGGCGCGCAGCACCCGGCGTATACAGCTGGCTGCCGCTGGGACTGCGCGTGCTCAAAGCCGTCGAGCGAGTGGTGCGCGACGAAATGAGCAACATCGGTGCGCAGGAGATTCTGCTACCAGCGCTCTTGCCGCGTGATCCCTACGAGGAGACCGGCCGCTGGACCGAGTACGGAGACGCGCTGTTCCGCCTCAAAGACCGCAAAGGTGCCGACATGCTACTCGGTCCGACCCACGAGGAGCTCTTCGCTCAGCTGGTCAAGGGGGAGTACTCCTCCTACAAGGATCTGCCGGTCATCCTCTATCAGATCCAGACCAAATACCGCGACGAGGAGCGGCCGCGTGCCGGAATTCTCCGCGGCCGGGAGTTCGTGATGAAGGACTCCTACTCGTTCGACCTCGACGACGACGGGCTCACAACCAGCTATCACGCCCACCGTGAGGCATATCAGAAGATCTTTGCGCGTCTCGGGGTGCGCTATGTGATCGTCGCCGCCACCTCCGGCGCTATGGGCGGCAGCGCGTCTGAGGAGTTCCTCGCCGAGAGTGAGGTCGGTGAGGACACCTTCGTCCGATGCCTGGAATCGGGTTACGCCGCTAACGTTGAGGCGGTCATCACTCCTGCGGCGCAACCCATCCCGTTCGACGGACTCCCACCGGCCAAGGTGTACCGCACGCCCGATACCCCGACTATCGACACCCTGGTGGCCTGGGCCAACGCCACTCTCGAGGGCACCTTCACCGCCGCGGACACCCTGAAGAACGTGATGGTCAAGGTCCGCGCACCTGGTGGCGACTGGGAACTCCTCGGTGTGGGGGTTCCCGGGGATCGGGAGGTCGACGTCAAGCGACTTGAGGCCTCGCTGGAGCCCGCCGAGGTCGAGTTGCTCACCGATGCCGACTTCGCTGCCAACCCGTTCCTCACCAAGGGTTACATCGGGCCGAAGGGCCTGGCGGCCAATGGGGTTCGCTTTCTCGTCGATCCGCGCATCGGTGACGGGTCGTCGTGGATCACCGGAGCCGACGAGCCGAACCACCATGTGGTGGGCTTGGTGGCCGGTCGAGACTTCACGCCGGACGGAACCGTCGAGGCCGCCGAGGTGCGTGACGGTGATCCGTCGCCGGATGGCAAGGGCGAGTTAGTCAGTGCCAAAGGTATTGAGATCGGCCACATCTTCCAGCTCGGCCGGAAGTACACCAACGCCTTCGAAGTCGACGTCCTAGGCGAAAACGGCAAGCCCGTGCGCCTGACGATGGGGTCCTACGGTGTCGGCGTGTCACGGCTCGTCGCGGTGCTCGCCGAGCAATGGCATGACGACAAGGGACTGCGGTGGCCGCGGGCGGTCACACCGTTCGATGTGCACCTGGTGATCGCGAACAAGGATCAGGCGGCGATCGACGGTGCACAGGCACTGGCCGCCGAACTCGACGCCGCGGGCCTCGAAGTGCTGCTCGACGATCGCAAGGCCTCTCCGGGGGTCAAGTTCAAGGACGCCGAATTGTTGGGGATGCCAACGGTTGTCGTCGTCGGACGTGGGTACGCCAACGGAGTCGTCGAGGTGCGCGACCGCTTCTCCGGGGAGTCCGTCGAGGTGGCGGTGGCCGACGCGGCCGACGCCATCACCGCCACCGTCCGCGGCTGAGAGCGCCGGGGCGGACCGGCCGCGCGCGTGCGGTGGGTGAGTTCGTATGGGACGCGGGTCAGCGCTGACCGGGGAAGGTCACGGTGGTGGGCTTGTGGCCCAAGGTGATTCGCCACTCGGCGGCGCGTAACGCCGACCCGGTGAGCTGGTCGACACCGAGGGTCCGGGCAGAACCGGAATCGGCCTTCTCGAGCACCGAGCGATAGGCGACGGTGCAGTCGACCTCGGCGGCCAGCGCCGCCTTGGCCGCACTCACCGGATCGTTCACCGTCAGCGGCAAGGTGTAACCCGCCGCCGTTTCCGGTGGCGTACCACCGGCTTTGGTGATCGCGTCGTTGACGGCATCGCGGGCGGCGCGGTGCGCGGCGAGGTTGTCGTCGACCGTGGAGCGACGGGTCGCCGAGACGAATGCGGTGAGCACGCCGTAGGTGAAGATCGCCGCGTTCTCTGCGTCCGCGGCATCGGTGAGGGAGTCAGTGGTGGGACTCATGCCAGCTGAACCTCCGCGAGGGTTATGGTCGAGGCGCTGATGGACCCCGCTAGACCAGCCGAATACCCCGACAAATCGATCGCCGCCGCTCGCGCCGCCTTCGCAGAGGACTTCAGTGACGAGCGCAGCCCTTCCAGCGAGTTCGCCGCCTGGGTGGGCGTCCCGGGCGGCGCGGTGCTCGAGGTGGCGGTACCCGACGGTTCGATCTGGCCGATGAGGCTCTGATCGAGACGGGTGATCTCCTCGCGTAACGCCTGGGCGTGTTGCGCCCGCTGCTCGGCGATCACGCCGAGGGCCGCCGAATATTCGGTCATCTGCGGGGCGAGGGCCCGCGCCGCGGCCGCGTCGGCCAGCGCCGCGCGTACGAGTGGCAGTAGTGCCTGCGCGGTGGTCTCGGCGGGATCCGGTCCGCGATCGCACCCCGCGGTCACGGTGACCGTGACCATCCCGATGCCGGCGACGGCGCTGCCTCGCAGCAGAGTTCGACGGGATATGCCGGCGGACCGGCCGGTCGGTTCACCGGGGTGCGGGAGACTCACCCGACACATGATGCCAGTCAGGCCCGGCGGCACCGTGACCGCGGCACGCCTGTCCGCGCGCACTTCGTCGGGGCCGGAGGCGTCCTCTACGATGGATGAGCGCCGACGAAGCCGTACGAGCTGAGCGCGACGAGTGAACCGGACAATTGAAGACGAGGGAGACCAGGGTGACCATCGACCGGACGAGGGTCCGCCAACTCGTCGGTGAGTTCGTCACCGATCGCGGACTCGACCTCGAGGACGTAATCATCTCAACCTCCGCCGACACCGACGAGATCCGAGTGATTGTGGACTCCGACGCCGGCACCGACCTCGACCTGCTCGGTGAGTTGAGCCGTGATATCTCCGACGCGCTCGACACCCACGACGATCTCTCCGACGCCCCGTACACGCTTGAGGTCACCTCGCCCGGCGTGGACCGGCCGCTCACCCTGCCGCGGCACTGGCGTCGTGCGCGTGGCCGCAAGGTCACGATCAGAGGCGTTGACGGCGCGTTGATCGCCGGTCGTATCGGCGCGCTCGGCGACGAGACCGTCGCGATCGTCGTCAATCACCGCGGACGGATCGCCGTGGAGTCCGTCCGGCTCGACGCCGTCGAGCGGGCCGTCGTCGAGGTCGACTTCTCCCGTCCGAGCGTCGCCGAACTGACCCGGTGCGGCCTCGACGACGCGGAGATCGCGCGCCGTCGCGACCCCGGAACTGCGGAATTGTGAGAGATGCGCATGATGGTGAGATTCGCCGATACGTGCAAGTCCGGCCATCGAGAACAAGTTTGCGACAAGTGAATACGCCGACAAGTGAATAGGAGTCCACGAGCAATGAACATCGACATCAACGCCCTGCGCATGATCGAGTCCGACAAGGGCATTTCGATCGACACAGTGATTACCGCGATCGAGACGGCACTGTTGACCGCCTACCGCCACACCGACGGGTTCGCCCCCCACGCGCGGATCGACGTCAACCGCAAGACCGGTGCGGTCCGGGTGATGGCACAGGAACTCGACGAGCACGGTGAGGTCGCCCACGAATACGACGACACCCCGGAGGGGTTCGGGCGTATCGCGGCGACCACCGCCCGCCAGGTGATCCTGCAACGGCTGCGTGACGCGGAGAACGAGAAGAGTTTCGGTGATCTCGTCGCCCATGAGGGTGAGATCGTCGGTGGCGTCGTGCAGCAGGACTCCCGTGCGAATGCCCGCGGCTTGGTCGTGGTGCGGATCGGTAACGAGGCCAATGCCACCGAGGGCATCATCCCGTCGGCAGAGCAGGTGCCCGGCGAGACCTACACGCACGGCGACCGCATCAAGTGTTACGTAGTTGGTGTGAGCCGTGGACAGCGTGGACCGCAGATCACCCTGTCGCGCACGCATCCCAATCTCGTGCGCAAGCTGTTCTCGCTGGAGGTCCCGGAGATCGAGGATGGATCGGTGGAGATCGTGGCGGTGGCCCGAGAGGCCGGACACCGGTCGAAGATCGCTGTGCACACCGGTGTCAGCGGTCTCAATGCCAAGGGTGCGTGTATCGGGCCGATGGGTCAGCGGGTCCGCAACGTGATGAGTGAACTCGCAGGGGAGAAGATCGACATCATCGACTTCGACACCGACCCGGCGGTCTTCGTCGGGAATGCGTTGTCGCCGGCGAAGGTCGTGTCCGTCGAGGTCGTCGATCTCGCCGCGAAGGCGGCACGGGTCGTGGTGCCGGATTACCAGTTGTCACTGGCCATCGGCAAAGAAGGACAGAACGCCCGGCTCGCGGCACGGCTGACCGGCTGGCGTATCGACATCCGATCCGACGCCGACAACGCGCGAGCGGCAGGACCGGGCACGCCCGGCAGCAGCCGATTGTCCTAGTCGCGGCGACTAGCGCTAGACTGAGCGATGGTTCAGCGAAAGCCGTCGACCTCGTCACCCGACGATGGCCGTCGGGGTCGTCCGATTCGGATGTGCATCGGATGCCGGTCCCGTACCGACATCACCGCACTGGTCCGCGTCGTCGCCCGAGAGGGTGCCGACGGACCCACGATCGTCGTCGATCTCGCGAAGACCATGCCGGGACGGGGTGCGTGGCTGCACCCGCGGGAGGACTGTGTGTCCGCCGCGGTGCGGCGGCGAGCCTTCGCGCCGGCGCTGAGGGCGTCGCGTCTCGTCGTGAACCCCGACGACCTCGTAGAAGTGTTCGGTGCAGAGGTGATCGGTGCAGGTGCACCATCACCGACCACGGACGACAGCAGGCCCGATACCGGGCCGGAACAGGTAGCAGAAGACATGAGCACACCGTGAAGTCACCACGATGAGCACGTATCGGACGTAATCCGAGGCCGTAGCGGGTAGCCCGCTCGGCCTCCAAGTGAGGAGAGCAGTGGCAGGCAAGGCCCGCGTGCACGAACTGGCCAAAGAACTGGGCGTCACGAGCAAACAGGTGCTCGAGCGTCTCAAGGAACAGGGCGAGTTCGTCAAATCCGCGTCGTCGACCGTCGAGGCCCCGGTGGCCCGTCGACTCCGTGAATCATTCCCGAACAAAGACGGCGGTTCGTCGGCGCCACAATCCGGCACCAGCGGTTCCGCCCCCAAGCCCGGCGCGGGTCCGCGTCCGGGCCCCAAGCCCGGCGGTACCAAGCCGACACCGGCAGCCGAGCAGAAGGCCTCGCCCCGCTCCGAGCATCCCCGTCCGGCCCCGCGGCCGGTAGCATCCCCGGCATCGGCATCTTCGGCCGCGACAGCTCCGCCGCCCGCCGCCGCGCCGGCGCCGGCGACGCCCGCTGCCCCGAAGCCGGCAGCTCCGGCGCCTGCTGCTGCCCAGCGTTCCGCGCCCGCACAGCAGCCCGCACCGGCCCAGAAGCCGGGCGGCGCGACACCGGGACCGCGTCCCGGTGGCCCAAAGCCGGGTCCGCGTGCACCGCGAGTCGGCAACAACCCGTACTCGTCGGCGCCCCCGCCTGCACCTCGACCTCCGGCCGGTCGTCCCGGCCCGGGCCAGGGCGGACCCCGCCCCGGTGGTGGTCGCCCCGGTGCCCAGGGCGGCCGACCCGGTCAGGGTGGTGCGCGGCCGGCTCCCGGTCAGGGTGGACCCCGTCCGAGCCCGGGCAATATGCCCCCGCGCCCGAATCCGGGTGCGATGCCCAGTCGCGCCGCCCGTCCCGACGCCCGTCCGGGGGGTCGTAGTGGCGGTCCCGGCGGGAGCCGGGGTGGCGGCGGCGGTGGATACCGCGGCGGTGGTGCCGGCGCTCCCGGTGGTGCACCGGCAGGTGGTGGCGGTTTCCGCGGCCGTCCCGGTGGCGGCGGTCGTGGCCGCGGCGGTGCCGCGGGTGCGTTCGGCCGTCCGGGCGGCGCACCGCGTAAGGGCCGCAAGTCGAAACGGCAGAAGCGTCAGGAATACGACTCCATGCAGGCGCCTGCCGTCGGTGGCGTCCGGCTGCCGCGCGGCAACGGTGAGACCATCCGGCTCGCCCGCGGCGCGTCGTTGTCGGACTTCGCTGACAAGATCGACGCCAACCCGGCATCGCTGGTCCAGGCGCTGTTCAACCTCGGCGAGATGGTCACCGCGACCGAGTCGGTCAACGACGAGACGCTCGAGCTGCTCGGCTCGGAGATGAACTACACCGTCCAGGTGGTCAGCCCTGAGGACGAGGATCGCGAACTCCTCGAAAGCTTCGACCTCAGCTACGGCGAGGATGAGGGCGATGAGGATGATCTCGAGCAGCGTCCGCCGGTGGTGACCGTCATGGGCCACGTCGATCACGGTAAGACCCGACTGCTCGACACGATCCGTAACGCCAGCGTTCGCGAGGGCGAGGCCGGCGGCATCACCCAGCACATCGGCGCCTACCAGGTGAACACCCATCTCAACGGTGACGACCGCCTGATCACCTTCATCGACACCCCGGGTCACGAGGCGTTCACCGCCATGCGTGCCCGCGGCGCCAAGGCCACCGACATTGCGATCCTGGTGGTCGCCGCCGACGACGGCGTCATGCCGCAGACGGTGGAGGCCATCAACCACGCGCAGGCGGCCGACGTGCCGATTGTGGTGGCGGTCAACAAGATCGACAAAGAAGGTGCCGACCCGCAAAAGATCCGGGGTCAGCTCACCGAGTACGGTCTGATCCCCGAGGAGTATGGCGGCGAGGCGATGTTCGTCGACATCTCGGCCAAGCAGGGCACCAACATCGACGAACTGCTCGAAGCGGTGCTGTTGACCGCGGACGCGTCCCTCGACCTGCGGGCCAACCCCGACATGGACGCCCAGGGTGTGGCCATCGAGGCCCATCTCGACCGCGGACGTGGACCCGTGGCGACCGTGCTGATTCAGCGCGGCACGCTGCAGGTCGGCGATTCCATCGTTGCCGGTGACGCCTACGGTCGTGTGCGTCGCATGGTCGATGAGCACGGCGACGACATCGAGGCGGCGCTGCCGTCGCGGCCGGTGCAGGTCATCGGCTTCACCTCGGTGCCCGGTGCCGGCGACAACCTGCTCGTCGTCGAAGAAGACCGCATCGCGCGTCAGATCGCCGACCGCCGTAATGCGCGCAAGCGCAACGCGCTGGCCGCACGGAGCCGTAAGCGGATCAGCCTGGAAGACCTGGATTCGGCGCTGAAGGAAACCAGCCAGCTCAATCTGATCCTCAAGGGTGACAACTCCGGTACCGTCGAGGCCCTCGAAGAGGCACTGCTCGGTATCGACATGGGCGACGAGGTCTCGTTGCGGGTCATCGACCGCGGTGTCGGTGGTGTCACCGAGACCAACGTGAACCTGGCGGCGGCCTCGGACGCGATCATCATCGGATTTAATGTCCGAGCGGAGGGCAAGGCGACCGAGCTGGCCAACCGCGAGGGTGTCGACATCCGGTATTACTCGGTGATCTACCAGGCGATCGACGAGATCGAGAGCGCGCTCAAGGGCATGCTCAAGCCGATCTACGAAGAGGTGGAACTCGGCCGCGCCGAGATCCGCGCGATCTTCAAGTCGTCGAAGGTCGGCAACATCGCCGGCTGTCTGGTGCAGTCGGGGATTGTGCGGCGCAACGCCAAGGCACGTCTGCTGCGTGACAACGTGGTCGTCGCGGAGAACCTCACCATCGCCTCGCTCAAGCGGGAGAAGGACGATGCCACCGAGGTACGCGAAGGCTACGAATGCGGTCTTACCCTGACGTACAGCGACATCAAGGTCGATGACGTCATCGAGTCCTACGAGTTGCAGGAGAAGCCGCGCGACTGACGCGTACCACTCTCGAGTGGCTCCCCTTCCGCGAGTGTGCCGCGCAGGTACCGCGCGGGAGGGGAGTGCCTTTCGATTCCATCGGGAAGGACTATCATGGCCGATCCGGCACGAGCACAACGGCTGGCCAAGCGCATCTCGTCGATCGTCGCCTCTGCGATCGCCCACGACATCAAGGACCCACGGCTGGCCCATGTGACGATCACCGACGCGCGCGTCACCGGCGACCTGCATGACGCGACGGTCTTCTACACGGTGATGGGAGAGACCCTGGACACCGAGCCGGACTACGATGCCGCCGCGGCCGGTCTGGCGAAGGCCACCGGAATCCTGCGGTCCAAGGTCGGAGCGGGCACCGGGGTGCGTTTCACCCCGACACTTACCTTCGTCCTCGACACCGTCCCCGACGCCGCGCGGCACATGGAGGAGTTGGTGGCACGAGCGCGAGCGAGTGATGAACTCGTCGCGCGGCGTGCGGCCGAGGCCAGACCGGCCGGTGAGGCCGACCCGTACCGTGCGCCCGGTCACGGTGATCCCGATGATGGCGACCCCGACCGTGGTGATGAGGACGGCGATCAGGCGTGACCGCGGCCTCGAGTGCGGCGATCGCGCAGACCATCCGACGGGTCGCCGACGACAAGGGCTCGGTGACCATCCTGTGTCACGTCCGACCTGACGCCGATACGATCGGCAGCGGGTTGGCGCTCGGATTGGCTCTCGATCGGCTCGGCGTGGACGTAGAAGTCGCCCATCCCGGCCCGGAGTCGCTCCCGGCGGCGTTCGCCGATCTGCCCGGGCACAAGTTGCTCGTCGACCCGGCGGCCCTGCGAGGCAGTCGGCTGGTGGTGTCGGTGGACGCCGCGAGCCGCCCGCGGCTCGGTGGACTCGAGTCACACTTCACCGACGCCGAGACCACGATCGTGATCGATCACCACGCGTCGAACACCGGTTTCGGCGACCTCGACTTCGTAGACCCGCACGCCGACTGCACCGCAGTGCTCGTCCTGCGCGTGCTCGACGACCTCGGTGTCGACCTCGACGAGGACGTCGCGACCTGCCTCTATGCCGGTTTGATCACCGATACCGGCTCGTTCCGCTGGGCACGGCCGGAGTCGTTCCGGGTGGCTGCCCGGCTCGTCGACGCCGGTGTGGACTCCCGGACCTGGAGTCGCCGGCTGCTCGACACGCATCCATACGGCTGGCTGGGCATGGTCTCGGAGATTCTTGCCACCGCGACGCTCGACCGAACTGCCTGTGGCGGTGAGGGACTGGTGTACGCCGTGGTGAGCCGTCGGGCTCTGGCCGGAATGAGCTGGGAAGAATCGGAGAGCGTCATCGACATCGTCCGGACCACCGCCGAAGCCGAGGTCGCCGCGGTGTTCAAGGAAATCGACGCCGGCAAGTGGACGGTATCGTTGCGTTCCACGAGCAGCGTCGACCTGGTTCCCATCGCCCGTACACATGGCGGCGGCGGACATCGCCACGCGTCGGGCTACAGCGACACGGGCACGGCCGACGAGGTGATCGGTCGCCTCCGGCAATCCCTGTGACCGCACCCAACCCCCCCGGCCCCGAGGGCCCAGACCTCAAGGTGTCACGCGTTGAGGATTCAGAACCGGACGTCGGCGGGCTCGATGCCGGCGTGCGTCGGATCGGCATCCTGACCATCTCGGCTCTCGCGGTACTGATCGCACCACCGCTGTATCTGCTGTTGGATCTCGCAGTGGTCGGTCGGCTGGGCGGCGACGAGCTGGCCGCGCTCGCGGTGGCGACCCTGATGCTGTCGATCATCAGCACCCAACTGACGTTCTTGTCCTACGGCACCACCGCTCGCTCGGCGCGCAGGTACGGTGCCGGTGATCGGCCGGGCGCGATTACCGAAGGTGTACAGGCGAGTTGGATAGCGCTGGCCGTGGGACTGGTGATCATCGCCGTCGCCTGGCCGGTCGCGCCGTACGTGATGTCGGCGCTGGTGGGCGACGCCTCAGCGGTCGTGGCCACCGAGGCGACGCAGTGGGTGCGGGTCGCGGTGTTCGGTGTGCCCCTCATCCTGTTGTCGATGGCCGGCAACGGCTGGATGCGCGGGGTTCAGGAGACACGTCGACCCGTCATCTATGTGGTTGTCGGGCTGGCGATCTCGGCGGTGCTCGTCGTCGGTCTCGTACATGGGCTGTGGGTCTTCCCGCGGCTCGGCATCGTCGGCAGCGCTGTCGCCAATGTGATCGGACAATCGCTCACCGGGCTGCTGTTCGCCGTGCGGGTGGTGCGGGAGCAACTGGTGAGCGCGCGGTCTTCGGCTGCCGAGGAGTGGGGCAGTGTGCTCGAGGACTTCGCACCGAACCGCCCGGTGATCGCAGCGCAACTGGTGATGGCCCGCGACCTCATCGTGCGCAGTCTGTCGTTTCAGATCTGTTTCCTCTCCGCGGCGGCGGTGGCCGCCCGATTCGGAGTCGCGCAGGTGGCCGCACACCAATTGGTGCTTCAGCTCTGGGAATTCGTGTCGCTGTTCCTCGATTCGGTGGCTATCGCCGCGCAGGCCCTCGTCGGGGCAGCCCTGGGTGCGGGATCGGTGATCATTGCGCGCTCGGTCGCCTGGCGCGTGACCCTGATCTCGGTGATCGCTGCCGCGGTGATGGCCGCGGTGTTCGCGGCGGGCGCGACGTCGTTGCCCAAGGTGTTCACCTCTGACTCGGCGGTTCTCGACGCGATCGGGGTGCCCTGGTGGTTTTTCGTGGCGATGCTGCCGATCGCCGGCGTGGTGTTCGCCCTCGACGGCGTGCTGCTCGGCAGCGGCGACGCCGCCTTCTTGCGCACGGCAACCCTCGTCGCCGCACTTGTCGGCTTCCTCCCGCTGATCTGGATGTCGTTGATCTTCGACTGGGGACTCGCCGGCGTGTGGACTGGACTGGTGGTCTTCATGATCGCCCGGCTGATCGCGGTGTGCCTGCGTATTGCCTCGGGACGTTGGTATCGCGTGGGCGCGACGACGTCGGCGGGTAGCCGGGCCGATCAGGTGCCGGGCGGCGGCTGAGTGGGCGGCTGACCTGGCCACGCCTGCGGTGGCGGGGTGGGCCAGGCCGGCGGTGGCTGAGAGGGCCATACAGGCTGCTGCCCGGCAGGCCACGACGGCTGCCCGGATGTGGCCGCTGACGAGGGGGGCCACGGTGCTTGGACGTCCGGGGCTCCCCACGTGGCGGCCGGGCCCGCGGAGGGCGGGGTCGGCCGGTTCCGTCGGACGGCGAGGCCGATGGCGTCGCACGCCCACACAACGAGGACCCCCGCGATGACGAACGCTGCCTTGATCGACACGTTGGCAAACCACCACCACGTCGGAAAGTGGTCGTGGTCGTCGAACCAGGAGAATGCCAAGGACGGCATGTGATTGTTGAGCACCCATGTCCCGATGCCCACGACCGCGACCATGGGGATCACACCGATCCACGCATACGGCGTGGATCGGCGGGCGAGACTCCATCCACCGATGGTGCCGATCAAGAACGTTGCGGCGAGGATGTTCGGCATCACCCTGTACCACTCGTGGTGCGTTTCGATCCAGAAGTCGTAGGGCGGTGCGGTCGGTGCTTGACTGATGGCCAGCAGGACGAAGGCGAACACGGCGCCGAGTATGCCGCTTACGACGGTCCGTCCCCAGAGCACGAGTATGACGACGAAGAGAAGGTAGATCACTGTCCACGCGATGAAGTCCGTCCAAGGACCGATGAAATTGCGGTCGGTGACGATGAGGATCACTAGCGAGAGCCCCCACAGAAGGACGGTGATCGCCGCACTGACCAGCACCCGCGACCACCACGGGCCGCGCCCGCCGGGCATCCGCGAACCGCGGCTTGACACACCTGCCGTCGGGACCGCGGGAGGGTAGGGATAATTCATAGTCGGCATCATGGCACGTCGCCGCGACATCCTCAGGCAAGGGCACGGACATGACAGCGCATGGCACGATGGATGCTCGTGGCTACTCTCTGGGCGATCAGCGATCTGCACGTCGCACATCGGGGCAACGAGCACATCCTCGACCAGATCCGGCCGACGACGTCGGACGACTGGTTGATCGTGGCCGGTGATGTCTCCGAACGCACCGATGACATCGTCGAGACCCTGCGCCGGCTGCGCGCTCGCTTCCGCACCGTCGTGTGGGTACCGGGCAATCACGAGCTCTACACGACGGCCAAGGACCCGCTGCAGGTGTTCGGGGTGGCCCGCTACGACTACCTCGTGCAAGCGTGCCGGGACATGGGGATCGTGACGCCCGAGGACATCTATCCGTTGTTCGATCCCGGTGACGGCTCGACACCGGTACGGGTGGTCCCCATGTTCCTGCTCTACGACTACACCTTTCGGCCCGAGGGCACCTCGACCGCCTTGGCGGCATTGGCACTGGCACGGGAACGCAATGTGGTCGCCACGGACGAATTCTTGCTGTCCCCGGAGCCTTTCCCGACCCGCGACGCGTGGGGGCGTGCCCGCGTGGCGGCCACCCGGGCACGTCTGGAGGCGCTCGACCCGACCGAGCAGACGATCCTGATCAATCATTGGCCGTTGCGGCGGGAACCGACCGACACCCTGATGTATCCGGAGTTCGCGCTGTGGTGCGGAACCACCGAGACCGCCGACTGGCACACCCGGTTCAACGCCGCCTGTTGCGTGTACGGGCACCTGCACATCCCGCGGACCACCTTCTACGACCTCGTGCGGTTCGAAGAGGTGTCGGTCGGCTACCCGCGCGAATGGAAACGCCGCGGGCTGCCCGAACCGTTGCTGCGTCAGATCGCACCGGATCCCGGTCTGCGCGAGGAGGATCTGCCGCCGCACGGCGCGCGATTCGAGCTGCCACCCGACTACGAGCGTCGCGCCGCGGATTTCGCCCGGCGACTCGAACAGCGTCGCGCCGAACAGGCAGCCCGTCGTGCCGAACGATCGACGAACGACACCCGGAGGGACCAACCGTGATCGAGAAGTTGTTGCCCAGCGGGGTGGCCTCGGCGGAATCCTTCGGTGACCCACCGGATCTCACCCCGCTGCCGGGGGAGGAGTCACTGATCTCGCGGGCCGTGGAGAAGCGCCGACGCGAATTCACCACCGCACGCCACTGCGCTCGTCAGGCGTTGGGGCAGCTCGGTATCGAGCCGGTCGCGATCATGCGTGGCGAACGCGGAATGCCGCTGTGGCCCGAGCAGGTGGTCGGTAGCCTCACCCACTGCGACGGGTACCGGGCGGCGACGGTTGCCTACGCGATGGCGGTGCGCTCACTGGGCATCGATGCCGAACCGCACGACGCGTTGCCCGACGGCGTCCTCGACCACACCAGTCTCCCCGCGGAACGTCAGGTACTCGCCGATCGTCCCGACACGCTGCACTGGGATCGATTGTTGTTCTGCGCCAAGGAGGCAACATACAAGGCGTGGTTCCCGCTGACCCAACGGTGGCTGGGTTTCGAGGATGCGCACATCACCGTCGAGCAGGACCCCGGTGCCGACGTCCCGACCGGCACCTTCACCTCCCGCATCCTGATCGACGGCCGGACCGTCGACGGGGGGAGTCCGGTCTCGGAGTTCCACGGCCGGTGGATGATCGATCGCGGACTCATCGTCACCGTGATCGCGGTGCTCTGATGGCCGACGCCTCCATCGAGAACGCCGGACTGGTCATCGTCGACAAGGAGGCCGGCATCACCAGTCACGACGTGGTCTCGCGATGCCGCAAGATCTTCAACACACGTCGGGTCGGACATGCAGGCACACTGGACCCGATGGCGACCGGCGTCCTCGTCGTCGGTGTGGAACGCGCCACCAAGCTTCTGGGTCTGCTGTCGCTGACCACCAAGTCGTACACGGCGACGATCCGTCTGGGGGCGGCCACCGACACCGATGACCGCGAGGGCCAGATCATCAGTCGCGGGGCGGTCTCGGAGATCGGCGATGACGAGATCGCCCGTGCGGTCGCCGATCTCACCGGCGACATCTCCCAGGTCCCGGCCAAGGTCAGCGCGATCAAGGTCGACGGGCGACGCGCACATGCGTTGGCCCGCACCGGCGCCGAGTTCGATCTCGCGGCACGTCCGGTGACCGTCTCACGATTCGAGATCGGGGCGATCCGGCGGCCCGACGATGACGGCGGCGTAGGCGGCTTCCTCGATCTCGACGTCGAGGTCGACTGTTCGGCCGGCACCTACATCCGCTCCCTGGCGCGCGATCTCGGCGATGCTCTCGGCTCCGGGGGCCACCTGACCGCCCTGCGGCGCACCGCGGTGGGGCCGTTCACCCTGGACCACGCCCGAACCCTTGACGTCCTCGCCGAGACTCCCGAGTTGTCACTGACGATCGACCAGGCGGCGCTGCTGTCGTTCCCACGTCGCGACATCGACGACGACGAAGCCGAGTCGATCAGTCAGGGTCGGTGGCTTATTCCATTGGGTCTCAAGGGAATTCATGTCGGCGTCGATCCGCATGGGCGGGCCATCGCACTGATCGAGGAGAAGGGCAGACGTGCCAGTTCGGTGATGGTGGTACGACCGGCGACGTTGCGCTGAAACGACATCGGGGGTTCGGCCGTGCCGGAACTCAGCTCGTGGTCACCAGGAAGATCGCGCGTGCGGCGATGTCGCCGAGGTCGATCGGCGTTCCGTCGTTGACGCTGATCGCAATAGTGCCGGCGAACGGCCGCTTCTCGACAACCGTCACCGTGCAGTCGAGTGCGACACCCATCTGATCGAAGTAGCGCAACATCTCCGGATCGGTATCGGAGATCCGCGCCACGGTTCCGGATTCGCCGACGTCGAGGTCGGCGAGCGAATCGGCGTCTGGGGTGGGTACCGCACCGTCGACCGAAGGGATGGGGTCGCCGTGCGGATCCCGGCTCGGGTGACCGAGTTTGGCGTCCAGGCGCGCCATCAGGCGATCGGACACAGCGTGTTCGAGGACCTCGGCCTCGTCGTGCACCTCGTCCCATCCATAGCCGAGTTCGCGCACCAGGAACGTTTCGAGAAGTCGGTGTCGGCGCACCATCAGGATCGCCGCGGTGCGGCCCTCATCGGTGAGAGTGACCGCCCCGTATCGCTCGTGGGAGACCAGACCCTGATCGGCGAGCTTGCGGATCGATTCCGAGGCGGTGGAGGCCGACACTCCTATCTTGTCGGCGAGCAGTTTGGTGGTGACCTTCACATCGGCCCACTCCTGCGAGGTCCAGATGACCTTCAGATAGTCCTGGGTCACGGACGACAGCGTGGTCACCGCAGGCGGCGATTCGCTGTCCCCGGCGGCGGTGGACAGTCCTCTGTTGGGCATGGTGCTCAGCTTAAGTGTCGATCCCCCCTGGAAGCGAAGAACCGCTGCCGCCGGTTCGGGCGGCAGGGCGAAGTCCGGCGGCGACACCCGAGGTTCACGGTGCTCGCGGCCAGCGGTCACCGGATGTTCACACGGTCCGGGCGGTGCTGGTACGGCGCGGCGGGTGGCCGTAGTGTTGTCGGCGTGTTGCGTTGGAGAGGTCTGGAGGACGTCCCCGCGGATTGGGGTCGGTGTGTGGTCACGATCGGTGTCTTCGACGGTGTTCATCGCGGCCACGCCGAGTTGATCGGCGCCGCGACGAAGGCCGCCCGCGAACGTGGCGTACCGGCGGTGCTGATGACGTTCGACCCGCATCCCGCCGAGGTCGTGCGTGCGGGCGCCCATCCGCCGCAACTGACCACCCTAACGCGGCGGGCCGAACTCGCCGAACAGCTGGGCATCGACGTGTTCTGTGTGATGCCCTTCACTCCCGAACTCGCCGCGCGGACTCCGAAGGACTTCGCTCACGACGTGCTCGTGGAACGCCTGCACGCCGCCGACGTCGTCGTCGGAGCCAACTTCACGTTCGGCAAGAAAGCCGCCGGCGACGTCGCGAAACTCGCCGAACTCGGCGCCAAGTTCGGGTTCGAGGTGCAGGCGGTGTCACTGTTCGGCGAACACGCCGTCACCTACTCCTCTACCTACATCCGGTCGTGTGTGGCCGCCGGGGACGTCGAGCGGGCGACGGAGGCGCTCGGCCGCCCGCACCGAGTGGAGGGAGTTGTTGTCCGCGGCGACGGGCGAGGGCGTGAATTGGGTTATCCCACAGCCAATGTCGCACCACCGATGCATGCGGCGATCCCTGCTGACGGGGTGTATGCCGCGTGGTTCACCGTGCTCGGGGCCGGTCCGGTGGTCGGCCAGGTGATTCCCGGCGAGCGGTACGAGGCCGCGGTGTCGGTGGGCACCAACCCCACCTTCTCCGGGCGCACTCGCACCGTCGAGGCATTCGTCCTCGACACCACCGCCGATCTCTACGGCCAGCACGTCGCTGTCGACTTCGTCAGCCGCATCCGCCCGATGGAGCATTTCGACAGCATCGACGGACTGCTCGCGGCGATGGCCGACGACGTGGAGACGACGCGCATGCTGCTGGCTGCCGACGCGCAACGTCTCATCGACTGAGTCGGACCGCTGAGATCGACCTGACCGTCGTCGCCAGGGCAGCGGTCGGTGCGCTATCGGTGCGAGCGTCAAGCCCGTCAATCGCTATGTCTCGGTGATCGCCTCGGCGGATCCGGTGGAGCAGTACCTGTCCATGTCTGCCGCTCGGTGGGGCTGTGTCGCCTGTCGATGGGCTGCCCGGGGCGAAGGCCACCGCCGACAGCGGGGTATCGATGGCTTTCGCGGCGGTTCCGGTCGAAGGTGGGGTGTTGGCAGTGTCGCTGACCGGCGACACCATTACGGCCGCCACGGCGAGTGCCGTGCTCAAAGCCGCGTTCGACGTGGTCCATCGTCGATAGCGACGGTCCGGTGATGGGCGCGGGCGCGCGCCTGCCATCTCGATTTGGGGCGGCTCTCTGGCCGCTGGTAGATTGGACGCTCGGCGTTGCTGCAGTCCGCGGTGGCGCGCCGCCGCCGTCACGATAAGCCCTGGGTGGGCCCGAGGCGAGCACCGAGATACCGACGCGGCACTGAGAAACGGAGAAATTCCATGGCGCTGACCGCTGCCGAGAAGAAGACCATCCTCACCGAGTATGGCCTGCACGAGACCGATACCGGCTCCCCCGAGGCCCAGGTGGCGCTGCTGACCAAGCGCATCACCGATCTCACCGAGCATCTCAAGGAGCACAAGCACGACCACCATAGCCGCCGTGGGCTGCTATTGCTGGTCGGTCGTCGTCGTCGTCTACTGAAGTATGTCGCCAAGGTCGATATCGAGCGCTACCGCTCGCTCATCGAGCGCCTCGGGCTGCGTCGCTGACCCACAGTCGCATCGAGGTCATCAGACATCACGAGAACCGGTCACCCTCGTTGGGGTTGGCCGGTTCTCGTCGTGTCAACGCTCGTCGTGTCCATAGACTTTGTCATGTCAATGATAGAGTGGCCTCGGAACGCGGCCGTGACGTGCGAGTCCACGGAAGTGATGACGAGTGAAGATCGGTCCTCGGTAGTGGCCGCCGGAACACGAGGTTCCGGCCGCTTCGATCGAAGGCCGTCTGAGCACTAACGGGTGCGCATGCGAGCGCGCCGATCATCTCCCGCCGACGATCTCACCCACGCGTGTTCCGGGCTTGCCGCCCACGCGGACACAGACACGTGCAGCCGAGCTTGATCGCCGTGTCGTCGCGCCGCGGGCAGCCCCTATCCGCATAGAAAAGGCCGCCGGAAGTCGCGGCCACACACGGCCGCCGGATGCGGCCGCAACGAAGGGATCAACACCCCATATGTCCGATGTGACCACCACCGAGGATTTCGCCGACTACGACGAAACCATCACCGAGGCCACCGCCGTCATCGACAACGGCAGTTTCGGTACCCGCACCATCCGCTTCGAGACCGGACGACTCGCCCCGCAGGCCGCCGGCTCGGTGACCGCATACCTCGACGACGAGACCATGCTCCTGTCGACCACCGCGGCGTCCAAGCACCCCAAAGAGCACTTCGACTTCTTCCCGCTGACCGTCGACGTGGAGGAGCGGATGTACGCCGCCGGGCGGATTCCCGGCTCGTTCTTCCGCCGCGAGGGCCGTCCGTCCACCGATGCGATCTTGACCTGCCGACTGATCGATCGTCCGCTGCGCCCGTCTTTCGTCGACGGTCTGCGTAACGAGATCCAGGTCGTGGTGACCGTGCTCTCGCTCGATCCCAAGGACCTCTATGACGTCGTCGCGATCAACGCCGCGTCGGCCTCCACCCAGCTCGCTGGGCTGCCCTTCTCCGGTCCTGTCGGTGGCGTGCGCGTCGCCCTCGTGCCCACCGAGCAGAACAAGGCGGGCCAGTGGGTCGCGTTCCCGACCGCCGAGCAGCTCGAAGGCGCGGTGTTCGACATGGTCGTCGCCGGTCGCATTGTTTCCGGCGAGGGCGATTCCGCCGACGTTGCGATCATGATGGTCGAGGCCGAGGCCACCGAGAACGTCATCGAGATCATCGCCGGTGGCGCACAGGCGCCGACCGAGGCGATCGTCGCCGAGGGGCTCGAGGCCGCCAAGCCGTTCATCGCTCGCCTCTGTGAGGCGCAGAAGTCCCTCGCGGCGGCCGCCGCCAAGGAGACCGGCCAGTTCCCGCTCTTCCCGCCGTACGAGTCCGACGTCTTCGACGCCGTGTCGGCCGCCGCGAGCGAAAAGCTCGCCGCGGTCCTCTCGATCGCCGGAAAGCAGGAGCGCGACGACAAGACCGACGAGCTCAAGGAACAGATCCTCACCCAGCTCGCCGAGCAGTTCGAGGGTCGGGAGAAGGAGATCGGCGCGGCTTTCCGGTCGGTGACCAAAAAGCTTGTGCGTCAGCGCATCCTGACCGATCATTTCCGTATCGACGGACGCGGTATCACCGATATTCGCTCGCTCTCGGCCGAGGTCGCGGTGATCCCGCGGGCCCACGGCAGCGCCCTGTTCGAGCGCGGCGAGACCCAGATCCTGGGCGTCACCACCCTTGACATGGTCAAGATGGCCCAGCAGATCGACTCGCTGACCCCCGAGACCTCCAAGCGCTACATGCACCACTACAACTTCCCGCCATACTCGACCGGAGAGACCGGTCGCGTCGGGTCACCGAAGCGTCGCGAGATCGGCCACGGAGCGCTCGCCGAACGTGCGCTGGCGCCGGTGATCCCGAGCGTCGAGGAATTCCCCTATGCGATCCGCCAGGTCTCCGAGGCGTTGAGCTCCAACGGCTCGACCTCGATGGGCTCGGTGTGCGCCTCCACCATGTCGTTGCTCAATGCCGGTGTGCCGCTGCGCGCCCCGGTCGCCGGCATCGCCATGGGACTGGTGTCCGACACCATCGACGGTGAAACCCGGTATGTCGCACTGACCGATATCCTCGGCGCCGAGGATGCCTTCGGCGACATGGACTTCAAGGTCGCGGGCACCAAGGACTTCGTGACCGCGCTGCAGCTCGACACCAAGCTCGACGGCATCCCCAGCCAGGTTCTCGCCGGTGCGTTGACCCAGGCCAAAGACGCCCGGTTGACCATCCTCGATGTGATGGCCGAGGCGATCGACGAGCCCGACGAGATGAGCCCGTACGCGCCGCGGATCACCACCATCAAGATCCCGATGGACAAGATCGGTGAACTGATCGGCCCCAAGGGCAAGACGATCAACACCATCACCGAGGAGACCGGCGCCAACATCTCTATCGAGGACGATGGCACCGTGTTCATCGGCGCATCCGACGGCGAGTCGGCGCAGGCTGCGATCGACCGCGTCAACGCGATCGCCAATCCGCAGCTGCCCAAGGTGGGCGAGCGGTTCCTGGGCACCGTGGTCAAGACCACCGCGTTCGGCGCTTTCGTGTCGCTGCTGCCCGGCCGCGACGGTCTCGTGCACATCTCCAAGCTCGGTAAGGGCAAGCGCATCAACAAGGTCGAGGACGTGGTGAACGTCGGCTCCAAGTTGCAGGTGGAGATCGCCGATATCGACGAGCGTGGCAAGATCAGCCTCATCCCCGTCGACGACGACGCCAAGGCCGCACCAGCCGAGGAGGCGACCGCCGACGCCTGATCGTCGAATCGGCTCACCGGCCCGTTCCTGCCTCGGCGGGGGCGGGCTGGTGTCGTCGGTGCTGGTGTGTCGTGGAGGTCAGTCACAGGCTCTGCGAGTGGGTGTCAGTAGCGTGGCGGTCGTGTGTTTGATCCTGTTCGCCCTCGATGTAGACCCGACTCATCGCCTCGTCCTCGCCGCCAACCGTGACGAGTTCCATCGTCGGCGCAGCGCCGCGGTGCATCGCAGGGACGATCTGCAGGTGATTGGTGGACGTGACCTCGAGGCGGGTGGTACCTGGCTCGGCCTCGCTCCCGACGGGCACCGGTTGGCCGCGGTCACCAACGTGCGTGACGGGATCGCACAACCGCAGCCGGATAAGCGATCTCGTGGTGGACTGCCCGTCGACTTCGTGACCGGCGCGGACAGTGCCGCCGACGCCGCGGCAGCCCTTGTCGCGACGGCCGACCGCTATGCCCCGGTGAATCTGCTCGTCGACGACGGAGCCGAGATGTGGTGGGCCACCAACCATCTCGAACCCCGTGCCGTGCGGGTGGAGCCGGGAATCCACGGGTTGTCCAACGGGGCACTCGACGAGCCGTGGCCGAAGGTGACGGCCGGGATCGCAACGCTGACCGGCGCGCTGACGTCGTCGTTCCCGTCGTCGTCCGACCCCGAAGCATTACTCGACGCCCTGCACGACACCACCGTCGCCGAGGACGCTGCGCTGCCGCACACGGGGGTTCCGCTCGACAACGAGCGCGCACTGTCGGCGATGTTCGTCGACATGGGGGAGTACGGCACCCGGGCCAGCACGGTGGTTCGGGTCGCCTCCGTCGGCCACGGCGACATCACCGAACGCCGCTACACCCCCAACCAAGGTCCCTCCACCGTGGCCATCAGCGTCTGAATGTCCACCGTCGGGCTAGATTGCTCGTGTGACACACGCCGTCCTGGATGTCCTGCCGATCGCCGTCGCCCTGCTCATGGCCTCCCTGCCACTGGTGATGGTGAGCATGGCGCTGGTCATCAAACGCACGAGCGTGATCGGATGGTGCTTTCTGCTCGGTTGGCTGACCGGTCTCGCCGCGGTACTCGTGGTGCTCATCGCGATCGTCGACGTCGGCTCGCTCTCCGGCGGTTCGGGCCCCGCGATGGGCATCGTGGGACTGGTCGCGGGCCTCGCATTGCTGGGCTGGGGAATCCACAAGTGGCAGAAGGCATGGACGGCCGATGATGCTGACCGCGAGGTCCCGGGGTGGTACTCGATGATCGAGGAGATCGGTGCCGCGAAGGCCACCGCATCGGGATTCGGTCTGGCGGCCTTCAGCCCGAAGAACCTGCTCATCATGGTGTCCGCGGCCGCCGCGATCGCCGAGGCCACCGCCGACATCGGGGCTCAGGCAGTCGCGATCGTCGTGTTCGTCGTCGTCGGCAGTCTCGCGGTGGCCGCGCCGACAATCGCCACGAGCATCGCCGGCGAGCGCGCCGGACCGACACTGGCGCGACTCGACGCGCTGATCACCCGGCACAATGCGCTGATCGTGGGCACGGTGCTGATCGTGCTGGGCTTCGTAGTGATCACCAATGGGCTTGAAGCGCTGTGACGCAGCCGGTTTCCCTGGTTTCGGATATCGTCGTCGCGGTGAGTGACGAGAGACACCGTGCAGGGGCCGCGGAAGAGCAACCGCTTCCTCTGTTCGTCCTCATCCGGGGCTAGTGGTCTGTCTGTGAAATAGTCTGGTATCTTGTAGTATGCCTGTTATGACAGCGGCGGCTTTGCCGGTGAGTGATTCTCAGCGTGCGGATTTGGTGCGGATGGCGG
>NZ_RKMH01000003.1 GCF_003797185.1 Gordonia oryzae
TTGCGTCGAGTGGGTGGTGGATGTGGTTGCGATGCTTGTCATCTCACCAGGGTCTCGAGGCTCGCCGCACGCGGCTCACACCTCGACCACCGGGGGGAAGGGAGCGAACATACGGTGATGGGAGCGCTCGACCATCGGGGGAAGGAGTAAGCAATTCGATGAGAAGGATCAGCGGCAGGTGGCGATGCCCAGAGCACCCTCACTTCGGGGCGTAATGCAGATAGACGGTGCCGTTGGCGAAGGTCCGTTGCTCGATGAGCCGAAGGTCGAGCGCAGCGTCGGCGGGCAGGGCACGCAGCCCCCCTCCGATGATCACGGGGACGACGAACAGCCGTAAACCGCAGACCATTCCGGCGCGGATCGCAGTAGCTGCGGTGGTCGGCGCGAAGATCTCGACCGAGCCAGGAGCGCTCTCGGCGAGCTGCCGTAGTTCTGCGATGTCGAGCTCTCGTACCAACCGCGAGCGATCGGAGGAGAGAGCGTCGGGACTCATCGTCGTCGAGACGACTACTTTCTCGATCGTCTGCCACCGGCGGGGAACACGAGTTCTGCAGCCGTCCAGCTCCCGTCCTCCGGAGGGCTCTCCCAATACCGCATCAGGTCATAGGTCTTGCGGTCCAACACGTCTGCGGAGGTCTCCGCCATACGATCACCATGCATGTCGAAGATCTCCGCATCCGGAGCACCCCAACCGAAATCGCCATCGGCGTCGGCGACGTAGCCGTCGACGGACATGCTGGTGGTGTACATCAGTTGTCCCATGCGCCGACCTCCTCGTGGCGAAGTCTCCGTGGCGCACACCCTACGGAGACCCGACCACGAAATCCAGAGTTGGGTCATCGCTCGGGGTACCGGCGCGCTCAGATGCCACACGGCCGTGGTGGGCGGCGAGCATCGAGCACACCAACAATTGGATCTGATGAAAGATCATCAGCGGCAGGATGATCAGCCCCACCGGCGCTCCTGCGAAGAGTACTGCGGCCATGGGCAGACCGGCGGCCAGACTCTTCTTCGATCCACAGAACTGAATGACGATGGCGTCGTCGCGACCGAAGCCCAAAGCCTTTGCAGCCCATCGAGACAAGATCAACACCACTCCGAGGACGCCTGCGCACACCGCCACCACCAGGGCGATCGACCCCACGCTGACCGACGACCAGATGTGCTCGGCCATACCGGCGCTGAACGCGGAGTACACGACCAGCAGCACCGAGCCGCGGTCGACGGTCTTGGTCAGGAAGGGGTGTCGTCCGAGCGGTCCTGCGGCCAGCGGCCGGCACAGTTGGCCGGCGATGAACGGAAGCAGCAACTGAAGGATGATCTCGCCGAACGATTCCGCACTCACGTGGACTCCGCCGGTGGTGGTCATGAGGGCGACGACGAGCAATGGGGTCAGCACGACTCCGAGAAGGTTCGACAACGACGCCGACACGATGGCCGCCGGGACGTTTCCGCGGGCAACCGAGGTGAACGCGATCGACGACTGCACCGTGGACGGCACGAGACAGGCGAACAGCACACCGGTGGAAAGGGCACTGCTCAGCAGGTGTGGGGTCAGCACCCGCAGCGCGAGCCCGATCAGCGGGAACACGACGAAGGTGACCGCCAGAACCGTCAGATGCAATCGCCAATGGCGTGCTCCCGCCATCGCCTCGGCGGGCGAAAGCCGCGTGCCGTAGAGGAAGAACAGAAGCGCGATGGCCGCTTTCACTATTCCGTCGAGAATCGTCGCTGCTGCACCGGCGACCGGAAACACCGACGCGAGCACCACCGTCGCGAGGATCAAGAGCACAAATCCGTCGATGGGGAGCTTCCTGAGCAGTCGCATGAAACATAAGTCAACGCGCGTCGAAGCCATTTGGAAACACGTTGACCATGATAATTGTGATCGAGTTTGTCGATAACTAGCCTGAGATGTGTGCTCGATCCCACCACGCTGCGCACCTTCCTCACTGTCGTCCACACCGGCGGGTTCTCAGCCGCGGCACGCCAGCTCGACGTCGGGCAATCCACTGTGTCCGGCCACATCGCCCGCCTGGAGAAACAGGTCGGCAGAACGCTGTTGCGACGCGACACGCACTCTGTCGAGCTGACCGCGGACGGCTCGGTGATGGCCGGCTTCGCCCGCTCCATCCTCAGCGAGTGCGATCGCGCGCTGAGTTATTTCACCGACGACGGCATCACCGGACGCATCCGCTTCGGGGTGTCGGAGGACCTTGTGGCCACAGGGACGCCGGAAATCCTGCGCCGCTTCCGGACCGACCACCCGCGCGTCGATATCGAGCTGACCATCGGACTCAGCGAGGACCTCCACACGAGCCTGCGTTCGGGTTCACTGGATCTGGTTTTGGCCAAACGCAATCCGGGCCAGCGGCACGGACAGTTGATCTTCACCGAGCCGCTGGTCTGGGCGGGCGCGTCGGACACCGTCCTACGGCCCGGTGACCCGATTCCGCTCGTGACCTTTCCAGAACCCAGCATCTCGCGCACCGCTGCGCTCACCGCACTCGCCGACGCGGGGCTCGATCACCGGATCACCTGCGTCTCCAACAATCAGCAGGGGTTGCGCGCCGCGGTGCTGGCCGGGCTCGGAGTGATGGTGCATGCGCGTCGACTCCTGCCCGCCGACGTCGTCGAACTCGACGGCCTGCCCGACCCGGGACTCACCGAGGTCGTGGTGATCACCCGGCGGCGGCCGACGACACGCGCCGAGGCAGCGCTGCTCGCGGTACTGCGGTCCGCGACGTGGTGAGTTCCAGCGTCACGAGGGCTCGCGGATCACTCCCACGTGTCGCACCGTTCCGGACAGGCCCGGCAGTTCCTTGGGAGCCGTCCATGTGCGCAGACCGTCGCCACTATCGGAGTAGAGGTATTTGCCCCTGGTGTAAGCGTCGAAGTACATCCGCCATGCTCCACCGGGCAGTTGGATGACCGACGGCCCTTCCACGTAGGCACCCCAATTGCCCGGAGCAACAAAGGTGTAGGGCCCTGCCAGGGCGGACGCGACGGCGTGCTCGATGACCTTCTTGGTCTCGTTTTTGGTGAATGCGTGGTAGGTCGAGCCCACCTTCACGATGGTGGTGTCGATGTGGTCGGCGCCGATTCCCGCGAGCGGCACCGGCGGCCCCCAGTTCCGCAGCGAGGGGTCCGTCGCCGTCATCAGATACGGGATGAACCCACCGCCGGTCGACATCGACACGATGATGTTGACGCGACCGTTCTCGACGAACCAGTCCGGAGCCCACGCCTTGGTGGTGAACGGCGACAGTGAGGGCAGTCCACTCGACCCGGCGGAACCCGACGAACCCAGCGCACCCAACGATCCCTTGCCGTCGCCGGTACCGGGAAGAAGCAAGCAGCAGAACGGGACTGCCAGGTTCTGAACGAACGTCCAGTGGGTGAGGTCGGAGCTACGCGCGAACCCGATACTGGCGCCCGCGGCCGTGGTGTAGGTGAGGTAGTACCACCCGTCGGTATTACGGAAGATCCGTGGGTCGCGCACCAACCCGGACGGCGGACGATACGCCGCCATCTGCAGGACGTCGAAATGAGTGCCGTCGACGGACCGGTAGACATCCATGTCACGATCGCTGGCGTTGCTGAACGCGACCATCGTGTATCGCCACCCGGATTGTGGTGCGGCTCCGGCCGTCCCGGGAACGGCAAACAGCAACCCCGCGACAGCCAGGACCGCCGATATCACCACGCATATCGTCCGCTTCGTCACCGAAGCAGTATCGGTGATGGGCGACAATTCAGAAACACCTCGGCTCACACGGGTACCACATCGTTATCCCCCGGTTTCGCCTGAGATGACGTTTCTCGCAAGGAAGACCAGGTCGTAGGTCCCGACATTCCGGCGACGGAACTCTCGAAAACCGAAACGGTGATACAGGCGAATGTTCGCGAGACTGTGCTCACCGGTGAACAGTTCGAGTCTGGTGACAGCTCTGGGTAACCATGTGTCGACCGCGCCGAGCAGACGACTGCCCAAACCCCTCCCCTGCAGGTCGGGCGCGACCGTGAGACGACCGAGTTCAGCGGTGTCACCGTGCACCGTGAGTCGTACTGCGGCGACCAGACGTGCTCCGGAGGTGATTCCCAGGGCGATCACCTCCGGGCTCTGCAATTCGTCGACGATCTCGTCGACGGTCTGATCCAGCGGGGGCAGCTGCAGGTCGTTGTGCAGCTTCGCCTCGGTGACATACGCAGCCCGTTGCAGGGTCAGAATCTCACCGGCCCGCTCGACACCGATCCGGTGGACGTCACCGAAGTCGCGGTCGGACCCGTCGACGTCGGTCGTCATCGGTTCGCCTTTCTGACGCTGAGGCCCGGCTTCGGCACCGAACTCGGACGCCAATCCTAGGTCTCACGGTTCGATGTTCTCCAGATCCTCGAGCAGGCTCGGATGCGTCGGCGTCCAACCGAGTGCCTCGCGGGTGTGCGTGCTCGTCGAGGGCTGATCCACCGCGAAGATCGGACCGAACGAACCGAAGCTCTCGGTGGTATCTGCTGTACCGGCAGTCGCAGCCGCCTGCCGATGACCGAAATGATGTCGGCGACGGTGTTTCCCTCGTCGGCGACCGCGTGCCACGCTGTCCCGGCCGGCGCCGATTCCAGCGCGAGGCGGAACAGTGTCGCGGCGTCGCGGGCGTGCACGGCCGGCCAGCGCTGCGTGCCGTCGCCCGGGTATCCCGCTACGCCGCTGCGTCGTGCCTGTTGGGTCAACAGGCCGGCGAACCCACCCTCACCATGGTTGTGAACCGTCCGAGGCAGACGAATCGCACTGGGGCGCACGCCTTTCGATGCGAGGTCGAGTAACGCCAGCACCGATCGGGCCCGGCCGCCGACGGGACCGTCGGTGGGCAACGGATCGGCCTCGGTGGACGCGCGCCCCGGAATCCACGGCGTGCCCGACACGGTGACGATCGGACGGTCGGTGCCGATGAGTTCCTCCCCGGTGGCCGACAACGCGGCGGTTTCCTAGGTGATCGCCGCGGCCAACGCGTCGGCTCCGTGGTCGCCGTGATCGAAGGCGAGGCTGATCACGCCCTCGGACTGCGCGACGCCGGAGCGCAGGACGTCGAGATCAGACAACCCACCGCGCAAGACCTGCGCACCGGCGTCGGCGAGTACCTGCACGGACCGGTCGGAGCGAGCGAGGGCAAGCACGGTGTGGTCGTTGTCGAGCAACTCTGAGACGACGGCGGAGCCGATGGTGCCGGTACCGCCGGTGACGAAGACGTGCATGGATCTCTCCTGACGAGTGATGCGACTGTTGTCTCATCACTGCAGCGCGATGACGGGACACATGTCGCATCACTATGATGACCACATGGCTCGATGGGAACCCGGCGCACGCGAGCGCCTCGTCCTCGCCGCGGTGGACCTGTTCAACGAACACCGCTACGACGCGACGACAGTCGCGCAGATCGCCGACCGTGCCGGCGTCACCCGCAGCACGTTCTTCCGGCACTTCTCGGACAAGCGCGAGGTGCTGGTGGCCGGCCAGGAAACGCTCAGCCGTCTGATGGCGGAGGGAATCGCCGAGGCGTCCGCCGACGCGACACCACTCGGCATGGTCGCCGCAGGTCTCGAGCGTGCCGCCGGCGAGATGGGGCCGATGAACCGGGAACTCGGACCGAGACTCAGCGCGGCGATCGCCGCCAGCACCGAACTCCAGGAACGTGACGCCCTCAAGAGCGTCGGGCTCGCCGCCGCGATGACCGACGCCCTCATCACCCGCGGCGTCGCGGATGCGACCGCGCGGGTCGCCGCCGAACTCGGTGTGCTCGCCTTCAAACAGGGATACGCGAAATGGGCCGAGGGCGAGAAGGACGACGGCGCGCCGCTCGTGTCGTTCGTACTCGAAGCGCTCAGCGAATTACGCTCGGCCGCAGGGTCACTGGGCTGATCCCGCACATGAACACGCTGGCCGCAGGCCGACGACACTCGGTCGCATGCCGGGAGGACGGGACGGCAGTGGCGACCGGCGACGGTCGCGCCGGGGAATGTGACGTCTCGTCGTGGTCGGGTATCTGTGCCGCGGCCGCCGGCAACGTGCATGCCGCGCGCAATACCGGCCGATCCCACAGCGTCGGGTTGCGCAGCGACGGAACGGTTCTCGCCGCAGGGTGGAACGGTGACGGACAGACCGACGTCGGCCGATGGCGTGAGATCGTCGGCGTGGCAGCCGGATGGAGAACCACTCTCGGCCTCCGCGCGGATGGCACCGTGGTCGCGACCGGTCGCACCGCGGAGGGTCAGTGTGATGTGGCCGCCTGGAAAGACGCCGTCTCGATCGCGTGCGGAGACTGGCATTCGGTCGCCGTATTGGCCGACGGCACAGCACTATCCACCGGCAGCAATCGGCGCGGGCAGGGTGCGGTCGGCGGCTGGCACGACCTGATCGGCATCGGCGCCGGCTATCTACACACCGTCGGCTTGCGCGTCGACGGCACCGCACTGGCCACCGGCGACAACACCGCGGGCCAGTGCGACGTCACCCGATGGCGCACCGTCGTCGCGGTGTCGGCGGGCAGCCACCACACGGTGGCGCTCCTCGCTGACGGAACCGTGCGGGCGGTCGGCGACAATCACCACCGACAGTGCGAGGTCGCAGAGTGGCGTGGCGTTACTGCCGTCGCGGCCGGATCGGCGCACACGCTCGGACTTCTCGACGACGGAACCGTCATCGCGACCGGGGAGAATTCGCATGGTCAGTGCGACGTGAGGCCCTGGCGCCTGCATCGATGACCTGCCGCTCACCCGAGCGGCGCGCCCCCGCGTGGCAAGTCAGGTACTCGCCGCGGAGGCGCTACGGCCTGCAGCGACGGCCGACGCGAGGGCAGCCAGTGCTGCGAGAGCAGCGAAGCCGAGCAGCACCAGCCAGGCCCAGTGCGCCGCCCCCACCAGTGCATTGTGTGCCGCGCCGGCCGGATCGGATGCGTCGCGTCTGCTGTCGTGTCCGGCAACGTGCAGGGTCAAGGTGACAACGGCAACGCCGGTGGCCACTCCAACATTGCGGGACAATGCGATCAACGATCCGGCGGTACCGGTTCCGCGAGCTGTGGCCGCGGCCATCACCGAGGCGTTGTTGGCAGGTACGTACACCCCGAGGCCGATGCCGAGGACCGCCAATGCAGGGACAATCCACGCAATCTCGGTCGGCCGGGACGCGAGCGCCACAATCGCTCCGAGAATCGCCACACATCCCACATCGGTGCGCATGGAGTTTCCGGCCCAGGAGTGCAGCCACGCGGTGGAGGCAACGGTCGCCGTGAGGAATCCGGCGGGCATCGCGAACAGGATCACGCCGGTCGCCGACACCGACCAGCCCAGTGGGACGAGAAGTTGCGGGATGAGCACGGTCGGCGCGATCAGCAAGAGATAACTCACCATGGCGCCCAGCGCGCCGATCGCGATCTGTGGGGTGCGCAGCGTCGGCGGATCGATCAGCGGTGCGCCCGCACGCTTTTCTCTCCGCCAGAACACCGGGAGAATAAGTGCGGGACTCACGAGCAGGATGAGTGACCCGACCAACCCCAGCGGCAAGCCGGAGAGCCCGGACAGACCGACCAGCAGCCCGATGGCGGCCAGCGCGAGCAGAGTGGTTCCGGGCCAGTCGAATCGGGGCATCGAACGCCGTTGTGTCGCGTCGGGCAGGAGCACAAGCGCCGAGACCACCGCGACGACACCGATCGGAACGTTCACCCAGAAGATCGACCTCCATCCGAAAGCGTCGACCAGGAAGCCACCGCTCATCGGCCCGAGCGCCAGGCCCAGAGACTGCACGGCGGCTTGGACGGCGAGCCCGTCGCGCAATCTTTCCTTGGGAATGTTCTCGGTGACCATTGCGATGGCGTTGCCGGCAATCGCGGCTCCACCGGTGCCCTGCAGCACCCGAAACGCGATCAACGAGGCGAGGTCCGGCGCGATGCTGCAGAGAATCGAACCGACCGTGAACATCGCATACCCGTAGAGATACAGGTTCTTGCGTCCCCAGCCGTCACCGAGTCGCGCGCATGGCGCGACCAGCGCCACCACCGTCAGCACGTAGGCCACCGACACCCACTGTGCCGACGCGAGCGACGCGGCGAAGGACCGCTGCAATGACGGCAGTGCCAGTGTGACGATGCTCGAGTCCAGCTGAATCATGAACGCGCCGAAGCTGATTCCGGCGATGGTGTACCAGTGGGACCGCGAGGACCGCTCGACCCATTCCGGTCGCCGGGGCAACTTCATGGCCGGCCGACGAATGCGCACTGCGCCTGCACTGTTCACGATCAGCCATTGTGCCCATCATCAGGCTCTCCGGCGTGGGACTCGCCGAATCATCGGAGCTGATGCCCTACATGGAGAGAGGATTCCGATGAACGAAGCGATTCACTTCGGCCGATCGGCGAGTTCATGTCGCCGATGGACTTGATCGCGGGACGAACCAGGACGCACCATGTCCAGCGCTAAACGTTGAACCGGAACTCCACCACATCCCCGTCGGCCATCACGTAGTCCTTGCCCTCCATGCGCACCTTGCCCGCGGCTTTGGCTGCGGCCATCGAGCCGGCGGCGTCGAGGTCGGCGAAGGAGACGATCTCGGCCTTGATGAATCCCTTCTGGAAGTCGGTGTGGATCACGCCGGCGGCCTGGGGCGCGCTGTCGCCCTTGCGAATCGTCCACGCACGCGACTCTTTCGGGCCGGCGGTGAGGTAGGTCTGCAGACCAAGGGTGTGGAATCCGGCACGCGCCAGCGAGCGCAGGCCGGGCTCGTCCTGCCCGATGGAATCGAGGAGTTCCTGCGCGTCGGACTCGTCGAGTTCAAGGAGCTCGCTTTCCACCTTGGCGTCGAGGAAGACCGCATCTGCCGGTGCCACAGCGGCTTTCAGCTCCGCCTTGCGCGCGTCGTCGGTCAGCACCGACTCGTCGGCGTTGAAGACGTAGAGGAACGGCTTGGCGGTCATCAGGTGGAGTTCGCGCACCGATGACAGATCGAACGAATCATTCTGCGCGAACAGTGTTGTGCCACTATTCAGGATCTCCTGCGCCTTCTGCGCGGCGGCGAGCACCTCGGCGGTGTCCTTGTTCTTGCGGGCTTCCTTCTCCAGCCGCGGAATCGCCTTCTCCAAGGTCTGGAGGTCGGCGAGGATCAGCTCGGTTTCGATGACCCCGATGTCGGCGAGCGGATCGACCCGACCGTCGACGTGCACGACGTCGTCGTCGGCGAACACGCGCACCACCTGGCAGATCGCGTCGGCCTCGCGGATGTTGGCCAGGAACTGGTTGCCCATGCCCTCACCCTCCGACGCGCCCTTGACGATCCCGGCGATGTCGACGAATGACACGGTCGCGGGCAGGATGCGCTCACTGCCGAAGATCTCGGCGAGACGGTGCAGCCGTGTGTCCGGGAGCTCGACGACCCCGATGTTGGGCTCGATGGTGGCGAACGGGTAGTTCGCGGCCAGCACATCGTTGCGGGTCAACGCGTTGAACAGGGTGGACTTGCCGACGTTGGGCAGTCCTACAATACCGAGGGTGAGACTCACGGGCGCCCAGTCTATCGGGCACCTCTCGGCACACCGAGGCCGGTGACGGACTCAGGCGGTACCCGGCACCGCCCCGCCGGTGCCCGCGGAGTCCTCCGTGCCCTTGTTGGCTCCCACGCCCGGACCGCCGTCGTCGGATGCCTCGTCGAGGGGCGGGGGCCTCTCCCCCATCCGGATGGCGATCTGTTCGTTGAGATAGCGCAGGACGACGGCGATAGCCGCCGCGGCAGGCACCGCGAGGAATGCGCCGATGATCCCGAAGAGGCTGCCGCCGAGGGTGACTGCGAGCAACACGATGGCCGCGTGCAAGTCCATCGACTTGGACTGCAGCCACGGTTGCAACACATTTCCCTCGAGCTGCTGCACGGCGAGGATGATGCCGAGAACGATCAGCGCCGTGGGGAGCCCGTTGGACACCAGCGCGATGAGCACGGCGAGCGCGCCCGCGACGAAGGCGCCGACGATTGGTATGAAGCCGCCGAGGAACGTGATCACCATCAGTACCCCCGCCAGGGGAACCTTCAGGACGAACAGTCCGGCAGCGATGAGCGAGGCATCGACGAAGCTGACGATCGCCTGCGTCCGGATGAAGCCACCCAACGAGTTCCACATCCGCACGAGCACCTCACCGAGATGCGCACCTGCCGGATGCCCCATCGTCCGCTGTAGCCACGGAACAAAACGTGGGCCGTCCTTAAGGAAGAAAAACACCAGGATCAGCGTCGTGAACAGGGTGATCAGCACCGATGTCGCGGTGCCTATCCCGTTGAACACTCCGGCCGCAATGGTGCTCGCACTGGACTGGACACGTTGGGTGATCGCCGATACCAGACCGTCGATCTGGTCGTCGCCGATATTCAGCGGCGGACCCTGGACCCAGTCCTGGAGTTTGCGGACACCGCTGACGGTGCGATCGGCGAGTTCCGGGGATTGATCGACGATCGACGGCACGATCAGCCCGATCACGCCGCCGAGCAGACCCACTGCGACGAGCATCATCAGCAGCGAGGCCCCGGCCGGCGGTACGCCGTGCCCCCGCAACCACCGCACCGGCGGCCACATCAACGTGCACGCGATGATCGCCAGAAGCACCGGGAGCAGGATCACCCAGACCTGGCCGACCACCCACATCACCACCCACAGGGCGGCGACCACCAGGATGAACTGCAGCCCGACGATCGAGGTCGACCGCAGCCCACTCAGGAATACCTGCATTCGCGAGGGCGCGGCGATGCCAGCATCTGCCGGGCCATCCGCACCGGGAACGGGCAGCGGCGACGAGTCGTCAGAATCGGTCACGCCACGATCCTCACACACCACTGCACCGAGACCCCGGAGATAGGGCGGCGCGGCGGCGGCTCGCCCTCACTCGGGGACACGGATCCGAGACGCCGAGCGAAGTCGGTCAACGACGACGCAGCACGCGCAGCACGAGCGCACCGAGCGCATCGGCCGCGACCAACTCGGCCTCCAGTGGCGACAACGGACGCACCGGATCGCCGGTCTCGATCGAGTCGACGGGCGTGAGAGGTGTCCACGTCCTGCGCTGACGGGCACATTCGGCATCGATGGTGTCCGGTCCGTATAGCCCGCGCATGATGTCGAGTCCCCAGTCGGGTAACTCTGCAAGCGGGGTCTCCGGCTCCTGACCTCGCTGGCGAGGGCCGTCGAACTGCATGCTCATATAGACATGGTGGCATGAAGTGTTAGCTACGTCACTCACTTGACGAACCTAGGCGATCGTATGCCGACGGACCGGTGAAACGATGGCCGATTCCCGCCAGAAATGCCCGCCCGTCGGTGAGAGGGTGGAGCCATGACCGCTTCCACCGTCACGCGACCCCAGTCCTCGACGACGGCAGGCACCGACCCGGTCCGGGCGTCGACGGGGCTCGATTTCGAGGGGTGTTACCGCGCGCTGCAGGCTCGGGATGCGCGTTTCGACGGCCAGTTCTTCGCCACCGTGCGCACCACCGGAATCTACTGCCGTCCGTCGTGCCCGGCGCAGACCCCGCGACCCGAGAACGTCGCCTTTGTCGCAACCGCGGCCGGCGCGCAGGCGGGCGGGTTCCGCGCCTGCCGTCGCTGCCTGCCGGACGCGGTTCCGGGTTCACCGCGCTGGAATCTCAACAAGGATCTCTCCTCCCGGGCGATGCGGCTGATCGCCGACGGGGTCATCGAACGCGAGGGTGTCGGTGGTCTCGCCGGACGACTCGGGTACTCGACGCGGCATCTGACACGCGTGCTGAGCACCGAACTCGGCGCCGGCCCGCTCGCGCTGGCCCGGGCGCATCGCGCGACCAGCGCGCGAATCCTCATCCAGTGCACCGATCTACCGATGTCCGACATCGCCTTCGCAGCCGGATTCACCAGCGTGCGTCAGTACAACGACACCATCCGCGAGGTGTTCGGGCTGACCCCACGCGCGCTGCGCTCGCTGCGACGGGCCAACTCCCGCAGCGACATCGACACCCCGACCGCAGCATCCGCGGCCACCGGCAGAGGCGAGCGATCGTCGGCGATCACGCTGCGCCTGGCATACCGCGAACCGTTCGACACCTCCTGGTTCGGGTGGTACCTCGCCGCGCACTCGGTCGACGGCGTCGAGCGGTATCGACCCGACACCGATCGGCAGTGGATTCATCAGCGCGTGCTGACCCTCCCACACGGGCCGGCGCTGGCCGAGACGACGCCCGGTGAAGGTTTCCTGCGCGTGCGACTCCAGCATCTGGACCTACGGGATCTGAGTGCCGCGGTGAACCGAGTGCGCCGGTTGTTCGACCTCGACGCCGACGTCGTGGCCGCGACCGACGCCCTGTCCACCGATCCAGCCCTGCGCCGGGTCGTGGGCGTCGCGCCGGGGGTTCGGGTACCCGGAAGCATCGACGGCGGCGAATCACTCATCCGCACCATGATCGGCCAGCAGATCAGCGTCGCGGCCGCACGGCGGCACGTAACGCGGCTGGTCGACGCGCTCGGCGAGCCGACGGGCTGGCCGAGCGCGGCCGCCGATGACGGGGGCGACGACAGCGCAGGATTGTGGCAACAGTTTCCGACGGCCGCGGCCATCGCCGAACACGGCAGCACGATCCTGACCGGGCCCGCCCGCCGGATCTCGGCGATCGTCGGCGCGGCACAGGCGATTGCCGAACATTCGGTGGAACCACACATGGGGGTCGATGCGTCCGATCTTCATGCACAACTACTTGCCCTGCCCGGGGTGGGACCATGGACCGCCGACTACGTCACGATGCAGGTGACCGGCGACCCCGACGTCCTTCTCCGGCACGACCTTGTCGTTCGCCACGCCGCCCGCGATCTCGCCATCGACCTCGACGACACCGCCCAGTGGGCACCGTGGCGTTCCTACGCCTCGATGCACCTTTGGCGCCATCGACTCATCCCCGCAGGCGCCAGTACCCCGCCCAGCACTACCGCCGACACGACCACCTAGGAGCATCCTCATGACCGACCCACTCGAAACACACCCCACGCCAAGTACTTCCACATTCAAGGACGGCGTCGGCCTGTGGACGACGGTCTCGACGCCCGACGGCGCATTCACCGTCGTCACCGACACCGACGGCATCATCCTGGCATCAGGGTGGACCGATACCCCCGAATATCTGGTCGCACTCGTGCACCGCGACCTACGGCCGCACGCTCTGCGCGGTCCCGCAGAGCTCGGCCGCACACCAAAATTGACCACCATCACCGAGTCCGTCGAGGCCTACTACGCCGACGACTTCGGTCCGGCCGCAGCTCAACCGGTCGTCCAACGATCGGGTCCGTTCATCGAAAAGACCTGGGCCGCTTTACGTGCAGTCACCGCGGGCACTGCGGTGACCTACACCGAATTGGCCGAACGTGCCGGTGAACCGGCCGCGATCCGGGCCGCTGCCTCGGCCTGCGCGCGCAACGCCGCGGCGCTGTTCGTGCCGTGCCACCGTGTGCTGCGACGCGATGGAAGCCTTGGCGGCTTCCGTTACGGACTGGACATCAAGCGGTCGCTGCTCGACCGGGAGACGCCCGACCTGAAAGTGCCGCTCCTCGACGCCGGCTGAGCTGCGGTATCGCGGGCGGCGCTCCGATTCTGTCGGTGGTCGCGGGCAACATCACCGACATGATCGGCATCCTGCTCGCATTCCCCGTCGGCATCGTCCTCGGCGTCGCTCTCGGTTGGCTCGCGTGCACGAGCCGATCGGCCACCTCTGTCGCCGCCGCTCGCGCCGAGACCGCGGCGCTGCGATCCTCCCAGGAACTGGTCGGACGGTCACTCGCCGCGGCCTCAGAGGATGCGGCCCGACGGCAGTCGAACGCGATCGGCGCCGAGCTCAGTCACATCGTCGACCCACTGCACACGCTGGTCGGACAGATGGCCGACGAACTACGGCGTGTGGAACGCGACCGCACGAGTGCCTACGCCGGCCTGTCCGAGCAGGTGCGGGGCATGCAGATGATGTCGACGCGGCTCTCCGATCAGACCCGGGCGCTGACCAACGCACTGCACACCCCGCATCTGCGGGGCCGGTGGGGTGAGGTCCAGCTCGAGAGGGTCGTCGAACTCGCCGGGATGACCCGCCACTGCGATTTCAGCACCCAGGTGTCGACGAGTTCGGAGGCCGGGTCGGTTCGCCCCGATATGGTGGTGCACCTGGCCGGTGGCCGCGACATCGTCGTCGATGCCAAGGTGCCCCTGCAGGCGTATCTCCAGGCCGCGGACTGCGAGGACCCGCAGATGCGGCGCGATCTGCTCTCCGACCATGCCCGGGCGGTGCGCACGCACATCACCGCGCTCTCGGCGAAGTCATACTGGTCGGCCTTCGACGACACCCCCGAGATGGTCGTACTGTTCTTGCCTGCCGACGCGGTACTCGAGTGGGCGGTACGCGCAGATCCCACGCTCATCGAGTTCGGCATCACCAAGAATGTGGTGCTCACCACGCCGTCGAGTCTGGTGTCACTGTTGCGGACCGTCGCACTCGGTTGGCGGCACGACGCGATGGCACGTGACGCGGCGGTGATTCACGAGCTCGGCGTCGAGCTACATCATCGGCTCGACTCGGTACTCGGCCATCTCGATCGGGTCGGTTCGTCTCTGCGGAGGGCGGTCGATGCCTACAACTCCACTGTGGGAGCACTGGATTCCCGGGTCGGGGTGACCGCCCGCCGGCTGGCATCACTGGAGGCGCTCGGCGATCTCGACGAACCCACCACGGTCCGCACGATTCACGACACCGTCCGCGAGACCCGCACTGCTGATCACGGGGCCGGGTCGAGCCCGATCGCGCAGTTCGACGCGCACATCACACAGAACGGACATGGCGCCCCGATCGGGTCGCCGGATCGGCCAACATGACCCGGCGGTTGGCGGAAAATCGCTCTTCACCCGGTACCGTCTAGATGTGCCCTTTCCGCAACGAAGCTCTTCCGCGGTGCCACTGGACCAGCAGTCGGTGCTGCCGACCGTCCGTGGGGTGCCCTGGTGGGGTGCCGTCCTCATCGCGACAACGCTGACCGCGATCGGCGCGGTCATGGACGCCAAGAATCACGGCAACCTCGGCGCAGTGTTCAATTTCTGCCTGCTGGTCGGGTGCTGCCTGGCCGCGCTTGCCGTGCGTCGCCGGGCGTTGTTCACCGCGGCCGCCCAGCCTCCGCTGATCGCATTCTGCATCGGCGTACTGGCGCTCTACAGCCTCAACGCCGGCAACGCATCCGATCTCAAGTCCTTGGTACTCAAGGTGCTGTTACCGATCGCCGCCAACTTCCCGTGGATGGCCATCACCTTTGTGGTGACGCTCGTGCTGGTTCTGCTCCGGTGGGTGCTGACCAGGCCTGAGGGGTGGAACGCGAAACTCTGGGGCGGCAAGAGCAGCAACCGGCCGGCGGCGAAACGACGCGCGAACAAGAACACTCGCGCCGCGGGCGCACGCGCTTCCGGCGCACGCAGCGAGGGCGGCAAGGCCCCGCGCACTCGGCGGACCGAGACCGCCACCACGTCGGGCAGCCGCGCGACGACCGCGCGGACGGGTTCGGCTCGTGCTGCCACAAGCACCTCGTCGAGCAGCCGCGCCGGCCGGCAGAAAGACGCCGACGCCCGCAGCACCGCATCGAAGGCCCGCGCGAGCGCATCGGTAGTCGGTGCCGCAGCCAACTCCGCCGATGACTCGAGCCCGGGGCGTCCCCGGCGAGCACGTGCCGGGGATGCGGTCCGCAAGACCACCGAGTCGTCGGAGGCACCGCGTCGTCGCGCCGGCGATGCCGGCCGACCCACCGCGCGACCGGCCTCTGTCACCTCCGAGGAGACCACGCGCATCCCCGCCGATCAGCCCGACCGACCGCGCCCACGCGCCCGAACGGCGGCCGCGGAACTCGACCGATACGAGTCCGGCGCTGCCGCCGCCTATCAATCGACGCGCTCACGCAACCGCTCCTGACCGGCGCTCGGTGCGTCGATGCCGACGAAACTCCTACGCACTGCGGTGCTCCGACACCCACCGCCCGAGCGTGCGCGCTGCCTCGTCGACGAGTGACGGCCAGTCCATCGCACCTTCGTCGGCACCGTCGGTGACCACCTTGACCAGCCGGCAGGGCACCCCGAACACCGCTGCCACATGGGCAATCGCGGCGCCCTCCATGTCAACAAGATCGGCGCCGGCGGCCAGTTCAGCGCGGCGGACCGGATCGGCGACGAAGGTGTCGCCCGTGGCGAGCACTGTGCCGTCGCCGTCGGGCAGCTCCCATCGGTCGACGATCGGATAACCCATCGCCCGCAGCTCGGTGCTGCTGATGTCGTGTTCGATGACAGCCGACGGTACGAACAGCCCTTCGTGATCGACCGGGAGATGGTGGTCGTGCAGCGCGCCGGCGGTCCCGATGTTGACGATGCGTGTCACCGCGGGCCCGGTGCTCAGTTCTCGCGTCAACGCAACCGACGCGGCGACCTTTCCGATGCCGGTGACCAGAAGCCGGGTGCCGTCGGGGATGTGGCGTGCCTCCGACCAGGTCGCGGAGACGACCAGTATCCCGGTATCGGACGACGAGGAATCTGCGCGCATCCGATGATTGTCCGTCAGCCACTCAGCGCGTGAGCGCGAGGGTTGCCTGCGCCGCCCGCCCCAACGCCGACCCGTAGGACGGTCCGTGGCCTGCGGCGTGGACGGCCAGCGGATGCAGTTGGTGCAGCGGAATTCGGTCGCGCCACCCAGCTGCCAGTGGGCGGGTCTGGTCGTAGGCGGAGACGATGGCGTCGAGGTGCGGACAGCCGAACAGCACGAGCATCGCCAGGTCTGTCTCGCGGTGACCGCCGTGGGCGGCCGGATCGATCATCACCACACCGTCGGGTGTCCACATCACGTTGCCGCTCCACAGGTCCCCGTGCAGCCGGCTCGGTGGCTCGTCGTCGTCGAAGACTCCGTCGGCGATGACCGCACACGCCGACCGGGTCAATTCCTCGTCGTCGGCGGTGAGATATCCGGCGCGGCGCGCGGATTCGAGGTAGGGCTCGACGCGTTCGGCGGCGTAGAAGGCACCCCAACTCGCGTGGGTGCGGGAACTCAGCGGCCGTTCGCCGATGAACTGTCGTCCGTGGTATCCCGCGGGCGGCGCCCCGAACGACTCGGCACCCGCGTCATGCATTCGCGCCAGAGCGGCGCCGAACTCACGTGCGGCGTCGGCGTCGGGGAGGTCGGAGTGCAAGCGCTGCAACTCGATTCCGCAGTCCCACACCGCGATGACGTCGACGACGGGCGCTCCGGCCTCCGCCAGCCACGATAGACCGGCGGCCTCGGCCGCGAAGAAGTCCGGATCGGCGCCACTGCGGGTCTTACGGAAGACGTTGTTGTCCAAGGAGTTATCGATCTCGCGCGGCATCCGGGTCGGCGGGCACGGTCTCCGTCGGCGACATCGTACTGATCCGGGCGAGATGCGCGAATCGATCGTTGGCGATGCGCATGAGGATCTCGTAGGGCAATGCGAACTTGCGTGCCCACCAGTATCCGAACCGGATATCGAAGGAGGTGTAGACCATGAATCGATTCTTCTTGATCCCCTTGATGATCGCGGCGGCCGCGGTGTCGGGGGTGACCGAGACGCGATGGAATGCGTCGATCTGCTTGGCCACCCGAGGATCGGTACGATCGATACCGACGATCTCGACGGTGTTGACCAATGGGGTGGCGACCGCACCTGGGCAGACCAGTGACACGCCGATGTGGTGACGACGCAGGTCGAATCGCAGAACTTCCGAGACCCCGCGGATACCGAACTTCGATGCACTGTAGGCGGCATGCCAGGGGAAGGCGAGCAGTCCCGCGGCCGACGACACATTCACCAGGTGTCCGCCATGACCCCGCCGAACCATCTGTGGCACAAAGCATTCGATGATGTGGATCGGACCCATCAGGTTAACGTCGACGGCCGATCGCCAATGCCGGTGCTCAAGATTGTCCACGGTGCCCCAGACCGAGATCCCGGCGATGTTCATCACCACGTCCATCACGCCGACCTCGGAGTCGACCTCATGGGCAAAACTGCGGACCCACTCGTAGTCGGAGACGTCGCCCGCGGAATGGAAGGCGACGTGCCCGCCGGCCTCGGTGACGGTGGCCACCGCCTCGTCGAGCTTGTCGGCATGCAGGTCGGTGAGGACCAGTTCAGCGCCATCACGTGCCGAGGCGAGCGCCGTGGCCAGGCCGATTCCACTGGCCGCCCCGGTGATCAACACCCGGCGGCCGCGCAGGGTGGGAATCGGCGGGTCCATTCTGATCAGGTCGCGCAATGACATGACCTCGACCTTAATCGGACTGCCGAGGACGCTCAGCCGATCGGTAGCTTTCCGCCGAACAGGCCGTAGATGACCTCGAGCATGGCGTTGAGCACCTGCGCCGACGCGTCCTGACCCTCGGTGAGCATCAACCGCATGATCTCGGCAGGATCCTTCGTGCCGAGCAGTTGCTGAATGAACGGAAGGACCGCCGACAATTCGTCGTCGTTGCCGGACGACTGCGGGGTCGCTGTTCCCGGCGTCGTGGAACCCGGGGTCGTCGTACCGGGTGTGGCGGCACCGGGGCTGCTGACGCCGGGGATAGTGGCGGCCGTAGAACCCTTGACGTAGTTGATGATCCCGTCGGTGATGGCCATCGAGTACTTGACCTGACCGTCACGGGCGGCCAGCTCGGCGGCTTCCTGCGGGTTGGAAAGGTTGCCCATTTCGATGAAGACGGCCGGGACCTTGGTCAGATTCACCGCCGCGATATCCGAGCGGGTTTGGATTCCGTCGTTCACCCCGGCGTAATTGGCGGCCGGGAAGCCCGCCTTGAGGAAGGCGTCACGCATGATCGTTGACGCCTTGCGGCCTTCACCGCCCTGCACCTGATTGACCGTCGCATCCGGGATCGGCAGCGTCGGCACGATCATGTGGAAGCCCTTTTTGGTCGTGTCCGTGCCGACGGTGGTCGAATCCGCGTGCAGGCTGACCGCGATGGCCGCGCCCGACCGGCTCGCCGCGGCAGCTCGCTCGTCGACGCATCCACCCCAGCCGGTATCGTCGGGTCGGCTCAGCACCACCCGCGCGCCCTGACTCTCGAGTCCGGCCTTCACCAGCTGCGCGACGTCCCAGTTGACGGTGTGCTCGGCCACGCCATTGACCCCGGTCGCACCGGTCGTCTGGCAGTCCTTGGTGCCGCCGCGTCCGTCGGGAACCTGCTTGGCCAGGTCGTGGCCGGCCGCGCCGCCCTGATGGCCAGGGTCGAGGAAGATCGTCTTGCCCGCAAGACTGGTGCCCGTGGCCGGTGCGGCCGATGCGGGTGCGCTTCCGGTGGTGGCGGTCAGCACCGCCGACCCCGTCAGCAGAGCGACGGCCGCCGCCGTGATCGCGAGTCGCGCTCGCAAGCCTCGTCTCCGGGCGATCGACATGTTCGCACATCCTCAGCGTCGTCGTTTCAGTCGTCGCCACCCCGAATCAAAGCAGCAACACTGGCCACAATAGCCACAGCTTTCACACAGTCAAACAGTCGCGCACAGGATGCGGAAATCGGTGACCTGGGCAGATCGGATTCGTTAGCCAGCTGTGACGTGACGGGCACGGGACCGAGACACGGCAGTCAACTCAGCCTGCCGGCGCGGGTCGCGCAGGTCAGCGCGCGGGCAAGTGTCGGGTGATGTGCAGAATGCCGTGTTCGTCGTCGGCGGTGGCGTCGTCGGCGACGGCCGCGCCCAAGACGATGAGGACCTCGTCACGGTCTAGCCCCGTTCCGATCGCGACGATACTGGTCTGCCTGGCCTGGCCGGCCCACGAGTCGCGACGCACCTCGACGAAGCCGCCGACCCCGTGCACGATGTGGCGCTGCCGATGCCCTGGAAGGTCGAAATGCGCTACCCCTTTGATCCGATAGCAACCGACCGGCGGCCTCTCGAGGAATCGCGCGAGCCTGCGCGGGTCCATCGGTGCTGTCGAGGCGAACTCGACCGAGGTGAACTCGTCGTGCAGGTGTCGGTGACCATGCACTCCGGGCATGTGATGGTCTTCATGGTCGTGCTCATCCTCATGGGCCGTGCCACGATCCTGGTTTGCGGAGTCACGGCGTCCGGCGTCATGGAGCAGCGCATCGAGGGTGAGCTGCACCGGTCCTGCGTCGTCGCCGGAACCGTCCGGTGCGTCGGCATCCGGCGCCACCGGATCGAAGAGCATCGCCGGGTCGACGCGGGCGTCGATCACCGAGATCTGTGCCGCGGTCGGGTTGAGCTCGCGTAGGACCATCCTGATGTCGTCGAGTGCCGCGGGCTCGACGAGGTCGATCTTGTTGAGCACCACCAGATCGGCGACGGCGATGTGCAAGTCGATCTCCGGGTACTCGTGTCGGGTGCGGGCGAACAACGCCGCGTCAACGACGTAGACCAGTCCCCCGTACCGAATCCGGGGATCGTCGGAGCCGGTGACCATGCGGATCAGTGCTCGCGGTTCGGCGATGCCGCTGGCCTCGATGACGATGACGTCAATACGGGCCGACGGCCGCAGGAGAGTCGACAGTGCGGCGTCGAGTCCATCTCGGTCGACCGAGCAGCACATACACCCGTTGGCGAGGCTCACTGCGCCGTCGGACTGCCCGGCGACCAACATGGCATCAATGTTCACCGCTCCGAAGTCGTTGACCAGCACCCCGATTCGCGCACCGACGGAACCGGCACGACCACCCTCGCGCAGCAGGTGATTGAGCAGCGTGGTCTTGCCCGACCCGAGGAATCCGGCGACCACGACGACGGGAACGCCTGCCCGGCTCATCGCGGCGTCACCGAAATCGAGGCATCACCCGACCCGGTGACACCCGCAGCGGCGAGGCAGTCGGCGCAGATGACCGCGAGGTCGCGACCGAGCCGATCGGGATGGTTGGCCACGGAACTCGTCGCCGATCCGCACTCGACGCACGCTGCAATCACATCAGGGTGGTCGGAGAACGCGACGCTCATCCGGTTGTCGAACACATAGAGCGAGCCCTGCCAGAGACCGTCGTCACCGAACTCCTCCCCGTAGCGGACAATCCCGCCATCAAGCTGATAGACCTCCTCGAAGCCGCGATTACGCATCAGGGCGGTGAGCACCTCGCACCGCACCCCACCGGTGCAGTAGGTGACCACCGGACGCTTCTTGAGGTGGTCGTAGACGCCGCTGTCGAGCAGCGGCACGAAGTCGCGGGTGGTCTCCACCGGCGGGGTGAGCGCGCCGGTGAATCTGCCGATCTCCGACTCGATGCGGTTGCGGCCGTCGAGGAAGACGACGTCGTCGCCGCGCTGCTCAACGAGTTGATGCAGATCGCGGGGGGTCAGCCGGTCACCTCCACCGATCACGCCGGACTCGTTGACCTTCAGTTCCTCAGGCGCGCCGAAGGTGACGATCTCCGGTCGCACGCGCACCGACAACCGCGGGAAGTCGTCGCCGGCGCCCTCCGACCATTTGATGTCGGCGTGAGCGAACGGGGGGTATTCGCGGGTGGCCCTGACGTACCGTTTCACTGCGGCGAGATCTCCGCCGACGGTGCTGTTGATGCCGTGCCGTGACAGGATGATTCTGCCGCGCAACCCGAGAGCCGAACACACGGCCTGCTGCCACAGCCGGATCGCCTCAGGGTCGGGCAACGGGGTGAACACGTAGAACAGGACGATCTTGGGGGTCGACACAGTGCAAGGGTACGGATCGCGATGGTCGCGCCGCGTGTCGATGGCACTGGCCGCGATCGGGATCGTCTTCCTCGGCGCCGGCACAACGGCATGCTCGCTGTCGGGCGGCAACGGTCCATCCCAGATCGTGCTGCCTCCGACCGATCAGCTGACCACCGAGTCCGATGTTCCGAGCACGTCGACGACGTCCGCCTCGATCACCAACACCGCCACCGAATTACCGGATTGGAGTATCGGCCGGGTGGTCTCGCTCGCACCACGCGCCGATAATTCCAATTATCACATCGGCGCCACCGGCTCGACGGATCCACTGCAAGAAACGTCGGGATTTCACTTCTCCACCCCTGACCGAAATCTCAGTTGTTCCACCGACAACAATGGGCGTGCCACCTTGGCGTGCCGCATCAACAACGCAGCTGCGAACGGCACTCCGCCGGCGTCGGAACCATCGAGCTGTCAATGGGCAGCAAACCTGATCACGGTGAGCGCCGACGGCCCCACTCACGGCGCCTGCTCCAACGAGTATCCGGTGCTCTATCGCAGTTCGATTGTCGACTTCGGGACGACGATTGCCGTCGGTCGATTCCAGTGTCTGGTCTCCCCGTCGGGCACGTATTGCCTCGAGTCGACCTCCGATACCGGATTCGCGGTCACCTCAACGGGTTATCGCACGATCTACGCGAACGAACGCGCACCGCAGTCGCTGCTCGGCCTCGACGACACTGACTCCACCGACGCCGCCGGCACTCCGTCCGACGCCGATGAAACGTCGAATCCCGCACCACCAAGCTGAGGATTCCTTCACGTTTTTCTCCGATTTTCAGCGTCTGTTGAGTGAGTGATTCTTTCAGGTTTCTCTTATTCAATTCCGGCTACCATACAGCTACGCCCCGCATTCTGGGTAGTGTCGATATTTCGGCGACGCCCGGCAGCCGCCATTTACGGCGGGCAGAAATGAAGGCTCTGGAGGTCCACATGGCAAAGGTTCAATCGGTCGAGATCGTCGACGACATCGACGGCAAGATTCTCGACGACTACGAGACCGTCCGTTGGTCGATCGACGGCAAGGATTACGAGTTCGACACCTCGGCAGGCCACGCTCAGCAATTCCGCGACACGGTGGCCCGATACATCGAGGTGTCGCGCACCGCTGGTTCGGCCCGCACACCGGCCGCCAAGCGCGCCACGAGAGGCGGCGCGGGCACCCGCAGCACAGAGCAGACGCAGGCCATCCGCACGTGGGCAACCGAGAACGGGTTTGAGGTCAGAGATCGCGGCCGCATTCCGGCCACCGTGCTCGAGGCCTTCGAAGCGGCTCACTGACCCACCCCCTGCCACCGTGCAGCGACGCTTGCCGACGCTCGACAACGGTCCTGGCCGAACGCTCGGCCCGCTCGTCGGTGACCACCCGTTACAGTCGAGTGCGTGACTGAGCGGCGCAAGACCTCGAAAGCCTCGCGCGCGACGCCCTCGGCCGCGTCGTCGCGGAAGTCCGCCACGTCGACACCGTCCGGCCATCAGCCCCGGTCGACCTCCAGCAAGGCGACCTATGTGCTTGTCGGCGTCGCTGTGGTGGCAGTGGCGGCGCTGGTCATCCTCGGCTTCGTCTGGAACGCGAACAAGAAGGACCTGGGGCCGGTCAGTGACACCGTGCTCAACGAGAACGCCGCGCTGATCGTGGGTGAACCCGCCGCGCCGACCACCATCGATGTATTCGAGGACTTCCTCTGTCCGGTATGCCAGCAGTTCGAGAAGCAGTCCGGCCAGCCGATCATCGATGCCGTCAATTCCGGCAAGCTCAGGGTGCGCTATCACATGCTGACGTTCCTCAACTCGAGGTCGGCGTCGGGTGACTACTCCGAACGTGCAGCTGGGGCCCTGCAATGTGTCGGTGACGCCAAGGACCCGGCACTTTTCTTCCGATTCCACACCGCACTGTTCGTCGATCAGCCCAAGGAGAACGGCGACTCCGACCACTCCGACGCCCAGCTGGCACAAATCGCCACCGCGCAGGGAGCCGCTCCCCCGACACCACAGTGCATCGCCACCGGCGCCAAGCTCGCCGAGGCAAAGCAGGCTGCAGCACAGTCGCGCACTCAACTCGAGAAGGCCATGGAAACGACGGCAGTGGGCACCCCGACGGTGTTGCTGAACGGAGAGCCGGTCAACGGGATCACCGACGGACCGGGGTGGCTGACGGCGATTCTCACCAAGGAGACCGAGTGAACGACCGCCTCCCGAGACTGCGTCGCTGACAAGGCGATTTGTTTACCGTTCACGCGATGGTGTAACTTCGCCAGTGCCCATTTCGAGGGGCGCGAGAACAGAATACGGGGCTATGGCGCAGCTGGTAGCGCACCACACTGGCAGTGTGGGGGTCAGGGGTTCGAGTCCCCTTAGCTCCACTCGACAGCAGGCCCCTCCGACTTCGGTCGGAGGGGCTTACTCGTATTCAGTACGAACTCGGGCACGGTCGGATCAATTGGCGCCTGTGTCAACGTTGCGCATTCACGATCTCGGCGAACTTGGGCAGCACCGTCCGGTTCCAAGACCGTTCGATTCCGTTGCGCGCAAACCTCTGATAGCGGTTCTCGGTATCGAAACCGCTCATATGCCAGAACAATCGAGCACCGCGGCCGCACTGCATGAGGCGGTAGTCCATCATCCATCGCATCGGCGGGTTCCCACGGAGGTCGGTCCAGCTGTAGGCAAGGTGGTGGGGTTCATCAGCCGCGACGACCTGGCAAGCCATCTCGGCATCCGGCTTGTCCGGAACCGCGACTTGAACAATGAAGGTTGTCCCGACCACGGGCTGAAAGCCGATTGTGGGCGCCAACCACTCGGCCATGAGCTCCGGCGCTGTCAGGACGCGCCAGGCAACCTCGGGAGAACCCTCGACGAAGACGGCGAGGTCGATCATTGATGGGTCCGGCTCCGAAAGGTCGAACACCGCACAATCGTAGCGGGTCTCGCCTCGGTCGGCGCCAGATCCGAGCCGTCAGCGACTGACGCGCACCCACGTCAGCCGCGCATCGGTTGCGGCCCTACGCAGCATCGGCCACAAAGGTTGCCACAGTGCAGAGCCGTCGCCGTAACTACGCGGCCATTCTTCGCGCAGCCTGCGCAGATCTCACACTCGTGCAAGCCGGCAAGGGGCCACAGATCCACCACTACCGCCGACATCTACGGCCGGGACTGCACGGACTAACCCAGGAAGCCACCCATCGCAATTGACAATTGCAGATCACCGCCACGCAGCCGCCATGATGGGGGCCAGAGTGGCCTACTTTTGGCCCATCGGCCGTACTATTCACCTTGTACACCGAGTCAGGAGATGAGCGGAAAAGCCTTCTGACCAGTGGAAACGAATGAGATTAACGGTGCCCCCGGCAGGATTCGAACCTGCGGCCTTCTGCTCCGGAGGCAGACGCTCTATCCCCTGAGCTACGGGGGCTCAACGGGCGGCACTCAGAGTAGCGCACTCCGGTCCGGCAACCCAATCCGGCAGGTCACGACACGCCCACCACGCCGTCCATGCGCACCGAGGACCCATTGGTCCCTCGCATCACGTGCAATTGTGCCGGAATCCTCGCGCGCATCTCGTCGACGTGGCTGACGACGCCGACCACCCGTCCGCCCGAACGCAACTCGTCGAGGACGCCCATGACGAGGTCGAGCGCCTCGGGGTCCAGGGAACCGAAGCCCTCGTCGATGACGATGGTGTCGAGGACGCGGCCACCGGATTCGGCAGACACGACATCGGCAAGTCCGAGGGCCAAAGCCAGCGAGGCGAAGAAGGTCTCTCCACCGGACAACGTGGTGGCCGCACGAACGGCACCGGTGTACTCGTCGTGCACCTCGATACCCAACCCGCCGCGGCGGCCGCGTGGACCGGCCGCATCGGAGTGGACGAATTCATAACGACCCGAGGACATCTGATGCAGCCGAACCGACGCCGCCACCAGGACCTCCTCGAGACGCGAGGCCAGCACATAGGAGTGCAGAGACATCTTGCGCGCGTTCTGGCCGCGCCCGGCGACCAGATCGGCCAGACCCTGCACGCGAGCGTGGCGCTCCTGGGCCGGCGCAAGCACATCGAGCGCCGACCAGAACTCGGCAATGAGCTCCTCAAGTCGTGCCACCGTTCGGGCAGCCAGGGCATGCTCACGCGCGGCCGCTTCCTGCTGCCGTTGGGCCTGCGCCAGTGCCCGCGACAGGATGCCGGTATCGACCGGCTCGGCCGACAGCGCCGCAGCGACGTCGGCGTCTGCCATCGTCTCCTGGGCGCCGGCGCGCAACTCCGCCGCCCGAGAGATCATCGCCTCCCAGGCATCGAGCTGCCCGGGCGCTGCCGCCGCGTCGCGCAGGGCTCCCACATCACTGAATCCGGCGTCGGACAACCGCAATTCGAGTCGAACGGCGAGGTCGTCGCGGTGCCGGACCGCACGGTGCAGGTCAGCTCGCGCGTCGCGCAGGGCTCGAGCCCGGCGGCACAACTCGGCCAGCTCGGCACGTCGCTCGTCAACACCGATACGCCCGCCGGTGGCCTGCGCGACTTCGTCATCGAGATCGTCGATCTCGCGACGCAGCGCCGAGCGCCGTTCGGCGCGCGCAGACGTCGACGCCGCAAGACGGCCGAGTTCGGTGCGCCAAGTCTCGATCTCGGCGTCGATGGCGTTGACGGCGCGTTCGAGGGTCGGGATCGACGCCACCCGGGTTCGGGCGTCGGCGAGCTCGCGGTCGAGTATCTGTCGACGCGACCTCACCGCTTCCGCGGACTCCTCGCCGATCTCCTGGTCGAGGTGCGCACGGCGTGCCTCGAGCGTGGCCAGCGCCGTCTCGGCTCGCCCCCGGCGCTCGGCCGCACGCTCTTCGGCGCGGGCAGCCGCGGCCTCCGCGGTCTTCGCAACGTCAGTCTGCTCGCCGGCGTCGGCGGGCGCGGGGTGCTCGGTTGATCCGCACACCATGCACGGCTCTCCCGGGAAGAGCGTCGAGGCGAGCTCGGCGGCCATGCCAGCGATCCGGCGCTCCCGTAGATCGAGGTGGCGTTCGCGTGCGGCAGTGTGTGATTCACGTGCCGCGAGCACCTCCGTGCGAGCCTGCATGAGCTCGCCGTCCAGTGCTTGTCGCGCGGCGAACGCGGTGACCAGCTCCTCGCATCGTTCGCATTCGGCGGCGAGCCGTTGCACGTCGGATCTGGCCTCGGATGCGGCCGTCAACGCGGTGACCGCAGCCTGACGGCGATCCGGCGCGGCCTCCAGCATGTCGGTCAGCTCAGCGGTACGGTCTTGTGCGGCAGCCACTTCGGCATCGAGCCGACGAAGGTCGGTCAACAGCGTCGGACGCTGCTCGACACGACGGGCGAGCGGCTCCCATCGCGCCGACTCCCCGGTCCATCGTTCGATCGCCGCATCGAGATCGGCGTCGGAGCCCGCGAGCCCGGCACCCTCGGGCATGTCGGCGAATCCCGCTGCCGCCGAGTCGTATGCGCGACTCGCGGTGGTCGCAGCCGACGCAGCGGCGTCGTGGTCGTCGGCGAGCGGAATAATCGGTACCGCGGCACGAGCTGCCCGTGCGGCGACGCGCACCTGCTCGAGACCGGCCGCTCCGGCATCGAGCTGAGTCAATCGCGCCCGCGCCTCAATGCCTCGACGCTGCAACTCCGCCAGCCGATTTCCGTTCACGAGTGTTGTCTGCGCACCGTCGAGTTGGGCCTGCGCCGCGGCGAGCCGCCGGCGGGCGGACTCGACGGTCTCCCGGGCGTTGGCCAGACACTCTTGCGCCCAGTCGATCTCCGCCTCAGCCGGTGATTCGCAGTCGAGCACTGCTGCCATCTGACCGGCGATGCGTTCGACCGCCGCCGCCTTCTCACCGAGAGCGGCTTCGGCCTGCCGGGCACGGTCCTTGAGCCACTCCTCGATTCCACCGAATCGCTCGGTGTCGAACAGTCTCTCCAGCAAGGCTTCTCGATCCTCTGAGCTCGCGCGCAGGAATCGCGCGAAGTCGCCCTGCGGGAGGAGCACCACCTGGAAGAACTGATCGGCAGTCATCCCGAGCAGTCGCGTGATCGACTCACCGATCTCCGCTAACCGAGTCAGTGCCGGGCCCGAGTCGTCAAGCCAGATCATGGTGGCCTTCGCCGGGACCTTGGTGGTGCCGGGTCCGCGCCTCTTGGGTCGGTGATATTCGGGGGAACGCACGATGCGCATACGGCGGCCACCGATGGTCGCCTCGAGCTCCACTTCCGGAACTTGCTGTGCATCAGCATGATCGGAGTGCAGTCGCCGCCCCTCGTGCCGAGAGCCGGGTACCCTGCCGAACAACGCGAAGGCCACGGCGTCGAGCACCGAGGTCTTTCCGGCTCCGGTCTGCCCGTGCAGCAGGAACAGTCCGTCGGCACCGAGGGCGTCGAAGTCGATCTCGGTGTCCGCGGCGAACGGCCCGAACGCCGTCATCCGTAGACGATGCAGTCTCATCGGCAGCGCCTCACGCCGACTTCGAGTCGGTCTCGAGGGCGAACAGCGCCCACTGGCCTTGATCGGCCTCGCTTACCTCGCGGGCCTCGACGTCGGCAGCACCGGCCTCGACTACTTCAGGTTCGCCGACGACCTCACGCAGCGCACGCTCGATCAGGTCCCGCTCGGCCGCAGACGGCTCGTCACGGACGTCACCGACGAAGGCTGCGATGATCTCCGCGTCGGTGCGTCCGCGAATGCGCGAACGGTAATCGAGACGGAGGGCCTCCGGACGCTCCCAGTGCACGTGCACCGCGTAGGGGAATCGCTCGCGCAGCCGGCGCATCGCGTCGAGCGGCCGGATGGTGTCGGTGAGCGTCGCCTCGATGTAGTGCTCACGCGCGTCGGCGTACTTCTCGTCACCAAGGAGCTCATCGAGAGTGCCTCGCAGGGAGGACAACCCACGCACGCCGGACAGCTCGTGCAGGCGAATATCAGTTACGCCGTCGGCATCGAGATCGACGATCCACACGCCCTTGCGATGACTGTTCTCACCAAAGGAGTACGGCATCGGCGAGCCGCTGTAGCGCACCGCCGGGGCGATCTCCTGCGGTGAGTGCAGGTGACCGAGCGCCACGTAGTCGATCCCTGAGAACGTTTCGGCGGCAACCGTTTCCACCCCACCGACGCTGATGGACCGCTCCGATCCAGTACTGACTGCCCCGCTGACGAATGCGTGGGCGGCGACGACGGTACGCGCACCGCGTATCGTGGCGTCAGCGCGCACCCGCTCCATCGCCGCGCCCAGTACGCCCTGATGACTACAGGGCGCATGGATATCGAATGCCTTTGCGACAGCGTCGGGTTCGAGGTAGGGAATCCCGTAGAACGCAACCGGTCCGAACTCATCGTCGAGCACGACCGGTGTGTCGATGGCGGCCACACTCGTGCGCAGGTGCAGCCCGCCCGCAGCGGCGAATGCCGATGCCGCACCGAGTCGGGTCGGTGAATCGTGGTTGCCGGAGGTGACGACGATCTGCGCCCCGGCGGCTGCGATGTCACCCAGACCGGCGTCGTAGACCGACACCGCATCCGCCGAGGGAACCGAACGGTCATACACATCGCCCGCCACCACGACGACGTCGACCGACTTGGCGGCAACGATCGCCGCGATGTCGGCCAGCATCCGACGTTGATCGGAGAGGAGCTCGACACCGTGGAACGTCCGGCCGAGGTGCCAGTCCGAAGTGTGCAGAATACGCATGTTCACCACCGTACGATTGGCCACCGACAGATCCGTGGAGGCGCCGCCGGGACATCCCCCAGCACCTCCCCTGACCTCGAAGGGGCTCGGACGGACTCGGCAAACCTGGCTACGCCGCGCCGGCTCCCTCGACCTCGCCCCTGGAGACCGCGACCGGCGCGGTGAGCGGCGACGCCTGATGCTTGGGCCGCGTCAGGAACAACGTGGCGAGAACACCGATCAACAGCACCCCGGCCGGTAGGTACAGCGACTGACCCATGGCGATGGCGAACGGCTCACGCACGAACGCGGGCAACTGACTGACCGCACTGCTCTGCTCGGTGATGTTCCCCCCGGGCAGTTCGGCGGCCAGTCGGGTCTGCATGATGGCACCGACGGCCGCCGAGCCGATCACCGAACCGATCATCCGGGTGGTGTTGTAGACCCCCGCTCCCGCGCCGGCCTGTTGCCAGGGCAGGTTTCGCGTCGCCGTCGCCGCCAGCGGAGCCCAGATGCCCGCCGAGGCGATGCCCATCAGACACATCGGAATAATCAACTGCCACACCGGTGTCGCCGGGCGGGCGATCACGCCGAGCCAGCCGACGGCGATCGCCTGCAACAGCAACGCGGTGGCGATGATCACGCTGGGATGGACCATGTCGAGGACGAGACCGACGATCGGCGCGAGGAAGCCCGTGAGCACCGCCATCGGCACCATCATCACCGCCGAGCGGGTCGGCGACATCCCGCCGACGAGCTGCAGGAAGAACATCATCGGGATCATCAGGCCGGAGATCGCGAAGCCCATCGACGCGATACCGATGTTGGAGAGGGTGAAATTGCGGTCCTTGAACAGCGTGAGCGGCACGAGTGGTTCTGTGCGGATGCGCGACTGCCAGTAGATGAAGACGGCCATCACCGCGATGCCGCCGATGATCAGCACCCAGATCCAGCCCGCCCAGTCGTACTTCTCGCCGTCCTGGATGCCGAAGACCAGCGCCGACAGACCGACCGCCGACAGACCGACCCCAATCCAGTCGAAGGAATGGTCGTGGGTGTCGACCGAGGGCACCAGGGTGGCGGCCAGGATCAGCCCGACGATGCCGACGGGCAGGTTCACGAAGAAGATCCACTCCCAACCGAATTGGTCGGTGAGGACACCGCCGAGCAGCGGGCCGACCAGCGTGGCGACACCGGCGACGGTGCCCCACACGCCCATGGCCGCGCCGCGCTTCTCGGGCGGGAAGATCCGCGTGATGAGCGCCATGGTCTGCGGGGTGATCAGCGCGGCACCAATGCCCTGGAGGGCGCGCGCGGCGATCAGTTCGCCGATCGAACCGGCGAAACCGCACCACACACTTGCGGCGGTGAACACAACCAGACCGACCTGGTAGACAAGTTTGGGCCCGTACTTGTCACCGAGCCGTCCGGTGATCAGCAGCGGCACGGCGTAGGTGAGCAGGTAGGCGCTGGTCACCCACACGATCCCGTTGACGTCGGTGCGCAGAGCGACCTGGATCTCGGGCTGGGCGACCGCGACGATCGTCATGTCGACGAGGATCATGAAGAACCCGACGCACAGCGCCATCAGAGATAACCAGGGCCGATTGGTCACCGCCGCCGGGGAGGTGGGCGTACTCATTGTGGGATCACTTTCTCTGGAGACTCTGGGGTGGGAAACATGGGGTGCGCCGAGGCATAGGGAGAATCCGGGTCGTCGAGCCACTCGATCTCTCCGGACTCCAGACGATCGAGAAGGCCGGTGAGCCAGTCGATCTGAGTCCGTAGGGTGATGATCCGAGCGCCGGCGTCGAGGAAGAACATCTCCGGGATGCCCTTGCCCGACGCACATTCGGCGGCGTCGACGAACTGCGCGAGATCGGCGCGCATCGCCTCGATACGCGCCGAGAGCAACTCGATCACCCGCGACCGGGGAAGGGCATGGGCTTCCGACAACGCGAGGTAGAGCTCGGGATACTCGGGTGAGTGCTGGGCGAGGATGCGCTCGAGACTGACCACGAGCGCCTCCCGACCCGCCTCGGTGATCGCATAGACGGTGCGCTCGGGGCGGTTGCCCTCCCGCCGGACGTCGTGGACCTCGATCAGTCCGTTCCCGGCCAGCCGGTCGACCGTGTGGTACAGCGTGCCCGGTCGAAACTTCACCAGCCGATCCTCACGTCGCTCGATCGTGATCTGCACCATCTCGTACGGGTGCAACGGTTGTTCGGCGAGCAGCCCGAGCACCAGCACCGCCAACGGCGCCAGCCGATGCTCACCCCCACCGCGACCGGCACCCACGACGCCCACCCTTCAGCCCCAACCTAATATTCCATCTGGAATATACACCCTGGAGTGTGTGATGCCAATGTCGTGGACGCTGATTACTGTGGTCGTCATGGACACCGACACCACCACCGCCGCGGCGGGCTCAGCAGCAACCGGACCACAGGGAACGTCCGGAGCACAGGGCTCGTACGTCACCGGCGGCCAGGAGTTCGTCCGCGACACGAAATACATCGAGACCCGCATCACCCGCGACGGCCGGGACGGCTACCCCGTCGAGGCCGGCCGCTACCGACTCATCGCCGCCCGCGCGTGCCCGTGGGCGAACCGCACGCTGATCGTGCGCCGGCTCCTCGGCCTAGAGGACGCCATCTCCCTCGGCCTGTGCGGACCCACCCACGACGCCGACTCGTGGACCTTCGACCTCGACCCCGGCGGTGTCGATCCGGTGCTCGGCATCCCCCGCCTGAAGGACGCCTACGACCAACGATTCCCCGGCTATCCCAAGGGCATCACCGTGCCCGCGATTGTGGACATCCCGACCGGCGAGGTGGTCACCAACGACTTCCCGCAGATCACCATCGACTTCGCACTCGAGTGGACCGATCACCACCGCGACGGCGCACCGCAGCTCTATCCCGAGCATCTGCGTGACGAGATCGATGCCGTCAACAAGGGGGTCTATACCGAGGTCAACAACGGCGTCTACCGGTGCGGTTTCGCCGGTAGCCAAGACTCTTATGACAAGGCCTACGCGCGGCTGTTCACCAAGCTCGACGAACTCTCCGAACGTCTCGCGACACAGCGATACCTGGTGGGCGACACCATCACCGAGGCCGATGTACGACTGTTCACCACCTTGGCACGATTCGACGCCGTCTATCACGGCCACTTCAAGTGCAACCGCACCACACTCGACGAGATGCCCGTCCTGTGGGCCTACGCCCGCGATCTCTTCCAGACCCCGGGCTTCGGTGACACCACCGATTTCACCCAGATCAAGCAGCACTACTACATCGTCCACCGCGACATCAATCCCACCGGGATCGTTCCGCAGGGCCCAGACCTGCGCAATTGGCTGACCCCGCACCACCGCGAGGAGCTCGGTGGTACCCCGTTCGGCGACGGCACCCCGCCACCACCCCCGCGGCCCGCCGAGGTCGTCCCCGCCGAGCACTGGGTGCCGACGTCATGAGCGAGAAGGCGACCCCCACGTCCGGGCGGTCGGTGGAGTTCACCGGCAACATACTCGACAAGGCGCAGCGCCTGCAGGCACCCGCGGTCGCCAAATATGTTCGGGCGCTTCGAGAGAAGCACCCCGACGACTCCCCCGCCCAGATCATCACCCGCCTGGAAAAGCGCTATCTCACCGCGGTCACCGGGTCCGGATCGGCGGTCGGCGCGACTGCCGCGGTCCCCGGCGTCGGCACGGTCACCGCACTGGGCGCGATGACCGGCGAGACAGCGCTGTTCCTCGAGGCGTCGGCGCTGCTGGCACTCGCGATCGCCGAGGTGCATGGCATCGGAGTGCATGAGAGCGAGCGTCGCAAGACGCTGGTCCTGACCGTCGCCCTCGGCGAGGAGGGCGTGAGCGTCCTCGGCCGCGTCGTCGGGACGAAGGGTGGCGCCCTACGTCGACTCGGGCAAGCCTCGACCCCGAGTGGCGCCTTCGCGAAACTCAACAAGAACCTGATGAACCGGATCGCCAAGAAGTACGCACTGAAACGCGCTCCGTTGGTAATCGGTCGCCTCCTCCCCGCGGGTATCGGGGCGGTCATCGGCGGAGCGGGCAACCGGGTCCTGGGCAAGCGGGTGATCGCCAATGCCCGCGAGGCCTTCGGTCCCCCGCCACAGCACTGGACGCTCGACGGCACCGTTGTCTCCGATCGCTGGTTGCCCCACGGCAACCGGTGACCGCCACGACCCGCTGGACCCAGGTCGATCCACCCGCCCCCGGGCCGGATGTTCCCGAGGCCGACTCGCCGGACCACAGTGGACTGGGCTGGGTGCGCCGCCTGACGGTCGAATGCCTGCGGTACCGCAGGCTCGTGATGGTGACGTTGACGGTCACCCTGGTAGCGGTCGGAGTCGACCTCGTCGCACCGCTGCTCGCGCGCACAGCCCTCGACCGCGCCACCGGTATCCCCGGTTGGTGGACCATCCCGACGATCGTGATCGTGATGATCGGCCTTGCGATCGTGCGATATTTCTGTCAGTTCGGTCGCCGACTAACCGCGGGACGGCTATCGATTTCGGTGCAGAATGCGTTGCGGCTCAAGCTCTTCCGCACCTTGCTTCATCTCGACGGTGCGACCCAGACCGAGATCCGCACCGGCCAGGTCGTGTCGCGGTCGATCTCGGATCTGCAGATCGTGCAGGGACTGCTCTCGATGGTGCCACTCTCTGCCGGCGCCGCGGTCCAGGTGGTGATCGCGCTGGGCATCATGCTCTATCTGTCGCCGTTGCTCACCATGATCTCGCTGGCGATTCTGCCGATGATCGCCGTGGTCGTGCTCGGCACCCGCAGACGGTTGTTCGCGGCCACCTGGTCGGCGCAGCAGGCCGCCGCCGATGTGGCGCAACACGTCGAGGAGACGGTCACCGGTGTTCGCGTCGTCAAGGGATTCGGGCAGGAAACACGCGCGGTCGACGAACTCGTCGGACTCGGACGCGATCTCTTCGCCAAGCGGTTGCGTGCGGGCGCGATTAATGCGTACTTCACCCCGACCATGTCAGCGATCCCCCAACTCGGCCTGGTCGCGGTCATCGGCGTCGGCGGCTACCTCACCCTCAACGGGTCAATCACCGCGGGTACCTTCCTCGCGTTCGCCACCTACGTCACGACCATGACCACCCTCGCGCGACTGCTGACCAACATGGTGGTCAGCGGTCAACTCGCCCGCGCGGCGGTGGAACGGGTCTACGACGTCATCGACGCACCCACCGACCCCGACGACGCGAACACCGCCGGCCTGCCCGACGGCCCGCTGGGACTGGAGTTCTCCGGTGTGGTGTTCGGCCACGACGACCGCACCGTCCTCGACGGTATCGATCTCCAGATCGCGCCGGGCGAATGCGTTGCTGTCGTCGGTCCGCCCGGATCGGGAAAGACAACCCTCGCCGATCTCGTCAGCCGCCATCGACGCCCCGACCGCGGGAGCATCGCGCTGCTGTCCGGACCGGATTCCTCGACGCGTCATCCACTCTCCGAACTCTCCGCCGATGCCCTGCACTCGGCGGTGGGCGTCGTCTTCGACGAGCCTTTCCTGTACTCGGACACCATTGCCACCAACATCACCCTCGGCGATCGTCCCGAGCCGTCCCTCACTCCCGGCTCCGGACCGGTGGCGCCGCGCGTGCTCGCCGCCGCCCGGGACGCCGACGCCCTCGACTTCATCACCGCGCTACCCCACGGATTCGACACCGTCGTCGGCGAGCGCGGCCTCACCCTGTCCGGCGGTCAACGCCAGCGGGTGGCCCTGGCACGCGCTCTCCACACCGCCCCCCGGTTGCTCGTCCTCGACGATGCGACCTCAGCGGTCGACGCCTCCACCGAGTCACGCATCCTGCATCGTCTGCGTGACCGGTTTACCGACCGGCCCACCATGCTGGTGCTCGCGCACCGGCGGTCAACCCTCATGCTCGCCGACCGTGTCGCCGTTCTCGACGAGGGCCGGATCGTCGACGTGGGCACCGTCGCCGAACTCGAAGAGCGCAGCCCGCGTTTCCGTGCGCTGATGTCGCCGATCCAGTCCGTCGCCGACGACGCCGCCGCACCACTCACGCCGACGCCGCCGCACACCGGGAACCTGTGGCCCGCCGATGCGCCTGCGCCGGAAGGGGATTGGACCACCCGCGCCGCGAGCGCCCCGCCGGCCGGCGGAACCGGGGGGCGTGGCGGCCGGGGCGCGGGGATCACCGGCGCATTGGGTGCCATGCCTGCCACCCCGGAGCTGCTCGCGTCCGTCGCACGATTGCGTCCCGCCGACGAGGAGCCGCGGGTCGACGTCGACGCGATACGGGTGGAGAATCCGCATTTCTCCCTGTGGCAGATCCTGGCGCCGGTGCGCTGGCTCCTGGCGCTGGCCATCGTGGCGATCGGCGTGGACACCCTCACCGGGCTGGTATTCCCGTCGTTGGCGCGCACCGTCATCGACGCGGCCACCCACACCGACGAACGCACCCTGCTCATCGCGACCGGCATCGGCGTGGGCACCGTCGTCCTCGGCTGGTTCGCCGCCGCGGGTATGACGCTGTACTCGACCCGCGCGGGTGAACGAGTGCTGTTCGGCTTGCGTGTGCGCAGCTACGCGCACCTGCAGCGACTCGGCCTCGACTACTACGAGCGCGAGTTGTCCGGGCGCATCATGACGCGGATGACGACCGACGTCGACGCTCTCTCGACGTTCCTGCAGACCGGCCTATCCACGGCGATCGTGGCGGTGTTGACACTGGTCGGGGTGACCGTGGCGATGCTGTTCACCGACCTCGAACTCGGCGCCCTGATCCTGCCGGTGCTGCCGGTGCTGATTGTGGCGACGGTGGTCTTCCGCCGGATCGCCTCGCGCGCCTACACGCGCTCCCGGGAACTGGTCAGTGCGGTCAATGCCGACTTCCAGGAGAACATCGCTGGCATCAAGACCACCCAGGCCTATCGCAACACGGCCCCGGCGACCCGGCGCTTCACCGGTGTGACGTTGGACTGGGTCCGCGCGCGAATGACCTCGCAGCGTGCGATCTCGGTCTACTTCCCGTTCATCACGTTGTGCAGCGACCTGGCGACCGCGACGACGATCGCGGTGGGCGCACACCAGATCACGACTGGCGCGTTGTCGGCGGGCACCCTGGTCGCCTTCATCCTCTACCTGTCGCTGTTGTTCGGTCCCGTACAACAACTTTCACAGGTGTTCGACGGTTATCAGCAGGCGGTCGTCGGCCTACGGCGCATCGCCGACCTCCTGCGTACCGAGACGACCGTCGCCGAACGCGACGATGCCATCGATCCCGAGGGCGCACGGTTCACCGGTGACACACGCCTCGACGACGTCGCGTTCCGGTATTCGGGGGCGAGCGTCGACGCACTCGGCGGCATCGATCTGCACATCCCCGCCGGCACCTCACTGGCATTGGTGGGCCGTACCGGCGCAGGCAAGTCCACAATCGTCAAACTCCTCGCCCGGTTCTACGACCCCACCGACGGCGTGGTGCGGATGGACGGCACCGACATCCGCCGGTTCACATTGCGCGGCTATCGCCGCCACATCGGCATCGTGCCGCAAGAACCGCACCTGTTCACCGGCACCGTCGCCGACAACATCGCTTACGGGCGACCCGACGCCGACCACGAACAGATCGCCGCGGCCGCCGCGGCAGTCGGTGCGAGCACCATGATCGCCGGGCTGCCGGGCGGCATGCTGCACCCGATCGGCGAGCGCGGCGCCGGATTGTCGTCCGGGCAGCGCCAACTCATCGCGCTCGCGCGGGCCGAGCTCGTCGAACCCGACCTACTCCTGCTCGACGAGGCGACGGCCACCCTCGACCAGGCGACCGAGGCAATGGTGCTCGCCGCCGGCGACGCGGTGACCCGTAGCCGGACGTCGGTGATCGTCGCGCATCGCCTCGCGACCGCTGCGCGCGCCGATGTGATCGCGGTCGTCGACGGCGGCCGGATCGTGGAGATGGGAACACACAACGATCTGCTCACGTTGGGCGGTAGGTACCGCGCGTTCTGGGATGCCGGTGTCGACCCAGACGCCGACGGTACCGAACCTGTCGACGAGCTCATCGGATGAGTTCACCGGCACCCGGTGGCGGCCCGACGACGTGCGCCCTCGGTGAGGTGGAACTCACGACGTCCACAGAGTGGTGGGCGCGTACCATCGGCAGGTGGTTCACGATGATCTTCACAAGAGACGTGCGTCGTGACGTGGCGACCCGACACCTTCAGGGAATTGAGGCGAGAAACCGCTGTGAGCAGTTCGACATCCGAAACCGACTTCGGACAGAACGAATGGCTGGTCGAGGAAATGTACCAGCAGTACCAGAAGGATCCGAACTCGGTGGACCCGAGTTGGCATGACCTTCTGAAGAACTACACACCGAACGGTGGCGACACCGGCGCAAGCGGGTCGTCGAACCGGGCGGGTGCGCACGCCGCATCCGCGAACGGCGCCGGCGGCAACGGCTCGGCGTCCGCCCCAGCCCAGCCCAGCCCCACCCAGCCCAGCACTGCCACGACCAGCCCAGCCCCGTCGACCGACTCCCCGCCCGCCCCACAGCGCAAGCAGGGCGTAACCCTCGACCAGGGGCCTGAGCCGCGTGCGACGACGAGTACCCGCAAGACCCCCGCCCGTGAGGCATCGGCGACCAAGGCCGCCTCGGGTCGTAGCGTCGCCAGCCGCGACGGGTCGTCGCAGTCGCAGAAGGATCGCACCGCCAAGGAGCCCGCGTCGTCGGCGCCCGCGGCCACCAAGGACGAGACCACGGTGTTGCGCGGACCGGCCGCCGCCATCGCCAAGAACATGGCGGCGTCGCTGCAGATCCCCACGGCCACCAGTGTTCGCGCCGTTCCGGCGAAGATGATGATCGACAACCGCATCGTCATCAACAACCACCTCGCCCGCACTCGCGGCGGCAAGATCAGCTTCACCCACATTCTCGGCTACGCGATCGTGCAGGCGATCAAGTCGTTCCCGAACATGAACCGGCATTTCGCGGAGGTTGACGGCAAGCCGAACGTCGTCACCCCTGCCCACACCAACCTGGGCCTGGCCATCGACCTCGTCGGCAGGGACGGCAACCGCACTCTGGTGGTCGCCGCCATCAAGGAGTGCGAGACGATGGGATTCGCCGAGTTCTACACCGGCTACCAAGACATCGTTCGGCGTGCCCGCGACGGCAAGCTCGGTGCCGAAGACTTTGCGGGCGTGACGGTTTCGCTCACCAACCCCGGCACCATCGGCACTGTGCACTCGGTGCCGCGGCTGATGAAGGGCCAGGGCGCGATCATCGGCGCCGGCGCGATGGAGTATCCGGCGGAGTTCCAGGGCGCCAGCGACGAACAGATCGCCGAGCTTGGCGTCGGCAAGCTGATGACGCTGACCTCCACCTACGATCACCGAATCATCCAGGGCGCGGAGTCCGGCGATTTCCTGCGCCGCATCCACGAGTTGCTCCTCGACGACGCGTTCTACGACGAGATCTTCACCGCCTTCCACATCCCCTACGAGCCCATCCGGTGGCGTCGGGACATCCCTGCGGGCGCGGTCGACAAGAACACCCGCGTGCTTGAGCTGATCGCGGCATATCGCAACCGCGGCCATCTGATGGCCGACATCGACCCGTTGATGATGGACAGCGATGCGCGCTCCAGTCATCCCGACCTCGATATCCTCACCTACGGTCTGACGCTGTGGGACCTCGACCGCACGTTCAACGTCGGCGGGTTCCACGGACAGCAGAAGATGAAGTTGCGCGATGTGCTCTCGATCCTGCGCGACGCCTACTGCCGCCATGTCGGTGTCGAGTACACCCACATTCTCGAACCCGATCAGCAGCGCTGGCTTCAGGAGCGGGTCGAGATCAAGCACGTCAAGCCCCCGGTGGCCGAGCAGAAGTACATCCTGTCCAAGCTCAACGCGGCCGAAGCCTTCGAGACGTTCCTGCAGACCAAGTACGTTGGGCAGAAGCGCTTCTCGCTCGAGGGCGCGGAGTCGGTCATCCCGATGATGGACGCAGTGATCGACCAGAGCGCCGAGCACGGCCTCGGTGAGGTCGTCATCGGCATGCCGCACCGAGGTCGGCTCAACGTGCTGGCCAACATCGTCGGCAAGCCCTACTCCAAGGTCTTCACCGAGTTCGAGGGCAATCTCAATCCGTCGCAGGCGCACGGCTCGGGCGATGTGAAGTACCACCTCGGCGCCGAGGGCAAGTACTACCAGATGTTCGGCGACAACGAGATCAAGGTCTCGCTGACGGCCAACCCGAGCCATCTCGAGGCGGTTGACCCGGTACTCGAGGGTCTCGTCCGCGCAAAGCAGGATCAGCTCGACGAGGACCAGCAGTTCTCTATCCTTCCGCTGATGTTGCACGGCGACGCAGCGTTCGCCGGTCAGGGCGTCGTGCCCGAGACGCTGAACCTGGCGATGCTGCCCGGCTACCGCACCGGCGGCACCGTGCACATCGTGGTCAACAATCAAGTGGGGTTCACCACCGCGCCCGAGCACTCACGGTCCTCGGAGTACTGCACCGACGTCGCGAAGATGATCGGTGCGCCGATCTTCCACGTCAACGGCGACGACCCAGAGGCCTGCGTCTGGGCTGCCAAACTGGCCGTGGACTATCGCGAGACCTACCACAAGGACGTGGTGATCGACCTGGTCTGTTTCCGCCGCCGCGGCCACAACGAGGGCGACGACCCGTCGATGACCCAGCCGGCAATGTACGACGTGATCGACACCAAGCGCGGGGTCCGCAAGTCCTACACAGAGGCCCTCATCGGTCGTGGTGACATCTCCACCAAAGAGGCCGAGGACGCCCTACGCGACTACCAGGGTCAGCTGGAGCGGGTGTTCAACGAGGTCAAGGAGCTCGAGAAGTTCCGTCCCGAACCGTCGGAGTCGGTCGAGGCCGATCAGCCGTTGCCGCAGAAGTTGGTGACGGCCGTCGACAAGTCGGTGCTCGCCGAGATCGGTGAAGCGTTCTTCAACGTGCCCGAGGGTTTCCATCCGCATCCGCGTGTCAAGCCGGTACTCAAGCGTCGTCACGAGATGTCCACCGAGGGTGGCATCGACTGGGCATTCGCGGAGCTGCTCGCCTTCGGATCGCTGGTCATCGAGGGCCGTACGGTGCGCCTGTCCGGCCAGGACTCGCGTCGCGGTACCTTCACCCAACGTCACTCGGTGCTGATCGACCGGGAGAACGGGTCGGAGTACACCCCGCTGAACCATCTCACACCGCGCGACGGCGAGTCGCTCGGCCGCTTCATGGTCTACGACTCGCCGTTGTCGGAGTTCGCGGTCGTCGGCTTCGAGTACGGCTACTCGGTGGGTAATCCGGACGCACTGGTCCTGTGGGAGGCGCAGTTCGGCGACTTCGTCAATGGCGCGCAGTCGATCATTGACGAGTTCATCAGCTCCGGCGAGGCCAAGTGGGGCCAGCGCTCGGATGTGGTGCTGCTACTCCCCCACGGCCATGAGGGCCAGGGGCCCGACCACACCTCAGGTCGTATCGAGCGGTTCCTGCAGCTGTGCGCCGAGGGATCGATGACCGTGGCGTTGCCGTCGACACCGGCGAGCTACTTCCACCTGCTGCGTCGTCATGTCCTCGACGGCATCAGCCGACCGCTGATCGTCTTCACCCCGAAGTCGATGCTGCGTAACAAGGCTGCGGTGTCGCCGGTCGAGGACTTCACCGAGGACAAGTTCCGCTCGGTGATCGACGACCCGCACTTCGCCGCCAAGGGTTCCGAGGCCGACCGCGACAAGGTCAAGCGCGTACTGCTGGTCAGCGGCAAGCTGTATTACGAGCTCGCCGCGCGCCGCGAGAAGGACGAGCGGGACGACATCGCGATCGTTCGCGTCGAGCAGCTCTACCCGGTGCCGCATCGCCGGCTGCGCGCCACCCTCGAGCGCTACCCACACGCCGAGGACTTCGCTTGGGTGCAGGAGGAGCCGGCCAACCAGGGACCGTGGCCATTCCTGGGTCTGTGGCTACCCGAGTTGCTGCCGGACCCGCTCAAGGGTCTGCGCCGGCTATCCCGACGTCCGATGTCGGCGCCGTCGTCCGGGTCGAGCAAGGTCCACGCCGTCGAGCAGGCCGAGATCATCGACGGAGCCTTCGCATGAACTGATCCCTCAACCTAAGCGAGCCGCGGAATCCCTTGTGGGAGAACGCGGCTCGCTTTATGGGGCCACCTCGGACCGGACGCCCGCGGGCCGTACCTCACCCCGCGGGCACCGCCGCGCCGACAACCGTGGCCAGGGCCGGCAAGGCCTCGGTGATCACCGACAACAGCTCCTCGCGGGTGATCACCGGGTCGGTAAGCCACGAGATCGTGGTCTGTTCGACAAAGGCGATCCAGCCGTGCGCGGTCATCTGGACCACCGGGGTCGGCTCGATCCCTAGGGCGGGCGCGTGCTCGAGAACCCGCCCGGCCATCACTGAGCGGGTGTGGTCGAAGACCTCTCGCATCGCGGGGTCTGCGCTGGCAGATCCGCGGATCAGGGCCATATACGCGCTGCGATTCTCCGTTACGTAGTCGACGTACGCCGCCATCGACGCACCGAGGACCAGCAGCGGGTCCCCGAGCGAGTGATCGGGTTCAGTGCAGTCGAGCATCTCCTGCGCCTGGGCGCGTGCGATCGCGACGTGAAAGTCCTGTTTGGATTCGAAATAGTGAAACAACAGGGCGCGCGACACCCCGGCCACCTCGGCGATGGCATCGATCGACACCTGCTCGAGCGGTCGGTTGCCGACCATCTCCAGACCGAGGGCGATCAACTGGTCGCGGCGCGCCTGCGGACTCATCCGGGTCCGACGGCTCGATGCGCGGGTCTTCGACGTGCTCACGAGATACATCGTAGCTTATTGATTCTTGTTCAATAGCTATTGACGTTCGTTCAATAGCCAGCTAAGCTCGGTCTCCATGACAATGCATGATGTAGAGATCGCTATCGTCGGGGCCGGGTTCTCCGGCCTCGGCGCTGCCATCAAGCTCGCGCAGCGCGGCATCGACGATTACGTCATCCTCGACCGCGGCGGCGACTTCGGAGGAACCTGGCGCGACAACACCTACCCCGGTGCCGCCTGCGACGTTGCGTCGAACCTGTATTCGTACTCGTTCGCACCGAATCCCGAGTGGTCGCGCTCCTACTCCCATCAGCCGGAAATCCACCGCTACATCAACGCCGTCGCCGACGAGCACGGCGTACGCGCTAAGGCGCGGTTCGGCACCGAGGTCACGCAAGCCCGCTGGGATGAGGACACTGCCCACTGGATTGTCTCGACGGTCACCGACGGCGCCGAGAATACCTATCGCGCACGTCATCTCATCGGCGCCCTCGGCCCGCTGTGCGAGCCGAACCTTCCCGACATCGAGGGCATCGACTCGTTCGGCGGCACCATCATGCACTCGGCCCGCTGGGACGACTCGGTGGACTTCGGCGGCAAACGCGTCGCGGTGATCGGCACCGGCGCCTCGGCAATCCAGATCGTGCCCGAATTGGCCAAGGTCGCCGGACATCTCGACGTCTATCAGCGCACCGCGCCGTGGATCGTCCCCCGCACTGAGCGTCCCTACACCCCGGTCGAACACTGGGCCTTCACACACCTCCCGGCCGTTCAAACCGCCTCACGGGCCGGTATCTACACCTTCAACGAGTTCATCGCCTTCGGCATGACCTACTCACCGGCGGCACTCAAGCCGGTCGAGATGCTGGCCCGCGGCAACATCTTCCGCGGAATCCGCGACCGGCAACTGCGCAAGGCCGTCACCCCCGACTTCCAGATCGGCTGCAAGCGAATTCTGCGATCCAACACCTGGTACCCCGCCCTCGACCGCGCGAACGTGGATCTGGTCACCGATCCGATCACGCGGGTCACCGAGACCGGCATCGTCACCGCCGACGGCACGACCCATGACATCGACATCCTGGTGGTCGCCACCGGCTTCCACGTCACCGACTCCCCGGTCTTCTCCCATATCGTCGGCGTCGGTGGACGCAGCCTGGCGAATGTATGGGACGAGATCGGAATGCAAGGTTACAAGGGCTCATTCGTCCACGGTTTCCCGAACATGATGCTGATGATCGGTCCGTCGACCGGTCTGGGCCACACCTCGATGGTGTACATGATCGAGTCCCAGCTGAACTATCTGGTCGACTACATCGCCACCACGCGCGCCCGCGGGGCGACTCGCGTGGAGGTGACCGAGGCCGCACAGCGCCGCTACAACGCCCGCATCGCCCACAAACTCCGCAACAGCGTCTGGGTCAACGGCGGCTGCGCCTCCTGGTACAAAGACGTACACGGCAACATCACCACGTTGTGGCCGGGATTCACCTTCGACTTCCGGCGCGAGACAAGAAAGTTCGACGTGGCCGCCTATGACATCAGCCACGCCGCGAGCCGCGTGACCACACAACTCACCTCTGCTCCTGCCGCCGGCGTCGGCGCCTGAACACTCCCACCTCACGAAAGAAGGCACTCATGAAGGATTTTCGCGACAAAGTCATCGTCGTCACCGGCGCGGGCTCGGGTATGGGCCGCGACCTCGCTGTCAAGCTATCCCGTCTGGGAGCGAAGCTGGCTATCTCGGACGTGAATCCGGACGGACTCGCAGTCACCGAGCGACTGATCACCGAGGCCGGCGGCGAGGTACACACGCAGATCCTCAACGTCGCCGAGCGCGAGGCCGTCCTCGACTATGCCGAGACCGTCGTCGCCCATTACGGCCGGGTCAATGTCATCTTCAACAATGCCGGAATCGCTCACCACGGCGAGATCGAACGGACCGAGTTCAAGGACATCGAGCGCGTCGTCGATGTCGACTTCTGGGGAGTCGTCAACGGCACCAAGGCTTTCCTGCCACATATCATCGCCTCCGGCGACGGTCACATCGTGAACACCTCGTCACTGTTCGGCCTTCTCTCCGAGCCCGGTCAGGCGGCCTACAACGCTGCAAAGTTCGCCGTCCGGGGTTTCACCGAAGCGCTCAATCAGGAGATGATCATCGCCAAGTACCCGGTCAAGGTGTCGTGTGTACACCCGGGTGGCATCAAGACCGCGATCGCCCGTAACGCCACCGTTTCCGGCGATCATGACGCCACCGCGACGGCGAACTTCTTCGACCGCTACCTCGCGCGCATGACCTCCGAGGATGCTGCTGACGTCATCATCAACGGTGTCCGCAAGAACAAGACGCGCATCCTGGTCGGCACTGATGCCAAGTTCCTCGACCTGTGGGTGCGCCTGGTCGCCTCGAAGTATCAGTGGGTCATGGCCAAGGGCGCTGCACTGGCGCTGACGCGAGCCAAGTAGGCACGCTCAGATCTGGTGCTCGTCAGATCTGGTGCTCGTTGAGCCAATCAGCGGCCAGATCCGACGGATTCGCGCCGGCGCGGACTTTGCCGGCGAGTGTCGCGAGGTCGGCGGTGGTGATCTCGCCGGCCACCCGATTCACGGCCTTCACCTGATCTCGGGTCAGCGCCGCAGTCCGATACACCGGCACGAGTGTCTCGGACTGCGGTCCGACGCCACGGCCCGCCGAGTCGGCCGGGGCTGGGAGCGCCTCGACGAGGCCGGTCGGCCCGGAGGCCGAGTCGCCACCGATCTGCAGCGGCGTGAGCAATCCGAGCGCGGCGCCGGTGGCCGCCCGCTCGAGCACGGTGTGTACGTCGGCAACCTGTTGCACCGGCCCCATCCGGCATCCCGCGTCGGCGAACGACTGCAGAGTCGTCGGATCGGGCTCGCCGGTGGTGACCACCGGCAGGTCGGCGGGCAGCCTCGCGCAACCCGAGAGGTTGTTCACCCCGGCCGTCGTCGCCAGCGAGGTCGCGACGAACAACTGCGGGGTGGCACTCACCGGTGTCGCGTCACCGACCGAAACCCCCTGCGGCAGAGAATGATTCAGATCGACATACAGGATGTCGGAGTCGGGATCACCAGCGGCTGCACCCTCGGCTGCCGGCTGCGTGGACGGCGCCGGCGAGACCGGCGCCTGGGCCAGCGAGGGCGCGAGTTCGCTCAGCAATCGACCGGTGAACGCTGGGAAGAGTTCGACGTCGCCACGCTGCATCGCGTCGAGTTGCGCGGTGTCGCCGCCGATTCTCGGGTCGACCGAGACCTGCGCACCCGCGGTGCGTAACGCGCCCGCATAGATCTGTGCCATCACCAGCGACTCCGGGGTTCCCGAGGCGCCCATCACCAACGGCCTGTTCTCGTCTGGGCCCGCATCGTCTCCGCCGCCGATGCCGCATCCGGCAAGCACCGCGACCACCACCAGTACGGCTGACAGGATCGCCGGGGCCGCGCCGCGGCGCACTCGTTGTCGCACGGCACTCACCGTAGCGCGCCGGTCACCCGCCGACGGCGATGAACCCGGCCACCGAGTCGGCGATGAGTTGTACGGCGATGGCCGCCAAGAGCAGACCCGCGATCTTGGCCAGCAACGTGATGCCACCTACGCCGAGGATGCCGATGAGCACCGTCGAGTACCGCAGCACGATCGCGACGATGATGTGCACGCTGATGATGGCGGCCGCGATGGCGAGGTAGCCACCCGCGTCACCGGAGACCGCGCTGACTCCCACGATGACCGCTGCGATCGCACCCGGTCCGGCGAGCAGCGGTGTGCCCAGCGGCACCAGCGCGACGTTGACGTCCTCGGATGCCTGCGGCGACCCGGCACTGCCAAGCCCCGTCAGCAACTGGAGCGCCACCAGCAGCAGGAGTAGACCGCCAGCGCCCTGGAGTGCGGGGATGCCGATGTGTAGGTAGTTCAGGATCGCCTTGCCACCGATGGCGAAGATGCTGATCACCAGCAGACTCACCAACGGAGCCTGCCAGGCTGCCCGGCGCCGGTACTCCGGCGTCCGGGGACCGACCAGTGACAGGAACAGTGGGATCTGCCCGGGCGGGTCCATGATGACCACAAGGGTAATCAGGGTCGTCGTGTAGACCGTGACGTCGAAGGACACGCGCCGATCTTACGGGCGGCGCGTAGCATCCCAGGCGTGCCATCGATGCCCCACCTGCGCCCCGGCCTCGGATTCACCACCGGCCGTCGCGAGCGACGGCCGCTGCCCAAGATCCCGGTACCCATCGCGCGGGCGATCGTGGACTGCGCGGTCTATATCGACGGACATCGGCAGCCGGGACGGATCGGCTATTCCGAGGCCCTTGAGCAGGTGCGCAGTACGGGCGAGGGTTTCGTCTGGCTCGGTCTGCATTCACCCGACGACGAGCAGATGACCGGTGTCGCGGAGGTCTTCGGGTTGCACGAGCTCGTCGTCGAGGACGCGGTGCACGCCCATCAGCGTCCCAAACTCGAGATCTACGACAACACTCAGTTCCTCGTGCTGCGCACGGTGAAGTACGTCGAACACGAATCGATCGAGCTGGCCAGTGAAGTCGTCGAGACCGGCGAGATCATGATCTTCACCGGCCCCGATTTCGTCATCACCGTGCGCCACGGCGACCACACCCACCTGTCGGGATTGCGTCGGCGCATGGAGGCCCGCCCCGAACGCCTGGCCCTGGGCCCGACCGCGGTCATGCACGCCATCGCCGACCTCGTCGTCGACAGCTACCTCGCGGTCAGCGAGAGGATGGAGACCGACCTCCTCGCCATCGAGAGTTCGGTATTCGGGAACAAGAAGCGCTGGCTCGATATCGAACCGGTCTATCTGCTCAAACGCGAGGTGCTCGAACTTCGCCGTGCGGTGACCCCGCTGACCAATCCGCTGTCGCGGCTGACCTCGAATAATCCCTTGGTACCCAAGGAGGTTCGACGCTATCTGCGCGACGTCGCCGATCACCTCACCACCGTCGTGGACCGCGTCGTGGAGTACGACGAGGTCTTGTCCTCGCTTCTCGACGCCGCCGCGGCGAAGGTGGGCATCCAGCAGAACAGTGATATGCGCAAGATATCAGCGTGGGTGGCGATCGGCGCCATCCCGACGATGGTCGCGGGTCTCTACGGCATGAACTTCGACATCCTGCCGGGTATGCACGATAAGCAGGGCTTCGGTGTGGTCTGCCTGTTCCTGGTAGTGGTCTGCGGCGCGCTGTGGGGGGCGTTGCGGCGTAATCATTGGCTGTGAACGTGACACGACTCCCAGCCTGCGGCCCCATGCATCCAGGCTGATCGCCGGCCTTGGCAGACACCCGGTGTATCACCAGTCCCAGAACTCATACTTCGTGGGCCTGGTGTCGTCTCCAGACAGCGTGCCCGCTTGGACGGAAGGAATGTCAGCGTGAGCACGGCAGCCGGGTCAACGGAACCATTTTTCGCAGGCCCGAGAATGGCGAACCCATCTGCGACAGGTGGTGAGCGCAACCACGACTGCGAGGAGTACGAAGTCACCCATCCACAACACCCGCGAGTACCGGGCCTCCTCAGATCGTGGCCGGTGACCGCCCCGGATCAGCGAGGTCGATATCGGCCTCGGTCCACGCCTCACGCAGCGCGTCAACACCCTTGAGGCGCAACCATGCCGCCTCGTTCGCGGTGATCGGGATCGCCCGCAGGAAACGCACCGGGTCCATCGGGGCCGGCAACCCCAGCGTCCCGAGATCATCGTCGGTGATCATCACCGCAGTGAAAGGTGCACCGTCCCAGAGTGGTTCGCCGAGATCGAGGAGCGCGTCGGCGGCCAGCACCACACCCTCGACGGCCGGGGCCGCGGCCAGTGTCGCCAGCCGGCGGTGCAGACCGGGCAGCGCAGCACCGGTGCGCATACGCACAACCAGTTCGGCCCGCGGCCCGCGCACCGGGTCCGGATTCAGATCGGACGGGTCGGTCATCGGATGCCGCGAACAACCGATCGTCACGTAGACGACCTCGGAGCCGACCACGGAGCGGGCCACGTCGATCGGCTCTACACCGAGAAAGGTCACCGACGCACGCTGCGGCGCCCCGCCAAACGAGTCGACGAGGAATCGGTTGACGGTATCGCTGGTCAAGTCGCTCACGACTCCCGACGGTAGTCGCAGCGGCGCCGTCAGGGCCGTGGGAGTCGACGCTACTGCGGATTGGCGCCTACCGGCGTCCGTCTGCGTGCTTCGGTGGGGACGGACGAGACCACTGCGGGCGTCTCGGCGTTTGAGCGCGTCGCGTCGGGCAGCCGCATCGCGGTTCTCACCGCCGCACCGAGCGCAGGTGCCCACACCCTCCAGGTCGCCACCTCCGCGCAAGTCGGGACGGGCGATCGCCTCAGGGACCGAATCCGTGCAGGTCAGCATGCATTTTCCCGCAACGCGGCCGGGTGCATCCCCGACCGCCCGGTTCGCGATCCGGTGGCTGCGCAAGAACCGAGGAATCCGACGCTGGTGCGTGGTCGGCAACGACTCCGTGTGGCCTCGCGCGATCTCTGTACAACCTCGGGTTCGATACCTCGACGAGCACCGATTCGGCCACGCGGCAACGGCATTGAACAACATCGGCCAATCCTGTGACGAGGGTCTGATGTTTCTCGCGGCGCCGGCCCAGGCCGCGGGCTGCCTCGACGCCCCCGATCGGCCGGATCACGCGCGGTGTGACCCACTGTGGACCGCACGGCGAGGTAGAACTCCGTGGCCGGCACACCCGTCAGCCGGTCTGCCTCGCGCAACCCGACCACCTCGGATTCGAGGTGATCACCGAACAGACCGCCTGACGCATCGACTCCTCGTCCGATCCGGACGTTCCGCACCGGGACGACGGTCGATTACGGTGTGCATGTGGTGAACATCCTGGCGGTCGCCGACGAGGTGGTGGAGTCACTCACCTTCGGGGTGGGTATCGAGACCAAGCCCGACCTCATCCTGGGCGCGGGTGATCTCCCGTACAAGTATCTCGACGTGCTGTCGAGCCTGTGCGATGCGCCATGTGTATTCGTACCGGGCAACCATGACGGCGATCTGCGCGGCTACCGGCCCTCGCGTGCCGGCTGGACCCGTGCGGGATTGCCCACCATCTATCCCGGCCCGGAGTGTGCGGTCAACGCCGACGGTCGGACGGTGACGGCAGCCGGCGTCCGGATCAGCGGCCTCGGGGGCAGTATTCGCTACAACTCCGGCGCCAACCAGTACAGCGAGGCGCAGCAGCGGTTCCGGTCATGGGTGTTGCGCGCCCGAGATGGTGTGCGTGTCAACCGCCCACATATCCTGCTCACCCATTCGCCGGCACGCGGCGTCGGTGACGCCGAGGACCAGCCACACCGCGGGTTCTCGTGTTTTCATCCACTGGTCGACCGACTCCAACCGAATATCTTGGTGCACGGGCACATTCATCCCTACGGCGCACGTCCTCGTGACCTGATCATCGGGACCGGCACCGTGTCGATGAACGTCGTCGGCTACTGCCAGTTCGATTTCGACACCGACACCGGCGATGTCAGGATCGTCAGGCGCCGATATGGCTCGTGACACCGGGTTCCCGGAGGCCGACGCCGAGAACGACTTCCAGCGGATGCGCCGACAAGCCGAACTCGCCCGGCTGACACAATGGTTCACCCGACAGCCCGCCGACGTCAATGCGATCCTCCCCTTCGACGAGGTGGTCGCCGCATTGGGCCGCGCCGGCGAGAGCTACCTGGGACTACAGACGGTCGAGGTGACCTCGATCGTCGGAAGCGTGGACCGCACCAAGGATTTCGACCGCTACTTCCGCCCGACGTCGGCCCGGATCCGCAGCCGTTGGCAGCGACTCGCAGCCGCGCAGCGGCGTGGTGAATCGATGCCCCCGGTACGGCTGTACCGGATCGGTGGGATGCATTTCGTCATCGACGGACACCACCGCATCTCGATTGCCATCGCCCGTCACCTCGACACCATCGAGGCCTACGTCACCGAGATCCACACCCGCATCTCCCCCGAGGGCATCAATGTGCCCGGAGACCTCCTTCTCAAGGACCACCGCCGCCTGTTCCTGTCACGGGTGCCGCTATCGGGTACACAGGCCGACACCATCCGGTTCGCCGACCCCTTCGACTACGCCGAACTCGCAGAGGCGGTGGAGGCGTGGGGATTCCGTCTCAGCCAGGAGGTGGGCGAATTCCTCGGCCGTACCGAGGTGGCACGGCGGTGGTTCGGTGAGGAATTCCTGCCGGTCATCCGTATGGCCCGACGCGCCGATGTCCGGTCCGAGCTGGACAGCGACGCCGAGCTCTACCTGTGGCTCGCATGCGAGCGCTATCGCCTGGTGCGCAAGCACATCTGGGACGACGAGATCATCGACGAACTCCGCGAACAGCCACGGCGTCGGCGGCGGTAAGCACCCGCCACCGACCGCCCCACTCACCCTTTCGACAGGACCGGCCCGCCGGCAACCGAATTCGCCGGTGCACCACGCAAGCTCGTGCCGGACTGTTGGTCGAAGACGGCGACCTTGGTGGGGTCGAAGTGGAGTTCGGCGGCGGTACCGCGACGAATCTGTGATTCGGGGGAGAGTCGGGCGATCATGTCGCCGCCGCCGAGGGTGGCGCCGGAGTCGGCGGACAGTTCGGCGAGTGCGTCATTGGCCGAGCCTTGGGAATCGATGCGGAAATAGGCGTACTTGTCTGATCCCATGGATTCGAGGACGTCGATCCCGGCGGTGAACGTCATTCCCCGCGAGCGGGTGTCGGCGTCGACGAGGTGGGCGTCTTCGAGGTGTTCAGGGCGGATACCGACGACGACCTCACCGGTGCTGTTGACCCGGCCGGCTACTTCGGTGACCTGTTGTTGGTCGTGGAGCGGGATCACACCGATCGGGGTCGAGATGCCGTCGATGCCGAGTCGTCCGGGCAGGAAGTTCATGGCCGGTGAGCCGATGAATCCGGCGACGAAGATGTTGGCGGGGTTGGTGTAGAGCTGTTGGGGGGAACCGATCTGCTGGACGTAGCCGGAGCGCATGACCACGACCCGATCACCGAGGGTCATGGCTTCGGTTTGGTCGTGGGTGACGTAGACGGTGGTGGTTCCCAACCGTTGTTGCAGCCGGGAGATCTCTGCGCGCATCTGCACCCGCAGTTTTGCATCCAGGTTCGAGAGCGGTTCATCCATCAGGAACGCTTTGGGGGAGCGCACGATCGCCCGGCCCATTGCTACGCGCTGGCGTTGCCCACCGGACAGATTCGCCGGTTTCCGATCCAGGTAGGGGCCCAGGTCGAGGATGCGGGCGGCTTCGTCGACCTTCGCGGCAACCTCGGCTTTCGACAGTTTCGCCAGGGTCAGTGGAAACGCGATGTTCTCCCGCACCGACATGTGCGGATACAGGGCATAGGACTGGAACACCATCGCGATGTCGCGGTCTTTGGGGGCGCGTTCGTTGACGCGTTCCCCCGCGATTCGTAGCTCCCCGGTGGTGATGTCCTCGAGCCCGGCGATCATGTTCAGGGTGGTCGACTTCCCGCAGCCGGACGGGCCGACGAGGATGATGAACTCGCCGTCGGCGATATCGATATTCACCTCGTGCACCGCGGTCGAGCCGTCGGGATAGGTTTTGCTGACGCGGTCCAAAACGATGTCTGCCATGGGTTTATCCCTTCACCGCGCCGGAGGTCAACCCGGCCACGATTCGACGTTGGAAGAACAACACGAAGATGATGATCGGAATGGTGATCACGACCGCCGCCGCGGCGATCGATCCGGTGGGTTCCTCGAACTGGGAACTGCCGGTGAAGTTCGCGATAGCAACCGGCGCGGTGATCGCCCGCTCCGTCGAGGTCAATGACAACGCGAGGAGCAGATCGTTCCACGCGAAGATGAACACCAGGATCGCCGCGGTCACCACCCCGGGTGCGGCCAGCGGCGCAATCACCTTCCGAAACGCCTGGAACGGGGTCGCGCCATCCATCTTCGCGGCCTTCTCCAACTCCCACGGGATCTCCCGGAAGAACGCCGAGAGGGTGTAAATCGCCAACGGCAACGCGAAGGTGATATACGGCAAGATCAAGCCCGGCCATGTGTCGAACAACCCCACCGTGCGTTCGATGGTGAACAACGGGGTGACCAACGAGATCTGGGGGAACATCGCAATCAACAACGCCGCCCCGATCAACAGACGTTTACCCGGAAAATCCAAGCGGGCCACCGCATAGGCGGCCATCGTGCCCAGTACCACCGCGATCACCGTGGTGATCAACCCGATCCCGATCGAGTTGATCAGCGCTGAGGTGAACGCACTCGTGGAAAAGATCGACGAGTAGTTGTCCCACGTCCACTCCTTGGGAATGAAGCTGCCGTCGGTGACACTCGATGCGGGTTTGAATGACAAACTCAGGATCCACAACAAGGGGATGATTGCATACAGGATCACCAGCAGGTTCGCGATTGCCCACCAGACCTTGGGTTTGGCTCCGGTCTTCACCGCGCCTACCTCCCCTCGTTGTCAGAGCCCGGCGCCGCAGCACCGAAGCCCTTGATGAAGATGAACGCAATGACCGCCACACACACGAAGATCAGGATCGAGATCGCCGACCCCACACCAAGATTGAAACCCTTGAATAGGTTGTCGTAGCCCAGCATCGACACCGAATAGGTCTTGTTCGAGCCCTTCGTCAGCACATAGATGTTGTCGAAGACCCGGAACGCATCCAAGGTGCGGAATAGCAACGCCACCAAAATCGCGGGTTTCATCAACGGCAGGATGATCCGCCACAGTCTCGTCCAGGCACCGGCACCATCGACCTGCGCAGCCTTCAGGAGATCGTCGGGCACCAACGCCAGCCCGGCCAACAGCAACAGCGCCATGAACGGTGTCGTTTTCCACACCTCGGCCAGCACGATGACCGCCAGGGACGGCCACTGGTGGGTCAGCGGTGCACTTCCGTCCGGCAACAAGTTCGCCAGGTAGCCGGTGCCCGGTGTCCACGCGTAGTACCACGAAAATGCCGCTGCAACGGTCACGATTCCGTAGGGAACGAGCACGACCGTCCGAATCGTGCCCCGCGCGAACAACGTTCGATGCATGACCAGAGCTATCGCCAGGCCCAACACAAACTCGATGACCACCGATACCACCGTGATCCCCAGGGTCACCCCGAACGCCGTCCACCAATAGCCGTCGGAGAGGACGGTTCCGTAGTTGGCGAACCATACGAACTCACGCTTACCCGGCGCCGACAAGCTTGCCTTGTTCAGCGACAACCACACCGCATAGATGATCGGATATCCCGTCACCGCCGCCATCATCACCACCGCGGGCAACACCAACCAGAACGCCAGCCGCCGCTCGGCCTTGTTGCCCTCACTGCGCTTGGGGACCGCGGCCTTGGGCGGCGCCGGCCGATCGAGCACCGCAGTGGCCGCTGCGGTACCGGCCGGGGAGGCCGCGGCATCGGTCGTCGGCACCTGCTGTGCCGCCGACGATTCCCCGGGCGCCTCCCACACCGGGGAATGCACGGTGGGCCCGAAGGTGTGCGGAGCGGTCACGTCGAGACCCGATTCGGCAGGGCTGGTGGACTGCTCGTTCTCCGGCAATGCGTGCCTGCCGCGTCGTGAGACCTCGTTGTCGTCGTTGGTCATGGGATGATGCCCTCCCCGTTGATCGCCTTCTGAACCGCATCGGCGAGCTGATCGACCAAATTCTGCGGGTCCCATGCCCCGACCGGCGACAGCTTGGCCTGGACCAACGTCGAAATAGCCTGGTACTGCGGAGATTTCGGGCGCACAGCTGCGTGGTCGGGTTCGAGTTGCAGCTTGATGTCATCCGCCATGGGATAGGCCGCACGGAACTCCGGATCAGAGTAGAGCGACGAGATCACCGGCGGTGTACCCGCATTGAGGCTGTAGTACTTCTGCGCGGCGGGGCCCGTCAGGCACATGGCCGCCTTGAACGCGAGATCCTTCTGCTGCGAGGTGCTGGCGACGGCGATGTTCAGTCCACCCAGGGTGGTTTTGGCAGGGAGAACACCCACCCCCGGATACGGCCGGAAGTCGAACTTCTGGCGCACGGCCTTGGTCACCGGCGCCAACTGCGCGTCGGTGGGCGAGTTATTCGGGTCGGCGAACAGACTCTCGTACTTCCGCAGATCCGTCAGATACGGGACACTGCCCGCCGACGCGTTCTCTCGCATCGAGGCGAGCACGAAGGGCCAATTCACCTCGTAGAGAGCCGATCCGTTCTCCATGCCGAGGCGCGAGCTGGTCTCGTCACCGTTGGTCAGCGACGGATCGTGGCCCTTCGCGGTGGCCACCGCCTTGAGGATCTGCAGGGCTTTGACCGTCGCGGCACGGTGCGCCGGGGTGTCGTTCAGCGTCACCTTGCTGGGGTTGTCGGGATCGACGATCTGGCCACCGGCACTGGCCAACACGGAGTTGAACCACACCATCAAACCTTCATATTGCTTGCCCTGCACCATGATCTGGCCGGGACCGCCCTTGTCGAGACTGGCCTGGGCCTGCTCGAGCATCCGCTCCCAGTTGGTCGCGGCGGGCTGGCGGACCGTATCGGCGAGAACATCCTTGCGATACCAGAGCAGCTGCGTGTTGGTCCAGATCGGGATGGCGTAGAGGCGCTGGGCAGCATCGCCGGGTGTCTTCCACTGCGCTGTCTCCAGCGGTCCGCCGAGCGTGCGCGCGGTGACCTGCGAGACGAGATCGTCGGGCACCGGGACAAGCCAACCGGCGTCGGCGAACTCGGCCGTCCACACCACGTCCATGCCCATCAGGTCCAGGCTGTGATCATTGCCCGACAGACGCCGCGCCAGTTGCAGGCGCTGATCGTCAGCGGCCTTCGGCAGCGCAGTGGTGACGATCCGGTATTCGCCCCCGGACTCCTCGGAGCACTTGTCCGCCTGGACCTTCACCGAATCCGCGCCATCGGCAGGCGGATACAAATTCAGCACCCCTGCCTCGTACCCGGAACCGCAGGCCGTCACGATCGGTGCCAGCGTGGCCAGCGCAGCCGCGGCAATGACCACCTTGCCGCGGATCCCCAAAGACGACTTCTGGTTTCGCGACCCGCCACCGGGATCACGACTCGCACCGCCCATCCTGCGCCGCACGCGGCCTCCTCCATGTCGTGCACATGACGACGCCGACGCGCGTTGTGCGCGACGCGGTCATGGCCGTCTCGGAGGTTACGCTATCCCGACAGGTCTGTGACGGGCAACACAATGGGTGCGGCCGTGCCAATTCGAGACCGTGTTGATCACGTGGATCACCGGCGAGCCGATCAGGCCGGGCTCGACGACACCCGTCTCAGGGGTTCAGTCGGGCCAGCATGTTCCGCGCCTTCTCCGCGCTCTTCGGGTCACACAGCACGTCGTAACGTCCCGCCACCAATTGCATGGTCGAGGCGAAATCACGTTGACCGCGCGTCGCCGCATAGGGAATGGTCGCCGAGATCAGACCGAAGACGACACCGCCGACGAGACCGAAGAGAATCGGCACCAGCGCATTTCCGGAGACGACGATCGAGACCAGAATGCCGAAGAATAGACCCAGCCACGCTCCCGACACAATGCCGCCACCGATGACCTTGCCCCACGTCAGCCGCCCGATGACGCGCTCGACCTGCATCAGGTCGACGCCGACGATCGTGACGTCCTCGACAGTGAAGTGCTCGTCGGACAGATAGTCCACCGCACGCTGGGCCTCGGCGTAGGTCGCATACGAGCCGATCGGCCAGCCCTTGGGTGGCGTCGGCAGACCCGGCGTCTGCCGCGACGGCTGCATGGGATTGGTCATTTCTCACTCCTTGCGGGTCGGTCGGGTCCACGGTGCGGCCTCGGGTCCTCGACCCGCCGCCGGCATGCCTGCGTCCCCAGGTGCGATACCACTACCCTTACTCCCATGTCGGCGGTGAGCAAGGTGTTCGTGGCCAGGTTAGTCGGATTGGCCGTCCTTGGCCCGGACGGCGAATCGATTGGACGTGTGCGTGACGCGGTGATCTCGGTGAGGTTGCCCGGCCAGCAGCCGCGCGCACTCGGACTCGCGGTGGAATTGACCACACGGCGCCGCATCTTCGTGGCCATGCTCCGGGTGACCTCGATAGAACCCAACGCGGTGACACTCAACACCGGAACGGTCAGCCTGCGCCGATTACATTTGCGCCCGGGAGAGGCGTTGGCGATCGGGCAGATCCTCGACACCCGGGTCCGCGTCGTCGACCCGGACCTGCCCGATCTCGCCGGAATCGACGTGCCAGTGGTCGATCTCGGCATCGAACGCACCCGCACCCGCGACTGGGTGGTGGCCCGCGTCGCGGTGCGCACCGGGCGACGAGGACTGCGCCGCGGCGAAACCCACGTCGTGGAATGGTCCAACGTGCGCGGAATGACACAGAGCAGTCTCGACCTGCCGGGGCAGGGGGTGGCTCAAGCCCTCCTGCAGTTCGAGGGTATGCGCGCCGCCGACGTGGCCAATGCGCTACGCGAGTTGCCGACCAAGCGTCGCGACGAGATCGCTTCGGCCCTCGACGACGAGCGCTTGGCAGATGTCCTGCAGGAGTTGCCGCCCGACGATCAGAAGGACTTGTTGGCGCATCTGGAACTCGATCGAGCCGTCGACGTGCTCGAGGCGATGGATCCCGATGACGCCGCCGACCTGCTCGGCGAGCTCTCCGATACCGAGGCCGAGTCGTTCCTGGCGCGCATGGACCCGGAGGATTCCGAACCGGTGCGCCGACTGCTCACCCACTCCCCCGACACCGCGGGCGGACTGATGACCTCCGAGCCGATCATCGTCACCCCGGCGACCACGGTCGCCGAGGCGCTCGCGCGGGTCCGCGACCCCGACATCAATCCCGCAGCTGCAAGTCTCGTCTTCGTCGTCCGACCCCCGACCTCGACGCCGACCGGAAAATACCTCGGCTGCGTGCACGTGCAAGCGCTGCTTCGGGAGCCGCCGGCCAACATCGTGGGTGGCATCCTCGACACCGATCTGGCCCATTTGCGACCGGAGGACTCCCTTGAGACCGTGACCCGCTACTTCGCGACCTACAACCTGGTGTGCGGTCCGGTCGTCGACGACCAGCACCACTTGCTCGGCGCGGTCAGCGTCGACGACCTTCTCGACCAACTTTTGCCGCGTGACTGGCGCGAGACCGAGCCGATGGATCACGCCGACGAGGTGAGGTCGTGAGCGAACCCCGGGGCCGCAGGCTCGACACCCCCCGCGAGCGTCGACGTCCGGCCTTCAACCTCGACTCCGATGTCGTCGGCGTCTACAGCGAACGCATCGCCCGATTCCTCGGAACCGGCCGCTATCTCGCGATCCAAACCGTGATCGTGGTGGCGTGGATCGCCATCAACCTGTTCGCAGTCTCGCTTCGATGGGATCCCTACCCGTTCATCCTGCTCAATCTCGCCTTCTCCACCCAGGCCGCGTACGCGGCACCGCTGATCCTTCTCGCGCAGAACCGTCAGGAGAACCGCGACAAGGTTGCGCTCGAAGAAGATCGCACCCGTGCCGCGCAGACCAAGTCCGATACCGAGTTCCTCGCCCGTGAGCTGGCCGCGGTGCGCCTGGCTGTCGGCGACACCGTCACCCGCGACTATCTGCGCAAGGAACTCGACGACCTGCTCGACGACCTCGTCGACCGGCTGACCAACCGCGACCTCGACCAGCCATCGGATCACCTCTCCCGACGAGGCGGCTCCGACCGGGCGTAACGCCGCACCCACGGCCACCGACTACCGTTCGGGCCGGTCGTTTCCCCTGTCAGGGGTGATCCTCGGGTGTCAATCCCTGAGTTCACCGACTGGGGTATCCGACCCATATGTATGGTGGACCACAGTGGCGGTCGGCTGCCGCTCGTGTCACCCACGGAACCCGGCCCGACCGCATCCGCTCTCTCGGGGGGGCGACGACGGGTGGACGTTGACAACGGAGTGAACGACGTGACAGGGCAGACAGCGCGTACGGGGAGCGGCAGCGCAGTGCAGCGCGGATCGATGGCGTGCACAGTGCGCACGGGACGAACCCACCTCCCCGGAGGCCCGCGATGAGGGTGCCCCATCCCTTCCACCGGTCCCGCGGCCCGCATCGTGGTTCGATGCTGACCCGGCGAACGTTATCGGTCGGTGCGGGCAGTCTCCTCGTCGGCGCGATGGTCTTGGGTGCGGCCACCTCGAGCGCCCACGACGGCGGTATCCCACTCGCCGCGAATGCCCCGATCGATGTGGCGGGAGTCGCTGCCGCACAACCTGTTTCGTTGCTCGGCTTCGCCCCTCCGGCAGCCCGTCCGGCCACTCCCGGGGTGGCGCCGCAATTCCGGCTATCGGCAGATCTGCCGGCGGGGCCGCTCGGCATCCCGGGAATCGTGCTGCAGGCGTACAGACTCGCCGCCGACCGAGAGGCGTCGGAGAACGCGGCCTGCAAGATCCCGTGGTTCCTGCTCGCCGGCATCGGACGCATCGAGTCCAATCACGCCAGCAACGGCGAGGTCGACCAGTACGGAACCACGCTCGTCCCCATCGAGGGCCCGGTGCTCGACGGTTCGCTGGCGGGCAACGAGGTCATCCGTAACGCAGACGGATCGCATGCCCGGGCCATGGGGCCGATGCAGTTCATCCCGAGCACCTGGGCCGCCTGGGGCAGCGACGGCAACGGTGATGGCAAGGCCGACCCCAACAACATCTTTGACGCGACCTACTCGGCGGCTCGCTATCTGTGCGCGGGCGTGTCCGACATCATGGCCGAGCGCAACAAGGTCGCCGCGGTCATGCGGTACAACCACTCCCTGGCGTACGCGCAAAATGTGCTGGCCTGGGCGGCGGCGTATGCCGCCGGAGTGATGCCGACGACCCCGATCCCGGAGATGCGCCCACCGTCGAGTTCGCCGTCGAGCTCGCCGTCCCGTCCGTCGAGCGGTGCACCCTCGTCCGGCCCCTCAGCGCCCACAACGACCACCCCGACCCAACAGTGTCTCGGCATGATCTGTCTGCCACCGGGGATCACGCTGCCCGGTCAGCCATCCGTGCCGACACCGGCACCGACCCCTCGAGTGACCCCACAGACCACCCCGGCCCGCTGATCGGGCGGATGCCGACAACGTTTGCCGGCGCCGGTACCGGGGTCACTCCGACGGCGGGGTCATCACCGGCGGTTAAGCTGGCAGGTGATGACTACAGCAGTGACGCCCAACGAATCCGCGGTTCGCGCCGCCCTGTCCACGGTGCGGGACCCGGAGATCGGCAAACCGATCACCGATCTCGGCATGGTGAAATCGGTGGCCGTCAACGACGACGCCAGCATCGACGTCGCGGTGTACCTGACCACCTCGGGCTGCCCGATGCGCGGCGAGATCAGCGGCCGGGTACAGACCGCGGTCTCCGACGTACCCGGGGCCGGCGAGGTACGCGTGACCCTCGACGTGATGGACGACCAGCAACGCTCCGAGCTCCGCAAGAAGCTGCGTGGCGACTCCGCCGAACCGGTGATCCCGTTCGCCCAGCCGGGATCGCTGACCCGGGTCTATACCGTCGCCTCGGGCAAGGGCGGCGTCGGTAAGTCGTCGGTGACGGTCAATCTCGCGTGCGCACTCGCCGAGCGTGGACTGTCTGTCGGTGTGCTCGACGCCGACATCTACGGCCACTCGGTCCCCCGGATGCTCGGTAGCGACGCCAAGCCCACCCAGGTCGAGAAGATGATCATGCCGCCGATCTCCCACGGCGTGCGATTCATCTCGATCGGCCAGTTCACCAGCGGCAACACCCCGGTCACCTGGCGCGGGCCGATGCTGCACCGGGCACTACAGCAGTTCCTTGCCGACGTGTATTGGGGCGACCTCGATGTGCTGCTGCTCGACCTGCCGCCCGGCACCGGCGATGTCGCGATCTCGATCGCCCAGCTGATCCCCGGTGCGGAGATCCTGGTGGTCACCACCCCACAGCAGGCGGCCGCCGAGGTCGCCGAGCGTGCCGGTGCGATCGCTCTGCAGACCCGGCAGAAGATCCTCGGCGTCGTGGAAAACATGTCGTGGATGGAATTGCCCGACGGCACACGGATGGAGCCCTTCGGTTCCGGGGGCGGCCAGGTGGTCGCCGACCGCCTCACCCAGATGGTCGGCGCGCAGGTCGATCTTCTCGGTCAGGTGCCACTCGAACCGGCATTGCGGAAAGGCGGCGACGCGGGCACACCGGTCGTGCTCGCCGAGCCCGACTCCGCGTCCGGAACGGCGCTGCGAGCGATCGCCAACGCGCTCGCGGTCCGTCGACGCGGCCTGGCCGGCATGAGCCTGGGCATCGACACCACTCGGCACTGACATTCACTGGCCGACACTGTAGTCGATCAGCGAATTATGTTGCGTCCCAATCGGAGACGTCGTGATGACCGCGCGCAGGCCGACGTTCGGGCGCGTCAGCGACACTCGGCTTCCTCAGCGACGGCCCGGGCTCGCCGACGGGACCGTCGGGCATGGGCTTGGACACCGGCTTGATCGGTGGGGTGTCGGTGGCCGACTTGAGCACCGAGCCGGCCTGGGTGAAGGTCGTGAAGACCGAGTCGTCGCCGTCGAGCAGATGCTTGGTGATCATCGATGTCGGTGTCATACCGCGTAGTTCGTTGAGATCAGCGAGAGGTTTGCGGAGGTCGTCGAAATCCGAACCGAAGTCGTTCTTGAGCTGATCGGTCGCACCGGTCGCGTACTCGCGAACCTTGCGCAGCGACTGCATCGTCCACGAAATCGCCCCCGGTAACCGTTCCGGTCCCAGGATGACGAGTCCAGCGACGATCAGGATGAAGATCTCTCCCCAACCCACACTGTCGAACATGGCACTTCCCCGCTCTCGCGCGCCCGCCGGTGGTGGACGTTCTCAGTCACTCGCAGGCGTCACCGTGCCGTCGAAGGTACGCCCGTCGCGCCAGTAAGTGAACTTGACCGGCTCCCCGATCTTGGCGGTGCGCACGGCGACGGTCAATTCGTCGGCACTTTCGATCGTGTGGCCGTCGAAGGAGACGATCACATCGTTCTCCCGCAGCCCGGCCTGGGCGGCCGGGCTGCCGGCCGCCACGTTGCGGATCTGGGCGCCGAGCACCCGGTCATTGCGGACATCCCTGGCGTTCACACCGATCTGCGGATGGTTGACCTTGCCGTCGCGGATCAGGGCCTGCGCGATGGGCACCGCCTCACCGATCGGGATGGCGAACCCGAGTCCGATCGAGCCGCCGCCCGGGCCGAGTCTGGCGGTGTTGATGCCCACGACCTTGGCCTGCGCGTCGACGAGCGGACCACCGGAGTTGCCGGGGTTGATCGCCGCGTCGGTCTGGATGGCGTCGATGACGGCGTCGGTGTCGGACTCGGAGTCCGGACGCAGCGGCACCGCGCGATGCAGGGCACTGACGATACCGCTGGTCACGGTGCGATCCAGGCCCAGCGGGGAGCCGAAGGCCACAACCTCCTCACCGATCTGGAGATTGTTGGAATCGCCTAATTGAGCGACCGTGAGGTTGTCGACGTTATCGACCTTGAGCACAGCCACATCCGTCGCGGGGTCACGTCCGACGATGCGGGCGGGCACCCGGTTGCGGTCAGAGAAAACGACCTCGAGTGTGGCGGTCCGGTCGGACGCGGCGAGCGAGATGACATGGTTGTTGGTGAGGATGTAGCCGTTGCGATCGATGACGAAGCCCGATCCGGTGGCCGATCCGTTGGACAGTCGCACGTCGACGGCGACGACCGACTTCTCCACGGCCTGCGCCACCCGGGCCACCGACGACCGCGGTGCGCCACCGCTGTCGTCGCCCTGGGTCGACAGTTCGACGGTGTTGCTGTTGAGCGGGGCCGCGACCTCCGCGGTGAACCTGCCCATCAGTCCACCGACGACGCCGATCAGCAACGCGATCACGGCCAGCGCCGCCAGCGCGTGCCAAGCGATCCGGCGGCCGAACAGAACCTCGCTGATGCCCAACTTGGGGCCGGCGGCGGCGGGAGTCGCGGGTGCAGATTGGGCGACCGCAGGCTGGGCCAGCGTCGCCGGGCTCTCCGGATCGCGCCACGGGTCGGCTGGCGGTGCGGGTTCGTCGGGAATGCCGTAGGTGGCCAGCGGATCACGCTGCAACGTCTCATCACTACCGACGGGACGTCCGAAGGCCTCGGCGAGAACCGGATCCGGCGGACCGATGGCGGGTGCGGGACGGTCGGGTGTCGCCGCGCCGGGCGCGAAAGAACCCGCCACTCCGGAGGGCCGACCGAAGACCTGGGCCGTCGCCGGCGAAACCGGCGCATGCCGGATAACGCGCGAGGGTTTGTCACCGTCGGCGCGGCCGCTGGGCGCCCCCTCAGCCGGCGGCGACCAGTGTGTGTCGGACATGCTCGGAGATGTTTCGGGTCTCGTGGCTGCCGGTGCCGAGGTTTCAGGTGTCGGGGAGAAATCGGGCTGTGCGGCGTCTGGCGGAGAGTCGTCGGAATCCACGTCTCAGCGGCCCCGCCAGCGCTGCATGCGACCCCGGTTCGAGTCGTGGCCGGTCGAGTTGCGCCCGGGTATGGGCGTCGGCTCCCCGGTGGGCATGCGGCCGGGGTGAGCACGGCGGGGAGCGTCGCGCTCCGCGCCGTCGACCGGTCGTGTCGGGTCGCGATGTGCGGTCATGTCGAACTCACGAGTGGGGATCTGACTGAGTTGGCCCAACAATCCCGACGGGATGGGCATGGTGCCCGAGGAGCGCAAGCGGTTGCGGGCCGCGGTCTGTGCCTCGACAGCGGCAACGCATTCCGGGCACAGTGCCAGGTGGTGGGTAGCACGCATGTGGGCGGCCATACCGAGTTCTTCGTCCACGTAGGCCGCGACGGCCTCGGGTGCGAGGTGCTCGGTGGGGGCGAATCGCCGGTCCCGCGGAGCGCTCGGCCGGCGGTTTGGAGTGAAGGAGGATCGCGCGGGCGTCCACGCCGCCGGATTCCAGACGCGGCGTCGGCGGAGATTATCCGGGTGCTCGAGCCGATCGGTCGCAGCACTCGCGTCCGGCCAGCGTTGCGAGCCGTCCATCATCGTGTTCATCACCCCTTCTCCCCCGTCGTGACCCCCGGCTTTCGGCGGGGACGACGCCCCAGCCTACCGAAAGCCCCAACGATTCAGCGGTCGGTGAGGTTCCCGGCGGACGTCACGTCGATGTGGTTCGTCGGTGTGGTCGGTCCCAAGCGTGGACTCAGTGACCGACCGCCACCGAGCGGCGGTCACTGTGGCCACGGGCGAGGAGGAAATCGCGGATGGTCTGACGTCCGCGGTGGATGCGACTACGCACGGTGCCGAGCTTGACCCCGAGGGTCGCGGCAATCTCCTCATACGACAATCCCTCGATGTCACACAGGACGACGGCGGCACGGAACTCGGGACTCAGGGAGTCCAGGGCGGCCTGTAGATCGCCGTCGAGGTTTGCATCGGCATAGATCTGCTGCGGGTCGGGTGTGTCGGCGGGCACGCGGTCGTATTCCTCAGGCAGCGCCTCCATGCGGATCTTGTTGCGCCGGCGCACCATGTCGAGGAAAAGGTTGGTGGTGATGCGGTGCAGCCAGCCCTCGAACGTTCCCGGGCGATAATTCGACAACGACCGGAACACCCGAATAAAAGTCTCCTGGGTGAGGTCCTCGGCGTCGTGCTGATTTCCCGACAGCCGGTAAGCGAGCCGATAGACGCGGTCGGCATGCTCGCGGACCAACTCGTCCCAGGACGGCATGAGCATGTCGTTTCCGGTGGCATCGAATCCAGCGGTTCCGCCGGGGACACTCTCTGCGGACGCCTCGTGGTTGCTCATCGTGGGTGGCTGCTTCCCTTCTCACAAACCATCATCGCGGTGACGCCGGATGGATTCACCATACTGAACCGGACACCGGGTGGTGGTATTCCCCCGGTATACGATTCGATGCCCTCACCTTCTCCCATTGTGGTGTGGTCGCCGTATGAGGGCCCTGAGTGTTGTCTGAGGAAGCAAACCCCGACGTGCGTTACGACAATCCGGGCGTGCCGTCGGCTTTGTGCACCGGGCATGTCTAACCTTGCGAGCATGACCGATACCCAGCCGAGCGACCCGCGGGTGGCACTGATCGACTACGCCGAGTCGGCGATCGTGGAAGACGACGCGCTGGTCGCCGCGCGTGCCCGCGGGATCGAACTCGGTGCGATTCCGGTGAGTCCGGCGGTCGGAGCATTGCTTGCGGTACTCGCCCGGGCAGTCGATGCGCATGCGGTCGCCGAGATCGGCACCGGTACCGGGGTGAGCGGGTTGTGGTTGTTGGCCGGGATGGCCACCGATGGGGTGCTGACCACGATTGACCCCGAGCTCGAACACCACCAGGCTGCCCGGGCATCGTTCGCCGGCGCCGACATCGCGTCGGGTCGGACGCGGCTGATCAACGGCACGCCCCGTGATGTGTTGCCGCGTCTGTCGGACAGCTCCTACGACCTGGTGTTCATCGACGGACCGCGGCTGGACATGCCTCGGTTCGTGACCGAGTCGGTGCGGATGCTACGGCCCGGCGGGATGCTGGTCATCCACGACGCGACAGCACAGGGTGCGGTCGCCGATCCGGCGCGGACTGATCCGATGACCGCTGCGGCCCGGGAAGCCGCGCTGCTGGTGGCCGACGACGACCGGTTGTTGCCGGTGGTGATTCCGTTGGGCCCCGGGGTGCTCGCCGCGGCGAAGTCGCGATGAGGTGACCGCGGCGAAGTCGCGATGAGGTGACCGCGGCGAAGTCGCGATGAGGTGACCGCGGCGAAGTCGCGATGAGATGACCGCGGCGAAGTCGCGATGAGATGACCGCGGCGAAGTCGCGATGAGGTGACCGCGGCGAAGTCGCGATGAGGTGACCGCGGCGGTTCTCAGACGTCGGTTGAGAAGCGCAGGCCGCCGTCGGGGATCTGGACGCCGGGCCATACCCGCGCTCCACGCAGCAGTTCGCAGCGGGCGCCGACCTCGGCGCCGTCGCCGATGACGGTGTCGCGGATGAGTGCACGCGGACCGATGCGGGCACCGAAGCCGACGATGCTGCGTTCGACGACCGCACCGGCTTCGATGACGGCTCCGTCGAAGACGACGGCACCGTCGAGGCGAGCGCGGGGACCGATCTCGGCGCCACGCCCGACGACCGTTCCGCCGATCAGTACCGCTCCCGGCGCCACGCCCGCGCCGTCGTGGACCAGGGACTCCCCGTGACGGTCGCCGAGGGCCGGTGACGGCGCGATGCCGCGGACGAGGTCGGCCGAGCCACGAACGAAGTCCTCGGGGGTTCCCATGTCGCGCCAGTAGGCGTGGTCGACGTAGGCGTGGATGTGCCGGCCCTCGGCGAGCAGGCCGGGAAACACCTCGCGCTCGACCGATACCTCGCGACCTGTTGGGATGTCCTCGATGACTGCGCGGCCGAAGACGTAGGTACCCGCGTTGATCTGGTCGGTCGGCGGGTCCTGGGTCTTCTCCAGGAAGGCGGTGACGCGGCCGGTCTCATCGGTGGGCACGGACCCGAAGGCGCGGGGGTCGGAGACTCGAACGAGGTGCAGGGTGACGTCGGCGTCGGACTCGCGGTGGGTGGCCACGACGTGGCGGACATCGGTGCCGCCGAGGACGTCGCCGTTGAACACCACGATCGTCGACGCGGTGAGTTCGGGGAGCACATTGCGGATACCGCCACCGGTGCCCAGTGGCTCCTCTTCGGTGACGTAACGCAGGTTGAGGTCGAGTGTGGAGCCGTCGCCGTAATACTCGGAGAACACGTGGGCCTTGAACGACGTCCCGAGCACGACGTCGCGGATGCCGGCGTTGCGGATGCGCGAGAGCAGGTGGGTGAGGAACGGCAGTCCCGCCGTCGGCAGCATCGGCTTGGGCGCCGAGAGGGTCAGCGGACGGAGTCGGGTGCCCTTGCCGCCGACGAGTACGACAGCCTGCACATCGGACATGTCGATGTCGGGGACATCGTCGGCGCTGACCGCGGGGTTGTTCACCGAGAACTGCATCACGGGGTGTTCCTCTCCGAATGTGGATGAACGTGGGACGACGTCGTGCGCGCTACGGCGCGTACGGCCACACGTGACCGCACCGCCAGCCCGGCCCGCAATGCCCAGCGCAGCGGAGCCTGCAACGCCCCTGGATGACGGTCGGCCTGGAAGCGGTAGGCACTGCGATGGTGGGCGGGCAGCATCGCCTCGGGACGTTTGTCTGCGCTGTGGCCCTTGGTGTGAACGACCTCGGCCCCGGGCACGTAGACGTTGAGCCAGCCGGCGCGACCGAGTCGGTCGCCGAGGTCGACGTCCTCCATATACATGAAGTAGCGCTCGTCGAATCCGGAGATCTCGTCGAAAGCGGTGCGGCGCACCAACAGACACGATCCGGACAGCCAGCCGACCGGACGTTCGCTGGGCTCGACGTCGTCGGCGCGGTAGGCCGCGGTCCACGGGTTGGACTTCCAGATGCCGCCGAGGAGTGCGTGCCCGGTGCCCGAGACGAGGTCGGGGACGCGCCGTGCCGACGGGTAGACCGAGCCGTCGGGCTCACGGATGAGCGGACCGAGCGCGCCCGCCCGCGGCCACCGCGCCGCCGCGGCGACGAGCTCGTCGATGGATCCCGGTGTCCATTCGACATCGGGGTTGGCGATCATGACGAACTCGACCTCGTCGTCGAGTTCGGCCACCGCTCGGTTGATGCCGCCCCCATACCCGACGTTGCCGCCGCTGCGGACCAGGGTGACGTTGGCGTACTCGCGCTCGGCGGCTTCGGGTGCACCGTCGCCGGACCCGTTGTCGGCGATCACCACGCGCGGAGGGGAGGCGGCGGCGTGCGAGAGACTGCGCAGAAAGGTTTGCAGGTGGTCGCCCGACCAATAGGTCACCGTCACCACGGCCAGCTTCGACGTCACCGGGTCAGCGTAGCCAACCGTCTGGGTCCGTCTCATTCGTCCGGGCTGTGCGGCGCCTGCTGTGGTCGAGGTCACCGCGCCCGCGCAATGCCGGTCAAGCAGGGTTGACCTCGAGAGCATCGGCCAAAGCCGCCGACCACTCGCGCAGCGGGGTGAGCCCGGCGCGCCGCCAGGAGCGCGGTGAGAGCACCGAGTAGGCGGGCCGCGGCGCGGGTCTCGGGAATTCGGCGGTGGTGCAGGGCCGAACCCGGTCCGGGTCGGCGCCGACACCAGCGAAGACCGCGCGCGCCACCGCGTACCAGGAGACGGCGCCGACGTTGGTGGCGTGCAGGACAGTCCCGGCGACCGGTGCGCGATGGCCGTGGCGCGTCAGCTCCCAGAGTGCGGCCGCGAGATCGGCAGCGTAGGTGGGAGAGCCGACCTGATCGTCGACGACGGCGACCGTGTCGCGGCTCTGCTCGAGGCGACGCATCGTGCCGACGAAGTCGGGGCTGTCGGGGCCGCCGGTATAGACCCACGCGGTCCGCACGATCGTCGACGACGGGTCGGCGGCGAGCGCGGCGCGTTCACCGGCGAGTTTGGTGGCGCCGTACACGCTCGGCGGGGTGATCTCGGGGTCGACGTCGGCCGGCTCGAGGGGGTGCGCACGCATGCCGGGGCCGGGGCCGGCGAACACGTAGTCGGTGGAGACGTGAATGAGCCACGCCGAGGCGGCCGCGGCGATCTCGGCGAGAATCCCGGGCGCGACGGCGTTGACCGCCGCGGCCTCCTCGGGTTCCGATTCGGCCTGATCGACGGCGGTGTAGGCCGCGGTATTGAGTACGACGTCACCCTCGCGAACTCCGGAGAGTGCGGAACGGACCGAGGAGGCGTCGGCCAGATCGACGTCGGCGGAAGTGAGCGGTACAAGCGTGTCGTCCGGACCGCCCTGCGCGCGCAGGGCGGTGCCGAGTTGTCCCGCGGCGCCGAGCAGCCACACCGTACCGACGGGGCGGGGTTCGGCCGACTGCGGATCGATGCCGGAATCGCTGCGCACGCGGTCAGTGTGCCCGGCTCGCGCTCATGCCACCACCTCGGTGCACGCGCACCGTCGGTGAGTGTGGCGATCACTACCCGTTCGGCGCAGGGCCAGAACGCACGACCGTCCGCGATCGCTCGGCGTGTGCGACGCCGAGTTCACCACCAACTTCAGTAGCCTTGGCGGAAGTAAACCACATCAGAAACGTCTGACACTCAGGCAACTGCTGCCCCGCACGACGGCAGCCATGACCGTAAAGGACTGCCCACTCGTGGACTCCCGACCCGATGGTGCGCGTCGACGACCTGCCGGTCACACGCGTGGCGACGAGGTCCGCGCGCACCGCCCACGGACCGACGAGTCGACGCCCGAACGTCCCCGACCTCCGCGTGACGAGCACGACGATCGCGCACCGCGAGCCGAGGGCGCGCGAAGCAGGCGCCCGGCGAATCCGGATCGCGTACGGGGCCCCCAGCGACGGCCATCCGGCGAGATCCACATGCGCACAAACGATTCAGTCGATGGCGACCACAGTGAATCCACCGAACGACCGCGTCGGCGGCGTCCACCGGGACAGCGCCCGGCACAGGGGCGCCCGGCGGCGAAGCCGAATGTGCAGGCGGCGAACGCGCAACGCTCGGCCGGTGGTGCCTCGCCGGCCGCGGCACCTGGGAACGCTGCACCCAAGAAACCGGTCCGACGCAAGCCCCGCCCGACCGGCGCCGACCGGACCGCCCCCAAGCCGAGCGCGAAGACAACCGCTGCTGCCGCACCCGACGCAGTGGTCGAACCGGAGACACCCGCGCCGCCCGTGGCGCCGCCGCGCGGAAGCGGGGTGCTGTCGGGCTGGCGCGGCGGACGCGCAGCGGCCCGCGGGCTGATCGCGGTGCTCTCGGTGATCGTGCTGGTGTGCACCGGGTACGCCTGGAGCAGCATCAACAACCTCGAGTCCGATATCACCCGGCTCAGCGGCCTCACACTCGGTGGCGCTGACGACGGCGCCACCGACATCCTGCTGGTCGGCACCGACTCGCGCACCGATGCCAAGGGCAACCCGCTCTCGGCCCAGGAATTACGGTGGCTGCGCTCAGGCGACGACATCTCCACCAACACCGACACCATCCTGCTGATCCGCGTCCCCAACGACGGATCGTCGGCGACGGCGATCTCCATCCCCCGCGACTCCTACGTCGACGTCCCGGGAATCGGGATGAGTAAGATCAACGCGGCCTACGGCACCACCCGAGAAGGCGTGCGGCGCAAGGCCGTCGAGGCCGGGCAGAGTGAGGCGCAGGCCGAACGGGAAGGCACTCAGGCCGGCCGTAAGGCACTGATCGACACCGTCGCGAACCTCACTGGCGTGCACGTCGATCACTACGCCGAGGTCGGCCTACTCGGCTTCGTGCTGCTCACCAACGCGGTGGGCGGCGTAGACGTCTGCCTCAAGAATCCGGTGAACGAACCGTTCTCGGGTGCCCACTTCCCTGCCGGACGCCATACCCTCAACGGGACCCAAGCATTGAGCTTCGTCCGGCAGCGGCACGACCTCCCGCGCGGCGATCTCGACCGGATCACCCGCCAGCAGGCGTACATGGCCTCGTTGACCCGGAAAATCCTGTCGGCCGGCACCTTGACCGACCCAACCAAGCTCAACCAATTGCAGGCGGCGGTGTCGCGATCGGTGGTCATCGACGACGACTGGGACGTCCTGACCTTCGCAGAGCAGCTCAAAGATCTCAGCGGCGGCCGGGTGAAGTTCGCGACGATCCCCATCGTCGACGACCACGGGTGGAGCGACGACGGACAACAGAGTGTGGTCGTCGTCGACCCGGCAAGAGTCCGCGCCTACACCAGTTCCCTGCTTGACCCCTCCCGCAACACCGGACGTCCCGAATACACCGTCGACGTCAACAACGCCGGCACGGTGGATGGACTGGCCAAGAACGTCTCGGGCATCCTGACCGCCAAGGGCTATCAGGCGGGCAAACTCCTCAGCGATCCGGGCAACGAGCGCGATTCGGTGGTCCTCGCGAAGACGACCGACGATCCCGGTGCCCGCCTGCTCGCCAAGGACCTCGGCGGACTGAGCGTCGCAGCCGATCCGACACTCGGCGACCACGAGCTGCGGGCCGTGCTCACCAACACCTACACCGGTCCCGGCTCGGTCTCGGACATCGGCGGCGGCTCGAGCGGCGACGACTCGAGCGGATCGGCAGGCGGTGGGACCGCGACCGCGGCGCCGAGTTCGGCAATCACCGCCGGCTCCGACGGCCCGATGTGTGTCAACTGACCGGCCGCCGGTGACCCGTCGACCTCGTCGGACACGCCCGACGAGACAATGAACCGATGACCGCCACCATCACCGCCGCCGTCTTCGGCGGTATCGACGACCACACGCGTCCTGCACTGACCTTCTACGACGACGCCACCGGCGAACGCACCGAGCTCAGCTGGGCGACCCTGGCCAACTGGGCGGCCAAGACCGCCCACCTCCTCGTCGACGAAGTGCTGCTCGAGCCCGGCGATAACGTCGTCGTCGACCTTCCCGAACATTGGCAGACCGCGGGCATCCTGCTCGGCTGCTGGTGGGCGGGCGCCGAGGTGCGCACCCGCGCCCAGGCCGAACAGATCGGCGATGCCATGGTCGGGTTCACCGATCGAGGCCACGTCAACGCCCATCCCGACATCGAAGACCTGATCGTCGCGCCACTCGACCCGTTCGCCATGCCGGTCCCCGGCCTCCCGCCCGGCGTGTCCGACTACGGCACCCGCGTACGCATCCACGGCGATCAGTTCGCCGGACCGGCTCATGCCGGCGGCGCCCTTGACGGCCGCACCACAATCGAAGTGCTCGACGCCGCGCACGCGGCCGCCTCCGGCGCCGGCGTCACGCCCGGTGGCCGGGTGCTCTCCACCCTCGAATGGGCAAGCGCCGCCGGTATGGTCGACCATTTCCTGGCACCGCTCTCGGTGGGCGCCGGGCTCGTGTGGGTGGCCAACCCAGACGGCGACCAGTCCGCGCGTGCCACCACCGAACGCGCCGGGGTCGTCCTGACCTGACACACGCGTGCTCGCCATACGGCACGACGATCTCACGCCATACGGCACGACGATCTCACGCCTTACGGCACAGTGATCTCACGCCTTACGGCACAGTGGTCTCATGCAGCTGCCCGCCACCCTGGCCCGTGTCAACAAACGTCTCACCAACCCGATCCAGCGCCTGTGGGCACCGCACCTGGCGCCATGGGCAATGGTCGAACACACCGGCCGACACTCCGGCCGTCGCTACGCCACTCCGGTGCTGGCCTGGGCCGACGGCGACACCCTCGCCATCGTGCTGGCCTACGGGCGCGACACCGACTGGGCGCGTAACGTCCTCGCCGCCGGCGACTGTGACATCACCCGACGCGGGAAGCATTTCCATCTGGTGCGGCCCAGGATCATCCCGGCTGATTCCCCCGACGTCGTCCGCGGTGCGCGTCCGTTCGCGTCGGCGTTCATGTGGGTCCTCATCGGCACCCTGGAGCCGGCATGACCGACGATTTGCTCGACGACTTCTCAGCGGGCGACCACACCTACCTCGGCACGACGCGGCGGGTGTATCGCAAGGGCACCGGTCCGGCGGTGATCATCATCGCCGAGATCCCGGGCATCTCCCCCGAAGTGGCAGATTTCGCGCGGCGCGTCGCCGGCATCGGTGCGACCGCGGTGATGCCGTCGGTGTACGGCGTCGACGGCCGGGACCCTTCCCCCAACGCACGCGGAACCCTCAGGGCCGCAACGGAAATGGTCGGGACCATCGCCAAGGCGTGCATCTCCCGGGAGTTCTCGGTCCTCGCGACCGGCAGGACCTCGCCCATCGTCGACTGGCTGCGTGCACTCGCCGCCGACGAGCACCGACGCTGCGGCGGCGTCGGGGTCGGCGCGATCGGGATGTGCTTCACCGGCGGCTTCGCCCTCGGTATGGCCACCGACGAGCGGCTGCTCGCCCCGGTGCTGGCCCAACCGTCGCTGCCGTTCGCCCTCACGCCGCGCAGGGCTCGCTCGATCGACGTCTCCGACGCCGACCTCGCCACCGTAGCCACCCGCTGCGCGGCCGGGCTACAGGTGATGGGAGTGCGTTTCGAGGGCGATCGGATGTCCCCACCGTCTCGATTCGAGAGTCTTCGGCGCCTACTCGGCGACGCATTCATCTCCATCGAGTTGCCGGACTCGGCGGCCAACCCTCATTCGCCGATGCCGATGCCGCACGCGGCACTGACCATCGATCTCGTCGACGAACCCGGAGCGCCGACCCGCGATGCCCTCGATCAGGTTCTCGACTTCCTCACGCGCCGACTGGAACTCGATCGCGGTCCGAAATCCCCGGGCTGAGCGACCCGGCGGAGGCGCCCCAACCCGCGTATCAGTCGCCCAGCAGCTTCTGACGCAGGGCGAGGTCCTTGTCGAGGACCATCTGCTCAAGGCCGGACTGGAACGCCGACATCCGTGCGCGCAGGGCGTCGTCGGCGGCCCCGAGAATCCGGACAGCGAGCAGCCCCGCATTGCGGGCACCGCCGATCGACACCGTCGCCACCGGCACACCCGCCGGCATCTGCACGATCGACAGCAACGAATCGAGTCCGTCGAGATGACGCAACGGCACCGGTACACCGATCACCGGCAGCGGGGTCGCGGCGGCCACCATGCCCGGCAGATGTGCGGCACCACCAGCGCCAGCGATGATCACCTCGATGCCGGCGTCGGCGGCACCGGTCGCGTAGTCGAGCATCCGCTGCGGGGTGCGATGCGCCGAGACCACACCCACCTCGAACGGCACGTCGAACTCGGCGAGCGCTTCGGCCGCGAGTTGCATTGTCGGCCAATCGGAGTCGCTACCCATGATCAGACCGACCCGAGCGCGATGCAGGTCCGCCCGGGTGTCCTCGGCCCGGGTGTCCTCACCCTGCGGTCCGCTCTCGGTCTGCTCGCTCATCAGTGCCCTTCCCATCCGTCGGTCCACGACGCGTACGACATCCAGTGCGCCGCCCGCTCGGCACGCTCCCGAACTGTCGCCAGGTCGTCATCGCGTGCCCCGACGATATTCACATGCCCGATCTTGCGATCCGGCCGCTCCCGCTTGCCGTAGAGATGCACCTTCGCGTCGGGCATCCGCGCCATCAAGTGATGAAGCCGTTCGTCCATCGACATCGACGGAGCATCCGGCGCGCCGAGAATGTTGGCCATGACGGTCAACGGCGCGCGTGGGGAGGTGTCGCCGAGCGGATAGTCGCACACCGCGCGCAGATGCTGCTCGAACTGCGAGGTGACCGCCCCGTCCATGGTCCAGTGGCCGCTGTTGTGCGGGCGCATCGCGAGTTCGTTGACCAGCAGCGTGCCCTCGGTGGTCTCGAACAACTCCATCGCCATCACCCCGACCACCCCGAGTTCACGGGCCAGCCCCAGCGCCATCTCCTGTGCCGCCGTGGCGAGGTCGGGGTCGAGATCGGGTGCGGGTGCCAGCACCACCGCGCACTGCCCCTTTCGCTGGATGGTCTCCACCACCGGCCACGCACCACCCTGGCCGAACGGTGATCGGGCGACCATCGCCGACAACTCGCGACGCATCGCCACCTTCTGCTCGGCGATCAGATCCACACCGGCATCGAACTGCTCGTCGAAAACCGCCAGCGCGGCGTCGCGGTCATCGAGAATCCACACCCCGCGACCGTCGTACCCACCACGGATTGCCTTGAGCACGATCGACCAGTCGTACCGGTGACCGAAGTCGATGAGACGGCCGCGTGCCAACCCGACATCGCCGGTCAGATCCGCGAAGTCGGGTACCGGCAAACCCAGCTCCGAGAGCCGGACGCGCATCGCCTGCTTGTCCTGCGCGAAATGCAACGCCTTCGACGGCGGCAGCACCGAGACCCCGTCGGCCTCCAATGCCTGCAGATGTGCCAGCGGGACACCCTCGTGGTCGAAGGTCAACGCCACCGCACCCGCGGCGGCGCGACGCAGATCATCGAGGTCGTCGTGCGATCCCAGCACCACGTCGGCACTGACCTGCGCGGCCGGATCGTCGGGACCGGCCGCCAGGACACGGAGGCACTGACCGAGCGCGATGGCCGCCTGATGGGTCATGCGGGCCAGCTGTCCACCGCCGATCATGGTGATCGTCGGCATACCGCCGAAGGTTCCGCCGGCACGCGCGGAATCAGGAGCGGGAGGTGTCGTCGGCGCGCCGGGATCGCCGGCAGCGCCACCGTCGGATGAGCTCACGCGGTCCATCGTGGCACGCCCACCATGGCCGATGCATGACCGACCGGCAGAAGTCACCGGCCGCCCCGAGTCTTACACTCGACACTTGACTGTGCCGTTTATCGACGACATGGTGGCCCACCTGCCCGGGCCGTCCGGCACCAGGTCATGCGACACCACGAACTCATCAAGTTCGCGCTCGTCGGTGGCACCACCTTCGTCTTCGATGCGGCCATCTTCTACACCCTGACGCTCAGCGTCCTCGAAACCAAGCACGTCATCGCCGGGATCATCTCCGGGGTACTCGCCACCCTCCTCAGCGATATCCTCAACCGGCAATGGGCGTTCAAGAATCGCGGCTGGCGTGAGCGCGCACACGAGGCCTTCCTGTTCTATGTCATCAGCGGCATCGGCGTCGTCCTGCGGGCCGCGCCACTGTGGGGGGCCAACAACCTGTTCGACATCCGGGCCAATCTGTCGACCACCGACCTCCTCGTCGTCGACGTCGTACTCGGCTTGCTCATCGGCAACGTGCTGTAGATGGCTTTTCGCTTCTGGGCACTGCGACGATTCACCTTCCCCGAGAACTCCGCGGCAACGACCCCGGATCCACCGACCTGCATCCGAGTGCCGAGGAACTCAACGATGAGGAACTCGGTCATGCCTGAGGTGACCGCCTGATCCGTCGGCGTCCTCCGACCCCGGCGCCGCCGAGGGCACCACGATCGAGAACACCGGCGGCCGACGATGTGCGAGTTCGAGGCGTCCGCCGTCGGCCTCGACCAATGCCCGTGCCAGCGACAGCCCTACCCCCGTTCCGGCCCGGCTGATGCCGCTACCGGCGGAGAATCCGCGTCGGAAGATCGATTGGGCGATGTCGTCGGCAACACCCTCACCCTCGTCGGCGACGGTGATGCGCACCATGTCGCCGGCGAGCTCCCCGACGTGGATCCGGCATTGCCCGGCACCGTGCTGCAGGGCGTTGTCGACCAGGACGCTGACCGCCTCGCGCAGCCGTCCGGGCTGCGCGCTCAACGCGCAGACCGGCCCGCTGAAGGCGACGGTCACCTCGCGGCCTAGGGCGACGAAGGCGTTCTCGAAGTCGCCGACGAGCCGCGTCAGCAACTCGGCGACATCGATCGACTGCATCGGGGCCGGGTCGTCACGGGATGCCGCAACCATCTCGTCGAGCTCACCGGAGAGCCGCTCGACCTGATCGAGAGCGGCCTCGGCTTCCCCGACGACCGCCGGATCGTCGTGCAACGACAGCTCATCGAGACGCAATTGGATCGCGGTAAGCCGGCTGCGCAGTTGATGTGACACGTCCCCGACGATCTCGCCCTCGCGTTCGAGACGCAACGCGATCTCGGTGTTCGCGTCGCCGAGTGCGCGCGAGACCCGGTCGAGTTCGACGATCCCGTACGTCCGCCATTCCGAACGAAAGTCGCCCCGCGCCATCGCCGTGGCCCGATGGGCGAGGTCGATGACCGGGTCGGCAATACGTCCCGCGGTGACCGCCGCGACCACGGTGCCCGCGACCAGCGACGAAGCCACCACGATCGTGACGATGCCGACGGCGGCGAGCTGATCACCGCGGACGTCGTTGCGGGAGATCTCCAGGATCAGCGATCCGGCATCACCGAGGCCGATGGAGTCCGAGATCGTCGCACCGTCGATCTCGGCACCCACGGCACGCCTGGCCGAGTGCCCGTCGGGAGCCACATAGGTCAGGATCAGCCGGCCCTGATCGGGGATCAGCGACCGCAGCGGCGGCGAATCCAGCAGTGCGGGATCGAGTGTCGCGTCGCGCCCGTCATCGGTCCGGATGAGCTGATCCGAGATCGACTTGAGCCGGCTGTCGAGGGTTTGGTGGGCGCTGTCGGCGACCCACCACCATGCGATCACAGACAGCGGAATGCCCAGGGCGGCACCGACCGCCAACAACATGGCGATCATCGTGTACAGGATGCGACGGCGCATGAAAAGGTCGCCGGTTACGGATCGAAACGGAAACCGACACCACGCACGGTGACGATGTGGCGCGGGCGGTCGTGCCGGTCATCGCCGATCTTGCGACGTAACCAGGAGATGTGCATGTCGAGGGTTTTCGACGACCGCAGATCCGCCGAACCCCATACCTCGGTGAGGATCTCGTCGCGGCCGACGACCTCACCGGCCCGCTCCATCAGAAATCGCAACAGGTCGAACTCGCGGTTCGCCAACACCAGGTCGGTACCGCCGAGGGTCGCCCGACGCGCCCGGGCATCCAAACGGAGGTCGCCACCCTCGAGGACGACGTCATCGGGAGTCTGGCTGCGGCGCAGCAGTGCGCGCACCCTCGCGAGCAACTCGGCGAGCCGGAAGGGTTTGCCGACGTAGTCGTCGGCACCGGCGTCGAGCCCCACCACAAAGTCCACCTCGTCGGTCCGGGCGGTCAACATCAGTACGGCGAGTTCAGGCTGTTCGACCCGTACCCTCCGGCACACCTCGAGTCCGTCGATCTCGGGCAGACCGAGATCGAGGATCAGTAGTTCGAACCGCCCGTCGGCGACCCGTTCGAGGGCCTGCGTTCCGGTGCCCACCACCTCGCAGCCGTATCCCTCGCGCGCCAGTGCCCGGGCCAACGGTTCGGCGATGGCCGCATCATCCTCGGCCAACAACACACCGGTCATCGCCGTCGCCCCCATCTGCCGCGTCCGTTCTCGTTGCCGTGGGCCGCGCCTGCATCGGCAGCGCCCAACGGATCGTCGTGATCGAAGCGCTGGTCGTCGGGATCCGGATCGTCGGTCACCTCGAGCACCTCGTGGTAAAGCAGCGCGTGCACCCGCTCGACCTGGGGAATGTCGTCGAAGGCCAGTGGCTCGTCGGAGGCCGATTCGATGAGAAGCGTCCCGGTACGCAGCAACCGGTCGATCGGCCCGTGCCGGAACTCGACGGTGTTGATCCGTCGGATCGGGATGTCAATCCCCGATCGTGTAAGGATGCCGTGCCGGAAGATCACCCGGCGGTCGGTCAGCACGAAATGCGTGGTCTTCCAGGAGATCAAGGGCCGCAGGAAGAACCAGATCGTCGCGGCCGCCCACAGCACCGCTACCGCGACGTAGGCGATCAGGGCACCGATCCCGGTCAACGACGACGCACTCGCCAGCCCGGCGAGCAGGCCGGCTATCGCGGTCGCGAGAACGAACAACAGGAACGGGCCGAGCAGACACTTCCAGTGCGGATGTCGGTGCAGGACGATCCGCTCACCAGGTGCGAGGTTCTCCCGCGGATATGCCATGGCAGCAAGCATAGGCCGAGCGGCTGATATCCCGGCCCGCTCGCCTCGGTCACACTCCGGCCCCGTCCGATCTCGGTAGAATGACGCGGACCACAGCGACGAGAGGCTCAGGAGCTGTCATGACCTATCGCGATCCCCGGGATCCCCGCACCGCGAAGTACGAGCCCGGATACGCGCCGGAGTCGCGTGCCTATAGCCAACAGGATCCGACGTATTACCAGGACCCGGGCCATGCCGGGCAGGGCTACCAGCACACCGGATACCAGGACCCCGGCTACCTGCACCAGCCCCCGGTCCGGGCCGCGCGACCACGCCGGGCCATCGGCCCCGACATCAACGTGGGGATGTTCGTCGGCGGCATCGTGATGACCGGCGTCGTCACCGGACTGGCCGCCTGGCTGGTTGCCTGGATCATTCGGGCGATCGTCGAGCGGGTGAATGCCGCGGGGAAGTTCGGGGTGTGGAATCCGGTGGCGCAGGACGAGTTTTGGTTCGCGATCGTCGGCTTCCTCACGGCTCTGGCCGCCGGCGCCCTGTGGTACGTGCTCCAGGTCATCACTCCGTCGCCAAACCAGTTCTTCCGGTGGGTGGTGGGCCTGCTGATCGCCGCCGCGGTGATCATTCCGCTCGTGCTCTCTGCACAGTTCTCGGTGGGCTTGGGAACCGCGGTGATGCACCTGGTAATCGGGTTGCCGATCTTCTCACTCGTTCCGGCGATGGGCCACAAATCCCGTAGTACCCGCTGAGGTGTACTCACGCGTGCGGCGCGCACCCTCAGTCAGTGACGGGACGGAGGTGCACCACATCGCCCGCCGCCGCGGTGAAGCGCTCTCCCCCGTCGCGTTCGATCACGATGCGCCCGTTGACGTCGACATCGACGGCCTGCCCGACGATCTCGGTATCGCCGGGTAGCAGAAGCCGCACCCGACGACCGAGGGTGTCGCAGCGCTGCCGGTAGGTCTCGGCGATCGCATCGAGCCGGTCGGGCCATCCCTGCTCGTCCAACGCGCGCAGATACTCGATGGCCAGACCGGCCAAGTCGTCGACGCCGAGTTCGGCCCCGGTCGCGATCCGCAGGCTGGTCGCCGTCGGCACGGGCAGGTCATCGGAGGTCAGGTTGGTGTTGAGTCCGGTGCCCACAACCACGACGCCACCGTCGGTGGAGGGCACATACTCGGCAAGGATGCCCGCGATCTTGCGATCGCCGATCAGTACGTCATTGGGCCACTTGAGCACCGGCCGCTGACCGCTATGCCGTTCGATCGCGGCTGCGGTCGCAATCCCGGTCGCCAGCGACAGCCAGCCCAACTCTTCGGTGTGCCCGCTTACCGATACCACCGCCGAGATCGCGAGCTGAGCACCCGCAGGCGCCGCCCAGGTCCGCGCCCGACGCCCGCGCCCGGCGGTCTGATCGGTCGTGATGCGCACCGTGCCCACGAGATCGGATTCGTCGGCGCGCGCGGCGAGGTCGGCATTGGTCGAACCGGTCGAATCAACCACCTCGACGCGTCGCCAGATGGTGTCGGCGAGATCGGGGGTCCGGGCGTCGATGGCCGCCTGCAGACCGTGCACGGGAGACGTCGCTGGAGTGTTCATGACCACCGAGCCTACGACTGAGACCCACATCACCGCAGGTGGCCGACCGATCGCTCGGAAACATGAGGAACCGCTCAGATTGGGGCGGTTGACGGGGCGCGCCACGATCTGACTAGCATCGACGTTCATGACCACTGCTTCGTCCGATTCCGGCGCCGCGCCAGACATTCACACGACGGCCGGAAAGCTCGCCGATCTGCGTCAGCGACTCGCCGAGACCCAGCATCCGGTCGGCGAGGCGGCGGTCGAGAAGATTCACTCGCGGGGCAAGCTCACCGCCCGCGAGCGCATCACCCATCTGCTCGACGACGGCTCGTTCGTCGAACTCGACGCACTCGCCCGCCACCGCAGCACCAACTTCGGGCTCGCCGAACGCCGACCACTCGGCGACGGCGTGGTCACCGGTTACGGCACCATCGACGGCCGCGAGGTCTGCGTGTTCTCCCAGGACGTCACCGTCTTCGGCGGGAGCCTCGGCGAGGTCTACGGCGAGAAGATCGTCAAGGTCATGGATCTCGCGATCAAGACCGGTCGTCCCTTGATCGGCATCAACGAGGGCGCGGGCGCCCGCATCCAGGAGGGGGTGGTCTCGCTCGGTCTCTACGGCGAGATCTTCCACCGCAACGTGCGCGCCTCGGGCGTCATCCCGCAGATCTCACTGATCATGGGCGCCGCGGCAGGCGGCCACGTGTACTCCCCGGCGCTGACCGACTTCGTGGTGATGGTCGACCAGACCAGCCAGATGTTCGTCACCGGTCCCGACGTCATCAAGACCGTCACCGGCGAGGACGTCACCATGGAGGACCTCGGCGGCGCGAACACCCACATGACGAAATCCGGTGTGGCACACTACGTCGCTTCCGACGAGGAGGACGCACTCGATTACGTCAAGGAGTTGCTGGGCTACCTGCCGAGCAACAACCGGGCCGACGCACCACGAATGCCGGTCGCCGCGCCGACCGCCGGATCCATCGAGGACACCCTCACCGACGAGGACCTCGAGCTCGACACACTGATCCCGGATTCGCCTAATCAGCCCTACGACATGCACGAGGTGATCCGCCGCATCCTCGACGACGACGAGTTCCTCGAGGTCCAGGCCGAGCGCGCGACGAACATCATCATCGGTTTCGGACGCGTCGACGGACGCAGTGTCGGCATCGTGGCCAATCAGCCGACCCAATTCGCCGGGTGCCTCGACATCAATGCCTCGGAGAAGGCCGCTCGCTTTGTGCGGACCTGCGACGCCTTCAACATCCCGATCGTCACCCTCGTCGACGTTCCGGGCTTCCTGCCCGGCACCGATCAGGAATACAACGGCATCATCCGCCGCGGCGCCAAACTGCTCTACGCCTACGGAGAGGCCACCGTCGGCAAGATCACGATCATCACCCGCAAGGCCTATGGCGGCGCCTACGACGTGATGGGGTCCAAGCACATGGGTGCCGACGTCAATCTGGCCTGGCCCACCGCGCAGATCGCCGTGATGGGCGCCTCCGGCGCCGTCGGCTTTGTCTATCGCAGCCGCCTCAAGGAGGCCGAGGCCGGCGGCGACGACGTCGACGCGTTGCGCCTCGAACTCCAGCAGGAGTACGAGGACACCCTGGTGAACCCGTATGTCGCGGCCGAGCGCGGCTACGTCGACGCCGTCATCCCGCCGAGCCACACCCGCGGTCAGATCGCCACCGCCCTGCGCCTGCTCGAGCGCAAGATGGTCACCCTGCCGCCCAAGAAGCACGGGAACATCCCGCTGTGAGCGGCACAGAGCAGACCGGAGCAGAGAACGCGGGAGCCCCGACTCAGCCGTTCCTCACCGTCGTACGCGGCAACCCGACCGACGAGGACGTCGCCGCGCTGGTCGCCGTTCTCGCCGCCGCGGCCTCCGGCGCAGAGCAGACCCCCGCGGTCCGCGATGACTGGGGCAGCGCAATCGATCGGCTGCGCCCGCAATGGGGTGGGCCGAGCAGTTTCACCAACTTGCGATACTGATCGGGTGAACGCAGCCGACAGCACTCGTCGATTCGACGTCGTCCTCGGTTCGAGGTCCCCTGCTCGCCTGTCGGTCCTGACCCGCGCAGGTGTGCATCCGCGCGTGCTGGTGCCCGAGGTCGACGAGGACGCGATCCTCAACGATCTGACCGGGGTTCGGCCGACCGACGTTGTCGCCCGTCTCGCGATGGCCAAGTCCGACGCTGTGGTCGCCACCCTGATCGCTGAGCGCACTGAATCGGAATCGGCAGCGGCACGAGATCGTTCGATGCCCGACACGGTGGTGCTGACCTGCGACTCGATGCTGTTGTTCCGAGGTTCGCTCACTGGCAAGCCGCATACACCTGACGTGGCGATCGACCAGTGGAAGCGGGTCCGCGGTCAGTCGGCGCAGTTGCTCACCGGTCACCACCTCGCGGTGCTGGGGGGCCTCGACGTCGTTGCATCGGCGTCGGAAACCGCCTCGACCACCATCGATTTCGCCGATCCCGACGATGCCGAGATCGAGTCCTATGTCGCCACCGGCGAGCCACTGGAGGTCGCCGGTGGTTTCACCCTTGACGGCCTCGGCGGCTGGTTCGTCGACGCCATCGACGGCGATCCGTCGTCGGTGATCGGAATCGGACTGCCCACGGTGCGCCGTCTGTTGCGACGGGTCGGGATCGGCGTCGCGGAACTCTGGTGAGCGCCGGCCACCGACTCTCTCGCCGACGCCTCAGCCGAACTCCTCCAGCCAGTATTCGGCCAGGCACCCGATGGGTTGTCCCCGACCGCAACCGTTGACCGACCGACCGAAGAACCCTCGCGAGATCGCCGCGATCCGCCGCGTCGAGGTGCCGTGACCCTGTCCCGGCTCCGGATCGCCGATCTTCTGGATCAGGGTCGCCGCCTGCACGATGTCGGTGACCGACAGCTCATCTCGCCGCAGCACCGTTGCCGCCCAGTTCCCGGCAAGACAGTCGGCGATGAGTTCGGAATTCTCCTCCCGCGGCCCCCGCGGGTCCGGCAGGTGAGGGGCGCGAAGGATCCGATCGACGACCGCATGTCCGTACTCGTGCGCGACCACCGTCGCAGCGGTGAACTCATCCTGAAATCCACCGATCGAATCCAGCGGCCCGTGAACCAGGAACGTGCCGGTCCAGATCCCGACGAACGCCTCGACGGGCAGGATCACCGATCCCTCGACCCGCGTTCGGGCACCGCCGCGGGCCTTGTCCACGCCGCAGAAGAACGCGTTGGGGTATCAGCGGCCACGACGATCGCACCATCGGCGTCCTCGCAGCCGGACCGGTAGGTGTCACCGGCCTCGACCAACACACGCCCCGGTGCGGGGTCACCCCACCCGAGTTCACGGAACCACGGTGTCCACGTCCTGTCGAGATCGTCGAACACTCAGGTAGCCAGACACCTTCTCCGGCGCGTTGTCACGGGTGATCGCACCGGTCATCAGCGCGGCCGTGGGCACTTGCAGACCCGGACATCGGCTCGGCGTGCAGCGCCCGGGGACGGCTCCGCTCGCCGACGGGGTGCTCACCGGCGGGGTGCTCACCGACGGGGTGCTCACCGGCGGGGTGCTCACCGGCGACGAGGTCGAAGGACTGCCGACCCTCGACTCCGGGGTAGAGGTCGTCGTGCCCCGTGTGCCCCCGTTCCCCGAGCAGGAAGCGAGGACGAGAATCGACGCGGCGACGAGCACTATCACAGTGGGGCGCAGCCGGCCTCCTGACACCCTGGGGCTAGTCATGGCGACGAAGGTAGCAATTGCGGCGTCAGACGCCACGTTCTTGCCACGGACGAATGACACCCGGCTTGTGCACACGCGTGTCGTCGCCACTGGGTAGGCTCTCCACGGAGACCGCGCAGGCCTCCGGGATGTGTCTGGTGTGGACACGCCCTGATCAGTCACCACCCTGGGAGGGGTTCTTCAGTTGAGCGTCGAGACCGACCAGAATCCCAAGTTTGCCGGCTACGCCCACCCCGAACGGCTCGTCAGTACGCAGTGGCTGTCGGCCCACCTGGGTACCAAGGGGCTCAAGATCATCGAGAGCGACGAGGACGTGCTGCTCTACGACATCGGCCACATCCCCAGCGCGCAGAAGGTCGACTGGCACCTACATCTCAACGACCCGGTGACCCGCGACTACATCAACGGCGAACAGTTTGCAGAATTGATGCGCAGCAAGGGAATCGAACGCGACGACACGATCGTCATCTACGGCGACAAGAGCAACTGGTGGGCCGCCTACGCACTGTGGGTGTTCACCCTGTTCGGCCATGAGGATGTGCGGTTGCTCGACGGCGGCCGCGACGCGTGGATGTCGGAGGACCGCGACACCTCCTTCGATGTCCCAGAGTACCCACCATCGGACTATCCGGTCGTCGAGCGTGACGACACCCGCATCCGCGCCTTCGCCGACCAGGTGCGCGCGGCGCTGGGCACCGAACCGCTCATTGACGTGCGATCGCCGCAGGAGTACACCGGCGAGCGCACCCATATGCCCGACTATCCCGAAGAAGGGGCGTTGCGCGGCGGTCACATCCCTACCGCGCGCTCCATCCCGTGGGCCAAGTCGGCCGCTTCGGACGGGCGGTTCCGCAGCCGCGCCGAGCTCGACGAGATCTATGGCGGGCTCGACCCGCACACCCCGACGATCGCTTATTGCCGCATCGGTGAGCGCTCGAGCCACACCTGGTTCGTGCTGACCCATCTGCTCGGTTTCGATCACGTGCGCAACTACGACGGCTCGTGGACCGAGTGGGGCAACGCGGTGCGGGTCCCGATCTCTGTCGGCGAGGAACCCGGCGACCCGCCGGCGAGCGCATGACGACTGCCGGCGAGCGGACCGAACTGTCATGAGCGTGCCCGCGTCCCTCGCCGAGATCGTCGATGACTTTGCCGCACTAGATGATTCGGACAAGATCACGTTGCTCCTGGAGTTTGCGGGAGAGTTGCCGGCGCTGCCCGCCCACCTGACGACCGAGGCGATGGAACCGGTACCGGAGTGCCAATCTCCGGTATTTCTGTCGGTCGATGCCCACGACCCCGTCGCCGTCCGCCTGTATTTCAGTGCGCCCCGCGAGGCGCCGACGACGCGCGGCTTCGCCTCGATCCTGCAACAGGGGCTCGACGGAGAGCCCGCCCAGACGATCCTCGACGTCCCGGCCGACTTCTACTACGACCTCGGTCTCGGCACGGCGGTGAGTCCGTTGCGACTACGCGGTATGGCCGGAATGCTCGGACGTATCAAGGCCCAGATCCGCCACCAGACCGGAACCGGGCCGCACGACCCGGCCGGCCCGACAGGATGAAGTTCATCCAAATCCTCGAGGAGCCGATCGAACCAGGCGGCCTCGTGGAGTGGACCCCCCATGTGCCCGGCGGCTTGGGCAGTTGGAGTCGCGACCCGCGGCTAACCTCGCACAATCACGAGCAACACCTCCGGAGTGCCTTCGAGTATCGCGTCCGCACCCGGCGGGAGGGCGGGCGCGAGTCGTGGCTGGGCCTGCAGATCCACTTCGACGAGCCCCTGTCGATCCCGGCAGTGCGGACGGCGTTGCGGCGCTGGATCGATCGCCACGAGGTGCTGCGTAGCCACGTAGTCATCAAGCACGACGGGCTGGCCCGGCTGTCGACTCCGCCGGGCACCGTCGAACTCACGATGGGCCGTATCGGGTGGTACAAGCAGTCCGGGCCACTCGTCGAACAGATCGCGGGCTCCTTCGACCGCGCTACCGCGCCACTGCACTGGCCGGCGTACATGTTCGCCACCGTCGGACGGGAGTCGTCGTTCACGCTACTGTTCGCCGCCGACCATTCACTCGTCGACGGCTATTCGTTGATCATGGCCCAGCACGAACTGACCGCGTTCTACCGCTCGGCGCGCGACCACACCGAACTCGCGCTGCCCGAGGTGGGCAGTTACGTCGATTTCAGCGCTGCCGAGCGGCGACAGGCAGATCAGACCGGTGCCGATCATCCGGCGGTGGACACCTGGCACGAGTTTCTCCAGGCCGGGCCCGGCGACATGCCGCGGGCGCTGCGCATGACCCCGTCGCCCACCCCGCAGCCCGGGGGGACAGATGACCAGTCGCCGCTGCTTCCCCAGGAGTCGGTGTCGGGCGTGATCGCCGACGATGCCACCGCCGACAAGTTCACCGCGGTGTGTGCGGAGGCGGGCGGCTCGCTGACCGCGGGGGTGCTGGCGGCGTTCGCGACGGTCCATCACAGCCTGACCGGCGATCCCGAGTTCCGGTGCGTCCTGCCACGACACACCCGCGATAAAGCCCGGTGGCTGACCTCGCTGGGCTGGTATGTCGCGGTCGCCCCCTTCTGGCTCGACATGACGGGCTCACCGACCTTCGAGCAGACCGTGGCCCGCGCGACCACCGAGCTCAAGCGCTCGCGGCAAGGCGCGTCACTACCCTTCCTTCGGGTTGCCGATCTGATCGGTTACCGTGGCGAACCGCGCTTTGTGATCTCCTTCATCGACACCCGGTACGCGCCGGGTGCCGCCGAGGCCGACGCTGGCCGGGCCACGGTGCTGCGCAGCCACTCCTATTCCGCGGAGGAGGTCCTCATCTGGATCAACCGGACGCCGTCGGGATTGCGGTATTCGGCCCGCTTCCCGACCGATCAGCAACCGGCCGGCCCCGACGACACACGATTCGACCGCGCCCGTCCCGACCGGGACCCCCTCGACCGCGACGGGCCGGTGCCCGAGTTGCTCCGCGGTTTCGCCGATATCGTGCACGCTCTTGCCGACGGGAGCACATTCAACGCGCGGATGTGACAACCACCTCCACCGAACGATTGCTCGGTGCGTTAGTGTGAAGCCCGGAGCACGCCCCCTACCCTCCAGGGGGTGCGCGAAGTCGCCCGCAGAACCACCGTCGCGGACGGCAGTTCAATCCCACGGCGCCGCACCCGGTCGCCGACGAACACCGTGTGCACCGCTCCCCGGGGGGCGCGGTGCACCTCGATGTAAGGCCCAGGAGAACAACAGTGCCCACTATCAGCAAGGTCCTCATCGCCAATCGTGGCGAGATCGCGGTACGTGTCATTCGCGCAGCCCGTGACGCCGGCATCAGCAGTGTCGCGGTCTATGCCGAGCCCGACGCCGACGCGCTGTTCGTGAAGCTCGCCGATGAGGCCTTCGCCCTCGGTGGACAGACCTCCGCCGAGTCCTATCTGGTGTTCGACAAGATCCTCGACGCGGCCGCCAAGTCCGGCGCCAACGCCGTACACCCCGGCTACGGCTTCCTCTCGGAGAACGCCGACTTCGCCCAGGCCGTCCTCGACGCCGGGCTGATCTGGATCGGCCCGTCGCCGCAGTCCATCCGCGATCTGGGCGACAAGGTCACCGCCCGCCACATCGCCCTGAAGGCCGACGCGCCGATGGCACCGGGCACCAAGGACCCGGTCAAGGACGCCGACGAAGTCGTCGCCTTCGCGCAGCAGCACGGTGTGCCGGTAGCGATCAAGGCCGCCTTCGGCGGTGGCGGTCGCGGCATGAAGGTCGCCTACACCATCGACGAGATTCCGGACCTGTTCGAGTCGGCAACCCGCGAGGCCATCGCGGCCTTCGGCCGCGGCGAGTGCTTCGTCGAGCGTTACCTCGACAAGGCCCGCCACGTCGAGGCCCAGGTCATTGCCGACACCCATGGCAACGTCGTGGTCGCCGGGACGCGCGACTGCTCGTTGCAGCGCCGCTTCCAGAAGTTGGTCGAGGAGGCCCCCGCGCCGTTCCTGACCGACGAGCAGCGCGCCAAGATCCACGAATCGGCCAAGGCGATCTGCCGCGAGGCCGGCTATTACGGTGCGGGCACCGTGGAGTTCCTCGTCGGCGCCGACGGCCTCGTCTCCTTCCTCGAAGTCAACACTCGCCTACAGGTCGAGCACCCGGTGACCGAGGAGACCGCGGGGATCGACCTCGTCCGTCAGCAGTTCCGCATCGCCAACGGCGAGAAGCTGGAGTTCTCCGAGGATCCCACACCGCGGGGACACGCCTTCGAGTTCCGGATCAACGGCGAGGATCCGGGCCGCAACTTCCTGCCCGCACCCGGGCCGATCACCAAGTACCGTGAGCCCTCGGGCCCGGGCGTCCGCGTCGATTCCGGCGTCGTCGAGGGTGATGTGATCGGCGGGCAGTTCGACTCGATGCTGGCCAAGCTGATCGTCGTCGGCGAGAATCGCGAGCAGGCGCTCGAGCGCGCTCGGCGTGCACTCGCCGAATACGAGGTCGAGGGTCTGGCCACGGTGCTGCCGTTCCACCGGCACATCGTGAGCAATCCGGCGTTTATCGGGCACACCGACGACCACGGTGCCGAGACCTTCGACGTCTACACCAAGTGGATCGAAACCGATTGGGAGAACCCGATCGAGCCGTATACCGGTGGCGAGCCGATCGAAGATGACCAGACCGCTCCCCGCCAGAAGGTGGTCGTCGAGGTCGGCGGGCGCCGCGTCGAGGTCGCGCTGCCCGGCGATCTGGCTCTCGGCGGTGGTGGTGGTTCGGCCAACGGGGTCATCCGCCGCAAGCCCAAGGCCCGCTCACGCAAGAAGGGCGGCGGCGCCGGTGTCTCCGGTGACGCCGTGGCCGCGCCCATGCAGGGCACCGTGGTCAAGGTCGCCGTCGAGGAGGGTCAGACGGTCGCCGCGGGCGAACTCGTCGTCGTGCTCGAGGCGATGAAGATGGAGAACCCGGTCACCGCCCACAAGGACGGCGTGGTGACGGGTTTGAGCATCGAGCCGGGTGCCGCCGTCACCCAGGGCACCGTGCTGCTCGAACTGAAGTAGTCACCTCCACCGAATGGAACCCGTCGAGATCAACGCCGGGGCGTGGTATCTGCGTGGGCTTCGTGCCGACGAGCGGATCACCGACGTCCCGGCGTTGTCCGATCTGGGGATCGCCGATCCCGCGGCCTATGTTGCCGCCACCGATGCCGCGTGGCGCGACGACACCGGTTTCGTGTGGGCAGTGTGCGAACCGACCACCGGTGACCTGCTCGCCGTCATCGGCGTCCTCCCGACGGTGGGGTCGGCCTCGATCGTCGGACGCTGCCGCGCCGGTCACCGTGTGGCGTTGGCTGCCGCAGTCGCGCCGGTTACCCGATTCGCCCGCGGCGCACTGGATCTCACCATCGGTGATCCCTTCCCTGACGGAGTGATCACCGACGCCATCCCGGCCCTCTCCGGCCCCTAACGTTCGTCCCGGTCGATGCCGGAGGCCAGATCACCGCATTCGACCCACGTCACGATCTCGGGATGCGCGCGGAGATAGCGTGCCGCGCCGAGGTCCCCGCTGAGCGATGCGAGGACGCCGTCGAGGTGACCGGCACCGAGTCGGACCGGATGTCCCGGCCGGCCATGGTAGACCGCGCGCACGATCTTCTCCGGTGTGCCCGCAGCGGCATCCACGATCCGGGAAACCACCGCCGCGGTGACATCGGGCATGTCAACAACATGTAAAACCACGCCGCCCGGATCCGCCCGAACCACCGGCGCGCACAGCACCGCGCGCACGCTTGCCGACAGACCGACAGCCCAGTCCTCGACGACGATCGCCGTTGAGCCGCTCGGCGGCGTGACGATCGCCGCGCCCATCGCGACGACCACCTCCCCACAGCCTCCCGCACTCAGCGAATGCACCGCATTGTCGAGCCAAAGCCCTTGTTCAGCAAGTATTTTCGGCTTCCCATATCGCCGGCCGGCTCCGGCGGCGAGCACCGCTCCCACCACCACCGCATCCACCTCCGCCGGTCGGCTCGGTTCGCCCACCCACCGCTGTCGTCGGCCGGGCGAACCGATGAGGTCGCGGTGTCGGCGATGCCCGATTTACTCCGCCGCAATATACAATCTCGCGGTAGCCGAATCGGTTGTGGGGGTCCACTATTTAGCTGCCGGTGGGCCTGACGTGCGCAATGCAGTCGGCCCCGGCAGTCATGATCTCACCGTCACGAGGAGTATGTCGATGGCCACGGATTCGGCTCCGGCCGCCGCCCCACAGGGACGCCGCAAGCGCGTTCATCCGGTCGATCAGGTGCCACCGTTCGGCAAACTCGTCACCCTCGGGTTCCAGCACGTGGTCGCCTTCTACGCCGGTGCCGTCCTCGTCCCGCTGCTGATCGCGAACGCCATCGGGCTCGATGATCAGGCACTCACCATGCTCATCACCGCCGACCTGTTCACCTGCGGTATCGCCTCGCTGCTGCAGGCGGTCGGCATCTGGAAGATCGGCGTCCGGCTACCGCTGCTGCAGGGCATCACCTTCGCGACGCTCGCACCGGTCATCAAGATCGCCAACGATCACGGGGGCAGTCGGGTCGGCCTGCTGACGGTATACGGCGCGGTGATCTCGGCCGGCGTGTTCACCTTCCTGATCGCACCGTTCTTTGCCAAACTGATCCGCTTCTTCCCGCCGGTGGTCACCGGCACCGTCATCACGATCATCGGCATCAGCCTGATCCCGGTCGGCGCCGGCGACGCGGTCACCGACCCCAACAGCGCTACCGGCGCGCACGATGCCGGGAACGGCCGGTGGGTTGTCTACTGCATCTGCACCATCGCGCTGATCGTGCTGATGCAGCGATTCTTCCGAGGCTTCTGGGCAACAATTTCGATCCTGCTTGGCCTCGGCGTCATGACCTTCGTCGCATGGTGTTTCGGCGACGCCCACTTCGACCGGGTCGCCAAGGCCAGCTGGGTCGGCTTCACCCCGCCGTTCGCCTTCGGGTGGCCCCGATTCGATCTCATCGCGATCGTGTCGCTGATCGTGGTGCTCATGGTGACCGCAGTGGAATCGACAGGGTCGGTCTTCGCGACCGGCGAGATCGTCGGCAAACGCATCCGCAAGGAGGACATTGCCGCCACCGTCCGCGCCGACGGCATCGCCACCATCATCGGCGGCAGCTTTAACTCGTTCCCATACACGGCGTTCTCCGAGAACGTCGGCCTGGTACGGATGACCGGGGTCAAGAGCCGGTTCGTGGTCGCCTGCGCCGGCGGCATCATGATCATCCTGGGCGTCCTGCCCAAGACCGCAAACATCGTCGGGTCGATTCCCTCCCCGGTTCTTGGTGGCGCCGCACTCATCATGTTCGCGACGGTCGCCATCGTCGGCATCCAGACGCTGACGACCGTCGACTTCACCGACCACCGCAACCTGTCGATCGCCGCGACCTCCATCGCAGTGGCCCTCTACGTCCAGTTCTCACAGTCGTCGGCCCCGACGACCATCCTGGACAAGGGGGCAGAGGTGAAGGTCCCGGAATTACCGGGCGTCGACATCGCCGTCCCGGGCATCCTGCAGATCCCCTTCTCCACGGGGATCACCATGGGTGCGATCACTGCCATCCTGATGAACATCCTGTTCTTCCACATCGGCAGCAAGGGACCGGCGGTGGCCGGAGGCGGTTCGATCACGCTCGACGAGGTGAACACCATGAGTAGGGAGAAGTTCCGCGAGACCTTCGGCGAGGTTGTGCAGGGCGTCGACTGGGTTCTCGACAGAGCCTGGGAGCAGCGGCCTTTCGACGATGTGCACGACCTGCGCAGCGCCTTCCAGGAGGCGATGCTGACCGGCAGCGACACCCAACAACTCGACCTGATCCAGGCCTTCCCCGACCTCGGCGCCGAGGACGAGGAGACCGGCGAGCTGATCGCAATCGACCACAAGGGCTTGTCGCACCTCGAGGAGACCGAGCACGAGAACGTCGTGAATCTCGCTGCCGCGTATCGGGAGCACTTCGGGTTCCCGTTGGTGATCTGTGCCCGCGAGACCGAGCGCTACGACCGCGTGCTGCGCAACGGCTGGTCCCGCATGGACAATTCGGAAACCTCCGAGAAGTCGTTCGCGCTCATCGAGATCGCCAAGATCGTCAACTATCGCTTCGACGATCTCGTTGCTGATGCCAACCCGCTGACGTCGGTGCGATTCGGCCGTCAGCCCGAGCTCTCCTAAGCTGATTGGCGTGCGACGAGTCGACTGGCGCGGGTTGCCCAGTTTCAACGAGCTGACCGAACGGCAGGCCATCGGCACGCTCTACGAGTGTTGTAGTTCGTCGATCTGGGCGCTGCGTGTGGCCAAGGCCCGACCGTTCTCCGACGACGAGGCATTGCTCTCCTATGCCGACCTCATCCTGGCCGAGCTCACCGACGCCGACCTCGACGAGGCCCTGGCCGGTCACCCCCGGATCGGCGACCGCCCGGACAACGCGTCCTCCACGCGTGAGCAGTCCGGGGTGACCGGCGCCGATCCGGCGGTGTTGGCCGAACTCAAGGAGCTCAACAAGGCCTACGACGAGAAGTTCGGGCACGTGTACCTCGTCTTCGCCAATGGGCGGCCGGCGGCGGAGTTGCTGGCGATTCTCAAGGAACGGATACGCAACGACTCGGAGACCGAGCGGCGAGTGCTGCGGATGGAGTTGGCCAAGATCAACCGAAGTCGACTGCAGCGCATGCTCACCCCGGCGATCGAGTATGTTGACGACTGAGAACCACAGGCAATCCACGAGGAGCGAGCCATCGAGATGACCGGACTGTCCACCCATGTCCTCGACGCGGTCTGCGGCGTCCCCGCGGTGGGCGTCGGGGTCTCGCTACAGGATGCCGCGGGCGGCGAAGTCGCCTCCGGCGTCACCGATTCCGACGGTCGCATCGCGCAGGTGAACACCGACGCACTCGTACCCGGCATCTACCATCTGGTGTTCGACACCGGGGAATGGTTCGCCGACAACGACATCCGGGGTTTCTACCCGGAGGTCGACATCTGCTTCACCGTCGACGATCCCGATCGGCACTATCACGTACCACTGTTGCTGAGCCCGTACTCGTACTCCACCTATCGCGGTAGCTGACCAGGAGTGCGCACCGGCATCGGGGGAATCCTTCATGCTCTGCGGTGCAGTGGGTTCTCCGCCCCGTCTGTGGTGGCCTGCGATCTCCTCGAGCCCCCTGCTGTCATGGAGCCCCCTTCTGGCATGAGTACCTTCGTCCAGCCCCGGCGCCGAAAGAGGGAATCCGTTGCGAATCCGGAACTGTCGCGCAGCATGCCCGCGACCTTCACGAGCCTGCGCATCGGCATCACGATCGGCGCGCTGGTCGCCGAGATCGGAACGCCCGGCGACCGCGGCCGGCGGGCCTAACCGATTTCGATGAGCAGGTCCCCGGGTGCCACGGAGGTGACCGCACCCACCGCGACGCGAGTGACCTTCCCGGCGACGGGTGCGGTGATGGTGGCCTCCATCTTCATGGCCTCGATGGTGCCGATCGCCGCACCTGCAGCCACCTCGTCGCCGACCTCCACAGAGATCGACACCACACCGGCGAACGGGGCCCCGACCGAACCCGGATTGGCCCGGTCGGCCTTCTCGGCAGCCTCCACCGCGGAGTCGATCGCACGGTCTCGCACCGCGATCGGGCGGAGTTGGCCGTTGATCACACACATCACGGTTCGCATACCGCGCTCGTCGGCGTCGCTGATCGCCTCGAGGCCGATCAGTAGCACCACACCGGGTTCGAGTTCAACGTGGTGTTCTTCGCCATAACGCAACCCGTAAAAAAACTGGTTCGCCGAGAGCCGTGAGGTATCGCCATACGCTTCCCGGTGTTCGGTGAACTCCTTGGTGGGACCGGGGAACAGCAAGCGGTTCAACGTTTCCTGCCGGGTCCGCCCCGCGACATCAAGCGCGGCGGAGTCCTCGGCGGCGAGGTCGACCACCGGCTCGGCGGGGCGGCGGCCCTCGAGCGCCTTGGTGCGCAACGGTTCCGGCCATCCGCCGGGTGGGTCACCCAACTCACCGCGCAGAAATCCGATCACCGAATCCGGGATGTCGTAGGCGGCCGGATCATTCGCGAAGTCACGCGGCTCGATACCCTGCCCGACCAGTGCCAGCGCGAGATCACCGACCACCTTCGACGACGGCGTCACCTTCACCACACGGCCGAGCATCGCATCGGCGGATGCGTAGGCTTCCTCGACGGCCTCGAAGCGATTACCGAGGCCCAGGGCGATCGCCTGCTGCCGCAGGTTACTGAGCTGGCCGCCCGGGATCTCGTGCGAGTACACCCGCCCGGTGGGTCCTGGAATTCCGGACTCGAAGGGCGCGTAGACCTTTCGAATCGCCTCCCAATACGGTTCGAGGTCGCACACCGCATTCAGATCCAGACCGGTGTCGTGCTCGGAGTGCGCGAAGGCGGCCACGATTGCCGACAGCGGGGGCTGACTGGTCGTACCGGCCAACGCCGCCGACGCCCCGTCTATCGCGTCGGCACCGGCAGTGACCGCCGCCAGATAGGTCGCGAGCTGACCACCGGGAGTGTCGTGGGTGTGCACGTGGATAGGGAGATCGAATTCCCTGCGCAGGGCCGTGATCAGCGTGCTCGCCGCAGGCGCGCGCAGCAGACCGGCCATGTCCTTGATGGCCAGGATATGCGCACCTGCGTCGACGACCTGCTCAGCCAGCCGTAGGTAGTAGTCCAGGGTGTAGAGATCCTCGGCCGGGTTCGCCAGGTCACCTGTGTAGCTCATCGCCACCTCGGCGACCGCCGTGCCCGTCTCGCGGACCGCGTCGATCGCCGGGCGCATCTGCTCGATGTTGTTGAGCGCATCGAAGATCCGGAAGATGTCCACACCGGTGGCGGTCGCCTCGGCGACGAACGCGGTGGTCACCTTCGTCGGATACGGGGTATAGCCAACGGTGTTCGCGCCGCGCAACAGCATCTGCAGGCAGAGGTTGGGCATCGCTTCGCGCAGCTGCGCCAACCGATCCCACGGATCTTCCTTCAGAAAACGCAGCGCCACATCGTAGGTCGCACCACCCCAGCACTCCACCGACAGCAGCTGCGGAGTCAGCGCTGCCACATACGGGGCCACGGCGATCAGCGCCGATGTCCGCAACCGTGTCGCCAGCAACGACTGGTGGGCATCACGGAAGGTCGTGTCGGTGACCCCGACAGCCGGCGACTCACGCAGTGCCCGGGCAAATCCCTCCGGGCCCAGCTCGGTCAGCTGCTGCTTGGAACCAGCAGACGGCGCACCGAGCAGCGAGCGCTCCATGGCGGGCAGCTTGTCCCGCGGGTACACCGTCGACGGCCGCTCTCCGTGCGGCTTGTTGACGGTCACGTCAGCGAGGTATTCCAGGATGCGGGTACCGCGATCGGCCGATCCGCCGGTGGTCAGCAACCAGGGCCGCTCGTCGATGAAGGAGGTGGTCACCCGCCCGGCCCGGAAATCCGGATCGTCGAGAACCGCCTGCAAGAACGGGATATTGGTGGCCACACCACGAATCCGGAACTCCGCCAATGCCCGTCGGGCCCGGCGCGCGGCAGTGGCGAAGTCCCGGCCACGGCAGGTCAGTTTGACCAGCATGGAATCGAAGTGGCCGCTGACCTCACCGCCAAGGTTGGCTCCACCGTCCAGACGGATACCGGCACCCCCCGGCGTGCGGTAAGCGGAGATCCGCCCGACGTCGGGCCGGAAACCGGCGGCCGGGTCCTCGGTGGTGATCCGGCATTGCATCGCCGCGCCGTGCACGGTGATCGCGTCCTGCGTTAGACCAAGATCGGCCAACGATTCACCCGAGGCCACCCGAAGCTGTGCACCCACCAGATCCACATCGGTGATCTCCTCGGTCACCGTGTGCTCCACCTGAATTCGCGGATTCATCTCGATAAAGACGTATCTGCCCTGCTCGTCGACGAGGAACTCGACCGTACCCGCACACGAGTAGCCGATGTGCCGGGCGAAGGCGACCGCGTCGGCACAGATCCGTTCGCGCAGAACCGGATCGAGCGTAGGTGCCGGAGCCAGCTCCACCACCTTCTGATGACGCCGCTGCACACTGCAGTCCCGCTCGAACAGGTGGATGACGTCGCCGTGGGTGTCGCCGAGGATCTGCACCTCGATATGACGGGGATTGATGACGGCCTGCTCGAGGAATACTGTCGCATCACCGAAGGCCGCTTCCGCCTCGCGCGAGGCAGCCTCGATCGATTCCCGCAGAGTCGACGGGTCGTCCACGCGCCGCATTCCGCGGCCACCACCACCGGCCACCGCTTTGACGAACACTGGGAACTGCATTTGTTCCGAGGCCGTCACCAACTCGTCGACATCCGACGACGGCTCCGAGGAGGACAGCACCGGCAGACCCGCGGCCCGTGCCGCCGCGATCGCCTGCGCCTTGTTGCCGGTCAGGTCGAGCACGTCGGCCTTGGGACCGACGAAGGTGATGCCGGCCGCCGCGCATGCCCGTGCGAGACCGGCGTTCTCCGAGAGGAACCCGTAGCCGGGATACACCGCATCCGCGCCGCATCGCTGCGCCGCGCCCACCACCTCGTCGACCGAGAGATACGCGCGCACCGGATGCCCGGGGACGCCGATCTGATAAGACTCGTCGGCCTTCAATCGATGCAGCGAATTGCGATCCTCATAGGGGAAGATCGCGACGGTGCGGGCACCGAGCTCGTACGCCGCGCGAAACGCCCGGATCGCGATCTCACCACGGTTGGCCACCAGAACCTTGTCGAACATGCTGCTCATCCGTTTCTGTCGTTGTCCCGCCACATATGGACCCGATGCACATGCCCCCACGGTGACCCTATCCCGCCGAGTCCACGGGAAGGGCACAGTCCAGCAATGAGAATGCGGTGCGGCACTCAGTCGTAGGAGGACAGTGGACGGATCAGGGCATTGGCCGCGGGTCTGTTCACTGGGGCGTGGGGGCCGGCCGACGATCGGGTTCATCACGAAAATAGTTGTGAACTAGGCGATGTCGAATCCCGTCAGGCGTGAGGCCGGACCGGCCGGGAAGTCGGGATTGGGTTTGCTGCCGTGGGGCTCGACATCTCGTCGGCGAATCCGTGATAGCCGGCGAGCCACCGGGTATCGCCACCATGGTGCGAGGTGTCCTCGGACACGACGCACATCGTGGACACGCAAAGAATGGCCATTCTTGTTCACCCGATGACCGAATCCCATGATTTTCTCTTTTCGAGACAGTGTGGCCGTGCACCATTCCCGCACACGTTCGGGGCGATCAATTCCGATCATGTCGTACATGACCGCCTCGTTCGCCCCTTGGGTGCAGCGATCCCATGGGTGCGGCGATCCCTTGGGTGCGGCGATCCCTTGAGTGCGGCGATCCCTTGAGTGCAGCGATCGCCGCGGTGACCGCGCCCTGGATGTCGGACTACGTGGAGACGATCACGCGCTCGGCGAACTCGGAAGTAGTGAACCTGTGTGCAGCGCAGAGCGCCGCCGGTTTCCGGATGCCCGACGGTGGTCGTCAGGATCGCGAACATGCTTTGCGCCTCAGGAGATTCGCCGCCGGCGACACGTTCCCTCGCGGGGTCCTCGTGCCCAAGGAAGCTGATCGCGGGGCGCACCACATCCATCGGATGGCAGTCCTACGGAGTCCGGGCCAGCACGGCCATCGTCGAACAGTCGAGCCGATGGAGCGCTCGCTCGCGCTGCGTGACGGCTGCCGGCTCGGCATCGTCGGCGGTTCGCCGTGCCAGAGCAGGCAGGCAACCCGCTCGAACGAGCAGCGCAGTGCGAGATCCTGAACCGCGTGGCCGCGGCGGTCGCCGGGCCCGGCAGCAGCCATCAGGAATCGCTGCTGCTCCTCCATCCCCGATGCCGCCCCTACCGCCCGGCGCCCATGTGATTCCCTCCGGTAACGCCACCGATCGCTCGTTCGGTGGCGTCGGATAGCGTGATCGGTGGAGGTTGATGCTGGTGTCGGCGACGAATCGCGCTGGGGGTTACCAAGGAACGGGTTCGGGGATAGCGGGCGCGGGGGGCGGGAGCCACCCGCAAACCCACCCGCGCGCAGCCGTGGTGGTGCTGTGCGCGGCCGGGATCGTGGTGGCCTTGATGCAGACGATCATCGTGCCGCTGATCCCGCAATTGCCCGACCTCCTACACGCCGCTCCGTCGGACACCAACTGGGCACTCACGATGACCCTGCTGACCGGCGCGGTCGTCACCCCCATCAGCGGACGACTCGGTGACATGTACGGCAAACGACGAATGCTGCTCGCCAGCATGGGATGCGTTGCAGCCGGATCGATCCTGTGTGCGCTCTCCAGTGCACTGCTGCCCTTCCTCATCGGACGCGGACTGCAGGGACTCGGATTCGGCACCATCGCACTGGGTATCAGCGCGATGCGCGACATCGTGCCGGCCCGCCACCTCGGATCCTCGGTCGGCACGATGAGCGCATCATTGGGCATCGGCGGGGCACTGGGACTGCCGGTGAGTGCGTTCATCGCCCAGCACGTCGGATGGCACGCCTTGTTCTGGTTGTGCGCCGCCGCCGCGGGCACGGCCGCGGTCGGGATAGCCCTGACCGTGCCGGAGACTCGTGGCCTGGCCGGTGGCCGTTTCGATCTTCTCGGCGCCGTCGGGCTGGCGGCGACGCTCGTGTGTCTGCTCCTTCCGCTCTCCAAGGGCGCGAGCTGGGGCTGGGCCTCCGCGGCGACCCTCGGCGTGTCGATCACCTTTCTGGTCGTCGCCACCGCCTGGTGGCGCTGGGAGCGGCGCCACCGCACCCCTCTGATCGACTTGGGCGTCGCCCTCGACACGCCGGTCCTGCTGACCAATATCGCGTCGGTGGCGACCGGATTCGCGTTCTACTCCATGCAGTTGATGCCCATCCAACTCCTCATGGCACCGGCGGGCGCACCCATCGGTCTGGGCTTCGACATGCTGATGGCCAGCCTCGTCCTCGCCCCCAGCGGCATCCTCATGTTCGTGTTCTCCCATGTCAGCGCCTGGCTGACCGGCCGCGCGGGTCCTCGTGTCTCGCTGGCGGTCGGCGGCCTGGTGATCGGCCTCGGCTACGTCGTGTTCCTCGTCCTCCTGCTCACCGGCGGATTCACGTGGTGGATCATGCTCATCGTCGCCTGCCTCACCGGAGCGGGCCTCGGCATCGCCTACTCGGCCATGCCCGCACTGATCATGCGCGCAGTGCCGGTCGCGCAGACCGGCGAGGCCAACGGGGTCAACGCACTCATGCGCGTGGTCGGCACGTCCACCTCCGCCGCGGTGGTAGGGATGGTACCGACCTGGTCAGTGGTGCAGATCCCGGTATCCGGGGGCGCGATCGTCGTCCCAGACACCAACGGCTACCTCATCGCGTCGATCGTGTCGCTGGTCGCCTGTGTCGTCGCCGCAGCGCTGGCCATGGCGATCCCCACGCCGCCTCGACTCGAGATCGAGGCGGTCGCGGTGCTCGGCGGTCGCGATCGCCTCGAGCCCTGATCGCCTCGAGTCAGCCCACGACATCCGCGCCGAAATATCGCCGTAACCGAGCCGTCGTAGCGTGTGGCGGTGGCTGGAACCCTCATTCACAACGCACACGTCATCACCGTCGACGAGCACCGCCGAGAGCTGTCGTCGGCGTCAGTGCTGATCGACGGCGCCACCATCACCGCGGTGTCCACCGACTCGATCCACGACCTGCCCCCAGAGGTGACCCACGTCGACGGAAGCGGCTGTGTGCTCACCCCGGGCCTGGTGAACACCCATCATCACCTCTACCAGTGGATCACCCGAGGGCTCGCCGCCGATCACACGCTGTTCCAGTGGCTGACGACGCTTTACCCGATCTGGGCCGGGATCGACGAGACCGCGGTGCACACCGCCGCGCTGGGTGGCCTCGGCCAGCTGGTGATGTCTGGCTGCACCACCACCACCGACCACCATTACGTTTTCCCCCGGGAGGGCGGGGATCTCCTCGGCGCCGAGATCGGTGCGGCGGCCACCATCGGCGTCCGATTCCATCCGACCCGCGGGTCGATGGACCTCTCGGAGAAGGACGGCGGCCTGCCTCCCGACTCGGTGGTGCAGGGCATCGACGAGATCCTCGAAGCCTGCTCCGACGCCGTCGCACGCTGGCATGACCCGAGCCCTGGTTCCCTGCTGCAGATCGCTCTCGCTCCGTGCTCGCCGTTCTCGGTCACCACCGACCTGCTCCGCGAGTCCGCCTCGCTGGCACGCGAACTCGGTGTGCGGATGCACACCCATCTGGCCGAGTCACCGGACGAGAACACCTACTGCGACCAGCATTTCGGCTGTACTCCATTGCAGTACATGGAGTCGGTGGGGTGGGTCGGCGACGACGTGTGGTTCGCGCACGGCATCGAATTCGCCGACGACGAGATCGCACGTCTGGCCGCCACCTCGACCGGGGTCGCACACTGTCCGACCTCCAATGCCCGTCTGGGCAACCGGATCTGCCGCACCCGCGACCTCGTCGACGCCGGGGTACCCGTCGGACTCGGTGTCGACGGCGCGGCCTCCAACGAGTCGGCGCGATTGCTCGAGGAGGCCCACCAGGCGGTCTTGATGGCACGTGCCCGCGGCGGCCCGACCGCTCTGACCACCCGCACCGCGATCGAGTTGGCCACCCTCGGTGGCGCCCGGGTCCTCGGTCGGGACAACGAGATCGGGTCGATCGAAGTGGGCAAACTCGCCGATCTCGTGCTGTGGGACATCAGCGGACTCGCGCACGCGGGCATTGACGACCCGGTCGCCGCTCTGGTCCTGGGCGCCATCCCACCGATTCGCGGAACCTGGGTAGGCGGGCGCCGCATCGTCACCGACAACGACCTGGCGACCGCCGACCTCGACGCAGTGGCCGCCGACTGCGCCGCCGAGCGTCGTCGCCTGCTGGACAAGGCCGGATAGGAGGAGCCGTGGACCTCAACACCGTCACCTCGTATCGCCTCGCACGTACCCGAGCCGACCTGGCGCTGACGCCCGGCGAGCGAATAGTCGCGGGCGGAACGTGGTTCTTCAGCGAGCCGCAGGTCGACGCGTCCGGCGTCGTCGACATCACCGGGATGGGGTGGTCCGATATCGAGGATCTGCCCGATGGCGGTCTTCGTGTCGCGGCCACCTGCCCGATCGCGACTCTCGCCTCGTTGCCCGAGCGGCCCGGTTGGCGCGCCCACCCCCTGTTCTTCCAGTGTGCGACAGCATTGTTGGCGTCGTTCAAGATCTGGAATGTGGCCACCGTCGGCGGCAATATCTGCCGCTCGTTCGCGGCCGCGTCGATGGTGTCGTTGGCCGTCGCCCTCGATGCCGAGGCACTGATCTGGTGTCCCGGCGGGGGTGAGCGCCGTGTGCCGGTGGCCGAACTGGTCACCGGCAACGGAACCAACACCCTGGCACCGGGAGAGGTGCTGCGCGCCATCGATTTTCCGGGCCACGCGTTGCGTGCCCGCACCGGCATGCGCAAGATCGCGCTCGCCGAGCTCGGGCGTTCCGGTGCGGTGGTCACCGGGCGCGTCGACGAGGACGGCACCGCGCTCTTCGGCATCACCGCGGCCACCGGGTGGCCGACGGTACTGCGCTATCCGATGCTGCCCGATGCGGAGGTACTGCGCGCCGACATCGACTCCGCGCCGGGCTATTACACCGACCCGCTCGGCTCCGCGGACTGGCGCCGCGCGGTCAGCGCGGTGCTCGCCGACGAGATCCGCGCAGAGCTCGCCGCCGACCCCGGTCGGGGGTGGTGACCGTGCACATGGAGATCAACGGCGAATCCGTCGACACCCGACCCCGCCCGGGCCAATGCCTGCGAACCTTGTTGCGCGACAACGGTCATTTCGAGGTCAAGAAGGGCTGCGACGCCGGCGACTGCGGCGCGTGCTCGGTGCTGGTCGACGGCACACCGGTGCACTCGTGCATCTTTCCGGCGGTGCGCGCCGACGGGGCGTCGGTGACCACGGTCTCGGGCCTGGGCACTCCGAGCGATCTGCATCCCATGCAGCAGTCCTTCGTCGACAACTTCGGGTTCCAGTGCGGTTTCTGCACCGCGGGGATGATCGTCACCGCGTCCACTCTCGAGCCCGCCGACCTCAACGACCTACCGCGGCGGATGAAGGGAAACCTGTGCCGCTGCACCGGCTATCGGGCCGTCGACGCCGCCATCCGCGACGGCGTCGCCCGAACCGAACGCGCACATTGTTCGGAAACCCCGACCGCCGCCGAAACCTGTGCGACCTCGTGCGGCGTCGGCGCGTCCGCCAATCCCCTTGCCGCGCAGCGCGTCGTCACCGGCACCGAGCCGTACACCTTCGACATCGACGTGCCCGGTACGCAGTTCCTGCGCGTACTCGGCTCCTCGCATCCGCACGCCCGGATCACCGCCATCGACACCGCGGCGGCATCGTCGGTGCCCGGCGTCTCGCTCATCCTGACCCACGAGAACGTGAGCACCCGCCGGTTCTCCACCGCTCGGCACGAGTCCCGCGACGACGATCCCGACGACACCCTGGTCCTCGATCCGGTGGTGCGATTCGTCGGCCAGCGCGTGGCCGCCGTCGTCGCCGACACCGCGGCGGCCGCCGAGGAGGCGTGTCGCCTCATCGAGGTGACCTACGAGCTGTTGCCCGCCGTGTTCGATCCGGAGGAGGCCCGGCTGCCGGGCGCGGCACTCGTGCATCCCGACCGCACTCCCGAGGATCGTGTCATCGACGCCGGCCGCAACGTGATCGCGGCATTCCACGACGGTTTCGGTGGTGATGTTGTTGCCGCACTGGAGGACTCGGCGGCGCGAGTCGGGGGTATGTGGAAAACCGGGCGGGTGTCGCACGCCCAGTTGGAAACCCACGGCACCCTCGGCTGGATCGACGACGACGGCCGTCTGGTGCTACGGACCAGCACCCAGGTGCCGTTCCTGGTGCGCGACGAACTCGCGTTACTGCTCGAGATGCCGCCCGAGCGGATTCGGGTCTTCGCGGCACGCGTCGGTGGTGGTTTCGGCGGCAAACAGGAACTGCTCACCGAGGATCTCGTCGCGCTGGCCGTCCTGCGCACCGGCCGGCCGGTCGCCTACGAGATGACGCGCACGGAGGAGATGACGCGCACCACCTACCGGCATCCGTTCCGGGTGGGGGTGGAACTCGGCGCCGATGAGACGGGTCGACTGACCGCGATGAAGGTCGACGTCCTGTCCGACACCGGCGCCTACGGCAACCACGCGATCGGGGTGATGTTCCATGCGTGCGCCGAATCGGTGTCGGTCTACAACTGCCCGGTGAAGCGGATCGACGCCGAGGTCGTCTACACCAACAATCCACCGTCGGGTGCGTTCCGCGGATACGGGTTGGGACAGGTGATCTTCGCGATCGAGAGCGCGATGGACGAGTTGGCGCTGACGCTCGACATCGATCCGTTCGAGCTGCGCAGACGTAATGCGGTGGCCGACGGCGATCCGCTGCTCATCGCCCACCCCGAGCCCGAGGACGACCTGGTGTACGGCAGCTACGGTCTCGACCAGTGTCTGGACCTCGCGCAGGCCGCCCTGGCACGCGGCAATGGTGTGGCCGCGCCGGCCGGTCCGCAGTGGCGGGTCGGCGAGGGTATGGCGCTGGCCGCCATCGCGACGATGGCCCCGCGCGGGCACCATGCCACCGTCACGGTGGCTGTCGACGCCGACGGCCGCTACCACATCGGTTCGGGCACAGCAGAATTCGGCAACGGCACCACGACGGTGCAGGCGCAGATCGTGGCGAGCACGATGTCCACCGAGTTGTCCCGGGTATCGTTGCGCCACGGCGACACCGACGCCGCCGCCTATGACACGGGGGCGTTCGCGTCGGCCGGCACCACGGTGGCCGGCAAGGCCGTATATGGCGCGGCCGTGCGATTGCGCGAACTCTTGGTCGAGGCCGCCACGAGACTGTCGGGCCACGATGCCGCCGACGTGCGGCTGAGTCCGGACGGAGCGCTCGTCGACGCCACGGTGATCGGCTTCGGCGAGCTCATCGCCGCCGTCGGCGCCGATGACCGGCAGGAGTCGGCGACCGGTCCGCGCGTCGTGGCGACCGGCCTCGAACGGGGCGATCTGCGCTCGATCGCGTTCAACGTCCAGGCTTTTCGGGTCGCGGTGAACACCGAGACGGGCGCGGTGAAGATCCTGCAGTCGGTGCACGCCGCCGACGCGGGAACGGTGATGAATCCCGAGCAATGTCGTGGCCAGGTGGAAGGCGGTGTGGCGCAAGGCGTCGGCTCGGCGCTGTACGAGGAGATCATGCTCGACGGCAAGGGCGCACCGCTGACACCGGTCCTGCGGACCTACCGGGTGCCGCAGATGGCCGACATCCCGGTCACCGAGGTGATGTTCGCCGAGACCTCCGACCGCCTTGGGCCCTACGGCGCGAAGTCGATGAGCGAATCGCCGTTCAACCCCGTGGCGGCGGCTCTGGCCAACGCCATCCGACGCGCCATCGGCACCCGCCCGTACGAGACGCCGATGTCCCGCGACCGAATCTGGCGACTCGGTCGCGCATGATTTTTCGGAAGGCCGAACTTTTTGTTTCGCTGGACTTGATCACTGGCCATCGGCATGCCACATTGGGCTGGTGAGCCAGGTGGACACCCGCGAGAGCGGAACGGGGGCCGAGTCGGCGCGCGGTCGCATACGCGGGCGTCGCATACGCTCGCTTCGTCACATGGCGCTGTTCGGCCCCGCCTTCGTCGCAGCCATTGCCTACGTCGATCCCGGCAACGTGGCCGCCAACATCACCGCCGGCGCACGCTACGGCTTCCTGCTGGTGTGGGTGCTCGTCGTCGCCAATCTCATAGCGATGCTCATTCAGTACCAGTCGGCCAAACTCGGCATCGTCACCGGCCGTAGTCTGCCGGGTCTCCTCGGAGAGCGGCTGAGTCTAGGCAAACGCCAGGCATTCTGGGCTCAGGCCGAGGTGGTGGCGATCGCCACCGACCTCGCCGAGGTCCTCGGCGGCGCCATCGCACTACAACTGCTGTTCGATCTTCCCCTCGTGCTGGGCGGGGTGATCGTGGGGATCGTCTCGACGCTGATGTTGCTGCTGCAGAACCCTCGTCGGCAACGCGCCTTCGAGACGGTGATCGTGGGCATGCTGGCCATCATCGTGGTCGGCTTCCTCGCCGGGCTCGTGGTGAACCCGCCGACCGCCGGCGATGTGCTCGGCGGGATGATCCCCCGTCTCGAGGGACCCGAGACAGTGTTACTCGCGGCGTCGATGTTGGGTGCGACGGTCATGCCGCACGCCATCTACGTCCATTCGGCGCTGGTCATCGATCGCCACGGGGTCACCGAAAGCCTGTCCCAGCGACGCACACTCGTGCGCGTCACCCGCTGGGATGTGGTCATCGCGCTGATCATCGCCGGCGCCGTCAACATCGCTTTACTGCTCCTGGCCGCGCGGAATCTGTTGGGCAAAGAGGGCACCGACACCATTGAGGGCGCCTACCATGCCGTGGCCGATTCGATGGGGCCGACGATGGCGACCATCTTCGCCATCGGCCTGCTGGCGAGCGGCCTGGCCGCGACCTCGGTGGGGTCGTCGGCGGGTGCGGCGATCATGGCCGGGCTTCTGCACAAGCGGGTGCCGCTGCTGGTTCGCCGCCTGGTCACGCTGGTCCCCGCTCTCGTCGTTCTCGCGATCGGGGTCGATCCCACACTGGCACTGGTGCTCTCACAGGTCGTGCTGAGTTTCGGCATCCCGTTCGCGATCATCCCGCTGGGCCGGTTGACAGCCGACCGCTCGATCATGGGCGAATTCGCCGACGGCTGGCCGCTGCGCATCCTGGCCACCCTCGCCTCGGCAATGATCGTGCTGCTCAACATCGCGTTGATCGTGCTGGTGTTCACCGGCGCGTGAGGTGACCGGCGACACCCCCACACGCCGAATTGTTGGCACCCGCAAACAGCACGGCCAGCGTTGGTCAAGCGCTCGATGCGCCCGACGTCCGAGCCTGCCGATATTCGACCACCGCACGGCCACCGATATCGGGCATCGGGAGCCTGTCCGAAAGGCGTTCCTCGCTCCGGGTGCGGGGGGTCAGCAGGAAGCAGGGCGAGTCGATATCGGTACTCAACACAAGCGGCCAGTGTGTGTGGGCATCGGCGGCGATCAGCTCGCCCGGCGGCGGCGGTCCTCATCGAGGTCGCGGCCATCGGCACCGCCGCGGGGCTGATCGCCGCCACCACACTGTTGTGGCACCTCGGTCGGCTCATCAACCAGTACCCGGGTGACACTGGTCGCGAATCCCCCTCGGCCGATGATCTCTTCGAGGTCATCTGTCCGCAGAACGCACGGTTGTGGTGCCGGTGATGGTGTTCGACGCGGTACACCGCCCTGCATGGCGGGTGCCGAGCCCGTCATCTCGGCGCAGTGGTCGGCTCCGGAGAATCGGGCCCCGACCGACCACCGCACCGGACGGTCTCGCTGCGTCGCCGGAGTTAGGCCAGGAGCCCCTTGGCTACGTGGGTCACCTGGATCTCGTTGCTGCCGGCATAGATCATCAACGACTTGGCATCGCGCGCAAGTTGTTCCACGCGATACTCGGCCATATAGCCGTTGCCGCCAAAGAGCTGGACGGCCTCCATCGCGACATCGGTGGCCGCCTTCGACGAGTAGAGCTTCATCGCCGATGCCTCGGCCAGACTCAGCGGCTTACCGACCTTGGCCCGTTCGATCGCACTGAAGAGCATGTTCTGCACGTTGATCCGCGCCACCTCCATCTCGGCAAGCTTGAGCTGGATCAACTGGAAGCGGCCGATCTCCTGACCCCACAGCTTGCGGTTCTTCGCGTAATCAACACTCAGACGCAGACATTCGTTGATGATGCCCATCGACAGCGCCGCGATCCCGATGCGCTCGGCGGTGAAACCGGACTTCGCCCCCTCGGAGCCGCGCGCGTCGGAACCGGTGTCCTCGGTCTCGCCGAGCAGCCGGTCGCGGCCGAGGCGGACGTTGTCGAAGAACAGCTCTCCGGTGGGCGAACTCATCATGCCCATCTTCTTGAACGCCTTACCCTGGGTGAGTCCGGGCATTCCCTTGTCCAGGACGAACGAGAGCACCTTGCGATCGCGCATCGGGGTGTCCGAGCCGTCGTCGAGCTTGGCGAAGACGACGATGGTATCGGCGTACGGGCCGTTGGTGATGAAGGTCTTCTGCCCGTTGAGCAGGTACTCGTCACCGTCGCGGCGCACGGTGGTCTTCATTCCGCCGAGGGCATCGGAGCCAGAGTCGGGTTCGGTGATCGCCCAGGCCCCGACCTTCTCCATGGTGACCAGTTCCGGCAGCCACCGCTTCTTCTGCGCGAGAGTGCCCTTGCCCCGGATCGCCGACGCCGTCAGGCCCATACTGACGCCCATCGAGCCGACGAGACCGAGACAGACCCCGGCCAGTTCGATGTTGACGATCATGAACATCGACCCGGCCATGCCGGCTCCGCCGCCGCCCGAGGGTTTCTCACCGGCGGCCTCGGCCTCTAGCTCCTTTTCCAGCGACTCCTTGGCCATCGCGTCGACACCAAAGGTGGACAACAGCTTTCGGGTGATGTCGTAGGGCGGAAGCTGACCGGTTTCGAGTTCGTCGATGTGCGGGCGGATCTCCTTGTCGATGAACGCCCGCAAGGCGTCGCGCACCATCAGATCTTCTTCGGACCACTCGAACATCGACACCTCGCAGAATCATCGGACAGCACCGTCGGCTGCCATGAGAACGTGTTTCAGTTTAACTGTGTCAGCAGTCACGATCAGCGTCAAGACACAGAACGACAATTTTGCGTCTTTGCCTCCAGGGTCGTCGGACGCCGGTCGCTCCTGATCGCCCGGCCGTCCGGCGAGCGGCTACTCTCATCCGGCAGTGACCTCTCTCGATGACCTCGGCCCCTTCTTCGCCGTCCGCACGCATGCTCGCGGGCAACGGCGTGATGCCCCGTGGCTGACGATGGCCGACCTGCTGACCGACGCGCACATCCTGGAGGCGCGGGTGGAACGTGTGCGCGCCGCACTCGGCGCGGGCACGGACGCACCCGTCGAGCAGAGGGTGGCCGCGTCGGTGACCCACCTCGGGATGGTCGCCCGTATCATCGCTCCGATGATCGCTGTGGCCGCGCTCGACGAACCGCCGATCTCGGTTGCGGCGGAAGACCTGTGGTGGCAGGACGAACTGGGCGGGCCGTATCCGCTGTCGGTCACCGCCGCGGCGACCGACGTCCGACCCAACCTTGCCGGCGGAATCGTCGGCGAACTCACCGACGCAGTCGGCAACGGATTCGGCGTGAGTGGGCGAACGCTCTGGGGCAACGTCGCCTCGGCGACCAACAGTGCCGCACGACTCATCGCCACTACCCGTCCGGAGGTGGCTGTACGCGCCCTCGCCGCGGCCGACGGTGTTCTCGCCGAGCCTCGTGTCGAGGACGGGCGGTTACGCGCGGGACCGAGATTCCGCCGACGCAGTTGTTGTTTGATCTATCGGGTCACCGGCGATCGGGGCGCCGTCTGCGGTGACTGCGTGCTGATCTGATCATGCTTTCTCCCCACCAGCGCACCACGTCCGCCCCCCACGTGTGTGCGGGGCGGACGTCGTGCCGGGATCAGCTGTGCACCGCGGCCGGCGTCGCCGCCCGCTGAGACGAGCCCGACCGGCTCAGCCAGCTCATGATGCCCGCGAAGGTCGTCGTCAGCACGGTCCACAGGATCACCTGATTGGCGATCACGTACACCCGGAAATCGCCGATCACCGCGCCCGGGAATCCGGGAAAGACGATCGTGTCGCCGTTCATGACCGGCTCGGGAACCTCGTGGAATTCTGGCAGTAGCGCGATCGCGATGGTCACGACCACCAGGTAGCCGATCGCGGCTGCCAGGGTGGCCGCGAGCCCTCCCCAGCGTTGCCGCAGCCACAGCGCGAACACGACCGCCGCGATCACCGCGACCACCGAGACGACAGTCAGGGTGAGATACGACGTCGACCGGGCACCGATGGTGTCGTCGTCGCCGACGGCCGGCGGGTTGGCCGGATACGCGAAGAACGGCACCCCGAAGACTGCGACGAAGCCGAGGAGCCCGATCAGGGCCGCAGCCCATCGTGGGTCGGCTCCGGCGCGGTGATGCGCCAGGTAGGTCCACCCGATCGTGAACGCGATCGCGAAGAACGCGCCCATCGACACCGCGAACACGATGGTCCCCACACCCGCGCCGATGTTCTCCTGCACCGAGCGGGTGAACACCTCGGCGCCGTGCTCGTGGCCGCCATGCCCGTGCGCGGCCATCAGAGCCGCTTCGGCCTCGCTGCGTCCGTCCTCGTAGTCGATCGCCTTGGCCACCTGCGGCTCGATGAAGATCCGGGCGAAAACGTAGGCAACGATCCCGGCGACCAATCCCGACAGCAGACCGGCGCCGATGAATTTCTTTTCCATGTTCGGTTGTCTCCGTGCTCGTTCGATCAGTGGCAGGGGAAGCCGAGGAAGTGCCGGGAGTCGTGCACGAATTCGTGGATGTGGGTGTCGTTGCCGAACACCGACCAAGCACCTTGGTCGTATCCGATGACGTAGTAGGCCATCGCGGCGAGGATGAACGTCGCGGTCAGCCACAGGGCTGCCGACGCGACGGAGAGGTCGGGTACCGCGAGGGCCCGTGCCTTGTTCTGGTGGGTGGTTGCAACCATGGGAGGTCCTTTCGTGGGATGACGCGTCCCAGCGTTTGTCGGATCGATGCTCGGCGGAATCCTGACTCGTCGGGCGGGGTGACTCCCCCGTCCGGCTCACAGTGGCGCGACCGTCCCGGACTCACACCGGGTTTCCGTCAGCATCTGGCGAGAACTCTATACCCGGCAAACGTGACCAACGCGACCCATCGGACAACACGAGCACAACACCGCCGCGGAGTGTTGTCGGAGGCAACGTGGATGATGGGTGAATGGCTTCGCCATCGGTTCTCGATCGCTTCACCGCCCCCACGCGGCGGTGGTTCAGCGGTACCTTCGCCGAGCCGACCGCGGCGCAGACCGGGGCATGGTCCTCGATCGCCGATGGCAACCACACGCTGGTCATCGCCCCCACCGGTTCGGGCAAAACCCTCTCGGCATTCCTGTGGGCCCTCGACCGCCTCGCGGTGCGTCCGGATCGGTCACGCGGCACCCGGGTCGTCTATATCTCACCACTCAAGGCCCTTGCCGTAGACGTCGAACGCAACCTGCGTGCACCACTGACCGGCATCACCCGCGCGGCGCAGGAGCTCGGCGATCCCGAGCCGGCGATCACCGTCGGCCTGCGCTCCGGGGACACCCCCGCCGCGACCCGCCGCAGGCTGGTCCGCACACCGCCGGACATCCTCATCACCACCCCTGAGTCGCTGTACCTGATGCTGACGTCGTCCGCGCGGGAGACGCTGACCGGCGTCGAGGCCGTGATCATCGACGAAGTCCACGCGGTGGCCGGTACCAAACGCGGCACCCATCTGGCGCTGTCTCTCGAGCGTCTCGACGAGCTGTTGGAAACACCTGCACAGCGCATCGGATTGTCGGCGACAGTCCGCCCACCCGAGGTCGTCGCCGGCTTCCTGGCCGGTGCCGCGCGGTGCACGATCGTGCGTCCACCAGCGAACAAGACGTTCGACCTTCGCGTCGACGTGCCCGTGGAAGACATGGCCAACATCCCGCCGCCACCGGACGCTCCCGGTTCCGAGCATCTCGACGACGCGTTCTCCCCGACCGCGGGATCGCTGTGGCCCTACGTCGAATCGGCGATCGTCGATCTGATCGAGGCCAATCGCACGACCATCGTGTTCGCCAACTCCCGTCGCCTCGCCGAGCGGCTGACCGCACGACTCAACGAGATCGCCGAATCCCGAACCGCACCCGCCGCGGTGACCGCCGCGGTGACCGCGGCGGCGAACCCGCGGGTCGCCGGGGGTGCTCCGGCGATGGTGATGGGCAGCGGAGCGTCCTCGGCGGCCACGACCCTTCTGGCCCGGGCACACCACGGGTCGGTCAGCAAGGAGCAGCGCGCCGAGATCGAGGACGAACTCAAGACCGGCCGGTTGCGATGCGTGGTGGCCACCAGTTCCCTCGAACTCGGAATCGACATGGGCGCAGTGGATCTCGTCGTCCAGGTCGAAGCGCCGCCGTCGGTGGCCAGTGGTCTGCAACGCATCGGCCGGGCCGGGCATCAGGTCGGCGAGATCAGTCAGGGCGTACTGTTCCCCAAGCACCGCACCGACCTCATTCATTGCACCGTCGCGGTATCGCGCATGCGGGAGGGCGAGATCGAGGAGCTGCGGGTACCCACCAACCCTCTCGACGTCCTGGCCCAACAGACGATCGCCGCAGCCTCCGTCGACGAGATCCACGTCGACGAGTGGTTCGAGGTAGTGCGCCGCAGTGCGCCATATCGGGAGCTCGGCCGCGGTGTGTACGAGGCCACCCTTGACCTCATCTCCGGACGATTCCCGTCCGACGAATTCGCCGAACTGCGTCCGCGGGTCACCTGGGACCGTGATCGCAACGTGCTCATCGGGCGCCGCGGCGCCCAGCGGCTCGCCGTCACCTCCGGTGGCACCATTCCAGACCGCGGGCTGTTCGGTGTATTCATGGTCGGTGAGAAACACACGCGCGTCGGCGAACTCGATGAGGAGATGGTCTACGAATCTCGCGTCGGTGACGTCTTCGCGCTCGGCGCCACCAGCTGGCGGATCGAGGACATCACCCACGATCGAGTGCTGGTTACGCCGGCGTTCGGGCAACCGGGACGCCTGCCATTCTGGATCGGTGACGCGGTGGGCCGACCGGCCGAACTCGGGGCCGCCATCGGCCGGTTCACCGGCGAGATCGCCGACCGTACCGAACTCGATCGCCGCGCCGACGAGCTGGGGTTGACCACCTACGCCCGTGAGAACCTCGGTGCGCTCATCGCCGAACAGCGTGCCGCCACCAAGCATCTGCCCACCGACCGCACGCTCGTCGTCGAACGATTCCGCGACGAACTCGGCGACTGGCGGTTGATCCTGCACTCCCCGTACGGATTACGAGTCCATGCGCCCTGGGCGTCGGCCATCTCCGCGCGACTGAAGACCACGCTCGGCCTCGACGGTGCCGTCACCGCCTCCGACGACGGCATCATCGTGCGTCTACCCGACACCGACGACAACCCGCCTGGTGCTGCGGTGTTCACCATCGACCCCGACGACATCGAGCAACTCGTCACCGACGCGCTCGCCGAGTCGTCGATGTTCGCCTCACGGTTCCGCGAATGCGCCGCCCGAGCATTGCTGTTGCCGCGCCGCGATCCCGGTCGGCGCGCGCCTCTGTGGCAACAGCGCCAGCGCAGCGCCCAATTGTTGGCCGTGGCCTCACGATTCCCGGACTTCCCGATCGTGCTCGAAGCCGTCCGGGAGTGCCTGCAGGATATCTACGACCTGCCCGCCCTGATCGAACTGCTGCGCAGTGTGGCCAGCCGCCGGGTGCGGGTCGTCGAGACCGAGACGGAGTCACCGTCGCCGTTTGCGGCATCGTTGCTCTTCGGCTATGTCGGCGCCTTCATGTACAACGACGACGCGCCGATCGCCGAAAGGCGGGCCGCGGCACTGTCTCTCGACACCGCGCTGCTCGCCCAGCTCCTCGGCCGCGTTGATCTGCGCGAACTCCTCGACCCCGGTGTGATCATGGAGGTCACCAATCGCCTGCAACGACTCGAGCCGTCGAGGCACGCCCGCGATGCCCAGGACGTCGTCGATCTGTTGCGCTGGCTCGGGCCGCTGACCACCGCAGAGGTCGCTGCCCGCTACGGCGGCAACGACCCCGATGCGGCGTCTGCCGACGCTCAACCGGTAGACGCGGCAACGGTTCTCGCTGCTCTGCACCGCGACGGCGCCATCATCTCGGTTAGTCAACGCGGGCGTGCGCTCTGGGCCGCGATCGAGGACACCGCGCGGCTTCGCGACGCACTCGGCGTACCCGCACCGCTCGGCGTACCCACAGCGTTCCTCGAGCAAGTCGCCGACCCGGTCGGCGACCTCGTGCACCGTTACGCCCGCACACATGGCCCGTTCACCGTCGACGAGGCTGCCGACTGTCTCGGGCTCGGTGTCGCAGTCATCCGCGAGGTGCTGCTACGCATGGCCGGTGACCGCAAGGTCATCGAGGGCGACTTCCTGCCCGCGGCGACCGGTACCCAGTGGTGTCACAGCGACGTACTCGGGCAGATCCGGCGCGGGTCGCTCGCTGCGAGCCGCGCCGACATCGAGCCGGTCGACGACGCGACCTTGTCGCGCTTCCTCGCGGGGTGGCAGCACGTGACACCACGCACCGCCGACCGAAGCAACCGCGATGATCGGCTGACCGGGGTCGACGGGGTGTCGGTGGCGATCGATCAGCTTGCCGGACTTCCGCTTCCGGCGTCGGCATGGGAATCGTTGATCCTGCCGTCGCGCGTCGCCGACTACAGCCCCGTTATGCTCGATGAACTCCTCAGTTCCGGTGAGGTGGTCTGGTCGGGCGCGGGGCGGATCGGCGGCGCGGACGGTTGGATCCGGTTGTGCCCGGCCGATCTCACACAGGTGCTGCTCCCCGAGCCCGACGAGATCGACACCACCGAGGTGCATCGACGACTACTGGAGACATTCGCCGGTTCCGGCGGGTTGCGCTTCGCACAGTTCGTGGGCGACTTCGCCGGCCCCGACGCACCTGCCACCGCATCGATGACCGCGATCACCGCGGAAGTGGAATCAGGATTGTGGGACCTGGTGTGGTCGGGTCATCTGTCGAACGACTCGTTCGCGCCGGTGCGTGCGCTGCTCACGACGCGATCAACCGGCGGGACCCGCACGGCCCCGGCACACCGATCCCCTGCCCGTGCACCCCGGCTGCGCTCGTCGCGACTCACGACTCGCCATGTGATCTCGACGACGCCGGCGGTGTCGACCCCCGCCACCGTGGCGGGTCGCTGGTTCACCCTGCCCGGCCGAACCACCGATCCGACCGTGTCCACCCAGGTCCTCTGTGATCAACTGCTGACCCGGTACGGCGTGGTGACCCGCGGCTCGGTCGTCGCCGAAGGGGTCGTCGGTGGATTCGCGCGGATCTACAAGGCACTCACCATCTTCGAGGACAACGGATTCGTCCGCCGCGGCTACTACGTCGACGGACTCGGCGGTGCGCAGTTCGCCGCCCCGGCGACCGTCGACGAGTTGCGACTTCACACCCTCGACCATCAGGACACCTCGACACGCACCGCGGTCGTCCTCGCCGCCACCGATCCGGCGAATCCCTACGGTGGTGCCCTGTCGTGGCCCGAACGCCCCGAGAGCGGGCATCGACCCGGGCGCAAACCCGGCGCGCTGGTGGTACTGGTGGACGGGGTTCTCACGATCTACGTCGAACGCGGCGGTAAGACCGTTCTCACCTTCGACGACAGCGAGAGCGTATTGCGCTCGGCAGCACAGGCTTTGGCCGGAGTCGTGCACGACGGTCGGGTATCACGCCTGGCGATCGATCAGATCGACGGCGCCGAATCGTTGCGATCCGACCTCGCTCCGATCCTCGTCGACGCCGGCTTCTCGACCACACCGCGCGGTCTGCGCCTACGCTACGGACACCATGCCCGAAGGTGACACCATCTTTCGAGCTGCCACCCGTCTGCGCGGCGCTCTGGCCGGAAAGGTACTCACCCACACCGACTTCCGGGTTCCTCGGCTGGCCACCCGGGATCTGACCGGCGGGTTGGTCACCGATGTCCGCTCGCGCGGAAAGCACCTGTTGATCGACGTGTCCCGCGACGACCTCGACGTTCCCGTCAGCATCCACTCGCATCTCAAGATGGAGGGAATCTGGGATGTGCATCCGCGCGGCGCGAAATGGCGTCGGCCCGGTCACGAAGCCCGAGTCGTGCTGCGCACCGAAACCACCGAGGCCGTCGGCTTCTCGCTCGGCGTCCTCGAACTGCTCACCGCGCCGGAGTCCGACCTGGCCTACCTCGGCCCCGACCTCCTCGGCGCGCAGTGGGATGCCGCCGAAGCGGTACGCCGTATCGAAGCACGCCCCGGCACACCCATTGGCCTGGCACTGCTGGACCAACACCTGATGGCCGGCGTCGGCAACGTGTACCGGTGCGAACTATGTTTCCTCCGAGGCGTCCTCCCCGAACGACCCGTTGCCGACGTCGACGTTCCCGCGATGGTCGATCTCGCCCATCGCGTCCTCTGGGCCAACCGGACGCGCACCGCGCGTACCACCACCGGCGCCACCGATGCGCACGCCCGCGTCTATGTCTACGGCCGACGCGGTCGCCCCTGCCGCCGATGCGGGACCCTCATCCGCCGTGGCTTCCTCGGCCCTCCCGGACAGGATCGCGTCCTGTACTGGTGCCCTCACTGCCAGTCTTGACCGTCGTTCCACCGAGGACTCTCGCCAATCAATGACCAGGCTATCCCCCTGACGTCGGTGCGCCGCCCCCGACGTCGGCGCGCCCTCCCCCATGGTCGAGCAACCCGCCCCACCCGACCGTCGAGCACACTCCCCCGACGGTCGAGGTGCACGGAGCCCCAGGCCTCGGGATCCGCGGACACCCGAGCAGATCTGTGCGGCCGCGTTCGAAACGATCGTGGAGTTGGCGAAGCAAGGTTTGGCCGACACCACCTTCTCGGCCAAACCGACCAACGGCCTGTTGTGGACGTGGTCGGCGAACAACCCGGCGCTCGGCGGCGAGTTGCAGTACATGGGTGCCATCACCGAAGGCACCGCGACAATGCTGTCGTGTAACACCACCATCAACCATGCGGCTCGACGACGTAGCATCCTGACCTGCACCGCCCCACAACTTGATTCCCCGCACCCGGCCTGGCCGGGACCGCATCCGTTGTTTGAGAACTCCATAAAGAAGCCCACCCGGTGGTCGAGGAGTCGCGTCCGTGGCCCGGAAGCCTTTCGGCACAGAAGGTCTCGAGGCCCGACGACTGGGGCGCCGGGCACCTCGACCATCGGATGAGAAGGCCAGCGCGCAGGAAAGCGCCACCGGACGGGGAGGAACGAAACATCCTTCGACGGCCAAGTCGGAATTCCCCGATGGGGTGATTCCGACCGGGTAACGCTCCGGTTCGGGGCCGAATTGGAATCGGCGAGCGGAGATCTCGTCGACGGTGATTTCGACGTAGTTGCACTTGATTGTCGGAATCCACGGCTGCAGCGGCAACTCGTCGGCGGCGGCGATTTCGCCACCGCGGGACAGTATCCGTGCCGAGCCCTTGGCGACGACGCTCCATCCGGTCGCTCCGTCGCCGTAGAAATCGGACTCGAATGCCACGTGGGAATTGACCACGAGCTCCGACAGTTTGGTTCCCCACCGGTGCGGAACAGGATGCGTTTCTCGCCGGCGTAGTAGTTCACCGGGAAGATGTCGGGCTGAGCACCCACACTCACCGCAAGACGTCCGACTTCTTGGCGGCGAACAATGCCCAGGCGAAGTCGACGGGAAGCTCCTGAACCGGGTTGTCCACCATGACCTCTCCATTTCCCATAGCCCATTGTCCCTCGACCACATCACTGGTCACAGGGGCAAAGGTCCCCGGCAAAGTGGACGCACCGTCAGTTGTCGGTGACCGGCACCGGTTCGAGGATCTCTTGTCGGGACTCGGGCGCAGCAGCGCGCAACGCATCGGCCGAAGCGTCGTCGGGTTGCTGCTGCGAGGCGATTTCGGCGGCGACCCGTGCGTTGTAGGTTTCCACCTCGAAGGCAATGCGCTCGTCGTCCCATCCGAGTATCGGCGCGAGGAGTTCGGCGACCTCCTGGGCGCATCCGACACCTCGATGCGAATACTCGATCGCTATGCGCGTGCGGCGGGCCAGGACGTCCTCGAGGTGCAGCGCAGCCTCGTCGATCGCCGCGTACACGACCTCCACACGCAGATACTGCGGTGCAGCTGCCAGCGGGCGCAGTAACGAGGGATCGGTGTCGGCGTAGTACAGCACGTCGTCGATCAGCGATCCGTACCGATTCAGCAATCGTCGAACGCGGTAGGGATGCAGGCCGAAACGCTTCCCGAGATGTTCGCACTGATTGATCAGCGCAAAGTACCCGTCGGCACCGAGCAACGGGACGCGCTCGGTGATCGACGGCGCCACCCGTGTCGGGATGTAGTCGTCGCACGCGTCCACCGCATCGGCCGCCATCACCCGATAGGTCGTGTACTTGCCCCCCGCTATCGACACCAACCCGGGAGCCACCCGCGCAACCGCATGCTCCCGCGACAACGTCGACGTCGACTCGTCCTCACCGGCGAGCAGGGGCCGCAGACCCGCATAGACACCCTCAATATCGTCGTGGGTGAGCTTGGTCACCAATACCTCGTTGACCCGATCGATGATGTAGTCGATGTCGGCCCGGGTAGCGGCCGGATGCGCGAGGTCGAGATTCCAGTCGGTGTCGGTGGTCCCGATAATCCAGTGCGTCTCCCACGGAATGACGAACAGCACCGACTTCTCGGTACGCAAGATGATCGCCGTTTCACTGACGATTCGGTCGCGGGGAACGACAATGTGGACACCCTTGGACGCGCGCACCCGAAAGTGGCCGCGTTGATGGGACAGTGCCTGCACTTCATCGGTCCACACCCCGGCGGCATTGATGACGCAGTGCGCGCGCACCTTCCCGGTATCACCGGTCTCGCTGTCGCGAACACGCACTCCCATCACCCGATCGGCCTCCCGCAGGAACCCGACCACCTGCGTCGACGTGCGGATCACCGCACCGTAGTTCGCCGCGGTACGTGCCACCGTGAGACTGTGGCGGGCGTCGTCGACGACGGTGTCGTAATAACGGATGCCGCCGATCAACGAGTCGCGCTTGAGGGCCGGCGCAACACGCAGCGCACCCGATCGGGTCACATGTCGTTGTCCTGGAACGGACTTGGCACCACCCATCCGGTCATACAGAAAGATCCCGGCAGCAACATACGGTCGTTCCCACACCCGCCGCGTCAGCGGATAGAGAAACGGAAGCGGCTTCACCAGGTGCGGCGCAAGAAGACGCAACGACAATTCACGCTCGGCCAGGGCCTCACGGACGAGACCGAATTCGAGTTGTTCGAGGTAGCGCAACCCACCATGAAACATCTTCGACGACCGGCTCGATGTACCCGAGGCGATGTCGCGGGCCTCGACGAGGGCAACCCGCAGTCCTCGGGTCGCCGCATCGAGCGCAGCTCCCACCCCGACGACGCCACCGCCGATCACGACGATGTCGAATTGCTCCTCGGACAACCGCCGCCACGCCTCGGCGCGGTAGAGAGGGCCCATATCGGCAGGTCGATCGGGATTGAACTCGGAGTTCATAGTCCGTCAGCGTAATTGATCTCGACGTGGGGCACCGCGTGCGACACTGGCGACGTGGCCAGCACCCCCGGATATGTCGCATCCATCGACCAGGGCACGACCTCCACCCGCGCAATGGTCTTCGACCGTCGCGGCCGGGTCGTGTCCGTCGAGCAACTCGAACACCGCCAGATATTTCCTCGAGCCGGGTGGGTCGAGCATGACCCCGCGGAGATCTGGCGCAACACGCGACGCGTGGTGGCCGCGGCCCTGGCGTCGGCCGACCTCACTGTCGCCGACATCGTCGCCTGCGGGCTGACCAATCAGCGCGAGACCACCGTCGCCTGGGACCGTTCCACCGGCGAGCCGTTGCACAACGCCATCGTGTGGCAGGACACCCGCACCGGCGCGCTGTGTGAGGAACTCGGCGGCGACGCGGGCGCCGACCGCTACCGCACCCGCACCGGCTTACCGTTGTCGACCTACTTCGCCGGACCGAAGATGCGCTGGCTCATCGACAACGTCGACGCCGTCGCCGAACGCGCACGCAACGGCGAACTCTGCTTCGGCACAATGGATTCCTGGATCGCATGGAACATGACCGGTGGACCGACCGGTGGTCAGCACATCACCGACGTCACCAACGCCTCCCGCACCATGCTCATGGACCTCGAAACCCTGACCTGGGACGAGACCATCTGCGCGGACATGGGCATTCCCGTCGAGGCGTTGCCCGACATCCGCAGTTCCTCGGAGGTCTATGGCTCTCTACGCGGACACGGTTCGCTACCGGGGGTGCAGTTCGCGGGTATCCTCGGCGACCAGCAGGCGGCAACCTTCGGGCAGGCGTGTCTGTCGCCAGGCGAGGCGAAGAACACCTACGGCACCGGAAACTTCTTGTTGCTCAACACCGGAACCGAGGCGGTGTTCTCCGATCATGGGCTCCTGACGACGGTGTGTTACCGGATCGGCGAGGACGCACCGCGCTACGCACTCGAGGGGTCGATCGCGGTGACCGGGTCACTGGTGCAGTGGCTTCGGGACAATCTCGGGCTGTTCAGCGAAGCCGCTGACGTCGAGAAGCTCGCAGCACAGGTCGACGACAACGGTGGTGTCTACTTCGTGCCGGCATTCTCCGGTCTGTTCGCACCCCGCTGGCGGCCCGACGCTCGGGGCATCATCACCGGCCTGACCCGCTTCGCCGACAAGCGTCATATCGCGCGAGCTGCGCTGGAGGCCAGCGCTTTTCAAACACGAGAGGTCATCGAGGCGATGCAGGCCGATTCCGGGGTGCGGTTGTCGACGCTCAAGGTCGACGGCGGAATGGTGGTCAATAACCTGTTGATGCAGTTCCAGGCCGACATCCTCGACGTCCCCGTCATCCGGCCTGTGGTCAACGAGACCACCGCTCTCGGCGCGGCGTACGCGGCCGGCCTTGCCGTCGGATACTGGGACAGCGAGGACGAGATCCGGGAGAACTGGAACGAACACACGCGGTGGAATCCGGCGATGGACGCCCCGGTACGGGACCGCCTATATGGCGAATGGAATCGCGCGGTGGAACACAGCTACGGCCTGGCGTGAACGTGCCGGTCGGGGTGATCAGGCCGCGAACTCGACGAGCACGGCCACCACCCCGGCCGTCCCGCCCATCGCCGCAGCAGCCTCGTAAGCGGCTTCGCCGAGCCGTTCGGCGGGTCCGAACGCGGAGTCTATTGCGATCAAAAGACACTGCAGTGCACGCGCTTTGACGAACGATAGTCGCTGGGCCTCGATGTCGGAGGAGCGATGAGCGAAAGCCGCATCGACCTCGTGTCGCGTCATCACCGCGGCCAGCTGTGAGCGCGTCGCCGGCGAGACCCGCCCCTGCTCACGCCACTGCGTCAACACCTCATGGACCGCGGGCTCACCACCCAGGTCGACGACGTCGATGACGGTCACCGTCAGCATCCGCAGACAGTCCTCGACCTCGCCCGCTGCGACGCGACCCACGAGCTCGGCCACCGCCCCGCCACCGAGTCGATCGACACGTCTGGCCGATCCCGGAATTGCCATCGACTCAACGCTTCGAAGTTGTCGACGAATCATCCTGCGGTACGCCACAATCCGGGTCGGACAACGCCGACCCGGCGGTAATGCCGGCGGGCTGACCGGCCACCGGAGCCGCCGAGCCGCGGTCACTGATCGGTAGGGCGACCGCCCCGAATCCGGAATCGTCGATAGTCGGCGGGAGCGCATGCGGAGACCAGTCGCCGATCACCGGCGGACCGACCAGCGGCAACTCACCGACGATCTCACGCCCGTTCTCGCCGTCGCTGAGATAGTGGGCCGGTCGATGACGGGTATCGCGCGAACGGACGCCGCCGGCACCCGGCCCGGCCCCGGGGCCTGTCGTCGGCCGCATCCCGCCGCCGGGAGATCCCGGTGTTCCGGCACCGGCCGCGGGAGTACTTACCGAGGTCAATGGCGGGGCGAAAGCGGTTGGCGGAAGGGAGATCACACCTTCGGGAAGTCCGATCCCTCCCGCAGTGACACCCTCGGGACCACCAGCTCCGTTTGTAGTGCCGCGCCCCGAGACCGGTATCGCCGCTCCCGGTGTGACCGGGCTACCGAGGCCCCCGCGGGTCAACGTCGACGGATCGTTGCCGCCACCGCGGGATCCCGACGGCCCCGACCCGGCGCCGGTGGCGGTCGTCGAGGTCGGGCCGGCTGTGGGAACAGCAGTGGTCTGGGGGTCACCACCCGTCGGGCCACCAGCGCCGCCGGGTCCGCCTCCGGGGCCGGATGGTCCGGTGTCGTCGATATCGGTGAGTGATGCCGACTGCTTGGTGCCCGACGGTCCCGATCCGGATGTCGACGTGCCCTCGGCAGGGCCGGCGCCATCGCGCACCCCTGAGTACGAGTCGGTACCGATTGGGGCTGTGGGACTGGGCAACGAGGCTGCGGCACCGACAATCGGTCCGCCGTAGGTACTCCGCATGATGCCGCGCACCTGTGAACGGACCGCACCGGCATCCTCGGGATGATCATGCAACCGTATCCGGTACGCCTCGAGCAGCGGCTTCTGACCATGGGTCGCGCCGAGGATGCCCGCCGCCTCGGTCATGGCCGCCGCACTACGGCGAGCGTCGGCGACGCCGGCCGACATCTCGCCACCGAGCCGCAGAGCGGCGTCAACCGCACCCCGCGCGGCCTGCCCCATCAGCACCCCGTCGTCGGTGAAGCCGTTCAGCAGGGCGCGGGCGATCTCTTCCACCTTCTCGATGGCGACGAGTACCGCGTCGGCGTCGCCCTGAGCGGCGCCCTGCTTCATCGAAGAGATGATGGTGAGGATTTCCGTGATCGACATCGACCCCCAGTCGGTGCTGCCGCAATCCGCCGGGCGCTCACCACTGCGCCGGGCATTGCGGTCGCCGCCACCGGTCACCCCTGCTTTCCCCGCCACTGCCTCACCCGCCACTGCCTCACGCACAGTCGCCTGTGCTCACGTCCCGACCACCACGCCGACCTCGTGAGCAACCCTACCGGCCCGCGTCCGGCCGGACCGGACCAACCGGACACCTGTGGATGGATCAGAGCCGGTGGCGCACAGAGAGCGCATGCGAACAGGACGGCCGAACAGATCAGTCCAGATCGTCGTGCCGTACGAGCTGCCGGGCAGCCTCGGTCACCGATCCCGACAGCGACGGGTACACCGAGAGCGTCTGTGCCAGATCGGAAACGGTCAGCTTGTTCTGCACCGCCAGAGCGATCGGCAGGATGAGTTCCGAGGCGTTGGGGGCGACCACCACACCGCCGATCACCACACCGGTGGCGGGCCGGCAGAAGATTTTCACGAAGCCACGGCGCAGACCGCTCATCTTGGCGCGCGGGTTGGTGGCCAGCGGCAGCATCACCGTGCGTGCCGGATATTCACCGGAATCGATGGCGTTCTGCGAGACGCCGACGGTGGCGATCTCGGGCCGGGTGAAAATCGCCGAGGCGACGGTTTTGAGTTTGATCGGGCTCACACCCTCGCCGAGGGCGTGGTATATCGCGATCCGGCCCTGCATGGCCGCCACCGACGCCAGCGGGAACAGTCCGGTGCAGTCGCCGGCCGCGTAGATACCAGCCACCGACGTCCGCGAGACGCGGTCGACGGTGATGTAACCGCCGCGATGGGTCTCGACGCCAGCGCGGTCGAGACCGAGGTCGTCGGTGTTGGGAATCGATCCGACGGTCATCAGCACATGCGAACCGGTGACGCTGCGGCCGTCGGCGAGGTATGCGGTCACCGAGTCACCGGTCCGCACGACCTTGTCGGCACGAGCGTGCTTGACCAATTCGACCCCGCGCTCGGCGAGCGCTTCTTCGAGCACGAGTGCGGCGTCCTCGTCCTCGTGCGGCAACACGCGGTCGCGGCTGGAGATCAACGTGACCTTCACCCCGAGTTCGGTGTAGGCGTGCACGAACTCAGCACCCGTCACACCCGATCCGATCACGACCAGGTGTTGCGGCAGCGCCTCGAGATCGTAGAGCTGCCGCCAAGTGAGGATGCGTTCGCCGTCGGGCTGTGCGTCGGGTAGCACACGCGGCGAGGCGCCCGTCGCGATCAGGACGACGTCGCCCTCGTAGCGTTGGGTGGAGCCGTCGGCGAGGGTGGCGGTGACGGCGTGCGTGGACACCCCGACCTGCGGCCCTTCCAGGGCTGCGGTGCCGGAGACCAGAGTGACACCCTCGCTGATGAGTCGTGATCGGATGTCGGCGGACTGGGCGAATGCCAGATCGCGGACACGCTGATGAATCGACGGCAGCGTCACCAACGTGTCATCGGTGCGCACATTGATACCGAGGTCGACGGCGCGTCGGACCTCGGTGCGAATACCGGTGGACGCGATGAAGGTCTTGGAGGGCACGCAGTCCCACAGCACGCAGGCACCGCCGATGCCGTCGGAGTCGATCACGGTGGTGTCGGCGCCGTACGCGGCCGCGGCCAGAGCCGCCTCATAGCCTGCGGGGCCTCCGCCGATGATCACGATCCTGGTCACGTCCATCACTCCTGTTCGGGCCAAAAGACATTTGTCGCCTCCGCTGACCAACCTAGGCCATCGACGTTCATTCCTCGTGGCCGCCGTTGCCGATTTCCGCGTCATACCGCGGTCGACGATCACCGCGTGCATCGTGCGGCGGCGTCCGGCGTAATACGATCGTCGTGGCCGCAGGTGCACCGGTGGCGGCAAATCGATGAGGCCGGGCTCCATCCCGGCGGGAAAGTGCAGGTCAGGGGCAACTATGCCGATCTACGCAGCGTACGGTTCGAACATGGATCCCGAGCAGATGGCGCTGCGCGCCCCGCACTCGCCGATGTCGGGAACCGGATGGCTGCACGGCTGGCGACTGACCTTCGGCGGCGGCGATATCGGGTGGGAAGGATCACTGGCCACCGTCACCGAGGATCGCGACGATCCCGACGCGAAGGTCTTCGTCGTCCTCTACGACGTCCCGACCGAGGACGAGGACAATCTCGACCGGTGGGAGGGCTCGGAACTGGGCATCCACCGCAAGATCCGGGCACGCGTGCAGACCTCCGACGGCGGGGTCCTGGCGTGGATGTACGTCCTCGACGCCTACGAGGGCGGGCTGCCCTCGGCCCGCTATCTCGGTGTGATGGCCGACGCCGCCGAGGTGGCCGGCGCGCCCGCCGATTACGTGCAGGATCTCCGCCTGCGCGAAGCTCGCAACGTCGGGCCCGGTCCGGGTGCTCCCGAGGCCTGAGAGTCCCGGACCCCGAGCCGATACCTCGGTCTCAGGTCGGTCCGCCCGGCGATCCGACGAACACCACACCGGCGAGTGCGCGCACACCGACCTCGAGGGCGCGTTCGTCGATGTCGAAGGTGGGCTGGTGCAGATCAAGTTGGGGTCCGAGACCATTCCACACGCCGAGCCGACCCATCGCTCCGGGCACCTGCTCGAGGTACCACGAGAAGTCTTCGCCGCCCGGTGACTGCGGGGTGTCGGCGATAGCGTTGGGACCGAGGGTCGCCACCGATGCGGCCAACACCTGCACCGCGAGCGGGTCGTTGATCACCGGCGGCACGCCGCGAAAGTACGACAGGTCGTAGGAAACCCGTAGCGGCGCAAGGATTTCACCGATGATACTACGCACCAGAGGCTCCATGTCGGCCCAGGTGCCGTGCTCGCCGGTTCGTACGGTGCCGCGCAGCATCCCTTCTTGCGGGATCGCGTTGGGGGCGTTACCGGCATGCGCTGCGCCCCATGCCATCACGGTGCCCGATCGCGGGTCGATGCGCCGCGACAGGATGCCCGGAAGGCCGGTGATGACGGCGCCCATCGCGTAGACGAGATCACCGGTCAGATGCGGGCGTGAAGTATGCCCGCCGGGTGAGCGCAATTGGAGTTCGATGTGATCGGCGGCGGAGGTGAGCGCGCCCACGCGCAGGCCGACCGAACCGACCGGCAACCGCGGATCGCAGTGCAGCGCATAGATCCGGCTCACCCCTTCGGTGACTCCCGCGGCCACTGCGTCGAGGGCACCGCCGGGCATCACCTCTTCGGCCGGCTGGAACACCAACCGGACCCCGACGGGCAGGTCGGGCGCCGAGGCCAGGGCGGCCGCGGTCCCCAGCAGGATCGCGGTGTGTGCGTCGTGACCGCACGAATGCGATACCCCGTCGACTGTGGAGCTGAACTCCAGCCCAGTGTGCTCGGCGATCGGCAACGCGTCCATGTCGGCGCGCAGAGCTATGCGTTGACCGGTACTCGGGCCCAGATCACAGACCACGCCGGTACCCAACGGGAATCGACGCGGGGCCAGGCCGAGCGCGGTCAGTTCGGCCATCACCAGCTCGGTGGTCGCGAACTCCTGCCGGGACAATTCGGGGTGGGCGTGAATGTGTCGGCGCCAGCCGATGAGTTGATCGCGGTGGGTGGCCAGCCAGGTGTCGAGCACACCGCCGGAGGGGTCACCGATCTCGGCCTGCGTCACCACATTTCTCCTTCTATCCACTGAGACGTCCACCGCTGCGTCGGGCTCAGAGCAGATCGGGCGGTGTCGGCACCGCGAGGTCGTCCAGTAGCGGCCGTCGCAGTCCACGCTTGATCAAGGTCTGCGTGTGCCCGGCCAGCGGGGCCCGCTGCAACGCGACCTCGACGGCCCGGTTGAGCAGTTCCTCGACGGCCACGGCCTCGTCGACGATGCCGGCGGTGACGGCGTCATCGGAGCCGTAGCGGCGGGCCGTCAGCATCGCCTCGGTGGCCGTACGCTCGGGCAACCGCGCGCGCAGCAGCGCGGCCATCCCCCGGGTGAACGGCATGTTGAGGGCCGCTTCGGGCAGCGACCAGTAGCCACGTTCGGTGCGCATGATCAGGTGGTCGGCGCACAGGGCGAGCATCGCGCCCGCACCGAAGGCGTGTCCGTTGATCGCGGCCACCGTGGGCACCGGCAACGTCAGCACCTTGGTGTAAAGCGCGTGTACCGAATCCAGATAGGCGGGCAACTCCGCGGCGTGCGCGGCGATGTGGTCGGTGTCCAGACCGTTGGTGAAGAACTTTCCGGTCGCGGTGATGACCAGGGCCTTGGCGCCACCGGCGGCGGCGTCGTCGAGCAACGCGCTCGTCTTCTCGATCCACGCGGGGGCAAACCGGTTCTCTGGATTCGTCTCATCGAGTTCGACCCCCGGAGCACCGAGGAACAGTTCGGCGACGTCGGCGGCGGTGGGCTCCGCGCTCAGGAAAGGCATGAGCAGACCTTATCGCCTGCACACCCGCGCCCTCCGGGCACCGGGCAGGCGCGGATCGGAGGTCATAGGGTGAGACATATGGATCCCACCATTGACCCCGATGCCGCCGCGATCGCGGCGGCCGCCACCATCGCCACCGAAACCGATTGTGCCGCGCACGATGTCGCACTGGTCCTGGGATCCGGGTGGGCGCCGGCCGCCGATGCCTTCGGCACACCGAGCGCGACGCTGCCGATGTCGTCGGTGCCCGGTTTCACCACACCCAAGGCCGCCGGGCACGGCGGGACGATCCGGTCGGTGCACATCGGCGACCGCCGGGTCCTGCTGATGCTCGGACGCATCCACGCCTATGAGGGCCATGACCTCGCGCGCGTGGTCCATCCGGTACGCACTGCGGCAGCGGCGGGTGTGCACACCATCGTGCTCACCAACGCAGCGGGCGGGCTGCGCGATGGCATGTGCGTCGGCCAACCGGTCCTGATCGCCGATCATCTGAACCTCACTGGCCGCTCGCCGCTCGTCGGTGCACAGTTCGTCGATCTGGTCGATGCCTACTCGCCGAGGTTGCGCGAGGTGGCGCGCGAGGTCGACCCCTCGCTCGCCGACGGCGTCTATGCGGGGCTGCCCGGCCCGCACTATGAGACTCCGGCGGAGATCCGCATGCTGCGCACCCTCGGCGCCGACCTCGTCGGAATGTCCACGGTGCACGAGACGATCGCCGCACGCGCCGCCGGACTCGAAGTGCTCGGGGTGTCGCTGGTGACGAACCTGGCGGCCGGCATCACCGGTGAGCCGCTCGACCACGCCGAGGTCCTCGCAGTGGGCCGCACGTCGGCCACGCACATGGGTGAGCTGCTGGCGACAGTCGTCGCCAGGCTCTGACCTCCACCACTCGCCGACCTTCGGGTAGCCCTGATATTCGACAAGCCCGGACATCCGCGCGGTCTCGAATGTCGGGGTTGTCACTGCGGTACCGTTCGCACCAATCATCACCGCGCGTCCCAGAGAGGTTCCCATGAGCTATCCGCCGGGAGATCCAGGTGGCTATCCCTCTGGCGAGGGGTATCCGTCGGGTGGTGGGTACCCCACGCCGCCTCCGCAGGGATACGAGCAGGGCTATCGGCCGCCGCGGTCACCGTGGTCATCGCCGCTGGTGATCGCCGCCATCGTGGTCGGTGTACTCGTGGTGATCGGCGCGGGGGCCGGCGCGTACTGGCTGACCCGGGGTTCGGCCCCCGCCGATCCGGCCGCGGCTGATTCGGCCCAGGCGTCGCCGACGGTTGCGAGCGCCTCGACGCAGACCGTCACCAGCACGGTCACCGGGCCCGGGGGCGCCTCGGGACCGGCCGGCGTACCGACCACGACCACACAGCAGCCGGTGCGACCCCGCCCCACCGTCTCGGGCGCCGACTGGCAGGGCTTCCTGTCCGGTCCGCGGTGCAACGCCGCCGACGATCCGGCGATCGTCATCGGCCGCACCAGCCGATCACAGGTGGTGATCTGCCAGGTCGGCAACCAGACCGGGCGTTGGTATTACAAGGGTCTCGCCGACGGCAATCCCATCGAGATCGGCTATCCGCAGATGGTGGGCACCACTTATCTGGCGCGCAACGGCGCGGTCACCTACGCCGTCTCGCCGTCGGCGTTGGTCATCTCCGAGAACGGCGCGACGCTGGCCACCGAGCCGATGGTGGAGTACTGGTCGTCGAACTGACGCCCCCGCATCCCGGGTTCGTCGGTCGAGGTCTACAACTGAACGAATGTCCGCCGTTCTCGACGCCTCCCACATCGATGTCATCCGGAGTTCCCGGGCCCTGCTGCACGGTGTCGACCTCGTCGTGCAGACCGGTGAACACTGGGCGCTGCTCAGCCCCAACGGCGCAGGCAAGTCGACGTTGATGGCGATCCTCGGGGCCCGCTCGCACCCGACCACCGGGGTCGTGCACGTGCTCGGCACACGCCTGGGTCGCGTCGACATGCGCGCATTACGCACTCACATAGGACATGTCGATCCGCGCTGGCGCATCGACGTGCCGATCTCGGCGCACGATGTGGTCCTGACCGGGCTGACCAACACCCCCGAACTGGATCGGCGCCATAACTATACCGACGACGAACATGCCCGCGCCGACGAATTGTTGGACATGCTGGGGATGAGTGGGCGCCGGGATTCATTGTGGCAGTTCATGAGTCAGGGCGAACGTGGTCGCACGCTGATCGCGCGGGCGCTGATGCCGCGTCCGGCGTTGCTGCTGCTCGACGAGCCGGCCACCGGCCTCGATCTCGCAGCTCGCGAGAAACTGCTCTCGGCGATCGATCGGCTGCGCGGCGACGTCGCCGATCTCGCCAGCGTGCTGGTCACCCATCACCTCGAGGACCTGCCCGCGAGCACCACGCACGCAATGCTGCTGCGGGAGGGCAAGGTCGTTGCCGCGGGCACCGTGGAGGCGACGCTGACGTCGGCGACGATCAGCACCTGTTTCGATCACCCGGTCACGGTGCGCCGCCACCAGGGCCGGTGGTCGGCGGTGGCCACCTGAGTCCCGTGCGGGGCGGGCTCAGCGCGGACCGAACTGGCGGTCGCCGGCGTCACCGAGGCCGGGCACGATGTAGGACGCCTCGTTGAGACCGTCGTCGACGGCCCCCACCACCAGGCGCACCGGATGGCCCGACTTCTCCAGCGCCGCAATGCCTTCGGGTGCGGATACCACACACAACACGGTGATGTCGGTGGCGTTGCGCGCAACCAGGAGTTCGATGGTGTGCAACATCGAACCGCCGGTCGCCAACATCGGGTCGAGCACGAAGACCGGCTGCCCGGCGAGATCGTCGGGCAGCGATTCGAGGTAGGGCACCGGAGTGGCCGTCGCCTCGTCGCGGGCCACCCCGACGAATCCGACGAGCGCCTCGGGCACCATCGCATGCGCCTGCTCAACCATACCCAAGCCTGCCCGCAGCACCGGAACCAGCAACGGCGGCTTGGCAAGTCGCGAGCCGGTGCACGTGGCGATGGGTGTCTGGATGGTCACCTGCGTGCTCGGCGCATCCGCCAGCGCCTCATACACGAGCATCTGCGTCAGGTCCGACAGCGCAGCCCGGAAGGCCGGGTTGTCGGTGCCCTTGTCGCGCATCGTCGCCAGTCGGGCTGCGGCCAATGGATGATCGACGACCTGTACGGGCAACGTTCGACCGGCCTGGGCGCTCGTGGACCCGGGTCGTTCGGACTCGGGTCGTTCGGGAACAGGGTGCTCGGGCTGGGGGTGAACAGGCATGGGGAAACCATAGTGGGCGGGGCTTGGTGAGGCCTGGTGACCGACCTCCTCGGGCCTCGCCGCACGGGCCGCCACGTCGATGGAACCAGAACGCCCGCCGTTGCGTCCAAATCTGCATGATCGAACAACTCTCCGTATCCCCCACGGCGCTGTCTGCCCATGCCGTCGGCGAGGCGGCTACCTCGGCCCGGATCGGCGCACACGCGATCGCCACCGACCTCACACCCCTCGCACTGACCTTCGGGCTGATCGGCGCGGACTTCCTCACCACCCTGGGCCGAGTCCTCGACAGCAGGCGCGCCCGACTGACCGCCGTCGCCGACCGCCACCTGGCCCTATCCGGCGACAGTGCCGCTGCGGGGGCCGCCTACACCGGTGTCGACGACATGTCGGCCACCGCGTTGTCGATCGCCGGCGGGCCCGGCGTGGAGGCGGACTCCTGATGGCATCCGCCGACCTGTTGATCGCTCCACTGCGAATCCTGTTGACGGCGTTGGGAACCGGTGTGCTGCCGGGTAATGATCCGGTCAGCGCCATCGCAGCCCTCGCGCCGGATCTGGCATCGGCCCGCGACGACGCGCTCGCCGCCGCCACCAGACTCGGCACCCAATGGCAGGGACGCGGCGCCGAGGCCGCCCAGGCCGCGTCCCGGGTGACCGCCGGACACACCAGCGCGATCACCGGAGACGACGCGCAGGTCGTGACGCTGACGCAGTCCGCGGCCCTGCGGGTGCACGACGCCGCCGGTCAGCTCGAGTCGCTGGTGGACTCGTTCGACCAGGCTGCCCGCGCACTCGGTGCCGATCTGTTCACCCCCACCGGACTCGCGGTACTGCTGCCCCTGGCGATCGACCACGTCGGGCGCGGCGTGGCAGTCGTCGAACGGACCCGGGCGGAACTCGCCGCCGACACCGCCGCGCTGGCCGTGCTCGCCCGCCACGAAGCGCCCGCCCCGGTTGCCGGTCCCGCTGGACGACCCGCCGAGGGCGAGGTCACCGACGGTGGGGTCGCAATCACACTGCCCGACGGGTCAATCGCCTACGCCCCGAACGTGCGCGCAGCCGCGGCGGTACGCGCGGCATTGAGCCAGCAGGGCGTGCCGTATGTGTGGGGCGGCACCGACCCCAGGGGTTTCGACTGCAGCGGCCTGACTCAATGGGCCTATCGGCAGGCCGGTCTGGAGTTGCCGCGACTGGCCCAGGAGCAGGACTCCGCCGGATTCGCGGTGGCCCAAGCCGATCTGATGCCCGGCGACCTCGCGGTCTGGGACGGTCATGTCGCGATCTATGTGGGCAACAATCAACTCGTGGAGGCCGGGGACCCCGTCCAGATCGCACCCCTGCGGACGACGAATGCCGGCCAGGGCTTTCAGGGCTTCTTCAGGCCGCGATGAGTGTCGATGCAGAAGTTCACCTGCCCGTCGTGGGGGCGGTATGGCGCTCACAGGCGCGATCGCTACGCTGTGACGTCATGGCCGGAGACATTGTCCCCATCGAGCTCGGACTGACCGACGGAAACAGCTTCACCCTGTGGGCACCCCGCTGGCGGGAGGGCGACGACGAGTGGGAGGCATTCCTCGGACTCGACGAGGACCTCTACGTCTTCGCCAGCGTTTCCGCGCTCGTCGCCTTCATCCGCACCGACGACGACAACGATCTCGTCGAGCACCCGGCCTGGGAAACCGTCAAGGGCCTGCAGGCCGATGAGCTGGTCCCCGACGACCGCCATTCCTACGACTTGGTGGGCGTCCCCGAGCTGGCCGCCGAGGACCCGACGCCGGAGGTGATCGCCGAACTCGAGGACGCACTGGAGATCGTGCGCATCCTCGGCGAGGTCTGCGAACTGACCGTCATCACCAAGTTCTTCAACGGCAACCCGATCCTCGGTGCGGTGACCACGGGCACGCGCAACTTCGCCGGACGCGACGGCACCGACCTGTGGGTGCGCATCGGTCGACTGATCGCCAAGCACTGGGACAACGTGCTCGACGCGATCGACGAGGTCATCAGCACACCCGAGGTCGACAAGGCAGCGGCGTCCACCGCCGAGGCCGAACTCGAGGCTGCCGCCTCCGCCGAGGACGAGGACGAGCCCGACGAGGACCTCGACCTCGTCGGCGACCCCGATATCGAGTCGCCCGAGGATTCCGAGTCCGATATCGCCGAAGACGACGAGGACGACGAGGACCTCGATGACGACGATTTCTGGGCCTCGGTGGGTATCGACCCGATTCGTATCGTGACCGGCACCGGCGAGTTCCTCTCGTTGCGGTGCTACCTCGGTGACGATCCGGTGTTCCTCGGTGACGACGGCAAGATCTTCGTTTTCACCTCTCCGCGCGCGCTGTCGAAGTTCCTCGCCGAGGACAGCTCTCATGACCTCTCGGCTGTGTCGACGTTCGACGACGTCCGCGTCGCGGCGACCGACGGTTCCCTGGAATTCGACGTCATCGACGTCAACGTCTACGTGCTGCCCGGCCTTGTCGAGGACATCACCGACGGTCCCCGGCGCATCGATCGCAATCAACTGGAACTGGCGGTCGAATTGTTCACCGACGCAGCCGATTACGCCGGCGACGACTCGGTGGCCCAGGCGCTGGGCTCGACGACCCCGCTGGGCTGGTTCGTCGACTACGCCACCAACCCCGACCCCAAGCGGATGGCGCCGAGCCCCCCGTTCGACAACGAGGCCGAGGCGTGGCGAGCCCTTGAGCACGAGTTCGAGGATCGGCTCGTCAAGAAGCGGTGACGGCGCGGGTGACCGCTGCTCGTCATCTCCGCTCGGGTCTCAGCCCTGCATCAGTACCGCGTAGCCGGGCTTGATGACGTCATCGATGAACGCCAGCCGCTCATCGAAGTGGACAAACGCCGACTTCATCGCGTTGACCGTGAATCGCTCGAAATCGGCCCAGCCGTAACCGAATTGGTCGGCAAGTTTCGCGAACTCCTTGCTCATGGTGGTGTCGCTCATGAGCCGGTTGTCGGTGTTGACGGTGACGCGGAAACGTAGCCGGGCCAGAACGTTGAACGGATGCTGTGCCAGCGAGGCCACCGCCCCGGTCTGCACGTTCGAACTAGGGCACAGCTCGAGCGGAATCCGCTTGTCGCGCACGATACTCGCGATCAAGCCGAGTTCGGCACCGGGAAACGAATCATCGTCGGGTTGCGCGCCGGGCGACAGGCTGATGTCGTCGATCACCCGCACCCCGTGCCCGAGCCGGTCGGTGCCACAGAAGCCGATCGCCTCGTGGATCGACGGCAGCCCGAACGCCTCGCCCGCATGGATGGTGAACGGTGCGCAGTTGGCCCGCATGTATTCGAAGGCGTCGAGATGGCGACTCGGCGGATGACCGGCCTCGGCACCGGCGATGTCGAACCCCACCACCCCACGATCGCGATACCGCACAGCCAGTTCCGCGATCTCCCGGGAACGCGCGGCGTGGCGCATCGCGGTGACCAGACACCGCACCGCGATCGGGCGGCCGGACTCCATGGCGGTCCGCTCGCCCTGCGCGAACCCGCGCAACACCGCCTCGACGACCTCGTCGAGCCCCAGCCCACGCTCGAGATGCTGCTCAGGTGCGTAACGGACCTCGGCGTAGACGACGCCGTCGGCGGCGAGGTCCTCCACACATTCGGCCGCGACCCGCTCAAGTGCATCGACGGTCTGCATGACGCCCACGGTGTGGGCGAAGGTCTCCAAATAGCGCTCCAGTGAACCACTGTCGGCCGCGTCACGGAACCACACTGCGAGGTCGGCGGCCGACTCCGCAGGCAGCTCGTCATAGCCGGTCTCCCGGGCCAACTCCACCACGGTCGACGGCCGCAGGCCGCCGTCGAGGTGATCGTGCAACAGAACCTTCGGTGCGAGGGTCAGGGCAGCGGGATCGAGCGGGGAACGCGGCGGGATCGACGTCATGAGTCGAACCTAACGTGTTCGATCACCAGCGGCCGGGCGACAGCAGCGGCCTCGGGTGCGGCACCGGAACCGTCGGCGTTCGGCTCGGCGGCAATGTCGACGGCCCCCGCCAACGTTGCCCGCGCGGGACCGAACCGTTCGGGAGTCGCGGTGTGCAGCGTGAACAGGGCCGCACCCGCCTCAACGAACTCACCGGGAAGCACGTGCCACTGCACCCCCGCCTCGGACTGCACGGCCTCACCGGGTACCGACCGCCCGGCGCCCAGTCGCCAAGCGGCGTCGCCGACCGCTCGCGCGTCCAGCCGTCGCACACGACCGGATGTCTCGGCGACGACGACGTCTGTGTGCCGGGCCCGGGGCAGCGGTGCATCCGGATCACCGCCCTGCGCGGCGATCATCGCGCGCCAGGAGTCCATGGCGCGGCCGTTGCGCAGGTGCTCGGCGGGGTCGACGTCGGAGATCCCGGCTGCCCCAAGCATCTCCCGCGCCAGGGCCACCGTCAGTTCGACGACGTCGGCGGGCCCGCCGCCGGCGAGCACCTCGAGTGATTCGGCGACCTCGACGGCGTTGCCCGCACAGCGTCCGAGCGGGGTGTCCATATCGGTCAGCAGCGCCGAGGTCGCCACCCCGGCGCGGTGTCCGAGTTCGACCATGATGGTCGCGAGTTCGCGGGCGGAATCGAGTTCGGGGAGAAACGCACCCGAGCCGACCTTGACGTCGAGCACCAGCGCGCCGGTACCCTCGGCGATCTTCTTGCTCATGATCGAGCTGGCGATCAACGGGATCGATGCGACGGTGCCGGTGATGTCCCGCAACGCGTAGAGCAGGCGATCGGCGGGTGCCAGGTCGGGACTCGCCGCGCACACCACCGCGCCCACCGCTTCGAGCTGGATAAGCATCTGGTCCATCGACAGGTCCGCACGCCACCCTGAAATGGACTCGAGCTTGTCCAGCGTGCCGCCGGTGTGGCCGAGGCCTCGGCCCGACAGTTGGGGCACCGCAACACCATACGAGGCGACCAGGGGCGCGAGCGGCAGGGTGATCTTGTCCCCGACTCCGCCGGTGGAGTGCTTGTCGACGGTGCGCAGCGGCCGACCGTCGCGGCGCAGATCCCCGAAGTCCGCGCGCCGCCCGCTGTCGATCATCGCCTGCGTCCAGGTGGAGATCTCACGACGGTCCATGCCGCGCAGCACGATCGCCATCAGCAACGCCGACATCTGCTCCGGCGCGACCGATCCCCGCGTATAGCCGTCGACAACCCAGCGGATCTGCGCGTCGCTCAGCGAGCCGCCGTCGCGTTTGGTGGCGATCACCGAGATCACGTCGATGATCTCGGGACTCATCGCGGCTGTCCATCGCCGTCGAGGGTTGCCTGGCCGCCGAGGGTTGCCTGGCCGCCGAGGGTTGCCCGGCCGTCGAGGGTTCCGGCGGCGAGGTCGTCGGGCCCGAATGCGTACGGCAACAACTCGGCGAGCCGCAGGGGCCCGTCTGCATGATCGACGAGCAGATCCGGCCCACCGAACTCCCAGAGCACCTGTCGGCACCGTCCACACGGCATGAGCACCACCCCACGCGGATCGCACACGCTCACCGCACGCAGTCGTGATCGGCCCGAGCCGATCAGTGCCGACACCAACGAGACCTCGGCGCAGACACCGAGTCCGTATGAGACATTTTCCACATTGCCACCGGCCACCAGATCACCCTCGGCGGTGAACCCGGCCGCACCGACGGGGAACCGAGAGTAGGGCGCATAGGCGCGGTCAATCATCTCATTCGCCTTGTGGCGCAACATCTTCCAGTCAATTTCAGCAGACAGGGCAAACTCCCGGTGAGCAGTGCGGCGCCGAATGACACCCATCGGCACGCCGTCGTAGTAGTGGTAAGGCAAACCTAAGTCGGAATCTCTTGTCGCCCAAATCTGTTCGGGCAGTTTTCGACCGCCCTCAGCATAGGTTTAGAGTCTGTTGCATGGGTCCGTGGTGGAGCCTGAAGATGCAGGCTCCCGCCAGAGTCCATCGACGATGTTGGAGGCCAATTTCGCAATGAGCACCCCGACCGACACCGCACCCGACCCGGTGCGCAAGCGATCTCTGTACCGAGGCGACCCCGGGATGTGGTCGTGGGTGCTTCACCGGATCACTGGTGTCACCATCTTCTTCTTCCTGTTCGTCCACGTGCTGGATACCGCGGTCATCCGGATCGATCCGAACAAGTACTCCGAGATCATCGAGACCTACAAGACGCCGATCATCGGCCTCATGGAGATCGGTCTCGTCGCCTGCGTGCTCTACCACGCTCTCAACGGCGTGCGCATCATCCTGGTCGACTTCTGGTCGAAGGGCGCCAAGTACCAGCGGCAGATGCTGTGGACGATCCTCACGGTGTTCGTGATCGTCTTCGCCGCCGCCGCCGTGCGGCTCCTGCAGATTCTCATCGAGCACTCGTTCTAGGAGAGATCACCGATGACCGCATCCTCCCCACACCTGGCCAAGACGCTCGGAACCGACTACGACCGGCCGGCCAGTCTCGACAATCCGCGCGCCCCGCGTGCCCGTAAGGGCGGCAACTTCGAGAAGTACGCGTGGCTGTTCATGCGCTTCTCCGGTCTGGCGCTGATCATTCTGACCATCGGGCACATGTTCATCATGTTGGCCTGGGACAACGGTGTGCATCGCATCGACGCCCCCTTTGTGGCGGCGCGATGGAAGGAGCCGTTCTGGCAGATCTGGGACCTGACGATGCTGTGGCTGGCCCAGTTGCACGGTGGTAACGGTGTGCGCACCGTCATCGCCGACTATTCGCGCAAGGACTCCACCCGGTTCTGGCTCAACGTGCTGCTCGGGATCTCGATGATCCTCGTGCTGGTACTCGGTACCTACGCGCTTCTGACCTTTGACGTCACCAGCGTCAACTGACGCCACGGACTCTCGTCTCTGACGCCCCGCCCTCGTCGACTCCAGGAGATTCGAAACACATGCAGGAACACCGCTACGACGTCCTGATCGTCGGCGCCGGCGGCGCCGGGATGCGCGCGGCGATCGAGGCCGCCCCCCGCGCCCGCACCGCAGTACTGACCAAGCTCTACCCCACCCGCAGCCACACCGGCGCGGCTCAGGGCGGGATGTGTGCCGCCCTGGCCAACGTCGAGGAAGACAACTGGGAGTGGCACACCTTTGACACCGTCAAGGGTGGCGACTACATCGTCGACCAGGACGCCGCTGAGATCATGGCCAAGGAGGCCATCGACGCGGTGCTCGATCTGGAGAAGATGGGTCTGCCGTTCAACCGCACCCCCGAGGGCCGCATCGATCAGCGGCGTTTCGGTGGTCACACCCGCGATCACGGGAAGGCACCGGTCCGGCGTGCGTGTTACGCCGCCGACCGCACCGGCCACATGATCCTGCAGACCCTGTACCAGAACTGCGTCAAGCACGACGTCGAGTTCTTCAATGAGTACTACGCGCTCGATCTCTGCCTCACCGAGAACGAGGCCGGCGAGCCCGTCGCCACCGGCATCGTCGCCTATGAGCTCGCCACCGGTGAACTCCACGTCTTCCACGCCAAGTCGATCATCTTCGCCACCGGCGGTTCGGGTCGTATGTACAAGACCACCTCCAACGCCCACACCCTCACCGGTGACGGCATGGGCATCGTGTTCCGCAAGGGACTTCCGTTGGAGGACATGGAGTTCCATCAGTTCCATCCAACCGGTCTGGCCGGTCTGGGCATCCTCATCTCCGAGGCGGTCCGTGGCGAGGGCGGCATCCTGCGCAACGTGGACGGTGAACGCTTCATGGAGCGCTACGCCCCCACCATCAAGGACCTCGCGCCCCGCGACATCGTCGCGCGCTCGATGGTTCTCGAGGTCCTCGAGGGCCGGGGCGCCGGCCCGAACAAGGACTACGTCTACATCGACGTGACCCACCTCGGCGAAGACGTCCTCAACGAGAAGCTTCCCGACATCACCGAGTTCGCCCGCACCTACCTCGGCGTCGACCCGGTGACCGAATGGGTGCCGGTGTTCCCGACCTGCCACTATGTGATGGGTGGCATCCCGACCACCATCGAGGGTCAGGTCCTGCGCAACGCGACCGATGTGGTCCATGGCCTCTACGCCGCCGGCGAGTGCGCGTGCGTGTCGGTGCATGGCGCCAACCGCCTGGGCACCAACTCGCTGCTCGACATCAACGTCTTCGGTCGCCGGGCCGGGATCGCCGCCGCGGAATACGCCAACTCCGCCGAGTTCACCGAGCTGCCGGAGAACCCGACCGCGATGGTCGACGCGTGGCTCGAGACGATCCTGTCCGAGCATGGACACGAGCGGGTCGCCGACATCCGGACCGAGTTGCAGGCCTCGATGGACGCCAATGCGTCGGTGTTCCGCACCGAGGAGACCCTCAAGCAGGCGCTCACCGACATCCATGCGCTCAAGGAGCGCTACGCCCACATCCGTGTGCACGACAAGGGCAAGCGGTTCAACTCCGATCTGCTCGAGGCCATCGAACTCGGCTTCCTGTTGGAGATGGCCGAGGTCACCGTCGTCGGCGCACTGAACCGCAAGGAGTCGCGCGGCGGCCACGCCCGCGAGGACTATCCCAACCGCGACGACGTCAACTACATGCGCCACACGATGGCCTACAAGAAGGGTGACGATCTGCTCAGCGACATCGAGCTGGATTGGAAGCCCGTCATCCAGACCCGCTACGAGCCGATGGAGCGTAAGTACTGATGACAGTGACCATGGAGAATCCGGCTCCCTCGTCCGACGACCCGCCATTGCCCGCGGTTCCGGACGAGGCGACGATGGTGACGCTCAAGATCTACCGATTCAACCCGGAGAACCCGGACGCGCAGGGTTTCGAGAGTTTCCGCGTCCCGGCACTGCCGACCGACCGCCTGCTGAACCTGTTGCTCTACGTCAAGGGCTACCTCGACGGCACGCTCACCTTCCGGCGCAGTTGTGCCCACGGGGTGTGCGGGTCGGACGCCATGCGCATCAACGGCGTGAACCGGCTCGCCTGCAAGCTGCTGATGAAGGATCTGCTCCCGAAAGACAAGAACAAGGAGATCACCATCACCATCGAGCCCATCAAGGGGCTTCCGGTGGAGAAAGATCTCGTGGTCAACATGGAGCCGTTCTTCGACGCCTACCGGGCGATCAAGCCGTTCCTGATCACCAGTGGCAACGAGCCGACCCGCGAGCGCATCCAGTCCGCGGCAGACCGCGCCCGTTTCGACGACACCACCAAGTGCATCCTGTGCGCGTGCTGCACCACCAGCTGCCCGGTGTTCTGGAACGAAGGCAGCTATTACGGACCGGCAGCCATCGTCAACGCACACCGCTTCATCTTCGACAGTCGTGACGAGGGCGCCGTCGAGCGTCTCGACATCCTCAACGACGTCGACGGCGTGTGGCGCTGCCGCACCACCTTCAACTGCACCGACGCCTGCCCGCGTGGCATCCAGGTCACCCAGGCGATCCAGGAGGTCAAGCGCGCACTCATGTTCTCGCGCTGACCCTTTCGCAGCTGACCGTTTCGCAGCGGGACACCAGCCACCTCTCTGCAGCCCCGATTCAGGCCCGCACCGATTTCGGTGCGGGCCTGAATCGTCGGACGGGGCCGGTGTGCCGGCACAGTCGACGAGCCGGTACGCCGGTACAGTGTCGACGGCGACGCAACCTCGATCGCGAGCGTCGGCGGCCTGTGCGAGTGTGGTCTCGGCGATGCCGATCTGGGCGCCGCTTGACGAGAACCATAGGCCCCCCCGGAACCGATCGGGCACCCGCTGCGTCCAATCGGTCATGACTCACCTGAACACCCGCCCACATCCCTTCGTCCTGCTCGTCCTCGCCGCCGTATCGACCGGGCTCCTCACCGCGGGTCTCACCCCGCCGCCGGTGGCGGCATCGACCGATCTCACGAATCCGTCTGCGCCCCAATCTCCTTCGCTACTCCAGACCATCACGATCGCCTCCGACGAGGAGGTGAACGAGCAGTTGCTCTGGTACAACGCAAACGGCCGCCCCCGACATCAGTTCGAGGTGCGGCTCACCGAGCACAACGCACAGGACGGCCGATGGACCGGGTCGCTGGCCCTGACCCCCACCGACGACCGGCGGGACACCCACCGTGTCGTGTTCATCTCCGGCGGCGAAGTCGCACACTGCACCGTCACCTCGGGCACGCGCACGGTGGCGACCGGCGACGCCGAAGGGCCCGCGGCGATGGCGGTATGCCAGTGGTGAAAACACGGACAGACACCGAGTTGAAGACGGATTCCACAACAATTGTGGACTGTTGTCACTAATTCCGTCATCGCGCTGCACACTGATGACGGAAACCCTACTCTGTCTCCAGCACACTGACATGAGTGGGAGCAGGACATTGACCGAAAGCGTTCACGCCGAGATTCAGGGCGACAAGGGTTTACGAGCCGGTTCCATCGGCCTCGTCGGCAATGTGATCATCGGGCTGTCGGCGGTCGCGCCGGCCTACAGCCTGGCGGCCACATTGGGGTACGTGGTGGCTGCGGTCCACAGCAAGGCGCCGGCGATGTTCGTCCTCGCCTTCATCCCGATGCTGCTGGTGGCGTTCGCCTACCGCGAGCTATCGAAGGACACCCCGGACTGCGGAACCACCTTCACCTGGGGAACCAAGGCGTTCGGCCCGTGGGTCGGCTGGATCGGCGGGTGGGGGCTGGCCGTATCGGCCATCATCGTGCTGGCCAACGTCGCCGAGATCGCCGCGGTATATCTCCTCAAGTTCCTCGGCCTGGAGAGCCTGGCCGACACCTTGTGGGTCAAGGTGCTGCTCGGTTGTGTCTTCATCGCTGGGATGACCTGGGTGAGTATTCGGGGCATCGTCATCAGCGAGCGATTGCTCTCGGCCCTGATGTTCATCCAGTTCGGCGTCCTGATCCTCGCGAGCGTCATCGCGCTGGTCAAGGTCGGTACGGGGCATGCCGGCCCGCAGGCGATCTCACCGGAGTGGAGCTGGCTGTGGCCGAGCGGACTGAGCCAGTCCGAGATCGCGGCAGCGGTGATCCTATGTATCTTCATCTACTGGGGTTGGGATGCCTGCCTGGCCGTCGGTGAGGAGACCAAGGATCCGGAGAAGACGCCCGGCCGGGCCGCGGTGATCACCTGCCTGATCCTTGTTGCCACCTATGTACTCGTGGCCTATGCCGTCCAGGCTTTCGCCGGTTTCGGCGACACCGGCATCGGACTCAACAACCCCGAGAACACCGACGACGTGCTGACCATTCTCGGCAAACCGGTGGCCGGCGGGATCCTCGCCGCCGCCCTGCTTCTGACGGTCAGCGTCTCGGCCATCTCCTCGACCCAGTCGACGATTCTGCCGACCGCCCGGGGCAGCCTGTCCATGGCGGTGTACAAGGCGATCCCGGATCGCTTCGCGAAGATCCACCCCCGCTACATGACGCCCGCGTTCGGCACCGCGGTGATGGGTGTTTCGGCGTTGGCCTTCTACCTCGTCCTGTCAATAGCGAGCCAGAACACGCTGGCCGACTCGATCGCCTCGCTCGGTCTGGCGGTGGCCTTCTACTACGGGATCACCGCGTATTCATCGTTCTGGTACTTCCGACGGACGCTGTTCTCCTCCGCCCGCAACTTCTTCATGCGTGGTCTGTTCCCACTCCTCGGTGGCCTCGCAATGACATGGGCGTTCTTCAAGAGCGCCATCGACATGTTCAACCCGGACTACGGCGCCACCTCGGTCGGTCCGGTCGGCGGCGTGTTCATCCTCGGCGTCGGCATGCTGGTCCTCGGCATCCCGCTCATGTTGGCCTGCTTCGCCCACCGCCGAGAGTTCTTCCAGGGCAAGACACTGACCGCCACGACCGAAGTAAAGGTTCCCGATGTCTACTGATTCCCCGGCACGCCCGAGACTAACCGTCGGCTATCTCGCCACACCGTCGGGCGACGACGGTATCGCACTCGCGGTCGCGATCGCCCGGAAGACCGGTGCGGCCATCGATCTCGTGTGCGTGGTGCACCCCGTCCCCTACGACGGGCATCCCGGCGTCGAGCAGTATCAGGCTCGACTGGAAAACCAGGCCTCTGCGTGGCTGGCCGCCGGCGCCGCACGTATTCCCGACGACATCGAGACACGCACAGTGGTGGTGGTCGACGAGTCGTTCACCGACGGCCTCATCGGTCTGGCCCAGCAGGCCGACGCCGAGATGATCGTGGTCGGCGGTACCGGGGACGGGCTGATCAGCCGGCATACGCTGGGTACGGTCAGCACCGAATTGCTGCACTCGGCACCGCTGCCGGTGGCGCTGGCCCCGCGCGGGTACGCCGACCGGACCGAGGTCGCCCTCGACATGATCACCGTTGCGGTGCCGGTCAAGCCCACCACCAGTAATCCCCTGCCGTTCTCGCTGACATTCGCTGAACAAGCGCACCTGGATCTGCGTCTGGTCTCCCTGGTATCGCTGGAGTCGCCTTTCGACGACGATGTCTCGCGCAGCGCGCGCGCACGCCGCGTCGAGGTGGTCCGGGATCTGCTGGAGAAGACGCGAGCCACCGTCAACTCCGACCTCGACATCGAGGTGCTCGTCGCCGACGGACCCACGCTCGACGAGGCCCTCGACAATCTGCGGTGGGATGACAACGATCTCGTGGCGGTCGGCTCGGGTCACCTCGGCGCCGAGAACCGGGTGTTCCTGGGCAGTACCGCGGCCCGCATCCTGCGCTGGACGACGGCACCGGTGCTCGTGGTCCCGCGCTCGGGTGACCCCGCATCCCCACCGTCATGACCCGTCCGACGATTCTCGAACTGCGCCATGCTGAATGCGAATCGTCGGGCACCTACGGCACAGGACTGGCCGGCCTCGCCGACGTCCGTACCATTCGCACTTGGCGAGAGAATCTGCCGACCGATCCCCGGGACTTCGCCGGCATCCTCGTGATGGGCGGGCCGATGGGCGCCAACGACGGCGCCACCCTGCCGTGGATCGACACCGAGATCGCATTCCTCACCGCGGCGGTGGCCGCCGACGTCCCGATCTGGGGTGTCTGCCTCGGATCACAGCTACTTGCCCGCGCGCTGGGAGCGCGCGTGTTCACCGGCCCGGCCGGCGAGATCGGCGTCGCTGAGGTGACGCTCACCGATGACGCTCGCACCGACGCGGTGTTCTCGGCGGTCACCGAATCGACGTTCCCGGCGATGCACTGGCATTACGACACGTTCACACTCCCCGATCGGGCGACCCGACTGGCCGGCTCGCAACGATACGAGAATCAGCTGTTCTGCCACGGACGGAATTACGGGGTGCAATTCCACCTCGAGGTCGACACCGATCTGCTGCGCGCATGGCTCGACGTCGAGCACTACCGCGGTGAACTCGTCTCCGCCCTCGGCCCCGGTGCACCGAGGTCCGTCGCCGCGGATGTCGCTGCCGCAGAAACGATTACCGCGCCACTCGCAGCAACGCTCATCCGCCGCTGGTTCGACGCCGTCGTCATCGGATAACCCTCACGCGCGTCAGTCACCTCATCGATCCGCGCAAGGTACAGGCGCACAGCCTCGTCGATCAGTTGGCGGCCACCGACTCCTCAACGGCGCTGAAGGCGAACAGCCGCAATGCCAGCGGCTCGTGGCGTGGAACCGCACGGATTCCTCACGCACCGCCTGCGCGGCCGAGCTGCCGATCCGATCGGCCAGCACCGCGTGCATCCGCTCGTCGTGGACGTGAGCCACCCGAACCGCGAGTACCGCGTACGCCTACGCTTACGCCTTTCGGTCACCGACATAGCCGTCGAGGGGTCAGTGCGATGCCGACACGCTCGGCCACACCCACGACAGCCGAGACACCCAGGACCCAGACACCAGAGCCCTGCGTCAAGGCGATCGGCGACGTCCGAGCAGAGCTCCGGATGCCCCTGCGGAACGAAGAGGACCATCATCGGCCAGGTCGTGCACGGCGGAGCGCCGAGCGCACGCGCCGATGTCTGCATCATGGCGGCGGCATGGGCCGGTCGCAAGATTCCGGACACGCTGGCGGGGCGTGACGACCTCGATGTCGGTCAACTTCCTGCGACCCCCACAGACCGAGGCTCTCGGCATCGTTGCCCGCCCTCGCACAACGGACACCGGGTGTGTGCCACTGCACCCGTCGACCTGCTCGGCGTCACCAGCGGCTCGTGGCGCGATCGATCGGCAACCACCAGATCGGTTGATCGCGTCCACGTATCAGCTGTCGAAGCCGAGCCCGACCTTGTCCATCACGGTCAGCCATGCGCCTCGTTTGCCCTCGCGACGCTCGCTGCGGGCGAGTTGGTGGCGGGTCAGCGTGATCCCGGCCCACCGCAGCGGTTCCGGCGGAAACGGAATCGGCTTGGAGCGCACCATCTTCAGAGCGGTACGCTCGGTCGACAAGCCGTCGATGAGATCGAGTGAGGTCGCCGCGGCGAAGTGCGAGGCCCCGACGCCGAGCCCGGTGAAGCCGACCGTGGTGACCACCCGACCACCGTGTGATCGGTCCCAGAAAGCACAGAACCGTGAGCAGGTGTCGACCACACCACCCCAGGTGTGACTGGCGCGGACACCCTCGAGCTGCGGGAACATCTGCAACAGGTGTTCGGCCAGCAGCGCGAACTCGGCGGGCTCGTATTCATGACGCCGCGAGTCGTCGGAACCGAAGTGGTAGAGCGCATCCCAACCGCCGAAAAGAATCCGATCGTCGGCGGTCAAGCGGAAGTAATGAAAGCGTGGACCGCAATCGGCCAGGCCCTCTCGTCCGGCCCAACCCAGCGCTGCCCGACGCTCGGCGTCGAGGGGCTCGGTCATCAGGGCGTAATCCCACACCGGAACCGTGTAGGGCCGAAGTCGGCGCACGAGAGACGGACTCGCCGAGGTCGCGAGGACCACGCGGTCGGCGACGACGTCACCGAATCCGGTTCGCGCCCTCATGCGGTCATTCTCGCGACTGAGCCCGGACACCTCTGTGTGTTCGTATATGCGTACCCCTAGCCGCTCGGCGGCCGCAGCCAGCCCCCACGCGAGTTTCGCGGGGTCGAGCATGATCACCTCGGGGTCGAAGAGCGCGGCCTTGACCATCGGCGAGTTCACCCGCGCACGCGCCTGCGGCCCCGGCAGCAACGGCATCACCTTGCCGAGAAATGCTGCCGCCGAGGATGTCTGCCGAAGATCGTCGATCTGCCAGTCGGCGTTGGCGATGTCGAGTTCACCGGTGCGCTCGGCGTCGGCGTCGATGCCCAGACGCGCCAGTGCGGCCTCGATCTCGTCGAGCGTCTCACCCCCCAGACGCAGCAGGGTGTCCATCTCGTCCTCGAAGCGGTCGATGCCGTTGCCGAGACCGTGAGTGATACTCGACGAGCAGAATCCGCCGTTGCGGCCGGAGGCGTGTTCGGCGATGCGGTCACGTTCGACCAGTACGATTCGCCTGCTCGGGTCCCGTTCGGCGGCTGTCACCGCGGTCCACAGCCCGGTGAAGCCACCGCCGACGACCAGCAGGTCGGCGTCGATCTCCTCCGCCAGCCGTGCACGCGGGGCGGGGCGGTCGGGCCGGTCCAGCCAATACGACGTCGGCGCGGCCTGTGCCACCATCTCGACGGCGCGGCGTCCGGGTGCGCTTGCCCACGTCATCGCGATCCCCGACCCGGATCAGCGAACACCGTTCGATGCCAATCCTTTTGCACGACACCGGTATTGTCACTCATGACGTGTTTGACGGTGAGATACTCCTCGAGCGAGTACATGGACATGTCCTTGCCGAAGCCCGAGGCGCCGACGCCACCGTGCGGCATCTCGCTGAGGATCGGAATGTGGTCGTTGATCCACACACACCCGGCGTGGATCTCCCGGGAGGCACGGCCGGCGCGGTAGACGTCACGGGTCCACGCCGAGGCCGCGAGCCCGTAGATGGTGTCGTTGGCGCGGCGCATGGCATCGTCGTCGTCGGTGAACGCCGAAACGGTCAGCACCGGGCCGAACACCTCGTCGCGATAGATCTCCGACGATTCGGCGACGTCGGCGATCAGCGTCGGTGGATAGAACGCGCCCGGACCGTCGGGCACCTGCCCGCCGAGGACAACCCGGGCGCCCTGCGCCGGGGCGCGCGCCACCATCTGCGCGACCTTGTCGCGGTGGGCGGTCGAAATCAGCGACCCCATGTCGGTGGCCGGATCCCGTGGATCACCCATCACCACCGATCGCATCACCTCGGCAACCCCGGCGACGAAGTCGTCGTAGAGGTCGGCGGCCACGATCGCCCGGGTGGCCGCCGTGCAGTCCTGACCGGCGTTGATGAGAGATCCGGCGACGGCACCGGCGATGGCCGCATCGAGGTCGGCGTCGTCGAAGACGACAAACGGAGCCTTGCCGCCGAGTTCGAGTTGCACGCGGGTGCCGTGGGTGGCGGCCTGACCCATCACCGTCCGGCCGACCGCGGTCGAGCCCGTGAAGGTGACCGTGTCCACACCGGGATGACCGGCGATCGCGGCACCGACGTCCGCGCCGGTGCCGACCACGACGTTGAACACACCATCGGGCAGACCCGCCTCGGTGGCCAGCCGCGCCAGGGTCAGCGTGGTCAGCGGTGTCAGTTCGGACGGTTTGAGCACTACGGCACACCCGGCAGCCAACGCGGGCAACACCTTCCAGACCGCCATCTGCAGCGGGTAGTTCCACGGGGTGATCGACCCGACGACGCCCACCGGCTCGCGGCGGATCGAGCTGGTGTGATCGCCGGAGTACTCGCCGCTGGCCTTGCCCTCCAGGATGCGGGCGGCACCGGCGAAGAAGCGGACGTTGTCGATGCTGCCCGGCACATCGAACTCACGGGAGAGCCGGATCGCCTTGCCAGTGTGTGCGGTCTCCTGCTCGGCGAGCAGATCGGCTTGGGCATCGAGCGCGGCCGCGAGCGCCCCGAGCACCTGGGAACGCTGCGCGGGAGTTGCTGCACCCCAATCCCTTTGGGCAGCACGTGCTGCCGATACGGCGGCATCGACTTCGGCCGATCCGGCCAATGCCACCTCCGCAACAGGCTCACCGGTGGCAGGATCGACAACGGTATGGTCCGGCCCGGCACCGCCGATCGGCGCGCCGGCGATCCATCCGGACGGAATACTGGTGGTCGCCACACCGGTGATCCTACCGTCCACAGTACGGATTCGCGATTCATTTCCGATTTCTTATGACGAAATCAGAAGTACCACTTGCACTTTATCACTGAATCCGTCAAGCTCGGTGAGTGCCTGAAGTCTCTCACCCGCATCTCGACGGCACCGCGAAGAGAATCATCGAGCTACTGCAAGCCGACGGACGCAGTTCGTATGCGTCGATCGGCAAGGAGGTCGGACTCTCGGAGGCTGCGGTACGCAACCGCGTGCAGAAGCTGAGCGAGAGCGGACTACTGCAGATCGTCGCGGTCACCGATCCCCTCAAGTTGGGGTTCGCCCGCCAGGCCCTCATCGGCATCCGATGCACCGGCGACACCGAGGAACTGGCCACGGCACTCGCCGGGAATCCAGAGATTGACTATGTGGTACTGACCGCCGGCTCGTTCGACATCCTCATCGAGGTGGTTTGCGAGGACGACGATCATCTTCTCTCGATCCTCAACCGGACCGTCCGCACACATCCTGAGGTCACCGGTACGGAGACCCTGGTATATCTGAAACTCGTTAAACAACAATATAATTGGGGAACACGATGACCACTACCGCCCGACCCTCCGTCGACGGATCCTCTCTCGGAGCACGTAGCGCCGCGCACCTGTGGGGCCACTTCGCCCGACACGGCGAGGGCATCACTCCGCCGGTGATCACCCGCGGCGAGGGTGTCCGCATCTTCGACGACCGCGGGCGCAGCTACCTCGACGGCCTCGCCGGTCTGTTCGTGGTGCAGGCCGGCCACGGTCGCGTCGAGCTGGCCGAAGCAGCCGCTCGCCAGGCCCAGGAGCTCGCCTTCTTCCCGGTGTGGTCGTATGCGACACCGCCGACCATCGAACTGGCCGAGCGCCTGGCCGCCTACGCACCCGGTGATCTCAACCGGGTCTTCTTCACCACCGGCGGCGGCGAGGCGGTGGAGAGTGCATGGAAGCTGGCCAAGCAGTTCTTCAAGCTGACCGGAAAACCGATGAAGCACAAGGTGATCTCGCGAGCGGTCGCCTATCACGGAACCCCGCAGGGCGCGTTGGCGATCACCGGCGTCCCGGCGCTCAAGCAGATGTTCGAGCCACTGACTCCCGGCGGGTTCCGGGCACCCAACACCAACATCTACCGCGCGCCCGACGAGGATCTGGCCGCCGATCCCAAGAAGTTCGGACGCTGGGCGGCCGACCGCATCGCCGAGGCCATCGAATTCGAGGGCCCCGAGACCGTCGCGGCGGTGTTCCTCGAGCCGGTACAGAACGCCGGCGGGTGCTTCCCGCCGCCGCCGGGGTACTTCGAGCGGGTCCGTGAGATCTGTGATCAGTACGACGTCCTACTCGTTTCCGACGAGGTGATCTGCGCATTCGGCCGCATCGGCTCGATGTTCGCCTGCGAAGACTTCGGCTATCAGCCCGACATCATCACCTGCGCCAAAGGAATGACCTCCGGCTATTCGCCGATCGGTGCGATGATCGCCAGCGACCGGCTCTTCGAGCCGTTCAACGACGGATCGACCACCTTCCCGCACGGCTACACCTTCGGTGGGCATCCGGTGTCGGCGGCGGTGGCGCTGGCCAATCTCGACCTCTTCGAACGCGAAGGCATCAACGACCACGTCAAGACCAACGCCCCCGTGTTCCGCGCCACGCTGGAGAAGTTGCACGATCTTCCGATCGTTGGCGATGTCCGCGGCGAGGGCTACTTCTACGGCATCGAACTCGTCAAGGACAAGACCACCAAGGAGTCGTTCAGCGACGCCGAGGCCGAACGCATTCTCCGGGGATTCCTGTCTACGGCGCTCTTCGACGCCGGTCTGTACTGCCGCGCCGACGACCGCGGCGACCCGGTCGTCCAGCTGGCCCCGCCACTGATCGCCGGCCAGGCCGAGTTCGACGAGATCGAGCAGATCCTGCGCTCGGTGCTGACCGAGGCCTACGCATTGCTCTGACCGGCCGACATCCGGTCCCGGCGTCGCCTGCACGACCGGCCGCCGAAATGACACCGCTGGTAACGTCGCTGCAGTGACGTGGGGGAATACGCACCGTGGCCGACGGATCAGCGCGATCCTGGCAGCGGTGTGTGCCGCGGCCCTGATGAGCGCACCCGGAGCCGCCGTCGCCGTTCCGCCGGCAACCACACCGGTCACCGATCAGTGTCCGCATCGGCACACCCCGCCGCCGCCGGTCGACGCCTCCGAGGTTGTCGCACCCGGCTCAACGACGCCCACTGCACTCCCGGTCCCCACGCCGGCCATCGGCGGCGAGCGCCTGTCGGCATGCGGGGTGATCGCCGACCCCGACGCCGGCCCGACCCCCGAACGTCTTACCTCGGCGGCCTGGCTGGTCGCCGACCTGGACACAGGCGCGATCATCGCCGCCAAGGACCCACACGGGCGCTACCGCCCGGCGTCGACGATCAAGGTGCTGCTGGCCCTGACCGTCCTCGATGCCGGACTCGACCTCGACAAGACAGTCGTGCCGACCGCCGAGGACTGGAGCCAGGAAGGCGATTCGTGTGGCATGGGCCCGGGCGGGCACTACACCGTGCGCGACATGCTCAGCGGGCTGCTGATCGTCTCCGGCAACGATTGCGCGCACGCGCTCGCGCGTGAACTGGGCGGGGTATCAAGCACACTCACCAAGATGAACTCGCTCGCAGCGCATCTGCGCGCGCTGGACACCCGGGCGACGACACCATCGGGCCTCGATGCCGCAGGCATGTCCACCTCGCCCTACGACCTGGCGCTGATCTTCCGTGCCGCGATGGGTAATTCGACATTCCGGGAAATCATCTCCACACCCACCTACCACTTCCCCGGATACCCACCCCGCTCGGACGTGCCCAGCGACACACCGCACCCCGGATACCAGATGCAGACCTCGGATCAGCTACTGCTGCAAGGCTATCCAGGAATTCTCGGCGGCAAGACCGGGTACACCGACGACGCACTGAAAACCTTCGTGGGAGCCGCCCGCCACGGCGACAGGACCATCCTGATCGTGCAGATGTACGGTCTGTCGACCGGCGACGACAATTATTGGACCCAAGCACAATCGCTGCTGGAGTACGGATTCCACGCACCGTCTTACACGCGGGTGGGTGACCTCGTGGCAGGTCCGAACACACCGACATCAACATCGGCCACCACGGCATCGGGATCATCGACAATGACGACGCAGGCGGATATCGCTCGTCAACCGATCACCGAGCACTCGAGGGCCACCCGCGTTCTCATCGGGCTGGTCGTCGCGCTCGCGGTCGTGATCCTAGTGGCCGCGGCCACCCGCCTCGTCGCGCGGCACCGCCGTTGACCTGTACCGCAGATCGTCAGTCGCCGCGGACGCGCCGGATCACCATACCGACCGCGGCTCCGACCGCTGCGGCACCGACGAGTGCACCGACCTTCGGCATCGGACTGACCTCAACGGTCGGACGAATCACCACCGGTCGCTGCTGTGTCTCGGCGATCTCGTCGTCGACCTGGAAATCCTCGTTGATCGGATCGGTGGCGCACCACGCGGTGGCGTACAGGATGATCCGCGACGCGAGGTAGGCGAAGACCATGATGCCCAGAATCGGCCCGAACGCTGCTCCCGCCGGGCTGCCGAGCACTGACTTGAGGTAGAGCCCGCCGAGGTTCTTGATGATCTCGAACGCGATCGCGGTGATCAGGCCGGCGCCCAGGCAGTTACGGAAAGGCAACGGCACCAGGGGAAGACGAGCCAGCACGAGGGTGAAGAGCATCCAGCTCGCGAGGACCGAGATCGCGATCGCGACCACCCGCAGCAGCACCGGAGCCCATGAAGTGTGGTCTACCCCGACCCACTCGAGGACCTTCCTGACGATGCCACCGCCGTTGGCCAGCGTCGTCAGTGCCATCGTCGCAGCGAAAGCCAGCCCGAACACCACAAAGGTGAGCAGATCGGTCACCTTCGACACGAGAGCATTACGGGAGACTCGGCCACCGAACATCTCGGTCATCCCGGCGCGCACACCGGCGATCCAGCCGACACCGGTCAGCGCGGCACCGACGAGACCGATGAGACCGACGGTCGCGCGTGAGGAGATCGCCGAGTCGATCACGGAGCCGATCTGGTCGCCCATACCGCCGGGCACTTGCTTGATCACGGCGTCCTTGAGTTGTTCGATCACATCGGGATTGCTCGCCAGGACAAATGCCGCGATGGCGAACGCCACCATCAAGATCGGCACGAGCGCGAGGATTCCGTTGAAGCTGATGCTCGCGGCATGGACGTTGCCGCGCCGGTTGGTGTAGCGCTCCTGGGTGCGCAGAGCGTGACCAAGCCACGGCCAGCGCTCACGAGCGGCAGCGAACCATTCTTTGGCGCGCGCAAGCAGATTCTTGAACCACGCGATCACCGAACCCATCGTCGCCTGACCTCCCTGTCGGCGAAGCGCCCGGGCTCCGCGTAGGTGTGCCCGACTGCGGTCCGCGTCGATTCCCGCTGACCCGGATCAACCGGGCAGGGCCTCACGCCCCTACCGTAGGTGCCAGGAACCCGACTTTGTCGTATACCGACCTCAGCGTGGCGGATGCGATCTCGCGGGCCCGGGCCGCGCCCGTGGCCAGGATGGCGTCGAGTTCGGCGGGGTCGTCGAGGTATTCCGAGACCCGGCCACGAAGGGGTGTCACGAACTCGGTGAAGATCTCGGCGGTGTCGACCTTGAGATCGCCGTACCCCTTGCCCTCGTACTTGGCGACGAGATCGTCGATGCCCACTCCGGACAACGCCGACTGGATCGTGAGCAGATTACTCACGCCTGGCTTGTCGGCGGGATCGAAGGAGATCTGCGAGCCGGTGTCGGTGACCGCGGAGCGGATCTTCTTGGCCGAACGCTTCGGGTCGTCGAGCAAATTGATCAGACCCTTGTCGGTCTCGGCGGACTTACTCATCTTGGCCGTCGGGTTCTGCAGGTCATAGATCTTCGCGAATTCGGAGACGATATGCGCACGTGGCACCCGCAGGACTCCGCCGAAGCGCTTGTTGAAGCGCTGGGCGAGATCTCGGGTCAGTTCGAGGTGCTGGCGCTGGTCCTCACCGACCGGGACGAGGTCGACGTCGAAGGCGAGGATGTCCGCGGCCATCAAGATCGGATAGGTAAACAGTCCGACCCCAGCGGCGTCGGCGCCGTGCCTGGCGCTCTTGTCCTTGAACTGCGTCATCCGGTTGGCCTCGCCGAATCCGGTGATGCACTGCAGAACCCAGGTCAGCTGCGCGATCTCGGGGATGTGTGACTGGATGTAGACCGTCGACCGGTTCGGGTCGACGCCGATGGCGAGCAACTGCGCCACCGACACCCGGGTGCGGTGGGCCAACGTCGCGGGATCGAATTCCGCGGTGAGGGCGTGCATGTCGGGGATGAAGTAGAACGCGTCGAAGTCATCCTGCAGGGCCACCCACTGACGCACGGCACCGAGGTAGTTGCCGAGGTGAAAGGAGTCGCTGGTGGGCTGAATGCCGGACAACACACGTTGACGCGGCGTTGACACCGACCCGGAGACGTCACTCATGGGTCGATTCTTTCAGACGGGTCGAGTGCTTGACCGCAGGAGCCCGACGATGCGATCCGACGCCGGGAATCAGTGGTAGATCACGGTGACCGGGGCGTGATCGGACCACCGCCGATCATAGGAGTCGGCGCGATCGACGAAGGCCTTCACCGCCCGACGTCTCAAGGACCGGTTGGCGAGCTGGTAGTCGATGCGCCAGCCGGAGTCGTTGTCGAATGCCTTGCCCCGCCACGACCACCAGCTGTACGGGCCCTCGACAGCGGGGTGCAAGTCACGCACGACGTCGGACCAGCCCGACTCGAGGCGCGCACCCACCCACTCCCGCTCGTGGGGCAGGAAGCCGGGATTTTTCAGATTGCCCTTCCAGTTCTTGATATCGAGCTCGGCGGGCGCAATGTTCCAATCCCCACCCACGACAACATGCCGACGGCGCCGTGCCGCTCCGGCGAGATACTCACCGAACTCACCGAGGAAGCGCTTCTTCTCGGCGAACTTGGCGGTCTCCTTCTCGGTGGCCGACGGTGTCGGTTCGGCTGCACCCTTCGGCAAATACAGGCTGGCCGCGGTCAGCGACCCGAGATCCGGGACGTCGAAGTCGGCCTCGAGGTAGCGACCGGTCGCGTCGAATTCCTTGCTACCGAATCCGACGCGCACCGCTTGTGGGGCTGATCGGCTCAGCACACCGACCCCGGCATGGCCCTTGACGACCGACTCGGTCATCGACAGGTGCCAGCCGGCGTCGAGAGCAGGACCCAGGGCCGCTTCTGCCTGCTCGGTGTCGGCGCGGATTTCCTGCATCAGAACGATGTCGGCGCCCGACGCATCGAGCCAGCTCAGGAAACCGGGGTTGATCTCCGAACGCTGTTTGGTGGCGGCGCGGATGCCGTTGACGTTGATGGTGGTGATCGAGGTGGTCACGGTGCCTCACCCTACGTGCGGCCACCGATACGTCATCTGGAGTGGTTCCAAAGGTAAGGCAACCCTTGCGGCAGGGCCGCACTGTATGTAATGCTCACCTTATAGCCGAATGAGGTGAGTTCCATGTTCGTGTGTATCTGCCGCGCGGTCACCGAGGACGAGGTCCATGAGCACTGCACCGCGGGCGCTCGAACCGTCGAGGCGATCAGCGACCGCTGCGGCGCCGGCGAGGGATGTGGCACCTGCCTCGATCGGCTAGAGCAGATCGTGAGCGAACGGACCTCCGTCACCACCGCAGCCTGACTCACCCGAGTTCCGCCCCTCCGCGAATCACGCGCGTAGGAAAATTTCGCGTGCTAACGTTCGAAGACACCAGGCCATGGACCGAACGGAGTTGCTGCATGCGTGGAGACGACGAGGTCATCGCCCTACTCAATGAGCAACTGACCAGCGAATTGACGGCGATCAATCAGTACTTTCTGCATTCGAAGATGCAGGACAACTGGGGGCTGACCGGGGTGGCCGCCAAGACGCGCGCCGAATCTATCGAAGAAATGGCCCACGCGGAGATCCTCACCGACCGGATCCTGTTCCTCGAGGGCCTACCCAACTATCAGCAGATCCTCCCATTGCGCATCGGCCAGACCCTGCGTGAGCAATTCGAATGCGATCTGGCCATCGAGATCGAGGTAGTCGAGCGTCTCAAGCCGGGAATCGCGATGTGCCGCGACAAGGGTGACATCACTTCGGCGAAGCTCTTCGAGGAGATCCTCAAGGACGAAGAGCATCACATCGACTACCTCGAGACCCAGCTCGAGCTGATGGATCGCCTCGGCGAGCAGCTCTACATGTCCAAAACGGTCGCCACACCACCCGACGTGGGCTGATCGGGTCGTCGAGTCCGTCGCGCCGCCGCCAGGGCGACGGAAAGGACCACGAGTCCCGCCACCGCCAGCGCGGCCCCGAGCACCGACGGTGCGCGGTAGCCGTGACCCGCCTCGATCACGATGCCGCCGAGTGATGCTCCGGCGGCATTGGCGATGTTGAGGGCCGAATGGTTAAGCGCGGCCGCCAACGTCTGGGCGTCCTCGGCGACATCCATCAGACGTGTCTGCAGCGCGGGCACCATCGAGGTACCGGCGACCCCGACCAAAAAGGTCAATGCCAGTGCAGCCCAGGCGATCTGAACGAAGAGGGCAAAGCAGAGCAGGACCGCGGCAAGTCCGGCGAGCCCCACCAGGATCGAACGCGACACGCTGCGGTCGGCGGCGATCCCCCCGATGATGTTGCCGACGACCATGCCCAGCCCGAACAGCATCAACGCGAGCGGGACCAGCCCCACCGGCAGGCCACCGAGTGTGGTCAACGCGGTGTTCAGGTAGGTGTAGAACGCGAACATCCCACCGAAACCCACGATTCCGGTGAACAAGGTGAACCACACCTGCGAGCGGCGCAGGGCGCCGAGTTCGGTGACCGGGTTGGTGGCGCGCATGTCACGCAACGACGGGAGGCTGCGGATCAGGGCGGCCACCGTCGTCGCTCCGACGACGACGACCACCAGAAACGCACTGCGCCAACCGAAATGCTCACCGAGCCACGCGGCCATCGGCACGCCCGCGACGTTGGCCACCGCCAGGCCGAGCATGACCTGCCCGATGGCCTTGGCGCGCCTGCCCGGACCCGCGAGATGCGCTGCCACCAGAGCGGCGACCCCGAAATACGCGCCGTGCGGTAGACCGGCCACGAACCGCGCCGCGATGAGTAGCCCGAAGGTCGGCGCGAGCGCGGTCGCGACGTTGCCGACGGTGAAGGCGACCATCAGGCCGATCAGCAGCGTGCGCCGCGACATCCGGGCGGTCAGAGCGGCGATGAGCGGCGCACCGACCACGACGCCGAGCGCATACGCCGAGATGACCGTCCCGGCTGTGGGCTCGCTGACATCGAGGGCTCCGGCGATGTTGGGCAACAGACCCATCGCGACGAATTCGGTGGTCCCGATACCGAAACCGCCGAGCGCGAGCGCCAGGATCGCCCAGCGCAGGGACCTCGGGCGACGAGAAGCACTGTCGGACAGCATGATACCCAGACCATCGGATACCTGAGACGGCGCTGCGCCAGAAGCAGGCGCCGCGTCGGCGGTCACGGAAGTGGGGTGGGCTGATCTCGACACGGGAGAGGCAACCACGGCGCGCCCGCTGCGGATTCCCGCCAACGGGCGTGAGTTCGTTCACACGGGCTTGTCGGACCGGAATCGAGCCGCCAGTCACGGTGTGGCGGCAGCGGATTCCTTCACCGACGACGGGGTCGGCACCGGTGTCTGATCCGGTGCCGAACCGCTTGGGTGCTCACCTGGCGACGGCGCGGGAATCTCCGGCGTAGGTGACCCACTCGACTCGGGTGACGCACTCGGCGTAGGTGACGCACTCGGCGTAGGTGACGCACTCGGCGCGGACGCCGGCGACCGCCGTGCGCCGACAGCGCCCGCATCTCCGCCGACAGCGCCCGCATCTCCGCCGACAGCGCTCTGTTGGGACGCAACCAGCGGCACCGCGACATGTGCCGGGGTCGACAGCACTGACGCACCCGCACCCGCACCCATCGAACCGCTTGGCACCGTCGTGATGCCCTCTACGACGCGCGCCGCCCAAAACTTCACGAAATTGAGCGGCAATGCGGCGATGCTCTTGCCGCTGGCGAGCAGCGCCTGGGCTCCCTGCTCGAAGAGTTCGCCGTTCCAGGTGAGCACGCCGGTGATGATGTTCTCGAAGGCGTAGAGATCCGGCAGGTACGCGCCGTAACCCAGTTGTGGCAACTGCGGAAACCAGTCCATGACCCGGCGGATCGGCGGCTGGAAGTCGGCGAGGGTGATCCCGATGATGTCGGGTAGGCGGAACCGGTAGGCCACCAGGTCCGGGACCGAACAGTGCAGGCCCACCGCGTCGACGAGGTTCTGGGCGAGGATGGCCATCGATGAGGGTGAGGCGATCGTGCAGGTCTGCAGCGCCCCGCTCTGCGTACACGTCATCGACTCGTTCGCGCCGTTCATGTACCAGGTCGTGCCGGTACCCGGGAATTGATACATGTGAAACGGATACTGACCGTGCTTCACCCAGTAGCCGAGCAGCGCGTCGAGGTCGCCGATCGGGTCATGGAACGGATCGGGGAGATCGCAAATCGGATCGCCCGCGATGCAGTAGGTGGTCACCGGCAGGCCCCCGTAGTCGGTGACAGCTCTGGTTCCGGACATGGTCAGACCGGGGATGATCCCGACCAGGGTCGCCTCGATTCCCTGTCCCCACAGCGTCGCCGACATCCGCGGATCGGAGTAGAGCTCTCCCGACACCGTGCGCGCACCGTCGGAATCGGTGGTGGAGATGACGTAGGTCGAGCCGTCGTCCATGATCACCGGCCGATTCGCACCGATGTCGGTGAGGACGTCACCGGCCACCCGCGCTCCCTGCGAATAGCCGGCGATGACGATCTTCTTGTCGGCACCGCACTGCCGCTGGTAGGCGGCGACGGCCTGCTCCAGCTTGGCCACCCCTTCGGCCTCGCTGGCGTTGTACCCGACAGACCCGAGTGGCCAGATGGTCGCGGAGTACGGGATGTGCTCGATCTCGTAGGCGTCCGCGCCGGAGTACGGACTGTTCGGCAGCTCTTCCCAGTGTGCGCCGTGCCCGGTGTAGCGCTGCTCGATACCGACGAGATACGAACCGTCGGAATTCCACGTGCCGCCGACGATGAACACCCGACCGGGTTGACTGCACGCCGTCGCCGATTCCGCCGACGCGACCCCGTGACCCCAGAGTGCGGCCGCGATGAGCGCCACACTCGCGGCACCGACCACTGTGGTCGAGATGCCGCCGCGCAGCGAGGCGAAGAAGGGTGAGAGCCGCATCGGACGTCCTTGGGCGAGAGAACTGTGATGTGGCGAGAGTAAGCAGACGGCGCGGCCGATTCCGGCGGATCGGTCCAGATCAGTTTGGCTATTGGTCCGTCCGAGCGACACCCTAGCGCCACGCCCGAACCCCACTGACCGTTTCTGTCCAGCACGCAAACCAGGCTGAGCAGGAGGGTTCTCAACCGTCGACGACCGTGTTATATCCTTGTCGCCAGGTCATGAGTATCAGCATCAAGCCCCGGCTCGCTGATCGGCAACCCTCCAACCGCGGTGGGGTGCTCCGGGTGATGACCGGGTTGTGGGATGGCGACGAGCATCCCCGGCAAGCGCGGGTCCGAAGGTCGGACCCCATCAGGGTCACCACACCCTGCCGACCGCAGAAAGTGATCTATTTTCATGTCTGACGTAGCCAACGACGGCGCCGATGCCCAGAACCCAGCCGACAACTGGAGTTTCGAGACCAAGCAGATCCATGTGGGCCAGTCGGCCGACCCCGCGACAAACGCTCGTGCACTGCCGATCTACCAGACCACATCGTACGTCTTCAACGACACCACCCACGCGGCCAACCTCTTCGGCCTCGCCGAGCCGGGCAACATCTACACCCGCATCATGAACCCCACTCAGGACGCCGTCGAGCAGCGGGTCGCCGCGCTCGAAGGCGGCGTGGCGGCATTGTTGGTAGCGTCCGGTCAGGCCGCCGAGACCTACGCCATCCTCAACATCGTGGAGAACGGCGGACACGTCGTGTCGAGCCCGCGCCTCTACGGCGGGACCTACAACCTCTTCCACTACACGCTGCCGAAGCTGGGCATCGAGGTGAGCTTCGTCGAGGATCCCGAGGATCTCGATTCGTGGCAGGCCGCGGTCCGCGACAACACCCGTGCGTTCTACGGCGAGTCGATCTCCAACCCCAACAACGAGGTCCTCGACATCGAGGGCATTTCCGGGGTCGCCCATCGCAACGGCGTGCCGCTGATCGTCGACAACACCGTGGCCACCCCGTACCTGCTGAACCCGCTGGCCCATGGCGCCGACATCGTCGTTCATTCGGCGACCAAGTACATCGGTGGGCACGGCACCGCGATCGGCGGCATCATCGTCGACGGCGGCACCTTCGATTGGCGGGTGCAGCGTGACGGTCAGGATCTATTCCCCGGCTTCACCGTCCCCGATCCCAGCTATCACGGTGCGGTGTTCGCCGACCTCGGTGCGCCGGCGTACGCGCTCAAGGCGCGCGTGCAGTTGCTACGTGACACCGGTGCGGCGATCTCGCCGTTCAACGCCTTCTTGCTCGCCCAGGGACTGGAAACCCTGAGCCTGCGCGTCGAGCGCCACGTCGCCAACGCGCAGCGGGTCGCGGCCTATCTCGCCGATCACGCTCAGGTCGAGTCGGTGGCCTACGCCGGTCTGCAGTCCTCGCCCTGGTATTCCCGTGGTCAGAAGCTCGCCCCCAAGGGACAGGGCGCGATCATCGGCTTCGAGATCGCCGGAGGCGTCGACGCCGGGAAGCGCTTCGTCGAGGCATTGACGCTGCATAGCCATGTCGCCAACATCGGTGATGTGCGCTCGTTGGTCATCCACCCCGCGTCGACCACCCACAGCCAGTTGACCCCCGAGGAACAGCTCGCTGCCGGCGTAACCCCAGGCCTGGTGCGCCTGGCCGTCGGTATCGAGGGCATCGACGACATCATCGCCGACCTCGACCAGGGTTTCGCGGCTGCCAAGTAGTTTCCAGGACAGGAGCACAACACCCGTGTCGGTGAGCATCGATCCCCAGGCGACCACGACGCATCAGCCCCCGTGGGAACGAGTTCCCGATGGGCAGATGATCCGAATGCGCCTGGGGTCGTTGTCCCTCGACAACGGGCAGCAACTCGACGACGTCACCCTGGCGTTCCAGCGCTGGGGGGCGTTGTCGCCCGCACGGGACAACGTGATCCTCACCCTGCACGCCCTGACCGGTGACTCGCACGTCACCGGCGCCCGCAGCGATGAACATCCCTCCCCCGGGTGGTGGGACGGTCTGATCGGGCCGGGGGCGGCCATCGACACCGACGAATGGTGCGTCATCTCCGCCAACGTCCTCGGCGGCTGCCGTGGGTCGACGGGCCCATCGTCGCCGGATTCGCAAGGGCGGCCCTGGGGTTCACGCTTCCCCAACATCACCGTGCTCGATCAGGTACGTGCCGAGGCGGCCCTGCTCGACAGCCTCGGCATCCAAGGAATCGGCGCGGTACTCGGCGGCTCGATGGGCGGCGCTCGTGCGCTCGAGTGGGCAATCGAGTACCCCGATCGGGTCCGCAGCGCACTCGTGTTGGCAGTCGGCGCGCGTGCCACCGCCGATCAGATCGGCACGCAGACCACCCAGATCGCGGCCATCACCTCCGATCCCGACTGGCAGGGCGGCGACTACCACGGCACCGGGCGGTCCCCGATCGCCGGCCTCGGGATCGCCCGGCGCATCGCACACCTCACCTACCGATTCGAGGGCGAGCTCGACGAGCGGTTTGCCAATAGGCCTCAGGAGCAAGAGAATCCGTTACTCGGCGGCCGCTATGCGATTCAGAGCTATCTCGAGCACCAGGCCGACAAGCTGATCGAGCGCTTCGATCCGGGCAGCTACGTGGTGCTCTCCAACGTGCTGAACCACCATGACGTCGGCCGCAACCGGGGCGGGATCGCCGCGGCTCTCTCCTCGTGCACCGTCCCGACCATCGTCGCCGGCATCGATTCGGATCGCTTGTATCCGTTACGGTTACAGGCCGAGATCGCCGAGGGCCTCGGCAATTGCGTCGGCGGGCTTCAGGTCGTGCGGTCCGACAAAGGCCACGACGGATTCCTCACCGAGTTCGATGCGATCGCCGATCTCCTCAAGCGCACGGTGGAACTCGCGCGCCGCTGACGCGCTCACGCCAACACGCACCGACACGCGCACGACGCTGCAGTCGTCGTGGGCGAGTCGGTGCGTCTCAGCGGGCGGGCGTGGTGGTAGTCGTCTCCGCCGGGTTCCCCGCACTCGGCGCCTGAGGGGTACTCGACGACGGCTGTGGTGGCCGGATCTCCGGAACGAATTCTGGCGCACCCGTCTGCGGAGGCACGCTGCCGGGGATCAGACCGGACGGGATCGGCACCGTCGGATACGGAGTCAGCGTCGGGCCGGTCGGGATGGTGGTCGACGGCGTGGTGGTGTTGGGCACCAGCGTCAGGGTGGTCGTCGACGGCGTGAGCGGCAGTTCGGTCGTCGCCCAGCTCGGGAGTTGCTCACGCCCGTCCGGCGAGATCGGCGACGACACCGCGACCGAGGTCACCACCGACGTCGTCTGGTAAGGCGACGTCGTGGTGAATCCCGCATCCCTAGTGGTGTCCATCGTGTGCGCATCGGCGGTGCGCGCCGGCGAAGGTATCGGGTCGGCGTCGTCGGTCACGATGGCGCCGACGACGACCGCCGCCATCACGACCGCACCGACGATCCCGGCCGCGATCGCCACCGGTACCGCCGACCAGCTACCCGCGCGGCGACCGCCGATGAAGGCCAGTCGGCTAATGCCCGCGTTACCGGCGAGCATCGCCGCACCGGTGGCCGCGGCCACTTCCGGCGACGCCGGGGTGAGGAGTTCGAGTCCGGCATCGGGCACGATTCGTCGGGTGACGGGCAGATTCGCCAACCCACCGACCAGCACCGCGGCGGTGGGGGCGACACCGCCCACCCGGAGATCGGCGAGGTAACGGGCGAATACCTCGCGCGCCTCGTCGACCATCGGGCCGGCGACCCGCTCGACGGTCGCCGAGGTCAGCGACACCCCGGCCAATCCTGCCGATGCGCCCAGCCCCGCGGTGGATGCATCCGACGCGGCGATCTCTTCTTTTGCGGTGCGGCAAGCGCTGACCAGCTTGGCCCGCTCGCGTCTGGTGCGGGTGCCGGCGTCTGCGCCGTCCGCCTCCGCAGCGATGTGGTCGGCGAGCGCCTCGTCGATCCGGCGTCCGCTGAGCACCGTCGACCTCTCGATCGGCCCGACTCGACCCGCGACCGGATCCACGGTGTACAGCGACATGCCGGTATCGCCGCAATCGGCGACGACCACCGACGGGAATCGTCCGATCTGCCCGGTTCGGGTCAGGAATTCGGCGACCGCTTCGTCATCGGAGCCGAGGTGGATCTGTCGACGGGTACCCGACCCTCCCGAGCGCAAACGACGGCGCTGGGTGGCCGTCCGCGCCACCACCCCGATCGGGCCGACGCGTCGTTTGGCTGAGCGGGCGGCGTCGAGCATCAGGTCGATGCCTGCGTTCACCCGTCCTACCAAATCGAGTCCGTCGGTGGTATCTACGTCGAAGACGCGCGTCTCGAGGGCGGTGCGACCCGCCTCGTCGTGCGTGAGCAGGACGTAATGGATCATTCCCTCACCGACGGAGACGCCCAGCGATGTGGTGTCGCCCGGTCTTTCCTGGTCAGTGATCTCGAACGTCGATCTGATACCTATCCCCAATTAGTTTTGCTAACAATATCTCCGCCCGGCGGAGCCTGCGCGTCGGGTCCATACCCCGAATGTCACGCCGAGGTCACCAGTGTAATCAATCTGTACCCAAAGGATCGATAGAGGTTGCGAGCCAGAGGATCAGCGCGCCTGCCGACGCCATTACCGCAACATCGAAGAATTTGCCTCTGACCTGCAGCAATCCCGCTCGCGAGGTGGGGATCAGCGCGCGCAGAAGTGCGCCGAACAACAACGCCGATCCGAACACGAACGCTCCGCGACGCCAGCGATCGAACAACACGAGTGCCGCGGCGGCCACGACGCCGAGCAGCACCAGCAGGTAGGAAATCTGTACTGCGTAGGCGCGCACCCGTCGGACGTGGCGCAACCGCTCCACCCGTTGGGGTACGCCACCGGTCATCGCGAACGGGTGTGGTCGGAGTCGCCTGCGGTGAGCGCCGCGAGTGCAGCCTCGGCCCGTTCGACGACGTTCACCAGCAAGAAGGCGCGCGTGAGCGGCCCGACTCCGCCCGGGTTGGGCGAGACGTGTCCGGCCACATCCCAAACGTCGGGCGCGACGTCGCCGCGCAGACCGTCTTCGGTCCGGCTCACACCGACATCGATCACGGCGGCACCCGGCTTGACCATCGCGGCGGTCACCAGGTGCGGCACCCCTGCCGCGGCGATGACGATGTCAGCGCGGGCCACCTCGGCGGCGAGGTCATGTGTACCGGTGTGACACAGGGTCACGGTGGCGTTCTCGCTGCGCCGCGTCAGCAGCAGGCCGATGGGCCTGCCGATGGTGACGCCTCGGCCAATGACGGTCACCCGCGCACCCGCGATGTCGATGCCGTAGCGCCGAAGCAGGTGGATGACCCCCCGCGGCGTACACGGCAGGGTCGATTCCTTGCCCAACACGAGTCGGCCAAGGTTGATCGGGTGGAGGCCGTCGGCATCCTTGGCCGGGTCGATGCGCTCAAGCGCAGCGTTCTCGTCGAGATGTGTCGGCAACGGGAGCTGCACGATGTACCCGGTACAGGCGGGATCGGCGTTGAGTTCGTCGATGGCTGCGTTGAGGTCCTCAGTCGTTGTGTCGGCGGGCAGATCCTTGCGGATCGACGCCACCCCGATCCGCGCACAATCGGCGTGCTTGCCCTTGACGTAGGACTGCGAGCCAGGGTCGTCGCCAACCAGGATGGTCCCGAGTCCAGGGGTGACTCCCTGGCTGCGCAACTTCTCCACTCGTGCGGCGAGGTCGGTGAAGATCTCGTCGCGGGTGGCCTTGCCGTCCAGTCGTATCGCGCTCACGCCGACCATTGTTCCATTCCGGTGTGCGACCGATCGCCCGACCGGGCCGGTAGCCTGCGCTCATGTCGCCTGCAGCGTCAGATCGGGACGCCGATCGCTCCGGAACCCCCGTCACCGCTGCCGACGTGATGGCGGCGCGTGCACGACTCGCAGGCCGGCTGCGGCGGACTCCCCTGCTCGAGACCACGCTCGACACGGTCGGCGGGCCGGTCGATGTGGTGTTCAAACTCGAATACACCCAGCTCGGTGGCTGCTTCAAGGTGCGCGGCAGCCTCAACGCGGTGCTCGACGCCGACGCCCGCGATGCCCTGCCCGAGGCCGGGGTTCTCGTGGCCTCCGGCGGCAACGCCGCCCTGGGTGCGGCGTGGGCTGCCCGGCTCGTCGATGTTCCGGCAACCGTGGTGGTCCCCGAGACCGCACCGGTGGTCAAGGTCTCGGCGCTGCGTTCACTCGGGGCGACGGTGCGGCTCATCGGCACTCGGTATCAGGAATCCGCCGACGCCGCCGCGGCGCAGGCCGCCGACTCCGGCGCACTGCTGTTGCACGCCTACGATCTGCCGACGATCGTGGCCGGCGCGGGCACCATCGGCCTCGAGGTGGCCGAGGACCTCCCGGGACGCAGGTTGCAGACCGTCGCCTGTGTCGGCGGCGGCGGCCTGCTCGCCGGGCTCGCCGCCACCCTGCGGCCCGGTGACCGGCTCATCGGGGCCGAACCGATCGGCGCCTCGTGTCTGCATCAGGCCCAGGCGGCCGGAGAGCCTGTCACGGTCGAGCTGGACAGCATCGCGGCGGATTCGCTGGGCGCGAGTCGGGTCGGCGGCATCTGCTGGGCGACCATCGCCGACCTGGCCGTGGACTCCGTCGTCGTCGACGATGCCGACCTCATCGCGGCCCGCCGGATGATGTGGGACCGCTTCCGGATCGTCGTCGAACACGGCACGGCCACCGCCGTCGCTGCGGTCACCACCGGCGCCGTCGAACCCGCGACCGATTCCACGCTGTGCATCGTCCTGTGCGGGGCCAACACCGGGCTCGACGACCTGCACCCGGCACAATGACAGCCATGTTCCGGATCATGTTCTACCAACCGTGCATCCCGCCCAACACCGGCAACGCGATCCGGCTGGCCGCGAACACCGGATGCGAACTCCATCTGATCGAGCCCCTCGGGTTCTCGATGTCCGACGCCCAGGTCAAACGAGCCGGCCTGGACTACCACGAAATGGCCACGGTCACAGTGCATCCCAACCTGGTCACGGCATGGACGACTCTCAAGCCGCAGCGCGTGTTCGCCTTCACCGCGCATGCGAAGCTCTATTACACCGACGTCGATTATCGTCGCGGCGACGTCCTGTTGTTCGGCCCCGAGCCGACCGGACTGCCCGAGGAGGTTCTCGGAGAGCCGGAGATCACCGACCGCGTCCGCATCCCGATGCTCGCCGGCCGACGCTCACACAATCTCGCGAACGCGGCGAGTATCGCGGTCTATGAGGCCTGGCGACAACAGGGATTCGACGGGGCCGTGTAAATCGTGCGCACCCTTCTTTCCGCAGCGCTTTACGCGCCTCCGGCCAGAAGGCCATTCCGGTGACGGCCAATCCACCGGCACCGATGATGGCGACGGCGGCGTCCACGCCAGCGCGGCCCCGCTGGGCGCCGGCCTCGGGCCGGGTGGCGCCGAGTAGCCCGGCTCATTTCATCTTCGAGGCCGTGTCCGGCCTCGAATCCAGTGCGTGATGGCGCGCGGCGACGAAGGTCGTGGTGAACGCCGTCCACGACAGCCTTCACCACCGAGTGTTCACCAGACTCGAAGCGACCCGCGCTACGCGTAACCTGTTGTCGCAGGGCGTGATTCCGAGCGAATCGGGAGCTGTCAAGTAGCATGACCCGCAGATTCCACTCCCACTGCTCGTGTGCGGAGGCCCGAAAGACCTCCTCAGGCGACCCGGAAGCGTTTGGTGCGTGAGGTCGCACCGCCGATGAGGCTCACCCGCGACTTCGGGATTCCGAGGTGGGCGGCGAGCAGCTCGGCGACCGCCTTGTTGGCCTTGCCTTCGGTGGCGGGCTCACGCACGTAAATCGTGATCGAGCCGTCCGGACCGGTCTGAACCAACGGCCCCTTCCGACTGTTCGGCTTCACCGTCACCACCACCTGCTGTGGCATTCTCCACCCCTCGAATCGTCACGTCCCGCCGCGGCGCAGGTCCGGTGACGATTGTGCCGTATGCCCGGCGTGGCCGCCCGAAGCGACTTACACGCACCGCTCACTGCCAATCCCGCGATCGCGTCCCCACTCGAAGATCCATGCGCTGCAATCGGTCCGCGACCACGGTGACGGCCCCCTCGGCGTTCTGCACCGTGCCGCGCACCAGCAACGCCGAGGCCGAGGTCGCCAGCTCACGCTGGCGAATCCATAAGCCCACCGAGCAGACGACGTTGACCATCCCGGTCTCGTCCTCGAGATTGATGAAGGTCACCCCGGAGGCAGTGGCCGGGCGCTGGCGATGGGTCACCGCCCCGCCCACCAGGACCCGTGACCCGTCGGGTACCGACAGCAGCCGGTCGGCGGCTATCACACCAAGTGCGTCGAGCCGCGGCCGCAGATACTGGGTAGGGTACGCCGTCGGGGTCACCCCGGTCGCCCACGCATCGGTCGCGGCCAACTCGACGTCGGACAGGCCCGGCAGGGTCGGGGTCGCCGACGCCTGATGCAGGTCGAGGTGTTCAGCCCGGGCGCTCGACGCGGCTCCGGCCTCCCATAGGGCCTGACGCCGGCTCAGCCCGAAGCAGTCGAACGCGCCCGCACCGGCGAGCCCCTCGAGCTGACGGGCGGTCAACGCGGCGCGTCTGGACAGGTCGGTGACCCCGGTGAAATCACCATCGATGGTGCGGGCGAGCACGATACGCTCGGCCACCTCCTCGCCGACCCCGCGGACCGTAGCCAGACCGAGCCGCACCTCGAGCCCCACGTTCTCCAACGTCGCCTCGGCCAGTGAGCGGTTGATGTCGGGCCGGTGCACGCGCACCCCGTGCCGCCGGGCGTCGGCGACCAGAGACTGTGGTGAGTAGAACCCCATCGGTTGTGCACGCAGCAACGCTGCGCAGAATGCCGCCGGATGATGCAGCTTGAACCATGACGAATAGAACACCAGCGATGCAAAACTCTGCGAATGGCTCTCGGGGAAACCAAAATTGGCGAAGGCCGCCATCTTCTCGTAGATGCGGTCGGCGGCCTGCCCGGTGATGCCGTGGGTGCTGCGCATGCCGTCGTAGAACCGTTGACGCAACCGTTGCATCTTCTCCGGCGAACGCTTGGAGCCCATCGCCCGGCGCAGCTGATCGGCCTCGGAGGCGTCGAACCCCGCTACGTCCACCGCGAGTTGCATGAGTTGCTCTTGAAAGAGCGGAACCCCCAGTGTGCGTTCGAGAGCCCCGAGCATCGACGGGTGTTCGACGGTGACCGGTTCGTCTCCGTTGCGGCGACGGATGTAGGGATGCACCGACCCACCCTGAATGGGCCCGGGTCGGATCAGTGCCACCTCGACCACGAGATCGTAGAAGCAGCGCGGTTTGAGGCGAGGCAGAGTGGCCATCTGAGCGCGCGACTCGACCTGGAACACCCCCACCGAGTCGGCACGGCAGAGCATGTCGTAAACGGCTTCCTCGGTGAGATCGAGCTGCGCAAGATCGACGTGGATGCCCTTGTGCTCGGCGACCAGGTCGATCGCATAGTGCAGCGCCGAGAGCATACCCAGCCCCAGCAGGTCGAATTTCACCAGACCGACTGCTGCACAGTCATCTTTGTCCCACTGCAGCACACTGCGGTCGGCCATCCTGGCCCACTCGGTGGGGCACACGTCGGCGATCGGCCGATCACAGATCACCATCCCACCCGAGTGAATACCCAGATGCCTGGGCATACCGGCGATCTCCCCCGCCAGACGCCTGACATCGGCGGGCGCGTGGTCGGGCATCTTGGCCCACGCATCCTGTTGTCCCGGTGCGTATCCCAGGGCGCGCGCCATATCGCGAACCGAGGACTTGCCGCGATAGGTGATCACGTTGGCCACCTGTGCGCTGTAGTCACGGCCGTACCGGCGATAGACGTATTGGATGGCCTCTTCCCGACGGTCGGACTCGATGTCGACGTCGATGTCGGGCGGGCCGTCACGCTCGGGAGCGAGGAACCGCTCAAACAACAACTCGTTGGCGACCGGGTCGACGTTGGTGATACCCAACGCATAACAGACCGCTGAGTTGGCGGCGCTACCACGCCCCTGACACAGGATGTCGGCGCTCTTGCAAAAATCGACGATATCGGCGACAACCAGGAAATAGCCGGGGAACGTGAGGGCTTCGATGATCGCGAGTTCGTGTTCGATCTGCCGATAGGCCTGTGGATGTTGTACAGGCGTACCGTAACGCCGGAGTGCCCGGGTCATCGTGAGGTGACGCAGCCAGGTGGCCTCGGTATGACCGTCGGGCACCTCGAAGGGTGGCAGTTGCGGTGCGATCACACCCAATTCGAAGGCACAGTCGCCGGCGATGTGCACCGCATTGTCGATGGCCTCCGGGTGTGCGGACAGCAGTCGCGCCATCTCGTCACCGCTGCGCAGATGCGCACCGCCAACCCCGGGCATCCACCCGGCGATGGTGTCGATATCGGTGCGGGCGCGGACCGCGGCCATCGCCATCGCCAGTCGCCGCTGGGGTGGTCCGGCGAAATGCGCACCGGTGGTGGCCACCGTCGGCAGTTCGAATACCTCGGCGAGCGAGGACAGTACGGCGTTGCGTTCGTCGTCGTCGGGCCGGCCGGTGGCGGTGAGTTCGACGGCCACCCCATTGCCGCCGTAACGGTCGACGAGCTCGCCGAGAGCTTTCTGCGCGGCCGCACCCCCGCCCCGCTCGAGTGCTCGGCGAATCGACCCCTTACGGCAACCAGTGAGCACAAGCCAGTGACCGCCGTGGTCGGTCAGCCGGTCGGGGTCGTAGCGCAGCAACCCCTTCTGGCCACCGGCCATATGCGCGTCGGCGATCAGCCGCGAGAGCCTGCGATAACCCTCGCCGTCTCGGGCCAAGACCAGCAGGTGCTCGCCCGGCGGGTCGTTGACACCGGTCCGCGCCATGTCGGGTTGCAGGGACAACTCGGCGCCGAAGACCGTCGGCATCCCGAATTCCCTTGCCGCCTCGGCAAATCGGACGACGCCATAGAAGCCGTCGTGGTCGGTGATCGACAATGCCTTCAGATCGAGACGCTGCGCCTCGGCGACCATCTCCTCGGGCATCGACGCCCCATCAAGAAAGCTGTAGGCACTGTGTGCGTGCAGTTCGGCATAGGGCACACCCGAGGGCTCACGATCGATCTCGGGCGCGACATAGGGTCCACGTGCGCGCGACCATGCAGGGGAGTCACCACCGTCACCGGGGCCGAAGAACTCGCCGGGCCGCTCGCCGGCTCGCGAGCGGCCGGAGAGCACTCGCTCCATCTCCGACCAGGTCGGCGGTCCATGGTTCCAACCCACCCATCGACTATAGAACATGCATTCGATTCGCGCGATCGGCGGTGGCCTCGTCCCCCTCAATCCTTCGGCGAGGCCGGCCGGTCGTCGGGGCGCTCCGACCGCCGCGCGAGCCTCCAGACCTTGCCTGCGACGGCCCGGAGTGACAGGCTGTGAACCAGCACACCGATCTTACTGTCCGGTAAGAATGGTGTTTTCCTCAGCCTGCGAACATGGAGTTCACCGTGACCTCGTACTTTGTGACCGGTGGCAGCGGATTCATCGGACGCCGCGTCATCAGACAACTACTCGCAACCGATCCCGACGCGCAGATCCACGCGCTCGTCCGCCAGGGCTCACTGCCCCGGTTCGTCGACACCGTGCGTAGCTTCCCCGGGTCGCACCGCATCCACCCGATCATCGGGGATCTCACCATCGACGGCCTCGGAGTCGACGACGACATCGACGTCGACCACGTCGTCCATCTCGCCGCGATCTATGACATGGCAGCCGACGCGGCCAGCCAGCATGCCGCGAACGTGGAGGGCACCGCACGGGTCGCGGACTTCGCCGTCGCCCATGATGCGATCTGTCATCACATCTCGTCGATCGCGGTGGCCGGTGATCACGCGGGAGAATTCACCGAGCAGGACTTCGATCTGGGCCAGTCCTTCCCGACGCCCTACCACCGCACCAAATTCGAGGCCGAGAAGGTCATTCGCGAGCGTACGGGTTTGCGCTGGCGTGTGTACCGCCCGTCGGTGGTCGTCGGCGACTCCCGTACCGGGGAGATGGACAAGATCGACGGCCCGTACTACTTCTTCGGCCACCTTCGCCTGCTGGGGAAGCTGCCTGCGGGACTGCCTCTCCCGTTCCCCGACCTCGGGCGCGTCAACATGGTGCCGGTGGATTATGTGGTCGACGCCCTCGTCGCCCTGATCGGTCTCAACCCGGAATCCGACGGCCAGGTGTATCACCTCGGGGACCGCCGCGAGGTGTCGATCACCGAGATGTACAACGCGCTGGCCCCCTCCCTGCGAGCCCCCAAGGGCTTCAATGCGGTCCCCCACCAGATCGTCGGACGCGCCACATCGTTGGCCGGCACTCCCCCGCTACGCCTCGGCCGCAACCTCCTCGCCCGCCAGATCGGTATCCCACCCGCCCTGCTCGACGGCATGGACCTGCCTGTGACGTTCCGGTCCGACCTGACCATCGCACGGCTGGCCCGATTCGGGATTCGCCCACCGGAATTCGACGACTACGCGCCGTTGCTCTGGCGTTACTGGGAGCGCGCTCTCGACACGGCGCGTCATCGGCGATCCGACCCGCGCGGTCCGCTCGTCGGCAAGGTCGTCCTGATCACGGGTGGCTCGTCCGGTATCGGCAAGGCCACCGCCCGCATGTGCGTCGAGCGAGGTGCCACGGCGCTGATCGTGGCACGTCACGCCGAGGAGCTGGAATCTGCGGCACTCGAGGTGAATTCGGCAACACCCAAGCCCGGACTGCCTCGCGGACAGGCGTTCCCGTTCGTCTGTGATATCACCGACGAGGAGGCGGTGCGCGCCATGGTGAAGACCATCATCGCCGACCACGGCCACGTCGATATCCTGGTCAACAATGCTGGTCGCTCCATCCGTCGGGCCACCCTCAACGCCGTCGATCGCTCTCATGACTATCACCGGGTGATGGCGGTCAACTATTTCGGTGCTGTCAATCTCGTGCTGGCATTGCTGCCGCATATGGTCGATCGCCGCAGTGGCCACATCGTCAACGTCACCTCGATCGCCGTGCAGGCGCGCGGCGCCCGGTTCGGCGCGTACGCGGCATCGAAAGCGGCACTGGAGGTGTTCAGCGATTCGGTCGCCGCCGAGACCTTGTCCGATCACGTGACGGTCTCCCACGTACGGCTCCCATTGGTTCGGACACGAATGATCGCGCCGACCGAGCAATACCGGGACGCGGCCGGAGTCTGGTCGGTCGACAAGGGTGCCTCGCGCGTGCTGGAAGCGATACTGCGCCGGCCACAACGGGTGTCGACACCACTGGGCGACCTCGCCGACCTGGGCCACCGCTTCGCCCCACGGCTGACCACCCGAATCATGCATCAGGACTACCTCCTCAGCCGCGAGTCGACGGCTGCTCTGGAGAACTCCACAGCCGGTAATGCGCCGTGACCGACACCCCTTATCCGGCAATCGATCTCACTCGACTCGAGTCCAAACTCACCGGCACGGCGCGACCATGCGCCGACCTCGGCGTGGCACTTCGACCATATGTCATGCCCACAGGTGCATCGAGATCGCTCAGCGCCAGATCGACTGCGGTGCCGCAGGTCTGACGGTGGCATCGATCAGCGAGGCCGAGATATTCGCGGGCCGCAACAGCTGCAGCCAGGTCACTCAGTCGTAGACCCCCTCCACCACCCAGCCGCCGGAGCGGTAGCACAGCAGCAACGCCCGGGAGTCGTCGAGCAGCACCTGTGCGCGGGCACTGATCGCCTCATGCCCCGATTCCGGACCGGCAGGTTCCAGACCGACCGGCCACGGCCCGGCCCACCACCGCACCTCCCATCCCTGTCGGGAGTGCTCGGGCATCCGGACCATCGTCGGTTCGGCGGTGAACGCGCCTCGCGGGGTGACCTGCACCGGCTCTCCCGCGGGATCGATCACCTCGACCGGCGCGTCGGACGACATCGCCGGTGCCGGTTGGGGCAGGCGGCCCGGCCAGGGCGCCTCCGGATCACCCCCGGGCACTGGGTCTTCGCCGAGAGTGATCATCGAGATCTGTTCGGCGGGACCGCGTCCACCGCTGAGCACGGGTATGCGCACCGCATCGCCGCCGAGCAGGCCCTGCACCCGCTCCATGCTGCGGCGCGCTCGTTCGGTCAGTTCCGGTTCGCCGGGCAGCCCGGCACCGGTCAACGCGTGCTGCAGCATTCCCGCGTCGACGACCTCGACGGGCACCAACCGTAGGACCGCGATCGGTGAATCCGGCCGCGCGTCGCCGGAACCCCGGGTACGACCGCTGGTCATCCATCCCTCGAGTTGCCAGCGGATACGGTCGGCGGTCGCCGACGCGGTGAGCGGTTGGGCACATCGCCAGGTTCGCGAATGACGCTGTCCGCGTTCGGTGATCGCTTCCACTGTCAACTTGGTGCAGGCCACCGACGCACCGACGAGACGCCGGTGCAGCAGTTCGGCGATCCGGCGGCCGGCGAAGGCCGCCGCGTCGATTCGATCGATCAGCGGGTCGCAGGGGTACTCGATCACCAGGTCTTCCGGTAGCGCCTGCGTCGAGGGGGGACGGCCCGGCTGAGCGGTGGCCTGCCGATGTGCGATGACCGCGTCGGCGTCGAATCTCGTGGCGACGTCGGACGCCGCCATCGCGGCGAACGCCCCGATGGTCCGTAGGCCGAGCCTGCGAAGAAGATCGACCAACTCGGTGCGGCCGGGCCCGCACAGGGAGGGTTCGGCCGCGAGGTCGGCGATCGGCCGATCCGCCAAGTGCTCACGATCTCCGCCGGGCGGCACACTGTGTCCGGTGCGCGCGGCAAGAACCGCGGTGAACAGTTCGTCGGCGACGCCGACCTGTGACTCCACTCCGCAGGCGGAAACCCGGTCGATGAGTTCCTCGGCGAGTTCGGCCTCTCCCCCGAACACCCGCGCCGCGCCCGATAGCCGCAGGACCACCAACCCAGGCCGCACCACCTCCATTGCCGGGACCAGGTCGGCGACCGCGGCGGCCACCGGCTCGAACAACCGGCCGTCTCGATGTCCGTCGGCGGCGACGACGGTCATCTCCGGACACACCGATTGCGCCTGCCGTTTACGCATCCCCCGTCGAACCCCGAGCGCCCGTGCCGGGGCCGAGCAGGCGATCACACGATTGGCGTGCAGCACCGCCACCGGGTGTCGGGGCGGCAGATCGGCATCGGCGGCAGCTGCCGTGGCGGGCCAGTCCGGACACCACAGCGCCAGTACTCGCGCCTGCGCGGCCATCAGTTGGCCACCGCGCCCGGCGCGTCGGTGGCCACCGACACCGACGGCGCCACCCGTCGGATATGTACCGCGTTGTCGCCGAATCCCCCTGCGGTGACGTCGATCTCGGCAGAACGTCGGCGGTGGTCGCGACCACCGACGACGACCTGGAGCCGCATGCCACCGACCCGTCCGTAGCCCCGATGGGCACCGGCAAGATCGGCGGCCTCCGGGCCGTGTCGATAACCGACCACCCGCGCATCCATTCTGGTGTGGACGCCGGGCCAGTCGCCGTCGACGACCACCAGCGACGAACCCTGTTGCCGCGCACGGCCCCCGACCACTCGGCTCCGCGAGGGTGCGACGGTGATCCCGCCCAGCCCCACCACGACCACGTCCATGCCATCGAGGAGCACCGCGGCCACTTCCACCGGGTCGATACCCGGGTCGGGGACCACCACGATCCGACGCAGATCGGCGCCCATCTCCACCGCGGCGAGCAGATTCAGGCGCGGCATCCCGACGATGCCCACCTGGTGTCCCGCGTGCGTAAGAGTGGCGATCATCGCCATCAGCAGCGACCGCGCACCCCGGTAGCCAACCACCGTGCCCCGGGCGATCCCGTGCTGTCCTGAGCTCGGGTCATTCCCGATTCCGCTGCGGGGCAACAGGTCCGCGATGGCTTCCGGTAGGGCGAATACCTCGACCGGCCCCGGTTGTACCGAGCGCCTGTCGGGCATCCCCGACATCACCGCCATCTTTCGGCGCAGGGAGTCGAGGGTGTCGGTATCCGCACGTCCCGACCCTTCTCGCCCACCCCGATCCAGTGGCACCACACTCATGACACACCCCTTCCGGCCAGCGCACACAATGCTCGGCGGGCCGGGAAGTGCCACACCATCGCGTCCCATCCGACTCGGGGAAGCACCCCGTGGATCGAATGTTTTTTCGATGTCCCGATCGTACGACGCGGCTCCGACAGTCCGCAACCGCGCAGGTCGGCCGAGCTTCTTGCCGAAGAAATCAAGACCTTCCCCAGGGAAATCCTCCCGAGAACGACCGGGCACCCCGGCAGAACGCGCGACTCAGAATAACGTGAGCGCTTGTGCCAGTTCGGGTTCGGCCACCAGATCGTCGACCCCGGAATGCTGTTCCGGGTGCCCCAGACGTGAGCCCGACGACCCGGCCAACCCGTGACGCGCCGCCATCGGCCGCATCCGTTCCCGCAGCCATGACGAATACTCCGGGGTGACGTAGGCGCCCCGCCCGTAGAGCGTGCGATATCGGCGGATGAGCGCCGGGTGATGTTCGGCGAGCCAGGTCAGAAACCACTGCTTGGTGGCACCGCGCAGATGCATCGGGATGACGGTGACACCCGACGCCCCGACCTCAGCGAGCGAGGCGAGCAGCGCGTCGAGGTGCGCGCTGGAGTCGGTCAGGTACGGGATCACCGGGGCAACCATGACGTGCGGGGCAAACCCGGCCTCGGCGATGTCGCGGATCAGTGCCAGCCGCGCCGCGGGCGACGGCGTCCCCGGTTCGATCTGCTTCTGCAGCTCGACATCATGAAAGGCCAGCGAGATGCTCAGCGACACCGGCACCTGCCCGGCGGCCTGACGCAGCAAGGGCAGATCGCGCCGTAGCAGTGTGCCCTTGGTGAGGATCGAGAAGGGCGTGGCCGATTCCGTCAGCGCCGAGATCACGCCGGGCATCAGCCGATAGCGGCCCTCGGCGCGCTGATAGGGGTCGGTGTTGGTGCCCAGCGCCACCGGTTCCCGACGCCAGGACCGACGCCGCAATTCCTTGCGCAACAGCGCGGCCACGTTGAGTTTGACCACGACCTGCGAGTCGAAGTCCCGGCCTGCGTCGAGCTCGAGGTATTCATGAGTGGGCCGGGCGAAGCAGTACCGACAGGCATGGGTGCACCCTCGAAAGGTGTTGACCGTGTAGGTGAACGGCAACCCGGACTGCTCGGGCACCCGGTTGAGCGCGCTCTTGGCGAGGACCTCATGAAAGGTGATGCCTTCAAACTCCGGGGTCTGCACCGATCGCACCAGCCCCGCCCGACCCAAACCCGGCAGGGCACCATCGTCGGCTTCGACAGCCTGCTCGGACCAACGCATACCCGGAGTCGAACACATGTGCTACACCATGTCAAGATGGCGGGCCGGTACCCACTCCCCTTTTCGACGGACAGCCCAGCTCACGCCGGGCGGTACGCCTGCGCGCCCCGGCTATCATCGCTGTCATGCCCGCCGACGTCGACAGCCACCGGACACCCGGCCCCAATTTCTTGGTGGCCGGACGATATCGGCTCGTCTCGCGCATCGGCGGCGGTGGCATGGGCACGGTCTGGCTCGCCCGCGACCAACTCCTCGATCGCGAGGTGGCCGTCAAACAGGTCCTCTCCACCGAGGGATTATCGGAGGACTCCGCGGAAACCGTTCGGCAGCGTGCGATGCGCGAGGGCCGGATCGCAGCCCGACTGAGCCACCGCAACGCCATCGCCATGCACGACGTCGCCCTCGACGGCGGCGAGCCCTGGCTGGTGATGGAGTATCTGCCCTCACGCAGCGTCGCCCAAATCCTGCATGCCACCGGCACTCTCGAGGTCACTGAGGCCGCGAAGATCGGCGCACAGGTCGCCGACGCGATGGTCGAGGCGCACGCATCGGGAATCATCCACCGCGACATCAAACCCGGCAACGTCCTCATCGCCGAGGGCGGGCGTCACGCCGGGCTGGTCAAGATCACCGACTTCGGCATCTCCCGCGCCAAGGACGATGTCACCCTCACCCAGACCGGCCTGATCACCGGCACCCCAGCCTATTTCGCACCCGAGGTCGCACGCGGCGACGAGCCGGCCGAGCCGTCGGATGTGTACTCTCTCGGTGCCACCATCTACACGATGGTCGAGGGCGAACCGCCGTACGGCGTCGATGACAACTCGCTGGTGATGTTGCATCGGGTGGCGCGTGCGCAGATCACTCCGATGAAGCGGGCCGGAGCACTCGAATCAGTGCTGTTGCGGATGCTCGAGCCGAGCCCTCGGCGCCGCGTCTCGATGGCGCAGGCGCGTGACGAACTCGCCCGGATCGCCGCGGGTGAACACGGCTCTACCGAGCAGGTCCTGACCGGCCTTGTCTCCCGATCCAACCTCGCGCGCAACACCCGGCCCCGTACGGCACCACCCGGACCACCACCGGCGTCGAGCACTTCACCCCGCAGTATTGCCTCGAATCCCGCTGCACCACAACACCATTACGATCCCACACGGGTGGCGACGCCCCCGCCCCACGATCTGGCCCGAGTACCCGGCTCGATGTCCCATCCCGGTGCTCAGCCACCGAGGCAGTATTCGCCGCGCTATCCGACGGCACCGTCCTACAGCAGCGCGATGCCGCCGCTCGGTCCACCCGCGCCGCACCGGCAGACCTCGCCGGGTGTGCTTGCCGCGGTGGTGTTCTTGTTCTTCGTCGTCCTCGCCGCCATCATCGTGCTGGTGATCGCGATCGTCTGATCAGAGCACTCGTCCATCACGCATCTCGGCCGGATCCGGGCGAGGCACGGTTCACCCGATGTGACGGGTTGCCGCCCATCGGGTGAGCGCATTCCGGTTGGACTGCTGAGTCTTTCGGAGCACGTTGGAGGCGTGCGTCTCCACGGTCTTGATCGAGATGAACAGTTCTTCGGCGATCTCGCGGTAGGTGTATCCACGTGCGAGCAGCCGCAGGACCTCGAGTTCCCGTCGGGTCAGCGAGTCGAGTTCGGGGTCCAGTTGCGGCTCCGGCGTGGACGACTTGCCAGTGAAGGAGTCCAGCACGAATCCGGCCAGACGCGGGCTGAACACGGCGTCGCCCTCAGCGACCCGACGGACCGCGTCGGCGAGTTCGCTCCCGTCGATCGTCTTGGTCACGTAACCACGGGCACCGGCGCGGATCGTGGCGATCACGTCCTCGGCCGCATCGGACACCGACAACGCCAGGAACACCGGGGTATCGGCACCCAGCGCGTCGGTCACCCCACGCAGCACCGCGACCCCACCACCGGCGGGCATGTGCACATCGAGTAGCACCACATCCGGTCGCAGACGGGTGATCCCGGCGATCGCCTCGGCGACCGTGCCCGCCTCGCCGGCGACCGTCAGACCGTCCTCGCCGGCGAGTTCGGCCCGTACCCCCGACCGGAACACGCCGTGATCATCGACGAGGAACACCCGGTAGTGCCCGTTCTGCGGCGCTTCGATGGTCATGATGCCTCTCCGTGGTCGGTACTCGGATCGTCGGTGGCGTGATGGTCGGTGGCGTGATGGTCGGTGCCGGAGTGGTCGGGGCCGGTGCGGTCGGAACCCGGGTGCCCCACGCCGCGCCGGCCAGGAGTGCCAACAATCGAGGGACCCTCACCGGAAATGGAGGTATCCGAATCCTTTTCGAGATCGGCCCCAGCCTTCTCGTCCTCGTGCGGGACGGAGCCCCCACGGGGCATGGTGACCCGCACATTGGTGCCACGCTCGGGCGCCGAGCGGATCGACACCTGCCCGCCGACGCGCTCGGCGCGGGCCCGGATCGACCGTGCGATGCCCTGACGATCGCCGTCGACCCGGTCGGGATCGAAACCGACGCCGCGATCGCGCACGTACACCTCGACCTCGTCGTCGCCGACCTCGAGGTAGACATCGATCTTGCGTTCACCGGAGTGCTTGGCCGCGTTGATCAGTGCCTCCCGGGTCACCCCGATCAGCGCGGGCCACCGTTTCGCGATCGACTTGTCGGTCTCCTCGTCGGGCCGCAGATCGCCGACCGTCACCACCTCGACCTCGATGCCGTAATGGTCTTCGATCTCGCCGGCCACGCTGGTCACTGCGGCAACCAGGGACCCACCGCGCTGCGCCGGGTCACCGAAGAGCCACGCTCGCAATTCTCGTTCCTGGCCGCGGGCCAGTCGTGCGACCTCCTCGGGCTTGGCGGCCTGCTTCTGGATGAGGGCCAGAGTCTGCAGCACCGAGTCGTGCAGGTGTGCGGCGATCTCCTCGCGTTCGGCATTGCGGATGCGCGCGGCCCGTTCTTCATTGAGGGCGCGCCACATTCGCATCCAGAGCGGTACCGTTAGCAACAGCACGCCCAGCAACGTCGCTCCGACCGCGAGGAGCGTCGTGCTCAGTCCGCCGAAGTTTCGGGTGCCGGCAAACACGATGACGACCAAGCCCCCGATCACCAGTACCGCGCCACCGGCCAGTCGTGTCCAGGTCAGGAGCGGACCGTGCGGGGGAGTACGCGCGGAGGTGTCGAATTCACGCCAGACCAGGCTCGCTCCGACTGCCACGAACACCAGGGGCACGAGATAGGTGGCGGGCGTACCGGATGCGGCGAAACCCACCACGCTCATCGCGACCAGCCCAATGAGCGCGAGTCCCCACGCCTGCCTGCGCTCGGCCGGGCCGGGAGCAGCGACGTCCTCGCCCGGCGGGCAGAAGAACCACAACAGTGCGTAGGCGAGCGCGCCCGCCCCGGCCATCGCGGTCAGTACGACGAAGACGACACGGACCCGGAATGCGTCGACGCCGAGGTGATCGGCGACGCCGCCGGCGACGCCGCCGATCACGCGACCACCGCTGCGGCGCATCAGCCGCTGCGCACGCTCGACCTCGGTTGCCATGGCGTCGATATTTCCATGATCGTCGGTACCGGGCATCAGGGTTCACCCCGGTACCGACCCCGAAGACCGCGACGTCGGCCGACGTCGGCGACGCGTCGACCCGGGCGGATCTCAGGGTCGGTCCCCGATGTGTGGTCGCGCCCAACCGAGCACGATGAGTGCCATGGACACCACGCAGCTTCGGACGCAGCTCGAACGGCTCTGGACCACACGGCCCACCAGGCCGGCTTCTCCGCGCAGAATCGCCGGTGTGTGCACGGGCATCGGCGAGCGCTACCGTGTCGACCCGACGCTGGTGAAGGTGGCGTTCGTGGTGGCAGCCGTCTTCGGCGGCAGCGGGGTGCTCCTGTACCTCGCGGCATGGATCGCGTTTCCGTCCACCCCCCACGCACGCACAGACGCCATCGGCGGCGCCTCCCACGGGTGGCACAACAATCCGACGGTGATCCTGTGGGTGGTTGTCGTGATCGTCGTGTCGTCGGTGTTCTCGCGTGGCCCTTGGGGTTCGGGCGGAATCGTCGGCGGAATCCTGATGCTCATCGGATGGTGGTTGCTGTTCCTACGCACGCCCGAACCGACAGATACCAGCGTGTCGACCGTCTCGGCGCCGGAACCGCCGCAACGATTCGTCCGCTGGGCCCCGCGCGCGGTACGAACCGGTGTGACAACCACGGCAACCACGGCATCGGCGTCGGTACCCGGCGCACCGGGTGCGGTCGATCTGGCCAAGCCCACGGGGAGGGTCACCGCATCACCGACGAGCACCACAGCCCCGACTCCGGCCGCACCGACCGATGTCATCGAGGCCACACCCCCGTCCTGGGATCCGCTCGGGGCCGCCCGATTCGCCTGGGATCTCCCCGAACCCACCGCACCGGCTGGGCCACCGAGGCCGCCTGCCGCACACCGCCGATCTGCGCTCTCATTCATCGTGGTCGGCATTGCGGTCCTGGTGGTCGCAGGCGGGATCGCCGCCCACGGACTCGGCGCCGACTGGTTCACCCTGCCACACGTGCTGTCCCTGGCGTTGGCCGTGATCGGAGCGGGCGTGCTGGTCAACGGGCTGCGTCGGCAATCCACACACTCGCACCCAGGGGCGTTGATACCACTCGCGACCGGACTCTGTGCCGCGGTGATCGTGACCACGTTGCTCGCCGGCGTCGCCTCCGGTGACCACCGGCTCGGTATGCCCAGCGGCGGTGTCGGCAAACGGTACTGGAAACCGATGAGCGAGAGCGCCATCCGCGACGAGTACACACTGACCATGGGCAGCATGACGCTCGATCTCCGAGCCGTCGACCTGACGACCGAGAAGACCGTACACCTGCGCGACGGAGTCGGCGAGATCGTCGTCGAGGTGCCCGCCGGGATGAACGTCCGGGCCGAATGCACAGCAGGCGTCGGCGACTATTCCTGCCCCGAGGGACTCGACGGCGGCAGCGACGGCACCTCCGGCCCCGTGCTCACCATCGACGCCCACACCAATGTCGGCAGTGTGAAGGTGCAGCGATGAACACCTCCGGCAACCCCTGGACAGGAGTCGATATGAAAAGCGCGACACCATCATTCGGCAATGGCGACCCCAGTGATACCGACCACGGCGACACCGTCCATACACCACAGCGTCGGGCCCCCGTGGTGGCGGTGATCGGGCTCGCTACCCTGCTGGTGGCCGGCTGGGGACTCGCCGACGGGCCAACGCTGCCCGACCCGGCGACCATCGGTTGGGCCCTCGTCGGGATCGCCGTCGCCGTCGGCACCCTGCTCATCGCGACCGGAGCGCGGTCGGCCCGGTCGCGCTGAAGGTCGGCGTGATACGGGTTTCACCGCAGCGCGGTACTCACCACCCGACGGCGCTCATCGACGCGGTACGGCGCGCCTACTCCCACTCGATCGTGCCCGGCGGCTTGCTGGTGAGGTCGAGGACGACACGGTTCACGTCGGGGACCTCGTTGGTGATGCGGGTGGAGATGATCTCGAGGACCTCATAGGGCACGCGGGTCCAGTCGGCGGTCATTGCGTCCTCACTGGAAACCGGACGCAGGACGATCGGATGACCGTAGGTGCGGCCGTCGCCCTGCACGCCGACGCTGCGCACATCGGCGAGCAGCACCACCGGACACTGCCAGATCTGCGAGTCGAGCCCCGCTGCGCTCAATTCCTCGCGCGCGATGAGATCGGCCTTGCGCAACATGGCCAGCCGCTCCGCGGTGACCTCCCCGACGATGCGGATCGCCAGACCCGGGCCCGGGAAAGGCTGACGCGCAACGATCTCCTCGGGCAGACCGAGCTCACGACCAACGGCGCGCACCTCGTCCTTGAACAGCAGGCGTAGCGGCTCGACGAGACTGAACTCGAGATCCTCGGGCAGCCCGCCGACGTTGTGGTGGCTCTTGATGTTGGCCGTACCACTCCCACCGCCGGACTCGACGACATCCGGATACAGAGTGCCCTGCACCAGGTAGTCGACCTGCTGTCCGCCCTCGGCGTGATCGCCCAGCACCTCACTCACCGCGCCCTCGAAGGAGCGGATGAACTCGCGGCCGATGATCTTGCGTTTCCGTTCCGGATCGCTGACCCCGGATAGCTCACGCAAGAAGGTGTCGGCGGCGTCGACGGTGACCAGTTTCGCGCCGGTGGCACCGACGAAGTCGTGTTGCACCTGCTCACGCTCGCCCGCGCGCAACAACCCGTGATCGACGAACACACACGTCAGCCGATCACCGATCGCACGCTGCACCAGGGCCGCGGCGACCGCGGAATCCACCCCGCCGGACAGACCACAGATGGCCAGACCGTCGCCGATCTGGTCAGAGACCTGGTCGATGAGGGCGTCGGCGATGTTGGCGGCGGTCCAGTCGGCCGCAAGCCCGGCGATCTCGTAGAGGAAGCGTGTGAGGATCTGCTGGCCGTGCGGGGTGTGGAGCACCTCCGGGTGGTATTGCACCCCGGCCATCCGGCGCCCGACATTCTCGAAAGCGGCAACCGGCGCACCGGGCGTCGAGCCGGTGACGGTGAACCCCTCCGGCGCCTCCTGCACGGCGTCGTTGTGGCTCATCCACACCGGCGAAGTGCTGGACAGGCCCTGGTGCAGGAGCCCCTCGTCGGTGAGAGTCAGTGTGGTGCGGCCGAATTCGCGCCCACCGGTGTTGGCCACCCGGCCGCCCAGTGCGGCGGCCATGGTCTGGAATCCGTAACAGATGCCGAAGACCGGGATGTCGAGGTCAAGGATCGCCGGATCGAGTCGCGGTGCGTCCTCGGCGTACACCGACGCGGGCCCACCGGAGAGGATCAGCGCCACCGGATCCTTGGCCTTGAACGCCTCGATACCCGCGTCGTGCGCGATCACCTCGGAGTAGATCCGTGCCTCCCGGACACGGCGCGCGATCAACTGCGCGTACTGGGCACCGAAGTCGACGACGAGCACCGGGCGCGGGCCGTCGATGAATCCCTGCGAATCGGTCACGGGGCGAGTCTAGTGGCACCGCCGGACAGCGAGCGGTTCACCCTGCGCGCCCTGGCGGATCGCACGCCCCGATCGTCGTGGAATACTCATCATTCGCAATGACTACTTCTGATACCCGTCCCAGTGCCTGGTCACTGACCATCGCCGACATCACCCAGGCGGCGGTGTTCGCCGCGCTGATCGCCGCACTCGGCCTGCCCGGCACTATCACCGTGGGCACCGCCGGCGTGCCGATCACCTTCCAGACGCTCGGCGTGATGCTCGCCGGGGCGATCCTCGGCCCCAAGAAGGGCACGCTGTCGGTAGTCATCTTCATGGTGCTCGCGATCGCCGGTCTGCCGATCCTCTCCGGTGGCCGTAACGGCTTGACGGCGTTGAGCTCCCCCACCGCGGGCTTCTTCGTCGGCTTCGGTCCGGGAGTGATCGTCATCGGCGTACTGACCGCGCTGATGATGTGGACGCGCACCCGATCGCAGGCGGTGCCGCGGTATCGGGTGTTGCCCGGCATCGTGATCAACATCATCGGCGGCATCCTCGTGGTGTACATCTGCGGCACCATCGGCCTGATGATCCGCGCCGACATGACGCTATGGGCGGCGATCGCCGCGAACGGCTGGTTCATCCTCGGCGACACGATCAAGGCCGTCGTCACCGCTGTGGTCGCCGCGCAGGTCCACCGCGGATGGCCGGGTCTGATCGGCCCGCTGCGGCGACCGACCCGCGAGGCCTCCCCGTCGAACTGACCGCGACCGGACCGCCATCGTGATCGAGTTCTGCGACATCACCCACGCCTTCGGTGCCCGCACAGTGTTGCGCGAGGTGTCACTGACCCTGCCGGAACACCGAATCGGGATCGTCGGCGCCAACGGAAGCGGCAAATCGACCCTGGTGCGAATGATCAACGCGCTGGTCATCCCCGACCACGGCAGCGTGACCGTGAACGGGATCGACGCACGACACCACAAGCGGCGCGTCCGACGTGAGGTCGGCTTCATCTTCTCCGACCCCGACCGGCAGATCATCATGCCGACCGTCGCCGAGGACATCGAACTCTCCCTCACCCGCACCGATCTGAGCAGAACCGAACGCGCCGAACGCACCCGGACGGTGCTCGACCGGTTCGGATTGGCCGACCACGCCAACTCCCCCGCCGGACGGCTCTCCGGCGGCCAGAAACAACTCCTCGCCCTGGCATCGGTGTTCGTCACCCAACCTGCGGTGATCGTCGCCGACGAACCGACCACCTTGCTGGATCTGCGCAACGCCCGCATGTTGCGCACGGTGTTCGCCGGACTGACCGAGCAACTCATCGTCGTCAGTCACGATCTCGATCTCGTCGCCGACTTCGACCGCGTACTGGTGATGGACGACGGACGCATCGTCGCCGACGACGAGCCCACACCGGCGCTGCGTCACTACCGGAAGATGATGACGTGAATCCGCCGGGCACCTACCATCCGGGACACTCACCGCTGCACCGGCTCTCGCCGGGAATCAAGCTGACCGGACTCGCTGCGGCGATCCTGGCGATCTCGCTGGCCGTACGCTCACTGTCCGCGCTGGGCATTGCCGCACTCGCCGTGGCGGCGCTCTACGCACTGGCCGGGATCGGCCCGGTCATCGCCTGGCGACAGTTCCGGCCCACCCTGTGGATCCTGGTGTTCATCTTCGCTTTCCAGTCGATCGTCACCGACGCCCGGCGCGCCGTGCTCGTGTGCGCAATCCTGGCACTGTCGGTGCTGCTGGCGGCGGTGGTCACCCTGACCACCCGGACCACCGACATGCTCGACTCTGTGACGCGCGGACTGCAGCCCTTGCGGCGCTTCGGGGTTCGTACCGACCTCATCGCGATCGCCCTGGCACTCACGATCCGCACGATCCCCCTGATGGTCGAGATCGCCGGTCAGGTCGACGAGGCCCGACGGGCTCGCGGCCTTCGCCCCGGACCGCGAATCCTGGTGGCGCCCATCGTGCTCAGCGCCCTGCGTACCGCCGATGGATTTGCCGAAAGCCTCTCGGCACGCGGCCTGGACTGACCGCCCGCTCGCTACGCTCCCGGCGCCGAACCCACCCGGCCCGCTCGCTACGCTCCCGGCGCCGAACCCACCCGGCCCGCTCGCTACGCTCCCGGCGCCGAGACGCGCTGCTCAACCGGGGTGATCGGCAACCGCAACGCCCCCGGCGCATCCGCGGGCACCACCGGCGCGACAGGTTCCACCGGTTGCAGACGCGTGTATCCCGCGCCCTGTTCCGGCCTGGTGTCGATGTCACCCTTGTTGGGCCAGAACGCCATTGCGCGCTCAGCCTGGGCGCAGATCGACAACGACGGATTCACACCGAGATTGGCCGAGATCGACGCGCCGTCGGTGATGTGCAGCGTGGGGTAGTTCCAGACGCGGTGATAGGGGTCGATGACACCGTTCGCCGGATCGTCGGAGATCGCGCATCCACCGAGATAGTGGGCGGTCAGCGGCATGTTGACGATGTCGCCCCACGTGCCGCCGGCCATCCCGCCCGGGAGTTTGTCGGCGATCCGACGAGTGGCCTCGTTGCCTTTGGGAATCCAGGTCGGATTGGGCTCACCGATCCCCTGCCTGCTGGTGATGTAGCGCAGGGGTCCGCGTTTGCGGACGAAGGTTGTCAGCGAATTGTTGTTGTTCTGCATCACCAGCGCGATCACGGTGCGCTGACTCCACTTGCGCACCACCAGAAGCCGGGCGAGCAGGAATGGGTTGCGGGCCACCGCGCGCAGGAACTGTCCGAATCGTCGGGCCGGGGCGCCGCCGTCGGTGAGCAGTGTCTGAAGATAGGCGATGGCGTTGGAGCCCTTGCCGTACCGGACGGGCTCGATGTGCGTGTTCGGCTCCGGGTGGAACGACGAGGTGATCGCAACACCGTGCGAATAGTCGTGCCGGGGATCGTATTTCGCCGAATTGGCGCCGAGGATGGATTCGGAGTTGGTGCGGGTCAATCGCCCCATGGCATCCGAGATCGCGGGCAGGGTGCGCTGCTTGGCGTGGTGGAGCAGATGTTGAGTGTTGAAGGTGCCCGCCGCGACGATCACCTGCGACGCGGTGTAGGTGCGGCTGCGTCGGCCCAGAGGGCCCCACGACGACGACCCATGCGTGCTCACCGCCCAGGTACCGTCGGCGCGTCGCGACAGTCCGTCGACGGTGGTGCGGTCGATGATCGTCGCCCCGTGGCGTTCGGCCAGCCCCAGGTAGTTCTTCATCAGAGTGTTCTTGGCGCCGACCCGGCACCCGGTCATGCAGGCGCCGCATTCGGTGCACGCGGTGCGCTCGGGTCCCGCCCCGCCGAAGTACGGGTCGGGGACGGTCTGTCCGGGGCGGCCGGCCAGACCGACCTTCTCCCCGAAGAACACACCGACCGGGGTCAAGGTGAAGGTGTCGCCGACACCCATGTCGTCGGCGACCTCACGCATGATGCGGTCCGATTCGGTGAACGTTGGATTGCTGACCACCCCGAGCATCCGCCGCGCCTGGTCGTAGTACGGCGACAGTTCGTCTTCCCAATCGGTGATGTGATTCCACTGCGGATCGGTGAAGAACGGGGTGGGCGGCTTGTACAAGGTGTTCGCGTAATTGAGCGACCCTCCGCCCACGCCCGCACCCGCGAGAATCATCACGTCCTTGAGTGCGTGTATGCGCTGGATTCCGTACAGGCCGAGCTTGGGCGCCCAGAGCCACTTGTTGAGCCGCCAACTCGTCTTCGCGAAGTCCTCATCGTCGAAGCGGCGACCCGCTTCGACGACGCCGACGCGATACCCCTTCTCGACCAGGCGCAACGCACTGACACTGCCGCCGAAGCCGGAACCGATGATGAGTACGTCAAAGTCGGGTGAATCATGGTGGGCTGCCATGTGGATCATTCTAACGCCGATTGTCACATTAAGTGATGGGGGTCGGGTGTCCATCCTCAGCGGTGGATGGTCAGTCCGACCTTCTGGAACTCCTTGAGATCGGAGTACCCTGCTTTGGCCATCGAACGACGCAGTGCACCAACAAGATTCAACTCCCCAAAGGGGTCAGCGGACGGGCCGGTGAGTATCTCTTCGAGGGTCGGCCGGCCCTCGGGCGTGGCCACCTGCAACATCGCCCCACGTGGGGTGTCGGGATGCGCGGCCGCCGATGGCCAGTACCAGCCCTGCCCCGGGGCCTGCGCCGCAGCAGCCAGCGGAGTGCCGAGCACGGCCGCGTCGGCTCCACAGGCGATCGCCTTGGCGAGATCGCCGGAGTTGTGGATGTCGCCGTCGGCGATGACGTGCACGTACCGTCCGCCGGTCTCATCGAGGTAGTCCCGGCGGGCGGCGGCGGCGTCGGCGATCGCGGTGGCCATCGGCACCCCGATACCCAGCACCTCGCCGGTGGTGGTCGCACCTGCGGTGGAACCGTAACCGACGATGACGCCCGCAGCACCGGTGCGCATCAGGTGCAGTGCGGTGCGATGATCGTGCACCCCGCCGGCGATGACAGGGATATCGAGCTCGGCGATGAACGTCTTGAGGTTGAGCGGATGCTCGGCGCCCTGCGCGACATGCTCGGCGGAGATGATCGTGCCGTGCACCACCAGCACCTCCACACCACCGGCCACCAGGGCCGGGGTCAGCTCGGGTGCGTGCTGGGGGCTGACACGCACCGCGGTGGTCACCCCGGCCTCGCGGATGGTGGCCACGGCCGCACCGAGCAGATCGGGATCCAGCGGTGCCGCATGCAGTTGCTGCAGGCGCCGCACCGCGGCCTGCGGATCGGGATCGGTGGCGGCCACGTCGACCAACTCGGCGATCGTGTCCTCGACGTCGCGATGACGGGCCCAAAGTCCTTCACCGTTGATGACGCCGAGAGCGCCCAGTCGTCCGAGTTCGATGGCCACCGCAGGCGACACCAGGGCGTCGGTTGGGTGACTCAGGATCGGCGCCTCGAAACGGTAGGCGTCGATCTGCCAAGCCGTCGAAACATCCTTGGACGACCGGGTCCGACGCGACGGAACGATGCTGATGTCATCGAGTTCGAAGGTCTGCCGCGCCGTCCGGCCCATGCCGAGGTCCACGAGGTCACGCACCGGTTGCGCCTTTCTGTCCGGCGCACGGTCATCTTGCCACGCGCGCCACGAGGGTCTTCTGGGCCCGCCTCACATGCGGACCGGTGAACTTGCGGTGAGGAGTCGTCGAGGCGAACTCAGCGAGAATAGTAGTTGGGCGCCTCGGCGGTCAGGGTGATGTCGTGCGGATGGGATTCCTTGAGTCCGGCCGCGGTGATCTGCACGAAGCGCGCCTTCTGCAGTTCCGGGATGGTGGTGGCACCGGTGTAGCCCATCGCGGCACGCAGGCCGCCCACGAGCTGGTGGATCACCTGGTTCAGCGGACCGCGGAACGGAACCCGGCCCTCGATGCCCTCCGGGACGAGCTTTTCCTCCTTGAGGACGTCGTCCTGGAAATAGCGGTCCTTGGAGTAGGACTTACCCTGCCCGCGTCCCTGCATGGCACCGAGCGATCCCATGCCGCGGTAGCTCTTGAACTGCTTGCCGTTGACCAGGATCAGATCGCCCGGCGCCTCGGCGGTACCGGCGAGCAACGACCCGAGCATCGCTGTCGACGCGCCAGCGGCCAGCGCCTTGGCGATGTCGCCGGAGTACTGAAGTCCCCCGTCGGCGATCACCGGCACACCGGCCGCCTGACACACCGTCACCGCCTCGAGGATCGCGGTGATCTGCGGGGCACCCACCCCGGCGACGACGCGGGTGGTGCAGATCGAACCCGGGCCGATACCGACTTTCACCGCATCGGCACCGGCATCGACGAGGGCCTGCGCAGCCTCTCGGGTGGCGACGTTGCCGCCGACCACGTCGACGCGGTCGCCGACCTCGGACTTCACCTTGGACACCATGTCGAGGACCAGCCGATTGTGGGCGTGGGCGGTATCGACGATGATCACGTCGACACCCGCGTCGGCGAGTGCCATGGCCCTATCCCACTGCGCATCGCCGGTACCCACGGCCGCGCCGACGAGCAGCCGGCCGTCGGAGTCTTTGGTGGCGAACGGGTGTTGTTCGGTCTTGACGAAGTCCTTGACGGTGATCAACCCGGTCAGCTTGCCGTTGCCGTCGACGATCGGCAGCTTCTCGACCTTGTTGCGCCGCAACAGCCCCAGGGCGGCCTCGGCGGAGACCCCCTCCTGGGCGGTGATCAACGGGGCCTTGGTCATCACCTCGGCGACCGGCCGGTCCTGATCCACCTCGAAACGCATATCGCGGTTGGTGATGATGCCGACGAGCTCACCCTTCTCGTCGACCACAGGCAGCCCGGAGATGCGATAGCGCGCACACATCGCATCGACCTCGGCGAGGGTGTTGTGCGGTGAACAGGTGACCGGGTCGGTGACCATGCCGGCCTCAGAGCGCTTGACCGTCTCGACCTGGGCGGCCTGGTCGGCGATCGACAGATTGCGGTGCAATACGCCCATGCCACCGGCCCGGGCCATCGCGATCGCCATCCGGGATTCGGTGACGGTGTCCATCGCCGAGCTCACCAGCGGCACCCGCAGCGAGATGTTCTTGGTCACCCGCGAGGACGTATCGGCCTCGCTGGGGATCACCTCCGATGCCGCGGGAAGCAACAGGACGTCGTCGAAGGTGAGGCCGAGCATTGCGACCTTGCCGGGATCGTCTCCACCGGTGCGAACGTGGGTCATTGGACCATGGTATCGGGCAACCGGAGCCACAACCCAATGCGGCGATGGGAGCCCACCGGTGACCCTTGTAGGGCACGCTCGGACCCGCCGGTCGGACTGTGGAACCGATGCGGCGCAGGTCACGCAATATCGGTTACGGTAGGGGTGTGCGTGATCACTTGCCACCCGGACTTCCTCCAGACCCGTTCGCCGACGACCCCAGCGATCCCGCGTCGGCGCTGGATTCGATGGAGCCCGGCGTCCCCCTCGACCAGAACGAGCGGGTCGCGGTCGAAGAGGATCTCGCCGATCTGGCCGTCTACGAGGCACTCCTGGCCCACCGCGGGGTCCGTGGCCTCGTCGTCGTGTGCGAAGACTGCCACGAGGATCATTACCACGACTGGGATATGTTGCGCGCCAACCTTTTACAGCTTCTCATCGACGGTACCGTGCGCCCGCACGAGCCCGCCGTCGACCCCCGCCCCGACGACTACGTCACGTGGGACTACTGCCGCGGGTACGCCGACGCATACAACCACCTCAGCAACAAACGCTGAGCTGATCGGTCACGGGTCACGGTCGGGTGGCATCGCCGGTATCCCCATCGGCGTCGATCAGCCGGCCGGCGTGGTCGGCGCCGTCGTCGAGGGTGGTGAACCGGCTGTCGTGGTCGTGGTCGGTCGGGTCGTGGGTGCGGTGCTCGGCGTCGACGATGTCTCCAAGGGAGCCGTGGTCTGATCCGAGGGCTGCGGAGTACCGGTTTCGACGCCACTGACATCAGGAGCCGTGACGCCCGGGCGCGGCGACGTCGGCACTGTGGGCGCGGCCGACTCGTCGGATTGCAGGCGGGTGATCCATTGATTCATCTGATCCCGGGTTTGCACGTCGCGCACCGGGCCCATCTTGGTCTGCGCCCGCGCAATGAGCTGCTGCGCCTGGGCGACATCACCCGAGGCAAGCGCCGCCTCGGCCTGCTCGAGATCTGCACGCACGTCATAGGCGGCCTGTGTCTCCGACGCAGCCTGCGCGAACACGACCTTCTTGACACCCCACAGTGAATCGCCCGGCTGGGCCCCCTCGCTCACCACGGTCAGACCGGCCGCGGCGACCACCGCAATCGCAGCCGCACCGGCGACGACACGCAGCGAGCGCACCACCCTGCCACCACGCCGTGCACCCGAGCGCACAGCCATCGCGCGCTCGACTTCGACGACGTCGGGGATCTGCGGTGCGGGCTCGGAGAGAACCTCGTGGCGCCAGCCCGACAGCAGCGCGGCCAACTGATACTCGGTGTCATCACGGGTGGGTGTGGGCACGTCATGGGAGAGCGCGTCGATAAACGCGTCGTCGAAGTGCACCTGCCGCAGATCGAAGTCCGTTCGCCGGTCGCCCTCATCGGGTACACCGAAACCGCCGTATGGTCCGACACCTGCGCCCGCAACGTCGTGCGACGGCTGCCGGCCCGACATAGCTCGACGCCGGTCATGCTCGTCGTTCATTGCGTCGTCCACCTGCCTTCCTCAGCTCGTCTTTCAGTTTTGCCAGCGCTCGATGTTGGGCGACGCGCACCGCTCCCGGCGTACTGCCGACCGCGTCGGCGGTCTCCTCAGCGGACATCCCGACCACCAAACGCAATACGAGGATTTCGCGCTGCTTGTCGGGTAACACCGAGAGCAGTTGTCGCATCCGCCGGCTGGCATCGGAGTCCAATGCCGCCTCCTCGGGTCCGCCGAGGACCGTGGTGACATCGGGAACCGCCTCCACCGGATCGGCCTTGACCCGACCGGCAACCCGCATCGCGTCGGCGACCTTGTGGGATGCGATGCCATAGACGAAGGCCATGAACGGTTTGCCCTGATCCTCATATCGGGGCAGCGCGGTCATCACCGCCATCAACGCCTCCTGCGCAATGTCATCCGCGGAGAACAAGTGGCGATCTCCGACTCCGATTCGCCCTCGGCAGTAGCGCAAGATGGGTTCGTGCACACTCTCGAGAACTGACGTGAGAGCCACGCGATCGCCCTGCCTCGCGGCGCGGACGGCGGCGTCCAGCTCATCACTCGTCAGTTTCATCGTCAGTCGAGATTCCCGTGTTACATAGTGTGCGGCGGACCTCACCTGGTCCGATGTGGTGCCATGACGGCCTGAACAGCGGCGCCGCCCTGCTCGGGAACTGCGATGCGGGCGCGGCGAACCCCAAACACCTTAGCGATCGTTCGCCGACGTCACGAACGGCATGCCGCGCTCGACCAGCAGTCGATGCAGATCGTCGACGGAGGCGCCGGTCGAATGCACCTGACCGCCGGGTCCCGAATACGGTGCGTCGCCGAGTCCTTGCAGCAGCAATGACGCCGCCCAGCACAGTGGAAGCAGACCCGCCTCGGCAGCCCGTTCACATACCTTCGAGGCGTCCTCTCGTGCGTGCTCGGTCTGCCCGGCGCCGGCGCGCGCGGCCGCGAGAACCAGCCCGGTCTTGATCCGATGTCGCGCGCTTCCCTGTTCCACGCGGTCGGTGAGCCGTGCCTGCGCTCGCTCGGCAACCTCGACCGCGCGCTTCGCGTCTCCGGTGTACAGAGCCCACTCCGCACGCACCCAGAGCAGTCGGAGCCGGCACCGCGCGTCGGACAACCATGGACCCTCGCCCAGGTCCTGCGGCCGTCCGAGGACCACATCGGCCCGTTCGAGGAGTCGATGCGACACCCCGAACCGCGATAACCCCAGATTGTCGGCGGCGAGATTGACGAGGGTGTCGACCAGGGCGGCGCGAGTCCACCGCGAGGTACCGTGCGACGGCGACGCGCCGGCGGCATCGACGTATGCCAGCGCGCGCGAATCCAGGGAACGGGCGTCGCGGTGACGACCCGCCTGTCGGTACAGAGACGCCGCGGTACCAGTGGCGAGTGCCGCCATCGGGGCGTCGCCGGCACGCCGGGCGTCGGCCACCAACTCCGCCAGCGCGGTCAACGCCGCCGCACCGTACCCGAGCCCTCCGGTCTCGACTGCCGTACACCACCTCTGCACGCGCTCATCACGCGCGACGACGTGTCCTGCATCACCGTCCGGCGTTCCAGTTAGCATGAATTTAACCCGGCGACACAATTGTTAAAAATCTCGACGGCATCAACGGTCGATGACGTGACGGTTTCCGTCGGGTTAATCGAATATCTTGGCCGGCCGCAGCACACCATTTCTCCACGTCCTCTCATTTCCTCCAAGACACGTCAATACGTACTGCTCACACCGCATCTACGCAGGCCAAGGACACCCGCGCAACACCGGTCGACACGGCTGTGCTAGCACCGAGAGTCTCACTAACACTGCGTTAACAATGGCGGAATCTTTTCGATCATTTCCCACTGATTGACGGTATTGACGTTGTTTCTCGGGCCCGCTTACTGTTCTCTTGCGCCGCCGGAAACGACAACGACCGTCATGAACTCCAGACCGGCGCCCACCGTCGGATCACGTAGCGACTCGACGCCCACAAGGTCTACGCGAGTCCACGCCCTTGCAGAAGGAGATGCTGCCATGCCTGCACCGAACCACCTTCCCGGCCCGAACGCCGACGTCTGGGATTGGCAGATGCACGGCCTGTGCCGTGGTGTCGAATCGTCGATGTTCTTTCATCCCGACGGCGAACGCGGCCGGGCCCGGGCTCAGCGTGAACGGCGCGCCAAGGAGATGTGCCATCAGTGTCCGGTGATCGCCCAGTGCCGCGAGCACGCACTCGCGGTGGCCGAGCCGTACGGTATCTGGGGCGGACTGTCGGAATCCGAACGCAGCATGCTGATGAAGCGCGGGGTCGGACGCCGCATCGCGAGCTGAGAGCGCACCAGCCACGGCCAGGCGCGACAGCCTCCCCAACTCCATCGGAGTGACATGACGATGCCGGGGTGGTCACCCAGATGGTGACCACCCCGGCATCGTCGTGAAGAACCGTCGTAAAGAAGACCGACCGTCAGTGCGCGTGTCCGTGACCGTGACCGGCCTCGGCAGCCTGCTCAGGCTTGTCGGTGACCGCGGTCTCGGTGGTGAGAACCATCCGGGCCACCGAAGCCGCGTTGACGACCGCCGAGCGGGTGACCTTGACCGGGTCGATGATGCCCTCGGCGATCAGATCGCCATAGGTCAGAGTGGCGGCGTTGTAGCCCTCCCCCGCACCGGACTCGGCGACCCGGTTCACCACGACCGCTCCGTCGACACCGGCGTTGGTGGCAATCCAGAACAGCGGCGCCTTGACCGCTTCGCGAACAACCCGCACGCCGAGCGCTTCGTCGCCGGGCAGCGAGTCGGCGAGAGCGTCGAGCACCTTGGCGGCCTGCACGATGGCCGAACCGCCACCGGCGATGATGCCTTCCTCGACCGCAGCCTTGGCCGCGGCCACCGCATCTTCGACGCGGTGCTTGCGCTCCTTGAGCGCGGTTTCGGTGGCCGCTCCGACCCGGATGACCGCGATGCCACCGGACAGCTTCGCGAGCCGCTCGGCGAGCTTCTCACGATCCCAGTCGGAATCACTGTTCTCGATCTCGCGACGCAACTGGGCGGCGCGATCGGCAATCGCCTCAGCGGTCCCGGCACCCTCGACGATCGTCGTGGTGTCCTTGGTGACCACCACGCGCCGCGCCGAACCCAGCAGATCCAGCTCGGCGGTCGCCAGGCTCAGCCCGATGTCGGAGGAAATGACGGTCCCGCCGGTGACCACGGCGAGATCCTCGAGGAACGCCTTGCGACGGTCACCGAAGAACGGGGCCTTCACCGCGACGGCCTTGATCGTCTTGCGGATCGAGTTGACCACGAGGGTCGACAGCGGCTCGCCCTCGACGTCCTCGGCGACGATCAGCACCGACTTACCCGCGTTGACGATCTTCTCCAGCAGCGGCAGGAAGTCCGGCAGCGAGCTGATCTTGTCGCGGTACAACAACACCAGCGCGTCCTCGAGGACGGCTTCCTGTGCATCGGCGTCGGTCACGAAGTACGGCGACAGATAACCCTTGTCGAACTGGACACCCTCGGTGACGTCGAGTTCGGTACTCAGGCCCGAACCCTCCTCCACGGTGACGACACCGTCGACGCCGACGGTCTCCATCGCCTTACCGACCATCTCGCCGATCTCGGCGTCGCGCGAGGACACGGTGGCCACCTGCGAGACCGCCTTCTGCCCCTCGACCGGTGTCGCCGTCCGCAACAATTCGGCGCTCAGCGCGTCGGCCGCCTTGCCGATGCCTGCACCGAGCGCGATCGGACCCGCACCGGCAGCGACATTGCGCAGACCCGCCGAGACGATTGCCTGCGCCAGAACCGTCGCCGTGGTGGTGCCGTCCCCGGCCACGTCGTTGGTCTTGGTGGCAACCGACTTGACCAGCTGCGCGCCCAGATTCTCGAAGGGATCTTCGAGATCGACGTCACGCGCGATCGTGACACCGTCGTTGGTGACGCTCGGCCCGCCGAAAGCCTTGGCGAGCACCACGTGGCGGCCACGAGGCCCCAACGTGACCTTCACCGTGTCGGCGAGTTGATTGATGCCGCGTTCGAGCGCGCGGCGCGCCTTTTCATCGAATTCGATCTGCTTGGACATGGGTTTCTGTACTTTCTGCGATCGCTCCGCGAGTCGCGGGTGTGCGCCTCTTGTCCCCGCTCTTCGTCGGCGGCGGCATTGTCGCTGCGCTCCTCGCCGCCTTCTCCTGCATCGCGGGGCGGCGCACACACGACAGGTCAGGCAGCGATACGAACGCGGGGTCGGGATGAAACGCGGGGTCGGGAATGAGAGGTTCTGCGGTGACCGATGCGGTCAGGCAACTCCGCCCCGGTGGCCCAAAGGGCACCGGGGCGGAGAGAGGTTCACGAATTCTCGTGTCGCTCTAACGCGTTGCGCTCTTACTTGCCGATGACCGCGAGCACGTCGCGCGCCGACAAGATCAGGTACTCCTCGCCGGCGTACTTGATCTCGGTGCCGCCGTACTTGCTGTAGATGACGGTGTCGCCTTCCTTGACGTCGACCGGGACACGGTTGCCCTGCTCGGTCACCCGTCCCTCACCGACTGCGATGACGGTGCCTTCCTGCGGCTTCTCCTTGGCGGTGTCCGGGATGACCAGACCCGACGCGGTGGTCGTCTCGGCCTCGACGGCCTGCACCAGGATCTTGTCCTCAAGCGGCTTGATGTTCACGCTCGCCACGATGTCAGTCCTCAACTTTCTCGTTCGAGAAGTGGATGTACTTGTTGCAGTTGACCTGCATTGGGGGCTCTGCCACAAACCTCGTCGTCGCGGGTGCCGAGGTTCACAACACAGTGCCTATTGGCACTCTATACATGCGAGTGCCAGCACTCAAGGGCGGCGGGTGCAAAATTCTCAGCAGTGGGCACACGGCTGCGGAACGGACACCTCCGGCACCGCTGCGGCCGACGGCGCTGCAGGCTCGTCCGGCCGCCCTCCACCCGCGACTGCGTCGCGTCGACCAAACCAACTCACCGCCACCGCGCCGACAAAGCCGATCACCGACAGCGTGCTGACCAGCCAGATCGCCGTAGTCATCCCGCCGAGCAACTCACCGGGTCGATTGTGCTCCCCCGAGCTGGAGAGCACGGCGGTCACCACGGCGAGCATCACCGCTCCGCCGATCTGCACGCTGGTGTTGACCAACCCGGACGCGAGCCCCTGCTCGTCGTCGTCGACGCCCGCGGTCCCCTGAGAGGTCACCGACGGGAACGTGAGAGCGAAACCGATGCCGAGGAGCACGATGGTCGGCAACAGGAAATCCACGTAGCCCATGCCGGGCCGGGCTCGTGCGAACCAGAGGTATCCGCCGAGGAAGGCCGCGAATCCGACCGCGATCAGCAACGGGGTGGGCACGCGGTCGAGTACCCGGTCCATCCGGGTCGCACTGGCCGCGACGATCAACCCGGCCGGCAGGAAGCCCAGGGCCATGGCCAGCGGGGTCCAGCCGAGCGAGTCCTGCAGGTAGAGGGTGACGACGAACTGGAAGGCGACATACCCGCCGAACATCAGCGCACCGGAGATGTTGGCGTGTACCAGCAGGTACGACCGCAAGATGCCCAGTCGCACGAGCGGATGTCGGTGCCGGATCTCGATGACCAGGAACGCGACGGCCAGCACGGCCGCGGCAACGAAGGTACCGATGGTGGCCGTCGACGCCCACCCGATCTCGGGAGCCCGGACCACCGCGAACACGAGCAGCAGCAGCGCACTCGTGCTCGTCGCCGCGCCGAGGACGTCGAACTGCGCCCAGCCGAACGCGACCCGCTCACCGCGCGGGACGACCCGCAGTCCCGCGACGAACAGTCCGATCGCGACCGGTCCCGGGAACATCAGGGTGGCCCGCCAGGACCACTCGGTGAGCAGTCCACCGAAGACCAGACCGAGCGAGAAGCCGCTGGCTCCGCAGACGGTGTAGATGCTCAGCGCGCGGTTGCGCGCCGGCCCCTCGGCGAAGGTGGTCGTGATGATCGACAACCCGGCCGGCACGGTGAACGCCGCCGCCACGCCCTTGATGAATCGCAGTGCCACGATCAGCATGTCGATATCGACGACGGCGCTGGCCACCGACGCGACCGCGAAGACGCCGAGCGCGACGAGAAAGACGCGGCGCCGTCCGAGGAGGTCGCTCACCCGGCCGCCGAGCAGGAGCAGACCGCCATAACCCAGGACATATCCACTGACGATCCATTGGAGTTCGCCCTGCCCCATGCCAAGATCGGAGCCGATCGAGGGAAGTGCGACGCCGACCATCGACACGTCGAGCCCGTCGAGGAACAACGCTCCCGCGAGCACGACGAGCAGAATCCAGGTCCGCGCAGGCCAGCCCGCACTACTCGTGACATGGCCGGCCGCGACATGCTTGGCCCGGTCGAGCGGCGACTCGTCGTGCGGCGCGCGTGGCGCCTCCCTGCGTCCCGGCACGACCGGGGAACCCGCCTTGCGATCTGTGAATGCCATGCCGACACTATATGCAGGTGCATCTAATGTGGCCGCATTATTTGTTGTCACATTATTTTTGCTCGCATAAAATGTAGCGTCAGTGATATAGTGCCGCCATGAGCACGGCGGCGGAAGGCGACGCGACGAACGAAGCCGTGCCCGTCAACGACGACCGCACCGACGAACTCGCCGCCGCATGGCACGATCTCTCGGTCCGCTTCCACCGCATCCAGTGCACCCTCGACCGCGAACTCCAGTCGTTGCACCACCTATCCTCCAGTGAATTCGAGGTCCTCGAACTCCTCTGGGGCGCAGCCGATCACAGCCTACGAATGAGCGATCTGGCCGGGCAGGTGCATCTGACGCAGAGCGCACTGTCGCGAGTGGTCGCCCGACTCGACAAGGACGGATTCGTCGAGCGCACGATGTGCGCCACGGACCGACGGTCGGTCGTCGCTGCTCTCACCGACGAGGGAGCGCGACGGTACACCGATGCCCGGCCGACACAACGTCGAATCCTCGCCGAGCAGTGTGTGACGTGCCCCGAAGTATCCGGCGGCTCGTTCACCACCACCTGAAGCAGCACCCCGTTGTCACAACTGCGGGACTTGCACACTCATCCCCGGATCGGTCGCCACCGTCAAGGGTGAGGGCTGTGCACCGCCGGCGATGACGTGGGCCCCCAGCGTCGCGATCATCACCCCGTTGTCGGTGCATCGACGCGGCGTGGGTACCCGGAGCGTGATATCCGCTGCCGCACAACGCTCTTGCGCCAGAGAGCGGATACGCGAGTTGGCCGTCGCCCCGCCACCAAGCACGAGAGTGTCGACGCCGAGATCACCGCACGCACGTACGGCCTTGAACGTCAACACGTCGGCGACCGCCTCCTGAAAAGATGCCGCGACGTCGGCGATCGACACCTCGACGCCGTCTCGTCGACACTTCTCCACATAGCGGGCCACCGCCGTCTTGACCCCGCTGAACGAGAAGTCATAGCGCGCGTCGCGGGGCCCGGTCATTCCCCGAGGAAAGGCGATCGCTTCCCGGTCCCCGCGCGCCGCAGCCTCGTCCAGCGCCGGTCCACCCGGGAAACCGAGGTCGAGCAGGCGGGCGACCTTGTCGAACGCCTCACCGGCGGCATCGTCGAGGGTGGTACCGAGTTCGACGATCGGCTCGGCGAGGTCGGTGACGTGCAGCAGGTGCGTGTGCCCGCCGGAGACCAGCAGGGCCACGCATTCGGGCATCGGTCCGTGCTCCAGGGTGTCGACCGCGACATGTCCGCCGAGGTGATTCATCGCATACAGCGGGACATCCCAGGCCAGCGCATAGGATTTCGCTGCCGCCACCCCCACCAGCAGGGCCCCGGCCAGACCCGGGCCGATGGTGACCGCGATGGCATCGGGCCGATCGATCCCGGCCGCCGCGCGAGCCCGCCGCATGGTGGGCACGATTGCCTCGAGGTGTGCGCGGGAGGCGATCTCGGGGACCACTCCCCCGAATCGGGCATGCTCGTCGACGCTGGAGGCCACCTCGTCGGCAAGCAGGACTGCCCGACCCGGCTCGTCGGTGCCCGGCTCCCAGCGCACAATCCCGACTCCCGTTTCGTCGCAGGAGCTCTCGATACCCATCACGATCATGCGTGCTGCCCACCCTTGCCTGCCGAATCCAGTGACTCGTCGACGCCGGCCCGACCGGAGGCCGACGGACGGATCATCGTGTAGGCGTCGGCACCCGACGGCTGGTAGTAGCCGCGCCGCACGCCCGACCTCACAAAGCCGTTGCGCTCGTAGAGCGCGATCGCGGTGACGTTGTCGACGCGCACCTCGAGGAAGACCGGTGCGTCGACGGAGTCGGCGACCTCGAGCAGCGCATCGAGCAATGCCCTGCCATAACCGCGTCCGCGGTGGGTCGGCGCGACGGCGATCGTGTGGATCTCGCAGTCGAAGCTGCCCTCGGATCCGAGGGTGGAAATACCCGCGTAGCCGGCCACCGCACCACCGGGCTCGTCCCGGATCGCAAAGTAGCGGTTGTACGGCGCGTTCAGCTCTGCCCGGAAAGCCGTTGCCGGCCAGGGTGAATCGCCGGCAAACATCTCCTTCTCCAGGGCGGCGCAACGAGGGATGTCGCGGTGGCCGAGAGCATCGATGATCGGCACAACGGTGGTCACGACGCGCCGACCTTCTTGTGTTGCTGGTCTTTTCGTTCCACCGCATCGGGTCGGCGCAGATAGAGCGGAAGGAGTGGCGGCACACTCTGCCCACCGGTCACCGCGATCGCAGCCGCACCGAGCAGTCCGGCGACCGAGGGTACGGTGATCGCCGGATCATCACCACCCCAACCACTCTGGCGTAGATGGGCAGCCGACCCGCCGACCGCGTCGACACCCGAGTCGGAGAGAACTTCGGCGACGACGCCGGGAGCGCTCACCTCAGGTCCGCGCGTGCGGGTGTGCCCGCCGTCGCGATAGAGCGCCCAGTACACCTCACGGCGGCGCGCGTCGGTGAGCGCGAGCACCGTGGCGCCCGGCGCGCTCACGCGACCCACATCGTGTGCGATGGCATCGAGCGAACAGACGCCGAACACCGGAATATCCAGGGCGTCACCGAATCCGGCGCCGGTTGCCATGCCCACCCGCAGGCCGGTGAACGGCCCGGGCCCGGTTCCGACGACCACCGCGTCGATGCCATCGCGGCCGACGCCTGATTCCTCGAGTACCTCGGCGATGAGCGAGGTCAGGATCTCCGCGTGGCGACGCCCGTCGGCCACCACGCGGGTGGCGGACACACGGCACTCGGGAGCCCCGTCCGTCGTCGTGATGCGGCCGATCCCGGTGACGACGGTGTCGGTGGCGGTGTCGATCACGAGCACGGTTCGGGTGCGCCCGGGTGGAGAGCTCTCACCTGCCAGGGCGCCGGTGGCCATCTGCGCTGACGGTGTCGATTCCGGTGTGCTCATCGGTGATTCACCCATTCCCAACTCGCGTGGCGTACGTCGGTGTCGGGGTCGCGGACCAGACGTATCAGCAGATGTCGCTCGGCCAGACGTTCGGCCACCCCCTCGCCCCACTCGACCACCACGACGGCGTCGGCGAGGTCGGTGTCGAGGTCGAGTGCGTCGAGTTCCTCGAGCCCACCGAGCCGATAGGCGTCGACGTGAATCATCGCGGGCCGACCCGCCGAAGTCGGCCGGTGTTCGCGCGCGATGATGAACGTCGGTGAGGAGACCGGACCGGCGACGTGCAGCCCTCGCCCAATGCCGCGCGCGAGTGCGGTTTTGCCCGCACCCAGTGGCCCGTCCAGGATCACCAGGTCACCAGACGAAAGTTCTTGCGCGAGTTCTTCTCCGAACATTTCGGTGTCGGTGACTTCGGGGAGATCGCGGGTCTGCGGTCCACTCATGCGCGCGGCCTCCGCTGCCACCAGCGACGGCGCGGAGCCGGGGGGGCCGGACGCGCGCGCTCGACGAGGTCGGCGATCGCGTCGGTGACGCGGTCGGGTGCCTCCATCTGCACCATGTGCCCGGCGCCGTCGACCACCTCCATCCGCGAGTCGGTGCCGAGTTCGCCGTAGAGCTGCAGAGAATTGCGCAATGGCGTCATCCGGTCTTCGTCGCCGCATACGACCACCGAGGGCACCTGGGCGATAACCGGAACACCCATCCACTCGTCATGACGCTCCAGCGCGTTGAGGAAGTTGACCACGGTCACGATGGGCGTGTTCTGAATCATCTTCTCCACCGCCCGTCCGGCAGCCGGGCTGTGGAAATCCGGGCCGAAGCTGGCAGCGACGAGCACCGGCTCGAGAAGTAGCCGGGTCAGGTCGCGGCCGGCCTCGATGACCCGCGGAGTGTTGCGGGCGGCGACCGCGAACCCGTCGAGCAGTGGATTACGCAGTCCCCGACCGAGTCCGGCCTCGGTCAGACCGCTGGCCGCGGTCGCCACGAGCGCCACTCCCGCGATCCGGCCGTCGGCGGCGAAGAGCTGCGGATACCGGCGCGCCAGCGCCATCAATGTCATCCCGCCCATCGAATGCCCGACCAGCACCACCCGACCCTTGGCAGCGGTTCTATCCAGGATGACGACGGCGTCGTCGGCGAGTTGCTGCATCGTGCACGTGTCCGCGGGGGCCTCGCCACTGCGACCATGACCGCGATTGTCGTAGAACACCATGCGAATTCGGCGATCAGCCCACAGCTGCGCCAGGGCATGGCGCTGGAAGTGCCAGCTCGCCAACCGCAGGCTGAACCCGTGCACGAAGATCACTGTCAATTCCGGGGTCTCGTCCGGCTCGAGGCCGCCGAGGTCGACGGTGCGTACCGCCAGTTCCACGCCGTCGGCCGCGGTCACCGTCGATGCCCGATCCTGGTACATCGTGGTGAAATCGACGCCGTGATAGGGGTCCTGGCCCCGTCGAATCCGACGCCGAGTGGCGCTGCGTGCCGCTCCCGCGGCGGCCAGCCCGCCGAGGGTCGCCACCCCGGCGAGTCCGGCTGCCAGGCCGACACGCTCGGTGGAGTTCACCACGTCGCCTCCTGCCGCCGGGAACAGACGTACTCGCGGCGCGCTCGCCCGCCGATCCGCGTGAGGATCTCATAGTCGATGGTGCCGATCGTCTCGGCCCACTCCGCCGCGGTGGGTCCGCCGCCGACGCCGGTGCCGAACAACTCGGCGGTATCACCCTCGCGCACACCGCCACCGTCGGGGCCGAGGTCGATCACGAACTGATCCATGCACACCCGGCCCACCTGACCGAAGACACGATCGCCGATTCGGACCCGCAACCGTCCCGACGCGAGTCGTGGCACTCCATCGGCGTATCCGGCCGGGATCACCGCGATCGTGGTGTCGCGCTCGGTGGTCCAGACGTGACTATAGGAAACCCCCTGTCCAGCAGGGATTCTCTTCACCAACGCCACCTCGGCGCGCAAGCTCATCGCCGGGATCAATCCGAATTCACGTCCCAGTATCGGCAACCCACCGTAGAGGGCGATTCCGGGCCGCACCAGATCACGCGCGAGGTCCGGACGAGTCAGTGCCGCTGGAGAGTTCGCGATGTGCATCACCTCCGGCGGCGCGCCGAGACGAACCAGGTCGGCGCGCGCCTCGTCGAGGCGCTCGGCCTGCAGCGAGTTCAACGGGTGCTCGGGTTCGTCGCCTCGGGCGAGGTGGCACATCAGCGCTCGTACCCGGACGGCGTCCTCGGCGACGGCCTTCGCGAGATCGTCGGCGAAATCCGCCCATTCCTCCGGCGCTACCCCGCTGCGCCCAAGACCCGTGTCGAGTTTGACGGTGACCGTGGCCGCGGTGCCCCGATCTCGGGCCGCCTCCAGGACGGCCGCTAGTTGACGACGGGACGAGAGTGCGAGGTCGAGGTCGGTGTCGATGGCGGCGGAGAAGTCCGCGCTGTTGGTGTGCAGCCAGCACGTGATGTGTTCGGTGATCCCCGCGGCACGAAGCGCGAGTCCCTCGCCGATCACCGCCACGCCCAGTTCGGCCGCGCCGGCGTCCAGTGCCGCACGTGCCACCCGTACCGCACCGTGCCCATATCCGTCGGCCTTGACCACAGCGATCACGCCCGCACGTGCTGCCTCGCGCACCACACCCACGTTGTGGGCGATGGCATCGAGGTCGACGACGGCGGCCAGGGCCGAGCCGTGATGCCCGGAGCCGGGCGGCGGTGAGTTGATCATCGCCGCCCATTGTCCCAGATTTGTGTCGGCCGCCGAGGTCCGGTGTGCCGGCGTAGCCCCCACCGGGCGCGCACATGGCGCACCGTGGATCGCAGCGCAGCCCCGTGTCCACAGTCGGCGATCTGTCGGCATCCGCGGAGATTCGCTCATGCCATCGGCCCCTCTGGGCACTTGACTGGGGAAAATCCCGTCGTTCGCAATTCCGTGCGCTTGCACGTCTGCCGATTCGACGCCGTGCACACAGCCGTGGCACCGGCCACGTCAGCGGTCGGGAATCCGGCCCGTCACAGTCCGGGCCAACCGCCCGCGAGAGGGTGCCGCGCGGCGCAGGAATCGCCTGTGACGCGGCGGGGTCGGCTACCTCGTCGGTGACACGTCCTGTTCATGATCGGCGACGTGGGTGGCGGCCTCCACGCCGAGATCCCCGGTCTCGGTGGCCGGTGGTGTCAGCCGGTCCTGGTCATGGTGGCCGTCCACGGGGTGCAGCCGACCCTCGGCGCGCGGACAGCAATGGTGCTGGTGGCCACAACCTTCATCTCGCGGCCCCCGGCGACACCGGATGGAACGGCCCGCCTCGACCCGACCGGGCCGATGACCACCGACCGAATTCGTCGGCGCGGCGATCGCGAATGGTGTGGTCACTCTGCCCGTGCCGATACCGGGGTGGGCGGCTGCCAACACTGCTGCGAACCGCACGACCGACGATCGGCGCCCTCTCGGTCACAAGCCTTTCGGTCGAGAGCCGGCGAGCAACTCTCGGATCGCCGGTCGGAGTGCGCCGAGGAGTGCCGACGCGCCGATGGGGGCACCACGCGCCGCCAGCGCGGCGGCGTGGGCGTGGACCCGGGCGGCGGCGGCACCGGCCCAGATCGGCGGGAGCCCGGCCGCGAGCAGTGCTCCGGCGATCCCCGAGAGCACGTCTCCCGCGCCGGCGGTGGCCGCCCACGACGATCCGGCGTCGTTGCCGTGGACAACGCCGTCGGAGTCGGCGACGAGAGTGATACGTCCCTTGAGGAGTACGGTCACCCCCCACCGCCGGGCCAGCGACGAGACCACGGTTAGCCGGTCCGGGCCGACCGGTTCGCCGGTGAGACGGGCGAATTCGCCGGCGTGCGGGGTGAGCAGTGTCGGCGCATCACGGCCGACGACGAGATCGTTGTGGTCGGCGACGAGGGTGAGCGCGTCGGCGTCGACGAGCACGGGCAGCTCGGTTTCCAGCACGGTGCGCAGTGCCTCGAGTGCGGCGGCGTCGGTGCCCACGCCGGGCCCGATCACCCAGGCCTGTACCCGGCCCGCATCGGAGAGATCCGGCACCGCAACCACTTCCGGGAAATGCCCGACGACCTCGGCGAACGCGGCACCGACGTAGCGGGTCATGCCCGACGTGGCGGCGACGGCGGCGCCCGAGGCGAGGATGGCCGCGCCGGGATAGCGGCGCGAGCCGGCGATCACGCCGACGACACCCTGGGTGTATTTGTCGTCGTGGACGCCCGGAATCGGCCACGCCTCAGCAATTTCGTTGTCCGACAACGAGAACAGTAAGGGTCCGCCCTGCCGGCCAATCGTTCGCGACAGCCCGATGTCCACCACATGGATGCGCCCGCACTGCGGTCCGGCGAGCAGGTGCGCGTTGCGCAGCACGCCGAAGGTGACCGTGACATCAGCGCGCACCGCGGGGTGATGGACCTCGCCGGTGTCGGCGTCCACGCCGGAGGGCAGGTCGACCGCGACGACGGTCACGCCCGGGCCGAGCGCCGCGAACACCTCGGCAGCGTTGTCGCGCAACGGTCCCCGCCCACCGATGCCCACCACACCGTCGATGACGACGTCAAGATCGGTGGGCAGTGCCGCAACGATACGCCCACCGCGACGCCGTAGCGCGGCCAACCCGGCCGGATGCGCCCTGCCGGGGGCAAGGAGCACGGCGGTCACGTCGACACCACGGCGGGCAAGCTCCGCCCCGGCGAACAAGGCGTCGCCACCGTTATCTCCGGCACCCACCACCAGGCCCGCCCGGCGTCCGTAACATCCACCCGTACGGGCGAATTCACTGATAACCACCTGCGCGACTCCATGCGCGGCGCGGCGCATCAAGGTGCCGTCGGTCAGCAGGTGCCCGGTGGCGCGCTCGGCGGCCCGGACCTCCTCGGCGGTGAAGTGACTGACCGCCATCGGCGCGTCCCGGACCTACTCGACCGTGACCGACTTGGCCAGGTTGCGAGGCTTGTCGACGTCGTAGCCACGGGCCTGCGCGACACTGGCGGCAAACACCTGCAACGGCACCGTCGACACCAGCGGCTGCAACAGCGTCGGCGTCTTGGGGATCGGGATGAAGTGATCAGCAACGGATTTCGCCGATGCGTCGTCGTCCTCGGCGATCACGATGGTGACTGCCCCGCGTGCCTGGATCTCCCGGATGTTGGAAACCATCTTCGAATGCAACACCGCACGACCGTCCGGTGAGGGCATCACGACGATCACCGGCACGCCGTCCTCGATGAGCGCGATCGGTCCGTGTTTCAGCTCGCCGGCTGCAAATCCCTCCGCGTGCATGTACGCGAGCTCCTTGAGTTTCAGCGCGCCTTCCAGCGCCACCGGAAACCCGACGTGACGGCCGATGAACAGCACGGTGTTGTGATGGGCCAGCGAGTGAGCGAGCTCGCGCACCGGTTCCATCGTGCCCAGGACGTCGCGGACCGCCTCGATCATGTGCTCCATCGCTGCGAACTCGCGGGCGACCTCGTCGGCGTACTTCGTCCCGCGAGCCTGTGCCAGAGCCAGACCGACCATGTAGGCCGCCGCGATCTGGGCGAGAAAACACTTGGTGGAGGCCACCCCGATCTCGGGTCCGGCGTGGGTGTAGAGCACGGCGTCGGATTCGCGCGGGATCTGCGCGCCGTTGGTGTTGCAAATCGCCAACACCCGCGCCTTCTGGTCCTTGGCGTGCCGGACGGCCTCGAGGGTATCGGCGGTCTCTCCGGACTGCGAGATCGCCACGACCAGCGTCGAGCGATCCAGAACCGGGTCCCGATAACGGAACTCGCTCGCCAGCTCGACCTCGACGGGCAGGCGCGTCCAGTGCTCGATCGCGTACTTGGCGAGCATTCCGGCGTGATAGGCCGTACCGCAGGCCACGACGAAAACCTTGTCGACGTCGCGCAGGTCCTGATCGGTGAGGCGTTGCTCGTCGAGGACTATGCGACCCTCCTCGAGATGGCCGAGGAGGGTATCGGCCAGCGCGGCGGGCTGCTCGGCGATCTCCTTGAGCATGAAGAAGTCGTAGCCGCCCTTCTCGGCGGCAGCGAGGTCCCAGTCGATGTGGAACGGTTTACCCGCCCGCGGATTCTGGTCAAAGTCGGTGATGGCGTAGCTGTCGGCGGTGATCACCACGACCTCGTCCTGGCCGAGCTCGACCGCTTCGCGGGTGTGCTCGATGAACGCCGTCACATCGGACGCGACGAACATCTCCCCGATACCCACACCCACCACGAGCGGGGTCGAGCGGCGTGCCGCCACGATCGTGCCCGGATGATCGGAATGGGTGAACACCAGCGTGAACGCACCTTCGAGACGACACAATGCGCGGTAGGCACTCGCCACGAAGTCACCTGCGTCGGGGCCATGCACATACTCGCGTTCGACGAGATGGACCGCGGTCTCGGTGTCGGTGTCGGAGGCAAACTCGATACCGTCGGCCTCGAGCTCGTCACGCAGCGGCGCGTAGTTCTCGATGATGCCGTTGTGCACCACGGCCAGCTTGCCGTCGGTGCTCGCGTGCGGGTGGGCGTTGCGGTCGGTCGGCTGACCATGAGTGGCCCACCTGGTGTGGCCCATCCCGGTGGTGCCCGTCAGCTTCTCCCGCCCGACGCCGGCGATTACCTTGTCCAGGTTCTCCAGACGCCCGGCCTTCTTTTCGATCGAGGTGTGCCCGTGGCCATCGAGAATGGCCACACCCGCCGAGTCGTAGCCGCGATACTCCATCCGCCGCAGCGCTTCGACCACGATGTCAAGGGCGTCACGCCCTCCCACATATCCGACGATTCCACACATAGAAGGTCAGGGTACCGGGATTCTGCGGGCGATCCGGCCACGCTGTTCGCGGGGCTTGGCGCCGAGCAGACGAGAGATGTGATCCAACTCGTGTTCGGGCTCGTCGGTGTGGTCGATGACCACACTCTTGCCGATGACGGCCTGCGGGTCACCGAACCCGGCATAGTCGGTGTCGCCGGCAACCGTGTGCAGGAGGAATCCCGTCATCAGTGCGCGGACCTGCCGATGTGTGGTCTTGTCGGCCCCGTTTGCACCGAGGATCGTCTTCCAGGTGCGGCGTTCGAGAAGCCCGCGGCTGGTTGCGGCGGGCAGAGTGCGCAACACCACATCACCGCCGTATGCGCGCGCCAGCGGACGGGCATTGGCGTCGAAGGTGTCGAGTTCGGTTCCGGCCGCCAGGATCAGCCCGGGCGCAGTGACACGTGGCGCGGCGGCCGGCAGGACTGCGGTCGTCGGGGCCGGGAAGATCGCCACCACACCCGACGTCGGCACCGGTCCCTGACCCAGCAACAGCTCGTCGGAGGCGGCGAGCACCGCGGCCGCGGCGCCGAAGCCGTGTCCGGCGAACCCGACCTTCGCTGGGTCGACGGTGATCCCGCCGTCGCCGAGGGGCGCATTGCAGACCACACCGAGTGCCGAACGCATCTCGGCGGCGAGTCCCACATCCGAGGGCATGAGTCCGCGCTGCCCCTGCGGGAGTGCGACGACGAAGCCCCACGAGGCCAGATGGTAGGCCAGATCCCGGTATCGGTTGCCGCCCGACAGCCAGGTGTGGCCGAACGCGATGGCCGGTAACCGGGTGCCCTCGGCGGGCGTGAACACTCGCCCCTCGATTCCGACGATGCCCAGATTGCCCGCGAGCACGCGGTGCGGACCGCGCCTCGTCAGCGCCGTGAACTGCTTGGCAGGTGGCTTGGACGGCTTGCTGGATCGCTTCTTGCCGGACACGGGAAACAGCCTATTCGGTTGCGCCCGCGCCGTGGGGACTGGCCTCGGCGATGTCGGCGGGCAGCATGATCCGTGGCGTGGCGTTGTCGGCGGCATCTGCAGCGGTCTGCAGGTCGGTGCGCAGTTGCGACACCTCGGTGCGGTGCGCGAGTTGGTGGTCGTCGAGTCGGGCCACCAGCGCCTGCTGGGTCTCGCTGAACTCGCGGGAGGCGGCGGTCAGGCGCCCGATGGTCGATCGGGTGAGGTGTTCGATCTGCTCGGCCGCGTTCACTGATCACCTGCCAGGGCCAGATCGGACGCCGGGGCCCGCCGGCCCCCCGGATTCGGGGCAGGTGTCGGGGCAGCTGGGGGTGACGGGGCAGCTGGGGGTGACGAGGCGGCTTGCGATGACGGGTCGGTTTGCGGCGACGGGGCCGAGTCCGGTGACGGCGCCGGCTGGGTACTCGGCCCGGTCCGACCTGTATCGGCCTCCTCGGCGGTGAGCGTGAACGGTACGTCGGGGCCGTCCGGGGCCGGACTCGACTTCGGTTCGAGGGCGGGCGATCCATCGGTCACCGAGACGTGCGCGGAGTGTCCGGCGGGCACGGGTCGCGCGGCGTCGGGCGTCGGCGCCTTGTCCTCGACGGGGACATCGCGCCTCTCGGCGGGTGGACCGCCGTCGCCGTCCGGTACTCGCACCCGCGCCGGTGCCTCGGTGCGCTGCGTCAGGTCCCACTCGTCGGCGGATCGGGCAAGGATCGACAGAATCGCCCGCACACCGCTCTGGGTGGCTTGTGCGGTCGTGGTCAGCAGCGCGATCCGGGAGGCGATGTCGGCGGCGACCACGGCGGGCGGGACGCGACCGGTCAGCACCGCCACGGGGAGCTCGGACAACGGCACGCCTGCGACCAGCGGCGACGACAGCCGAGCCACCGTGCGATACCAGGTACGCAAGATCTGATCGATGCCCGCTGCCGCGGCACTCGTCGCCTCTGCCACCGAGCGCACCACCGTCAGATCGGCCTCGGCGCGGCGTTGGTGTTCGATCACCAGATCGACGGCAACGGCTCCGGCACCCGACGACCAGCCATGGTCGAGACGTACCTGCTGCTCGGGCAGCCGGTGCATCTGGTCGGCGACCACCCGGTGCACGGCAGCCAGCCGGCGTGCGTCGGCGGCCAATCCGGGGATGTCGAGCCGTCCGGTCCGCGCCAGCACTGCCCGGAGTTCGTCGTCGGGGGGAACGGCCAACCCGACGACGCGACCGGCACCGAGCACCGAGATCAGGTCCTCGACACCCGCGATCGCCCGATCACGAAGTGCCACAAGTGTTTCCGACGGATCAGCCATCCGAATCAGCTCCCGCAGCCGCGGCGGACACACCTCGCGCCGCCTCGTCGTCGGCGGCATCGATCGCGGCGAGTCCGCGCGTCAGGAGCGCCGAGAGCGCCGTGGCCGACTCCGACTGATCACGCAGCCGTTCGGTCAGCACCCGGCTGATCTCGGTGAAGCGACCGGCGAGCTCGGCATGGTCCTCATCGTCGGCGGCCCAGGTCCCGAACCGATGCTCGTCGAGGTCGCCGGCGGCCACCGCGAGTACCTGCGAGGTCTTGCGATAGAAGTCGGCGACGGCGATCACCTCGTCGATGTCGACCGACACCCCGGCCCGCGACGTCACCCCGGTCGCCTCCTCGGCCGAGACACTCTCGTGCTCCACACCGACTCCCTCCCCTGCCGATCACACTCGTATCGAGATCTCCACCGTGAGGTTGGACGCACGCGACGTCCCCATGGTTCCCCTCACGCCGATTTCACCCATCTCACCCAAGTCTCACGTATCGGGCGCCGACACGCGCGGCTTTTCGCCTCCGGACCGGTCGCACCGTCAGAGGTCGATACCGTGCGCGCGGACGGCGTCACCGAGCGCGGTGGGCCGCTGCTGCGGTGGGAGGTCGTGCACGAGTTCGAAGGCGGCACCGATCCGCCGCGCCCCGCCGTCGGCCTCCTCGCTGTCGCCGACCATCAGGCAGTCGTAGCCCGCGACGCCGAGCACATCGAGCGCGGCATGGAAGATCCGGGGATTGGGTTTGATCGCACCGACCTCGTAGGACAGTGCGTACGCGCCGACGGTATCGGCGAGGTCGTGCAGCGACAACACTTTTCGGAGGTCGAAGGCGATGTTGCTGACGACGCCCACGGGAATCCGCCGGGCCGACAGCGCGGTCAAGACCGTAGCGGTGTCGGGAAAGGGTACCCACGAGTGCGGGTCGAGTACCCGCTCGTACAGCGATTCCGCATGGCCGGGCACGGTCAGCCCCGAGGTGCGCAGCATCGCCAGATAGGCGCGCCGATGTTGGACGGGGTCGAGATCTCGCCGCTCCCAGGCGATCCGGTCATCGTCGAGGATGTCGGCGGGCAATCCGACCGGCTGGGTCATGCGGCGCACCAACTCGGCTTGCGCGTCGACGTGCAGCGGCCGGCCCTGCTGATCGTGGAGGCCGGCGAACCACTCGTCACGTGCCTCGAAGCGGAAGAGCGTGCCCGAGAAATCGAACAGGACCGCCTTCGGGACACCGCTCATGACCGTGTGTGCGTCACGCGCCGGCGGTCTCGACGACGTCGGCGACGCGCGCGGCGATCGTGTGTGCCAGATCCGGGGTCGGCGCCTCCACCATCACGCGAACCAACTGCTCGGTTCCGGACGGGCGCAACAGGATTCGACCTCGATCACCAAGCTCGGCCGCAGCGGCCGAGACCGCCTCGGTGACCGCCGCCGCAGTGGCGACCGCGTGCTTGTCGGTGACGCGCACGTTGATCAGTTCCTGCGGCAACACCGTCATGACGGCCGCGAGATCGGCCAGCCGCGAGGAGCTCTCGACCATCTCCGCCATCAGCAGCAGACCGGTGAGGATGCCGTCGCCGGTGGTGCCCGATGCCGGGACGACGATGTGCCCGGATTGTTCGCCGCCGAGCGAGAACCCACCGCGGCGGAGTTCCTCGAGGACGTAGCGATCACCGACGGCGGTGGTACGCAACGTGATTCCCGCTTCCCGCATCGCGATGTGTAGGCCGAGGTTGCTCATCACCGTGGCGACGAGCACGCCCTCGTGCAGGCATCCGTGGCGGTGTAGCGCGGCAGCGAGAATCGCCATGATGTGGTCACCATCGACGATCTGTCCGGTGGAATCGACCGCGAGACAGCGATCGGCGTCACCGTCATGGGCCAACCCGAGGTCGGCGCCGTGTTCGAGTACCGCGGCCTGCAACTTCCCCATGTGGGTCGAGCCGCAGTCCTCGTTGATGTTGATGCCGTCGGGGTCGGCGTGAATGGGGACGACCGTGGCCCCCGCAGCAGCGTAAACCTGTGGGCCGATGAGTGATGCCGCGCCGTTGGCGCAGTCGACCACCACGGTCAGCGAGTCGAGTCGCGCGTCGACCGCCTCGGCCAGATGCCGGGCATAACGCTGTGACGCATCGGGCGCATCGGAGAGCCGGCCGACACCGGCACCGGTGGGGCGGGGCAACTCGGTGTCCATCGCCGCGGCGATACGATCCTCGATCTCGTCGTCGAGCTTGTGGCCACCGGCGCCGAAGAACTTGATCCCGTTGTCGGGCATCGCATTGTGCGACGCCGAGATCATCACGCCGAATGCTGCGCCGTAGTCGGCGGTGAGAAAGGCGATGGCCGGGGTGGGCAGGACACCCACGCGGATGGCATCGACACCCGAGGCAGCGAGCCCGGCGCAGACCGCGGCCTCCAGCATTTCGCCCGAGGCACGCGGATCCCGGCCGACCACCGCACGGGGTCGGGAGGCGGTACCGAGAACGAACGCGGCGGCCGAGGCCAGGCGCAACGCGAGCTCGGTGGTGAGCTCGGCGTTGGCCAGGCCTCGGACGCCGTCGGTTCCGAACAGGCGTGCCAAGTCAGCGCTTGGAGTACTGCGACGCCTTGCGGGCCTTCTTCAGGCCGTACTTCTTGCGCTCGACCGCACGCGGGTCGCGCGTGAGGAAGCCGGCCTTCTTCAGGGCCGGACGATCCTCCGGGGTGACCTCGATGAGGGCACGGGCGATCGCCAGACGCAGCGCGCCGGCCTGGCCCGAGGGGCCGCCACCGACGAGCTTGGCGTAGATGTCGAATGACTCGGTGCGCTCGACGGTGACCAGTGGAGCCTTGATCAGCTGTTGGTGCACCTTGTTCGGGAAATACTCCTCGATGGTGCGGCCGTTGAGGTGGAACTGACCGGAGCCGGGCACCAGGCGAACGCGGACCACGGCCTCCTTGCGGCGACCGACAGTCTGGATCGGACGGTCGATGACGATCGGAGCACGATCGAAGTCGTGCTCGGCGACTGCATCGGCGTCGTAGTCGTCGGCAGCCTGCTCGACCGACTCGACGGCCTCAACCGCGGCTTCGACGGAACCCCCGGTAGCTGCGGCGTCGTCACCGACGGCAGCCTGGACCTCAGCAGCGTTGTCCACGGCGGCCTCGTCGGAAATGTTCTCGTTGCTCACTGGGCCACCTGCTTGATCTCGAAGGGGACGGGGCGCTGGGCCGCGTGGGGATGATTCGGTCCGGCGTAGACCTTCAGCTTCGAGGCCATGGCGCGGCCGAGCTTGGTGTGCGGCAGCATGCCGGTGATCGCCTTCTCGAGCACACGCTCGGGGTGGCTCTCGAGCAGCTCGGCGGTCGTCTGGACCTTGAGGCCACCGGGATGCCCGGAGTGCCGGTAGTTCAACTTGCGCTCGGCTTTGTTGCTGGTCAGCACGACCTTCTCGGCGTTGATGATGATGACGAAATCGCCACCGTCGACATGCGGGGCGTAGGTCGGCTTGTGCTTGCCGCGGAGCAGGTTCGCGCTCTGCACGGCCAGCCGGCCGAGCACCACGTCGGTGGCGTCGATGACATGCCACGCGTGGGTGATGTCACCGGCCTTCGGGGTGTAGGTAGGCACAGTTGGTCCTTCAACTCTTGTCATGGATGCTGGTCAGGTACGGCGGCAGAGTATGTTCCGGCGACCAGTGGGGACCCGGGCCTCGACTACCTTCCCGCACCGCGCCCGATGAGCACGACGAGAAGATGCCACGCACCAGCGATCCAGGCTACGCGAGAGCCCAGGTCAGGGTCAAAACGCTCAGCCTCACACGCGACGCCGGGAGACCAGTCGGCACCGACAGGTCAGCCCGGGGCGATACGCGCCGAGGCCACCGCCTGGGCACAGGGCTCGTCGACGGAGTCGCCACCGGTGCCCGCCTGGCATCCGACACTCACCTGCAGGTTCTGCTCCACCAGCACATACCAGCGAATCGGAGCACCCGATGCCGGGGCCTCGCGGTAACTGATCACATCCCGCCCGGCGAAGCGGGTCGATGCGGAAAACTCGCTGACCACGTCGTCGCCGCGCTGGGCGATCCGATTGCGCAGGCTCAACGCCACCGACGATGGCGTCGATCCCGCCCGCACGGTGCTCTGGATCAGCAGGATGCGGCTGCCGTCGTCGGGGGCAACGAACACGACGCGCAACTGCACCGAGGAGGACGTCGCACCACTCGGCGCGCTCTGCTCGGTCTGCTGCCAGTCGGTCGGGATCAGCAGACTCGTCCGTCCCTGGGTGACGAGGTGGTCGGCGGGCGCAGGTGACCGATCGGGTCGGATCAACGCGACCGCGGCGACGACGCCGACGATGAGCACCACAACCGCCAGGACTCCGCCGAGCACACGCCATCGCGTCAGCTCCACACCCCGGCGCCCAGACGATGCGGCCACCTGCGCATCGAGGTCGCCGAAATCCAGCGGCTCGATGTGAGCGACGCGAGAACCCCAGCGGGCGATCAGTCGGTGATCGACCGACACAACCCGACCTGCGACAGCGTGGTCGAGGATCAGGTCGACGGCCTGGTCCACCTCCGCCGGATCGTCACCGTCGACGTAGACCGCCTCGACGCCGTCATCGATCGCCTCTTCGACCGCTGCGGCAACAGCGTCCGTCGAGCCGGCCGGGCAGAGCACCGCGGACTCCTCGGCCTCCCAGCCGACGGCCCCTCGTCGCAGACGCTGTACGTCCCAGCGCGGCGGCGCCGGTGCGCGGTGGTGCGTGGGCCGGTGAGTCGTCTCGACGACGGCGCACCTGCTGACCGTCACATCGGCATGACTGCGGGCGACGAGGATCGCCCGCGGCACCAGCGTGATGTCCGGGCGCAGCGAGCCGGCGGCCCCGGCGAGCACCCCTCGGCGTACCGCACCCCAGGTACTGGGGTGACCGACGAGCACCGGCCCGCGGTATCCACCGATCATCTGCATGAACACCTCACGCCAGCGTTGCTCGGTGCCGATCCGGACCCCGCCCGCGACGATGACGTCGGCGTCGATGTCCTCGAGGAGGTCGGTGAGGTCCGGGCCGTCGACGGCACCGACCCTGGTGTGCCCGTAGGCGAGATCGATCACGAGCGGTCTCGTCGAGGTCGTCGTCGCGGCGCGCGGAAGGCCCCGGTCGGTGGCCGCCGTGTCCGTCATGGATTGTCCGGACGGGTCGGGTCGGTCGTGGCGACCTGGATCATCTCCTGCGTGCGGGTGCGGGAGATGAGTTCACCGCGGCCGGGCACCAACCGCTGCATGCGAGTTCGTCCGGTGATGTATCCCTCGTCGCGGTCACCGCTCATCAGCAGCATGTCCGACGAGAGATCCTTGAGTCGCCCGATCACCGGGTCGAACAGCGCCCGCCCGAGTCCGCCGGAGCGACGCGCCAACACGATGTGCATACCGATGTCTCGGGCGTGTGATGCCAGATCGATCAAGGGCAGCAACGGGTTCCCCGACGAGGTGGCGACCATGTCGTAGTCGTCGACGACGATGTACACCTCAGGTCCCGACCACCAGCTGCGTGCCTTGAGCGCATCGACGGTCAGGTCGTCGGGTGGCAGTCGTTTGCTGAAGTACGCGGCGAGCTGGTGCATCATCTTCGTCGCGTTCTCACCCGAACTGGCGTATCCGGCGAGGTGATCACCGGCGATGATGCCGAGCATCGTGCGACGGTAATCGACCAGGACGATCTTCACCTCATCCGGCGTGGCCCCGCCGACCAAACCGGAGACGATCGTTGTCAGGAGTGTGCTCTTGCCGTGCTCGACGTCGGCGAAGGCCATGAAGTGGGGCTGCACACCGAAATCCAGGATGACCGGGGCTAGTTCGCGCTCCCCCACTCCGATCGCCACCTGATGGGGGCCGAGGACGATCTCGGCGTCGGCGACGAGTTCGGCGACGCGTGCCGCGGAAATCTCGGTACCGAGCTTGCGCACCGGTAGTGCGCGCCGGTCGGGGTAGGCCAGCGAGATCGCGTCGAGGGCGAGTTGTCCACCCATCGGCAGGGTCGCCGGCGAGGGGTCGCCGTCGACGCGCGGCAATGCCACCAGCAGGTGCATACCGTCGGGGCTGAGCCCACGCCCCGGTCGGTTGTGCGGCACCTGCGAGGCCGCTTTGCGTCCGAGTTCGGAGTCCATGGCGTCACCGAGGCGTAGTTCGAGTCGACTGCCGATCAGGTCCCGCATCGCCGGGCGGACCTCGGCCCAGCGGGTGGCCGTCACGATCAGATGGACGCCGAAGGAAAGCCCCTGGGAGACGATGATCCCGATCTGCTCTTCCAGGAACTCCATCTCCCCGCGCAACACGCCGACCCCGTCGAGAACCAGGAACACATCGCCGTGCGGGTCGTCGGCGAGCGGATCGTCGGGCCCGGTGCGCCCGGTGCGCATCCAGTCCCGGCGCCGCGCACGGTAATCGGACATCGACTCGATACCGAGACGGGCGAATCGCAACTCCCGCGCCCGCACCACCGCGGTCACCTCGGCGACCGTGCGGCGCACCGCGTCCATATCGCCGCGGGTCGCCACCGACCCCACGTGGGGCAGGCCCGCGATACCGGCGAGGGAACCGCCGCCGAAGTCCAGACAGTAGAACTGCACCTGTTCGGGGGTGTGGGTGGCGGCCGCGGCGACGATCAGCGTGCGGACCGCGGTCGACTTGCCGGTCTGGGGGCCGCCGACGACCGCGACGTTGCCTGCCGCGCCGGACAGGTCCAGGACGTGCTGGTCACGCCGCTGATCGAAGGGGCGATCGATGATGCCGACCGGTACCCGCAGATCGCCGGGAGCCGACGGTGTCGAGAAGTCGCGGTCGCCGATCAACCCGTCCACGGTCGGCGACTCGTCGAGCGGCGGCAGCCAGACCTCGTGGGCGCTGGGCCCGGCTGCGGCGATCCGTCCGACGAGGGTCTGCAGCAGGGACGGAACGCTCATGGGTCCGGCGGTCACGCCCGCCGGCTCTGGTGAGGTGTCGGAGTTGGCGGTGGAGGCAAGTGCGGCGGACGCATCGGGCGGGACCGCCGACAGCAGTGCCGCCGCCTGGTCGAGCACAGAGCCACCGGCACCGGCCGGCGGCACCCGATTCGTCCCCGTCGTGTCCAGGCCCGAGACGTCGTCGGCGGCGTCGAACGGGACGGGCAGGGCGGTGAACATCTTCATCGCACCCCGGAACCCCAGCGCGTCACCGACTCCGGTCACGGTGTCTCGCACGTCGGCGGGCGGGTGATACGGGCCCGAGACGTAGCAGGTGTTGAATCTGATCGGCTCGCCCGCATCGCATTTGAGGTATCCCGAACCGGGCACACTGGGCAGGTGGTAGGCGTCGGGCACTCCGAGCACGGATCGGGACTCGTTCGCCGAGAAAGTTTTCAGCCCTATCCGGTACGACAGATGACTGTCGAGCCCCCGCAACTTGCCTTCCTCGAGTCGTTGGGAAGCGAGCAGCAGATGAATGTGCAGCGACCGCCCCAGCCGTCCGATCGCGACGAATAGTTCGGCGAAATCCGGTTTCTGGGCCAGCAATTCGGAGAACTCATCGACGACGATGAACAATGCCGGCAGAGGTTGCAACGGAGCACCGGCGGCGCGCGCCTGTTCGTATTCGGTGACGTTGGCGAAGTTCCCCGCCGCGCGCAATACCTCTTGACGACGATTCAATTCCCCCGACAGCGCATCCTTCATCCGGTCGACCATCGCCAGTTCCTGCTCGAGGTTGGTGATCAGAGCCGCCACGTGGGGGCTACGTTCGAGCCCGAGGAAGGTGGCGCCGCCCTTGAAGTCGACGAGGACCAGATTGAGTTCGGCGGGCGAGTGTGTCGCCAGCATCGCCACCACGAGTGTACGCAGGAACTCCGACTTTCCCGAACCCGTTGCGCCGATGCACAACCCGTGCGGACCGGTACCGCCGTGCGCACTCTCCTTGATGTCGAGTTCGACCGTCCCACCCGATGGCGTGTAGCCGATTGGAACGCGCAGGCGCTCACGCCCGGTGCGCCCTCGCCAGTGCACCGCCGTGTCGAAGCGGGACACGTCGTCGATGCCCAGCAGCGCCGGTAATCCGGGGTCGAGGGCGGTGGCCTCGGAATCGAGACTGGCCAGGGAGGCCGCCGTCGCCAACCGATAGCGAGCCAGCCGTCGGGCCACGGCCTCGCATTCGGCGATACCCAACGCGTCCATCGTCGCGAAATCCTCGGTGCCATAGGCACTTCTCGCCGAGACCGTGCCGTCGGTGACCACCAGCTGCAGTCCGCGTCTGGCGGCGAGCCCGTCGGGTGGTGCGGTCAGATCGAGTACGGTGACGCCCTCCATCCCGGCGTCGTTGACGAGCCGCTCGGCTCCGGTCACCCTGCCGTCGTCGATGACCACCACCAGGTGCACCCGACCGGGAGTCGGCGGCGCCGACCGGGAGAACCGGCCGCGGTCGGCAAGTTCGGCGGCCAGCGCGGTCTCCAGATCCGCCAATGCCGGGAAGATCATCCGCATCGGTCCGACGGCATCGGCCAGCGAGGGATGTCCGACGTGTGGCAGCCACTTTGCCCAGTCCCAGGCCTCAGCGACCGGGTCGGCGGTCACCACGGCCACCCGCAGATGATCCGGTCCGTGGAAGGCGCACAACTCGACGACCATGGCGCGCAGCAGTTCTCGGGTCTCTTGACGCACACCCTCGATGTTGATGGCCGGAAAGCCCCGCAGCGACACCGCAGTCGGCAGTCGGTGCACCACCGAGTGCGTCCGGACGAATCGTCGCAGTGCGACCATCGACACCGGCTCGAGATCCTCCAGCGGCCCGGTCTCCGGCGGCACCAGGCGGGTGGCCAACCTCTGCGTACCCAGACCTACCCGCACATGTGCGAAATCGATGTCAGCCGGGCGCCGCTCCCACATCCGGCGCGTCCCGATCAGATCGGGAATGCTGCGCGGATCGGGATGACTCCAGGTCAACGCCGCACGCTGCGCACCACTGGTGTCGCCGACCTGCGTGCGCAGGCCGGCGAGATAGCGGAAGTAGTCCTTGCGTTCCTCGTTGAGTTCGGCGGCCTTCTTGCCGCCCCCACGACCTCCCGCAGCGAACATGCCGAACATCGACATCAGCATCATCAGGGGGAACATCATGAACAGCGGATTGGTCAGGATGTTGCGACCCCCGGTCGCAAACATCATCGCCAACATGCCGATGACCGCGACCACCATGATCACCGGCAGCAACTTCAGCAAGATCCCGCCCGGCACCACCCGCGGCACATCTGGGGGCGGCTGGATGTTCAGTTCACCACCGGGCGCGCGTGGTGGAGTGATCCGTGGCCGCCGCACAAAACCGTCGGTTGTGCTCACCTGTCCCCCTCGTCCCCTCTACCTCGCCCCTCGCGCGTTGTCCCCCGTCGACTCACCGGGACGTCCTGGACGCCCTGTTATCCACCGGAACGAATAGGACATCTCACCCAAAGCCGAACGTCTGGTTATGGTAACTGCGAATCAAGGGGGAGGAACGTCGAGATGTCATCTGTGGATACACGACCAGCGGCACCCGCCGAGAACGGTGGGCCGCGGACGTCGGCGCCGTCGATCGAACCCCCGTTGGTACGGGTGTCGGTACTCGGCGGCAACACCCAGCTCGACGTCGCACTTCCGGCTGCGATCCCGGTGGCTGCGCTCCTCGGCGATCTCGTCACCCAGATCGAGTCGCGCAGCCCGCGCCGGCGCGACCCCGACGACACCGAGCCGGATCCGAGCGGCGACAACGTGCTCGATCGGCGATCACGATGGACCCTGTCGCACATCGGGCAGCCACCGCTGCCGGTGAACCGTTCGCTCGCCGACTCCGGGGTGCGTGACGGCGACCTGCTGATGGTCACCTCGGTGCGCACCGACGACTCGCCGGCACTGTTCGACGACGTCGTCGATGCCGTTGCGCGCCTGAACGAGTCGCGCTTCGCCAACTGGTCGGCGCAGGGAGCCCGGGTGATCGGATTCGCTGCGACGATCCTGGCGGGGATCGTCGGTGCGGTCGCCCTGGCCGGGATGCGCTGGCATGCCGATGCCTGGTGGCCGGCGATCCCTGCGGCGACGACGACGCTGGCGTTGGTCACCGCATCGGCCATCGTCGCCCATCGATATCGCGACGACACCACGGCGACGGTCCTGGCCGCCGCGGCCGCTCCGACAGCGTTCGTGGCCGGCATGCTCACCGTTCCCGGACGCTACGGCTGCGCGCACCTTTCGCTGGGGTTCGCGGTGGTGGCGCTCTTCTGCGTGGTGTCCTATCGCCTGAGCGCGGTCGGCGCGGTGGTACACGCCGCCCTGCTGACCACCTCCGTGATCGGTGGTGCGATCTCACTGGCCGCTCTGCTCATCGACGTCTCGACGCGCAATGTCGCCGCCGTCGGCGCAGCCGCGGCGTTACTCGTCGTCGCTATGGCACCCCGGCTGACGATCGTGTTGGCGAAACTACCGCTGCCGCCGGTGCCGACGGCCGGTGTCCCCCTCGATCCGGACGACGCCCAACCCGTCCCGACCATCGAGGGCATCGGCGCGATCGGAGCGATGGCACTGCCGAAAGCCGATGCACTCGAACGTCGTTCATATCTGGCGAACGCCTATCTCACGGGCATCGTGGCCGGTGCCACCGCGGTGATCGGCCCCGCCGCGGTCATCACCGCGACCCCGTGGAACGGCGTCGACGCCAAGTCGATGTCATTGGCGGTCATCCTGGCCGCCGTGGTGTGTCTGCGCGGGCGCTCGCACAGCGACCTCGTGCAGGCGTGTGTCCTGATCGCCGGTGGCGTGCTGACCCTCGCTGCGCTCGTCGGTTCGTTGGCCGCGGTCGACGGGTGGTGGCCGTTCGTCGGATTCGTGGTCGCGGCAACAGCTCTCGTTGTCGCACTGGTCCTCGGAGTGCTCGCACCCGGACACGAGTTCTCGCCGGTGATGCGCCGCCTCGCCGAGCTCGGCGAGTACGCCCTGATCGTGGTGATCGTGCCGCTACTGGTCTGGATTCTCGATCTCTACCAGACGGTTCGGGACATCTAGTGATCGGTCGCGGAGCTGGGCGACCGGTGTCCGGTTCTATCGCTCGTCGTCGTTTTCCGACCGGCCTCGCCGTGGCACTGGCCGTCGTCACCCTTGTCACCGTCTCCGGTGGTGGGCCCGCCTTCGCGCTGAATCCTCCTCAGGTCGACCCGGGCGCGTTGAACCGGTCGGCGCCGGTGGCGCCGCCGGAACCCACCGAACAACGCACGCTCTGCGCGCGCCCCGTCGCCGTCACCGCCGCGAGCCAGCCCTCTGCTGCCCAACAGATGATGAATCTGGAAGGGGCCTGGCGCTTTTCCCGCGGCGCGGGCCAACGAGTCGCCGTGATCGACACCGGTGTCACTCCGCATCCCCGGCTGCCACGATTGCGCGGCGGCGGCGACTACGTCTCCGCTGGCGACGGACTCGCCGACTGTGATGCGCACGGCACGCTGGTGGCCGGGCTCATCGCGGCCGCCCCGTCGCCCCACGACGCGTTCTCCGGGGTGGCTCCGGATGCCTCGATCATCTCGATTCGTCAGTCCAGCAGCGCCTTCGACGCCAAAGACCGGCGACGCGCCGACGCGGACCCGGCGGTCGGCGGCGGATACGGGTCGGTGACCACCCTCGCCAACGCGGTGGTCCGTGCCGTCGACCTCGGTGCCACGGTCATCAACATCTCCGAGGTGGCGTGTTCGGCGGCGGGTACCCGGCCCGCCGACCGTTCGCTGGGCGCCGCGGTCCGCTATGCCTTCGACCGCAACGTGGTCGTGGTGGTCGCGGCGGGCAACCTGTCGCAGGGGTCGGCGTGCGCCGACCAGAATCCGCCACCGCGCTCCGGCGATCCCGACGGATGGGGTTCGGTCCAGACCGTGGCCAGTCCCGCGTGGTTCTCGCCGTATGTTCTTGCGGTGGGCTCGGTCGATGCCGGTACCGGAGCTCCGAGTTCGTTCAGCCTGCACGGGCCGTGGGTCGATGTGGCGGCACCGGGTACCGGAATCATCAGTCTCGACAGCGCTCCCGGTAGTTCGTCGCTGGTCAATGCGCAGCGGAGCAACTCGGGTCCGCAGCCGTTGCTCGGTACCAGCTTCTCCACGCCGTTCGTCGCCGGGACGGTGGCCTTGGTCCGCGCACGGTACCCGGAGTTGTCGGCGGGTGAGGTGATGGACCGTATCGTCCGCACCGCGCACGCGCCGGGACCGGGCCACGATCAGAGGATCGGTCACGGGGTCATCGATACGCTCGCGGCATTGACCGCCGAACTGCCCGATGGACCGCTCGCCGATCCCGAGATGCCTACCCCGATCGCGGCTCCCGAGGTCGCGCCGACACCGGATCACACCCAGCGCAACGTCGCCCTGGTGGGCGTGGGGCTCGCGGTGGCCGTGGTGGTTACGGTCCTGGCGCTCTCGCGACCTCATCGTCGGGTCCGTCGACTCAACCCTGACCAGTACTGACCGGAATCCGGGTACGACGGATCCGGTGTTGGGTTACTTGGCCGTCCGCGCCGGCCGCAGTTCACGCGGCAGGGCGAAGGTCAACGTTTCCTCTGCGGTGGTGACCTTTTCGACCGAATCGAAGCCGTACTCGGAGAGGAAGTCGATGACCCCACGGACCAGGACCTCCGGCACCGACGCACCCGAGGTGATGCCGACGGTCTCGACGCCGTCGAGCCACGCCGGGTCGATCTCGCGCGCATAGTCAACCAGGTAGGAGGCCGACGCACCGTTCTGCAGTGCCACCTCAACGAGCCGCACCGAGTTCGACGAGTTCTTCGAGCCGACGACGATCACCAGGTCACACTGCGGGGCCATCGCCTTGACGGCGACCTGACGATTCTGGGTCGCGTAACAGATGTCGTCGCTCGGCGGGTCGTTGAGCTCGGGGAATCGCTCACGCAGGCGGCGCACGGTCTCCATCGTCTCGTCCACCGACAGCGTGGTCTGGGAGAGCCAGATGACCTTCGATTCGTCACGCACACGCACGGTGTCGACGGCGTCGGGACCATCCACGAGCTGGATGTGCTCCGGCGCCTCCCCCGCGGTGCCCTCGACCTCCTCGTGCCCCTCATGACCGATGAGCAGGATGTCGTAGTCGTCGCGAGCGAAGCGCTTGGCCTCTTGATGCACCTTGGTGACCAGCGGGCACGTGGCGTCGATGGTCTTGAGGTTGCGTTGCGCGGCGGTGCGATGCACCTCCGGGGAGACACCGTGGGCGGAGAACACGACGATGGCGCCTTCGGGTACCTCGTCGGTCTCGCCGACGAAGATCGCGCCACGCTCGGCGAGGGTATCGACGACGTGTCGGTTGTGCACGATCTCCTTGCGGACGTAGACGGGCGCACCGTGCTTGTCGAGTGCCCGCTCGACGGTCTCCACGGCGCGATCCACGCCGGCGCAATATCCCCGCGGTTCGGCGAGCAGGATGCGCTTGGATTCAGTCATGTCCCCAAGGGTACGTGTTGGACCACTCGCCGCGAGATGGCAGAGTGAACACATGGTTCGTGCTCCTTATCCGGCCCGTATCGCCGCAGGTCTCGTCGTCACGGCCGTCGAAGAGACGCGCAAGTTGCCGACTCTGCTGTTCACCCTGCCGGTGACCGCGGTCAGCGAGACGCTGCAGTTGGCGATGCGCGCCCAGCAGGGCATCGCCGAGTTGGCCATCAAAGGCGACACCGCACTGGAAATGATCTTCGATCGCCCCAGCGAAGAGCCCGCGTGGGCGCGTTTCGATGAGGATGACACCGAGGTCGCCGATACCGTCGTGCCGATCGAGTCCGGGCGCGCCATCCTCACCGACACCACCGATGACGAGCACGACACCGCCTCGGACGACGACACCGAGCCCGCGCCGTCCGAGCCCAAACGCGCCGTGACATCCTCCGCAGAGCCGCCGGCCCCGCGCGCCGACGCCGGGCGATTCGCGCTGTACTCGTCGGCCCCCGAAGAAGTCATCACCTCCTCGACCACCGGCCCCGGCAGTGACACCCCGGCGCCCACCGGTCCGGTGCCCGAGGTCGTCGAGTACACCGAGTACGACAACCTCACCCTGGCCCAGCTGCGCGCCAAGCTGAGGTCGGTCGGTGTCGACGAACTCTCCGAGTTGCTCGCCTATGAGAAGGCCAACCGCAACCGCGCTCCGTTCATCACCATGATCGACAATCGGATCACCGCGGCCGAGAACAAGCGCTCGCCATCGACGTGAGCGGTGGCGGTTCGGCGAATTCGGCCGACAACCCGTGGCCGGTGCGCACCGTCAACACCAAGATCGCCGACTGGATTCACCGGCTCGGCCAGATCTGGGTGGAGGGCCAGGTCACCCAGATCAGCCGCCGCCCCGGAACGCGCACATCGTTTCTGACGCTGCGCGATCCCGCCGCCGACATCTCCATTTCGGTCACGTGCAGCCCCGACCTGCTCGCCCGCTCCGAGGTGCCGATCACCGACGGGGCCCACGTCGTGATGCTCGGTCGCCCCAGCTACTACACCGGCCGCGGCACGATCTCGTTGCGCGTCAGCGATATTCGACCCATCGGCGTGGGTCAGCTGCTGTTGCGCATCGAGCGGCTGCGGCAGTTGCTGGCCGCCGAGGGACTCTTCGACGCACGTCTCAAACGTCCGATCCCGTTCCTGCCGCGCACCATCGGCCTCATCTCCGGCCGCGCCAGTGCCGCGCAACGCGACGTGGTGTCGGTGGCCTCGGCGCGGTGGTCCGCGGTGCGCTTCGATGTCCGTGATGCACCGGTGCAGGGCCCGACGGCGGTGCCGCGGATCATCGGCCACCTTCGCGAGCTCGATGCGCACGCCGACATCGACGTCATCATCATCGCCCGCGGCGGTGGCAGCGTCGAGGACCTGTTGCCGTTCTCCGACGAGGCGCTGTTGCGGGCGGTCGCCGCGTGCTCGACACCGGTGATCAGCGCGATCGGCCACGAACCCGACAATCCACTCTTGGACTACGTCGCCGACATCCGCGCCGCCACCCCCACCGACGCGGCCAAACGCGTGGTCCCCGACGTGGAGGCCGAACTCGCCGGGATCGCCGCCCTGCGCCGTCGCAGCGCGCATGCCCTACGCAACTGGGTGCATCGCGAGGACCGGGTGATCGCCGGCCTTCGTGCCCGCCCGGTGCTCGCCGATCCGTTCACGGTGCTCGACCGACACAACGAACGCGTCGACCGGCTTCGAGCGGATCTGCGTCGCACCCTCGTCGGCCGCCTCGACACCGAGGACCGCCGTACCGAACATCTCGCGGCCCGGCTCGCGACGCTGGGACCGGCTCAGACGCTGGCCCGCGGGTACGCCGTCGTGCAGCGCGTCGACACCGACCCGCCGCACGTGCTCGACTCCGTGGACGGTCTACCGGCGTCGGCGCGGCTACGAATCCGGGTGGGCGACGGCTCGATTCACGCCGACGTCACCTCGATCGAACCGGCCGCGTACTCCCCTCTTCACCAGCACGACCACAGCGACGACCATGCGCAGGAGGAACAGTGAGCCCCCAACGGGCAGCCAAGAATTCGGCTTCGCAGAGGACCGACGCCTCCGACGGCGGACGCCCCCCAGTCGATGAACTCGGATACGAACAAGCCCGCGACGAACTCACCGACGTGGTCGCGACCCTGGAGCGTGGAGGCCTCGACCTCGACGCCTCGCTCGTGCTGTGGGAACGCGGCGAGGCACTCGCCGATCGCTGCGAGGCCCACCTCACCGGCGCACGCGAACGCATCGAGGCCGTACTCAACGACGGTGCGGAACTCGACGGTGAGGACGCGTCGGAGGAGGACAACTAAGCACAAGCGATCACCTCGCTTGTGGTCTTGAGTCAGCGGAGATCTGCCGCGTCAACCCCTACCCGGCAGCGGCTGCTGCCCGATCACCGATTCGGCCATCGTGGCCATCCCGCTGTCGGAGCCGGTGGACATGACCGCGATTCGGACCGATCCCAGGTCGGTGATCCAGAATTTGTTGCCGTCGTGGGTGCTGTAGGTGACCCAATGCTGCCCGCCTATCTCGCGGGTCCCGGTACCCGACGCCACGGTCGAACCGCCGGCGAGATGGTCGACGAGTTCGTCCTCGGACGCGTCGGTCTGGGTGAGCTGCACGTAGCTACCGCTGTTGGTGATCCAGCCGACGTTGCTGACCACGTGGCCGGACACGTTCTCGCGGCTACCCGAACTCGGTTTCCAGCCGGCGGGATCCGGTGGCTGGCGAATCGGGAAGGGCAGCGTCTGCGAGTCCGAGAGCAATGCGCCCTGTACGTCGAACGGGCTGCGCCGGTCGTCGGAGGCACTTCCGGTGAGCCCCACCGAGCAGTTCCCCGAGGCGATCGCGACGAGCGCGCAGATCGCCAGCAGCGGAATGATCGACCAGATCATGTCCTTACCGTTGACGAGATGGCGCGGTTTCTGGGCCATGGGCTCAGTATTCCAGCCGACATAGTCCGTTCGGCAAATCGCCCATCCGCGGTTGACCGACCGCACGCAGCCGCCCGGATCGATCACGCCGGGCGGTGACCAGGGCATCGAGCTGACATGCGAGGATGGAGGGTAGTCGCACCGCCGCACGCCGAGGAGTCCAAGACATGACCGAAGCCACCCCCCAGGCCCCTGACCGCAACCTCGCGATGGAGTTGGTGCGAGTTACCGAGGCAGCCGCGTTGGCCGCCGGTCGCTGGGTGGGACGTGGCGACAAGAAGGGCGGCGACGGCGCCGCCGTCGATGCGATGCGCGAGTTGCTCTCGACGGTGTCGATGCGCGGCGTCGTGGTGATCGGTGAGGGCGAGAAGGACGAGGCCCCGATGCTGTTCAACGGCGAAGAGGTCGGCGACGGCAGCGGACCCGACTGCGACGTCGCGGTCGATCCCATCGACGGCACCACCCTGATGGCCGAGGGCCGCCCCAACTCGATCGCGGTGATCGCGGTGTCCGAGCGCGGCACCATGTACGACCCCTCAGCGGTGTTCTACATGGACAAGATCGCCGTGGGGCCGGAGGCCAAGGGCGCCATCAACATCGACGAATCGGTGGAGTGGAACATCCACTCGGTCGCCAAGGCCAAGGGCATCGACGTCGCCGACCTGACCGTCGTCGTCCTCGACCGGCCCCGCCACGCCGATCTGATCGGCGAGATCCGACAGGCCGGCGCCAAGATCCGACTCATCTCCGACGGCGACGTCGCGGGGTCGATCGCGGCTGCGGGCGACTACAGCACCGTCGACATGCTGATGGGTATCGGCGGTACCCCCGAGGGCATCATCACCGCTGTCGCGATGAAGTGCATGGGCGGCGAGATCCAGGGCAAGCTTTGGCCGCGCAACGAGGAAGAGCGCAGGAAGGCACTCGACGCCGGACATGATCTCGACCGTGTGCTCGGCACCAACGACCTGGTCAGTGGTGAGAACTCGTTCTTCTGCGCGACCGGCGTCACCAACGGCGACATGCTGCGCGGCGTCACCTATCGACCCGGCGGCGCCACCACACGTTCGCTGGTCATGCGTTCCAAGTCAGGCACCATTCGCCGGATCGAGGCCGTCCACAAGACCGCCAAGCTCCGCGAGTACGCACGCCTGAGCATCTGAGCCCTCGCGAGTCGTACACGGACGACACGCGTGGTTCTATATGCCACCGAGCCGGCGTCCGCTGACGGTGAGCCGGCCCTGCTGGCCTGGACGGCGGTGACCCCGGAGGAACAGGACGCCATTCGGCACAACCCGCCCCCACCGCTGCAGGGCACGTGGGGCGGCAAACCGCCGGCGAGACGGACGGTGCGACTGTTTCCCGACTACGGTCGTGACTGGCCGCTGTGGGAGAACTCCACCGAGACCTGGAACGTCGGCTACGCGACGACGCCGAACGACTACGGGCTGTCGGCGGAGTTGACGCAGCGAGTCCGGGCCTGGCACGACGTCTGGGAACAGGCACTCTCGGCGCTCGACCGCGACCCGGACGCGGTCATCGAAGCACGCTGGCGAGCCGAGGGACACCGCATCGCCGAGCTTCTCGCTGCTGAGATCGGCGACTACGCCGACATCGAGCACCGCTTCTGAAGCGCACCGGGCCGAGTTCGGTCCGGTGCGCCACTACCCCTGAGGCTCAACCGTTTCCGAGTGGGCGCGGATCGAAGGTGACCCGGATGCGGGTCATCAGTCCGTCTTCGACGTGGCTCCAGTTGGCAGTCGGCAACGTGGCGCCGTCCTTGGTCACCAGGTCGAACCAGGTGATGACGTCATCACCGTCGGCCACTCGGGCGTGCAGGACCAGGTCGTCCATGATCGATTCGGCCATGCCCCGAAGTCCTGCGAGGCAAGCGTCGGCGCCGTCGGCGACACCCATGACGCCGACGAAGCTCACGTCGGGGGCGAGCACAGACCGCAACCGATCGAAATCTCTTGTGCGCCAAGCATCGAAGTAGGTCTCGGCGACGGTGCGGGTGGTCTCGGTGGTGGAGATCATCTCTGTCATGACTCCAGGGTGGAGTCCGAGGGTTCCATCCGTCCAACAGATCTTTCGGATAGCACCTATCATTTCCAGCAATGGAACTGCATCAGCTGCGGTACGTGATCGCGGTCGTCGACGCCGGCACCTTCACCGCCGGCGCGCAGACCGTGCGTGTCAGCCAGTCCGGGGTGTCCACCCAGATCGCGAAGCTCGAACGCGAACTGGGCGTGACGCTTTTCGATCGCACCTCTCGGCGGGTATCGCTCACCGAGGAGGGGCGCAGCCTGCTGCCGGCGATCCGCCAGGCACTGAGCGGCCTCGACGCCGTCACCGACACGGCCAACGCGATCCGCGGTGTGATGACCGGATCACTGCGTGTCGGGGCCGTCACCGGACTGACCTGGGATCCGCTCGTCGACGCCCTTGCGGTGATGCACGACAGTCACCCGGGGATCGACGTCCGGCTGATCGAGGGTCTCTCCGACGATCTGATACGCGCGGTGCGTGACGGCGGGCTCGACGTCGCCGTTGCCGGATGGGCGGGCGCGGCGCCGGCCGACCTGCTCACCCGCGTCATCGTCGAGGATGCGTTGTGCGCGGTCCTCGCCCCCGATCATCCGTGGGCGTCGTCGACGACCCTGGACACCGCGCGACTGTTGACCGCCGACCTGATCTCCCTGCCGGTCGGTACCGGGGCACGCGGCGCTCTCGATGCCGCAGCTGCTCGCATCGGGATGACCGCGACCCCACGGTGGGAGGTGACGACGCCCGCCCAGGTGAGCCTGCTGGCCCGTCGCGGCATCGGCGTCGGTGCGCTCAGCGAGAACACCGCCGCCGGCTTCGACGGCGTCGTCGCGGTACCCCTGGCCGACACGGCAGCCCGCTCGAGTCTCGGGGTCGTCTCGCGTCGCGAACCGTCGGCGGCCGCGCAGGCGTTCCGCTCCCTGCTCGGGCTCTGAGGTGCCGCGCTAGGATTTCCGCGTGAGCAAACCAGCCCTTGCTCCGGAGTTCCGCTATGCCGATTTGCTGCCCTCCGGCGCCGATGACACCCCGTATCGACTGATCACCACCGAGGGGGTCTCGACCTTCACCGCCGATGGTCAGACCTTCCTCAAGGTCGCCCCCGAGGCCTTGCAGCGACTGACCGCCGAGGCGATGCACGACATCAGCCACTATCTGCGGCCCGCGCACCTCGCGCAGTTGCGCAAGATCATCGACGATCCGGAGGCCTCGGGCAACGACCGCTTCGTCGCGCTCGACCTGCTCAAGAACGTCAACATCTCCGCGGGCGGCGTGCTACCCATGTGCCAGGACACCGGTACCGCGATCGTCATGGGCAAGAAGTCCGAGGGGGTGCTCACCGGGGTCACCGACGGTGAGTGGATCTCGCGCGGCGTCTACGACGCCTACACCAAGCTCAATCTGCGGTATTCGCAGCTGGCTCCCCTGACCACTTACGACGAGAAGAACACGGGCACCAATCTGCCTGCGCAGGTGGAGATCTACTCCACCGAGCAGGGACCGAAGGGCCCCGAATACAAGTTCCTGTTCATGGCCAAGGGTGGCGGTAGCGCCAACAAGTCGTTCCTGTTCCAGGAGACCAAGGCCATCCTCAATCCCAAGCGGCTGCTGGAGTTCCTGGACGAGAAGATCCGCTCCCTCGGCACCGCAGCCTGCCCGCCATATCACCTCGCGGTGGTCATCGGCGGAACCTCCGCCGAGTTCGCCCTGAAAACGGCGAAATACGCCTCGGCGCACTACCTCGACACCCTGCCCACCGAGGGATCGATGGCCGCCCACGGCTTCCGGGACGTGGAATTGGAGGAGGAGGTGTTCAAGCTCACCCAATCCTTCGGCATCGGAGCACAATTCGGCGGCAAGTACTTCTGCCACGACGTCCGCGTCGTCCGGCTGCCGCGCCACGGCGCCTCCTGTCCGGTCGCGATCGCGGTGTCGTGTTCGGCTGACCGCCAGGCATTGGGCAAGATCACCGCCGACGGCGTGTTCCTCGAGCAGCTCGAAACCGATCCCGCGCAGTACATGCCGGACGCCGGCGTCGCCGAGGACATCGAGGGGGGCGCGGTCGTCGACATCGATCTGAACCGCCCGATGAGTGAGATCCTCGCGGAGCTGTCCAACTACCCTGTCAAGACCCGGCTTTCGCTCACCGGCCCGCTCGTCGTCGCCCGAGACATCGCGCATGCCAAGATCGCCGAGCGCCTCGACGCGGGCGAACCCATGCCGCAGTACCTCCGCGATCACCCTGTCTACTACGCCGGACCGGCGAAGACCCCGGAGGGTATGGCCTCGGGCTCGTTCGGACCGACCACGGCCGGCCGCATGGACTCCTACGTCGAGAAATTCCAGGCGGCGGGCGGCTCGATGGTGATGCTGGCCAAAGGCAACCGCTCCAAGCAGGTCACCAATGCCTGTGCGGCACACGGTGGTTTCTACCTCGGCTCGATCGGCGGCCCGGCCGCACGGCTGGCGCTCGATTGCATCAGGAGCCAGGAGGTCATCGAATACCCCGAGCTCGGCATGGAAGCCGTCTGGAAGATCGAGGTGGAGAACTTCCCGGCGTTCATCGTCGTCGACGACAAGGGCAACGACTTCTTCACCGATCCGGGCGGCGCGGTGACCGTCCCGCTGGGCGGGGTGCGCATCCGGTCGAAGGAGCGCTGAGCGGGCTTACGCCGTAGATCGATGCCACCATGTGACACCGATCTACGGCGATGACGGACATGCCGGGCATCCGGCGACGGTTCCCCGCCATCCGCGGGCGTGCAGTGCGCAGGCGATCTTCGTCGCTGTGGCACACGGACGTTCGTACACCTGTCCCCATCCCAGACGAAGCGTCAGCCGATCGCCGTGAACCGCGGCGTCGAGGTCACGTTCGAGGTCGCGGTCGCGTGCCACCGGACCGTCGTGACCGAGTCGGCCGTCGAGTTCGACGACGAGACCGAAGTCGACGTACTCCACATCGCGCAGGCCCCGACGCCCCACGGTGGTCGGCGCCTGCCGGATCGGCGCAGGAAGACCATGGGCCCGTTCGACTTTCGTCAGGTATCCGTGCTCGAGAACCGAACACGTGCCGTCCCGAATATCACGGAGAACGCCCTCGACGAACCGTCGGTGCGCGATCCGTGGCCGGCGGCGCAGCGCCGCGAGCAGGCGGTCTGCGGTGGTTCGGCGAGCCTGCACCGCATCTGCCAGGCAGGCGATGACGCGCGCCGCCGACGACGACGCATCGACGACATCGAGCACGGCCTCCTCGATACGCACGCGCGGTGGACGCGCATGCCAGAGCACCCTGTCGTCCAGCCGAGACCCGTAGTGGACGACCACACCCCGGCGTCTGGTCACCCGGCGTTGTCGGTCGACGACGATGTGCACCGGCTGGGTCGGCGCCACGTCGCCGTCGAGTATCGCCGATGAGTGGCTCAGGGCCGCCGGAAACGCGTCGAGTAACGCACTCCACTGGCGCTGTCGTGCAGTCAGTGGCCCGGTGTGATCGACATAGACGCCGGGGAACACCGTCGCCCATTCCCGGCGTCGCACCATGCGGCGGACGAAAGCTGCGGAGAATCCACAGTCGATCACCTGCCCGCGGGTGACGACACCGTCCTGCGACGCGAGCAGGTAGTCGAGACGAGCCGTGTCGGGCGGAGCAACGGTCATGGCGCACAGTGTGACCGCCGACGGCGCCGTCGGTCGCCCGCGAGGAGGATCTGTGGACAACTCGGTCGAGACCACCACTTGTGCCGTACTTTCGTGTCGCCCAGTGACACCGATCTACGGCACAGAGCTGTCGACGGGCCTGCGCGCCGGGCTCCGACGGTGACGAGTAGCGTGAATTGAGGTAGTCCTAACTCGCCGTCGACCATCGGAGGACGCAGCACCATGACCGAGCAGCAGTACCGCATCGAGTACGACACCATGGGCGAGGTCAAAGTCCCCGTCGACGCGCTGTGGCGGGCCCAGACCCAGCGCGCCGTCGAGAACTTCCCGATCAGCCACCGCCCGCTCGAACGCACCCAGATCCGGGCGATGGGACTGCTCAAGGCGGCGTGCGCGCAGGTCAACAAGGATCTCGGGCTCCTCGATGCGGCGAAGGCCGACGCCATCATCGCCGCGGCCAAGGAGATCGCCGACGGTAAGCATGACGACCAGTTCCCCATCGACGTGTTCCAGACCGGCTCGGGCACCAGCTCCAACATGAACGCCAACGAGGTCATCGCCTCGATCGCCAAGGCGACCGGCGTCGAGGTCCATCCCAACGACCACGTCAACATGTCGCAGTCGTCCAACGACACCTTCCCGACCGCCACCCACGTCGCGGCCACCGAGGCCGCGGTCAGCGATCTGATCCCGGCGCTCGACCATCTCCGGTTGGCATTGTTGGAGAAGTCGAACGAGTGGCGTGAGGTCGTCAAGAGCGGTCGCACCCACCTGATGGATGCCGTACCGGTGACCCTGGGCCAGGAGTTCGGTGGCTATGCCCGCCAGGTCGAGGCCGGTATCGAGCGCATCACCTCAACACTTCCCCGGGTCGGCGAACTGCCGATCGGCGGAACCGCCGTCGGCACCGGTCTCAACGCGCCGGCCGGCTTCGGCACCAAGGTCGTCGCCGAACTGCGCAAGCTCACCGACGTCGACGCCCTCTCGCTCGCCAAGGACAACTTCGAGGCCCAGGCCGCCCGGGACGGGCTGGTCGAACTGTCGGGGCAGCTGAAGACGGTCGCGGTGTCGCTGACCAAGATCGCCAATGACGTTCGTTGGATGGGGTCGGGCCCGCTCACCGGCCTCGGCGAGATCCAACTGCCCGACCTGCAGCCCGGCAGCTCGATCATGCCCGGCAAGGTCAATCCCGTTCTGCCCGAAGCGGTCACCCAGGTCGCCGCGCAGGTCGTCGGCAACGACGCCGCGGTCACCTGGGGTGGCGGCAACGGCGCCTTCGAGCTGAATGTGTACATCCCGATGATGGCGCGCAACGTGCTGGAGTCGCTCAAGTTGCTGGCCAACGTGTCCCGGCTGTTCGCCGACCGCTGCATCTCCGGCCTCGTCGCCCACGAGGAGCGTCTCAAGACGCTTGCCGAGAGTTCTCCGTCGATCGTCACCCCGCTCAACTCGGCGATCGGATACGAGGAGGCGGCCGCGGTCGCCAAACAAGCCCTCAAGGAGGGCACGACGATTCGGCAGAGCGTCATCGATCGCGGCCTCATCGGCGACAAGCTCAGCGAGGCCGAGCTCGACAAGCGGCTCGACGTGCTGAAGATGGCGAATCTCGACCGCGAACGCTGATCGGCGAATCCCGACCCGCCACGAAGATCCCGGACGCTGCACCCCGACCACCGACACGGCTACGCCGCCGATCCCACACGGATCGACGGCGTCGCCTCGTCACCTCACGGATATGGTTGTCAGCCACCGACTCCCAGCATGGACGGCAGGATGCCGACCAGTTGGTTGAGCAACTGGGTCAGGCCATTGTCGTCGAGGAGTCCACTCGTGGCACCCGGCGTGGACATCGTGGTTCCCGACTGGGGGGTTCCCGACTGGGGCGTTGATTGCGGTCCCGTGGACTGCGGCGCCGTGGACTGCGGTGTCGTCAGCGCCGGCGCATTACCCGTGGGCGCAACCTGATTGACGCCGATGGTGATCTTCGGGCTCTTGGCGGGATCGAGCCAGGTCAAGATGTTGCGTAGCACATCCTTGTCGATCGCCACGCATCCCATCGTCGGTTCGCCGGTGCTGGCGTGAAGGAAGATCGCCGACGCCTTGCCGGGAATGCGCTGCGGATTGGACGCGATGTTCACCGCGTAGTCGTACGCGGGTCCGGCGTCGTAGAGGTTCTCGCTGTCCCCACCGGGGCTCTGTGTCTGGTGCACGTGTGTGTTGTAGGTCGGCGACTTCATGTCCGAATCCCACCAATCCTGGCGTGTCACCTGGAAGTACGGCATCTTGGTACCGGGATTGGCCAGCCGCCCGAAGGCCTGGTCGAGGGCGAAGGTGCCCTGCGGGGTGCGGTAGACGTTGTCGGCGGGCTCACCCATTCCCACTTCGCCCAGGAATGCCTGGGTCGGCCCGAACACCGGCCTCCAGCTACCACTGGTGGAGTCGCGCTCGAACGCGGTGAGCGTCGCCTTCTGGTCGCTGGCCTTGGGTGCGGTCACGACGATCAGTTGACTCGTCTGACTCGTCTGCGTCCCGCCGCCGGACGAGCCGGTCCCGGAGAGTGTGTCGAGGACCTTGTCGAGTTCGGGGATACCGGTCTGCGGAATGCTGATGCCACCGGGCAGCGTCGCACCGGGAGTGGCCGGGGTCGTCGGCGTGGTCGATGGGGCGGCAGTAGCGATGCCGGCACCACCGGCGAAAGCCGCCAACACCGCAATCACCATCAGTCCCAGAAACCTCATTCGCCTCATCAGTAACTTCAGCACCACACCAGTGTGGCAAAAGGCAAGAGGAGATGAGTCTCGCGATGATCACGGTGCGGCATGGATCCGATCACCGCGCCCACCTTGAATCTGAACTCACCCTCAATTAGGGTCCTTTCAGTGATGTAGACCACAGTGCACTACGGATCTCACTCGCATCGAAGGGAAGCGCATGTCCACCGTCACCACCGTCACCGGTCCGATCTCCTCGGACCAACTCGGTCACACCCTCATCCACGAACACGTCTTCGTTGTCGGCGAGGAGTATCGGATCAACTATCAGGGCGACTGGGACGAAGAGCGCCAGATCGCCGAGGCCGTCCGCGACCTCAACGAACTCAAGTCCCTGGGCATCGACACGATCCTCGACCCGACAGTCCTCGGTCTCGGTCGATACATCCCCCGCATTCAGAAGATCGCCGAGCAGATCGACCTGAACATCGTCGTCGCGACCGGGCTCTACACCTACAACGAAATCCCCTTCCAATTCCACTACACCGGCCCGGGCCTGCTCTTCGACGTCGACGAACCGCTCGTCACCTATTTCGTGCGCGATCTCACCGAGGGCATCGCCGGCACCGGCGTGCGAGCGGCGTTCTTGAAGTGCGCCATCGAGGAACAGGGACTCACCCCGGGAGTCGAGCGGGTGATGCGCGCGGTCGGGCAGGCCAGTGTCGCCACCGGCGCGCCCATCACCGTGCACACCAATCCGCACACCGAATCCGGGCTCGTTGCCCAGCGTGTGCTCACCGAGGAGGGCGTTGATCTGAGCAAAGTCGTCATCGGACATTCCGGAGACAGCACCGACCTCGACTACCTGATGAAGATCGCCGATGCCGGGTCCATCCTGGGCATGGATCGGTTCGGGCTGGATGTCTTGTTGCCCTTCGACGATCGCATCAACACCATTGTCGAACTGTGCAAGCGCGGATACGCCGACCGCATCGGGCTCGCGCACGACGCCGCGTGCTTCATCGACTGGTTCGATCCCGAGGCCAAGAAGCAGACCGTGCCCAAGTGGAATTACCGCCATATCAGCGAGGACGTCCTACCGACCCTGCGTGAACGCGGAGTCTCCGACGAGCAGATCACCACGATGCTCGTCGAGGTCCCCCGCCGCTACTTCGAGTGAGAGCTACCTCATGAACACTCCTGCCGCAGCCAATCCTGTTGCTGCCCTGTGGAAAAACTCTGAGCAGCACCCCGATCGCATCGCGGTGCGCAGCGGGCCGCGTACGCTGACCTACGCCGACCTTCGGGCCCGAATCGCCCGCGCCGCGGCACGGTTCGCTGCCGCCGGGGTGGGCCCCGGGGATCGCGTTCTGCTCATCGCACCGACCATCCCCGAATTCCCGATCGTCTACTACGGTCTGCACACCCTCGGCGCCACCGTCATCACCATGAACGTGATGTCGACGGTTCCTGAGATCCAGTACGTCGTCGAGGATTCGGGCACGATGCTGATCGTCGCCTGGCGGGACTGTGCGACCAATGCCTGCGCGGTCGCCGAGCAGCGTGGGTTGCCCTTCACCGAGATCCGGCCCTTCGAGGAAGATCCCACCGAGATCGAGGGTGTGACCACGTATGTCGAGCGCGCCGAGCACGAGACCGCGGTGATCCTCTACACCTCCGGCACCACCGGCAAACCCAAGGGCGCGCAGCTGAGCATCGCGAACGTCAACGCCGCACCACAGGCGTTTCGCGAAGCATTGCGCCTGCACGACACCGAGCGATGGGCCACCGCATTACCGCTGTTCCACTGTTTCGGCCAAGTGGTCGTGATGCACGGCGCACTCACCTGGGCGGGGACGTTGTCGCTGATGAGCCCCTTCACGCCGACCGAGTTCATGGATCGCCTGCGCGACGAGCACATCACGATTGCCTGCGGGGTGCCCACCATGTGGAACGCCATGCTGCAGATCACCGGGGGTTACACCCCAGGCGATTTCGCCGACCTGCGACTGGCCTGCTCGGGCGGCGCCTCTCTTCCCGGTGAGGTGATCCGCGTCTTCGAGGAGCGGTTCGGCTGCTCCATCCTGGAGGGCTACGGCCTCACCGAGACCGCGGGCACCGCCACCTTCCGCAATCTCGACGGCCCGCCCAAGGTGGGGACCGTCGGGACAGCGCTGCCGGGATTCCGGATCGAGATCCGCGACCCGGACGGCACCGTCCTGCCCGCCGGCGAGGTCGGCGAGATCGTCATCACCGGCCCGACAGTGATGACCGGCTACTGGAATCGGCCCGACGCCACCGCGGCCGAACTCGTCGACGGATGGCTGCGCACCGGCGATCTGGGCTCGATGGACGCCGACGGCGACATCCGGATCGTCGATCGCGCCAAGGACCTCATCATCCGCGGCGGCTACAACGTGTATCCCCGTGAGGTCGAGGAGGTCCTCTACACCCACCCCGACATCGTCGAGGTCGCTGTCATCGGCGTACCCGACGACCATTACGGCGAGGAGATCGCCGCGGTCATCGCGGCGCGTCCGGGTACCACAATCGAGCAGGATGCGTTGCGCGAGTGGGCAAAAGAACGTCTGTCGGCTTACAAGGTACCGCGCATCGTGCACGTCGTCGACGAACTCCCCAAAGGGGCAACCGGCAAGATCCTCAAGCGGGCCATCGACCGCGCACCGTTTGCCTCGGTTCCGAACTGACCAAGGATCCACCACTGCGCCATGTCGTCGGCCCTACACGACGGTCCACGATCGCGAGGTCCTCGGCGACACCGCCTCTCGACGAGGTGGCGGCCTCCACCGTGCGACTGGCGCAATCGATACCGCTCGACGACCCGCGCACCGTGATCGACGAACACCCCAGCGGCATGTACTCAGGGATACGGGGGCACCGCCCGCATCATCGACGAGAGGAAACGGGCAAACCCGGATTTCGATATCCGTTACGACGACTTCCCGATCCAACACCGGCGCCGGACACACTGCTCCGCTAGGCAATTCCACGGGCGTCGGCAGTGCCAGACGAACCGTCTACGCCAATCCGAACACACCGCGGCCACGGGATTCGACACCCAAGTAAGACCCGACTACCTCGATCTGGCCCTGCCGGCCCGGCAACCGACCGCGCTGATGTGCGTCCCACCGGCCAGAGGGCGATCACCGCAGAGGCGGTCGGCGATCACCACTCCGTAAGCCGATGGCGTTGGCCCACAACCGGGTTGCAGTGAACACCATCTGGTCCAGATCGGCGTCAGCGCCGAGCGCGAAGGCCTGGTAGGCCATCCGCGAGACCATTCCCGAGAGCGCGCTCGCCGCCGCCAGCGGGTCGAGTTCTGGATCAGCGAGCCCGCGGTCCTGGAGATCCTTGATGTGCCTGGCATTTCGGGTGGCGAACACGAGCCCACGCCGACGACGCTTCTCGCGGAACTCCGGGATGTTGGCCGTCACCTGCTCAAGAACGAGCCGCAATCCGGCGTTGCGCTTGTACGCCTCGAAGTACGCCCGATTGGCGGCCTCGAGCACCGCATACGGATCTTCATGCGGATCGGTCTCGACGTGTGGGAGCCCGGGATGCAACATGTCCTCGTGGGCGAGCGCGAGGACGGCATCGAGGACCTCTTCCTTGCTGTCGAAATAGGTGTAAAAGGTGCCCGTCGAACATTTCGCCTCGGCCGTGATGTCGGTGAGTCGCGCGTCGGAGAAGCCGTCGCGCTCGAAGATCCGTCGCGCGGCGGCGATCAGGGTGGCGCGGGTGCGCTCGCCGCGCGCGGTCACTGGCGGGGCCTTGTCGCCATCGGTCACCGCCAGCGGAGGCAGTGGCTGCTCCCCCGCCGGCCGTGTCCCCACCGCGCGCGAATCACGTGCAGTCATGCCGACATCTTCTCACCCGTCGGCGTTGTCATCCGAGTCCGGCCGCGTCGGCGACGGCGACGGCCCGCGCGACCAGACTGTCGATCACCTCGTTGGTGGGGACACCGGCGGCAGCTCGGTTCGCCGGATTGTCCCGTGCACGACGGAGCACGCCCTCGGCGATGATCGCGACCTTCCACAGTCCGAGTGCGTGCCAAAACTGCAGGGCTCTCGCATCGCGGCCGGTACGGTCGAGGTACATCTCGGCCAGCTCGTCGCGGGTCGGGAACCCCTCGAGCAGCTCCACCGGTGCCGCACTGAGTGGCGGTTCACCGGCCGCTGGCCAGTACGCCAAGGTGCTACCGATGTCGGCGAGCGGATCACCCAGGGTCGACAACTCCCAGTCCAGAGCCGCCCGTGCCCTTCCCTCGTCCGGATCGATCATGACGTTGCGGATGTGGAAGTCCCCATGCACCAGTCGGGTCTCCCGTTGTTCGGGGGCACTTGCCGACAGTCGGCGGGTCAACTCGTCCAGCGCCGGGATCTCGCGGGTCTTCGACTTCTCCCACTGCCCGCTCCACCTCTTGAGTTGGCGTGCCGCGTAGGGCTTGTGGCTCGCCAAGTCAGCCAGGCCGACCTGCTCGATGTCCACGTCGTGGATACGAGCGAGGGTGTCGATCATCGACTCACCCACCGCCCGCCGTATCGCGGGCGAGAGCGCTCGCGCCGCCGGGAGCCGGTCCAGGACCACACCGTCCACGAACTCCATCACCACCAGCGGAACAGGACTGACCGACTCGTTGAGGCACACACCGAGGACTGCCGGAACGGCAACGTCGGTCGGGGCCAACGCAGTGAGGATGCGCGCCTCGCGCACCACGTCATGCGCCGATGCCAGCAGACTACCGACCGGCGGGCGACGCACCACCCAGCGGCCGTCGGCGTCGTCGGTGAGGAGATAGGTCAGATTCGACTGACCGAGACCGACGCGTGTGCACCGCACCGTGCCGGTCCACTTGATACCCGCTTCGCGCAGCCAGGCAAGCAGGGCGACGGGATCGACCTCGACGATCTCCGCCAGGGCCCCCGCCACACCGGTCTCACTCATCGCCCACTCCCCACTCGATCACCGGACCCTCTTACACCACAACGACTTTCCGGCTCCGATCAGTATCGGGCCGAGAGCGCGTCGTCGGACACCCCGGCCACCGTCTCCGGTACCGTGGCGGCTTCCCGGTAGCGGCGCAACTCGCGGCGAGCGATCGCGCGCTTGTGTACCTCGTCGGGACCGTCGGCCAGACGTAGCGTGCGCAGGTGCGCGTAGGCCATGGCCAGTGGGAAGTCGTCGGTCACACCGGCACCTCCGTGGACCTGGATGGCGCGGTCGATGATCTTGAGCGCCATGTTGGGCGCCGCCACCTTGATAGCGGCAATCTCGGTCGCCGCGGCCTTGTTGCCGACGGTATCCATCATGTAGGCAGCCTTGAGGGTCAGCAGCCGCACCATCTCGATATCGATGCGCGCCTCTGCGATCCAGTCCTGAATGTTGGCGCGATCGGCGAGTGGCTGTCCGAAGGTCGAGCGCGCGGCCGCTCGGCGACACATGAGTTCCAGCGCCCGCTCGGCCATTCCGATGGTACGCATGCAGTGATGGATGCGGCCCGGCCCCAACCGCGCCTGGGCGATCGCGAATCCCTCACCCTCGCCTTTGAGGACGTCGGTCGCAGGCACCCGGACGTTCTCGAACACCAACTCGCCGTGGCTCTCCCGGTCGACGTAACCGAAGACGGGCAGGTTGCGCAGGATGGTGAGGCCTTCGGCATCCGTAGGCACCACCATCATCGACTGCTGCCGGTGGGTCGGGGCCGTGGGATCGGTCTTGCCCATCACGATGAGCACCTTGCAGTCGGGCCGCACCGCGTTGGAGGCGAACCACTTTCGTCCGTTGAGCACATACTCGTCCCCGTCGCGGACCATCCGCAACTCGATGGTGGTCGCGTCGGAACTGGCGACCGCGGGCTCGGTCATCGCGAATGCCGAGGCGATCTCACCGTCGAGCAGCGGCGTGAGGTAGCGCCGCTTGTGTTCGTCGGTGCCGAAGAGGGTCAGTACCTCGATGTTCCCGGTGTCGGGGGCATTGCAATTGAACACCTCCGGCGCCCAACCGACCCGTCCCATGATCTCGGCGAGGTGCGCGTACTCCACATTCGACAGTCCCGGCCCCCATTCGGCGTAGGGATGGAACAGATTCCACAGTCCTTTGGCCTTGGCCTTGGCCTTGAGATCGATCAGAATGTCCGGGGTGGCGTGGGGATTGGCCGACTCCCGCATCTGTTGGTCGTAGACGGCCTCGTTGGGATAGATGTAGGTGTCCATGAAGGCCAGCAGTTTCTGCCGGTATTCCTCGGCGCGCGCAGACGGCTCGAACAGTGTCATGGTTGCCTCCTCGATGAGAGCGATTGCGGTCTCGACGGATTCGCCGCCGTCGGCGCTTCAGGCGTCCTGCGGTGCGAGCAGCGCGGCCTGATACCGCCGCATCCCGCGCAACCACCTGTTGTAGTCGGCACCCTTCTGTCGGTACATCTCGAGCACCTCCGGATGCGGCAGGACCAGGAACCGCTCATCAGCTATCGCCGCCAACACGAGGTCGGCGACCTCCTCGGGGGTGATCACCGCGCCGGCGGTCTCGACCGCCCGTTGCATCAGGCGCCCGCCGTCGGTATCCGGTGCATGGTCAGGACGTAGCAGCTTGGTGTCGACGCCCATCGGACACAGGCAACTGACACGTATTCCTGCGTCGCCGTAGGTGGCGCTGAGCCACTCGGCGAACCCGACCGCCGCGTGCTTGGTCACCGAGTAGGTCGCCGAGCCCAGTTGGGTGAGCAAACCCGCCGCCGACGCAGTACTGATGAAGTATCCGCGGCCGCGTTCGGTCCACTCGGGCACGAGCCGACGCGCGGCGCGTACGTGCGCCATCAGGTTCACGTCGATGACGGTGTCCCAGTCGTCGTCGGTGGCATCCAGACCAGCCGCACCGCCGATCCCGGCGTTGGCGAAATACAGATCGACGGGGCCGAACTGCTCACCGGCCGTGGAAAGCACGTCGTCGATGTGCGCGTTGTCCGAGGCGTCGCCGGCCAGCGCAATCGCCTGGCCGCCGGCCTCGGTGATCGCCTCGGCGGTACGCGCGACGGCGTCGGAATCAAGGTCGGTCAGCACCACCCGGACGCCGGCAGCGCTCAACGCGCGGGCAATCGCACCACCGATGCCGCCGCCCGCACCCGTGACCACGGCAACTGCATTCCGGATCTCCATGCCCCGACCGTACTTGAACCCGGTTTCACCTTCAAGGTTCGGGGCGGTGATGCCTCCGCCGATCATCATGCCCATCGAGGTGCCATCCTCCCCGACCTGCGCAGCACGAGAGCCGACAACACCAGCGTCAGGACCAGCATCAGCGTCGACATCGCGGCCACCGCCGGCCGCAGGGCGATACGCAGCAGGGTGGAGAATAGGTGAACCGGCCACGGCGGGTGGCCCGGCTGCTGGACGAAGGTCGAGACCACGACGTCGTCGAGACCGAACGTGATGGCAAGCATCATCCCGGCGACAATGCCCGGGCTCGCACGATGAACGTCACCACAACCATCGGCACCACTGCGTTCGAGATGACCAACCGCACCAGACCGTTGGTGACCGGCAACAGATTCCAGTCGATGCCGAGCGTGACGTGCCAGGGCACGAAGGCCACCGCATCGGCGATGTCGGGTGTCACCAGGGCGACCGTCAGCAGGGCGGACAGCCTCGCCGACGACCAGCGCGGGCACTGCGACGTCGCGATCGCAACGCCGGCCAACGATCCCAGGAGCGCAGCCGGCAGCGCCGACAGCAGGCCCACTCCAGGGAAATGCGCACACTGTGCAGAATCGGGTCGCCGGTGAGCGCGTCGCGCGCTGAACCCCACTCCCTTCAACGACGCGAGCACACGCCCGGTGTTGAACGGGTAGGCGTGGATCACCACGATCGGCAGGAACAGGAAGGCATAGCCCGCGACCGCCCACGTCGTCCGGCAGATCCAGTACCCCTCCCGCCAGGTGCGCAGCGGCGCCATCACCAGAGGAGGCAGGGCCGCCGGGATCGGCCTGGCCGGCGGTCGGCAGCGTCACCAAGACGATCCGCCGATCACGCACCACCGCAACATCTTTGACGACGCATCGCACCGCCGAGCACCCAGTTCTGGGCTGTCTGGAACCGCGCGGCGATCATCTGCATGGCCATCGTGCCCGTGGCACCGCCGAGCACCGACGGTGTCACGCAGTCGCCCATCAACGGTGTGAACACCAGAAGAATCTCACCGATCTACCGTGGGTCGGACACCGCACCCGCAATCGGGAGCCAGAACCGCTTCATTGGCACGGTGTAGCGACGATGTACGTCGCTTACCGCACGGCCGATCGACGTGAACTGGCCAATGACCCGACACAGGCGAAGGTCATCGCACAGATGCCGACCGGGTGCCAGGTCGGTCCCGAACCTCGACACCCGGGTCGGTCCCGAACCTCGACACCCGTTGCGACGAAGTAGATTTCGATGTCTCTACTTCCGCCGGCGATCAGTACGCCGCGCCTGGCGCGAATTCCTCGAGCACTTCGGTCACGAGCGCGGCGATCGGCGACCGTTCGCTGCGGGTCAACGTGATGTGCGCGAAAAGGGGGTGTCCCTTGAGCTTTTCGATGACTGCCGCCACCCCGTCGTGTCGTCCGACGCGCAGGTTGTCGCGCTGCGCGACATCGTGGGTCAGCACCACCCGCGACCCCGACCCCAGGCGCGAGAGCACGGTCAGCAATACGTTGCGCTCCAGTGACTGCGCCTCGTCGACGATCACGAACGAGTCATGCAATGACCGGCCACGAATGTGGGTGAGCGGCAACACCTCGAGCATGCCGCGTGCCAGCACCTCTTCGATGACTTCTTGCGAGGCAAGGCCTTCCAGCGTGTCGAACACCGCCTGCGCCCACGGGCCCATCTTCTCGTCGGCGCCGCCGGGTAGGTATCCGAGCTGCTGTCCGCCGACCGCGTAGAGCGGCCGGAAGACGACCACCTTGCGCTGGGTCCGCCGTTCGAGGACGGCCTCCAGTCCTGCGCACAAGGCCAACGCGGACTTGCCGGTTCCGGCCTTGCCGCCCAGCGACACGATGCCGACACTGTCGTCGAGCAGCAGATCGAGCGCCACACGCTGTTCCGCGGAGCGCCCGTGCAGACCGAAAGCCTCACGATCGCCGCGCACCAACTGCACTTGCTTGGCGTCGTTCACCCGGCCGAGAGCACTCGACGAGCCTTGCCCGATCAGCCGAACCCCGGTGTGGCACGGCAGCTCTCGTGCGGCGTCGATGTCCACGACGCCGTCGGCGAACAGGGTGTCGATGGCGGGCTGGTCGACGTCGAGTTCGGTCATCCCCGACCATCCGGAGATCACGACATCCTGGGCGTGGTACTCGTCGGCGGCCAGACCCACCGCACCGGCCTTCACCCGCAGCGGCGTGTCCTTGGAGACCAGAGTGACGTTCTTACCCTCGGCCCGCAGGTTGAGTGCACACGCGAGAATCCGTGAATCGTTTGTCTCCGTGCGGAATCCGGCCGGCAATACGGCCGGATCGGTGTGATTGAGTTCCACCTGCAACGTGCCGCCCACGTCTCCGATGGGCAACGGCACGTCGAGTCGACCGAACTCCAGCCGCAGATCGTCGAGGAGCCGCAAGGCCTCACGTGCGAACCAGCCGAGCTCGTGGTGGTGACGTTTGCCCTCGAGTTCGCCGATGACCACCAGCGGAAGAACCACATGGTGTTCGGCGAAACGGGTGACCGCCCAGGGATCTGAGAGCAGGACGGAGGTGTCGAGGACGTAGGTGCGTGTGGTCACGTGGGCTCCTACATTTGTGCGGCGCCCGCACAAACCAGTTCAAGTCGACCGGCTGGGTCTCGGTCCACTTCGCCGTAGCCGAAGTGGACGGGGACCGGGGCCGGCCCCCTCGCGCTGCGCTTGCAAACCACGAATGAGAACCTCCCGGACGAACCGCTTCCCCGCGGCCCGTCACTGGCCAACGTACGCGGTGTGGCGCGTCACGGCGCGCCGGAAAAGGTGTGTCGGCGTGAATTTCGCGTAAACGCACGTATCGTGTGAGCGAAGTGACGATGGCGTCGCCACCGGGAGAAAAGCCGTGCTCGATTGCGGTATTGATGCGGGTCTCAGCGTCTTTACGCGAGCGCAGAGATCATCGATGACCGAGGCTCACGATCTCCCCGAGTGAGCCGACCCGCGCCTCGCGGACCAGATGCGCGGGTACGGGACGTGCCGTGTGTGATCGACGGCCAACCAGCACACCTCCCGCGGGACTGGTATGGCCCTCTACAGTTGCGCACTCACGTCAGTCCGTCGGCACGGCCGAATGCGATTACCCTCACTTCTACCTACTGGTGTCCTCCGGCCGCCGACTCCAGCGCAGCCGACGGCGGCGTCGAACTACCCCGACGATCGACGACCTCCGGCGCGTTGTCCCCGCCGACACAGGACCTGATACCTCAGCGACTCCAGCGCTCACCGCCGCGCCGCGGCAGCGCTTCGAGATCGCCATCCAACGGTTCACTCCCGACGTCGCGACGATGTCGGCAGGCCCGTCTCTTCGGAAGTCACAAGCGTTCGGAGTCCATGTGGACGATCTCGTCATCACCCGCGACGGCCGGGTGGCCGACCGTCGTGTCCGATCGGACCGACCAGCCGATCCGACGTGCTGCGATCGACCCGGTTGAGTTCACCGTCACCCAGACATCGACGGGCGTGGGGGAGAGCGTCACGGGGAACGCTCGACGAGTGGACAACCGATTCCGCGGACAAACTCAGCGCGGCCTTCGACATGCCATCCCAGCAGGGCAACGCGCACATCTCCCGGCACCCACGCGCGCGGGGGTGCCGGGAATGGAATACGACCAGGGCCTATCGGCCGGCGAGCGCCTGGATCCGCTGCCGTGCGGCCTGCGCGTCGTCGCCGAGTTCCTGCAAGCTCTCGAGCTTGAGTCCGTCGGCGATGGCGACGGCGATCGCTGTGTGCGTCTCGCCGCTCTCGTAGTCGGCGATCAGCGCGCGCTCCACGTCGAAGTCGTCGATGTCGACTCCGATGGGCTCGGTGGTCAGCCGGGCCAGTGCCTTGTCGACGGCGATCACGGTGGCGTCCTGATCGGCGACGAGTCCGGCACCGAGGAAGTTGGTGAAAGTCCTCGCCTGCAGTTCGTCATCACCGGCGATCTTGGCGAGGATCGTCTGGTAGACGTCGTCGGTCACCGCAGCCGCCAGTCGCTTGACGTAGTGCACGCACTGATACTCGTGCACCGCCATCAGTGCCAGGACGTCGAGTGGGCCGAGATCCCGGACGAGCTCGGGACGCTGACGGTAACCCGTGGTGACATGCTCCCGACGGCGCTCCTCGGCATCGACCGGGTCGATCGCGCGACGCACCACCAGGTAGTCGCGCAACACGATGGCGTGCCGGTTGTCCTCGGCGGTCCACACCCCGACGAGCTGACGCCAGTCGGAGAACGCCGGGAAGTGTTTGGCGAGCACACGGTGGTAGGACGGCAGGTTGTCCTTGGTGAGCAGCAGTGCGAGCGTACCGGCGCGCGCCTCGTCGGACAGCGTTGCCTGCGAGGGATCCCAGTCGTCACCGCCGAGGAAGGCGAAGTTGCGGCCGTCGTCCCACGGCACCCAGTCGTGCGGGTTCCAGGGCGTGGCCGCCGCGGCGTGATCCTCGGCGATCTCCGGAAGCGCCTTCTCGAGCGCAATGATCAGGTCGTCTTCGGTGAGTGCGTTCATCGCGTAAGAGGATACGGATGCGTAACCATCGGGGGCAATCCGGACATCGCCGGCGTGGCGCGCCGCTGCCGGGACGGCCGATCAGATACGGCTCATCAGCCCCCACGACTCAAGCCCGTCGTAGAGGGGGAAGTCCAGCGCGAGACGCGACACGCGTGCCCGCAACGCCGAGGTGTCGGCGCCGGTCCCGGCGGCCAGCGCGGTCGCGATGATATCGGCGACCTCGGTGAACTGCTCCTCACCGAACCCGCGGGTGGCCAGCGCAGGCGTTCCGATCCGCAGTCCGGAAGTCACCATCGGCGGGCGCGGATCGAACGGCACCGCGTTGCGGTTCACGGTGATGCCGACCTCGTGCAGCAGATCCTCGGCCTGCTGGCCGTCGAGCGGGCTGTTGCGCAGATCGACGAGCACAAGGTGCACGTCGGTGCCGCCGGTGAGCACCGAGACGCCTGCCTTGGCGACGTCGGCGCCGGTGAGCCGGTCGGCGAGAATCTTCGCGCCGGACAGTGTGCGACGCTGCCGCTCGGCGAACTCTTCGGTGCCGGCGATCTTCAGTGCGACCGCCTTACCGGCGATGACGTGCATGAGCGGTCCTCCCTGCTGGCCGGGAAACACCGTCGAGTTGAGCTTCTTGGCCCATTCCTGCTTGGCCAGGATGATGCCCGACCGCGGTCCGCCAAGGGTCTTGTGGACCGTCGAGGACACAACGTCGGAGGCGGGTACCGGGTTGGGGTGCAGCCCAGCGGCAACCAGGCCGGCGAAATGCGCCATGTCGGTCCACAGGTAGGCGCCCACTTCGTCGGCGATCGAGCGGAATGCGTCGAAGTCGAGGGTGCGCGGATACGCCGACCACCCGGCGACGATCACCTTCGGGCGGGTGTCGAGGGCGATCTTGCGCACCTCGTCCATGTCGATGCGGAAGTCCTCTTTGCTCACGCCGTAAAAGGCGTTCTCGTAGAGCTTGCCGGAGAAGTTCAGTCGCATCCCGTGGGTCAGGTGCCCGCCGTGCGCGAGGTCGAGACCGAGCATCGTCTCACCCGGATTCATCAACGCCATCAACACCGCGGCGTTGGCCTGCGCGCCCGAATGCGGCTGCACATTGGCGAAATCGGCGCCGAAGAGCGCCTTGGCCCGGTCGCGCGCGATGTCCTCGACGACGTCGACGTACTCACAGCCGCCGTAGTAGCGGCGCCCCGGATATCCCTCGGCGTACTTGTTGGTCAGGACGCTACCCTGTGCCTGCAGCACCGCGCGCGGGACGAAGTTCTCCGACGCGATCATCTCCAGGGTGTCGCGCTGCCGGCTCAGCTCACCGTTCATCGCGGCGGCGACGTCAGGGTCGATGTCGACCAGCGACATCGCGTTCACCGACGTCGAGTTCACGGACTGTGCGGACGAGGCATTCTCGGTCATGCCCGCAAGTCTATGGGCCAGGTGCCGGCTGATCGAATCACCCCAGGCCATCCTCAGCGGACCTCCGGGGCGAGGTCAGGCGGTCTCGCCGAGTTCGGCCCGCAACGACGCCGGGATCAACGGCTCGTCGAGCAGCCGCCCGAAGCGGGCCGCGCGATCGGCGCCGCCGACACCGGGGGCGTCGGTGTCGAGCCACCTCTGCAGCAGGCGATAGCCCTCGACGTAGGTGGAGATGTAGGCGCGCCACAACGGCGAGGTGAGAAAGCGCAGCATCTGCCGCGCCCGTTCGGGCGGCGCGAGCAGCCAGCGCTGCAAGAATTCGGCGACACTGTCGGCATCGCGGTGCTGATCGTGCAGCATCAGGGCGGCGTCCTGGCGTACGCCGAGCAGCCCGGCGGTCGCCCGACCCACCTGTTGTGCGTGCTGCCCGTCGAACCGCAGGCCGAGATCGGCATAGATTTCCTGCGCCCATACACCCCACTCGGGCCCGACGATCGCGTGCAGGGCGTGGTCGGCCAAACCCTCGGCCATGAGGCATTGCGGGGTGTTCACGAGAAAGATCGTCTGCTCCTGCTGTCCCCCGCCGACGAGTCGCTGCTGTTTGCGACAGTGTTCGGTGTGATGACCCGGATAAGCTTCGTGGGCGATCAGGTGCGGCAAGTTCGACATGTGTTGTGTCAGATCGACGTTGATCGCCACCCGGGAGCGATAGTCGCCGAGGTAGTAGTTGAATCCCGACCACGGCTTGTCGGTAACCACCTCGAATTCGACAATCTCGGAGTCGGGCAGCGGATAGGTGGCCCGCACCCGCTCACGCAGTGCGCCACTGAAGGTACGTACGCACTCATCGACCCGTTCCGGCGGAATCTCGTCCGCACGCCGATGGCGGGCATAAGCTGCCGCCAGCGCCTCTCCCGAACTTCCCGGAACACCGAGCGCCGCAGCGAGTTCAACGTGAGCGGCCCGGTAGATCGCCGGATCCTCCAGCTCGATGTCGACGTCGAAGTAGGCGCGCACCTCGTCGACGAAACCGATGTCGTCACCGGCGAACTTGCGGGCCGAACACTCCAGCGCGCGCAGGTGGGCGCCGATGAAGGCGGCGCGGTCCGGATCGAGGTCACCGGGTAGATCGGCGAGCAGTCCCCGTGCGACGTCGGCGAGCTCCGCGGGTTGCGGTGCCGATGCATTGCTCACCGCGGCACGCAGGTTCGGGTCGCCGATGTAGGCATCGACGAACCCCTCCTCGAGACGATCGAAGGCCAACCCGAGACGGAGGTACGCGGTGACAAGGTCGGACGGCGAGTCGCTGGCCGGGACAGAAGACATAGTCGGACACGCTACCCACCACCTCGCGCATCGGCCACGCCATCATGTCGCGTTCGTACTGATAGGGCACCGACGCGACCGGTTCGGCGGAGCTTATAGGGTGGGTGGCATGTCGAGCACCCCTGCAGCGACCGTCACGGGTCCGGTGCTGCGCTGATGGCACGCCACTCCAGTGATCGTGATCCGAGTCTGTACATGGAGCTCGACCGCAAACAGTGGCGCGAACTGCGTGAATCGATGCCGATGGTGTTGACCTCCGACGAACTCGACAAGCTCGTCGGCCTCGGCGAGCAGATCGACCTGACCGAGGTCGCCGAGGTCTATCTGCCGTTGTCACGACTCATCCATCTACAGGTGGCCGCGCGGCAACGACTGTTCGCCGCGACCTCGACCTTCCTCGGCGACCGCCGCGGAGAAAAGCAGGTGCCGTTCGTGATCGGCATCGCGGGCAGTGTCGCGGTCGGCAAGTCGACGACCGCACGTGTGCTCGCCGCCCTACTCGCCCGTTGGGAGTCGCACCCCAAGGTCGATCTCGTCACCACCGACGGCTTCTTGCTACCGACCGCGGAGTTAGAACGTCGGACAATCATGCACCGCAAGGGCTTTCCCGAGTCATATGACCGTCGGGCACTGTTGCGCTTTGTCACCGAGGTGAAATCGGGCGCCCGGGAGGTCACCGCGCCGGTCTATTCACACCTCACCTACGACATCGTTCCCGATGTCCGCCACTACATCCGCCAGCCCGACATTCTGATCCTGGAGGGGCTCAACGTCTTACAGACCGGACGCACACTGATGGTGTCGGACCTATTCGACTTCTCGATCTACGTCGATGCCAAGACCGACGACATCGAGAAATGGTATGTCTCCCGGTTTCTACAGATGCGGTCCACATCGTTCGCCGACCCCAATTCGCACTTCCACCACTACGCGTCGTTGACCGACGATCAGGCAATGATCGCCGCGCGGGATATCTGGACCTCGATCAACCTGCCCAACCTGCGCGAGAACATCTTGCCGACCCGCCCCCGAGCGAGCCTGGTACTGCGCAAGGACACCAACCACTCGATCAATCGGGTTCGTCTGCGCAAGTTGTGAACCCGCGGTGTGGGGAGACACGCCCCTAGCGAGCCCAGGGCGGAGTGATCATCTCCCCGGAGTCGGTGACCGCGGTCAGGCCGGCCGGTGCGGTTACCCACACCGTCGCCTCCGCCGATCCCGGGTTGTCCAGCCGCACCCGCGACCCAGCCGGTACATGGACGACCACCCCCCGCCGTCAAGGTGTGCCGCCGACCATCGAGCTCGCACTCCGGCTCCCCGGTCAGCACGGCAGAGATCTCCTCACGGTCCACCCTATGCGCCGTTGCGAACTGCTCCGGTTCCAGAACCGTTCGCCACGCACAACGGACACTCGGGCCTACGTCCGGTGCACGGTCTGGTGTTCGCGCGGACCGCCTCCGCCGGGGCGACAGTCAACGAGATCGCCGCGCACCTCGGGGTCACCAAGCAATCGGCCGCCGCGATCGTGGAAACGCTGGAGAATCAGGGCTATGTCACACGCGGACCGCGTCCGACCGATCGGCGTGCGCGGCTGGTCCAACTCACCGGACGCGGTCGGGCGGTGACCCGGCTGGCCGCGCGGAGCGCCGCCGACGTCGCCGCCGACCTCGAGCGCGACATCGGGCACGACGCGATGGCGACGGTCATCGGCGCATTGCAGTGACTCGGCGCGGACGCCACTCTGTGGTGAGACGTGTCGGCGAGAACTCAGGAACGCAGCGTGCGCTCATCGAGACCGGCGGGATAGCACCCGGTGAGGGCAATCCGATTCCAGACATTGATCATGACGATCGATGCGAGCACCTGACCGAATGCCTCGTCGCCGAATACCGAACGCACCCGCTCGTAGACCTCCTCGGGCACCCCGTCGTCACCGATCCGTGTGACGTATTCGGTCAACTCCAATGCCGCTCTGGACTTCTCGTCGAACATCGAAAGACATTCACGCCACACCCCAACCATCCCGAGGGTAATCGGCTCCATGCCGAGACCGAGCGCATCGGACAGATGCATGTGTAGGCAGTATGCGCACCCGTTGAGTTGCGAAGCGCGGATCTTGATGAGTTCCACCAGCTCTCGATCGAGCCCATCTGCCGAGGCGCGCTGAAGGGCGACGAGCGCCTTATAGACACCGGGGTTGGCCGTTGGTAACCAATAGCGCACCCCATCGGGCGCCGCCGCGCTCATCGTGACACCCGCTCACCGCGCCGGGCGAGCCAGGCCTCAACGGTTGTCTCGGTCTGCACGAACTCACCGCGCGGCAGCAACCCATCCGCCCGAAGCGCCTTACCCCCGATCCGCACCGGAATCACCCATCGTGGGGAACCGTCCTGACGAGCAACATCTTTCGCCAGATCGGCGAGATCGATCACCTCCGGCCCGGCCACCTCGACATCGCCGCGCGCGGGTTCGAGCGCAGCGTCGGCCACGGCGTCGGCGGCATCGGTGGCCGCCAAGGGCCGACACCTCATGCGCGGTACCACTGCCACCGGCCCCAGACTCGTGCGCCGGAGCAGTTGCTCGGCGAGTTCGAACCATTGCGCCGAGTGCACCACCCTCAGCACGTCGGGCCCGAGCAACTCGCGGTAGACCCGCTCCTGCTCACCCTTGCCCTGGTAGTAGCCGAACTTCGCGTTGACCGCCGGATCGGCGGCATTGATGATCGACAGGCAGACCACCCGGCCCACGTCGGCGGTGACCGCACCCTCGGCGATCCGTCGTGCGGCCGTACCGAAGAAGTCGACAGCGACCTTGGCACGAGTGGTCGTGACATTGACGCAGTCGACGACGACGTCGGCACCGGCGCACACCCGGGCCACGCCGGTGCCGGTGTACACATCGACACCGGCCGACCTCTGCGCAGCGACCACCTCGATCCCTCTGTTCTGCAACGTTTCGCCCAGGCAGCGTCCGATCTCACCGCTCGCCCCGAACACGACTGTTCGCATCCCTTGCCTCCTCCGGTTGTCTCATCTTGAGTGTCGTGTCACCTACGGTAGGGAATAATTGCACCGGAAAAGAGGTCCAATCCGATGGCCGAAAAGAAGGTCAATTCGACCGAAGGCGACCCGTGGGAGCGTGTGGCTGCACGCTTGGGCGCCGACCTGTTCCTCGATCTCCAGCCGGACCCGTCGACGACGGCACGAGGACGCGGAGCGATGCGGCGCCGCGCTCTCGCCGACACCCTGCGCGACGCCATCTCCGATGGCCGGCTACCCCCGGGCACCATGGTGCCTCCGTACCGGTCGCTGGCCGCCGATCTCGGACTCGCCCGCGGCACGGTGGCCGCGGTGTACGCCGAACTCGTTGCCGAAGGCCGCCTCACCGCGCGCCAGGGCTCGGGCACACGAGTGGCCTGCGGGATACATCCACAGCCGGCCAGTCTGCCGCCACCAACGGTCACCCTGCCCACTGTGGACCACGATTTCGCCCTCGGGCAACCGAATCCGTCACTGTTTCCGCGGTCGGCATGGGCCGCCTCGACACGACGTGCGTTGAGCGGCGCCGTCGATTCCGTCTTTGCGCCGTCGGCACCCAACGGCAGCGTGGCGCTGCGCACCGAACTGGCCGCCTACCTCGCCCGCGCCCGCGGCGTCCGGACCAGCCCGGACTGCATCGTGTTGACCACCTCGGTCAGTGGATCGCTGGACCTGTTGTCGCGCACCGTGTTCGGGAGAAGAGTGGCGGTCGAAAGCCACGGACTGCCGTTCCATCGGGCGGTCATCGCCCGGCGCGGTGTCACCACCTCGCCGCTACCCGTCGATGCCCGGGGTGCCGACGTGTCGCGTCTGGCCGAAGCCGGCGTCGACGCCGTCGTGCTGACACCGAGTCATCAGTATCCGTTCGGCGTGGCACTGGCACCGGATCGCCGCGCCGAGGTCGTCGAGTGGGCCGCGCGTACCGACGCGGTGATCGTCGAAGACGACTACGACGGCGAGTTGCGCTACGACCGTGACCCGGTGGGAGCGCTGCAGGGTCTCGCGCCCGATTCGGTGATCCACACCGGATCGGTGAGCAAGAGTCTCTCGCCCGCGGTGCGGATCGGCTGGCTCGTCCTCCCGCCGCGACTGGTGTCGTCGGTCATGTGGGCCAAGGGGGTTCGCGAGCCGGACGCCTCGATCGTCGATCAGCTCGTGCTCGCCGACATGATCGCGGCCGGCACATACGACACCCACATCCGGCGCAGCCGTCAGTTCTATCGCGCGCGGCGCGATCACCTCATCGCCCGACTCGCCGCCGATGGAATCGAGGTATCCGGGATCGCGGCCGGTCTGCACGCGGTGATCCCGCTGCCGGTCGACATCGAGCACCGACTCCTGCGGGAGTGCCATGCACGCGGTTTCGCCTTCGGCGGCCTCGACGCCATGCGCCACCCCGACGCCGATCCACCCGTCGACGAGAACGGCGTCGCTCAGGGCGGGCTGGTCGTCGGATTCGCGAGTCCGGCCAACTCGACCTTCGCCCGCGACGTCGACGCACTCGCCACGCTGATCACCGAGTACCGCTGACCGACGAAGGGCCCGGAGCTACTTACCGAATCGTCGATTCCGGGCCGCGTAGTCGCGTAGCGCGCGCAGGAAGTCCACCCGCCGGAACTCCGGCCAGTACGCGTCGGTGAACCAGATCTCCGAATATGCGCTCTGCCACAGCAGAAATCCCGAGAGCCGCTGCTCTCCGGAGGTACGGATGACCAGATCCGGATCGGGCTGTCCCTTGGTGTAGAGATTGCGGTCGATGGCCTCCACCGTGACCGCGTCGATCATCTGCTCGGGCGTCCCGCCGTCGGCTTTGCACTCGGCGAGCAGCGCCCGCACGGCGTCGACGATCTCCTGGCGGCCGCCGTAGCCAACAGCGACGTTCACGTTCATGCCGTCGCGGCCCCGGGTGCGTTCGGCGGCACTGCGCAGCCTTTGCGCCACCGCCTCCGGCAGCTGATCGAGCGTGCCGACGATGCGTACCTGCCAGTCGCCGGCCGGTGCCTCGGGGTCGGCGGCGGCGGGCCTGGAGATCTCGTCGACGATGTCGGGCACGATCTCCATCAGCGCGTCGAGTTCCTCGGATTCGCGCTGCAGGTTCTCTGTCGACAGCAGGTAGATGGTGACCGTCTCGATCCCCAGCTCGGCACACCATCCGAGCATGTCGGCGATCCGGCGGGCCCCGACCCGATGGCCGTGGCTGACGTCCTCGAAACCGGCTTCGCGGGCCCAACGCCGGTTTCCGTCGCAGATGATCGCGACGTGGCACGGCAGGCGGGTGGTGTCCATCAGCTGGACCAGTCGTCGCTCGTACACGGTGAGCATCGGGCCGCGCAGGCCATCGGGAAGCAGTTTCATCGCGACCCAGATTAGCCGCGCCCGGTCGCGGGTGTGTGCGGTCGTTGGTCTCCCGACAGACGGGAGGTGATCGACACATCATCCCGCAGACCGCGTAAGTTACGGTACCGTAGGTTTCTGTGATGACCGTGCTGACAACGCCCGTGGACGATCGGCCGAGGTTGCGGGGCGTGATCCATCAGTACGCGGCCTTCGTGGCCGCGGCCTGCGGTATTGCCGTGGTGACCGGCGCCGCACTCTTGCGCGGCGCCGCCGCATCGACGGCGTGTGCGATCTACGCGATCACCATCGTCGGTCTCTTCGGCGTGTCGGCGACTTATCACCGCGTGCACTGGAAGACCGACCGCGCCCAGATCAGTATGAAGCGCGCCGACCATTCGATGATCTTCCTGTTCATCGCCGGCACGTACACACCGTTCTGCGGGCTCGCCCTGCCGTCCCCACTGCGCTGGTGGGTGCTCGGAGTCGTGTGGGCCGGTGCCGTCGCCGGGGTGGCGCTCACGATCGTCTGGCCCGCGGCACCACGTTGGCTCAGTGTGTCGCTCTACGTGCTGCTCGGTTGGGTGATCGTCGCGGTCGCCCCGAGCCTGGCGACCCGCGCGGGGGTCACCGTCATGGTGCTCCTCGCCCTCGGTGGGGTCTTCTACACCGTCGGCGGAATCCTTTACGCGCTACGACGCCCCAACCCGTGGCCGGCGACCTTCGGTCACCACGAGGTCTTCCACGTGTGCACCGCGATCGCGGCGCTGCTGCACTACATCGCAGTGTGGTTGGTGCTGGCTTGACACGCCCCACCGTGTGGGTCACCACCAACCACTTCCCGAGTCCGTCAGCCCCGGGCGATCACCGACCGTAGATGTTCCGCCGGCGCCGCAGTGGTCGTGGGATTACGCAGGCCGTCGACGAGTACGGCGTACCGAACCGTGCCCGACCTCAGCGCCTGCGACTTTCACTGCGTCACAGGGTCACCGGCATGAGGGCGCACGCCGAAGGTCTCACCGAGACTGCTCATGTCGGCGTAGGACGCATCGAGGGGCCGCATGATCCCACCCCGGTACCACCGGCCTGCCGACACGGCTCGGTCAGCTGGTACGGGATCGCACCGATGGTGCCGATCCCGTGCGGGTCACTCCCCGTAGCCTTCCCCGAATCCGTGGTTTCATCCGATGAACACGCAGTCGGGCTCGGCAGCGGCGATGCTGGCCATCATCAACGCGACACGGATCGTCGCCGGACGACCGGACTCCGGCGGTCTCGGCCGTGGACCTCAGCTCGATCGTAGGGTCGATCCTTCGATGGCACCCGAGCAATGCCCGACACCTTCTGCTGTGAGCAGCACCGTAGCGGCAGATCACCAGTGCCACAACGAAATGGGTTCAGCCACGCGCCAATTCGGCGAGCACCGCGGCACTGACCGCCCAATCCATGCAGTTGTCGGTCACCGACTTACCGTAGACGAGCGGATCGGCATCGGGAGACTGCGCACCGGCCTCGAGGAAGCTCTCGAGCATGACGCCGCTCACCTGCACCGGGTCGCCGGATTGCCGACGCGCGCGGATTGATGCCGCGATTTGTGTGGCGACCTCCGCCTGGCGGAGGTGGTCCTTCCCGGAGTTGGCGTGGCTGGCGTCGATCATCACCCGCGATGTCAGACCCGAACATTGCAGTGCCGCAACGGCGTCGGCGACGGATTCGTCGTCGTAGTTGGGTCCGGCGGTGCCACCGCGCAAGATGATGTGACAGTCGGAGTTGCCCGCCGACTCCACCAGCGCGCCGTGCCCGAAGTCGTCGACGCCGAAGAAGACATGTGATGCCGCAGCGGCTTTCACGCCGTCGATCGCCACCTGCACGTTGCCGTCGGTGCCATTCTTGAAGCCGATCGGCATGGACAGTCCCGAGGCGAGTTGGCGGTGCACCTGGGATTCAGTGGTGCGAGCTCCGATCGCTCCCCAAGCGACCGCGTCGGCGATGTATTGCGGGCTGGTCGGTTCGAGGAACTCACATCCCACCGGCAGCCCGAGGTCGATGATGTCGAGCAGCAACGACCGCGCCGTCCGCAGACCGCGCTCAACATCGAAGGTCTCATCCATACCGGGGTCGTTGATCAGGCCCTTCCATCCGACGATGGTACGGGGCTTCTCGAAGTACACGCGCATCACGATCTTGAGTCGTTCGGAGAACTGCTGGGCCAGCAACGCCAACCGGCGCGCGTAGTCGAGTGCGGCGATCGGGTCGTGCACCGAGCACGGGCCGACGACGACGAGAAGCCGATCGTCTGCGCCGGCGAGGATGGCCGCGATCTCGTCGCGGTCGCGTTGGACCGCAAGCGCCCGCCGGGCGGTCAACGGCAATTCGGTGCGAATGGTGTCCGGTGATGGGATCGACCGGAACGAGCGGATCCGGCGATCCGAGGTCGATTCGGCCGAAAGAGAGCGGTCGGCGGGACTTCGTGAGAGATCTCCGAGGGTGGTCATTGGTATGCCTTTCGCGGGGTTGTGGGCCCTGGTTGTCGCCTGGGCCCGCCCGCGTCGTGGTCGCCGGAAAGCCCTGACATGACAAGAGCAGTGACCTGGGGTCACTGCTCGGGGCTCCGGGATGTGGCGTGCGGCGCGATCAGCGCTTCATCGCAGGCTCACCCGGAGCCTCGATAAAGAAACGCCAATAGGCGCGCACGGTGCTGATCACGAGAGCGAGGCTACCACGGGCCGCCTTCGGGACCCAACGACCGCCTGCGAGGCATCCGATCGGATACCCGCACGGTCAGCAAAGCCCGTCCGAGGAATCGACCAACGCCGCGATCTGCGCGTCGGAGGGCTCGGCACCCATGGCCTGCTTCATCACCGGAGCCGCGAACGTGCGCGCTGCGTCCTCACCGCCGGTCTGGCGAACCCGGCAGACCGAGGACCCGAGCGACACCGCGGTGTCGGCGTCCATGTCGACCCCTTTGGCACGCAGCGAGTTCAGGAAGGCGGTGCGCGCGGACGTCGGCGGGGGCGCCACTGTTTCGGCGGTCCCCGCGCTGGGCAGGGTCACCGGAGTCGGCGGCGGCGCCTGCGTCGATACAGCGGTCGGGCGCGACCCCACCGCGGCTGAGAACGGACTCGTCGCCGTCGCCGAACTCACCGGAGCCGGCGTCCACGATGGGTCAGCGCTGGTGCCCCCGTCGGACTGGGTGCAACCGGCGACGAACAACACCAGTCCGAAACATCCCACCCCGACCAGGGTCCACGGAGTCGACTGGTATCGACGATTCGCGCCGTCGGGGTCACGCATGAAAGAACCCTCTCGCGAAGGCGTTGTTGACCGCATCCTGCCAGTAGGGCCAGTCGTGCATCCCCGAGACCGGGAAGTCGGTCATGACGGGCACGCCGTTGATCATCGCCTGCACGTCGAAGGTGTGTGTGAGCGCCGAGGAGAGCACCTCCAGCGGCACCCCTTCGATGATCAGCGCCGGATCGGTCAGGACTGCGCCCGCGGTCGCGGTGTAGCCCGGGATACCGCTGCCGGTGTAGAGGAACAGTCGCAGTCCGCGCATTTTTCCGATCTGCACCAGCGGATCGTTGTCGAGCCAGCGAGTCGACCACGGCGGGCCCCACATGGCGTCGGCGTTCATCGCCGGGGTGCCCCCGTCGATCGCGGGAAAGATCATCGCGACCCGGATCGCTTCGCGCACGCCGGGTGCGGTGGTGTTGAGCAGACCCGACAGCGATCCGGCCGCGTCGAAGTCGCGGTGATCGTCAGCGGCGGTGATCAACGCCGAGCTACCGCTCATCGAGAGCCCCATGATCGCGTAGTGGCCCGATGGCCCACGCAACCCGTGCAGGTCCATCGCGGCGACCAGGCTCCGACTGATTACACATCCCCACTCGTAGGTATAACCTTGTCGGCTGAAATTGTCCGGTCTGTCCCAGTTCGTGTAGAAGCTCTCGTAACCCCCCACCGGCTCAACGACATTGACGCCGCGGTCGGCGAGATCCTGGATGTGCGTGTTGTGTTCCCACCCGCTGAGATCGTTGGTGGCTCGAAGACCGTCGAGCAAGACGACGGTCTTGGTGTTCTGCGGGCGCGTCCATGCGCGCACTTTGACCGAATGAGGCGGTCCGCCAGGGCTTTGCGTCGGCATGCCACACGAATTGACCCACCAGGTCTGTGCCGCAAGCGCCGCCTGCGCGACGCCCTGACCGATGACCGACAACACCCCGACACTCACCGCGGCCAGCGCCACGGCGAGCGCCCTGGCGCTCACCGACCGGACCGATCGGCGACGCCACTTCGCGCCCACACGAACACCTCTCACCATCTACCCACTCCCGTCGACAGCAGTTCATCTGCCACAACTCATGACGACTATCGATGAGTACACCGGCCCCGTTACCGATCTCACGTACCAGCCATCGCGACAAATCGGACGAACTTCCCAGTGGCGCAACACTTGTCGCCGTCTGAGTCAACCTACACCGCCGACGGGTCACTATGGGTATGCCCCAGATATGACCATCGGCTGCTTCCGGACATCTCGGTCAGGGATGATCGCGATCGATGAGATGCCTGGGCACGACGATCGATCCGCTGCGATCGACGCCACCGGCTCCGGATTCGTTCGGTCCTGCTCAGGGTGATGCACGTCGTGGGCCACGTTCGGCAGGATCGCGTCGGCCGGCCGGTGATGGTGACCGCGCTGACGACCTGCTCGATGGGTTCCCACGACTCCTTGAGGCTCCCCGGCGGATGTTACCCCGGAGGACCGGTAAGGAGTTCTGCCTACGGCTCGCGCGGTGAGGTGTGCCCGCCAAGAACTCCCACTTCTCGACGATCCGGTTCGCGCCGCCGCTGGTGATCACCCACGACGAGATCGACTGGATGAAAGAACAATTCGCACTGCATGGTTGATCACCGCTCGAGCCGCCACATCTGCTCCGGTCGCCGCGCTGAGGACCGTTGCTCCGCCGGGTTACATACGACCTCCACCGCCCGAGAAGCAGATTCGGCGGACACCTCTCGCGGATCGAGCTTGTCGACCCATTCGGCGCGGGCTGCATACCACAGATGGTGGGTGTCGAGCCCGTCGATACGATCGAGATGCCAGTCCGGCCCCCGACCCCTCGAGCATCGCGAGGTCGATCGCACGGTTGGATGCGACGAACCGGACGGGTGTCCACCACGCTTGGGCACCCGTCGAAAAGTTCTCGACCGGCCGACGGCGATCGCGTCATACACCGGCAGGTGACGACTACGCTGAATCGCGTGTCCACCGATCGCACCCGTCGCCGCGTCCTACTCGTCCGCCATGGGCAGACCGAATGGTCGCTGTCCGATCGGCACACCGGTCGCACCGACATCGACTTGACCGCGAAAGGTGCGCAGGAGGCCGCGGCACTGAAGGGCATCACCGAACGCATCGGTCTACACCAGCCGTTCGTGTTCGCCTCCCCCCGACGGCGCGCCCAGCGGACCGCCGAACTCGCCGGCCTCACCGTCGATGAGACCAACGAGTTGTTTGCGGAGTGGGACTACGGCGACTACGAGGGATTGACCCGGGTGCAGATCCAGGCGGATCACGATCCGACGTGGGCAATCTGGACCCACGGCGCACCCGGTGGCGAATCGGTCTCAGACATGAGCAGACGAGTCGACGCCGCCGTCGATCGCGTCGAAAGTCAGCTCGGTTCGAGCGATGTGGTGGTCGTGTCGCATGGGCACTTCTCGCGGTCGTTCATCTGCCGATTCCTGCGCTGGCCCATCAGCCGAGGCGCCGACATCGACCTGCGGCCCGCGGGTTCGGCCCTGCTCGCCGAGGCAGGCGGCGATCGCCGACTGTCCGAATTGCTTGGACCCGTGGGTGAATGGGCCGATCCCACATCAATCTGACGAGCCCGTCGGTTCCCAGAGGTAGCCGGCGATGGCGACCACAGCCCTCGGAAACGTTCGGCCGCCGGAGTCGGAACGAACCGCCCTGGATCCCGCATCCGCGGCGTGGCAGCGGTTTCCGGTTTCGATGACGGCATCCTCGTGCTCACGTCGTCGGAGTGGTCATCTTCGGTGTGAAGATGCCACTCGCATCGTGCAGCCAGGTCACCGCAGCGCGGCCCGCAACCCCTGTTCGTCGGTGACCGGGAGATCGCACACCATACCCCTGCACACATAGGCGGCATCGACATCCCCGACGGGACCGCGGGCTTCCAGTAACGGCATCGAATCTCGTTGACCGGCAACGATGATCGATCCGCCGGGCGCAACCGTCCACGCGAGGCCGGCGAGCGCACCCGTGCTGCACGCTGTCTGGGACACAGCGATCTGTAATGGCCCGGCGATGCGCGCCTGTGTCACCGCAAGCCATTGGCCGGCCGAGCGCGGAAGTTTGGCCAACAGTACTGCTCCGCGGCCGAGGGTGGCGTCGAGGAGCTCGCTGTAGCGCATGGCGGAAGTGGTGTCGGCCAGTGCCGATGCGGCGAGTAGCGCCTCGGCCAGCAGCGAGGCACCTGCAGGAGTGGCGCCGTCGATCGGATCGCGGGGTCGTGCGATGAGGTCGATGCCCGCGGCGTCGTACCAGCTTCCCGGCTCGTCGGCATCGGCGAAGATCTCGATCGTGGTGTCCAACAGTTCCAGGGCCTGATCACGAAGGGAGATCTCACCGGTCACCTGATGAAGGGTCAGCAGCGCGGTGACCAGCGCTGCGTGATCATCAAGTGCGGCAACAGGATCGCCGACCACACCACCGAGGGAGGACCGGCGCAGTCGACCATCTCGGACGTGCTCGGCGCACAGTGTCGCGGCAACCTCGCGCGCGAGGTCGATCCACTCCGGATGACCGAGCCCCGCGCCCGCCTCCGCCAGGGCGGTGACGGCGATCGCGTTCCAGCCGGTGACCACCTTGTCATCCCGGGCGGGTTGTGGCCGATCGGCGCGCACGGCCAGCAACCGTCGTCGCACGTCGTCGAATCGCTCTCGGACGGCTGGGGTATCGAATCCATCGGGGTCGAGCCGCAACCGCAGGGTTGACGTTCCGTGCTCGAAGGTCCCCGATTCGGTCACACCGAAAAGTTCTGCAGCCCACTGGCCGTCGGCATCACCGAGCACCTCGGTCAGTTGTGTCGGCGTCCACACGTAGGTCGATCCTTCGACGCCGGCGGCGTCGGCGTCGAGCGCGGACGCGAAGCCACCAGGCACCAGCAGGTCCCGTCGTAGGAACTCCACGATCTCTGCAGTGACGCGGGTGGCCAGCCGATCGCCGGTGATCCGGGCCAGATGCGCGTACACCCGCAACAGCTGCGCGTTGTCGTAGAGCATCTTCTCGAAGTGCGGGACCACCCAGTCGTTGTCGACCGCGTAGCGGGCGAAACCGCCGGCGAGCTGGTCGTGAATGCCGCCGCGCGCCATCGCATCACACGTGCGGCGAGCCGCCTCGAGAGCCTCGGTCGTTCCGGTGTATTCGGTGTGCCGCAGCAACGCTTCGAGCAACGCCGCCGGCGGGAACTTCGGCGCTCCGCCGAATCCGCCGGACTCGCGGTCCTCGTCACCGAGGACCGTGTTCACCGCGTGCGCGAGGAGCCGGTCGTCGACCTCGAGCGCCCCGGCTGGTAACGCCGCGGCGTTGGTCTGCAGATGATCTCGGACCTTACGCCCGACACCCCAGACCTCATCGCGCCGCTGCGTCCACGCCACTGTGATGGCGGTGAGGAGTTGCCGAAACGATGGCATGCCGTTGCGCGGCGAGTCCGGAAAGTAGGTGCCGCAGTAGAACGGCTCTCCGCCGGGCGTGAGAAAGCAGGTCATCGGCCAACCACCCTGCCCGGTCATCGCGACGGTGGCGTTCATGTAGATCGCATCGATGTCCGGCCGCTCTTCACGGTCGACCTTGATACACACGAACTCGGCGTTCATCTGTGCAGCCGTCGCCTCGTCCTCGAACGATTCGTGTGCCATCACGTGACACCAATGGCAGGCGGCATACCCGATCGAGAGCAGGACCGGGACGTCCCGACGGGCAGCCTCGGCGAGCGGGCCGTCACCCCACTCCCGCCAATACACCGGATTGTCGGCGTGCTGGCGGAGATATGGGCTGGTCGCCGCGCCGAGCTCATTGCGCGCTTGGCTGGACTCACTGGTCATCGGTGTCCTCGCATCCGACGCTCGGGTGTCCGACGATCCACCTGCCGGGTCAGGTGTCGGCCGGCTTCCTCGCCGTAGCCGCGTCACCGATGACGTTGGCGCCGCCCAGCGACTGCGGGGTCCCGGGACCCACCGAATCGGTGCCCTCGTCAAAGGCCTGATCGGCTTCGGGGTGCTCGGTGTCGAACGTCTTGGGCAGTTTGCGCAGTTGCCGGTTCATCGACCAGATGAGCAGGGCCGTGCAGATCAGCAGCAGGATGATGATCAGCAGACCCAGCGGAGACGCCTTGCCGAACTCCGGCCCCTGGGGCTGCTGGTCGGCGGCCAGGAGCACGCTGTGCACCCCCCCGGCGACGATCGACACCGACGTCATCGGGTTATCTCGCTGTTCGCCTCGACCCCGGCGAACAGATCGCTTTCGGGAATCGAGGTGGTCACTCGGGTCTGCGCCAGCTCGAACTCCTCGGTCGGCCACAGACGCTGCTGCCACTCGAGCGGGACGGCGAAGAACATCCCGTTCGGGTCGATCTGGGTGGCGTGCGCACGCAACGCGTCGTCACGCTGGGAAAAGTACTCGCCGCACTCAACCTGGGTGGTCACCCGCGCCATCAGGTCGCCTCGGCTGGAATCCCACTTGCTCAGCCATTCCTTGAACGGGCTCTCCTGCCCGTGGCGTTCGAACTCGTCGGAGAACAGGATCATCCGGTCCCGGATGAAGCCGTGGGTGTAGTAGAGCTTCGAGACGGTCCACGGTTCACCGGCTCCAGGATAGGCCTCGGGGTCGCCTGCCGACTCGAACGCGGCGACCGACACCTTGTGGCACATGATGTGATCGGGATGGGGGTATCCGCCACGCTCGTCGTAGGTGATCATGACGTGCGGCCGGAACTCGCGGACGAGCTTCACGAGCGCTTCGGTGGGCACCTCAAGAGGCAGGGTGGCGAACGCCCCCTCCGGCAACGGCGGCGGCGGATCGCCCTCGGGTAACCCGGAGTCAACGAAACCGAGCCACTTCTGCTGCACACCGAGTGCCGCGGCGGCCTTGGCCATCTCATCCTTGCGGACCTCACTCATCCGCTCCTTGATGCCCGGGCGATCCATCGCCGGGTTGAGGATGTCACCGCGCTCGCCGCCGGTCAGCGTGACAATCAGAACGTCGTTGCCCTCCGCGGCGTATTTCGCCGATGTCGCCGCGCCCTTGCTGGATTCGTCGTCGGGATGGGCGTGCACCGCCATCAGCCGGAATCCACCTTGCGGCGAAGTCGGGACAACCCCGGCCGTCGTCGACGAGCCGCCCCACGGGGTCGACGGTGTCGACGGGTGGGATTCGGCGGTGTGGGTCTCGCGCACGGTTCCTCGCCTTCGGGTCGGTACTTCTCTCATGGTAGGTATTGACCCGTGAACAGTTCAGACGGGGGCACGCCATCGGGCTCCGACCTGCAGGATCGTCCGCAGAGCGGCCCGCGGGCTACATATCCCGTCGCACAATCGGCGTCGAGCCGTCGATTGTGGTTCATCGCACTCTCGGTGCTCGTCGCAATCGTCGGGGTCGTTCTCGCGGTCATCGGCTACCACAAGTTCGCCGACCCCGATGTCTCCGGTCAGGCCACCGGATACGACATCCTCAACCCGTCGACCGTGGCGGTGCAGTTCACCGTGAACCGGGCCGACCCGTCACAGCCGGTCGCCTGTGTCATCCGTGCCCGCTCCCAGGACGGGTCGGAGACCGGACGCCGCGAGGTCCTGATCGGCCCCGGGCAGGTGCAGGAAGGACACCGCGTCGAGGTCAAGACCTCCGAACCACCGGTGATCGGTGAGGTGTTCGGCTGCTCGACCAGCGTGCCCGCCTATCTCACCGCTCCGCCGTCGGCAGGAGCGGACCGATGACCGGGTCCGACACGCGGCCCAACCGCGCGGTCTTCGCGACCGTGGCGAGCCACTATCTACCGATGCTGACCGCGCTGTTCGTCGGGGTCATGCTCATCAGCAACATCACCGGCACCAAAGGTGTGCTGCTGTTCGACCAGTGGTTGCATCTTGATCTGGGCCCGTTCCACCTCAACGGCTTGGTCACCGACGGCGCCTTCTATCTGTTCCCCCTCGCCTATGTGCTCGGCGACGTCATCAGCGAGGTGTACGGCTTCAAGACCATGCGTCGGGTGATTCTCGCCGGATTCGTCGTGCTGCTGATCGCCTCCGCATGCTTCTGGCTGACCATTTACCTTCCGGCCGCCCCGTTCTATTCCAATCAGGAATCGTTCAAAGCCGTCGCCGGGGTGGTACCGCAGTTCTTGTTGGCCGGACTACTCGGATACCTCGCCGGCGAATTCCTCAATTCCTTTGTCCTGGTGAAGATGAAGGAACGAGCCGGAGAACGACGACTGTGGGCGCGGCTGCTCGGCTCGACCATCGTTGGCGAATTCGCCGACACCCTCGTGTTCTGTTCGGTCGCCGCGTCGGCGCTGGGCATCTCGACCTGGGGTGACTTCTGGAACTATACGATCGTCGGATTCCTGTGGAAGACGTTGGTTGAAATCATCATCATGCCCGTCACATATCTGGTGTGCGCGTGGCTGAAAAGGGCCGAGCCCTCGTATGTGGCAGCTCTCGCGGAGGCACGCGCAACCCCGACGTGATGTGCGTTCGATCTCATCCGCTGGTACCCTCGACGGATACACGGCTCCGCAAGGGGTCGTGTTGCTGCATTTAGAGCAGTCCACATACCCATCGTGAAGATTTCGCGACAGGGCGCGGACAACACAAAGGAGTGACCGATGACCGACACCCAGGTGACCTGGCTGACCCAGGAGTCCTACGACCGCCTCAAGGGCGAGCTGGACTCCCTGATCGCCAACCGTCCGGTCATTGCTGCGGAGATCAACGAGCGTCGTGAAGAGGGTGACCTCAAGGAGAATGGCGGCTACCACGCTGCCCGCGAAGAGCAGGGCCAGCAGGAAGCGCGTATCCGCCAGCTGCAGGAACTCCTGAACAACGCCAAGGTCGGCGAGGCACCCACCCAATCGGGTGTTGCGCTGCCCGGATCGGTCGTGACCGTCTACTACGACGGCGACGAGAACGACACCGAAACCTTCCTGATCGCCACCCGCGAGGAAGGCGCTCAGGGCGGAAAGTTGGAGACCTACTCCCCCAGCTCACCACTGGGCGCTGCGCTGATCGACACCAAGGTCGGCGAAACCCGCGAATACACCGTCCCCAGCGGGGCGACGGTCAAGGTGACGCTGGTCAAGGCCGAGCCCTACCACAGCTGACCGGTTCATCCCGAGATCTGCGATCGCGGCCGTCCTCACCGGACGGCCGCGATCGTCGTCTCCGGATGCCGTCGTCTCCGGATACGCCGATCTGGCCACCCAACGAACGAGAAAGTGTGACAACTCTTGGCGTGAACCTGCATGCACACGCGCACGCAGAGTCGGGGGCCTCATCGCACCCGCCGTCGTCACGGCCGCGGTGATGGGCGCCGGGCCTGCACTCGCCGCCCCCGCACCGACTTCTGCGCCGACCGGCTTCTGCGCTGACCTACGGCAAGATCATCGCGAATGAGATTCGGACACAGACCTTTCCGAAGCTGGTGAAGGCGATGAGGTCGGCGCGAACCACGGCACCACGTGCTCGCGTTGCGGTGATCAGCCATCTGCGGATCGGGCCGGCCACCTACGGGCGCTGTCCTGCGCTCCCGGTCGCCGCGGGTGTTGTCGCCTACCCCTACGACAGTGGGGCAACATTCAACGACGCGATTCGACGCGCCGCCGCCGTGATCGGCGTGGGCTTCGTCGACGACACCACCCCCGTCGGATTCGACGAGACCGACGGGGGTGGTTGTGCGACGCCTTTCCGACTCGACTCAGCATCTCGATCAACGGTCGCGGCCCTCGCCGCGGCGTTGTCCACAACCAGTGCGATGGGTCACAGACGATCCACAGGTTGGTCGCAGACCGCCGACAACCTGCGGGTTCACAGTGGTTATATCGCATTCACTACAACGTGCGAACGGAGAGACCCATGAGAATGCATAAGCCCGCACCCGAGGTGCCGATGATCGTGCTCACCGACGATCAGGCGGTCCACGCTTACGCCGACACGCTGTTCGACGCGGGGATACCACTCGCCGTCGTCAGCAGCGCCTACTCCGACGTCGTTCCCTACATGCTCGGCAACAACGGCCACACCGTCGCGCTCGTCGCCGATGTCGACGACCCCGAGCAACTCGCGGGCGCCATCGTCACGGTCGAACGCCGCCTCGGCCCGGTCGGTGCGGTCGTCCGCTATGCCACCGACCTTCCGGCAACCTCGGTATCCTCGGCCGCCTGACCTGCAGAGATCGTCGCGCCGTCAGTCGCCGACACCACGCGTAAGCCGACGTAAGCGCGACGACAGCCACACCGGGCACAGTGGTGTCCATGACCACAGCACTGCACACCAGCCCGGCTCCAGGTGGCGCGGCTCGGACCACCGACCTCGCCATCGACGCCCACGGCCTGGTCAAGACATTCGGAAACAACCGCGCTGTCGATGGCGTGGACCTGGCCGTCCCCACCGGTTCGGTCTACGGCGTCCTCGGCCCCAACGGCGCGGGCAAGACCACCACGGTCAGCATGCTGGCCACCCTCCTGAAACCCGATGCGGGGTCGGCGACGGTCTTCGGATACGACGTCGTCTCCGACGCGGTCGCGGTCCGCTCGCTCGTCGGTGTCACCGGGCAGTACGCCTCGGTCGACGAAGACCTCACCGCCACCCAGAACCTCGTCGTCTTCGCCCGGCTCCTCGGTTTCTCCCGCAAGGCCGCGAAGTCACGCGCCGAGGAGCTCCTCGATGAGTTCACCCTCACCGACGCCGGCGACCGGCCGCTGAAGAACTTCTCCGGGGGCATGCGTCGCCGCCTGGATCTCGCGGCCAGTCTCATCGACACCCCGCCGCTGCTGTTCCTCGACGAGCCGACCACCGGCCTCGATCCCCGTACCCGCGCCCAGATGTGGGACACCATCCGTAATCTCGTCCGCGGTGGATCGACGGTGCTGCTGACCACGCAGTACCTCGACGAGGCCGACCAACTCGCCGACCGCATCGCCGTTATCGACCACGGTCGAGTCATCGCCGACGACACCGCCGACGGTCTCAAGAACTCGATCGGCGCGGCCACCCTGCAGCTACGGCCCGCCGACCGTGCCGACGCCCCGCGCGTCGCGGAGATCGTCGAGCAGATGCTCGGCGAGCCCGCAGCGCTGTCGGCCGAGGCCGGCCGGGTCTCGGCGTCGTTGCACCGCCCCGACCTCGTCCCCGACATCCTCATCGCCATGCGTGAGCAGAACATCACCGTCGATGAGATCAACGTCCAAAAGCCCAGTCTCGACGAGGTGTTCATGACACTCACCGGCAAACCCGCGGAGACCGACACCGACACCTCCACCGACGACTCCACCGAGGAGACCCAGTCATGACCACCACACTCCATCGCACGTCCGCCACGTCGGCCATCACCACGCGGGAGGTGCGCGACAAGGTGAAAACCTCTGTGAGCCTTGCTGAAACAGTGCGCCAATCCTTCACTATGGCCTATCGCGGCGTGCTCAAGATCCGGCACAACCCCGAGCAGCTGTTCGATGTGACACTTCAGCCGATCATCTTCACACTGATGTTCACCTACATCTTCGGCGGCGCGATCAGCGGCAACATCCACTCGTATCTGCCGGTGATCATTCCGGGCATCATGGTGCAGACGGTGATCACCACCTCCATCGTCACCGGCACCCAATTGCGGGAGGACATGGACAAGGGCGTCTTCGACAGATTCCGGGCGCTACCCATCGCGCGGATCAGTCCGCTCGCCGGCGCGCTGCTCGCCGACATGATCCGCTACCTGATCGCCACCACACTGACGATCGTCATGGGCATCATCATGGGCTGGCGCCCCGACGCCCTCGGCGCCGTCGGCGCCGCCCTGCTGGTCATCGTGTGCAGCTTCGCGATCTCCTGGATCTTCGCACTCATGGGCTGCTTGATGAGCAAAGCCTCAGCCGTGCAGGGTATCTCGATGCTGATCCTGTTCCCGCTGACCTTCATGTCCAATGCCTTCGTCCCGGTCAGCACCATGCCCGGCTGGTTGCAGGGTTTCGTCAACGTCAATCCGATCAGCCATCTCGTCACCGCGGTCCGGGAACTGACCGCCAACGGACACATCGGGATTCACGTGGTGTGGTCGTTGATCGGTGCGGCCCTCATCACCGCGGTGTTCGCACCGCTCGCGGTGCGCGCCTATATGCGCAACGCCTGAGCATCGTCAGCACGCATCGACGCCAGGATGGCCTGCAACCGTGCGGCCGCCTGGCGTCGGGGCAGGTCGGCGACCGGACTGGTGTGCGCCTCCCACTCCTCGTCAGTGAGACCCGACAGTTCTTCCATGTGTTCAACGGTGTAGACGAAGCCCGGGTAGTCCCGACGGGCCCGTAGTCGCTGCGACAGCACCATGAGTTGGGCGCCGCGGCCGCGCGTCTGCGGGTCGGCGCTCAAGACATAACCCGCGGCCAGGGCCATCGCCCCGGCCTGGGGAGAATCGTGCCAGCCGAGCGCGGAGAATGTCGCCGCCACACCGTCACCCAGGATCGGCAGATAGCCGCGCGCCAGCTCCGTGAGACCCGCTCGCATCAATCCGATCACCGCAACGCTCACCATCATGAGGGCTCCCGGATCCTGCATCCCGAGGGGGTGCTCGCGCATCAACTGCTCACCGGCCCGACGATAGAGATCGCCGGCGAGATCGGTTTCTCCCCTTGCGAATCGGTATTCGGCGTGGGCCAGCATCAGCGCCGCACCAAGTTCGGGGCTGCCCTGCGGATCGGGCTGATCCGGCGTCCACCCGTCCGAGACGACGTCGAGCTCTATTGCCGCAGAATCCATTTCACCGAGCGCAATCAGTGTCACGACCAGATACGTTCGGGTCTGCATCTCGTCCTCGTAGGCACCGAGGCGTACAAGTTCGACGATCCCCCGGCGATAGTGACGCACCGCATCACGCCACAGCATCTGTTGACCCAGGACGCTGCCGATACCGACCTCGACCATCGCCGACATCCACGTGTCGCCGTTGGCCTTGGCTCGTTTCTGCAATGCCACCCCATCGCGCAACGCACCCTCGAGATCACCCATGTTCTCGCGGATGTTCATCCGCGCGGCCATCGCCGCGGTGGCCACCCGCTCCTCGGGGGCTCGGGTGCCGCGGACGATGTGGTGCATGGCCGCGAGCGCACTACGACTGAGCGCGCATGCCGCGATCAGATCGGTCGGTTCGTCATAGACGTGATCGGGTCGGTGGAGCAGGCGCAGGTGATAGCGGCCCTTCGCCAGCGCACGCAGATCACGGCGCATCACCTGGTGGGCGAGCGCGGCGAGCAACGAGGCCTCCCAGTCTCGCCGCACATCGTCGGCGACCATGCGCGGTGGCGTCGGGATCACCGCGAGAATCCTTGTCCCCCAGCTCAACACCTCGGCATGCAACCCCCGCGCCATCCACAGACCGGAGAGCACGGGGAAGACCCGGATGACGGTCAGGAAGGTGTCGGTCGGGGCGTCGGAGTGCAACGACGGCTCGCCGGCGCTCAGGCGGTCGAGGCAACTGCGCATCACCCAGACGAGGTTCTCGGCGTCGGCGGCCATCGCACCGAGCAGCACGTCGTCAATGCCCTCGTCGTAGCGTGCGGCCGCGTCGACGCAGAACTCGCGGGCCCACCGCCACATCCGGTGGTCGACCTCTTCCGACTCCTCCGACGTGACACCGAGCTTGCCCTCACCGAATTCGCGCACCGTCTCCAACATTCGGTAGCGCACGCGTCCACCGCTTTCGGTGACCTCGAGCAAGGACTGATTGACCAGTGCGGCGAGCGTATCGTCGAGCCGGAATCCGCTGTAACCCAACACCGTTGCGCCCGCGTCGGTGGTGAATCCCCCGGGGAATCGGCACAACCGGCACAACGCGATTCGTGCGTCCTCGTCGAGCAGTTCCCAGCTCCAGTCGATGACGGCATAGAGAGTGCGGTGCCGATCGGGCGCGCTGCGATCGGCACCGCGCAACAGTGCGAACCGTTCAACGAGGCGATCGGCGATCTCCTCGACGGTCATCGTGCGGATTCGGGCGGCGGCCAGCTCGATCGCCAGCGGCAAACCGTCGAGGTGACGGCACAGCGCGGCGACTCGGTCCGGAGGCAACAACGCATCGGGGCGTACCGCGCGGGCACGGGTGACGAACAGTTGCACTGCCGGTCCGGCCTCCCGCGCGTCGAGAGTCGGTAGCAGGTGTATGCACTCGGAGGGCAGCATGAGTGGTGAGCGGCTGGTGACAAGGACCCGGATGTGGCCGTCGGCGGCAAGTAGGTCGGCGACGATCTGGGCGCACCGGTCGATGACCTGTTCACAGTTGTCGAGGACGAGCACCGCGTCGCGACCACGAACGGCGTCGAGCAGCCGGTCGTGCAGATCACCGACGCTCATGCGCGGGCGGTTACCGCTCAGATCGGACTCGCCGACGCCGAGCGCCGCAGCGATCGCCGGGACCACGTCGTCGGCGGCCCGGATCGGCGCCAGGGGAACATAGAACACGGAGGCGCCGGTCTCGACGAGCCGATGACCGACGCGGTTGGCCACGCGGGTCTTGCCGACCCCACCCGGACCCTGGATGGTCACCACCCGACCGGTCCCGATGGCTGACACAATCGCATCGACGTCGGCGTCCCGACCGATCAGCGCGGTGGTGTCGGCGAGCAATCCGATGCCTCGGCCGCGACGAATACTCCGGGGCGCCTCGGCCTGCTCCGCGACCGAAGTGTCGGTGCCGCTGAGCAATTGGGTGTGCAGCGCACTGATCAGGGCACCCGGGCCCACCCCGAGTTCGGCCGAGAGCCGTCGGCGGAGTCCGGTGTAGACCGCGATGGCGTCGGCGACCCGACCCGCAGCGGCCAATGACTGCATCAGATCCAGGTGCGCGGACTCGTCGAGAGGATCAGCGAGGCAACGTCTTTCGGCGATGGATCGGGCTGTGACATGGTCGCCGGCGGCCATGGCCGCAGTGTAGCGGGAGCGGTCGAAGCGATCGGCGACCTGCTGGGCGCGGGCGGTCAGCTCGTCGATCAGCCCGCCCGGTTCGTCGGTACCGAGATCATCGCCGGGGGTTCCGCGCCACCAGATCGACGCACGCTCGGCGTCGTCGGCGGAAGCGATCATCTCGGTGACGACGTCGAGATCGGTGCGGCACTCGACGAGCCGGTATCCACTGCCCGAGCCCTGCAGGTGGGCGGCGCCGAGCAACTGCCGCAACCGGGAGATCTGGGTGTGCAACGCCGAGTTCGGCGACCGGGGCGCGTCCGCGCCCCACACGTCGTCGATGAGTCGTTCGGCCGATCGGGTCCGTCCATCGGCCAAGGCGAGCGACGTCAGCAGGCGCTTGGCACGAAGACCGGGCACCGGCGTGACCTGCGGTGCGTCGGAGTCCGAATCCGGGTGCGGCGCAGCGATCACCGACACCGGACCGAGCAGTCCGATGATCACCTCGCCGTCATGAGACACCCCGCCAGCGTAGTGGACTCCCCGACCGGACAGACGCATCGTGGCGGTACACGGGGAGTCGATGCCCTAACCTCGACTCATGGCGCGCACCTATGACCTCCAACCGTTCGACCTCGACTTTTTCGACTCGGCACCGATCTCGTACCGCATCGACATCAACATCCCGGTGTCACCGCAGCGCGCGTGGGCTGAACTGACCCGGCCGAACACCCTGGACTGGTGTAAGGCGATCAAGTCGATCGAGTTCACCTCGGCGGCCCCGTTCGGCGTCGGCACCACCCGGCAGGCATCGCTCGCCCCGGGCTACGTCACGCTCTCAGAGGTGTTCTTCGATTGGACCGAGTATGCCGAGAACTCGAGCTACCACAACGCTTTTCGCGTAGCAAAGGTCAATGTCCCCGGGATGCGACGCTTCGGCGAGTACACCGAGATCACCCCGGCGGCGGTCGGGTCCCGCCTGGTGTGGGCGTTCGCCCTCGAACTCGGCCCGTCGTCGCGGGCATTGAACGCGTTCTCCAACCCGGCCTCGGTACCGGTATTCAAGAGCATCGAATCGGACACCCTGCGCCACTTCGCACATCTGACCCCGCAGGCCTGACCCCGACCGGGCGGCTCGGCACGTCGACAGATCAGCGACTCAACGCAGGAAACCGGCCTGTGCCAGCGCCTCACGTACCGTCGCCTGGTGATCGGGCCCCCGAGTCTCCGCGCTGACGGTCACCTGCACCTGCCCGAGCGCGAGTCCCTCGGCAACACGTGAATGGACCACGTCGACGACGCTGGCACCCTGATCACGCAGCATTTCCAATAACGAGATCAGGCCGCCGGGGCGGTCGGGCACGGTGGCGGTGACGGTGAGGAACCGTCCGGCGGCGCTCAGTCCGGTCGTGGTGACGTGGCTGAGCACGAGCGGATCGATGTTGCCGCCGGAGGCCACCACGCAGACCTGCCCCGACAACTGCCCACATACACCTTCCATGACCGCCGCCACCCCGGCGGCCCCGGCGGGTTCGACGAGGATCTTGGCGCGCTCAAGCATCAGAAGTAACGCGGTCGCCAACGCATCCTCGTCGACGGTGACAACGTCGTCGACGAGTTCGGTCACGTGGGCGAACGGAACCTCCCCCGGTAGTGCCACCGCGATACCGTCGGCCATCGTCGCCATCCGCGCGGCGGCCGTCGGCGAGCCGGCGGCCAACGACTGCGGCCACGCAGCCGCCGCGGCGGCCTGCACACCGATGATCCGCACGTCGGGGCGAACGGTCTTGACCGCGGCCGCGATCCCCGCGAGCAGCCCGCCACCGCCGAGCGGCACCACGATCGTGCCGACGTCGGGCATCTGCTCACAGATCTCCACACCGACGGTCGCCTGGCCGATCACGATGTCGCGATGATCGAACGGGTGGATGAGTACTGCCTGGGTTCGCTCGGCGAACTCGCGCGCGGCGACCAGGGATTCGTCGATCGTGGTACCGACGAACTCCACCTCGGCGCCGTAGGCGCGGGTGGCAGCGATCTTCGGCAAGGCCGCACCGACCGGCATGTATACCCGCGAGGAGATCCCCAGTCTGCTCGCCGACCACGCCACGCCCTGCGCGTGGTTGCCCGCACTGGCCGCAACCACACCGCGCTCGCGTTCGGCCGGGCTCAGCCGGCTGATGCGGTAGTAGGCGCCGCGCGGTTTGAACGAGCCGGTGCGTTGCAGGTTCTCGCACTTGACCCAGACCTCACGGTCGGCGCGCTCGCTGAGCACTCGGGACGCAACCAGCGGAGTACGGCGCATGACGCCACGCAGTTGGGCGACGGCGTCGGCGATCTCGGACGCGGTAATCAGCATCGGCATCGCTACTGCAGAGCCTGCTCGAGGTCGGCGAGGATGTCGTCGACGTCCTCGATGCCGACCGACAGCCGCACCAGGTTGGCGGGCACCTCGAGCAGTGAGCCCGCCGTCGACGCGTGAGTCATCGCGCCGGGATGCTCGATGAGTGACTCAATCCCGCCCAGGGATTCGGCGAGGGTGAACACCTCGGTGCGAGCGCAGAACTTCTGGGCGTCCTCGATGCCGCCGGCGACGAGGACCGAGACCATCCCGCCGAATCGCTTCATCTGCTTGCTCGCCACCTCGTTACCCGGGTGCGTCGGCAGCCCCGGGTAGAGCACACGGTCGATCCGGTCGTGATTCGACAAGAACTCGACGACGGCTTCGGCGTTATCGCAGTGCTTTTCCATCCGAACTGCCAGGGTCTTGATACCGCGCATGGTCAGGTAGGCGTCGAAGGGCCCGGGTACTGCACCGGCCCCGTTCTGCAGAAAGGCGATCGCGTCGTCGAGTTCGGCATCATCGGTGACCAGGGCGCCGCCGACCACGTCGGAGTGCCCGCCGAGGTACTTCGTCGTCGAGTGCAGCACGACGTCAGCCCCCAGCGACAGCGGCTGCTGCAGGTACGGTGTGGCAAAGGTGTTGTCCACCACCAACTTTGCGCCGGCATCGTGGGCGATCGCGGCGGCCTGTTCGATGTCGCCGACGTTGAGCAGCGGATTGGTGGGCGTCTCCACCCACACCAGCTTCGTCTGCGGGGTGATCGCCGCACGGAGGGCATCGGCGTCGGTGACCGGCGCGACCGAATAGGTGATGCCCCACTGGGTGAAGACCTTGTCGATGAGCCGGAAGGTGCCGCCGTAGGCGTCATTCGGGATGACCAGATGATCCCCCGGGCGCAGGCACGCGCGGAGCAACGCGTCGGTGGCGGCCATCCCGGAGGCGAAACCCCTTCCGTGGGTGCCGTGTTCGATGGCGGCGATGTTCGCCTCGAGCACCCGGCGCGTCGGGTTGCCGGTGCGGGCGTATTCGAATCCATCGCGCATGCCCCCGACACCGTCCTGGGCGAAGGTCGAGCTGGCATAGATCGGGACGTTGACCGCACCGTTGAGCGGGTTGGGCTCGTAGCCGGCGTGGATGGCGTCGGTGGCGAAACCGCGGGGACGCTGCTGGGGACTCACGGGATAACTCCTCGTCGGTGGACGTCGGGGACGCCGGCGTCAGCCGGCGGTGATGGTCGGATGGGTGCTGACGAAGGCCAACAGATCATGGCGGGTGATGACGCCGATCGGCTTGCCGTCCTCGACCACCATCAGCGCGTCGGTGTCCGAGAGCGCTGTGGTGGCCGCCGATACCGGCTCGCCGGAACCGATGAGCGGGAACGGTTCTCCCATGTGCGCCGACACCGGGTCGGCGAGGTTGGCGCGGCCTTCGAACACCGCGCTGAGCAAATCCCGTTCGGTGACCGCTCCGGCGACCTCGCCGGCCATCACCGGCGGTTCGGCGCCGACGACCGGCATCTGCGACACCCCGTATTCACGAAGGATCTCGATGGCGTCGCGCAAGGTCTCCGACGGGTGGGTATGCACCAGGTCGGGCAGTGCGCCGGTCTTGCCGCGCAGCACGTCGCCGACGAGTGGTTCGGTGGCCTTGGCGTCGAGAGGGGTTCGCAGGAAGCCGTAGCTGCTCATCCACTCGTCGTTGAAGATCTTCGCCATGTAGCCGCGGCCCCCGTCGGGCAGCAGCACGACGACGACGGCATCGGGGCCCTCGCGCTCGGCGACCCGCAGCGCCGCGACCACGGCCATCCCGCACGATCCGCCGACCAGCAGGCCCTCCTCACGGGCGAGTCGTCGCGTCATGTCGAAGGAGTCGGCGTCGGAGACCGCGATGATCTCGTCGGGCACGCTCGAGTCATATGCCTCCGGCCAGAAGTCCTCGCCGACACCCTCCACCAGGTAGGGCCGTCCGGTGCCGCCGGAGTACACCGACCCCTCGGGGTCAACACCGACGACCTTCACCGCACCGCCGGAGACCTCCTTGAGGTAGCGCCCGGTGCCGGTGATGGTGCCGCCGGTGCCGACGCCGGCCACGAAGTGGGTGACCCGGCCGTCGGTGTCGGCCCAGATCTCTGGACCGGTTGTCTCGTAGTGGCTCTGCGGCCCAGCGGGATTCGCGTACTGATTGGGCTTCCACGCTCCGTCGATCTCGCGGACCAGCCGGTCGGAGACGTTGTAATAGCTGTCGGGGTGCTCGGGCGCGACCGCTGTGGGGCAGACGACGACCTCGGCGCCGTAGGCGCGGAGCACGTTGCGCTTGTCCTCGCCGACCTTGTCGGGGCAGACGAACACGCAGTGGTATCCGCGTTGCTGTGCGACGAGCGCCAGACCGACCCCGGTGTTACCCGACGTCGGCTCGACGATGGTGCCGCCGGGCTTGAGCGCACCGGATTTCTCGGCGGCCTCGATCATGCGGAGTGCGATGCGGTCCTTGCTGCTACCCCCGGGGTTGAGGTATTCGACCTTGGCCGCCACCAGCCCGGAGCCGGGCGTGACCACCGAATTGAGTTTGACCAGGGGCGTGTTGCCCACCAGGTCGACGACGTGATTGGCGATGCGCATGCCCTCCATGGTCCCAGAACCGCCTCCGGCCTTCCCATCCGACGTCGATTCCCGGATCATCGCAGATCGCCGTGCCGAGGGCGACCCGCAGACCCGCAGGTCACCAGTCGCCGACGGAGGCATCGGTAAGCTGTCACCCGTGACCGGTCCGCGCCCCACCGACCACCATCTGCTGCGCGATCTCGGGGCCACCGCGGCCGCGACGACCGCCGCCGCAGGCATCACGTGGGGCGGCTACAACCTTCTGGTGTGGCAGGCGCAGAAAGCGCGCACCGTCATCCCACACCGCACCGACAACGCTCCCGACGGTGACGGGATCTATCGGCCCGATGGCAGCGGCCCGCATCGGGTCACCCGTGACAATCGTGACGAGATCGAGCTGCATCTCGCGGTGTTCGGGGATTCCACCGCCGCCGGTCTCGGCGCCGACACCGGCACGCAGACCCCGGGCGCACGGGTGGCCCGCCGGGTGGCGGTCGAGACCGGGCGCGTGGTGCGCTACAGCAACAAGGCGATCGTCGGCGCGACGTCGAAGGGCCTGGCCGCGCAGATCGATGCCATGCTCATCGCCGGTGACCGTCCCGACATCGCGGTGATCCTGGTGGGCGCCAACGACGTCACCGCCCGCAACGGGGTCCGCGCCTCGGCGGGCCGGCTCGGGTCGGCGGTGCGCAGATTGCGCGCGATCGACGCCCAGGTGGTGGTCGGCACCTGCCCCGATTTCGGTGTGATCACCGCGATTCCCCAACCGCTGCGCTCGGTGCTGCGGATATGGGGGCTGCGGCTGGCAGCGCGACAGAAGGCAGCGGTCGTCTCGGGGGGCGGGCGGGCGGTCCCGATGGCCGATCTGCTGGCGGAGGACTTCCGCGACGCCCCGGACCGGATGTTCTCCTTCGACCGTTACCACCCGTCCGCCGACGGATATGGGCTCGCCGCCGACATCCTGCTTCCGGAGGTGCTCGCGGCGCTCGGCGAGTGGGGTCCCGAGCCGCTGCCCGAGCCGCCCGAGGTGTCGCCGTCGGTGGACAACAGCAAACTCGCCGAAAGGGTCCTGCGGATCGCTCGTACGGTGCGCTGAGCGTCGCCCCTTTATCCCTGTCGGGCCGCGGCGCGACCGTCGGGCAGCAGCAGCGACACCGCGGCGCCGACGGCGGCGAGACCCGCAGCCCACCAGAACGCGTCGTGGAATCCGGTGCTCGCACCCATCCCCGCGGTCAACACCACCGCGAGCAGGGCCGTGCCGAACGATCCGCCCACCTGTTGGAAGGTCCGGTTCAGCATGCTGACGTCGTGACGTGCCGAACCCGGCAATCCGACGAAGCCGGCCGACATCAGCGGCGACAGCAGCGTTCCGAGACCGAAGCCGCGAACGAGGAGGACCACCATCAACCAGATCGTGGTGGTGTGATCACCGGCGAGCGCGAACGGAACCGTCGCCACGGCCACCACCGCGAAGCCGGTGACCGCAACCCACCGTGCGCCGATCGTGTCGGTGAACCGTCCGGCCACGCTTCGGGTGGCCAGTGCCCCGACACCCTGCGGGATGAGCACGAGCGCGGCCTGCAGGACCGAGTCACCCCGGATCTGCTGAAAGTACAAGGGCATCAAGAACATCGCACCAAAGGAGGCAATGCCGAAGAAGCACAATCCAAGCGATGAGACGCTCACCGAACGCCGACGCAGTTCACCGACGTTGACCAGGGCGACTCCATTCCGACGCAGCGCATGCCAGGTGAAGGCGGCGGTCAACACCACGCCCGCGGCGACCGGAACGATCACGTCCATCTGCCCGATTCCGTTGTGCGCATTGGAGATACCGAGCAGCAATGCCGCCAGACCGGGTGCAAGTAGGAGCAATCCGAGTATGTCGAGCGGTGCCGCGGAGCTACGGTCGGCGGGGATACGTCTCGCGAGGATCAGTGCGGCGATGCATAAGGGCACGTTGACCAGGAACAGCCAGCGCCAATCGAGCCAGTTCAGGATGATCCCGCCGACCACCGGCCCCACGATCGGCCCGAGCGCAGTCGGCAGACTCACCATCGCCACCAGCCGGCCCAGCGCCACCCCGCCGGAGGCCGCCACCAGTATCGACGTCATCAGCGGCATGATCAGCCCGGCACCGAATCCCTGGATCACCCGAAAGGCGATGAGCGAGTCGATGTTCCACGAAGCCGCGCACATCACCGATCCGGCGAAGAACAGCACGAGCCCGGCGGTCCATGCTGCGCGGGAGCCGAATCGGGTTGCTGCCCAACCCGCCAACGGAACAGCCACCGCGAGTGCGAGAAGATACCCCGTACTCACCCATTGCACGGTGCTCACCGTCGCGTGCAGATCCCGACTCAAGGCGTCGAGCGCGATGGTCACGATCGTGGTGTCCAGGATGGGCGCGATGAGTCCGACGATGACCGCGGTCGCCACCCGCCGGACCTCGCGCGGTACCTCCTGCGTCGGCGCCTGTTCGCCGTTGGTCGCTTCGCCGTTCCGCACAGTGGTGGACATGAGCGGGCCTCGTTCCTCACGCAGTTCTAAGATACAGATGTGTATCTATATCCCGACCGTAGACCGACGCGATAAGATACGCAAGTGGCTCTTGAGGAGCGGGCGAAACCGACCCGTCGCCGTGGGGCGGAACTCGAGGCGGCGATCCTCGACGCCGCGTGGGATCAGTTGTGTGACCGCGGTTACGGCGGCCTGACGTTCGAGGCGGTGGCCGAGCGAGCGGGCACGAGCCGACCCGTGCTCTATCGCCGATGGACAGACCGCGCCGACCTGGTGCGTGCGGTGATCCGACGCCGCGGCGAGCTGGCTACCCCCGCCCTCGCCGATACCGGGACGCTGCGCGGGGATCTGCTCGCAGCGCTGCGCGACGCCAACCACAACCGGTCGAACTTCCTCGTCATGCTCAGCGCCGCGCTCGGCGAATTCTATGCCGAGACCGGGGACACGCCACGCGACTTGCGCGCGGTGCTGATCGGCGAACGATACTCGGCTGTCGAGGCAATCCTCGACCGAGCTGTCGCCCGTGGCGAGGTCGACCCGACCCGGCTCACCTCGCGAGTGGTTGCCGTGCCGTTCGACCTCTACCGGCACGAGGTGATGATGACGCTGGCACCGGTGGCCGACCAGACGCTCGAGGAGATCGTCGACGAGGTCTTCCTACCGTTGGTCACGCCAGACCCCGGATAGCCGCCCCACCCGATGGCACCCGATCGGCCGCATCGCGCGGTCCAGTAATCTGGGCCACATGCCTGAAGCCGTGATTGTTGCCCATGCCCGCTCCCCGATCGGCCGCGCCGGGAAGGGGTCCCTGAAGGACATCCGTCCCGACGAGCTCTCTCGCCAGATGATCGCCGCCGCTCTGGCGAAGGTTCCCGAACTCGACCCGGCCGACATCGAGGACATCCACTGGGGCATCGGCCAGCCCGCCGGACAGGGCGGCTACAACATCGGCCGCCTGCTCGCCGTCGAACTCGGCTACGACCACATCCCCGGTGTCACGGTGAACCGCTACTGCTCGTCGTCGTTGCAGACCACCCGGATGGCGTTGCACGCCATCCGCTCCGGCGAAGGCGACGTCTTCATCTCCGGCGGCGTCGAAAGCGTCTCGAGCTTCGGGATCTCCGGTGGTGCCGACGGCGCCCCGGACTCCAAGAACCCCATCTTCGACGACGCGATCGCCCGCACCGAGAAGTCCGCTCAGAGCGGGGCCTCGGCGTGGCACGATCCGCGCGAGGACGGCATCCTGCCCGACGTCTACATCGCGATGGGCCAAACCGCCGAGAACGTCGCGAGCTACACCGGAATCTCCCGAGAAGACCAGGATCGTTGGGGAGTGCGCAGCCATAACCTCGCAGAAGAGGCCATCAAGGCCGGCTTCTTCGAGCGCGAGATCGATCCTGTCACCCTGCCCGACGGCACCGTGGTCAGCACCGACGACGGCCCGCGCGCCGGTACCACCTATGAGAAGGTCAGCCAGCTCAAGCCGGTGTTCCGCCCCGACGGCACCATCACCGCGGGCAACGCCTGCCCGCTCAACGACGGCGCGGCCGCCCTGGTGATCATGAGCGACACCAAGGCCAAGGCACTCGGCCTGACCCCTTTGGCACGGGTGGTCGCCACCGCTGCGACCGGTCTGTCGCCGGAGATCATGGGACTCGGCCCGATCGAGGCGATCCGCAAGGTGTTGAAGGTGTCGGGGATGTCGCTGTCCGACATCGACCTGGTCGAGATCAACGAGGCCTTCGCGGTACAGGTGCTCGGCTCGGCCGACGCCCTCGGCATCGACCACGACAAGCTCAACGTGTCCGGCGGCGCAATCGCCCTCGGCCACCCCTTCGGTATGACCGGTGCCCGCATCACCACCACTCTGCTGAACAACCTGCAGACCCACGACAAGACCTTCGGCATCGAGTCGATGTGCGTCGGTGGCGGTCAGGGCATGGCGATGGTGCTCGAGCGCCTGAGCTGAGCTGATCAGAACAAAGAAACCCCGCTCCTTCGCCGAAGGAGCGGGGTTCTTCTTTGATGCCGAAGAACTAGTCCGACTGGAAGTAGCTCAGCAGTCGCAGGATCTCGACGTAGAGCCAGACCAGGGTGACCGTCAGGCCCAGGGCCACACCCCAGGCAGCGCGGTCGGGGGCGCCGGCGCGGATAAGGCGGTCGGCGGCATCGAAGTCGACGAGGAAGCTGAACGCGGCCAGCGCGATGCAGATCAGCGAGAAGATGATCGCGATCGGACCACCGTCACGCAGAATCCCGGCACCGCCGGTGAACAAGCTCATGATCAAGTTGCCGACCATCAGCACGATGACGCCGATGAGCCCGGCGAACAGCATCCGGGTGAACCGGGGGGTCACGCGGATCGCTCCGACCTTGTAGACCAGCAACATGCCGAAGAACACACCGAAGGTGCCCAGCACGGCCTGCCCGATCAGTGCACCGGCACTGGTCTCGCTGACCATCCAGTTGGCGAAGACGTAGGAGATCGATCCTACGAACAAGCCCTCGAACACCGCATACCCCAGCACGATCGCCGGATTGTCCTGCTTGCGACCGAACGAGGCGATCAGTACCAGGACGAGCCCGCCGATGGCACCGATGCCGAAGAGTGGCATCGCAAGCGCTTTGTTCGCCGAGACCAGGAAATAGGCCGCGATCGCCGAGATGGTAAGTACGCCCAGGGTGATGGCGGTCTTGGTGACGACGTCATCGATGGTGAGCTGCCGGGTCGTGGTGGTGGGCTGCTGGGTGTACGGCGGCACCTGCTGGCCGTACTGGTTGTACATGGCTGCCTGACCGGCACCGGCCGCACCGGTGCCGAAGCCCGCATAGCCGCCGGCGGTCTGATTGTCGCGGACCACGCCGCGCATCACCGGATTGCTGCTATCTCGCACCTGGCGCTCCCTATCTGAACGTGAGTCGGTATCTCGTCTGAACAACGGGCGATCACCCGTCAGAGTTCCGACTTTACCTTCTCTTGACCATTCGCGTCAGAACCCTGGGTCCGACAAATCGGTCAGCGGGCACTCAACTCGGCCATCAGACTGCGGACCTCACCGGGCTCTCGGGCTGCGGTCACACCCATCACGGCGCGGCCCAGACACATCGACCGCAGCATCGTCTCACTACGCTCAAGGTCGTCGCCCCAGTTCAGGCCTGGTTTGGAGATCATCAGCGAGGCTATGCCGTGAGCGGCCGACCACCATTCGAGCACGATGTCGGCAACCTCCTCGGCCTCGAACATCCCCGCCTCGGCGAGTTCGCTCACGGTGCGGGAGAACCGTACGACCGCCGACGTGGCGAGCACCTCGTCGACCCGTGTCGGGGTGTCGGCGGTGACGCGGGAGAACGCCTGCCGGTACAGCACCGGGGTCGACAGCGCGAACCGGATATAGGCCATCCCGAGGCTCAACGCCCGCTCCAGCGGGTCGGCCACACCGTGCTCGGCGTCGGCCAGTTTCTCGTCGAGTTTCTCGAAGTAGTGGGCGCACACGGCGTCGAGAAGTGCGTCCTTGTCGGCGAAGTGCAAATAGATAGACGGCGGCGTCACCCCGACGCGGGTGGCGACCGCACGGATCGACACCGCCGACGCATCTGCCTCGTCGAGGAGTAGGTCGGTGGCGGCGTCGATGATCTCGTCGGCGAGCAGTTCACCCGATCCGCGGGGGGATCTGGTCCGCCGCCTCTGGATGGTCACGTGTCTCCTGACGGTCTTGTGCGGGCTGGTGGTCGGTGGGGTCCTGTGCCGTTGTGCGTTCGTCGGCGATCCGAGGATCGGGCGGTCCCGCCTCGGTGAGTCCGATGCGATCGTGCAGCGCCCGCAGCGGACGCGGTGCCCACCAGTTGGCGCGGCCGGCGATCCGCATGAACGCCGGTACCAGCAACATGCGAATGACGGTGGCATCCATCAGCACCGCCAGAGTCAGGCCTACGCCGAACATACGCATGAACGACACCTCCGACGCAGCGATTCCCGCGAACACGATGCTCATCAATAGGGCGGCGGCGGTGACGACGCGACCGGTACGCGCCAGGCCGACGGCCACGGCGTGATCATTGGCCGCCCGCGTGCGGTCCGAGGCCAGCCACTCCTCACGAATTCGACCGAGCAGGAACACCTCGTAGTCCATCGACAGCCCGAAGGCGATACAGAACATCAGCACCGGCATGGTGGCCACCAGGAACCCCGTTGCGGTGGTTCCCAGTCCGCCCAGGTGGCCCTCCTGAAAGAACCACACCATCGCCCCGAACGTCGCCGACAGCGACAACACGTTGAGGACCAGCGCCTTGAGCGGCAGGACGACACTGCCGGTGAACAGGAACAGCAGAACGAACGTGGCAAGGGCGATCACACCGAGCACCCACGGCAGGTGCGCGTAGATGGAGTCGACGGTGTCGGTGTTTCTGGCTTGTAGACCGGCGAACTGCGACGTCATACCCTCCGGGACGGGCGCTGCACGCAGGGCTGCGAGTTCGTCGGCGCCGGCGTCGGTCAGGGGCCGTGCGCTGCCGCTGACCGACAGCAGCGCGGTGGTGCCGTCGGCGGCCCGCTGGAGGTCACCGGGCTGCGGTGGTGCCACTTGCCTGCCGTCGACGAAGGTGCCCGCAGCGCCCGACACCGAACTGATCCCGTCGACACGCGAGAGCGTTTGGGCGTACTCCATGCGCGTCCGGTCGGTACCACCGTCGATGACGACGGTCAGCGCGCCCGAGAGGTTCTCGGCGAAATCGGTGCGCATCTCCTCCGACACCTGGTGCACGGTGGCCGTCTTCGGCAGGACCCGGTCGTCGGGGAAGCCGAAGGTGATCGATGCGAACGGGGCTCCCAGGACCAACAGCACCAAGATCACGCCGGCACCCACCGGAACAGCGTGCCGCAGAACAGCACTGACGAATCGATACCACCGGCCCTGCTCGATCGGCACCGGTGCGGGCTCGCCCCGCCCAAGGAGCCGGCGCAGTGGTCGGCGGGCGTCGAGTGCGTCGATACGCGGACCGAGCAGCATGAGCAAAGCCGGGGTCAGCAGCAGTGCGGCGAGTACGGCGACGACGACCACTCCGAGTCCCGCGTAGGCGAACGACCGTAGGAAGTACATCGGGAAGATCGCCAAGGCGCACAACGACAGTGCGACGGTGACGCCGGAGAAGGTAACCGTCCGGCCTGCGGTGTGCATCATCATCGCGATCGCCGACCGCGTATCCCGGCCAGCGGCGAGTTCTTCGCGATATCGGGTCACCAGCAGCAGGGTGTAGTCGATCGCCAGCGCCAAACCCATTGCGGTGGTGAGATTCAGCGCGAAGATCGACACGTCGGTCATCGACCCGATGACACGCAGCATCGCGAAGGTCGCAACGATCGCGACGACGCCGACGAGGATCGGCAGCAGCGCCGCCACCACTCCCCCGAACACGACGATGAGCACGAGGAAGCTGATGGGGATCGCGATGGCCTCGGCGACGGCAAGGTCGCGGGTGGTCTGTGCGTTGACGTCGTGGAACACCATCGCCTGCCCACCGGCCCGGATGGTGATGCCCTCACGCGTGCCGTTGTAGCGCTGGGCGAGTTCCCCGGCGTAGCGCGGTGCATCGATCTCACCGCCGGTGAGAGTCGTGACGATCAGCGCCGACGACCTGTCCTTGCTCAGCAGCGCCGGAGCGAGGTCGGGATTGGTCCAAACCGACAGGATCGGTTGCTGCACGTGGCCGCTCGAGCCCAGTTCCGAGATGATCAGTTGACCCGTCGTCTTGGCGGTCGGGTCGGTCGCCATGTCGACTCCCGGCGCGCCGTCGAGCTTGAGAACGAACTGCGGGCCACCCCGATCGAAGGTCTTGTCGATGACCGAGGCCGCCTTCGCCGACTCGGAGTTCGGGTCCTCATAGCCGCCGGCGAGCAGATGATCCGCTGCGGACGCGCCGTACAGTCCGCAGCAGACGAGCAGCACGAAGGCCACAGCAAGAACGGTTTTGGGAAGACCGGTCACGAATCGAGTCAAACGGTCCAGCATGGCCACTCCAGCCGCGGAAGGTGAGTTACCCCCGTTAAGTTATCGGCAGAAAGTCACCGGGTCAAGGCCGCATCCATCGTCTGACGACGATCCTTCGTCACTTCCGCCGCAGAGATGCGATCCGCCGCCGACGATCCGAGGCGTCCGTGTCATGCTATTGGCGCGCCCCTATAGCCCAATTGGCAGAGGCAGCGGACTTAAAATCCGCGTGTTCCGGGTTCGAGTCCCGGTGGGGGCACCACGGGGCGGGCACCACGGGGCGAGCCTGCTCCCCCGACGGTGAGCCCGAGCAAGGACGTCGCGAATGACACCGCCCACCCATGACGCAGTCGACCCGATATCCGAGCTTCCGCCGCCATCAAGACGGCAGCCATAATGCACTTCAGCAATTTCCGCGAAAGCCACACCCGTCGGGAAGAGGAATATCGGCCACCATGAGCATCAATGCGCCTGACCGCCACTACCCAGGGAATACATGGCGAATTCCGCAGCAAGTTTTCGCCCAGTGATCATTCGATCGACAACATCGACTGACCGATCCACTGCGATATGGCAGCGGACTTCGCCCGGGAGGTTTCTGCTGCACCTATGGCGTCAGCGACTTGAACGGTATCCAGTGTCAACATGGCGCCCGCTGCCTCTGACAACGACGCCAAACCACTGTCGTCCGTCGATGACGAACCAGAATTCAGTCCGCATTCGGAAAATTGGACCGTGGCGGCCCTCGTGGCGGTGGCAGCAATGAGAGTGGAGCGGCGCATCGAATTTATCCTCGTCGTGAATGGACGCGAGAGCGTCTGATGAACCGCTACCGCACTCGTGTCACCTGCCGCTTTCACGAGGGGGCCGGCCGTGGACGGTCCGGCACTGAAAGGAACTGGTCCACGACGAGTCCGCCGACGCAACCATGAGCGCCATCAACTATTCGGTCGACTGTGCGCGCCGACCCGATCTCGACGGCGACCGCGTCGTGGTGACCTTCGACGAGAAGTTCTCGGTCATCGCTGGTAGCCGTACTCGGGGCCATGCGCGCCCCGGTGCCGGTCTTCGGATCACCGCCACCCCAGAATTCGTACACCCCGGGGTGGCGACAGCACCGCTACGTCTCAGTGGCTACGCCGGCGAATCGCGAAATGACCACAGATGCCATGGCGCCGCAGCACCGGAACCCCCGCCTGCACCGCGTACCCCACCATCGTGATCAGCGCCAGGGCACACAGAAACGTCGGTGGCGGATGAGCCAGCTCCCACGCGAAGACAGCGGCGAACAGCGGCGCTCGTTGGGAGAAGCCCAGAAACGCCGCGGCAGCGAGCAAAGCGACCGCAGCGGGATTGATATCCCAGCCGGTCCAATGATCGGCCAGGATCGCGACGGCGGCACCGAATGCGGCGCCGGTGGCCAGCGCCGGGGTGATCAAGCCGCCGACCGCACCGGCACGCAGATGGATGGCGGTGAGGACGGGTTTGAGCAACGCCACGGCCAGCACCGTGAGCAGAGGTCCACCGCCGCCAAGCGATTCGGCGATGATGGACTTGCCGTTGCCGGGTAGTTCGGGAAACCACAGCGCGCTGATACCGGTCAACGCACCGGCACCGGTCAGCGCAGGGATCAACCACCATCCCGAGACCGGTTGTCGCTGAACATGACTCATCAGACGCGCGAACGCCACACCCAGGACCATGCTCGCTGCCACGGCGGCCGGTGCCACCACCGCGACCTCCGCGGTGAGATCGGCGCCAGGCCAGACGAATGTCGGTCGGTCGCCGACAACCGGCGACGCCGCGACGACGGCCAATACCGACGTCAACGTCGCGGTGAGCACCTCGCGAGGGCGCCACGAACGCAGCAGGAGTTGGACGGTGAACAATGCGCCGGCCAACGGCACGTTGTACACCGCACCGAGCCCGGCACCGGCCGCCGACGCCAGCAACACCCGGATGTCGGATTCCGCCAGGGGAATCCGACGGAGTACGAGGTCTGCGGCGACGGCCGCGAACTCGCGGGCAGCGCCCTCTCGCCCCAGCGATGCCCCGGTCCCGACCAGCAGGATCTGCAGCGACGAGTCGGCGGCGCGGGGACCCGTCGCCACCGGCTCCCCTCGCTCGATTGTGGCGGTCAACGGGATCAGTTGCTGACGACCTCGCAGCCACCACCAACCGGCACCGGCAAGCGCCCCTCCGACCACGGGCCCGGCCACGCGGCGCCAGGCGGTCGTTGCACTGATCCCGTCGAGAAGTGTGCCCGACCAGTAACCGAACGTCACATGCTGAATTGCCTTGAGTACCACCGCGGTGGCGCCACCGGCGACGCCGGCCATCAGACCCGCAGCGATCACGCCGAGCACAAACCAGCCGAACCTACGCATCAGGCTGTCCATGCTGCGGCAGCGTCACCCGGCGAGCCGGGATAGCGGTCAGCGATCCACGCGCCAAGGGCCGGCGGTGTACTCCCCAACGGGTGTACTGACCCGCTGACCTCACGGTCAGTCGCGGAATAGGATTGTCGATCAATCATGGTGGCCCCGGACACAACGCGCGTTGACGCCGACGATCGGGATCGCCGATGGATGCCCTCTCTGCACGAAGGACACCCCCATGACCGCCGTCGCACGTGCCCACCCGATGTGATCACCACCGCCGATACCGCACCAACTGTGCCCGTGGGCAATCCGGCGACCATCGGCATCGCGGCCTTCATCGTCGGATCGGTGGCACTCGTCGCCGCCGTGGGATTGTCGCCCGCACAGAACGCGGTGTTCGGCATCGGTTGGGGATTCTGGCTCAGCGACGCAGCGCTCGTACTCGGCCTGACCCGCACCTGGTACGGCGTGAAACCGCCAACTCCGTGACGCCCCAGGAGCTGTTCCTCACCTCGTGGGTGCGGGTGATCGTGAAGCCGACCTTGGTCACCGTGCGCCTGTACCTGGGAGTCGTCGTCGCGAGCGTGAGATGAAGCGTCGCGCCAGGCGAGCTGCGCGCGGGCTGGGCTCATCGACGCCACGGACCGACCAACATAGGGAAGACCGACCGCCCGTCCAAGGCGGCATCTCGCCCCGAGCAATGCCTCCCTCGGCTTACATACCCGGGACGAGCACTCCCCACCGACGAATGCGTCGACGATGATCGCGGCGGCGGTGCGGTCGGTTGCGCGGATCGCGTCATCGGCCGAATTTCTCCGAGCCGCTCTGCCGCCGATCACCACGGCATCGTAGGTCGCTCTCGTGGACATCCTTTAACCACCTTTGGCGCTTCGGGATCCGCAACTCGACAACTCCGGCAATAACGGCGACACACGTCCACGAGCACGTCTACGGGGATAGGGTACTGAAGGGATTCGCCGGCATCACAGACGATGTACCGACCGCTCGCGCAGGTCGGAGAATGTCCGCGAGTCACAGCGGGACACAACCTGCCCCGCGGGGAGTTCGCGACGAGGAGATGTGAGTTCATCGATGTTTACAGGATTGGGTCGACGTGAATTCCTGAGGCGGGTCGCCGCAACCGGCGGCGGCGCATTGCTCACCTCGTGGGCCGCGCCGATCATCGACAAGGCCTACGCTTCGGCCGATCCCGGGGGGACCGGATCACTCGATGACATCGAGCACATCGTGCTCTTCATGCAAGAGAACCGGTCATTCGATCACTACTTCGGATCCTATTCCGGCGTAAAAGGTTTCGGTGATGCATCCACGGCGTGGAAGCAGTACGGATGGGCGCCGGGCACGGGTCCCACACCCAGCGGCTACACCATGCCCTTCCGGCTGGACACCACCGCGGGGCCCAACCTCGACGGCGAGTGCATCAACGACCCCGATCACTCGTGGGCCGGCATGCACCACGCATGGAACGGCGGCCGCAACGACCGCTGGCTTCCGATGTCGGTCAAATCCGTCGGCCCCGACAACGCCCCAGCGCTGATGGGCTACTACGAACGTGAGGACATCCCGGTCCACCGCTCGCTCGCCGAGGCCTTCACCCTGTGCGACGGCTACCACTGTTCGGTGCTCGGACCCACCGACCCCAATCGCCTGTACTGGATGAGTGCAACCCTGGATCCGGAGGGCCGCCACGGTGGTCCGCTTCTCGAAACCCCCACTCTCATCCCCAAGTTCGTCTATTCGTGGCGCACGATGCCGGAAAACCTCCAAGAGGCCGGGGTGAGCTGGAAGATCTACAACAACAAGGACCTCGGCCCGGTCTCGTCGGTGATCCTCGACGGCATGATGGGCTGCTTCAAGCAGGCACAGGACCCGAATTCCGAACTCGCCAAGCGCGGTATCGCCCCCACCTATCCCAACGACTTCGCCGCCGACGTCAAGGCCAACCGCCTGCCGAAGGTCTCCTGGGTGATCCCACCGGTGATGGAATGCGAGCATCCGGCATTGCCCGCCGCCCTCGGCGCCGTCGGCATCGTGCAACTCCTCGACATCCTCACCTCCAATCCCGCGGTGTGGGAGAAGACCGCCCTGATCATCAGTTACGACGAGAACGGCGGCTTCTTCGATCACGTCACCCCGCCGACCGCGCCTGCGGGCACCCCCGGCGAATACGTGAGCGTCGGCGACCTCAACCGGTTTCCGGCCGCCAAGGGCATCCGCGGCCCCATCGGACTTGGCTATCGCGTGCCCTGCTTCGTGATCTCGCCCTACAGCCGTGGCGGACTCGTGGCCTCGGAGACCTTCGACCACACCTCGCAGCTGCGGCTGATCGAGAAGCGGTTCGGCGTCGACGTGCCCAACCTGACGGCGTGGCGCCGTGCGGCCGTCGGCGACATGACCTCGGCCTTCGACTTCGGTAGTCGGCCGAATTCCGCGCGGCCGCACTTCGGCGATCCCAATCCCGACGCGCAAAACGCACTGCTGCAATGCGGTCCCAACGTCGCGGCGGGTACCGCTGGGCGTGGCCAGCCCTACCCGGTCCCGCCGAATTCGATGCCGCGCCAACAACCGGGAACTCGGCGGGCACCGACCGGGTGACCTGCGCCGCGGGATGACCGTGATGTACTCGGATCATGATCGGTGCGCGTGATCAGGGCCGCTTTCCGCAGGTGCTCGCCATGAGTAATGGCGCCGTCGCCGGACTCACCATCGGCATCTCGGTGTATGCCGCGGCGATCCTCATCGCCGTCGGCCTCGGCATCAGCGCCGCACGTCAGGGCCGTCACCGCGTGGCCATCGCGTGTGCGATCGTCGTCGGTGTCCTCACCGTCGCCGGGGTGATCATCGCCGTCGCGAGCAGCGTCGCCTGAGATGCGGGCGACCGGAGGTGACTCGCGCCACGATTCGCCCATTCTCGCCGCAACCGTGTAGCGTTGCTCAACGAATGACCCGCCCAGCGCGGAGTCAGACGTCGTAGAACGACTGTTTTCGGCGGTCCCACCGGGGCCCACTGGCCTTCCGGTCGGAGAGAACCGCCTCGATCACTCCACTTCATACGGCGAACGAATGCGCGGACCCGCGCGTTCGCCATCCATCTCGCGATGTGGGTGATCCCTGCGCCGTGAGACTGCCCGAAAGGCACCACACGTATGACGACATTCGCATCCCTCGGTGTGCCCACCGCACTCGTCGAGGTGCTCGCCGCCGACGGCAAGACCGAGGCGTTTCCCATCCAGGCCGACACCCTGACCGATACCCTCGACGGTGCCGACGTCCTCGGCCGGGGCCGTACCGGCTCCGGCAAGACCCTGGCCTTCTCCATCCCGCTGGTCGCCGGACTGGCCGAGATGGAGGTCACCCGCACCCCGGGCGCACCGACCGGACTGGTCCTGGCCCCCACCCGTGAGCTGGCCACCCAGATCGCGACGGCCATCGAACCCCTCGCAGCTGCGCTGAGCCTGCGCGTCACCACCATCTTCGGCGGCGTCAGTCAGAAGCGTCAGGAAGACGCGATGCGCCGCGGCGCCGACATCGTCGTCGCCTGCCCCGGCCGCCTGGAAGACCTTGTGCAGCAACGCATCGTGCGTCTGGACAACGTCGAGATCACCGTGCTCGACGAGGCCGATCACATGGCCGACCTCGGCTTCCTACCCGCCGTCACCCGCATCCTCGCAGCCACCCCCGCCGACGGACAGCGGATGCTGTTCTCGGCCACCCTCGACAACGGCGTCGACAAACTCGTCAAGCGATTCCTGAATCAACCGGTGATGCACTCGGTCGACGACTCCTCCTCGCCCGTCGAGCAGATGACCCACCATGTCTTCGAGGTGGCGGGCGCCGGCGACAAGACCGCGCTGATCAACACCCTCGCTTCCGGTACCGGCCGACGAATCCTGTTCACCCGCACCAAGCACCAGGCCAAGAAGCTCGCCAAGAAGCTGACCGCCGACGGCATTCCCGCGGTTGATCTGCACGGCAACCTGTCGCAGGCACAGCGTGACCGCAGTCTCGCGGCCTTCGGCAACGGCTCGGTCCGCGTGCTCGTCGCCACCGACGTCGCCGCACGCGGCGTGCACGTCGACGGCATCGAGCTGGTCGTGCACGTCGATCCGCCGGCCGAGCACAAGGCCTACCTGCACCGATCGGGGCGTACCGCGCGTGCCGGCAACGCCGGTGACGTCGTCACCGTCTGTCTGCCCGAGCAGCGCCGGGACCTGCGATCGCTGTTGCACAAGGCGAAGATCCAAGTGACCCCGCAGCGTGTGGACGCGGACTCCGAGGCCGTCGTCACCCTCGTCGGTGAGCGGGCCCCCTACGTCACGCCCGCTCCCGAGCAGCCCGCAGCGCAGCATCAGGCGCGCGGCCCGCGTCGATCCGGCGACCAGTCCGGCGGTCGCAGCCGCGGTCGCGGTCGCAACGGTGGCAGCCACAGTGGCGGCCGGGCTCGCACCGACCAGTCCGGCGGACAGAGTTCACGGTCGCGCTCGGGTGGCAATCACCGGTCGGCGACCGGCCACCCGGAGTCGAGCACCTCGCGCACCGGAACCGCCGCACGGTCGGATGGGTCCCGCGGCCGCGACCCTCAGAGCGGCTCGCGGCGCGGAAACGGCCGCAACGGCAACGGTCAGGTTGGGCGTCGACACACCTCGTCGGCGGCTCGCTGACACCTCTCGAGTGACCCGCATCACCTGCGGGCCGCGGTGAGACCACCCCCTCAAAATTGCACAGGTCTGCAACATTGCAGTCCCGTGCAATTTCCGTACGGTGGGAGTCATGCGATCCCCCGGCCTGCGTGAGTCCAAGAAGGCAGCCACCCGCCTCGCCCTTGCAGAGACGGTCCTGATCCTGGCCACCCGCGATGGCATCGACGCGGTGACCATCGACGCCGTCGCCGCCGAGGTCGGGGTATCGGTGCGCACCTTCCACAACTACTTCACCAGCAAAGAGGACGCCCTCATCGCCTTTGTCGGCATACTCCTCGACCGCATCGATGACGGCGTCCGCGCCCGCCCGCAGGGCGAATCACTCTGGGATTCGTTGAGATTCGCAATGATCGAGATCGCCACCGACTCCGACACCAACCCGGAGTCGCTGGTCACGCTGCTGCGCATGTTCGACACCGAACCCACCCTGACCGCACACTCCCGCAGCATCAATCTCGGCGCCTCGATCGATACCCGACTGTCGGAGATGATGGCTGCCCGCGGCGCCGATCCCGAGACTCTGCGGCCCCATCTTGCGTTCACCACCGCGCTGTGTGCGGCGCGGACCGCGCTCGAATTCTGGTCGGCGCACCGAAACTCGGGACACCACTCCGCCCGCGAGATGCTCAATGCCGCTTTCGATCAGCTGGGAGCCGGTATGGCACAACAACTTCCGATACGATCCCCGAGCTTGTCCAACAACTGAGGAGTTTTGTTCCGTGGCAACATTCCTGTCCCGGGTGGGCCGTTGGGCCTACACCAACCGGTTCAAGACCATCGCCGTGTGGATCTTGGTACTGATCGCGCTCGGTGTCGGCGCAGCGTTCCTGTCCAAACCCACCACCGAGAGTTTCTCGATCCCGGGCATTCCGTCCGAGCGGGCGCAGAACCTCATGGTCGAACGCTTCCCGGACAAGCCGAAATTCGGAGACGACGTCAGCGTGACCTACGTGGTGGCCACGCCCAAGGGGGCGTCGCTCACCGATCCGCGATACGCCTCCGCTGTGCAGCGCATGCTCGACGAGCTCAAGACTGTCGAGAAGGTGAAGAACCCCGACAAACTCATCAACCCACTCTTGGTCTACGGCACACAGGCCAATCCCGGGCCCATCCGCCAGCAGCTGATCGCTTTCCAGGAGAAGACATTCGGCGCCACTCCCGAGGCCGCTGCGGCCACCGTGCAGGCCGGAGCGCCGGTCAACGCCGACGCCACCGCCGTGCAGTTCGGGGCGGGGTTCGATGTCTCGGCAGCCAAGAATGTCACCTCGTCGATGCACGATGCGATGGACAAGGTCGCCCAGACCGGCCGCGACGCCGGACTGACCGTCGAGATGAAGGGCACCGCCACAAGCAGATCCAAGTTCGGCGAAACCTCGGAGATCATCGGTATCGGGATCGGCGCGATCATCCTGATCCTGACCTTCGCCTCCCTGGTCGCCTGGGGTATGCCGATTCTGACAGCAATCATCGGTGCCGCCGTGGGCGTGCTCGGAGTATCGATCGCGACCGGCTTCTTCGACCTGAGCGAGGAAACCCCGGTGCTGGCGACGATGATCGGCCTGGCCGTCGGAATCGACTACGCGCTGTTCATCGTGTCGCGCTACCGACATGAGATGCACAAGTCGGCAGATCGTGCCGAGGCCGCCGGCCGCGCGGTGGGCACCGCGGGCTCGGCGGTGGTCTTCGCCGGATCGACGGTGGTGATTGCGCTCGCCGCGCTCGCCGTTGTCAACATCCCGTTCCTCACCGCGATGGGCATCGCCGCCGCAGTCACCGTCATCGTGGCCGTCCTGCTGGCGCTGACGCTGCTGCCGGCGATCCTGGGGCTATTCGGCAGCAAGGCTTTTGCCGGACGCCTGCGTTTCCTCAATGCCCCCGACGTCACCGGCGAGGAGTCGGTGCGCGTGCACAACGGACAGCGGTACGTGCGGCGGGTGGTGGATCATCCGCGTGTCATCACCGGTGTCATCGTCGTGCTGCTGATCCTGCTTGCCTTACCTGTGGCGGGACTCACACTGGCGTTGCCCAACGACGCCACCGCGGACCCCTCGACCACCCAGCGACGGGCCTACGACCTCGTCGCCGACGAGTACGGACCCGGATACAACGGACCGCTCGTCCTCGTGGTCGACGGACGCGGCGTCACCGGTGTGCCCGAACGCGTGCAAGCCTTCGATCGCCTCGTCGATCAGGTGCGCTCCACCAACGGTGTGGCACACGCGTGGATCGCCGCCGACGGCATCAACAAGGCCGGCGACACCGCCGAAATCTCCGTGATCCCCTCCAGCGCAGCCGATTCGGACCAGACGCACGATCTGGTGACCACCCTGCGCGACATGGAGTCCGGCGTCGAGAAACGCACCGACCTGACCTACGGGGTGACCGGGCAGACGGCGATCGAACTCGACGTCTCCGACCGGTTGTCGAGTTCGCTGATCCCCTACCTGGTGATCGTGATCGGCCTGGCGTTCTTGATCCTGACCGTGGTGTTCCGCTCGATCCTGGTGCCTCTGGTCGCCGCACTCGGGTTCCTGCTGTCGGTCGCGGCCACCTTCGGCGTCACCGTCGCGCTGTTCTCCGACGGCTGGGGCGGCATTGTCGGCAATCCGCAGCCGCTGGTGAGCTTCTTGCCGATCATGTTGGTGGGCATCGTGTTCGGCTTGGCGATGGACTATCAAGTGTTTCTGGTGACGCGCATGCGGGAGGCATATAAACACGGTGCCGACGCGAAGCAGGCGGTCGTCATCGGGTACCGGCACAGTGCGCGCGTGGTAGCCGCTGCCGCCGCCATCATGACCTCGGTGTTCGCCGCGTTCATGTTGCAGGACATGCAATTCATCAAGGTGATGGGCTTCGCACTCGCCATCGCCGTAGTCTTCGACGCGTTCCTCATCCGCATGACGCTGATGCCTGCCGTGCTCACCCTGCTCGGCGACAAGGCGTGGTGGCTGCCGCGCTGGCTCGACCGCATCCTGCCCAACATCGACGTCGAGGGCGAGCAACTCGGTGCCGGCACAACACCCGATGACGCACCCGAACGCGACTCCGTCGGCACCTCACGCTGAGTCCTGCGCCGAGCGCAACCCGCGGCGTCGGCGCCACGCGAGACCAACTCAGCTCGCGTGGCGTCGAGCCATTGCCGGACCCGTACCGTGTCGGCCGCTCCGAGTGCGTCGCACTATCCCGCCATGCCGCACGCCCCGTGCACCCGGCTCGTGGAGGCCGTGGGCTCGATCTACTCGGGGGCGATCCGCACGAACTCCACACGTTCGGTGGCCACCCGATCGGAAACGAACTGTCCTCGTTCCCGACTCATCAGATGCCAGGAGTCGTTAAGCATCAACCGCCATCTCCCCCAACTCCGACCACTCATCCTGATCGACGGTGGTGTTGATGATCTTCGGGGTCTCGGCGAGATAAGCGGGCAGTTCGGCGGTGGCCTTCGCGAAGTGATCACTGTTGACGTGGGCTCCGGCGGCGTCGTCGTCGAAGGCCTCGATGAGGACGTAGGCATTCGGGTCGTCGATGCTGCGCGACCACTCGAACCAGCGATTGCCCGGTTCGGAGCGAGTGGCCTCGGTGAATTCCTTGCTCAGCGACGGCCAGGAGTCGGCGTATTCGGGCTTGATCTTCCAGGTGGCGACGATGTGGATCATGAGGATCAGCCTAGGACGCCAACCGGTGAGTTCGGTGCTCCGATCCGTCTCGTTCTGAGACAGTTCACCTCTGCTTACCGACCGCTAGCTCGGTCGTCTTCCGGGAGGGATACTGTGGGGTGGAACACACATGGGCACCAGCCCCGAGACGGAGGACATATGCGCGAGATCACCAAGTTCTACATCGACGGCCAGTGGGTCGAGCCGACCGAGCTGAACCTCATCGATGTGATCAACCCGGCCACCGAGAAGTCGGCGGGTCAGGTCGCACTCGGCACCGCCGCCGACGTCGATGCCGCCGTCGCCGCGGCGAAGCGGGCCTTCACCACCTGGGGCGTCACCTCCGTCGAGGAGCGCACCGCCGTACTCAACGCCATCGTCGCCGAGTATCAGAAGCGCATGGACGATCTGGCCGCTGCGGTCACCGAGGAGATGGGCGCTCCGGCCGGGTTGTCGAAGGCCGCTCAGGTACCGATCGGGCTCGGTCATCTCATGACCGCCGCGGCGACTCTGCCCACCTATTCGTTCGGTGAGGACCGCGGCAGCCACCGCATCGTCAAGGAGCCGGTCGGCGTGTGCGGGTTCATCACCCCGTGGAACTGGCCGCTCAACCAGGTGATGTGCAAGCTGGCCCCGGCCCTGGCCACCGGCTGCACCGTCGTGCTCAAGCCGTCGGAGATCGCGCCGTTCAGCGCAGCCATCGTGGCCGAGATCATGGATGCCGCAGGTGTTCCCGCGGGGGTGTTCAATCTCGTCAACGGTGACGGGCCGGGTGTCGGCGTCGCGTTGTCGTCGCACCCCGACGTCGACATGATCTCCTTCACCGGTTCCACCCGGGCCGGCATCGAGGTCGCCAAGAACGCTGCCCCGTCGGTCAAGCGCGTGGCGCAGGAACTCGGCGGCAAGAGCCCCAACATCATCCTCGACGACGAGGATTTCGCCAAAAACGTCGCCGGCGGCATTGCAACGATGATGCTCAACTCAGGCCAGTCGTGTAATGCGCCGAGCCGCATGCTTGTTCCCCACTCGCGGCTCGACGAAGTCGCCGAGATCGCCACGGCGACCGGTGCCAATCTGACCGTCGGCGATCCCAACAGCAGCGTCCAGCTGGGCCCGGTGGTCTCCGAGGCCCAGTTCGAGAAGATCCAGGGTCTCATCGAGCGCGCAATCGACGAGGGCGCCAACGCCGTCATCGGCGGGGCGGGTCGACCGGACGGCCTGGAGACGGGCTTCTACGTCAAGCCGACCGTGTTCACCAACGTCACCAACGACATGGAGATCGCCCGTACTGAGGTCTTCGGGCCGGTGTTGGTGGTGATCGGCTACGACTCGATCGACGAGGCCATCAAGATCGCGAACGACACCGAGTACGGCCTGGCCGGCTACGTGTCCGGCAAGGACCTCGACGAGGTGCGCCGCATCGGCGGGGCCATCCGAGCCGGATCAATCTCGCTCAACGGCGCGCAAGTTGACCCGGCCGCCCCGTTCGGCGGCTACAAGAAGAGCGGCAACGGCCGCGAGTGGGGCGGCGACTACGGCTTCGAGGACTTCCTCGAGGTCAAGTCGCTGCTGGGCTACAGCGCCTGACTCGCCGACCGCAGCGCCACATAGCGGCGCCTCGGGTACCGCCGACAGCGCTCTTCACCTCGCCGACCGCGCCATTTCAGCCGCCGACCGCGCTTTCCGAGCGCGGTCGGCGGTATCGGGGGCGCTGTCGGCGTTTTTCCGGGCGCCGTCGTCGGTATTGGGGGCGCTGTCGGCGGGCAACTGCCGCCCGCGGTGACCCATCCGCACCGCGGTGGGCGGCGAACAACGGGTGACCGACCCCATCCCAGGAGGCCCCATGACCGTCGCCGCATCGCTGGCACGAGTGATCGAAGACCGGATCGGCGGCGAACTGCCGGTGCATCTGACCGCGTGGGACGGCAGCACCGCCGGCCCGCACGATGCGCCGCATCTCGTCCTTTACAGCCGGGATGCGTTGCGGCGCATGCTGTGGCATCCGGGCGAACTCGGCGCGGCGCAGGCCTATGTGACCGGTGAACTCGACGTCTCCGGTGACCTCGACGAGGCACTGACCCACGTGTGGGCGGCGGTCACCGAGCGCGGTCTGGGACCGATCCGTCCGACGCCCCGTCTGCTGTTCGACCTCGCCCGACTCGCCGTCACCCACCGGCTGCTCGGCCCGCCGATGGCCCCGCCGGCCACCCAGGCCCGGGTGCGCGGGCAACTGCATTCGCGAGCCCGGGACCGGGCCGCGATCAGCCACCACTACGACTTGTCGAACGACTTCTACGCACTGCTCCTCGACGAGCACATGGCGTACTCGAGCGCATTGTGGACCTCCGACGACCCGGGTTACTCGCTGGCCGATGCACAGGCCGACAAGCTGGACCGGGTGTGTCGCAACGTCGGACTGGACCAGCTCGGGCCGGGAGCCCGTCTCCTCGACATCGGATGCGGATGGGGTTCACTGTCGCTGTATGCAGCCCAGCACTACGGCGCCCGCGTCATCGGCGTGACGATCGCCGCCGAGCAGAAAAGGTTCATCGACGCCCGTATCGCCGAACGCGGCCTCGGCGACCTTGTGGAGATCCGCGTCCAGGACTACCGCGAGATACCCGACACCGGTTTCGACGCCGTCGCCTCGATCGAGATGGGTGAACATGTAGGGCAACGCAACTACCCGACGTACGCGCAGGTGTTGCACGACAAAGTGATTCCCGGTGGCGGCGTGTGTATCCAGCAGATGTCGCGGCGCGCCGGACACCATCCGGGTGGCGGACCGTTCATCGAGTCCTTCATCGCCCCCGACATGTACATGCGTCCGGTCTCGCAGACGGTCGGCATGCTCGCCGACGCCGGGCTGCACGTGACCGACATCCGGCACATGGGCCATGACTACGTGCGCACCGTCGACGCATGGTACGAGACGTTCGAGAAGAACCAGGCCGCCGTCATCGACCTGGTCGGCGAGGAGATGGCGCGGGTGTGGCGGCTCTACCTCGTCGGCGGTCGAATGGCCTTCCGCGACGGCCGCATGGACGTCGAGCAGATCACGATGCGCCGACCTGCTGCGCCAGCCAGCGCGTGAGAGTGCCGATCACCTCGTCCTTTTCGGGCTCGTTAAAGATTTCGTGACGCAATCCGTCCCAGATGATCAACGTCTTGTCGGTCGACGACGCCAACTCGTCGACGAGCCGGCTGCCGTCGGGGTTGGTGAGCGTGTCCTCGCTGCCGTGCATTACCAGCACCGGCATCCGTAGCGAGGGCAGCCGCGCGGGAAACGACTGCATGGTCGAGACCATCTCGGCTCCGAGACGGGCGGGAATCTTGCCGCGGTGCACCAGCGGGTCGGACTCGTAGTCGGCGACCACCGCCGGGTCCCGGCTGATACTCCCCGAGTCCAGAGCGAGCGTCGGCAAGGTGGGGGCGATCTTGCCCACCAGCTTGGACACCGCGATCAGCGGACCGGGCAGATCGTCGCCCGGCATGATCGCCGCACCGGACAACACCAGTCCGGCAAGGGCTTCGGGGTGATCGAGCGCGTAGTCCAAGGCGATGCACCCGCCCATGCTGTGGCCGATCAAGAAGGTCGGCACGCCGTCGATCCCCGTCTCGGAGATCACCCGGGCGAGGTCGTCGGTGTACTGGCTGAACCGGGTGATGCGCATCCGGGCCCCACCCGAACGCCCGTGACCGAGGTGATCGGGAACGGCGACGAGATACCCGGCCCCGGTGAGAGCATCGACGACATGCCGGTAGCGCCGGCCATGCTCGCCCATCCCGTGTGCGATGACGACCACGGCACGCGGCTCACCGTCATCCGGCCGGTACAGGTCGTAGACGATCGTCTCACCGTGCGCCCCGCGGAATTGCCGTTCTTCGGCTGCCGACATGGTCACCCCAGCCCGATCCGCGACATCACGCTGCGCCCGGCCGATTCGATCGCGCCGAGCGGCTTGAGCGCCGTCTCACCCACCGCGACAAGCACTTCCACCCTGCCGACGACCTTCTCCAGACGGGCGACGACGTCGGCCATCCGGTCGACGGTCACATCGACCATGTTCAGGGTCGTACTCAGCTGCCCCAAGGTGGAGTTGAGCGATTCGATGGTGCCGTCCAGGTCGGACAGCGTGCGGTCGAAGCCGTCGAGTGCCGAGCCCAGGTCGGTCAGGATCGTGTCGACCTGCTCGACGGTCACATCCGCATTGAGCGCAGCCTGCGCCAACTTCCGGATTCGCTGACGCTCACCGGGACGCGCCCCCACCCCATGCACACCTTTGTCTGCCATGGCGTCATTATCGCTGTTCGGGCGAGGTAGAGGGGGCAAATGCGGGCACCGGCAGCTCAGAGTGCACTGGCGCGAGTCGCTGGGCGCGTTCTTCCAACTCTCGTCGCAGCGCAATCGGCTCGATCACCGACAACTCGATATCGAACGACAGCCACCACAGGATGCGTGTCGCGTGCGCCCCGTCGCCGAAGCGCAGCGTCACACGCACCCCGCCGACTGTTTCGGTGGCGTCCGAGGCGGGTTCCACGGACAGGACCGATACCGGTCCGCGCGTCAGGGCCTTCACCGATTCCGGTGAGCACGCAACCGTCACGTCGAGCGGCGTGAAACCGGAACGGAACGCATCCCGACGACGTTCCCACACCTGCTCGAGATCGACGGAGTCCGCACGGTCGGCGGGCTCGTCGAGAAGGCGCACATCCTTCATCCTGGAGATCCGGTACATACGTTCATCCCCTTGAGAATTCGCGACCAGATACCAGGTGTCACCGGCGACGATCAGCCCGATCGGATCGAGAACGCGTTCGGTGGGCTCTGCTCCGGGCCGCTGATAGACCACCGCGATCCGCCGACCCGCGACGACGGCCTGCTGGACCGGCGGCAGCGCATCGAGGTCGTCGGCTGCTTTCACGAATCCGTCGGGGCGCACAAGGATTCGACGGGCCGCGTCGGCCACCTGGCCGCGGTGCGCATCCGGTAGGGATGCCTCGAGTTTGCGTTTGGCGCGCGCCGCCGCCGGCGAGTCGATTCGTCCTCCACCGGAGAGCAGCGCAATCGATTCGTGCAGCGTCAGTCCCGAGAGGTCTGTCCGATATCCCGGGACCAATGCGAATCCGCCGTGGCGGCCCCGTTCGGAGTAGACCGGCACACCGGACAACGACAGCGCCTCTATGTCGCGGAGCACCGTACGTTCGGAGACCTCCAGCTCCGTCGCCAACTCGGCAGCGGTCATCCGACCCCGTGATCGCAGCAGCATCAGGACCGACAACAACCGCTCGGCGCGCATGGGAAAAGTCTGTCAGAAAATCACGACACAAGGTGTCAGGTATCGCGAGTTCACTGGTCCTCGCCAGCCCGAAGAAACCGAAAGGACCTCCGTCATGACGAACACTCAGCCCGCAGATCCCCGCCCCGCTTACGCCGCGGCCACCCAATGGGTCGGCGAACTGCTCGCCCACGTTCGCGACGATCAGCTCGACTCCCCCACTCCGTGTGACGACTTCGACGTCCGCATGCTCGCCCGACACCTCAACGGCACCGCCCACCGTGCGATCGCGCTCGCCGCTGGGGACGACGTTCTCGCCGTTCCCAGCATCGACGAGCATCACGACGCCGCCACCTACATCGACGCGACCGGCCGGGCGGCGGCGCTCTGGTCTGACGACGCGAAACTCACTGCTCCGGTACGGGTTCCGTGGGGAGAAGTTCCGGGAGCCGGAGCACTGTGGGGCTACGTCAACGAAACCCTGGTCCACGGCTGGGACCTCGCAGTGGCCACCGGCCAGACCGCCGAGACCGAGCAGGCACTGGCCGAGGCCACACTCGCGGTCGCCGGGCAATTCATCCCGGCCGAGATCCGCGCGGACGACGAGGTGCCGTTCAACGCCGTCGTCGAACCCCGCCCTGAGGCGGGCGCCACCGAGCGGTTGGCGAACTGGTCGGGGCGCAAGTCCGCGCCGTGGACGCGTGCTTGACGATCGCCCCTGCATGACGATCGCGCACCGCCACGTCGAAAGTGTGCGAGCGTGGACCTCATGTCCCTCGGCACTGGCTACGTGCGGGCCTTCGCCGCGGCGCGCGTCGCTCGTCTGGCCACCGCGCGCGCCGACGGCACACCGCATTTGGTACCCATAGTCTTCGCGCTCGATGACGAGCGCCTGGTCACCTGCGTCGACCACAAACCCAAACGCTCTCAAGCCCTCAGACGCCTGGCGAACATCGAGGAGAATCCCCGGGTGTCGGTGCTCGTCGATCACTATTCCGACGAATGGAAAGAGCTTTGGTGGGTGCGGGTGGACGGTCATGCTGTCATCGTCGACGCCGCCACCGAGCAGGGCACGAAGGCCATCACCGCGTTGGCGAGGAAGTACCCGCAGTATCGCGAGCACCGCCCGCACGGCGCGGTGATCATCGTGACCGGTCTGCGCTGGCACCATTGGTCGACGCAGACCGGCGCGGTCAGCCCGCGTTGACCCTGGGCAGGATTTCTTCGGTCAGTCGCTTCAGATCGTCCACCGTCTTCGACGTCGGGACATCCCGAAACGGCGGCCACAACAGCGGCATCGTCATGCCGGCGTCCCGGTACCGCTTGAGGATGTCCTCGATCTGCTGAGCGGTTCCGGCAAGCAGATTGGACGCTTTACCCGCCGGCGTCTGATCGGTCGGCTCGTCGGTGATCGTCCCCGAAGCAGCGGATCCTCGTCGTCGATGACGACGACGGCATTCGCACCGCGATCACCCGCGCAGAAGCCGTACCGCTCGCTGGATCGTCCACGTTTCGAGACTAGACAGCCGGGACCGGCCTGTGCGGTGAGAACGGGAGAGCAGTCGAACGGCAACCAGCAGCATCCGGGGCACCGACACCCGCGCCGGTTCGGCGCGAGCGGGAATACCGCGTGCCTCATCCGTCGTTGATGGCATCGACGGTCCCAGAGTCTGCCCCGGGCCCCACCCCATTTGCCGCTTCGAGCGGCCGCTTGCCGAGAGGCGCATTGTCTGGGGCCGTCGCTCTCACAGAGACAGTGCCCGGACCACCGACCAGCGGTCCGGGCACTGTGGAGATCCTCCATGAATTCCTCGAGGGCCGAGCCCGGATGCGTAAGCTGTCACAGCGGACGGCCCTTCTTCACGTCGCGGCGTCAGTTAAGGTGTGTCTCCCAATTCTTCTGCGAGGGACTGGCGCGAACGATTGCGTTCTGGCAAGGCGGAGGAGGAAGCGATAGCGGCAGCTATCGTGACCGACGACACCGCGGCCAGGGCGCAATCGGGCCGCCAAGACCCGCAAAGGGAATTGGGGGACACACCCTAGTATCCGGTCGATGTAATGGTCCGCGCGGTTGGCTGTCACGTGCGGACGGTCCTGGAGATCGGCGTGAAAGTTTTTCGATGCTCACCGACAACGCGCATTGACCGCGCAGGACGGCGCGGCACTGGGCGATCTGATGCGCGCGCTGGCCACCCATCTCGACGACTTGGAAGGCGAGACGCCCCCATGACCACCTCCGATCCCATTCGGGTGATCCGTTCCGACGACCGCCACCGGTGGGACAACGAGTGGCTCACCTCGCTCCAGTCCTTCCCCGTCACCGGCAATTTCGACCTCGCCGGCAACGCGCACGGCATCCTGCTGGTCAACAACGACGACACCGTCGACCCTGCCGAGGGCTTCGACACCCACGAACACACCGACGTCGAAATCATCACCTGGGTCGTCGACGGCGCTCTGCACCATCGGGATTCGCGCGGCAACTCCGGAATCCTCACGCCGGGCGTCGTGCAGCGGATGACCGCAGGCACCGGCATCACCCACTCCGAACGCAATGCCGCCACCCGCACCGAGCGCACCCGGTTGCGGGTCGTGCAGATGTGGGTCGCGACCGAATATGCCGGTCACGAACCTGAATACGCTGAAACCGACGTCACTTCCGCACTGTCGACCGGTGAACTCGTGCCGATTGTGTCGGGACTCGACCGCGATCGTCACAGCTGCGCACTATCCTTGCCGAATCCGTTTGCCGCACTGCACGCTGCGCGAATGACCGCGGGCACCTCGGCGGTGCTCCCGGGCGCCCGATTCGGTCACCTGTATGTCGTGCGCGGATCGGTAGCAGTCGACGGCACTCGTCTCACCGATGGGGATGCCGCACGCCTGACCGATGCGGGCGATGTCTCGGTCACTGCGATCCACGACGCAGAGATTCTCTACTGGGAGATGCACGCCGGATTCTGACTCATTGCCGATCCCGCGGCTCGGTGACCAGCGCCGGGCATCGCCACCGCCTCCATTCCCCGGATCACCGTCACTGATCCGTCCCGGGGTTTCCGGAGGGCGCCCCTTGAGAGAGGATGAAACCTATGGCAGCAGGATCGAAGCGGTGCTCGGCTGAGTTGAAGCGAGACGCCGTGGACATGGTGGCCCAGTTGGTGGCCCAAGGGTCGGCGGAGTGGCCGGCGATGCGGAAGGTGGCCACGGAGATGACGGTGAACGTGGTGACCGATGCGATCACCAATGCGATCGACAACAGAACATGTTGCGGGGTAGTCGATTTGAGTAAACGGGTCCATCATAGCGACGCCGGATCGCAGTATACTGCCATCGTGTTCGGGCAGCGATTGGCCGAGGACCCGATCGCGGCCTCTATCGGCACCGTCGCGGCCAGTTTCGACAATGCCCTGGCCGAATCGGTGAACTCGGACGACAAGAACGAACTGGTCTAGCTGAGCCTGGCTGAGGACCACCGCTACCCACTAGCCACACACTGTCGACCCCGGGATCAGGGATCGGCAGTGTGTGGCATCGTCAGTTCAGTGTCGGTCCTGTGAGAGGGAGATCAACCGAGGCTGAACGGCTTTCCATAGAACGTCGAGATCTGCTCGGCGTTGCTGGTGACGACCGTGACCTTTGCGTAGGAGCGCGCCTGCGCGTAGCCGCCGCAGCCGTTGATCTGAATCGTCTCATTCACATAGCTCAGTTTGGCCGAGTCAACGCCCTTGAAACTGACGCTCGAACTGTGCTTGTCGTTACCGAAGTCGTCGGCACTTTCCACGTCGTTGACGTACACATTGGCAGCCTGCCCCGGACCGATCGTGAGCTGACCACCACCCCCGACACCGGTGGACGAGGCCGCACCACTGGTCGTGCTGACCGTGTCGGAGCCGTTGCCCGAACCGGTCACTCCGGAGATGTTGATTTGGCACCCCACGATGTATCCGGCCTGCACCTTGATCTTCTTCGCCTTGGCGCTGGTGTGCACGGCGTAGCTCGCCGAGACCCAAGCGTTGCGATGCAGCGGAGTCCCCCCGAGCGACGGATTGATATTGGCGGTTTCCCCGGTACGGGTGACCGTGACGACGGTTCCGTCACCGAGCCGTTGCGTGTCGGTTTGCGACGGCAGAGCTACGTGCACGTCGGCGGCGGCCACGCCGGCCGCCGACAACAACGCAGCGGCACCGATCGCCACGGGCGCGCTCTTTACGATGAGTCGCTGGACGCTGATGGTCATGAGTCTTCCCCTTGGAAGTGGTGAGGCGTCGGTGACACCGACGCGAGGATGTCGAGAACGTTCATCAGCCGATCGAGAACGGCGCGCCGTAGAGGTTGATCTTGCGGTGGTTGTTTCCGGTCGTCTCCACCGTCACGAACGAGCGGGCCTGGGCGTATCCGCCGCAGTTCTGCACCTGCAACTGCGCACGGTCGTAGTCGAAGTAGTAGGTACCCGACTTCTCGATGTCCTTGTAGTCGAGCTGATAGAACACGACCTGTCCGGGCGAGACGGGGATGCTCGCGGTTCCGGTACCTCCCAAGGTGTTCTTGACCACGTCGAGGCTGCCCGACAGGCCGAGTGTGGCGTTGCTGATGTTGACCTGGCAACCGACGATGTAGCCGACAGACAACGTCGCAGCGGCTCCGTCGGTGGCGGTTCCATTGGAGCCGGGCATGGCCGACTCACCGGCCGGGCCGTTGTTGGGCCCGGCTGCCGACGGCTTCAGCCCGTCGGCCTTCAGGACGATGTTCGCGCTGACCCAGGCAGTTCGACCCAGCCCGTTATCGGCGAGCGATGGTGAGATCTGCGCGGTCTCGTGTGTACGAGTCAATGTCAAACCGTCGCCCGCAGCGGTGCCGTTGGGCAGTCGGACGAATGCATCGGCGTGGGCAGGCGCTGCGAGCGCAAGTGCCACACCGAGCGCCGCGGCGCCAGCGACCGCCGCCCGTGCGGCAATCGGACGCAGCCGTGACGTAGAGGTGCTCATTATTTCCCCTCGGAGATGATGTACCGGCCGCAGGTATCGGCGACCAAACGAAAACTATAGGTCCCACCTATACGAAAACGTGACTCTCAGGTGGACAATCGGAGTCAAAAAATCTTCGAGAGGGAAAACTTGCAAGTCGCCGAACGGTGATACGCGACAGAAGAGTGCCGAATTGTCCGTGTTTTCCGATCGGCATGATCCAAGCGTGGCGGTCCGCGAGGGTCTGCACACACACGCAGCCGTAGTGCCACTACAGTCATCGGATGCCCCTACTCGCGCTTCCTCCGACGATGCGACGATGGTTTCTCTCCGACATCTCCCCCGAGCCCGCCGGACTCATGGGTCCATATCGACGCACCAGCACCGAAACCGAGACCCACTCGTGGTGGAAGGTCATGTGCCTGACCGGCGTCGACTACTTTTCGTCACTGGGGTATCAACCGGGTATCGCTGCACTCGCCGCGGGCACGATCGCCCCGCTCGCCACGGTGGTGCTCGTAGCTCTCACCCTCTTCGGCGCGCTACCGGTGTATCGCTACATCGCCCAGCGCTCGCCTAAGGGGTCGGGATCGATCGCGATGCTCGAGCGCCTGCTCCCGTGGTGGGGAGGCAAGGTGTTCGTACTCGTGTTACTGGGCTTCGCAGCCACCGATTTCTTGATCACGATGACACTCTCTGCCGCCGATGCCTCAGCGCACTTCATCGAAAACCCTTTTGTTCCACATGCTTTCAATGGCCACAATATCGCCATTACTTTGGTCTTCCTGGCCTTTCTCGCGGCAATATTTCTGCGCGGCTTCACCGAGGCGATCACCGTTGCCGTGGGGCTCGTCGCGATCTACCTGACACTCAACGCGGTCGTCATCGCCCACGGACTGTGGCGGATCGCAACCTCGCCCCACGTGATCGTCGACTGGAGTCGCGCCATGACCGCCGAGCACGGCAACCCGTGGATGATGATCGCGGTCGCGCTGCTGGTGTTCCCCAAACTCGCCCTCGGTTTGTCCGGATTCGAGACCGGGGTCGCGGTGATGCCCCAGATAGACGGTTCGCCCGACGATCCACCCGATCGCCCGACGACCCGAATCGCCGGGGCCCGCAAACTTCTCACCACCGCGGCCGTGACCATGAGTATCCTGCTGATCACCAGCAGCCTCGTGTGTACCATCCTGATACCTGAGAAGGCATTCGACGTGGGCGGTCCGGCCAACGGCCGCGCGCTGGCCTTTCTTGCCCACACCGACCTCGGCAACGCCTTCGGCACGGTCTACGACATCAGTACGATCCTCATCCTGTGGTTCGCGGGCGCCTCGGCGATGGCCGGTTTGCTCAACCTCGTACCGCGCTACCTCCCGCGCTACGGGATGGCCCCGGACTGGGCCCGCGCCACCCGGCCGCTGGTCGTCGTGTTCATCCTGATCGCTGCCGGAGTCACGATCTACTTCGACGCCTCGGTGGACAAACAGGGCTCGGCGTATGCCACCGGCGTGCTCGTGCTGATGACCTCTGCCGCGGTCGCGGTGATGCTCTCGGTCCGCAAACATCGCCGACACGTCGCCACCATCTGTTTCGGCGGTATCGCCCTGGTGTTCTGCTACACCACCGTCACCAATGTCATCGAACGCCCCGAGGGTGTGCAGGTCGCCGCCTTCTTCATTGCCGCGATCCTCATCCTGTCGTTCGCATCCCGGATCAGTCGCTCATTCGAGCTGCGCAGCGGGGAGATCACATTCGACGAGACTGCTCAGCAAATCATTGACGGTGCAGCACTGGCCGGCGAGATCCACATCGTCACCCACGACCCCGACGATCGCTCCCTGGTCGAATATCGCGAAAAGGAACTCCAGCAACGCGCCGAGAGCCACATCCCCGACGCCGATCAGATCGTGTTCCTGGAAGTCAATGTCACCGATTCGTCGGACTTCGTCACCGATCTGGAAATCCACGGTCGCTATCACGAGGGCGGATTCCGCATCCTGTGGGTGAGCTCGGCGGCGGTACCGAACACGATTGCGTCCACCCTCTTCGCTATCCGTGACTGGACCGACCTCGTACCCAACGTCTACTTCGAATGGAGCGAGGACAATCCGATTGTCAATATCCTGCGCTTCCTGTTCATCGGGCAGGGTGAGGTGGCGGCGGTGACCCGCGAGGTGGTGCGCCGCGCCGAACCCGATGCCGCACGCAGGCCTGCGATTCACGTCGGCTGACGCACCACACCGTCGCGTGGATATCGCGGCAATCCGTGACGCGCGGCGCACCGAACGCCTGATGTCTGTCCACCACTGACATCGAGGAGAAACACCATGCGTTCACCAGCCCGCCTCGCACTCGGGTTCGCCATCGCCACCGCGGGAGCCGGCGCGATCGCCTTCGCGGCCGCACCGCACGCCGCGGCCGCTCCGATGGTCTGTCCGGCCCTGCCGGGCCAGACCGCCTCCAGCGAGAGCTGTTCGGCCAGTGCGTCGAACACCGGTCTGAGCCTGGCGATCACCGCCGATGGCGGCCGCGCCAGTTCTACCGCCACCAACTACGCCGGACCCGCGGCGATCGCCATCGGTCCCAACGCCTCGGTCACCATGACCGGCGTACGACCCGGCCTGGCTATCGGCATCGCCGGACCCGGCGCTTCGGTGACCGTCGACGGCGTGCACGGACCCACCTGCACCGGAACCGGAATGGCCTTCGCCGGCGACTTCCAGACACTGCAGGGGTGCTGGCGTTAGTCGGCCACCCTGCGCGAGCCTCGAGACGCGAATACCACTTCCGCCGGATCGTGCCGAAGACCCAGGCGTTTGTGGGATCTTTGACCCGATCCGGCGGGAACTGTATTCCTGACCGGCAGGACCCAGCCCTGTCGTGCGGTGGTCTCGGGACACGACATGCTCGCTACACTCGACCGGCATTGCTCGACCCTCGACCGGGGGCGGCGACCATCGAGGATTACCCGTGGTTCGTCGGACGGGTGGCGACACGACACATGACAGACGTCATGGACTATCGATGACATCTGCTCTGGCGGCGGGCGGAGCGTCGAGGGCATCGTGAGATGCATGAACACACCAGCAATCCGCACGAGAGATCTTCGCAAGACGTTCCGGGGCGGGGATGGCGGTCGGGTCACCGCCGTCGACGGCCTCGATCTGACCGTTGCACCGGGAGAGGTCGTCGCCTTCCTCGGCCCCAACGGAGCGGGTAAGACCACGACGATCGACATGATCCTCGGCCTGACCCAACCGGATTCGGGCTCTGTCGAGGTGTACGGGCAGGGCGCACGGTCTGCGGCTCGCGGCGGACGTATCGCCGCGGTGCTCCAGAACGGTGGTCTGCTACCCGATTTCACTGTCGAAGAGACCGTCCGCATTATCGCCTCGTTGCACGGCCGAGGCGCCGATTCCGAGTCGGCGATGGCCCGTGCCGACATCGCGCATCTGGCCGGACGCAAGGTGTCCCGCTGTTCCGGCGGTGAACAGCAACGACTCAAGTTCGCGCTGGCGACCCTGCCCGACCCCGACCTCATCGTGCTCGACGAACCGACCGCGGGCATGGATGTGGAATCCCGCCGGAACTTCTGGTCCGCCATGCGATCCGATGCCCGACGCGGACGCACCGTCGTGTTCGCCACCCACTATCTCGACGAGGCCGACGACTTCGCCGACCGCATCATCATGATCGCGCGTGGCCAGATCGTCGCCGACGGCTCCACCTCGGAGATCCGCGCGATGGCCAGCCGGCGTGTCGTCTCGGCGATCATGGACGAATCCGAACTCGCCGCCGTCGCGCGCGTCATCGCCGACCTCGAGGTCGTCGAACGCCGCGGTGGCCGAATCTATCTGTCCGCCACGGATTCCGATGCACTTGCCCGCGCCCTGCTGACGGGCACGAACGCCCGCCAGGTCGAGATCGCCACGCACAACCTCGAAGATGCGTTCCTCGCCCTCACCTCAGCTGCCTGACTGCACCACCCTTCGACAGAAAGTCGCCGCCATGACCACCGCCTCGCCCTCGTCCGCCGCACCTCGATCGGCGTCACACGACACCACACTCCGCGGATTCCTTCCCGCGCCCCTGTACATGCGCACCGACATCCGCCGCGTCCTGCGCAATCGGCGTGCCCTCGTTTTCACCGTCGCCATGCCCGGCCTGCTGTATCTCGTATTCGGTGCCACCCAGAAGTCCTCTGACACAGTCGGTTCGGGTAATGTTGCGTTCTACGTCCTGATCGGCATGGCCGTCTACGGCGCTGTACTCGCGGCCGCCTCCAATGCTGCGTCGGTGGCACTCGAACAGCAGGCCGGCTGGACGCGCACCCTGATGATGACGCCGCTGCAACCCACCGGATACGTGGCCACCAAGGTGTGCGTCGCGTTGGCGATGGGTGCGCTGCCGATCCTGGTGCTCACCGTCGCCGGGATCGCCACCGGCGCCCACGCCCCGGTCGGGGTGTGGATCGCCTGCCTGCTGCTCGGATGGATCGGCGCTTCGGTGTTCGCCGCTTTCGGTCTGGCCGTGGGCAGCATCATGAAATCCGACGGGGCAATGCAGGTGATGGGCGGCGTGTTGGCGCTGTTGGCCTTCGCCGGCAACGTGTTCGTCCCCCTCAAGGGCGTTATGCTGACCATCGCGCAGTTCACACCGATGTTCGGGGTCGTCACGCTCGCGCGCTATCCGCTCGATCACGGTGTCACCGTGTACGGCACCCACATCTCGCTCTGGGTAACCGTTGCCAATGTGATCATCTGGGCGGTGATCTTCGCCTCGACCGCCTCGTTCTTCTACAGTCGCAGTACGGCACGGCAGTGATCGGATGCGTCGACCAGCAGAATCCGGAGATGATGAACAACCGCATGAGCGACCGGTGGGCACCCTGGCGCAACCTACGCTGGGTGTTCACCGCAATCTGGATGTTGTTCCTGGCCTACCCTATCGGCGCGGTCGCCGCCTCCGACCACGGCCACACCGCCAAGATCGTGGGGCTCGTCCTCATCGGGCTCTTCGCCGTGGTCTACCTCTTGGCGTCGGTGTACCTGTTCACCGGTCGCACCGAAGTCGAACCACGTGGTGTGTGGGTCTTTATCGTTCTGCTCGTCCTGGCCGCGGGCCTACTGCCCATCATTGGCGAGAACACCTTCGGCGCAGCACCTTTCCTGATGGCCGTCGCCGCGTTCAGCTTTTCCGCCCTGTGGGCGGCAATCACGATGGCCGCGTTGATCGTCGCGTCGATCGCGGTGCCGACGATCGCCGGGTGGGAGGTCGACGGCGGCATCGTGATCATCCTGGTCGCGGTCGGGTTCACCATGATCGGCTTTCGCGTACTCGCCGTTCGTGAGGGCGAGCGCGAACGCGCCGAGGAGCGCCAGCGTGAGCTCAATTCCGAATTGGCGGTGGTCGCCGAACGCGAGCGGGTGGCCCGCGACGTCCACGACATCCTCGGACACTCACTGACCGTGATCACCATCAAGACCGAATTGGCCCGTCGCCTCGTCGATCTGGACCCTCAACGCGCGAAAGACGAGATGGCCGAGGTCAATGCGCTGGCTCGCTCCGCGCTCGCCGAGGTCCGGGCAACCGTCGGAGCCCTGCGCACCCCGGACCTGCCGAGCGTGATCGCGTCCGCGCAAACCGCCTTGCGTGCCGCGGATATCGCTGCGACGCTTCCCGATCCACGGACGGACACCCCGCACGGGGAACTGTTCGCGTGGGTACTACGGGAGGCCGTCACCAATGTGGTCCGCCACAGCCACGCCACGCACTGCGAGGTGCGGATCGACGACGCCACACTGACGGTCCAGGACGACGGGTGCGGGGTCGGTGTAGCCGTTCCCGGCAACGGCTTACGCGGACTGATCGAACGGGTGGAGTCCGCAGGCGGCACCCTGGCGATCGAATCGGACACGGGCGGAACGACGTTGACGGTGGTGGTCGACGATGAGTGAACCGATCCGCCTCCTACTCGCCGACGATCAGGCCCTGGTACGTGGCGCGCTGGCCGCCCTACTCGACCTCGAGAGCGACCTTGTGGTGGTCGCCGAGGTGGGGCGCGGCGACGAGGTCGTCGACGCTGCGCGCGAGCACGCCGCAGACGTGTGCCTGCTCGACATCGAGATGCCCGGCGCCGACGGTATCGAGGCCGCGGCTGCCCTGCGACGGCACCTGCCGGGGGTGCGTTCGCTGATCGTCACCACCTTCGGCCGCCCAGGATACCTACGCCGCGCCATCGACGCCGGCGCGTCGGGGTTCGTCGTGAAGGACACTCCGGCAGGCGAACTGGCCGACGCGGTACGCCGAGTACACGCAGGTCTCCGCGTGATCGATCCCACGTTGGCCACCGAAAGCCTCACCAGCGGCGACAATCCGCTGACCCAACGCGAATCCGAGGTACTGCGCGCGGCGTTGTCGGGGGCGACGGTGGCGACGATCGCCACGCAGGTCCATCTGTCGGCGGGCACCGTGCGCAACCATTTGTCGTCGGCGATCGGCAAGACCGGCACCGCCACCCGCGCCGAGGCGGCCCGCGTCGCCCGCGAACGCGGCTGGATCTGAGGCGGCCGGGCGCTGTCGACGACGGGATGGGCGCGCTCGGCGTTGAGAAGAGCGCGCTCGACGTACGTGCAAAGAACTCGATCGTGCGTCGTGGCTCACGTCGTAGTGGCCCAGCAGCAACTCCGTTGGTCCGCCGACACGGAGGGTGTCGTCGGGGCTCTGTCCGTGCCCAGTCGGGGCGGGAACGGCGGAAACCTTTGTCCACGCCCGCGCGCACTTTTGCCTCGCGCCGATCCCAAACCTGGTCACCGGCACTCGCCATGACCACCATGGGCGGGGTGTCCGACCCTGCCTCGTCCCTGCATCGGCGTCCGATCCGGTTCAACGCGTTCGACATGAATTGTGTTGCGCACCAATCCCCCGGGCTGTGGCGCCACCCCGATGACCGCTCGTGGGATTACACCACTCTCGACTATTGGGTCGACCTGGCGATCCTGTTGGAGAGCGGCGGATTCGACGGCCTGTTCATCGCCGATGTCCTCGGCACCTATGACGTCTACGGCGGGACCGACGAGGCCGCGATCCGGCAAGGGGCACAGATCCCCGTCAACGATCCACTGTTGTTGGTGTCGGCGATGGCGTATGCGACCGAACATCTCGGATTCGGGATCACCACCGGCACGGGATTCGAGCATCCCTACCCGTTCGCCCGACGGCTGTCGACGCTGGACCACCTGACGCGCGGCCGGCTCGGCTGGAATGTGGTCACCGGCTACCTGCCGTCGGCGGCCCGTAACATGGGCGCCGCCGATCAACTCGAGCACGACAGCCGCTACGACCACGCCGACGAGTACCTGACCGTCCTCTACAAACTATGGGAGGGCTCCTGGGAATCCGGCGCGGTGCGCCGTGACCGTGCCGCGGGGGTGTTCGCCGACCCCGACAGAGTGCATCACATCGGTCACCGCGGAGAGCACTTCACGGTGCCCGGCATCCATCTGTCCGAGCCGTCCCCACAACGCAGTCCAGTGATCTACCAGGCCGGCGCGTCGGTGCGCGGCCGCCGGTTCGCCGCGGCCAACGCCGAGGCCATCTTCGTCGCCGCGCCCACCAAAAAGATTCTGCGCGAGGTGGTGTCGAAGATCAGAGAGGAACTCGTCGCCGCCGGCCGCGACCCCTACGACGCCCGCATCTACACTTTGTTGACCATCATCACCGACTCGACGACCGAGGCCGCCCGTGAGAAGGCAGCCGAGTATCGGCGCTACGCCAGCGACGAGGGGTCGCTGGTGTTCATGTCGGGATGGATGGGCCTGGACCTGTCCTCCTACGATCTCGACGAACCCATCGGCAACGTGCATAGCAATGCCATCCAGTCCGCCGTTGCCGCCTTCGCCCAGGCGGACGAATCGGGCCACGAGTGGGCGGTCCGCGACATCGCCGCATGGGGTGGCATCGGCGGGATGGGACCGGTGCTCATCGGGTCGGGTGATGACATCGCCGAGGCCCTACAGGGCTGGGTCGACGACACCGACGTCGACGGCTTCAATGTAGCCTACGCTGTCACACCCGGGTCTTTCGCCGACATCGTCGCCCACGTCATCCCAGCCCTGGAGCGTCGCGGGGTCTATCGTCGCCAGTACACGCCGGGTACGTTGCGTCACAAGCTGTTCGGGCGTGGTGATCTGCTTCCCGACAATCATCGGGGTGCTTCGTTCCGTGTCGGCGGCGCGAACTCGACCATCGACGACTCGGTGCGCGCGGCCGCGCGTGGGCCGGTGCCGACCCGATAGTCGTCGCCCGGCAACGACGTCTTTCGCCCATGACGCGGTGCCCGCGTCATAGGGTGGCGTGGTGAGCAGCGAGCGCGGCGCGACGCCCGACAGTCCCAACAAAGCCGCCCGAAGGCGACGAGCGCCACGAAACGGTCACGGCCACAGTCACTCCCATTCCCTCAACGACATCGCCGCCGACCTGACACCGATGGCCCGACGCATCGTCATCGGTGCTCTGAGTATGTTCGGGCTGGCGATGATCGCCGGAATCGTGCTGCTGTGGCCCTCGGGGGGTGAGCATCCGATCCCCGCACAGTTCCGGGGCGCCGACGGCGGCGCGATCCACGCCGTCGACGGCAAGATCGTCAGCCAGACCCGTGGTGATTGCCTGAATCAGATGGTCGGCACGATCGCCGACACCGCCGACATCCCGATCTCCGGCGCAGGCACCGGACCATGCATCGAGACCGTCGTGTCGATAACCTCGGGCGCCGATTCCGGGAAGTACACACTGCTGGAGGTACCCACCAATCGGGCGCAATCCGGCAGTGGGCCCGACTCATCCGCGCAAACTCTCGGCGCACCCGACGATCCACAGCCAGGTCAACCGACCCTGCACATCGGCGACGCGGTCCGGATGAGCACCACGCCCGGCCCCGACGGCCAACCCCGCTACACGTTCTTCGACTTCGGTCGGACCAGCTCGACGATTGTGTGGGCGGTCCTGTTCGCGGGTGCGATCATTCTCGTCGCCGCGTGGCGCGGGTTGCGGTCGTTGATCGGTCTCGTCTTCGCCTTCGTCGTGCTCGGGGCCTTCACCCTGCCCGCCATCCTCGACGGCGAATCGCCGGTGGCGGTCGCGGTGGTCAGTTCGGCGGCCATTCTGTTTGTCGTGCTCTACCTCGCGCACGGCATCAGCATGCGGACGAGTTCGGCCCTGCTCGGAACGCTGATGTCGTTGCTGCTGGCCGGGATGTTGAGCTGGGCGTCGATCACCACCATGAACCTCACCGGACTCTCCAGCGATCAGACGACGAATCTGCAGGTCTACCAGGGGGGCATCTCGGTCAGCGGTCTGCTACTCGCCGGTTTCATCATCGGTACGCTCGGTGTGCTCAACGACGTGACGATCACCCAGGCGTCGGCCGCCTTCGAACTCGCCGCGGCCGGGGAGCCGAGTCGCCTGGCCACCTTCCGCGCGGCTATGCGGGTGGGACGCGATCACATCGCGTCTACCGTCTACACGCTGGTGTTCGCCTATGCCGGTAGCGCTTTGCCACTCTTGCTGTTGTTCTCGGTGGCCCGCCAGCCGTTCGGTTCGCTGCTGACCAGCGATACCGTCGCCGTCGAGTTGGCGCGATCGTTTGTCGGCGGTATCGCCATCGCACTGTCGGTGCCGCTCACCACAGGCATCGCTGCAGCCCTGGCCCGACCGTCGGGTGCGCGCGCCGCCGCCGACGGCGCCGACGCCCCCGACGCACCGGACACCGAGTCACGACAGGCACCTGCACCACAGAACCCAATCCAGGAGTCGCCGATCCACCAACCGCCACCGCGGCGCACTCCAGAGCCGCCGCCACGACGCGCACCGGAACCGCCGCCACGTCGCGCTCCAGATCCGCCGCCACGTCGCGCACCGGAACCGCCGCGCACCGGCCGGCACTCGATGCCGGACTGACTCAGCGCACCAGAGCGCGAGATCAGCCCACGCCGCACCGTCCGGTGGGGACGGCGGAGAGATTGCGTCCGATCCACTCGCCGATCTTGGTGAGCATGGTGGTGCCATCGGAGAACTTGCCGCTACGCGGGACGGCGGCCATCGACACTGCCACCTGACCACCGGGAACGGTGATGATGCCCAGTTGACGGACCAAAAACGCCGACGACGTCCCGGTGCCCGGGCCCCAGCCGCCCTTCACGGCCGTGGCGCTCACCTTCTGGTTGGTCCGGGCGAGGTTGGCCACGCCCCATCGCTGGTTGGGTCCGACCGCACCCATCAAGGCCAACAGCCGATCAGTACCGGGCATACAGGGCAGATGTGCCCCAAAGATCGCCTGATCGGCCAGCGCCCACATGGTGTACCCGGGGTAGGACGTCGCCGAGTCGAGCTGCGAGCTGACATGGGTGTTGAGGTCGTGGCCTTCGCGCAGGACCGCAGTCACTGCGTCGACCGGCGTCGCGCCGGGACCGAGCTGCGTCCAGAGATCCCCTGCGGCGTCGTTGTCGGACACAGTGATGGCGTTGGTCTCGTCGTCGAGCACCGCCGAGCCGAGCCGACGTTCGGCGGCCAGCGACACCGGGACCTTCAGCGTCGACCACGCCCGTCCTGTGGTGAAGGTGCCCACCGAGATCACCGAGTCCGATCCGACCGGTGCGAGAGCGAGACCGATCGCGCCCGGGGTAGTGGTGGCGAGTGACTTCTGGAACGACGCAAAGGATTTGGTCAACGCCTCTCGTGACGGCACGGGCGGGGTTAGCCACGTCCGCAACGGCTCGGGCAGGGGCGGTAACGCGGGCGTCGCCGGAACGGAGAACGGCAGCGGGGCGGCTCCTGCCACGCCCGCTGCGGCGAGACCGGCGCTCGCCACCACCAGACTCGTCGCACACGCCACGGTCCATCGTTTCCACAACGCCACACAGGCCTCCTGGGTCACTTCAGTAACATCAAGAACTCTAACCGCCGTCTGGGCACCACCACGTGGCCGGCCGATCAACCGAGACCGCACCGTGTGCGGGCCGTGACCGGGACACCTGCGCCGAACAATCGACGTCGAACTGCGCTCCGGGTCAGCGGCAGCGGCCGCGCGGCAGTGCAGCGATGTTCTGGTTCAGCCAATTGCCGAGAGCGTTGAGCGCCGCGGTCCCCGACGACATCGACCCTCCGACGGCGCTCATCGCCACCGCACTCTGCTGACCGTCGCGGTAGGTGAGGACGCCGATCTGCCGCACCAGGTAGGCCCCGTCGACGCCAGGGCCCCATCCACCTTTGACGGCGGTGGCCTTCGGAATCTGCATGATCTCCACACCCCACTGCTGGTTGCCGGCGACCTGGCCCATCAGCGAGAGCACGTGACCGGTGCCCGGCATGCACGGCAGATGCCCGGCGAAGGTCGCCGCGTCCGGCAGCGTCCAGCGGGTCTGCCCGAAGATCGTGAAGCCCGAACGCAACTGCTGCGAGGGCACCACAGCGTTCGGGTTGCCGCCCTCGCGCAGTACCGCGGTCACCTTGGCCGACGCCTCGGTATCACTACCGAGTGACGCCCAGAGTTGTTCGGCCGCTTGGTTGTCGGAGTTGATGATGGCGTCGCGCTCCGACGAGGACGTCCCGTTCTCACGTTCGGCGGCCACGGCGAGCGGCACCTTGATCGTCGACCACGCCACACCGGGATCGCGGTCCCCGAACAGCAGGCTCGCTGTCGCGTTCGGGCCGACCGGAGCGACCGCAATGCCCACCCGCAGTCCCGTCCCGGCGGCGACGCGGCGGAATCCAGCGGCCAGCGCGGGATTCGCGCCGGCGCTGGGCGGCGTCGACGAAGCCGACGCCGCGGCCGAGGTCGTTGACGAGGCGTACACGGTGACCGTGGATCGCGGGGCCGACGACTCACCGGTCGCGCAGCCGGTCATCACCATCGCCCCGGCAATGGCAAGCGCCGCGCCGGCGACCCACACGCTCACCGCCCGGCCACGTCGCTTCCCCATCGACACTCCCCTCACCTGCATTTCCCAGTCACCGGTCGGCGCCGCCTGCCACGAGGGCACGCGGGGGACCCCGCCATCACGGCAGGACATAGACCACGGCGTTGTTGCCACCCTGACACACCACCGCCGAACCCTGCGGGGCACACACCATCGTGTAGGCCTGCGCGGTGACCGGGCTGTAGGCGACCACCGCTCGTGACTGACCGTAGGGGCCCGAGTTGTGGTAAGCATCTCGCACCGCCTGCGCGAACGAACAGCTGGTCACCTGCGAGCCGATCGCCGACGTCGCGTCGCACGGAACCGCATTGGGCGGGAACGACGGCGCGGCGGTCACCGTCGGCTGGTTGGTGATCGGCGGGGCCGCGGTGATCGTGGTCGTCGTCGGTGACTGCGCCGTCGAGTCGTCACCCGAATTACGCGTGAACAACCAGTACGCGCCGACGCCGAGCAGACCGAGGACGGCCACCACGATCACGGCGGTGACCGCGACGACCAGCGAACGGTCCCGCCGCGGTTCGGCATAGCCGGGTTGCCCGTACGGCGGGTACCCCGGGGGCATGCCGCCGGGCACCTGCGGGCCCGAGAACTGTTGCGGCCCCGACAGATTCTGGGGTCCGGAGTAGTTCTGGGGTCCCGAATAGTTGTGGGGCCCTGAATAGTTGTGGGACTCAGACAGAGTAGCTGCGCTCCCACCGCCGATCGGCCCGATGGGCGCCGACGGTCGGATCTGGGTGGCGCGCATCGCCTCGTCGTTCTCCGCGGCGGTACCGAGCACGGTCGGCGGGGCCGGCTTGCGCAGGTTCGGGCCGGGTTGTCCGGGCATGGCGGTCGGGACGATCGTCGTCGTGCCGTCACCGGCCTCGCCGGTCAGAGCGGCGCGGGCCGCGGAGGCCAGTTCGGTGGCACTGCCGTAGCGTCGCGCCGGCTCCGGTGCCAGTCCGCGGCTGATGACCGCGTCCATCGCCCGGGGCACCTCGGCGTTGACGCTGCTCGGTGCGGGAGGCGGGGACATGACCGCGGCCTTGATCGCCGAGCTGATCGTGTCGGCGGGATGCGGCACACGCCCGGCGAGGCTTTCGAACAGGACACAGGTGAGTGCGTAGATATCGCTGGCGATACTCACCGGGACGGCATCGAACAGTTCCGGAGCCATGTACGCGATCGACCCGATGGCGGTGCCGGCCTGCGTGAGGTGGGTGTCGTCGGAACCGTGGGCGATACCGAAGTCCACGAGATAGGCGAAGTCGTTCTGCGCGATCAGGATGTTCTCGGGTTTGATGTCGCGATGCACCAGACCGTCGGCGTGGGCGGCGTCGAGTGCCGAGGCCACCTGCTCGATGATGCTGACCGCCCGTGCCGGGGCGAGCGCATGCTCACGCCGCAACAGCGCGCGCAGATCCTCACCCGAGACGAGTCGCATGTCGATGAACAACACACCGTCGATCTCTCCCCAGTCGTGGATCGGGATGACGTGGGGTTCGCCGAGCCGCGCGGCGGCGTGGGATTCGCGGCGGAACCGTTGCTGGTAGACGGCGTCGTCGGCGAGGCCGGGATTGAGCAGTTTGAGCGCAACCTCGCGGTCCTTGGTGGTGTCGTAGGCCCGGTAGACCTCACCCATCCCGCCCCGACCCAGCAACTCGTCCAGGCGATACGGCCCGAACTGGGTGTTGGCGCGACTGGTTGACATCCTGTGAGCATAACGGTGCACACCGACAAATCGACGGTCGTCGGCGGTCCGGAAGAACGACCTCGCGATCGTCTCAGCGACAATTCATTCGCTCAGATGACACCGTGTACGGGCGGGTTCTCCGCACGCAGAACCTTGCGTCCAATGTGCTGCAGCTTCCAGCGCACCGGATCGTGCAGGGTGTGCGTTCGGGCATTGCGCCAGAAGCGATCCAGGCCCGTGCCACCAGCAGCGCTGCGAGTGCCGCCCACCTCGAACAGCGCCGACGCGATGCCGGTGGCCACGCGGTCGGCGACGACCTTGGCCGCGGCCACCGCGATCGACGCGTCGGCGACGGCGTCCGCATGTGCGTCGTGGCCGGCTCCGTCGGCGGTGGCGGTCTCGTACGGAGCGAACCCGGTAGCCCGGTCGACCGCACGCCCGGCGGCGTCGAGGGTCGCCTCGGCGGTGATGAGGTCGACGCCGAGCTCCCCGAATCGTTGCACCAACAGCGGATCCTCGACGGCCCGCTCGACACCGGCCTCGAACCACGGTCGGGCACTGGTGCGGGCGAACTCGGCGGCGGTGTCGAGGGCGCCGCGTGCGATGCCGACGTCGATCGCGACGTGCAGCAACTGCGCGAACGCACCGTATCCGGTGGGCCGGGAGACCGCGGGCGCACGAGCGACGAGGTCTGCGACATCGACGGCGACACCCCGCAGCCGCACCGTCCCCGAGCCGGTAGTCTTCTGCCCCAAGGCATCCCAGTCGTCGACGAGCTCCACCCCGGGCGCGTCGGCGGGGATGAACGCCACGTACTCACCGCCGTCGAGGTGTTCGTCGGCGTCGTGACGGGCCAGCACGGCCAGCGTGTCGGCGAACAACGAGCCCGTGGCATAGAACTTCTCGCCGTCGAGACGGAACCGACCAGGACCGTCGGCTACGAGCGTCGTGGAGATGTCGGCGATCGTCGTTCCACCGCGTTCAGATTGCGCGTTGGCCACCCGGCCGCCGCGCAACACGGCGTCGAAGTGCTTGCGTGCCAACTCTTCCGACGCGGCGAGCCGCAATAGGTTCAAATAGACGAAGTGACTGTGCGGAATCTGCGCGATGTTGGGATCCGCGGCGGCGAGGATACGGGTCACATCGGCGACCACGCTCGGTGCCAGGTCGGGCCCACCGAATCGGTCCGGCACGGTGACGGCGAGCAGCCCGCTCGCTGACAACTCGTCGATCTGCTCGTGGGGCAGCCGACGCTGCGCGTCGCGTTCGGCGGCGCCGGAGGCGAACCGATCGGCGAGGGCGTGCGCGGCGGCTCGGGCCCGCTCGGCCGAATCCAGCCGCGCGGCACCTCGATCGGCCCGCACGCCGGAAGCGGTGAGGCTCATCTCAGCCGACGGTGCTGGGCTGCGCGGCTTCGAGCTCTCGAACGAGGGGCAGGACGCGCTCGCCAAAATACTCGATCTCTTCCTGAAAATGCAGGAATCCACCGAGGATGAGATCGACGCCGAGACGTTTGTAGGCCACGATTCGCTCGGCGACCTGCTCGGGCGTGCCGATCAGCTGGGTACGGAAACCGTCGTTGTACTGCACGAGATCCTCGAAGGAAGAATCGGCCCACATGCCGGTCTTGTTGCCGGTGGAGTTGCCCGCCTGCTGCACCGCCGACCGGAAGCCCTCCACCGCAGGACGATTCGCCTTCTCGACAATCTCACGCAGAGTATCGCGGGCCTCAGCCTCGGTGTCGCGGGCGATGATGAAGCCGTTCAGCCCGAAGCGCACCTCACGCTCGTGTGCCTGTGCGACGGCACGCAGGTCATCGAGTTGCTCGGTGACGCCGTCGAAGTCCTTGCCGTTGGAAAAGTACCAGTCGGAGAAGCGGCCACCGTTGTTGCGGGCCGCGGTCGAGTTACCGCCCTGGAACAGTTCGGGATTGGGACGCTCGGGGGTGTTGAGCGGCTTGGGCTTGAGGGTGAAGTCGTGGATGCGATAGAAGTCGCCACGGAAGTCGACGTTGTCCTCGGTCCAGATCTTGCGGATGACCTGGAGAAATTCCGCGCTGCGACGGTACCGTTCGTCGTGCTCAAGCCACGGCTCGCCGAGATGGGTGAACTCGTCCTTGAACCATCCGCTGACCACGTTGATCGCAAAGCGTCCGTTCGACAGGATGTCGGCGGTCGCGCCGAACTTCGCGAGCACGGCCGGATGCCACAGACCCGGGTGGATGGCGGCGATCAGCTTGAGTCGCTGGGTGGCCAGTAGCAGCGCGAGGCTGAAACTGGTGGACTCGTGCTGGAACTCCGCACCGTAGGACGCCTCGTAACGGACCTGGGACAGCGCGTACTCGAAGCCGTTGTTCTCGGCGGTCTGCGCGAGTCTGACGTTGTACTCGTAGTCCCAGCTGGTCCGCTGCTCGATGTCACTGGTCACCAGCCCACCGGACACATTGGGCACCCAATAGGCGAACTTGATCTCGTCGGCGATCTTCTCGGTGGACACGGGTCTCCTGCTCGTCGTGTGAACGCGACGCACCGACGACTCGGTGCGCGACAACGTCGGCCATCCTCACCCGAGAAGCCGGCGCGGCCCACCCTTGAAATCGGCGCGCGCGAAAACCCTCGACTCGCCCGGCGCCCTTCCGCACCGGCGGGGGCCCACCCGCTCGTCCCCTATCCGCTCTTCCACTGCCCCATGCCAAGGAACACCATCACCAGTTGCCGCTCGGTGCGGTGCACGATGTCGGCCTCGACATCGCGCCCGCGGTGCTCACCGTCGAGCAGGTCGGCCACCGCGGTCAGCATGATGGAGACGATGAGTTCGGCGGCCAGTTCGAGGTCTTGCGGTTGCCACTGCGAGAGATCGGGGATGCGCGACAGGTCGATGGCGAGTTCCTTGGAGAACAATCGCAATTCGGTGTCGATCGCGCGACGGATTTCGGCGACCCCGCCGTGCTGCTCGCGTATCAAGAAGCGGTAATCGGTCTCATGCTCGTGCACATGGCTCAGCAGGATCGCCAACGAATTCTGTGCCGTCGGCAGCGCCTGACGAGCAGCGAGGTCGCGCCGGCCCTCGCGCAGTGTGCGGCGCAGAATCCGCATCGAGTCCTCGACGAGCGTGACGCCGAGATCCTCCATCGACGCGAAGTGCCGGTAGAACGCTGTCGGGACGATCCCCGCGCCGCGGGCGACCTCCCGCAGACTGATACTGGCGAAGCTGCGTTCACTCACCAGGTCCAGCGTGGTCTCGAGCAACGCCTGTCGGGTGCGGTTCTTGCGATCGGCACGGCTCTCCGGTTCCGCAGGCCGCGGGGCACGCGAAGTGGGGCGGCGGGTCACCTAACCGAGTCTAGGACATCGCAGTGTGTCCCCGGTGCCGGGTCCACGGCGCGCCGAACCCGCCAGAAGCGCTCTCACCTGCGCTTACCGCCAGGAAGATGATGGGCCAGGGCGACGAGTTCGGCCGGCCGGCACGGTGGCGATAGCCGTTGTCCGGCGCCGGCAGATCAGCGAACCGGCGTCGCAGCGAATCACGCAGCGCATCGTGGGCATCGCAGTGCTGCACATCCGCAGAAACCGACGGTGCCGGTGGAGTGGTCCCCGGGTGGCTGCGGTGGGGTTGGGGCGCAGGGAATCCGTCCTGCGCAGTGCCTCGCTGAAAGCCCGATAGGTGCCGCGTCGCCGAGGTGTTGGCCGCTGTCACTGGTCGTAATGCCGCAGCCAAGCAGCGGCGCCGGTGACCGGAGCCGTGCGGCCGAGTAGATCCGCGAGTGACATCGTTTCGCCTGTCAACTGTGACCTGAGTCTCTTCCTCATCATCTGCGAGTGACTACGGAATCACGGCCATCGCTCGGATGGTCGCACGTCCGTGTGCCGACGGCACTCAGTGCTCTGCTCGACTGATCGCCCGAGCTGACGAATCCGGTCCCGGGGTGGTGGTCGACAGGTCGATCACGTCGTCGAGTTCGAGGTGGTGGCCGGGTGCAACGCCTGACCGTGCTCGTAGACCTTCGAGCCGAGCCCCCGTAAACCCTTACGCGGGATCGCGGTGCCGAACGGCACGGTCAATCTCGCACCGGCGACGAAGACCGAAGTCGGTGTGCATGGCACAGCGCCAGATATTCGTCGGCCTTGTCGGCAGCCCCGGCGTCGATCGCCCGCCGAGGTGTCGAACCGAACTGGCCAACAGGCCGTGCGCCACACCCTGGACCCGGATCAACGCGGTGACGATGCCGCGGCCGTGGACGGGCGCAGCCACTGCACCGATCCGACATCGGCGATCCCATCGATAACAGCCTGAATACCGCAGGCGCGCAAGCGATTCTCCGAAAAGACGCGCGTCGTGCCGATCGCGGATCGGGCGCTTTTCATCGGTGAAGTTTGCCCTGGAAGGAGGGACAGGCAGTGCCGCGCGCCGGCCACGGCGTCAGCGTCGTCGCGCACGAGCACGTCGATGACGCTGCTGCGAATCTGCACGTGGACCGGTCCGATCTCCTGACAGTCCCGGTCACCGAGCGCGAGCGCCGCACCGTGCCGTCCGCATCGAGACTGGCAACGACCCGGACCTCGATGTAGCACGCACCCCGCAGCAGTTCCTCACGTCGGCAAAATCGGCATCCTCACCGAGGAACCCGTAACCGGGGTGAACCATCATCGCACCGGCCGAGGACGCGGCCGACACCCGCGCACCGGCATCAAGATCGGCGGCGGGAGCGGTACCTGGAAGCGCGACGGCCGTGGTGGCCGCTCTGACGTGCGGAGCGTCCGCGTCGTCGACGGAGTACATGGCGACTGTGCGCAGGCCGAGTGCCGATGCCGTTCGGAGCATCCGCAGCGCGATCTCGATGCGGTTGGCCACGAACAGCGTTGTCGGCGCCTGTCTCACGTCGGAGTTCCGTCCTCCGAGCGTGTCCGACGCCGCACCGGTACCCGAACCGCCACCCTCACCACCTCTGCGCGCTCCGACCGCTTCGCCGTGGTGTCCATCACATGCTCTCGCGCGCTGTGACGCGATCACGAACTGCGCCGATCCCTTGACGAACCGGGCCGGAAACATGCCACACTATTCGGAGTACAGATGTTCACTCACCGGAGTGAGACGAACGGAGCCTGCACCATGAGCATCCGCCTTCCCGAAGTGTTCTCCTCGATCATCGAGGCGACCATGTCCCCGCATCCGGTCGACCGCTATCTCGAACTGGTCGACCCGATGCTGACCTGGCGTGACCTACGCGCCCGAGTGATCCGCGTCGAGCGTCCGACCGACCGAACGGTCCGGCTCACCCTCGCCCCCACGCGCCAGTGGCAAGGACACGAGGCAGGTCAATTCATCCAGCTCAGCGTGGTGGTCGAGGGCGTGCGCCAGACCCGTTGCTTCTCCCCCGCCAACGCTGCCGCGGGACCCGAGGGCACCGTCGAACTGACCATCACCGCACACGACGACGGACTGGTCTCGCGATACCTGCGCAAGACCGCGGCGGTGGGCGACGTCTACGGCCTCTCGCAGGCTGCAGGCGACTTCGTCCTGCCTGCCGAGGTACGTGCGCCGGTGTTCATCAGCGGCGGTAGCGGCATTACACCTGCACTCTCAATGCTGCGTACGCTCGTTGCGAATGGCTATGACGAGCCGGTCACCTTTGTCCACTACGCCCGGAAACCGTCGGACCTCGCCTACCGCGCCGAACTGACCGCATTGGCCGCGGTGCATCCTCACCTGGACCTGCGACTGCACTACACCCGCGGTACCGAGGACGCCGGGATGGACGAGGGCGTCATCGGACATTTCACCGGCGCGCACCTCGAGGGCATCGCCGACCACGACGATGCGGACGTCTTCGTCTGCGGGCCGGCGACCCTGATGGACGCGGTCTTCGACCACTACGAGACCGCCCATCCGCACGCCCGTGTGCACAGCGAGGCCTTCACCCTCGCCGTGCCGGCGGCCATCGATCCCCATGAGCCCGTCCACGGTGAACTGAGCTTCACCGCGTCGGGCACCTCGGCGACCAACGACGGTCGCACGATCCTCGACCAGGCCGAGTCGGCGGGGCTGAGCCCCGAGTCCGGCTGCCGGATGGGGATCTGCTTTTCCTGCACCGCAATCAAGAAGTCGGGCTGCACCCGCAACGTGCTGACCGGCGAGACCGATACCGAATCCGACACCCAGATCCAGCTGTGCATCAACGCACCCGTCGGCGACGTCGAAATCGAGGTATGACACCCATGGCAACCAACATCCTTCCCCCCGAAACCGAGACACCCGAGACCGAGACCGCCGCGCCGCTCGCGCTGCGCAAGGTTGCAGACCCCAACACCGTGCGGCTCTCCTACGCACAGGTCGAACAACTCGGCCGCGAGCTCGACGAGATCAAGGCCCGCGTGGTCGCCGATCTCGGTACCAAGGATCGCGAGTACCTGTACTCGATCATCCGTACGCAGCGTGGACTCGAATTCGCAGGGCGCGCACTGTTGTTCCTCGGGTTCTTCCCGCCCGCGTGGGTCGCCGGTGTCGGCGCCCTGTCGGTCTCGAAGATCCTCGACAACATGGAGATCGGCCACAACGTCATGCACGGCCAGTACGACTGGATGCGTGAGGACACCTACAACTCTCGCGAATTCGAGTGGGACAACGTATGTCCGGCCGATCAGTGGAAGCACAGCCACAACTATCTGCACCACACCTTCACCAACATCCTCGGCGAGGATCGCGACATCGGTTACGGCATCCTGCGGATGGCACGTGATCAGAAGTGGAACCCCTACTATCTCGGCAACCTCGGCTACGCCACCGCGCTGATGCTGCTGTTCGAGTGGGGCGTGATGCTCCACGATCTCGAGGCGGAGAACATCGTCGCCGGCAAGCGCAAGTGGAGCGACATCAAAGGCCTCGTGAAGGGCATGTGGCGCAAGGCAAGTCGACAGGTTCTCAAGGACTACGTCGTCTTCCCCGCCCTCAGCGGCCCGATGTTCGTGCCGACCCTGCTCGGCAACGCGACCGCCAATCTGGTGCGCAACGTGTGGGCGTACTCCATCATCTTCTGCGGTCACTTCCCCACCGGTGCACAGACTTTCACCGCCGAGGAATGCGCCGACGAGACACGCGGCCAGTGGTATCTGCGGCAGATGCTGGGCTCGGCCAACATCACCGGCAGTCAGCTGTTCCACATCATGAGTGGCAACCTGTCGCATCAGATCGAGCATCACCTCTTCCCCGACATCCCGGCCAGCCGGTATCCGGCGATGTCGGCCGAGGTACGCGAGGTGTGCGAGCGCTACGGTTTGCCGTACAACACCGGGTCGCTGAGCCATCAGCTCGGGTCGACCTGGAAGAAGATCGCCAAGCTGTCGCTGCCGAACTTCATGACCCGCGATGACAACGATCTGACGGTCATCATCGACCGACACAAGCCGGCCGAGGTCGCCTGAGCAAGCCATCGCGTCGCCCCGAGACGGGCGGTATCGTCGGAATCACACCGTCGATGCCGCCCGTTCGGCTTTGCCGTCCGCGCGCGTCACCATCCCGCACGACCCAGCGAGGAGAATCCACCGTGGTCGATCGCATCGAACGCAACAAGGATCTGATCCAGGAACTGGTGGAGTCCACCGCCACCCATGTCGGCCAGATCGCCACCATCATCACCAGCGCCGTGGCCGGTGTGGCCCGGGAGATCGGTGAGATCGTCACCGACGGCTTCGAGATGCGGGAGGCGGCGCAACGCGCCAAGGCGGACGAGTCGCACCACGTCCTCGACGCCGAACTCGCCGACGACCACGACGAGGGCGCTCTCGATGCCGAGGACTCCGTCGACGCTCCCGCGATCAAGGAGTCGGCAACGTCGGACCGAGAGCCACTCAACCTCGAAGGGTCGCTCGAGGCGCCGGCGGTCCCGCCGGATCTCGACGAGTCCGATCCGGACTCCGGCGGCGATGACCGTGACGCCGACGATACCGATGGCGCGCCCCTTGAGAGCCCGGTAGCCCTGGTCGAGGAGTGACCGGGGCTACCGCCATATCGCCGACAGCGCCCGGAAATACGTCCACAGCGCCCCCATGCCTTGGTTTCATTCGTCATGAGCCCAACCCGTGACTCCGAGCAGAGCGTCGCGTAACTTACTCCTGTTGGAGACGTCAGAGGAGGATCTTGTGTCGGTGCGTTCGGTGTTCACCTTCCCCAACCCGGTGAATGATTACGCGGCGCGATCCACCGCGGGCCTGGTGGTGGCGCTTGCAATCGTCTCGATCGTTGTCAATCATTGGGCGCTCTACGCGCTGCTGGCGATCGGGTTCGCCCTGCGCGTCGCGTCCGGGCCCACGCTGTCGCCATTCGGTCAGCTCTCGGTGCGGGTCATTGCCCCCAAGATCTGGCGCAAGACCAAACTCGTTCCCGGACCCCCGAAGCGGTTCGCACAGGGCATCGGACTGGCCTTCAGCACCACCGCGCTCGTGCTGAGCCTCCTCGGCTACGGACTCGCGGCCCAGATCGTCGTCGGCGTCCTGATCGTCGCTGCCACACTGGAATTCGCGCTCGGCCTCTGCCTGGGTTGCGTGGTCTTCGGCCTCTTGCAGCGCAACGGGATCATCCCCGAAACCGTCTGCGAGGCCTGCAACAACATCTCCTTGCGCAACCCGGATCTGGCGAACAGCTCTCGCTGATCTGACCCAGGCGCCGTCGGCACAGTAGCCAGCGCCGTCGGCACAGTAGCCAGCGCCGTCGGCACAGTAGCCAGCGCCGTCGGCACAGTGGCGAGCGCCGTCGGCGGAATGGCGAGCGCCGTAGGCGGGGTGCTGGGCTAGTGGGCCTAGTCGAGCACACCCAGCGCGATGCCGTCGAGGATGTCATGTTCGCTGACGACGAGTTCAGTGATCCCGGCGCGCTGGGCCAATTGGCGGGCCAGTTCCATCGTCACCAGCGAGCCGCCGCCGATGACATCGACGCGACCTGGGTGCATCGGGCCGATCGCCGCCCGCTCAGCACGTGTCATGCCAACCAGTCCTCGGCACACGGTGTCGAGATCGTCACGCCCCACCCGGGACAGATGGATCGCGTCGGAATCGTATTCGGCGAGACCGAGGTGCAGTGCCGACAGCGTCGTCAGGGTTCCCGCCACCCCAACCCAGGTGCGCGCGGACGAGACGTCGACGGCCGCGAACGCCTCGGCGAGTCGCTCCGCGATGAACCCCTGCGCGGCGGCAACCTCGGCGGCGGTGGGCGGGTCGGACGGCAGGGCACGTTCGGTGACGCGCACACAGCCGACGTCGGCGGAAAAGCCCGCGGTGACCCGATCGCCGTCGCCCACAACGACCTCTGTCGAGCCGCCCCCGAGGTCGGTCACCACGAACGGCCCCTGATCGGCGGGCAGTTCTCCCACAGCCCCGCGGAATGACAGTCGCGCTTCTTCGGCGCCGGTGATGACCTCGGCGACCGTCCCGGGCACCACCGAACCGAGTAACTCCGCGGTCATGGCGAAGAACCGGTCCCGGTTGACGGCGTCACGGGTCGCCGACGTCGCGACCATCCGCACCTTCTCCACTCCTGCGCCGATCATCACCTCGACGTAGTCGGCAAGGGCCACGCGGGTGCGCTCGATCGCCTCGTCGGCGAACTGCCCCGTCGCGTCCACGCCCTGGCCGAGACGAACCACCCGCATCTCCCGGTGGATATCGGTCAGCGGCGTCGTCTCCCCGGGCTGCGCGACCAGCAGGCGAATCGAGTTCGTCCCGCAGTCGACGGCGGCGACCACACTCATCCGACATCTCCGTTCTCGTTGACGGGCGCCGACGGCCAGTCGACCGGAATGGCGGTCCCGCGCAATCCGGCCTGCGCGGCCAATGCCACCGACTCGTCGCCGAGCGGATTCACCCCCGGACCCGTGGCCAGCGAATGCGCGATCAGCACATGGAGACACTTGACCCGGTCGGGCATCCCGCCGCCGGTGAAATCCGTTCCGAGAGACTCAATCTCATTGCGCTCGGCCAGATAGGACTCGTGTGCGGCGCGATAGGCCGCGGCCAGCTGTGCGTCGGTCGCCAGCCGCGCGGTCATGTCTTTCATGACACCGGCCGATTCCTGCCGACTCGCCTCCGACGTGAGGCGCGGATCGGTCAGGTAGTACAGCGTGGGGAACGGTGTGCCGTCAGGCAGTCGGGGCCGGGTCTTGATAACGGCCGGAACACCGTCGGGAGTGCGGTAGCTGACCTCGATCACACCGCGTGGCGCACGGCCGAGTTGGGCGGCGACAACCGCGAGATCGTCGGAGGAGATGCTCACGAGTGGTCACAGTAGCCGCCGAGAGGCGGCCGGGAGAAAAACGCCGGTCACCGACCGTCGGGAGGCGTGGCCACCGATTCCCAGAGGTTGCTGTACCAAGGATTGGCCGCATGCTTCTGCGCGGCCTGTTCGGCGGCCTGCTTGTCGGCGTCGCCGGGGTACATCATCACCAGTCCGGTCTCACCTGGACGCACCATGCCCAACCGCTCGCGCGCCTGAGCCTCCTTGTATGCCGGGTCGCCCTGCTCGTTGACCTTTTTCTGGTAGTAGGCCTCCTCATGGCGCAACTGCTCGTTGGAAGCGACGACCTGGTTGTACTCCGAGCGGCCTTGGTAGTAATTGCGCAGCGACGGCGCCAGCGCAATGGCGACGACGCCGATCACCAGCGCCATGATGACCGCGCGTTTGGCGTCGAGACCGCGCATGCGCGCCGTGACGGAGTCGGCGATGGTGGGGCGACGACGCGGCGTACGACTCCCCCGCGCCGACACCCGCCGGGGCGCGCCGTCAAAGGCCGCGTCGGCGGGGCTTGCGTCGGCGCCGATCTCGTCGACCAGGTCGACGTCGTCGCGATGGATCTCCTGTTCCCCGGTCTCGATCACCGAGACCGGGGAACGACGCGACGACGCGGAGCGACGAGGGGCACGGCGGGCGCGTTCGGCAGAACGCGGATCCCTGGTGGATCGCTTCGCCCGCCGACGCCCGTCGCGCTCGGAGTTGAAACGCCCATCGGCATCGGCCATGGGCCCTAGCTAATCACGAACCGAACGAGAACCGCGGGAAGGCGAGGTCTCCGGCGTAGCGTGCCGCGTCGCCGAGGCCCTCTTCGATACGCAGCAGTTGGTTGTACTTGGCCACACGTTCACTACGGGCTGGTGCGCCGGTCTTGATCTGACCGCAGCCACAGGCCACGGCGAGATCGGCGATGGTGGTGTCCTCGGTCTCACCGGACCGGTGGCTCATCATCGTCTTGTAGCTGTTGTGGTGCGCCAGCGTGACGGCGTCGAGGGTCTCGGTGAGGCTGCCGATCTGGTTCACCTTGACCAACAGCGCGTTGGCGATGCCCTTGGAGATGCCCTCCTCGAGCCGCTCGGGGTTGGTGACGAACAAATCGTCGCCGACGAGCTGCACGCGGTCGCCGATGGCCTCGGTGAGCTTGGCCCAACCGTCCCAGTCGTCCTCGGCCAGACCGTCCTCGATGGAGACGATCGGGAAGTCGGTGATGAGCTTCTCGTAGAACGGCACCATCTCGTCGGACGAGAAGTCCTTGCCCTCGAGCTTGTACACACCGTTCGAGAAGAACTCGGTCGAGGCGGCGTCGAGCGCGATCACCACATCGCGGCCGAAGCCATAGCCGGCCTTCTCGACGGCCTCGCCGATGACCGCGATCGCGGCTTCGGTGTTGGGCAAGTCGGGAGCGAAACCACCTTCGTCACCGAGCGCGGTGTTCAAACCCTGCTTGTGCAGGACCGACTTGAGTGCGTGGTAGACCTCGGCGCCGCAGCGCAGCGCTTCTTTGAAGGTCGGGGCACCGACCGGCGCGATCATGAATTCCTGGAAATCGATGCCGTTATCGGCGTGCTCACCGCCGTTGATGATGTTCATCATCGGCACGGGCAGGATGTGCGCGTTGGGTCCACCGACGTAGCGGAACAGCGGCAGCCCAGCCGATTCGGCAGCGCCCTTGGCCACCGCGAGCGAGACACCGAGGATCGCGTTGGCGCCGACGCGGCCCTTGTCGGGGGTGCCATCGCAGTCGAGGAGCGCCTGGTCGACGAGTCGCTGTTCTTCGGCGTCGATGCCGATGACCGCGGGGGCGAGCTCGCCGAGAACGCTCTCGACGGCCTTGGTGACGCCCTTGCCGTTGTAGCGATCGCCACCGTCACGCAGCTCCACCGCCTCGTGTTCGCCGGTCGATGCGCCCGACGGGACCGCGGCCCGGGTGAAGGTGCCGTCGTCGAGCAGCACCTCGACCTCGACAGTGGGATTACCGCGTGAGTCGAGAATTTCACGCGCGCCCACCTGTTCGATGATTGCCACGCTGCGCCCCTTTCGATGGACGGGTCGGCGTCTTCTTGAGCGCCGACGGGTACGCGACAAAGCCTAGGGCATGTCTCCCGATTCTTCTGCGATGGCTTTGCGCCAGGGACCGGCGACGTCAGTAGCCTACGTTGACCGAGTAAGCGTTGGCGTGGTTGCGTACGTCGATGACGTAGGCCATCGAGTTGTTGTAGACCTTGACCGCCTTCTCCCAGCCAGCGGCTGTGGTCATGTCCCCGCCGGAGGAGACGCACAGGTAGCGGGCCGCCGAGAGCGCCGCATCGTCGATGTTGTCCGGATCGGCCTTGCCGTCACCGTTGGCGTCGACACCGTAACGCTCCCAGGTTTGCGGGATGAACTGGAAGGGCCCCATCGCACGGTCGTGGGTGGCGTCACCGTCGAGCCGGCCGTGGTCGGTGTCGGGGATCTCCATGTTGCCGCGGGTGCCGTCGAGCGGCACTCCCCGAATCGGTGGCGACACATCACCATTGGCGGCGACACGCGCGCCACGGTAGGTACCGTGTTTGCTTTCCACGCCGGCGATGCCGGCGAGGGTCGTCCACGCGAGCCCGCACTCGGGATGCTGTTGGCGTTGGATCTCCGCGGCGTTGCCGTACGCCTCGAGGGAGATCAGCGGAATGCCGGTGCCCTCGGCGATGGGACGAGCCCAGCCGGCCATGGCGTCGGCGGTCCGGCCCGATTGGTCGATGTCGATGTAGGGCTGCTGCGCACCGGGCGCGGGCGGGATGCCGTCGGGAATGTCGGGTCGGTTCAGTGAACCGACGTCGAGGCAACTCGTCAGGGTCATCGATCCGACGACCGCAGCGATCCAGACACCGATCAGCACGCGATACCGGCGCGCACTGCTACCCGCTTGCACCCTCACTACCCCTTCTGCGCGTGTGGACCACGCGTATTGCACCTCGTCGTCGGACTCTCCCCGATGACCACACGAACGATGACCACAAGAACGATGACCACAAGAACGATGACCACACCGAACGATGGCGACCGCACGAACGACACAGGGTTGCACATTCCCGACACCGGACTCCACTCGTCGACGCGTCGGAGCCCGACACCCTTCTCAACTTCACCCGAGCGCATCCGGTTCCCGAGGGAAGGGCATACTATCGTCGGTTAGCCTCACCAATGCTGCGTCACCCGGCGCGGAACCCGGGGTGCACTGGACAAGGAAGTCGCAAATGGAGCTGGTGGCGGGCATGATCCCCTCGCAGTTCACGGTCGCCGACCGTGGTATCACGGCCCGCCGACAAGCCACGGAATCGGACATTTGCGGCAGCGTGAGACAAGCTCCGTATCGCACGAAACGAGGGCAACAATGCTCGCAACCCTGATCATCGGCCTCCGCGAAGGCCTAGAAGCGGCCCTGATCGTTGGCATCATCGCCGCATTCCTGCGCCGCCAACAGCGCAACGACGCACTGCGCTGGATGTGGATCGGCGTGATCGTGGCGGTCCTCATCTGCGTCGGTGTGGCGATCGGGTTCGAGGCGCTGTCCCGCGATCTGCCCCAACAGCAGCAGGAAGCCCTGGAGACGGTGATCGGCGCCGTCGCAGTCGCCATGGTGACCTACATGATCGTCTGGATGCGTAAGCATTCCCGAGACCTCAAGGGGGACTTGGAATCCGCCGCATCCGATGCGATAACCAACGGATCAGCGTTCGCCTTCGTCCTGATGGCGTTCCTGGCGGTGCTGCGCGAAGGGCTCGAGACCGCAGTCTTCCTCGTGGCGGCATTCAACGCCAGCGGCAACGCGGGGCCCTCGGCCGCCGGCGCGATCCTCGGCATCGCCATCGCGGTGGCACTGGGTTACGGAATCTACCGCGGTGGAGTGCGCATCAACCTCGCCCGCTTCTTCACGATCACCGGCTTGTTGCTGGTGTTCGTCGCGGCCGGGCTGGTGATGACGGCCCTGCACACCGCCCACGAGGCCGGATGGCTCGACGTCGGACAACAACAGGTCGTCGACCTGAGCTGGCTGGTGCGGCCCGGCTCGGTGCAGTCCTCGCTGTTGACCGGCGTGCTCGGGCTACAACCCAAACCTGTCCTCGTCGAGGTCGTCGGCTGGCTGATCTATGTAGTGGTGGTCGGCACGATCGTCCTGTGGCCGGCCGGGCGCACATTCCCGCGCCGACTCGCCGCGATCGCCACCGGCGCCTGCGCCGCGGTGCTGTCGATCGCCGCGCTCGTGGTATTCCTCACCGCGCCGGCCAGCCCCGCACCGCCATCGTCGACGCTGGCGGCACCACCCACCGGGACCCCGACCACGAGCGGCATCCTGTCCGGCACCGCGGTGCAGGTGCCCGCGGACGTCTCGGTCTCGGTATCGACAACAGACGCGGACTCCGCAACCGGTGAGCTGACCAGCGGCGCCGTCACGACCCCCCTCGAACGACTCTCCGGGGGTGAGACGACCACCTTCGGTGGCCTGTCCGCGCCGACCTTCGACCAGGTCGTCACCCCGAACCTGCCGATCACCGCCTTGATACCGGGTGCTCCGACTCGGGTGAGCGTCGCCCAGATCGTCGCCGGCAACGGCGGACGTCTGCCGGTGGGTCTGGACACCCGCCGGTTCGGCGAGTCGGCGCCGGTGGTCTACGTCGTCAGCGCCTCGGTCACCGTTTCGGTCGATCCGTATTTCGCCCGTCCACTCGCCGCCGATGTGCGCTACGCGATCACCGCGACGGCCACCCCGGAAAAGGGCTCTGCGGTCGTGCTCGGGAGGGTCGCCACATTCGACACCGGGCATCAGCCCACCGCCGCCGACCTCACCGCCCTCGGGGCCGCCAAGGATCAGCTCGATCGCCATCATTCGCGCGGTGTGACGGTGCCGCTGACCCTTACCGTCTTCGCCGCGGTGTTCGCGGCGCTTGCAGCACTGTGCGCGATGGCGTCGCGCCGTCGCCCGACCCGACCAACCCCATCGACACCGTCGGCCCCGGTGTCCGGTGGCGGTGACCCGAGCACGTTGGAGCCTCCGGGACCCGACGTGAACCCGGATATGGACCCGGCCGCCGTGGTGGCGCCGCCCGAGAAGAAGGAGAGAACTTGATGAGGGCTTCCAGACTGGTTGCCGTGTCGGCGACCGCCGTGGCCATCGTAGGTGTGGCCGCCTGCAGCAGCAGTGACGACGGCGATTCGTCGAGTGCGACGAAGACCGTCACGGTCGAGATGACCAACGACGGCTGCAAGGTCACCCCCGACAAGGTCGACGCCGGGCCGATCACTTTCGAGATCAAGAACACCAACGCGGCAGCGGTCAGCGAGGTGGAGCTGTTGCAGGATGGCAAGATCCTCGCCGAACGCGAGAACATCGCGCCCGGTATGGCGGCAACGTCGTTCTCCCACAAACTCGATGGGGGCACCTATCAGCTGTACTGCCCTGGTGCGACCACCGAGAAGACCACCTTCACCGTCACCGGCACGGCCACCAGGGCCACCGGTAGCGTCCCCGACCAGCTCAACGCGGCCGCGGCCGAATACAAGCAGTACGTCATCACCCAGGCGAACAGTCTGACCACATCGACCCAGAACCTCGTTGACGCGGTCGACTCCGGCGATCTCGCCGCCGCCAAGGACGCCTACATCAAGGCCCGCCCATACTACGAGCGTATCGAGCCGATCGCCGGATCCTTCTGCGCCAACGGCGCTTCGGACTGCTCGACCGACAAAGCCGTGAACCTCGATGTCGCCATCGACGCTCGCCCGGACGCGCTGGGCCCCGGTGACACCTGGCAGGGCTTCCACGTCATCGAGAAGCAGCTGTGGGAAGCCGGCAACCTCGACGGGATGAAGCCAGTGGCGGCCACCGTACTGACCAACGTGAAGGATCTGCAGCGCCTGGTCAACGAGCCTTCGTTCACCATCAAACCCGCCGACATCATCAACGGGGCCGGTGACCTCCTCGACGAGGTCTCCACTAGCAAGCTGACCGGTGAGGAAGAGGCCTACTCGCACATCGACTTCGTCGACATGCAAGCCAACATCGAGGGCAGCCAGCAGGCGTTCGCCATCGTCAAGACCGCCCTCAACGAGATCGATCCGCAGCTCACGACGACGATCCAGCAGGCCTTCGACCGGGTCAACTCGCTGATCGACAGCTTCCGGGATCCCAACGGGCCCGGCGGATTCAAACCGTTCAACGACGTGACCGAACAGCAGAAGCGGGAGATGGCCACAGCCATCATCGCGGTCAAGGACCCGCTGTCGCAGGCCGGCGGAAAGATCGCCGCCGCCAGCTGACGGCCCCGTCCCCACACCACAAGACAGGAGAGTTCGATACCCCATGAGCACCACCGACACGCCAGAACCCACACCGCAGAAACGGGGCCGGGTAAACCGACGGGGGTTCCTCACCGGCGCTGGTATCGCCGGTGCCGGGCTGGCTGTCGGTGGTGCCGCGGGCGCGGGGATCACCTATACCGCCACTGCCGACACACGCAGCGATCCGGCCACCGAGACCGTCGAGTTCTACGGCGAGCACCAGGCCGGTATCACCACACGTCAACAGAATTCGCTCGTGTTCGCCGCCTTCGATCTCAAACCGACGACGGTCGCACAGGTCGAGACAATGATGGCACGATGGGCGGCGGCGGCCAGTCTGCTCGCCCAGGGCAAACCGGTGGGTCCGGTCGAGTCACGCCCGATGGCACCTCCCGCCGACACCGGAGAGGCCTTCGACCTCGGCCCCAACCGTCTGACCATCACGGTCGGATTCGGGCCGAGCTTCTTCGACGACCGGCTCGGCCTGGCCGCCAAGATGCCCGAGGCACTCCGACCGCTCGGCCAATTGGCCGTCGACACCACCATCGACCCGTCCATCAGCGGCGGCGACATCTGCGTGCAGGCCTGCTCCGAGGACCCACAGGTGGCCTTTCACGCCGTGCGCAACCTGGCCCGTATCGGGCGCAGCGTGATCACCCTCCGATGGCTGCAGGAAGGGTTCGGGCGTGCATCGGCAACCAGCACCGATCAGGTGACACCACGAAATCTGTTGGGCTTCAAAGATGGAACGGCCAACATCAAGGCCGAGGAGCCGGCTGTCGCCGAGAAGTTCGTGTGGGTGGGCGAGGAGACCGACCAACCGTGGATGAAGGGTGGAAGCTACCTCGTCAGCCGCAAGATCCGCATGCACATCGAGGCCTGGGACTCCGACGATATTTCCGATCAGGAGCGGATCTTCGGGCGCACCAAGGATTCCGGCGCACCACTGTCGGGTGGCGGTGAGTTCACCGATCCGAACTTCACGGTCAAGGGGACCGACGGCCGTACCAAGATCGACCGTTTCTCGCACGTGCGCCTGGCCCACCCCGACAGCAACGGCGGAGCCCAGCTCCTGCGCCGCGGATACAACTTCACCGACGGGATCGACGTCCGCACCGGCACGCTCTCGGCCGGACTGTTCTTCATCGCCTATCAGAAGAACGCGCACGAGCAGTTCGCCCGCATCCAGAACAACCTGGCCCAGGACGCCCTCAACGAGTACATCTCTCCGGTGTCCAGTTCGCTGTTTGCGATCCCACCGGGACTCACCGGGATCGGTGACTGGTACGGCAAGAAGATGTTCGGGTATCAGGGCTGATCCCGCCTACCACCTCACCTCGCCGTTCGGCCACGACCGGTACATCCTCGATGCCAGTCTGCGGTGTCGGTGCACGTAGGATTCATCGGAGAGACGGTGTCCGAAACGCGGGTCTCGGGAAAGTTCTTCGTGAATGCGCCTGTCGCGGTGCGGTGGTGGCCAGAGGCCCCGCCCGAGTGCACCACCTTCTCGTGCGGCACCGCCCCGCTGCGAGTGCACCGCTGTCGGGCGCCCAGGGCTACTGCGCAATCACCTTCCCGACGCTCACAGCACCAGGCGCCGCATCGGGTGGGGTGAGCGCGATCTCGGCAGCCATCACTGGTCGATGATGCCGCGTTCGACCAACAGTGCGAGCACACGGCCGGCGAGTTCGTCGACGTCGGCACCGGTGGTGTCGACACGCAGATCCGGCGATCGGGGCTTCTCATAAGGTGCGTCGATCCCGGTGAGCCCCTTGAGTTCACCGCGCCGCGCCCGCGCGTAGAGCCCCTTGGGGTCGCGTCGTTCGCACTCGGTGACCGGCGTCGACACGTGCACCTCGATGAAGTCGAGCTCGGCGGCGCGATGCAATTCGCGGGCGATCTCGCGATCGGAATGCAGCGGCGAGACCATCGACGCAATCGCGACGACACCAGCGTCGGCGAACAACCGCGCGAGATGCCCGACGCGCCTGATGTTCTCAGCACGGTCACCTGGCGAGAATCCCAGATCGTCGGAGATGCCGTGCCGGATGTTGTCACCGTCGACGAGGTAGGCCACCCGTGCCCGGTTGACCAGTTCACGTTCGAGCGCGACCGCCACGGTGGACTTCCCCGAGGCAGGTAATCCGGTCAGCCACACCGTCGCCCCGCGTTGTCCTGTCTTGGTCCACCGTTCGGATCGCTGCAGTGAGCTCGGGTGCCACTTGATGTCGTTGCGCGTCGCCTTGCCCGGAACAACCTCCCGTGCCTCGAGGATCGTTCCGGCCGCGACGGTGTCGTTGGAGGCCTCGTCGATGAGGATGAACGCGCCGGTATCGCGATTCTGAGCGTAGGTGTCGGCCACGACGACCGATGAGGTTCGTAGCGTCACTGTACCGATATCGTTGAGCCCCAACTCCGTTGGTCCCACGACCTCGAGTAGCGATTCGGGGTCGAGTCGTCGTTCCAGTGACTGCACGGTGGCGCGCACCGTGGTCGCTCCCTGTTTGAGGGCAACACGATCCCCGGCGTGCAGAGGCGCCGAGGACAGCCAGCACAATGTTGCCGAGAGTTCCCGGGCCGAGACCGGCAGGTGCGCGTCGGGCGCGCCGCTGATGATGACATCTCCACGACCGACATCGATCTCGTCGGCGAGCTGCACCGACACCGACAGCCCCGCGACCGCGACTGGCCGATCGGGGTCGAGGGTGTCCACCGACGTCACCGTGCTGACCGACCCGGATGGCAGCACGGTGATGGGGTCGCCGGGTGCAAGGGTGCCCGCGGCCACTCGGCCTGTGTAGATCCGCTTTCCGTCGGGCCCAGGGCGCGATACCCACTGCACCGGCAACCGGAGCTCTCGCGGCTGCGGCGACGGCGCCGCCAGCTCCACCGCCTCGAGGTACTCCAGCAGCGTGGGTCCCGAATACCACGGCGTATTGGCCGACCGATGCACCACATTATCGCCCAGGGCAGCGGCTACCGGAATCGCCGTGATCTCACCGATTCCCAATTGCACTGCGAGTTCGGTCAATTCGACCTGCAACTCACCGAACCGCCGGTGTGAGTAGTCGACCAGGTCGATCTTGTTCACCGCGGCGATCACATGCGGCACCCCGACCAGGGTCGCGATCCGGGCGTGGCGGCGGGTCTGGCGTTGCACGCCGTGACGGGCGTCGACGAGCAGCACGGCCACGTGGGCATTGGACGCCCCGGTGAAGGTGTTGCGGGTGTAGCGCTCGTGGCCGGGGGTGTCGGCGAGGACGTAACTGCGTGTGTCGCTGGCAAAGAACCGATAGGCGACGTCGATGGTGATGCCCTGTTCTCGTTCGGCGCGCAGACCGTCGGACAATGCGGCCAGATCGACGTTGCCGTCAGAGGAGGTGACCCCGGCCAGATGGTCGGTGGGCAGGCTGCCGGTGTCGTACAGCAACCGTCCGATCAATGTGGACTTGCCGTCGTCGACGCTGCCCGCGGTCGCCAGCCGCAGGATCTGGCGGTCCGCAGTGGAGATCCCAGCACTCATCAGAAGTATCCCTCTCGCTTGCGGTCCTCCATCGCCGCCGAGGACGTGCGGTCGTCGGCGCGGGTCTCCCCACGCTCGGAGACGGTCGCCTCGCTGATTTCGGCGATGATCTCGGCAATGGTGGTGGCCCTCGACCGCACCGCTCCGGTGATGGTGAGGTCACCGACGGTGCGGTACCGCACCCATTCGGTCCGCACGTCATCGTCTGCGGCCGGCTGTGAAAACGGCGACACGGCGAGCAGAATGCCGTCCCGATCGAAGACCTCGCGCTGCGCCGCGTAGTAGATCGACGGCAGGTCGAGCCCCTCGAGCGCGATGTAGCGCCAGATGTCGGTCTCGGTCCAGTTCGACAACGGGAACACCCGCACCGATTCGCCGCGCCGGATGCGACCGTTGTACAGCGACCAGGGTTCAGCACGCTGGGCTCGCGGGTCCCATTGTCCGAACTCGTCGCGAAAGCTCAATACCCGTTCCTTGGCACGGGCGCGGTCCTCGTCGCGGCGGGCACCGCCGAACGCCGCGTCGAATCCCCCTTCTTCCAAGGCATCCAGCAGGACCCGAGTCTGCAGCCGGTTGCGTGATCCCGACGGGTCGGTCGATTCGGCGATGCGCCCGGCGGCGATCGCGTCGGGCACCGACGCCACGATGAGTGTGAGGCCCGCGGGGTTGTCGGCACTCGGAGCCACGCGCCGATCGCGAAACTCGATGACCTCATCGAAGTTGTGGCCGGTGTCGACATGCAGGATCGGGAACGGCAAAGGATGCGGCCGAAAGGCCTTCTCGGCCAGCCGCAGGAGTACGATCGAATCCTTGCCGCCGGAGAACAGCAGCACCGGCCGCTCGAGTTCGGCGACGACCTCACGGATGATGTGTACCGCCTCGGACTCGAGGATGCGCAGTGCGGCAACATGATCGAATTCGGCGGTGGCCGCGTTGTCGGTGGCCGCGGTATCGGGAGAAGTCATAGCGGATATCCGTTCCTTTCCGCATCACGGCGGTAGCGCTGCGCCCATTCCTGGGACCTCGCGTTGGACTGCGGTGCGATCGGAGGGGGCGGAGCCAGATCAGGATCGAGGCCCAGTGCCGCAAGCACCCCGGCGGTCGTGCCCTGGGGGTCCTTGACCAGCTCGCCGAATTCGATGTCTATCGGCGTGATGCCCTCGTCGGCGAACCAGCGGCGCCACTGCCGTTCCTGATCGTCGAGGATCGCCGCGAGATGCGCGATCCCCTCCGCGTTGTACTGCGCGCGTTCATCACGCGCCGGATCTACATGCGGGCCGTGTCCGTCACGCCACACCCGCGTCTGTACCGCCCGCCACATCGACACTGCCTGCGGCACAACGTCATCGCGGAACACGTGGACGAACAGCGGATCGGCTCCGAGTAGCTCCCGCAGCGCGGTGCGCAATGATCCCGAGCCGACCCTGGTCCGCGCGATGAGCAGCGGCGTCTGATTCCACATCAGTTTGCCACCCCACACCCCATTGCTGCTGCGACCGGCGGCCAGGACATCGCTCTGCCATCGGCTGAAGTCGCGGGTGTCCACCGTTCCGGCGTCGACCTCGTCGAGCATGTCGAGTATCGACGAATCCCGCACTCCGGCAAACCATTCACGGGGTTGAGGTGATTGCGAGGACGAGGCGAAGAACTGAAAGAACTCCTCGGGCGTACCGGCCACCCCAGTGGCCGCGAGTGACTCGACGAGCAACGTGCTACCACTGCGCTGACTCGCACACACCAGGTAGCTCTGAGGGTGGGGCATCGGCTCAGTCTAACCACGCCGAACCAACCACGCCGAACCCGAGAGCAACCTAGGCACTTTGCCTCAATTTGCGTTTAATTGTTGACTTTTCACGATCAGGCCAACAGTCAGCGGGGCGTGCCCTCGGCAGCAGACGCGCGCATCGCATCGCCCTCACCGGAGGTGATGGTGCCGTCGAGCTCACGCCGCGCACCGAGCGGTCGGCGGGACGGCAATGCCTCTTCTTCCGGTGCGGTGTCACGGGCTCGCGCGTGGAAGGCCGCCATGAATCTCTCGGCGATGGCAGTGCCGTCGGGTTCGCTGGGGAGCTCGTCACCGGTGCTCGTGCGCCACCGGGCAAGACGGTCGGCGAGATCGGCGCGAACCTGCGCGTAGGCGGGATCCTCGGCGACATTGTTGCGCTCATCCGGATCGGAATCGAGGTCGTAGAGCTCCACACGGGGCCGGTCGCGTTCGGTCACCGCCGGATCGATCGAGCGCGCCGAGGCGCTGTCGGCGATGTCGAGGGGCAACAGCAACTCGGGTCGGTGCGCGTAGTTCTCGATGTAGCTGTGGTGTTTGGTCCGGACGGCGCGGATCGGATCGAAGGCGTCGTGGTAGGTCTTCTCGGTGTAGACCTCTTCGCGGCAAACCTCGTCGCGGACCGAGCGACCCGCCGCGACGAGTTGCGCGGCGTGCGAGTGACCGTCGACATCGGCGGGCACGCCGAGTCCGAGTAGATCGAGGATCGTCGGGGTGAGGTCGACCCCCGAGAACAGTCCGTCGTAGACCTGCGGTGGCATCGCGCGCGCCGCCGGCGGGCGGACGATCAGCGCGATCCCGGTGCCCTGCGCGTAGAGCGTCGACTTCGCGCGGGGAAACGCCAGGCCGTGGTCGGTGACGAAGACAATCCACGTGTTCTCGGTGAGCCCGAGATCGTCGACCGTCTCCAGCAGCCGACCGACCGCGGCGTCGGCCTTGGTGATGCTGCCGTGCAGACCTGCCAGGTCCGCCCTCACATCGGCGGTGTCGGGAAGGAATCCGGGAACGTCGATCCCGGAAGTGTCGGCGGGCGGATATTCGTCCTCGGGATATGGGCGATGGGTCTCGAAAAACCCCGCGGTCAGCAGGAACGGCCGCTGCGGCGCGGTCCGGACGTGGTGGCCCAACCACCACTGCGACTCGGCGACGACGTAATCGCAGCGCGAGTCGGACACGTCGACCGAGTCGAAGCCGATGCTCGTCGGGTCGGTGCTCTCGTGTTGCATGCCGAACAGAACCGTCCGGTAGCCCGCCTCGCCCACGATCTTCGGCAGCGTAGGCACTCCCTCGTGGTAGGCGAACCCGTGATGGGCCAACCCGACGAGTCCATTACGGTGCGGATATTGCCCGGTGAACAGCGACCCGCGCGCCGGCGAGCACAGCGGCGCGGTCGCGTGTGCATCGGCGAAGCGGATGCCCGAGGCCGCCAACCGATCCAGATGCGGGCTCTCGACTCCGTCGGCGTCGTAACAGCTCAGGTGACGGCCGAGATCGTGCCAATGCACCAGGATCACATTCTCGCGGGCCGGTTCTCCTGCCGTCCGGTCCGGCGCGCTCCGATTCGGCTCCGCGCTGTCGTGCACATCGTCAATGGGCATCGTCCCATGATGCACGCAGCACCGTTTTGCCGTCGCAGACGGTCAGAGGTCGAGGCCACGTGTCCGCGTCGGCGACGGACCGACAAACTCGAGGTCCAGGTCGGCCATGGCCGCGCCGAGCTTACCCATCATGTGCTCCGGGTTGATCAGGCCCTCGGTGTAGACGAGGTCGTCGGTGGCCTCGCCGGTGACGTCGAAGAAGTTCTCGAACACATCGGAGGTCAGGATGCCCAGCATCTGGGTGGTGTGCGCGTCGAAGGCAAAGCTGTGGATGGTGCCGGCCGGCGCGTGCAGGTAATCCCCAGCAGTGAGCAGGGTCTCGACGCCGTTGACGTACAGCCATACCCGACCGGAGAGGACAAAGAAGTTTTCCGTGTGGTGGCGATGGAAGTGCTGCGGAATGTACGGCGACCGGCCGCCGAGGGTGAGCACCGAGAAGTACCGGCCTCCGGTGTTGGCACCGCGCGCTTGATAGGAGTTGAGGGAGTCCGGCCACGCGCGCCGATCGCCGGTGAGTGCCCGCAGAAAATATGCTTGCGCCCCCGACGGCAGTGCGTCGTCCCACTCGTCGGACACCGCCGCGAGCGCCTCATCGTGAGCACGTGCACCGATCGACGAGAAGAGTTCTGTCAGAGGCATTTTGAGACCTGAATGCGTATCGGCGGAGTAGATATGACGGTTCACCCCCGCGCCACTGCCGGCGAGGGCGTCCAGCGCACCGCCCGGAGCAGAAAAGAACAGTATGCGTGAGCAATGACCGAGCATGCGGTAGGCGACCGGCGTTCCCGGCGGCACGTGGATGGAGTCACCGGGCGCGAGAACACGGCTGCGCCCGGGAAGCCAGAACTGCACCGAGCCTTCGAAGACGTGATAGGAGCGTTGATGGTCCGGCAGGACGTGGAATGCGGCACCGGATCCTCGCGGGCCGAGAATGAATGCGGCGTCGAACAATCCGCCGGTGTCGGCCGTTCGCGCGATGACCGTCCAGAGCTGGTTGTCGATCTCGTAGCGCAGCCCCTCCCCACTCGCGAGTCGATACGGAACGGCCTCGCCGGGGAGGGCATCGATGATAGGGGCTCGATCATGCATGGCATCCGGGTCGATGGTGGTGGTCATGACTTCTCTCCTGAGGTGTGGGCGGGTCGAGACAGTCCCGGCGACGGCGAGACCGACGCGTCGGGGTGCAGATGACGAACGAAGAAGCCGGCGATCTCGTCGAAGCCGAAGTCTTTGCGGCACTGCGACTCCCGTCCGCCACGGGCGGAATGCAGCAAAGCGGGAGCGGCACCCTCCGCGGCGAGTCTGCCCTCGTCCATCGCCGGCGGGCCCGGCACGTCGGATCGTCGGGGCGGGTTCAAGAAACCGTGGCGGTAGCCGTCGACGAGGTAGAGGTCGGCCTCCACCCCGGCGTCGGCGAGCGCGCGGAACAACAGGCGGCTGTGGTCGTCGCCGACGAGGACATCGGCGGTACCGTGCGAGATCTGGACGGGCGGGGCGTCGCGGTGGACGTGATACAACGGACTCGCCGCGCGGGCGGCCTCGGGCAGTTCGGCGGGGTCGCCACCGAGGAGCCGCCCTTCGGGAGTCAGAGCCGGTACGGAGGCGCCGGGCAGTTGCTGTCCGGGTGCCACGTCACCGGCGACCAGCGTTGCCGGACCATAGGATTCGGCAACAGCGGACACCCGGGCATCGACATCGGCGTCCTCGCCGGGCAGCCGCGAGCGATGCGCGTGGAGTCCCACGAGCGCGGCGAGGTGACCGCCCGCTGATGCACCCCACACCCCGATGCGTTCTGGATCGATGCCGTATTCGTTTGCGCGAGAGCGTAGATGGTCGATCGCAGCACGTACGTCGTGGAGTTGCGCCGGGAATCCGGCGTCGCCAGTGAGTCGATAGTCGATGCTCGCCATCACAAATCCGGCCGCGGCGAAATGACGGTGCAGATCCGGGCAGAGCGTGCGGTCACCGGTAAACCATCCGCCACCATGCACGAAAACGATGGCCGGATGGGGTCCGCGGCCCGAGGGGCCGACGAGATCGAGGAGCAGGTCACCGGAGGGCCGCGAGCGGTAGACGACGTCGCGCTGCACGGTGTCGAACGGGGAGCAACTCACCGTCCCAGTGTCTCCTCGGAACTGTGATCTGGTCCACATGGAATCGCCTCACGATCATGAGGCTGGGCCTCATGATCGTGTGTCGGCGGCGACCTGTTCGGCGATGGCGGCGAAAGCCTCGACGAGGGCGTTCGGCTTGGCACGCAAGTGACACAGGTACGTCGTGACCGGCGCGAGGTCGATGATCGGGACGTACCGCAGCCCCGGTCGCGCGTGGGTCACCGTGGCCGATGACCCGCAGATGTTGACCCCCACCCCGGCGCTACACAGCTGTAGTACATCGTCGAAATGCGTTGCCAACGGCAGGATCTCGAGATGTCGGCCGCTCGGACGCGGATCGACGAACCAACTCTTCGGTTCGTCGCCACCACGTATCCCGATGAAGGTCTCGTCGTCGGTCTCGGCCAGCGTCACCGCATCCCGCCCGGCGAGTCGATGCCGCTCGTTGACGACGAGCACCCGACCCTCGGACCACAGGGGTCGTACCACGACATCTGCCGGCTCGGCGGGCTGCTGATCGGCGATCATCAACGAGACATCGACCTCCCCCGAGCGCAGCGCAGTCAGTGCATCGGCGAGCGGCAAACCGTGGATCTGCCAGGTCGTGTCCGGGTGTCGCTCCACTGCCGTCGCGAGCAGCCGGTTGCTCATCTCGCTCGACGCCGCGATCCCGATGCGCAACACCGACGCGGTGCCCGAACTGTCGGCCCAGGCGATCACGGCGTCCATCGCGGCGATGGCGTCACGGGCGAGTGGGACGAGGGCGGCGCCGTCGGCGGTGAGCTGGACCTGCCGTGAGGTGCGGCGGAACAGTGTGACGCCGCTCCGGCGTTCGAGTTGCTGGATCTGCTGGCTCAACGAGGGTGCCGAGATGTGCAGGCGCTGCGCGGCGCGCGTGAAATGCAGTTCCTCAGCCACCGCGAGGAAGTAGCGCAGGTGCGCGATGGTGAGATCCACTTCTCGATATCCTCCTCGCCACGGCTCATCCCAGTGTGGCAGGCAGATGCTTGCGTGATCCGCCGATCACGCAAGCATCGACACGAGAAGCAGTACGGCCAGGATAGGCAACAACTCGACGGTGGTGAACGGCGGCACCAGCGCGGCCAGCAGGATCGGGACCGCGACACCGCACGCCACGCGCGAGCACGAAGTCGTCGACGGCGTCGCCAACCTGAGGGGCTCATCCGCCGCTGATCGCCGGCCGGATTCAGAACGCATCGCCGCTCCGACCGCGGTAGACAAGTACCGAAGTAGTACATGCAGGGCGTCACGAACGCAGGTGCCGGTGTCGCCGAGAGATCAGGAGATCTCTCAAGGCACTGCGGCACCAGATCGTCGGCGGCACCTCATCAACCCGGCGCCGAGTTATCACCGAAAGACCGTTCTGATAGATCAATGGCAGGTCTGGCGCGGCCCGATTCGGCAGGCGCGCTCTACCCGTTGCGGAACAAGGGCTTCATCCACACGACACGCGGACGTCCGACGGGACGGTCAGTGTGTCGAGCACCCAGGCGACTTTCTCGATCATGCACACGATGACCGGCGACGAACGCGGGTGATGCCGGCCGGTACGCGTGCAGTCAGTGCGTCGGCGGTGCGGTCGTATCGACAACCTCGACGTCGATGATCTCTTCGTCGGTGATCCCCTCGTCGATGATCCCCTCGTCGGTGATCCCCTCGTCGATGATCTCCGTCCGCTTCTCCGCCGGGGCCTCGTGGCGCGATTCTTGGTCGGCCACATCCGCATCACCGGATTCTCCTACGGCCGTCCTGTCGACCCCTGCGGTTCCGTCGAGGACCGCCTCCCACGAGTCCGGGCCGTCAAGGGTCACACCGTCTCGAGCCGCTTGTTCCTCTGCCGCACGGACTTGTGACATCAGCGCCAGAGTGCGACGCCGCGCCTCGTCCTCGACGCTGTCGTCACCGATCGTCACGGTCACTGAGAGTACCGCCGGGTCGATGCGCCCCTCCGGATATCCGGCGGCGGTGAGCCGTTCGAGGACCTTCTGGGTCAGCGCCAGCGCAGGCGCCGTGGTGGCGATCCCATCGAGTACCGATCCTCGGTGCTTCTCCGCGGCCTTCCGTTCCTCCCACTCACGGATCTGCGTCTCGAGGTCGGCATGGGCACCGGACAACACACCGGGCGTGCGGCCGCTGACCTTCTCGGTGAAACTACGTGCCACCGTGTCGATGTCGAAAGGATCGGTGGGATGATCGGCGGCGATCCGAGCATGAAAGAGCACCTGTAGCAACAGGTCTCCCAGCTCTTCCCGCAGACTCGCCTGATCCCCCGCGTCGATGGCGTCGAGGAGTTCGTATGCTTCCTCGAGAAGATAGCGTCGCAACGAGGCATGGGTCTGTTGACTCTCCCACGGACCATTGCGGCGCAAGGTGTCCATCAGCGCGACTGCGGGCAGTAGGTCACTGCCGCTTGGGATCGTCGCGGCGATGACCTCGTCTCCCTGCGCGATTCGCGCGACCACGAGTGGATGGTGTCGATCGGTGGACAGCAGGGTCCCGGCAATCTCGTCCTCGGTGAACACCGGCTCAAAGTGATCGAGGCCCCACAACACGGTGGTCGGGACATCCTCGGTGACGTAGATGGTGCCGGACAGGTGGGCGCGGGCGCGTACGGGGATCATGTCCGGGCGGAGCGGATCGAGCAGGACCACCGTCATTTCCAGGCGCCTTTCGTCTGCGGGCTGCGACAACAGCACACGGTAGGGAACAACATCGCGGCAACTCACCGACAACATCACAACGGTAAACGCTGCACAAGCAACATCGTGGGACGTCACCGAGCGGGTCTCGCAGGACGGCGACAGTGGTTTGCGCCCGCCGAGGTAGCCGCTCGATCAGTACCGTCCCCGCAGTCATCCGGCCCCATGAATGTCCCACACTTTTGCCGATGATCAATAGCCTATTCGCTACCGCATGCCTCGGCCGAATCGTCGGCGCTCCGTGTTGTGGGACGAGATCCACACGTCGAGTTCCACCGCGGTCGTCGCGTCGCGCGCGCAGTTCCCAGCGGAACAGTTCGCGCACCGGAGAACATCGGTCCGAGGGCACACCCCGTGCCCCAACGCTAGGCGGCCGGCGTGGGTTTGAGCTGCGTCAGGAACGTCGTCAGATAGTCGATAAGCTCGTTGTCCCGTAGGCGCGCGGACCCGACCCCACCGGTGCGCGGGATCGGCATGGTCACGACCGAGGTGGTGGCGCGGTAGGACGCCGCCGAATACAACCGCTTGAGACGGACTTGTTCGCTGTCGAGCAGATGCAGCGGCGAGATCTTGACGTTGGTGCCAACCGCGCCGATCTCGGCGACACCCCGTTCTCGGCACCGCAGACGGAGTTTCGCGATCGCCGCGAGACGCCGCGTTTCCTCCGGCGGTTCGCCATAGCGGTCGAGCAACTCCGCGAGCACCGCGGAGACCTCCTCGTCGGCGGTGGCCGAGGCAAGTTTGCGATACGCCTCGAGCCGCAAGCGATCGGAGTCGACGTATTCGACCGGGATGTGGGCGTCAACCGGCAGATCAATGCGCACCTCCGACGATTCCTCGGTGGTGACCGGAGTGCCGTCGGCCGCGGCCCGATAAGCCTCCACCGCCTCGCCGACCAGACGGACGTACAGATCGAAACCGACACCCGCGACGTGACCGGATTGCTCTGCGCCGAGGACGTTTCCGGCCCCGCGCAGCTCAAGATCCTTGAGCGCTACCGCCATTCCGGCGCCGAGCTCGTTGTTCTGCGCGATGGTTGCCAGGCGGTCGTAGGCCGTCTCGGTGAGCGGTTTCTCGGGACTGTAAAGCAGATAGGCGTATCCGCGTTCACGACTGCGACCGACGCGCCCGCGCAGCTGATGCAGCTGCGACAGGCCGAGATTCTCGGCGCGGTCGACGATCAGGGTGTTCGCGTTGGAGATGTCGAGTCCGGTCTCGATGATGGTGGTACACACCAGCACGTCGTATTCGCGGTTCCAGAAACCCGACACGGTGCGCTCGAGCTGATCCTCGTTCATCTGTCCGTGTGCAACCACCACCCGCGCCTCGGGCACCATGTCGGCGATGTCTTTGGCGGTCTTGTCGATGGTCGAAACCCGGTTGTGGACGTAGAAAATCTGCCCGTCGCGCAACAGTTCTCGTCGAATCGCTGCGGCAACCTGCTTGCGCGCGTAGGCGCCGACGTAGGTCAGCACCGGGTGGCGTTCCTCGGGCGGAGTGAGGATCGTCGACATCTCGCGGATGCCTGCCATCGACATCTCCAGGGTGCGCGGGATCGGCGTCGCCGACATGGTCAGCACGTCGACGTGGGTGCGCAGCGATTTGATGTGTTCCTTGTGCTCGACGCCGAACCGCTGCTCCTCGTCGACGATCACCAGACCGAGGTCCTTCCAGACGATCCCGGTCTGCAGCAGCCGATGGGTGCCGATGACGACGTCGACCGAACCCTGCGCCATCTGCTCGATGATCTCCTTGGACTCCCTGGCGTCGGTGAAGCGTGACAGGCCACGCACGCGCACCGGGAACCCGGCCATCCGCTCGGTGAAGGTCTGTAGGTGTTGTTGCGCCAAAATGGTTGTCGGGACCAGCACGGCAACCTGCTTGCCGTCCTGGACGGCCTTGAACGCAGCGCGCACCGCGATCTCGGTCTTGCCATAGCCGACGTCACCGACGATGACGCGATCCATCGGGACCGGCTTTTCCATGTCGTCCTTGACCTCGCCGATCACCGTCATCTGGTCGACGGTCTCGGTGAAGTCGAAGGCGTCCTCCATCTCACGCTGCCACGGCGTGTCGGGACTGAAGGCGTAGCCGGGGGCTGCGTGGCGGGCGGCGTACAGTTGTACCAGCTCACCGGCGATCTCTCGAACCGCCTTGCGCGCCTTGCGTTTGGTGTTCTGCCAATCCGACCCGCCGAGTTTCGACAGGGACGGTTGCTCACCGCCGACATAGCGGGAGAGCTGGTCGAGGGCATCCATCGGCACGTAGAGCCGGTCGCCGGGTTGCCCGCGTTTACCCGCCGCATATTCGAGCACGAGGTACTCCCGCCGCGCGCCCGAGACCGTGCGTTCGATCATCTCGACGAACTTGCCGATGCCATGCTGGTCGTGCACGACGAGATCACCGGCAGTCAGCGCAAGCGGATCAACCTGGTTGCGCCGCTTGGCCGGGAGCCGTCGCCCGTCACGCACGGCCGCGACCCGCGCCCCGGTCAGGTCGCTCTCGGTGACGATCACCAGTCCGGCCGACGGCGCGATCACGCCGCGCCGCAGGGTGCCGCAGTAGACGCTCACCTCCCCCGCGACCGGTGCCGCACCGGCATCGGCGAGCACGTGCGGAACCTCGGCGGCCGAGAGTCGTTCGGCGATCCGGGTGGCGGTTCCCTTGCCCGCCACCACGATTGCCGCGGGCTTACCGGTGGCGACATGCGCGCGGAGCATCGCGAACGTCTGCGCGATCTCGTCGTCGTTGCCGTGCGGAGTAGGCCCCGGGGTGAGGTCGAGGTCGAATTCGGCGTCGAAACCCGACGACAGCGGACTGATCGTCCACCAGGACCGCCCGGCCTCGACCGTGGCGCCGAGAACCTCGTCGAGCGGCCGATACGCACTGGCCTGCAAGTCGATTCCGGCCGAACCGCGGGTGTCGACCGGAGCCGACGCACCGAGTGCGGCGGCGTTCCAGGACGCCTCGAGGAACTCCGCACCGGTCGCGGCGAGGTCGGCGGCGCGGGTCCGGACCTTCTCCGGATCGAGGATCAACACCCGTGACCGGTCGGGCAGTACCTCGGTGAGCAACTGCATCCGTCCGTCGACCAGCGCCGGGATGAGGGCCTCCATCCCCTCCACCGGAATGCCCTCGGACAGTTTGGTCAGCATCTCCGACAACGCCTTATCTGCGCAATGTTCGGCGGCGAGATCGGCAGCCCGCTTGCGCACCTGATCGGTCAGCACGAGTTCACGGCACGGGTGGATCCGTACCACCGAGGCGTCGACCTCGGGCTGGCTGCGCTGATCAGCCACCGAGAACGCCCGCATCTCGGTGATCTCGTCGCCCCAGAACTCCACTCGGACCGGATAATCCGCAGTCGTCGGAAATATGTCGAGGATGCCTCCACGGACCGCGAACTCACCCCGACGACCGACCATGTCGACGCGCTCGTAAGCCATCTCGACGAGGTCGGCGAGCAGCTTGTCGACATCGATCTCGATGTTCTCGCGCAGCGTGATGGTGCGGACCTCACCGAGACCCGGCGCCATCGGCTGGACCAGCGAGCGCACCGTCGTCACGATCACCCGTAGCGGCGTCTTTCCCGGCTCGGCGAGTCGATGCAGCACCGCGAGACGGCGACCGACTGTGTCGGCGCTCGGCGACAGACGCTCGTGGGGCAGGGTCTCCCACGACGGGAACTGCGTGACCTCGTCGGGATCGTCGAGGAGTTCGGCCAGTTCGGCGGTCAGGTCGTCGGCCTCGCGACCGTTGGCCGAGACCACCAGCAGCGGCGCGGTGCCGTGCGCGAGCGCGGCCACCACGAAGGGTCTCACCGCGTCGGGCCCGGTGATGTCGAGACGGGGGGTGTCGCCCTTCTCGCGCAGGGCGGACAGCGATGCGTCCGAGCAGGTGACCGCGGCGAGCCCGGCGAGGGCAGGTGAAGAGGACACTCGTGCGATTGTAGGTCGTGGGCCGGAGGCCACCGTCGCACGGGCGGACCGCTGCGAAATGAAACGGACTGCGGTTCTGTTTCGTATCGTATGACCATGTCAGAGGCACCATTGCGCACGCCCGTCCTGTTCTTGAGCCACGGCGCCCCGCCACTCGTCGACAGCGCACTGTGGGTGCAGCAGTTGCGCACGCTGGCCGCGCGACTCCCCCGACCACGCGCGATCCTCGTCGTGTCGGCGCATTGGGAGGCCGCGCCGCTGACGATCGGCTCCACCGACTCGCGCACGCCGCTGACCTACGACTTCTGGGGATTCGACGAACGCTTCTACCGCACCACCTACCACTCGCCGGGCGCCCCTGACCTCGCCGCCCGGGTCGAGGCACTGATGCCCGACGGCACCCCGGTCGCCCACGACGCCCGCCGACGCCTCGATCACGGCGCCTACGTTCCGTTGACCGTGATGTATCCCGACGCGCAGATCCCCGTCCTCCAGGTGTCACTGCCGACGCTCGACCCGGAGGCGTTGCTGGCGCTCGGCAGGCGACTGGCCCCGCTACGTGACGAGGGCGTGCTCGTCATCGGCTCCGGGTTCACCACACATGGGCTGCCGTACCTGACCGATCGGCGGCCCGACGCGGCGGCGCCGACGTGGTCGGCCGAGTTCGACGCCTGGGCGCACGAGTGTTTCGCCGCCGGGGATGTGGAGTCGCTCATCGATTTTCGGCGCCGGGCCCCGGGGATGCCCTACGCGCACCCCACCATCGAGCATTTCGCCCCACTGTTCGTCGCACTCGGTGCGGGCGACGATCCCGAACAGCGGCCCGACGAGGCGATCGACGGCTTCTGGATGGGACTGGCCAAACGCAGCGTCGTGCTGACCTAGCGAACCTCGCGGTCCTCAGTCCGACTCGGGCGCGCGGTGGTCGGGTTCGACGTAGTCGGGCCCGACGAGTTCGGGATGCGAATCCAGGCGGGTCAGCCCGTTCCAGCACAAGTTCACCAGATGGGCGGCGACCACCTCTTTCGACGGCTCGCGCACGTCGAGCCACCACTGTGCGGTCACCGAGACCATGCCGACGAGCGCCTGCGCATAGAGGGGCGCGAGCGTCGGCTCGAAACCACGCCGCTCGAAGTCGCCGGCCAGGATGTGCTCCACCTGGCTGATGGCGTCGTTGAGCAGACTCGAATACGTGGCCGTCTCGCTGCTGTTGGTGGAGTCACCGCGTACCAGGATCCGGAAGCCGTCGGTGCGTTCCTCCATGTAGGTCAACAGCGCCAGCGCCACCTGCTGGATGCGATACAGCGACCGGTTCTTGCTCAGTGACGAGGTGACCATCTCCAGGAGCGTCTCCATCTCCCGGTCCACGACGACGGCATACAGCCCCTCCTTGCCGCCGAAATGCTCGTACACGATCGGTTTGGACACCCCGGCGCGCTGCGCGATCTCCTCGATGGACGTCGCCTCGAAACCACGCTCGGCGAACAATCCTCGCGCCACCTCGATGAGTTGCAGCCGCCGCTGCGCACCGGTCATCCGGGCCCGCGGAGCACGCTGGACCTCGTCGGATTTGTCGGTGGGACGACTGATTGCCATGCCGACCAGCTTACGACCTCAACGGAACCCGCGACATCCGCCGAACAGGCCCCAACACCTGCAAGCCCCGGCTGCGACACCGTCGATCGACTCACCGGGAATCTTTGTGACCTCATCGATATCTATGCAGGTCAGCAACGGCATTATCGTGCCGATTCGACGGCCGGGTGGGACCTTTGCGCGCGAATTGCCGCACCGCGCCACACATTCCACCCTAAGGTGGTCGAAAGTCGATTGCGTCTACCGCGCAAGTGCTCTACGCGCGTGAAGGGATGTCGGACGTGCACCTTTGGGACTACATCTCGCAGCACGCAAGCACTCTGACGTTCCTGACGTATCAGCACGCCTCCCTGGCATGTCAAACCGTCCTCGTGGGAACGGTGATCGCGATCGTCGTCGCCGTTCTCGTGTATCGATTGCCGCTGGCATCGGCGCTGACGCTGACATCGAGCCGCGTGGCCCTGACGATTCCGTCGCTGGCCCTGTTGGCACTGCTGATCGTGCCCTTCGGACTCGGCGTGGTGCCGTCGTTCCTCATGCTCGCGTTCTTCGCGACGATGCCGGTGATCGGCAATGCCGTCGTCGGTCTGCGCTCGGTACCGGGCAGCGTCGTCGAAGCGGCGCGCGGAATCGGGTTGTCGCGGTGGCGAATACTGCTCACCGTCGAGCTGCCGATCGCCTGGCCGGTGATCCTCACCGGCATTCGGGTGTCGACGCAGATGATCGTCGGTGTCGCCGCGATCGTCGCCTATGTACTCGGTCCCGGCCTGGGATCGCTCATCTTCAGCGGACTTTCGCGCCTCGGCGGCGCGAACGCATTGGAAATGGCCCTCACCGGAACGATTCTCATCGTCATCGTCGCCCTGGTCTTCGATGCCCTGCTCGTTCTGCTCGGCCGACTCACCATCTCGAGGGGACTGAAATGACCCAGCCAGCCGACGCCACCGCCTCGGCGGCCGCCACCGACCGCACCGTCACCGGCGCGTCGATCACCCTCGAGGGTGTCGTCAAAAGATATCGGGGACAGGACAAACCCGCTGTGGAGCGCCTCGATCTCGACATCGACGCCGGGCACATCGTGGCGTTCGTCGGACCGTCCGGATGCGGCAAGACGACGACCCTGAAGATGATCAACCGGCTGATCGAACCGACCGAGGGCAGGATCTTTATCGGTGGCCGCGACGTCACCAAGGAGAACCCCGACAAGCTGCGGCAGTCGATCGGATACGTCATCCAGTCCGGCGGATTGTTCCCGCACTGGGACGTCGCCAAGAACATCGGCGCGATTCCCCGAGTGCTCGGCTGGAACAAGGAACGCATCGCCGAGCGCACCGAGTACCTACTCGATCTCGTCGGCCTCGACGCCGACGCATTCGCCCACCGACTCCCCAAGGATATGTCCGGCGGTCAGCAGCAGCGCGTCGGTGTGGCCCGCGCGCTCGCCGCCGACCCGCCCGTCCTACTCATGGACGAACCGTTCGGCGCGGTCGATCCGATCACCCGGGTTCGCTTGCAGGACAGCCTGATCGGTATCCAGAAGGAACTCGGCAAGACGATCGTGATCGTCACCCACGATTTCGAGGAGGCCACCAAACTCGGCGACAAGGTGCTCATCCTGTCGCAGGGCGGCCACGTCGAGCAGTACGCCACGCCCGAGGAGATCCTCGCCAACCCGGCGACGCCGTTCGTCGAGGAGTTCATCGGATCCGGTGCGACACTGGCTCATCTGACGCTGTCACGGGTCCGCGACGTCGCCCACGACGAGGTGACGATCGCTTACGTGGGCGAACCGGCCGCCGACGCCCTCACCCGAGCCCGCGCAGCCGGCCACCAATGGGTGGTCGTCATCGACCAGGCGGGTCACCCGCGTGCGTGGCCGTCGCTGGAGGAACTCGCGAGCAAGAAAACCGTGTCGGACTATGTCGACCAACGACTTCCGGTGGTGGCGTCCTCGTCGACCCTCAACGACGCACTTGACACGATGCTCGCCGCGAGTCAGGGCGGAACACTGGTGACCGATCGACGGGGCGCGGTAATCGGCTCCCTGGGCATCAAATCGGTCATGGACATCATCCAGGCCCAGCTCGCCGAGGCCAGAGAGGAAGAGTCGCACACCTCCTACATCGAACACGCCGACGGCACCGGCCCCATCGAGACACCGATCGTGGCCGCCGCCGATGACGACGGTGAGGACGGCGCAGACGCCGGCGAGCGAACGGCGTCGGGCGCATGACGAGCGTCGAGGCGGCCGGCGCCACCGGGATCGCGGCCGAGCGGCCCGGTGCGATGAGTTCGGCGCTGCAACGGTTTCGGCGGTTCCCGATGGACGTGTGGCTGGAGCCGCTGCTCATCGTCGTCATCGGCGCCGGCTACATCATCTGGTATCAGTCCACGACCTTCACCGAGACCGAGAGCGCCGCGCTGTCGTGGTCGACCCTGCAGACCACGATCCTCGACCACATCACACTGACCCTGGTGGCGACGGTGATCGTGGTGGTCATCGCGATCCCCCTGGGCATCCTGCTGACCCGCCCGTCGATGCGCTGGCTCAACCCGATCGCGGTGAACATCGCCAACATCGGTCAGGCCGCCCCGGCGGTGGGCCTGCTGGTGCTGTTCACCTTCTGGCTCGGGACCGGATTCCGCACTGCGGTGGTCGGTTTGGTGGTGTACGCGATCCTGCCGATCCTGCAGAACACCATCGTCGGTCTGCAACAGGTGGACCGCCGCACGATCGAGGCCGCGCGCGGCATCGGCATGTCCGCGGTCCGCACGCTCGTGCTCGTCGAGCTGCCGCTGGCCGTGCCGGTGATCCTCAACGGTGTGCGCACGGCGCTGGTCATCCTGGTCGGTACCGCGACCCTGAGTACCTTCATCGGCGCCACCAGCCTGGGGACACTCATCACCACCGGCATCACGTTGTTCTTGCCGAAACTGCTGATCTCCGGGGCGATCCTGGTGGGTCTGCTGGCCCTGACCATCGATTGGCTCGGCCGGCTCGTCGAGCTGGTGGCCACACCGCGAGGGATCTGATGTCGACCCTGATTCGTTCGAACCGCCCCGGACGCCGCCCGCTGTCGGCGGTGCTGATACTTGCCGTCAGCGTCCTGGTGATCGCCGGATGCGGGTTGGTCAGCTCGTCGGGCACCTTTCACAAGTCCGCACTGCCCGACGGCAAGACGCCACTCGCCGGGGCCGAGATCACGGTCACGTCCAAGAACTTCACCGAGAGCATCCTGCTGGGCAAGATCGCCGCCACCTACCTCGCGGCGGCCGGCGCCGAGGTCACCGACCTCACCAACGCACCCGGGTCGGCCTCGAGCCGCCAGGCGATGCTCAACGGCGCAGCGGATCTGGCGTGGGAGTACACAGGTACGGCGTGGGTGACCTACCTGCACGAGACCAAGGTCATCCCCGATCCCCAGCAGTTGTGGCAGCAAGTCCACGACGTCGAACTCGCCCAGAACCATCTGGTGTGGTTGCCGCCCGCGAATTTCAACGACACGTACGCGTTCGCGGCGTCGTCGTCGACGGCCAAGCGGCTCAACGTCACCACGATGTCGGACATCGCCCGCCTGCCCGCCGATCAGCGCACCTTCTGTGTCAACGACGAGTTCTTCTCGCGCCCAGACGGATTCCTACCCATGCTCAAGACCTACGACATGCCGTACAACGCGCCCAACGGAGTGCCATCGGGCAACGTCACGCAGATGGATTCGGGCGTGGTCTACACCTCCACCGCCACGAGTTCACCGTGCAATTTCGGCATGGTGTACACCACCGACGGCCGCATCAAGAATCTCGACCTCAAAGTTCTCGTCGACGACAAGAAGTACTTCCTGCCCTACAGCGGAACCGTGGTGGTTCGCGAATCCGTCCTGAAGGCGCATCCGGAGATCGCGCCGCTGATGGCCACGATCTCGGAGCGTCTGGCCGACGAACTCATGCAGGAACTCAATGGCCGCGTCGACATCGACGGCCAGGATCCGTCCGACGTCGCCTACGAATGGCTCAAGAGCGAGAAACTCATCACCTGATCGGCTGAGCCCTCACCGTCCGGCCTTGTGCGCCTTTTGCATCTCAAGGATCTGCTCCGCGGACATGGGTGGCGCACCCAGCGGCGCGCGGGACGGTTCGGCGCTGACGGCGTCGAGAAGCAGATCGAGGTATCGACGCCAGGAGCCGGGCGCGTAGGACTCGGTGACCTCGGCGACACCCTTGAGCATCGTGAATAGTGCAAAAAAGTCGGTGACAGCCAAGTCGGGTCGCAGCACACCCGCGGACATCGCCCTGTCGAAGACCCTCTCGATGCGCTCGGCCAGGGACGCCTTGAGTGCTTCGATCTCAGGGTTACTGTGATCGACCGTCATGATGATCGCGGCCAGTCCCCGATCCCCGGCCATCTCCTGACACATCCAGGTCATCAACCCCACCACGGCATTCCACGGGTCATCCTCGTCGATCGCCTCACCGATGCGAACAACCACCGATTTGAGGTGTTCCAGGAAAACGCCGAACACCAGGTCGTCGCGATGAGCGAACCGTCGATACACGGTGCCCACCCCGACGCCGGCGGCCTCGGCGACGTCGTCGAGCGACACGTCGAGGCCACGCTCGGCGAAGAGCGCACGTGCCGCGGAGATGATCCTCAGCCGGTTGCGTTCGGCGTCCGCGCGAAGCGGCTTTCCCGACGAGGCGGATGTATCCGACGCAGATGCAGTGGTCATCGTCACAGATTAGCAAACGGAGGAATCGCCTCCAGTTGAGCGCCGTTGACACCTAGGTAACCGGAGGCGCGTCCTCCACCTAGTCCACAGGGAGTCCTTATGACAACAACTCTCGAGAAGTCTCACGACGGCGAACTCTCGGTTCCCGCCGAGTCGGCAGCCGATCGGCACCATCGCCTGCGGTGGGTCATTCTCGGCGTGCTCGGCCTCGCCCAGCTGATGGTCGTGCTCGACGCCACCATCGTCAACATCGCCCTGCCGCACGCGCAAACCGCCCTGCACTTCGGCGACGCCGACCGGCAGTGGATCGTCACCGCCTATGCCCTCGCCTTCGGCAGCCTGTTGCTCCTCGGCGGCCGCCTCTCGGACCTGCTGGGCAGGCGGACCACCTTCATCATCGGCCTCATCGGATTCGCGGCGATGTCGGCGGTGGGCGGTGCCGCGGTCAACTTCGACATGTTGGTCGCCGCACGTGCCGGTCAGGGTGTCTTCGGCGCACTGTTGGCCCCGGCCGCTCTGTCGCTGCTCAGCACGACGTTCACCGATCCGTCCGAGCGCGGCAAGGCATTCGGCATCTTCGGAGCGATCGCCGGTGGCGGTGGCGCCCTGGGTCTGCTGCTCGGCGGGATGCTCACCGAGTGGGCCGACTGGCGCTGGTGCCTCTACGTCAATCTGGTGATCGCCGCGATCGCACTGGTCGGTGCCGTCCTGTTCATCGGTCCGCATCGGGCCGAGGTCCGGCCCCAGCTGGATCTCCCCGGCGTCCTCACAGTATCGGCCGCCCTGTTCTCCATCGTCTACGGCTTCTCCAATGCCGAAACCAACGGCTGGAACGACTGGGCGACCATCACCTGGCTGGTGGCCGGCGCCGCCCTGCTGACCCTGTTCGTGTGGCTGCAGTCACGCACCCCGCACGCCCTGCTCCCCCTGCGCGTGATCCTCGACCGCACTCGCGGCGGCTCCTACCTTGCGGTGTTCATCGTCGGTATCGGGATGTTCGGCATCTTCCTGTTCCTGACCTACTACCTGCAGCGGAACCTGCAGTTCAGCCCGGTCCGCACCGGTCTGGCCTTCCTGCCGATGATCGGCGCCCTCATCGTCACCGCGACGACCTCGACCGCGGTGCTGCTGCCCCGCTTCGGCCCGCGCTGGTTGATGACCATCGGTTTGTCGATCGCAGCCGTCGGTATGGTGTTCCTCACCCAGCTCGACGACTCGAGCACCTATGCGGCCAACATCCTGCCCGGCTTGCTGATCATGGGCGTCGGCCTTGGCGCCTCGATGGCGCCGGCCATGCAGGGCGCGATTTCGGGGGTCTCACCCGAAGACGCGGGCGTCGCGTCGGCCACGGTCAACACCATGCAGCAGGTCGGCGGTTCGGTGGGGACAGCCCTGCTGAGCACCATCGCCTCCAGTGCCGCAGCCTCCTACGCGACGTCGAATGCCGCTCACGCAACAAGCCTCGATCAGCTCAAGATGATGGCCGCCGTGCACTCCTACACCGTGGCCTTCTGGGTGGCGGCCGGCGTGTTCGTGCTCGGCGCACTGATCACCGCGGTCGTCATCCGCAGCGGACCGCTGCCGGTGACCGAGGGTGACGAGGTCATCGTGGCCGCCCACTAGCGGGGGAGCGTGTCGAGCCACTGCAGCTCGATGGCCACCGTCCACACCCGGCCCGGTCCCCCCGCCAGGGGTGGCCGGGCCGTCCGTATGACCGACCCCGCCCTCCCCACATGGATTCGGCCGGAGCGTTCGACCGGTCTCGCCGAATAATGTTGGCGCCCTCCGAGTTAGGAGTCGATCGGGGAACCGCCCCACAGACCCGCAACGGCGGTTGGGACGCTGGCTGCGCGAGTCCTGCCCGCGGCCACGACACCGAGCGGGTAGCGTACCGCGAGAAGACGTCCCGCCGGAACGAATCCGCTCGACGCCCGGGCGAGCAGGAGGACTACCGCAGCATGCACGACCCCGCCGACCGCAGCGGCTCCGTTCTGGGTGACTACACCCTGCAACGGTTACTGGGCCGTGGCGCCATGGGCGAGGTCTACGAGGCCCGCGACTCCCGTCGCGGGCGCACCGTGGCATTGAAGTTGCTGTCTCCGCAGTTTGCCGGCGATGCGTTGTTCCGCGAGCGGTTCCTACGCGAATCGCGGATGGCTGCGCAATTGAGCGATCCCCACGTGATCCCCATCCACGACTGGGGCGAGATCGACGGATTCCTGTTCCTGGACATGCGAATCGTGGCCGGCGGTGGCGATCTGCGCAAGCGCCTGGGGACGGGCCCACTGACACCCGATCGCACCGTGTCGATCATCGAGCAGATCGCACATGCCCTCGACACCGCGCATGCCGCCGGACTCGTGCACCGCGACGTCAAACCCGACAACATCCTCATCGACAGCAACGATTTCGCCTACCTCGTCGATTTCGGATTGGCCCAGACCACCACCGATCCACGGCTCACCGACACCGGCGCAGCAGTCGGATCGTTCGCCTACATGGCACCCGAACGCTTCGGTGCGGGCAACATCGCCACCCCCGCCACCGACATCTACGCGCTGACCTGTGTTCTCGTCGAATGTCTCACCGGCTCGGCACCTTTCGGCGCCGGCGACCTCCAAGTTCTCGTCGCCGCGCACCTCAACACACCGCCGCCGATGCTGCACAGCCCCTTCGACGCCGTCGTCGCACGCGGGATGGCCAAGAATCCCGCCGAACGGTTCGTCACCGCGGGCGAACTGGCGCAAGCCGCCGCCGACGCCCTGGAGGGACGGATCGTAGCGGCACCGTCGATACCCTCCGCACCGTCGATGCCGAATCCACCGGCGGGCGTCGGAGGGGTCGGCGCCCTGGCGGCCCCCTCGGCGGCAGTGAACCCGCACGTCACCATGGGCCGACAACTACCGCCGGTCACCTACATCCCGCCGGTGGCCGGCGCGTCCGGCGCACCACAAATGGAAGTCCCACATCTGGGCTTTCCGGTTGGGCCGCAGCCGGTTGCGCATCCGCCATCCCAGGCTCAGGTACCACCGCAACAGAGTACCGGCACCCGCGTGGCCGTGATCGTGGGTGCGGCAGTCTTCCTCGCCATCATCGTGATCGTCGTGGCACTGCTGGTGGCACTGGCCTGACGGGGCCTTTCCTCAGCCGCGGGTATGTCAGTAGAGCGACTTCACGCCGCCACAATTGGCCGGATACACCGCCGCGGTGCCAAACGGCGGCACCACCGCGAACGACGGATACTGGATTCCGTTGGGGCACTGATAGGTCCCGAACCCGATACCGATCTGATCACCGTAGTTGTGGCATAACTGACCGGCGCAGTGGATATTCGGAGCGGCATCGGCCTGGCCGGTTCCGGCGGCGAGGGCGGCTCCCGCCGAGAGCATCACTCCGATACCGATTCCCGAGAGCGTGCGCACCATCGTCCGTCGAGCAGCCATGACATCCTCCCCTGGGTGGGGCCCCTCCCCGCCCACGATGCCAGACTGCCACACCTATCCGTGATGTTCAATTGCTGATGGCGACTATCGCACTGATCATTGAGCGCGCCCGCTACCGGCGATGTGTGCCCGCTTCACGGGCACTGCATCACCGCAATCACTCGACGAGCGCGGCGAGCCGATCAATCGACGCCCGTAGCCGATCCGGCGTCGTCGCCCGGGCACGCTCCATGCGTACCGGGTCGTCGAGTTCGGTCCAGTCGTAGGTATGGGTCACCCGCACCGACTCGTCGTCGATCGGCTCGATTTCCCACCGCCACAGGTGGCCCGGGCTCGGCTTGCCCGGTTCGTTGGGCTTCCATGCGATGAGTCGGTTGTCGTCGAATTCGACAATCCGGTTCTCGCGAACCTGTCCGTTGGTCAGCCGCATCGAGAACACGTCGCCCACGCCGTGGACGCGGGTGCCGTCGACGAGTTCGGCGAGGTTGTCGTTGCCGTCCCAGTCCGGCTGCCGCGCGGGGTCGGCGATCAACCCGAAAACCGTTGCGGCGTCGGCCTGGATGTCGCGGGACGCGGAGCGGATGCGATCGTCTGCGGAGGTCACCGGTCGAGCCTAGCGTGGCCGCCGGGTCGGCGACGCCGCTTCTTCCGGACACGATCGGGGTGAGTGGCCGACTCGCAGCACATGGTCAGGCACGTCGCGGTGTCTCCGGCGGGATCGCCGCGGGCTGTTGCGGGTCTATTCGGTGTCGGGATCTCACGGGGTGTTGTTGGACGACCGAGTCAGGTGTCGGGGCCGCAGAAGACATGACTGTTCTTCATCGGTCGTGGTGGGCAACGGGGTGCCAGCCCCTGGCGTTCAGGGCTTGTCCAGGGTGAGGATCGGCGTCGATCCGCCACCTACGACCCGGGATACACACGCGCACAATCGTTGTGCGTCGGTCTTCTGCTTCTCGCTGTAGAAGACGTCGCGGTGATCGATTCGGCCGGACACCTCGACAACCGATAACTCGCACAGGCCGCATTCGCCGCGTCGGCAGTCCGACATGACGTCGAGTCCGGCGCGCTCGAGGGCACCGAGGAGGGTCTCGGAGGTACCGACGGTGGTTCGGAAGTCGAGGCTCGGGATGGCGACCTCGAAGGGTTCGGGATCGAACCAGCCACTGTTGCCGAAGGTTTCGTACCGCAGGTTCGCCAGTGGGAGTCGGCGGGCGAGCCAACGGCGGCGGGTGTCGTCCATGAGTCGAATGGGTCCGCACATGTACAGTTCGGTGCTCTCGTCGAGATTGTCGACGATGTCGGCGACGTCGAGATGAGCGCCTTCGTCATTGACGTACACCGTGATCCGGTCGCCATGGAGCACCTGTAGCTCGTCGAGGAAAGCCATCACCCGGCGGCTTCGGCCGACGTAATGGATCTCGTATTCGGCACCGAGTCGGGCCAGCACCGCGGCCATTCCCGCCATCGCGGTGATCCCGATGCCGCCGGCGAGGAGCAGATAACGTTGCGCGCCGACACGCAACGGAAAGTTCTGCAGGGGTGCGGTGATCTCGACCACGTCGCCGGCACGTAGGCCATGCATATACTGCGAGCCGCCACGTGAGGTCGGTGACCGCCGGACGCCGAGCGTCACCGACGTTCCGTCGCGTGAGCCGTGCACGATCGAGTAGGAGCGGGTGTCACCGTCGGGCAGCCGGATGTCGAGGTGCGCCCCGGGCGGCGCGTGACGGGGCCGGTCGGTGGCGATCTCGATCCGAGCAATGCCCTCGGCCGCAAGAACATTCGACACCACTCGGCCGCGAAACCATGCGATCTGATTGTCCGTCATCGTCGCGGCCCCACGGTGGCGGTGAGCGCATCGACGTTGGTGATGGTGCCGCGTTCCTGCTCGATCATCCGGGCTACGATGCGACGCGCCCACATCCCGCCCGCGTCGATGTTGAGGTTGTAGAACTCGTGGTCGGGGTTGGCTTCGATGGCCGCCTGCTGCGCAGTGAGCATCTCCTCATCCTCGCCGAACACACCGTGCACGCCGTCGCGTAGTTGGGTGGTGATGCGTTGGCTGTCAAGCCGATAGTTGCGCATGAAGGCCCAGAAGTAGATCGCGGTGCGCTCGTCGACCGGGCTGATGGTGTTCATTACGAATCCGTTGACACCCTGACTGCGATCGCCTTCCGGAGCGCCGGTGCCCGCCTTGGCGACTCCGACGTCGATGCGGATCGTGCCCGGCGCCTGGAATTCGATGATCTGCCAACGATCGACCTTGCCAGTGAATCCGGGGAACTTGTCGCGCATGTTCTTCAGCCAGAACGGCGGGGCGTCGATGTTGAGCATCCACCGGGTCACGGTGACCGTGTTCTCGTCGTGGGTGGTGATGAACTCGGATTCGCTGAGTTCATCCTGACCGATCGAGGACGAATGGACGAACTCCTCGTGCGTGAGGTCCATCAGATTGTCCACCACGAGTTGAAAATTGGCGCGCACATCGATGGTCAGACCGTCGCCGACCCATTCCGGCGAATCCATCTGGAACATGTCCGGGATCGTCGCCGGGTCGGCCAGGGTCGGGTCACCGGGCCACACCCACAGGTACCGGTGGCGCTCCTCGATCGGATACGACGCGACCATCGCCGACGGATTGATGGTCTCCTGGGCGGGCATCCGCGTGCAGCGACCGGCGGCGTTGTACTGCAGTCCGTGATACGGGCATTGGATCTCCTCGGCTCCGATCCGCTTGCCCATCGACAGCGGCGCCAGCCGGTGCCAACACGCATCGGCCAACGCGACCGGGCGTCCGGAATCCGTGCGGTAGAGCGCCAACGGTTTGCCCGCGATCGTGCGGGCCAAGATCTGCGTCGAGCCGACCTCGTGGTCCCAGGCGGCTGCGTACCAGGCGTTGAGCGGAAACTGCATGTTCTTCGCGGTGGCTCCCGCGGGACCGAGGTCGGTCATGGCGTGTCCTTCGTGCGATGGGCTGCATCGCGTGGGCGAACTATCTATGTATATAGATAGTTGGTGATACGGAACACAACGTATTCACATCCGTGGGGATTGTCAACGGTTTCAGCATTCACCGACCATGCGTTCTGGATCGGGCGAAGCAGCTTGGGCAGTCCATTCGCGCCAGGGGTGTCATGCGATCGGGTGGATCACCGATGCCGGTGCCCACATGCGCACCGTGGGCAGCCTGGTCGCGTGCTATTCATGGGTGACCACACACCGATCGCCTCAGGTGGGAGACCATGAGAGACTCGCGATCGCGGGTGTAATCCTCTGCGCGGTGGCAGCGGCGTTGACCGGCTGTACGACGTCGGGGACACCCAGCGGCTCCCCACTGTCGGTGACGTCCGCGCATTCGACTGGAGCACCACCAACCACCACGGTGCCGACGACTGTGCCTCTCGTCCCGGCGACCGACGTCGATGCGCAGGGCTTCACCGCGTTCAACGGCAAAGCGCGGTGCCGTGGCACTGACCGTGCCGAGATGTACATGCGGACCGCCAAGTCCGCGTTGGTCGTGTGCCGCAGTGAGATCAACCGGCTCTATTACCGCAGCTACCGAATCGCCGACGGCGCCGATACCGAAGTCTACGAGGTGTACCCCCAAGGCGCCGGCCATACGGCTGTCAACGTTGCCGACAGCGCCCGCTATGTGATCACCGGCACCGGCTTCCAGGTGATCCAGAACGGAGTGATGGTCACCGAGGAATCGGCGATCGGGATCGGGCCACAGTCGTGGGCGAGCGCTCAGACGGCGGCACCGACTTCGACCCAGGCAGCATCGACTGTGGTGCTCGGCGCAGCTGGGTCGGAGAATGAAACTGGTTATGGCACAGCCCAACCCAGCTCGATTTCCCTGGGCTCCTGCTCGAACTCCATCGTTCAGATCACGTGGCAGGGTTGGGGCAACGACGTTGCGTTCGGCACGGGAATCGGTTGCTCCACGACCGGCCCCGGCTCGCGATACACGCTGGTGGCCTCCGACATCGGCACATGCAACGGCGTTCGGGCGTACCGCAAACTCAACTTCGGCAGCAACACCTCGCCGACCGACATCTGTCGGTGACCGAACGGCGGCGGAGTTCGGCGCTGACGGCGAGCTGTCGGCGCGGACAGGTTTCGGCGCTATCGGCAATTCATGGAGCGCTGTCGGCTGAGTAGAGAGCGCTGTCGGCGGTATTGGGCTCCCCCACCAGGACTCGAACCTGGTTGCACTTGAGGACCCATTCACTTGTGTCACCAGGCGACACAGCGTGCATATTGCCCGGTGAGGGCGACTCTAGCCGCAAGCACTGACCAGTGCAAGCATCCACGCGCTACCATCCATATCAGCCACGATATCGACATGAGTGAGCACAAGTACGCACGGTGAAGCGTGGGTGACGATGCGAAGGACAAGCCCTTGCCGAGTAAGCGCCGACGACGAGGTTGGGGGTACGTCCGCGCGCCGCGTTCGGCGAGTTGCCGCTTCGCGGCCTCGTACATGCACATCCACGACGGCACCCTTACGAGGTTCAACGCCCCGAAGACGTTCGATACGCGGATGGCCGCGGAAGCGTGGCTCCACAAGGAGCGCCAACTGATCGACCAAGGCACCTGGACGCCGCCTTCCGAGCGCGCCAAGGCGGCGGCTCGTTCGTCAATTCGATTGCGAGACTTCGCAGAAGACGCCCTCGCTGGCCGCCGTCTTGAGCCGACGACCAGGTCCAACTACAAACGGCTGTGGGAGACGCGCATCGAACCGGGCCTCGGAGACCTCGTGGTCCGGGACATCACGGCCGACGACCTGCAGGAGTGGTGGCGTGGTCTCGGCGTCGAATACGAAGCGAGCCGCGCTCACGCGTGGAACTTGCTGAAGTCGCTGCTGAAGGAAGCCGTCGAACGCGAGATCATCACAAGCAGTCCGGCCGACGGCCCGCGGTTCAAGCGCTACGGGAAACGACCCAGCCGGCGCCAGATTATTCTGCTGACGCCTACGGAGATCAGCGAGACCGCGGCGAAGTTACCGAGCTACTACGCGATCGCGCTCCCGATCATGGCCTGGTGCGCCCTGCGGTACGCCGAAGTGTCGGAGCTGCGCGTGAAAGACATCGACGACGGTCCGGACGGCATGGTGATCCATGTCCGGCGGTCTGCGCCGCTCGTTGATGGCGTGCCCGTCGTCAAGCAGGGGAGCAAGTCTGATGCGGGTACTCGGGATGTTTGGGTGCCGCCGCATCTAGCGGCCGAGATCCGAAAGCATCTTCAGGTTATTGACAAGCACCCGAACACGCTTGTAGTCACGAACTTCCGTGGCGATCGGCTACCTCGTGCGACTTTCACCAAAGCCTTCAAAACTGCGCTCCCTCAGGCGAAGTCAGAGATGAATGTTCACGCGCTCCGGCATACTGGCGCGGTTCTTGCCGCACAAGCCGGTGCCACAATTCCCGAGCTGAAGGAACGACTTGGGCACTCCAGCGCCGAAGCGGCGATGGAGTATCAACACCACATGCAAGATCGGCCCAGGGAAATCAGCGAAGGAATGAGTCGACTTGTCACCGACGCCAATTGATGGGCCGTCGAGCCCGGCTACACCGAAGCCTGACACTTACCCCCGGGTGGCTTCGTATTCCTCTTGCGCGTTACGTAGTGCCTTGTAGAAGACTCTGCCATCTTCCTCCGCACCGTCGAACCTGAGCTGGATGACCTCGGCGTCGCTCTCGGCATCTGCGAGGGGCGCGACTTTCAATTCGGTGTCGGTCAACGATGAGACGCGTCCCTCCAATAGGTTCATCTCCTTGCCGACCGGCACAGTCATACCATCGAATTCGAGATCAAGGCTGCGGACAATTGCCACTGAGATCTCATCGCCGGTCGCCAACGCGAGGTCGTTGTCGGCGTTCAGCACGACCTCGAACTCCGACCACGTGCCCTTCACTGGTTCTCCCGACAGGATCTGCGCGATCCGGTGGACCTCGCGCGCCTCGTCCTTTGTCATCCCCGACGGGAGCAGGATTCGATGGGGCGTGTGAGCCTGGATCACACTGAGGTTCCGCGCGGCCTGCGCGATCGCCTTGATCTCTCTGTCGGGCTCTTGCGTCAGAGCGGTGGATAGCATGGTCGCGTATTCTCTAGGTCCATAGACACGGGAGAGGCCTACCGAGTTGGGCGCATGCGAGTGGGACCAAAACTCTAGTGCATCGACGACGTCCTCCGGTGGTCGACCGATATAGTCAGCTTCGTAACGCACGTTTAGAGTGCCCGACCGGTCATCGGGGACGAGAATCTCGAACCACACCATTTTCGCCGCGTCACGCCACAGGGTTCGGTACCCGCCGTTCAACCCTTCGGTACGCTCGACGCGCTCAACCACAAGCTCGGAGATCGTCTCTCCCTCGGGCGACAGCACCCCGACGACGAGTTTCGCCTCCGGCTCGCTCGTATCGACGACATCGACAGGCTCGATGCGAAGTCTTCCGTCCGACCCGCTGACGCCGAGGCCACCTGGGATTGGAAATTCGACCACCGCTTGCCCTTCCGGTAGTTCCAGAGGCGTCCCGTAGTCGAGGAACTTCCGGTATTGCTCTGCAAGCGGAGACCCAGCTTCAGGTGGGTAGATCGTCAGGTTGCCAGTCAGCGGCCGCTCCTCGAGCGCGGCCATACTTCTCGCGAAGACACTGACGTTGACCCACCCACCAGCGGCGGACCCGTAGCCGGCGACGGCCACCAATCCGGCCTGGTGCACGGCAGTTTGTTCCGGCGGCTGTGCCGTCATCGACACTTCATAGCGGTAATGTGGGTCGTACTCGTTGATCGCCCGGTAAAGGTCCATCAGATCGCTCCTAACGTCGACGGGTCCAAGCGGCTCGCCCGCCGACCGACGGTCGCGACCCGCAAGAACCCCCGCGAGCCGATCAGTCTGATCCTGCAGCCGCTGTCGCCCGTCATGGAGGTAGTAGTCAACGACCCTTGGGTTTTGGCTGGCCAGGTATTCGATCTGATTCAACCCCATCCAGTCGCACGGGAACCCGGCTGACGTAGTGAACTCCGCGAACCAACCCTCGTTCCCCGGCGTCGGGTCGAGCGGCATGACCAGCGTCCACGACTCGATTGCCCACCCCTCCGCCCGAGCGGACTCGACCACGCGGTTGAAGGAGCCCTCAATCTTCTCCTTCTGACCGCTCGTCAGGTTCGCCGCGAATCGCTTGACTTGGAACACCTTGCGGCGGCGCCTATGCGCATCGAGGGGTACGAAGATGTCGACTCCCCCGTCGCCACGACCAGGCCGTACCCGCCACGCATTCGGGAAAAGAGAGCACAGCAGCATTCCGACGACCGCCTCGACGTCTTCTCCAGACAGACGCGACCACTCGATCCGAGCCATACCGACAATTTTGGCAGTTTCTTGGTCTCGCGTCGCCACTTCGGCGCGCGTCGACGGCGCCTATTGAATCCTCTGGCCGGTCCACCATTGGTGGCCGAAGCAGATGGCGACTACTACTGCGCGTAGCCCTTGATGCGCTTCTGCCACGCCTTAAGGGTTTCATACTCAGCCTCAAGCGCATCGGGCTCGGGTGCTACATAGTTGATTTCCTCAGCCTTGTCGTGGCGGAGCGCCCATTTCGACGTCTTGCCGTAGCCTTGCTGGTATTCGACGTTGTCTTCGTCGGTAATTTTGGCGAGCATCCGCACCATCTGCGGGCGCACTTCGGACTTGCTCCGGTCGTACACGCGATTGACGATCTCGCTCGTCACCGTACGCTCCCAAGTCTCCGACAGGTGCCCCGCGATCGTATTGACGCGCTGCTCGTATTCGTCGTCATCGAGGCTCTGGCGGTCTTTGGCGACCTTGGTGATCTCGTCGCGGATTGTGTTCAGCCTCTGGCTGATGTCCTGAGCCTTCCAAGGGAAGCCGGGCGTGACGTACCCCGGCACGTCCCCGCGCCGCTGGATGGTGTAGGCGGCTATCTTGATCTCCGCAGAGCCCGCTGACTTCAGGAGATCGGTCAGGAATGCAACGTCGTGTGTGAAGACAATGACCTGTCGGGACTTCGCGAGTTGAGCAAGCCGATCCGCCACCTTGTCCCGCCGTACGTGATCTAGTGAGGTCACGGGGTCATCGAAGACAACGGCAGACTTGGAGACATCAAACTCCGCCTCCGTAAAGAAGCCCGCTAGACCTAGCACGGTTTGTTCGCCCTCACTAAGCACTGCGCGGGCGGACCCATCCTTGTGTCGAACACCCACAAGCGCTGGGATCTGACGAAGCTGCCCCTTCTGCCCGCCCCGATCTCTGAGCGTCACCCTTTCTAGATGCATACGAGCGGTCTCGCGGGTGAAGTAATCGCGGATCTGTTCGGTCGCGTAGACGCCCGTAAGCTCGGTTGCTTTACGTGTAATGCCCTTGGTGTCAGTCGCAGAACGAGCGTCGTCGAGCTTGGCGAGCTCCTTGCGCCGCACAACCTCAGCCTTGATCTGAGCCTTGTTCTGGCTGAGTATCTCCGAAGCGGCCAGCGCGTCGCGGCGCGACCTAGCCGCGGACAGCGCCGTTTGGAATCCGACGACGTCGGTCGCCTCCGCTTTGGCAGTCAAAGTCGCGACAAGGTCATCAAGGCCTGCTTCAACGGTGTTCGTGGCAAGCGGAGCAAGGGCCGCTCCGCTAGCGGTGAAGTAGTCCAGCGCGTTGTTGCGGCGATTCTCGAGCGTGCTCAGCCATAGCTGGGCAGCGCTAGCAAGTGGCTCGCTGTGGGTGAGGAGCTTTGCTAGTGCGGTCGTGGTCGTCTGAGTTGTGAAGTTCAGCGACCGGAGTTCCTCGAGGGCATGACCGTAGATCTGCTCGGCCGCGACAGCGTCGCTCTGTGTGTTGTCGCTCATGTAGGCGTTGAAGCGAATGAAGCGGTTCTTAGCGTCGTCGCGAAGGGGCTGCTGGCAGAGCAGACAGCGCGCATCGTCACCGACGTCGGGGAATTCGTGCTCATGGCCGGGGCCGGAGAGGGCATAGTCACGGGCAGCGCGCCACAGTGTCCGCCATGTCTCTGACCCGACTCCCTCCAGTGGTTCGTCATCGAAGGAGGTCGCAGCGGCGATGGTAGCTGCATGGCGCTTGGATGCGGCGTCACCCTTGAGCTTGCCGACAGAGGTGAGACGATCGGTGCTCAGTGCGTCCACGAGTTCGGCGATCTGGGTTTTCAGGGTCTCTATGTCGCGCGCATCGGCCTGCAGTCGCGCACGTTCCTTCGTGGCGTCGCTCGTCTCCAACCGCGCGATTTCTTGAATCGCCTTGCCGAGGTCGTCGACGTCCTCCGGTGTGAATGCGCAGGCGTCGTCAATCTCCTCGTCGTTCGTCCCGACCGCCAGGCGAGAAAGGAAGGTGCTCGCCGCGGTTCCCTGTGGCACGTCGAGGTTGAGGCGCTTCTGGTTGCTCTCTGCAATTCGCCGTTGCAGTTCATCACGCACCTTGCCGCATACAGCAATGAGCCCGTCCAACAGCGTGAGCGCCGAGGGGCGGTATGTAACGCTGGACTCGTGGCTCAGGTACTCGTCGCCGCAGTACTCGTCGCCGCAGTGCTCGTCGTAGAAGCGCACGCGCTGGAGATCAGAGATCGGAGGATCAGAGGGGAACTTCTCCGAGAGCGCCTGGTCGTCTATAGAGTACTCGAGTTCTGCACTCGGCCCCTGCGAGCCATCTCGATACACATCTGGCAGAACTAGCGCGGAGTGGCGCGCGCTCACCATTGCCTTGATGATGCGCGCGTAGCCAGACTTCCCGCTGCCATTGTTGCCGTAGTTGATCGTGAGGCCGTTGGGCCCAAACACCAACGTCTGGTCTGCAGCAAGTGCGTTGACGCCCTTGACGTTGCAGATGCTCTTGAGGCACACCTGCCTTGGTTCGGCAACGCCGAGCGTGAGGTTCTGGGCAGCAGCGTTGGGTGTGGCGCTACCTGTCATCAGCAGACGGTCAGCGAGTTTAGCGATGCAGTCGGGATCGTCGTACGTCTCGCCGCGCGACAGGGCGACCAGCACATCCTGCTGCCACGCAGGCCTAGTTAGCGCCCACGCTCGTATATCCTGTTCAATCGTCACTTCAACAATCCTTCTACGAAGCGGCCATGGCCAAGGTGCGCTCATCGCTGTGTCCGGCTGCCACACCATCGGCGTCTCAGTGAAGCATCCACCACCGACACATCGCTTCAATTCACGTCATGCGCGTCATCTTGAGTGACCCGCTTGTCTTGAACGGTGCGACTGACTCGACTAAGCAAGCTAAGAATCCATGACCTTTCAGATTGCCTACGAGGGAGTCCTACGAGGGAGTTCGGTCATCCCGTGCGAGCGGGCCATCGCAATGCGCGAGGACGGCACAATGGGCTCGGACCGCCGCTCTGCGACATTCTACGTAGGCATGCTTCGAGTAGATTCGGCCGGCTGCCTCGTTGGGTCGATAATGCTGGCGTTCAACACCTTTGGGGCAGGGGTGAACCGCAGCGCTGGGCAGCGCATGCGCATCAGCTGCCCACACCAGACGGCCTCGCATGGTCTCAAATGCACCGCTCCGACCGCCGGTCCGCGACCCACCGCGCGACGTCAGTTCCGCAGGCCGCGAAGTAGAGACATAGTGGCGTGTTGAACGACGCAGCCGCGGTCGTCGACAGCTCAGTGGCGCAGCCCGAAACCGCGACCAGAATCAGCGTGAAGATCTACCTCTACGAATCGTGCCTCTGTCGCCGACGTTCGGCCCACTCTGCCGCGACCATGCGGCCTTCCTCGTAGAGCCGCGCGACCACCTCAGCTCGATGAAGCCTCTCCTGCTCAGCCCGCCTATCGCGACGCTCGTCGTACTGCCGTCGCTCATCCTCGTCGAGGTGGCCGTAACAATGCGGCAGAAACTCGTTCGGACCCATCCACGCTGCAAGCTTCGTGCACCTTCGACCCTTGGACTTCGCGAAGGCGGAGCAAGTGGGACGCTCCACGCTCGTCTCACCGGATTGCTGGTGAGCGTCCAAAACGTGCTCGATAGCCTCCTCAGCCATCGGAAAGCGGACCGTGGGCACCGCCGGCTTCACACGCGCCGCCCCGTTTCGCACTGCTTTCGAGTGCCGAGCGTAGATAGCACGAGGACGAGACAGATCGCCGGTCCATGACTCACTCAACTCCGCGTGCTTGTTCAACAGGCTCGCTGCACCAAACGCATTGATGGCCTCGCCGCGCGCAACGTCGACGACCTCGCCCAGCTCGTCAAGGTTGAGGGCCGCCTCGTCGGAGAGCATCAAGAGCACGGCTCCACATTCGTCCAGGACCGCGACCATCTCGTCGAGAATCTCTAAGCCTCGATCCACCGATTCGTATGTGGTCGGGCGGTGTGGGATAGACGAAATGCCCTGTCTGCGTGACAGAATGAGACT
>NZ_RKMH01000027.1 GCF_003797185.1 Gordonia oryzae
ATTTCATGAACACCGAGATTCTTGGCGACCGACGCAACCGAATCACCAGAATCCAACACCAATCGTACCGCCTCGGCTTTATACTCGGCCGTGAACGACCGCCGCATCGAACCCATCAATCAAATCCCTTCAGTGACTGCCGGAACCATCCGGCTGTCCACCAAAGCGGGAACGGTCCAGTTTCAAGGTCCGCAGTCGTGCGGTGGTGGTAGATGGCGGGGGTTGGATTGTCCGTTGATTCGATGTGTGTCAATATTGATGTATGTCGAATCAAGACGTGCTGGTTGCGGGCGGTGGCGGGTTGAGTGCGAATCGGGCTGCGCGGTTTGCGCCGGCGTTGAAGGCGTTGGCGGATCCGGTGCGCCTGCGGTTGTTGTCGGAGGTGGCGTCGCGGCCGGGTGGTCAGGCCTGTGTGTGTGATATTTCGGGACCGATCCGGTTGTCGCAGTCGACGATCTCGCATCATCTGAGGGTGTTACGGGAGGCCGGCCTGGTGACCAGTGAACGCCGGGGCACGTGGGTCTACTACCGCGTGAATAGCGTTGTGCTCGAGCAGTTATCGGAGGTACTAGTTGGTCTTGCGGCAGTGGTCGGTGAGCCGGATTCGTGCGAGGAAGGTCGATGAGTGGGGCAGGTCATGCGGTCGCGGGCAAGTTGTCGATGCTTGATCGGTTCCTGCCGGTGTGGATCGGCGCCGCAATGGTTGCAGGATTGCTGTTGGGCCGCGCTGTCCCGGGGCTGGGAGAGACACTGGCGGCGGTAGAACTCGACGGTATCTCGCTGCCGATCGCTCTCGGGCTGCTGATCATGATGTATCCGGTGCTGGCAAAGGTGCGTTACGACCGACTCGACGCGGTCACCGCCGATCGTCGCCTGCTGCTCAGCTCGCTGGTGCTGAACTGGATCATCGGCCCGGCGTTGATGTTTGCGCTGGCGTGGTTGCTGTTGCCGGATCTGCCGGAATACCGGACGGGCCTGATCATCGTCGGTCTGGCCAGATGTATCGCGATGGTCATCATCTGGAACGATCTGGCCTGCGGCGACCGGGAAGCCGCTGCAGTCCTCGTCGCGCTGAACTCGGTGTTCCAGGTCATCATGTTCGCCGTGCTGGGCTGGTTCTACCTGTCAGTGCTACCCGGCTGGCTCGGTCTCGAACAGACCACCATTGATACCTCGATGTGGCAGATCGCCAGGTCGGTGCTGATCTTCCTCGGCATCCCCCTGGTGGCCGGGTACCTCACCCGTCGCATCGGCGAGCGGACCAAAGGCCGCGAGTGGTACGAGTCCTCGTTGCTGCCGCGCCTCGGGCCGTGGGCGCTCTACGGTCTACTGTTCACGATTGTTATCTTGTTCGCTTTGCAGGGTGAGCAGATCACCTCGCAGCCCTGGGACGTCGTGCGGATTGCTCTTCCGCTGCTGATCTACTTCGCGGTGATGTGGGGTGGCGGATTCATCCTGGGCGCCGCGCTGGGACTGGGTTACGAGCGGACCACCACGCTCTCTTTCACTGCGGCGGGCAACAACTTTGAGCTTGCCATCGCCGTCGCGATCGCCACCTACGGTGCGACCTCCGGGCAGGCTCTGGCCGGGGTGATCGGCCCGCTGATCGAGGTTCCCGTCCTCGTCGGTCTCGTGTACGTGTCTTTGGCGCTGCGGAAACGCTTCACCACAACCACCAACGCAACCAGGGAGCCCCTGCGCCATGCCTGAACCCATCGATGTGCTCTTCGTGTGCGTTAGCAACCGCGGCAAATCCGTGATGGCCGAACGCCTCACGCCGGAGATCACCGACCGGATCTCCGCGTCGTCGGCCGGGACCAGCGCGAAGATCGGCGGCCGGGTCAACGACCTGTCCGCTCAGGTGCTCGCCGAGTTCGGGGCCGAAGTCGCCGAACACAAGCCTCGCCAACTCACAGACGAGCTGATGCGGGCCGCAGATCTAGTCGTGGTGATCGGCGCCGCCGACGTTACCCCGCCCGAAGGTGTCGCCCTCGAGGTGTGGAACACCGACGAACCCTCCGAATGTGGCATCGAGGGCATCGAACGGATGCGGTTGATCCGCAACGACATCGCCACCCGCATCCGCTCTCTCGCCGACCGGCTTGGGCGGTAGGCGAGAGAGCGAGCCGCGGCTCGTCAGCAGCAGGCTGTGCGGGCCTCAGTAGGATCGCTGGCGCTGCCTCCGCAGCACACCGAACTTTGGTCGGCATTATCGACGGCGTTCTGTGTCAACAGTTTCGGGCTTGTCCCGAAGGTGTCGGAGTCGGCGAGTACGGTGTAGACCTCCCACTTCTCGTTGGCCGGACCGGTCACCCACACCTTGTCCTGGGTCGCGAAGCAACAGGTGGAGTTGATCTCCTCCTGCGTGAACAGACCCTCCCCGGACAGCCGGGCGATCTCGGCGTGCACCTTCTCGCTCGACTCGACCTCGACGCCGAGGTGGTTGATGGTGCCGCCCTGGCCAGGATTCTCCAGAAGCACCAGTTTCAGCGGCGGCTCTGCGACCGCGAAGTTAGCGTATCCCGGCTTGCGCTTGGCCGGAGTGGTGTTGAACAGCTTGGAGTAGAAGTCGATCGCGGTATCGAGATCATCAACATTGAGCGCGAGCTGCATACGGGACATGACCATCACCTTCACCTGTGAGACATATATCGAACTAAGATCATCTGCAGGGTGCCTACCTTTTCGACATATGTCAAGTGGTTGGGTACGGTTGAGTCGTGCCGAAGACTTTGCCGATGGTTGATATCAGTGGTCCAATTTGCTGCGCTCCGGTGTCGTCGGGTCCGCTTGGCGATGACGATGCGCTCGAGATTGCGTTGCGGCTCAAGGCGCTTGCTGATCCGGTGCGGATCAAGTTGGTGGCGATGTTGCTCGCCGATGAGTCGGGTGAGGGTGTGTGCACGTGTGATCTCGCGGCCGCGGTTGGGGTGACGGAGGCGACGACTAGTCACCATCTGGGGCAGCTGCGCAAGGCGGGGATGGTGGTGGGGCAGCGGCGAGGGATGAACGTGTACTACCGGGCTCAGCCGGAATCGTTGCAGGCGTTGTGTGCGGTGTTGGGGGCGGGCACCGGCTGCTGTTGAGGATGAGGTCAGTTCACGGTCGCGATCGTCGTGGCCAGCGATTGGGCGTAGCGGGAGTAGGTGGTGGCTGCCAGTGCGGCGTGGCGTTCGGTCACCTGGTAGCTGTAGCCGAGCATGTCGGCGACGATGGGTGGAGGTGCCAGTTTGACGAGGTTGTCCAGGGCGCTGTTGCGTGCACCGTGCAGGTTGATGCCGAGGCGGCGGACTTCTTTCATCACGGTTTGTGCGCCCAGGCTGATGCGCATCTCGGTGGGTGTCACTGCATCTGTTGCAACATTACAGCTTCTAGTTGACATAATGTATCTTATCGGCGAAAAACGAGGACGAGTGGAAATGGATGAGAGAACTCGTCTGTGAACGGTCACCGAGATTGGCGAGTTTTCACAAATTTGGCGAATCTGATGGCCGTTTTGGCGAGGTTTGACAACGCGTTGGCTCTGAGCGGCCCGTCAGTCGCCGCCGGTGTGCATCTTGGCTCCTGCGGATAGTCGTGAAAATTGTTGAACGCGTGCGCCATTGGGCCCGAGGCGACAATTTTGTCCGCCTGGCACGAGCCTCCCCGGTGGATCTCCTGACGTTCTTGTGGGTGGATTACGGCCAGAGCAGTGCAGGGCAGGCGCCGCCGCGGGTGAGTTCGGCCATCGCTATCAGCGCTTCGGGGGTGTGGAATCCGTAGGCCCGTTTGGTCAGTGCGCGTAAATGCGTGTTGGTGGTCTCGCTGCGCGCGTTGGTCAGGTTGTGGTGCAGGGCGTTGCGGATGGGGTCGTTGTAGCGGTCCAATGTTCTTCCCAGCGCAGCGATTTCAGGGATGCGGCTGTCGCGGGCCCACGCTTGTGCCCCGGTCAACAACTCCAGCTGCCTGCCTCCGGTGGCGCGGATCGCGTCGCGGAGTTGTTCTGTGAGCATGTACGCGTCGTACAGCTCCTGGTTGTCGATACGGAGCTGCTCGACGATGCCACGCTGTTCAGGGGACTGATCGGTATGGGTCTTGCGGACCGCCCACATCGCACCCTTGCGTCCGCCGTGGGTGGCCACGGTAGGTCGGCGCACCTTGTCGACCATCTGCCCGGCCCGCTGAATCAGATGAAACAGGTCCAAGCATTGGACGGCGTGCGGGGCGTGGGCGGTCACCGCAGACCAGATCCACTCCGCGCCGTCGGCGGACACCTTCTCTATCCTGGCTGCCCGTTCGGGTCCCAACTCGTCGAAGAACTCGGCGAGGGTGGCGCTGTCGCGGCCCTCACGTGCCCACACGATCAGGCCGGTGTCGTGGTTGATCACCACGGTCAGATAGCGGTGGCCTGTGCGGTAGGCGATCTCATCGATACCGATATTGACCAGCCCATCCAGCCGATCAACGCCCGCGAAATGCTCGTCCACGACCCGTTCGACGATGCCGGAAACACTGCGCCACGCGATCCGCAGGAACTCGGTGACCGCCGAGATCGGAATGTGCGCGGTCAACCACGCCGCCATGTCATCAAACGCACGCGTGTGACGGGCCCGGGGCCGCGCACACGGCACCGCCTCGGTGATCACGCCATGAACGCTGCACCGCACCCGCCGCAACGACGCAGACAGCACACACCGACGTCCGGCCACATCCAGATGCCGCCATCGGCGCACATCGCTGACCTGGTCATAGCCCGGACACCGCCGCCCGCACTCGCCGCAGCGGGAGCGGTCACGCGCATACGCGGGGACACCGACCACCACGACCCCGTCAGGATCGGTGGTCGTTTCCTCCACCGCGACATCCTCGACAACCGCAGGGATCGACAACACCCTCTGCACTACACTGGCCATGCGCAACGCCGGGACTCCTCAAGGTCGGTTCCAGTCAAACCAAACCTTAAGCAGCACAACGGCGTTGCGCCCTAACGCCACGCCGAACCCACCCACAACTACGTCACAAGAGCCTCGAGTCATCTGGATCGTAGCTTCCGCCAGCCTGGCGAAGATGCAACGGAGGCTCAAATCGCGGAAGTTCAACGCAGCTACCCGCACTTCCACGACGACGGGAGCGGGCGTTGGTTCTCACGCCTCCCTGATTCACGCGCCTTCGATTACGAGCGCGAGTGCGGATACTGGATACCAGGCAATGCGCAGAAGCGCTTGCCGCTGTGTTCCTTATCGGAGAGATCGACAAGCCGATCGACTACTCACCGCCCGGGGCCCAACCCAAAGTATGAAGCCCGGCTGCGCTCGGCGCTCGGCGCACACTGACGACAACTCAAACGCGCGAGTAAATCCTCATCCGTGTCGGTTCCGCCAAGTAGGGTCAGACTCCGGTGACCGTTACGAACACGACGGATACGAGAGGTGGGCCGCCACATGGATGCGTTCAGTGTCCTGAACGAGGTCCTGGGCGACTACGAGAACTTCGTCAAGGGCTTCTTGGAGATCAAGAACGAACAGATCCGCGACAAGGTCGAGAAGGAGATCGCCGACGGCCTGCTGTGGCCGGAGCCTTGGCTAGCACTCAACCCCGCGTTCGAGTCCGGGGGCACGGTGTCGGACCTGGTCGCGAAGAGCGTCCTCCACCCGGAAGCGGTCAACATCTTCAGGGCTCGCAAGGACGAGGGTGACGTCGGTACCGAGATCACGTTCCATCGCCATCAGACTGACGCGTTCGAGATTGCCAACCGGTGTGAGTCGTACGTCCTCACCACCGGGACCGGCTCGGGTAAGTCGATGGCCTACATCGTGCCGATCGTCGAGCGCGTGCTTCGGGAGGGTTCTGGCAAAGGTGTGCGTGCGATCATCGTTTACCCGATGAACGCTCTGGCCAACAGCCAGCGCAACGAGTTGGAGAAGTTCCTCGGCAAGACCAACCCGAAGGTCACGTTCGCGCGCTACACCGGACAAGAGAACAGAGAAGAGCGCGAGAAGACACTCGCCTCTCCCCCAGACATCCTGCTGACCAACTACGTCATGTTGGAGCTGATGCTCACCCGCCCACGTGAGCGCACAGCGCTGATCAACAGTGCCTCGAATCTCTCCTTTCTCGTGCTCGACGAGTTGCACACCTACCGCGGCCGCCAGGGCGCCGATGTTGCGATGCTGGTGCGACGGCTGCGCGGTGCTGTCGGCGCCACCGATGTCCAGTGTGTGGGAACGAGCGCAACCTTGGCCGGCCCCGGCTCTAAAGCCGAGCAGCGGCAGCAAGTCGCCGAACTGGCCACCAGAATCTTCGGCGTCGACGTGCCGGCCGACAACATCGTCGGCGAGTCATTACGACGCGCGACAACCGGCGATATCGACCCGGACCAGCTCAAGTCCCGACTTGTGGAAGCCACCCCGACGGAATGGGCTGCGCTCCAAGCCGACCCACTGGCAGTGTGGACCGAACAGCACTTCGGCATCAACACCGACGATGAGGGGAGATTGGCACGACGCCCACCGTCGAAGGTCAGCGAGGCCGCTGAAACTCTCCATGCCGAGACCGGTGTCGAGGAGTCTGTCTGCCGCGGCAAACTGCAGGACTTGCTGCTTGCCGGGTCCCGAGCCCGTGATGCCCAAGGTCGCTCTCTGTTCGCGTTCAAGCTGCACCAGTTCATCGGCAAGGGCGACACTGTCTACACCACGCTGGAAGCTCCAGGAAAGCGCTTCCTCACCACGCAGTACCAGCGCAGCGCACCCAACAGGCCGACCGGGCAGCCGCTGTTCCCGCTCGCGTTCTGCCGCGAATGCGGCCAGGACTTCCTCGTCGTCAACCTCGAACGGGGCGGCGAACACTTCACTCCCCGTATCCCGAACTCCGACCTCGTCGAAAACCCTGACGCCGACGGCTTGCTGTATCTGACGGATGAACCGTGGCCCGATCACCACGATGCCGCCATCCTGGACCTCGTGCCAGAAGACTGGGTGGTGCCGAGCGGCGGCGGCCAGGTTCTCGACAAGGCGCGTGTCCCTAAGCTGCCCAACTCTTTACGTGTGGACGAGTTTGGGACCATCACCGACGACGGCCTGGCGGTGGCGTTCTTCGAGCGTTTGGAGTTCTGTCCGTCGTGTAAGACCAGCTACGAGAGCACCCGGCAGTCCCAGTTCTCGCGCGTGGCGAGTCTGGGCACCGAGGGCCGTGCGAGCGCGGTGACAGTCTTGTCGCAGTCGATTGTTCGGTCGTTGCGTGGTGAGTCGGATCTCGACGACGAGGCCCGAAAGTTCTTGGCGTTCAGCGATAATCGCCAGGACGCGAGTCTACAAGCCGGGCACTTCAACGACTTCGTACTGGTCGGGCTGGTCCGATCGGCGTTGTACCGTGCGGCGACTGAGTTCCAGGAGCATAATCCCGGGGAGCCTCTCACCGACGAGAACCTCGGTCCCGAGGTAGTCAAGGCGCTCAGCGGAAAGAGCTTGAAGTTCTTCGCCCGCGACGAAGACACCGCCGACGAACCCGTACCCCGCAGGAAAATCGCTCGTGCGCTTCGCGATGTCGTTGCCTACCGGCTTTGGGCTGACCTCAAACGCGGATGGCGCATCACCATGCCGAACCTGGAGCAGACTGGCCAGCTACGCCTGACCTACGAGGGCGTTGACGAGCTCGCCGCAGACGACAGCAAGTGGGCCGGCCACGGTGAGCCATTGGCCAGTGCCAGCGCCGAGACCCGGCGACAGGTGATGCACGTCCTCCTCGACGAAATGCGTCGCAACCTCTGCATCGAGACCGAATTCCTCACCGAGGACAAGTTCGATGCGATCCGGCGAGCAAGCAGAGAATGGCTCAAAGACCCGTGGGCGATCTCCGACGATCAAGGCATCTACAGCGGCGTCGCCTATCCCGGAAGCCGCCCAAAATCTGTCCCAGGGATCGGCGCAGACCTGTACCTGTCTGGACTCGGAGCGTACGGACGTTGGCTGCGCCGACCCAACCAGTTCCCCGACTACCCTCACGCGCTCAAGACCGCCGACGCCCTGGCGCTGATCGAGACCCTGATGGACGTCATGGCGCGCGCCGGAATCCTGGTTCGCATCCAGGCTCCCCGCCGACCCACGGGATATCAGGTGCGCTCGGATCTAATCGCTTGGCATCCCGCGCCGGGTGAGTATCGAGCACCCGACCCCATCCGCAGCAACCTCACCGAAGGAAGGGTCAACCCGTACTTCCGGGCCCTCTACGCTGAGAAGGCGCGAGTACTTGTTGGTCTCGAAGCCCGCGAACACACCGCTCAGGTCGAAGCATCCAAACGCCAGAAGCGCGAGGAAGAGTTCAGCGAAGCACGCCTACCGGTCTTGTACTGCTCGCCGACGATGGAACTTGGTGTCGACATCAAGAGCCTCAATGTGGTTGGCATGCGCAATGTTCCACCGACACCCGCGAACTATGCGCAGCGGTCGGGCCGGGCGGGACGTTCGGGGCAACCGGCTATTGCCTTGACCTATTGCGCCACCGGCAACGCACACGATGCGTACTACTTCCGTCGTAGTCAGGACATGGTTGCCGGCGCGGTGGCGCCACCGCGCCTGGAACTCGGCAACCAGGATCTCGTGCGCGCGCACGCCCACTCGATCTGGCTGGTGAAGTGCGGACTCGACCTGAAAGCCAGCATGGTCGACCTTCTCGAGATTGATGAGCCCAAACAGCCTCTGCGCGCTGAGGTTCTGACCACGATCAGCTCTCCGACGAGTCGTAAGGCCGCCATCGCCGCGGTCACCGACGTCCTCACCGCCACAACTGAAGTCACCTCGGCGCCGTGGTGGACCGACACCTGGATCACCGAAACCATCGACAAGGCGCCCGGGCGCTTCGACCGCGCAGCAGACCGCTGGCGCGGCCTTTACAACGAAGCCCAGACCGAACTCGACAACGCCAACCAGATCCTGAAGAACATCGGCGCCTCAGAGAGCTCGAAACAGCGTGCACGAGGACGCATCTCCGAGGCACGAGCGGCCCTCGACCTCCTCAAAGGCCAGGTCGACGACGTACTGCAAGGCGACTTCTACACTTACCGCTACTTTGCCTCTGAAGGCTTCCTGCCCGGCTACTCGTTCCCCCGGCTGCCGCTTTCGGCATTTATCCCGGCTGAGCGACGGACCCGCAGCGGCGGAGAAGGGGACTTCATCCAGCGGCCACGGTTCATGGCGATCAGCGAGTTCGGCCCCGGCGCCTTCATCTATCACGAAGGTGCACGCTATGAAGTCAACCGCGTCAGCCTGCCCGCCCGTGACGACGGCACCGGAGTCAACATCACCGAGATCAAACGCTGCTCGGCCTGCGGATACCTCCACGAATCCATCGATCCCGACCTGTGCCAGCATTGCGGCGCCCAGTTCGCGCAGGACAGCACGATGACCAACCTGATGCGACTGCTGTCGGTCAAGACCCGCCGCCGTGACCGCATCAGCGCCGACGAAGAGGAACGCCAGCGCGCCGGTCACGAGATCGTCACCACCATCCGCTTTGTGCCCCACGGGGTTCGGGCCGGACAGCTGACAAGCACCATCACCGAAGGCGGATATGAACTGGGCACCATGACCTACGGTGACACCGCCCTGATCCGCCGCATGAACGTCGGACTCCGCCGCCGCAAGGACAAAGATGTCCGCGGCTACATCCTCGACACCGTCGACGGACGCTGGGGCAAAGAGGCAGATCTCGCCAAGAACGTGCACGGCGAAGCCCCCCGCTTCCAGCGGGTCATCCCCCACGTCGAGGACCACCGTAACGCGCTGCTCCTGCACCTTGATCCGTCGATCGGCACCGAGCAGCGCATGGCGGCCATGTACGCGCTCAAGCGCGGTATCGAGGCCGTCTACCAACTCGAAGGCGCCGAACTCGCCGTCGAGGCACTGCCCACCAACACCGGCGACCACGCCTGGTCACGACTACTGTTCTTCGAAGCCGCCGAAGGCGGAGCCGGAGTGTTGCGGCGACTGGCCACCGAGGACGGACAACTCGCTCAGGTCGCGCGAAAAGCCGTGGAGATCCTGCACTTCGACCCCGACACCGGCGAGGACCGCCACCGGGCAGCCCACGCCGTCGAAGACTGCGCACAAGCCTGCTACGACTGTCTGCTGTCTTACAGCAACCAGTGGGACCACCAACATCTCGACCGGCACTGCGTCGTTGATCTTCTTCGGCGACTCGCGGCGTCGACGGTGGCCGTCGGTGCCGGTGGCGAAGACAGGTCTGCGCAACTCGAACGACTGACGAACGCGTGTGACTCCAGCCTGGAGAAGAAGTTCCTTGAACTCCTCGACCACCACGGCTATCGGCTCCCCGACGATGCCCAGCGAATCGTCGACGGCTATTATGTGCGGCCCGATTTTGCCTATCACACAGACGGAATGGACGTCGCGGTGTTCATTGACGGTCCCGTCCACGACAGCCCACATCAGCACGAAAAGGACGAACAAGCACGGATGAAGCTCGAAGACGAAGCCGGCTGGCTGGTGTTGCGATTCGACTACAAGGACGCCGACACCGGTTGGCTCACCACCATTGGAGATCACAGCGGCATCTTCGGCGAGGCAAAGACAGGCCAATGACAACACTCGAATACCCGGCCGGCAGCCTGGTCACCGCACGCGGCCGCGACTGGCTCGTACTCCCCGGCTCGCCCGACGGCACCCTCCTCGTTCGCCCCCTCGGCGGCCACGAGCAAGAAACCACCGTCCTGCTCCCCGACGTCGACGATTTCGCAGCGGCCACCTTCGCACCACCCACTGTCGACGACCGCGGTGACGCCCGCCGCGCCCGGCTCCTGCGCGACGCGCTCCGGCTCTCCTTCCGCGCCAGCGGCGGACCGTTCCGCTCCTTCGCCCAACTGGCCGTGACACCTCGCAACTATCAGCTCGTCCCGCTGATGATGGCGTCCAACCAAGACGTCACCCGCCTGCTGATCGCCGACGGCGTCGGCATCGGTAAGACCGTCGAAGCGGGCCTCATCGCAGCCGAGTTGCTGGCCACCGGCCAAACACAAAGGCTGGCAGTCTTGTGCTCGCCGCAGCTGGCGCCGCAATGGCAGAGCGAACTCCGGCACAAGTTCGGCATCGACGCGCAACTCCTGCTGCCGTCCACGGTGAACCGCCTGATGCGCAGCGTGCCGTTCGGCTCCAGCGTCTACCAGCACTACCCGTACCTGGTGATCTCCACCGACTTCATCAAACAGAAAACACGGCGCGACGAGTTCGCCTTGCACTGCCCCGAACTCGTCATCGTCGACGAAGCCCACACCTGCGTGGCACCCGAAGCGGTCGGCAAGTCATCCCAAGCGCACCTGCGATATGCCCTGCTGCGCAAACTGGCCGACGACCCTGACCGGCACCTGCTGCTGCTGACGGCCACGCCCCATAGTGGCGATGACACGGCCTGGCAGTCGCTGATTGGCCTACTTGATGACCGCCTCGGCGATCTACCGGCCGACCTGTCTGGGCGTGACCGCGAAGATGACCGCAAGCTGTTGGCCAAGTTCATGATTCAACGCCAACGCGCCGACATCCGCGAGTACCTCAACGAGGAGACCCCGTTCCCAGAGCGGGAGACGACTTATCCGGAGCCCACTTACAAACTCACGCCCGGATATCGACAACTGTTCGACGACGTGATGGCCTACGTCCGCGAGCAGGTCACCGACCCCAAGCTCAGCGTGGTGCGCCAACGCGTGCGCTGGTGGTCTGCGATCGCTCTCCTGCGCTGCCTGGCGTCCAGCCCCGCTGCCGCCGAACAAACCCTGCTCAACCGATCCGCGGTCGCCGCCGCCGATGACGAGTCCGACGTCGACGCCTATGCCGAACCGCGCGTACTCGACACCGACCTCGACGACACACTCGAAGCCGAGGATGTCACCGTCGGGGCCGACACCGGTGACACCGACGATCCCGACACCAAAGCGCGGCGACGACTCCGTGAGTTGGCGGCCGCCGCAGCCGCTTTGAAGGGTCCGCGGTCCGATGCCAAACTCAAGCGGGTCATCCCGATCCTCAAAGAGTTGATCGACGAGGGCTACCACCCGATTGTTTTCTGCCGCTACATCCCCACCGCTGACTACCTTGCGGAACACCTGGGCACCGCGCTGTCGAAGACGCACAAAGATCTCAGGATCGACGCCGTCACCGGAACGCTGCCACCCGAGGAACGCGAAACTCGCGTTGCAGACCTGACCGCACATGGCGGCCCCCGGCTCTTGGTCGCCACCGACTGCCTCTCCGAAGGCATCAACCTGCAAGACGGCTTCACGGCCGTCGTCCACTACGACCTCGCCTGGAACCCCACCCGCCACGAACAACGCGAAGGCCGCGTCGACCGGTTCGGCCAGCAAGCACCCACGGTGCGCACCGTGACCTACTACGGCGAAGATAACGGCATCGACGGCATCGTCCTAAAGGTCCTCATCAGACGGCACGAACACATCAAACGCAGCATCGGCGTCTCCGTCCCGATCCCCGTGGACTCCACCACCGTCATGAAAGCCATCTGGGAGTCAATGCTGCTGCGCGGCAACGATGCCGAACAGCTAACCCTCGATTTCGCCGAGGCCACAACCCAGTCGCTGGCTGACCAGGTCGGAGTCGAATGGACCAACACCGCTGAGCGTGAGAAGGCATCTAGGACGCGGTTCCGGCAAGCCGGCCTCAAACCCGACACCGTCGAACAAGCCCTCACCGAGGTCCGACGCGCACTGGGCGGCCCCGCAGACGTCGAAACCTTCACGCGTGCAGCGCTGTCGCTCATGGGAGCCGGTATAAGTGACACCGACGACGGCTTCGTCGCTCTCATCGACACCCTTCCCGCCGCGGTGCGCGATCAACTCCCACCCGTCAAAGACGGCCGACTCCATTTCCACCAATCCCTGCCCATCCCGACCGGGCACAGCGTCCTGACCCGCACCGACCCCACGGTGGACGCCCTGTCCCGCTACGTCCTCGACGCCGCACTTGATTCCCAACTTCCACCGACCGCGCGACCGGCACGCCGTGCCGGCGTGATGCGCACCGGCGGAGTGAAGAAGGTGACGACATTGATCATGGTGCGACACCGCCTCGAGATCACCATCCCCGGCGCAGCCACGACCGTCACTCAGGTCGCCGAGGAAGCCACCTTCATGGCATTCACCGCCACCGGTGACGAACTCACCTGGCTGCCCCAACCCGAGGTCGACCCTCTGCTCTCCCTTGCGCCCTCCGGCAATGTCGACGACTCCCTGGCACGGATGCAACTGGGCCGCGCGCTGGGTCGCCTCGGTGCGCTGGACACCCACCTCACCACGGTCGGAAAGGAGGCGGCGAAAGACCTGGTGTCCGAACACCAGGCCGTGCGCGGTGCATCCAAGGTGACCGGACGCGCACCCACCGTCAAGTTTCTCCCGCCCGCAGATGTCCTCGGTCTCTACGTGTATCTGCCCGAGGCGGGTGCCCGATGACATCCCAGAACTTGTTCCGCGCCGTCCGGACCGTTGGTACCGCACTGCCTGCCGAAGCCATCCCCCGGGCCAACGAACTACGCATGCCCGGCCAGATAGCCGAGGCTTATCAGCTGTCGCCTGGGATGTCGATCAATGGCGCCATCGCACGCGCCTGGGAGGCCATGCTCGCCGCGCACCGCGCCTGGACACTCGCGCTCCAGCGACTACCCGGAAGCGACGCCGCTACCAAGCTCACGCGCGACAAATGGCTCCTGCCGCTGCTGTACGAACTCGGCTGGGGCCGACCCGATGTCGTCTCCGGCGCCCTCGCGGTTCCACTGGGCCTCGGCGAGACTGAAGCACCTCACTTCCCCATCTCCCACAGGGTCACCTGGCCCGACACCGCCAACCCCACCGCATGGGCTGCACTCCACTTACTCGGTGCTGGCATCGATCTCGACTCCAAGACACCGGGAGTGACGGCTCGCGCGCCGCAGGCGATGGTGCAGGACTACCTCAACCGCGAAGACCGCGACCTGTGGGCGATCCTGTCTAACGGTCACCAACTTCGATTGCTGCGTGACGCCTCTAGCCTTGCCCGGCAGTCGTTTGTCGAGTTCGACCTCGACGCCATCTTCACCGACCAGCTCTACGCCGACTTCCGTGTCCTGTTCCTCACCGTCCACGCCAGCCGCTTCGCGCCCCGGCTCGACGACAAGGCCTCGAAAGCAGCTGCCGCAAGCGAAGAATCCGACGAGGACGCCGAAGTCGAGCAGGTCGAACCCAAGCTCGACAACTGCTGGCTCGAACGCTGGCGCACCGCCGCCATCGACGACGGCGCCCGCGCCCTCCTCAACCTGCAACACGGTGTCGCCCAAGCCCTTCACGAACTGGGAACCGGGTTCGTCTCTCACCCCGCAAACATCGAACTGCGAGAGTCACTTGCCGCGGCTACCGACGCTGACCGAGACCTGCAGCGAGCCCTCCTCCGCATCGCCTACCGGCTCATCGTGCTGTTCGTCGTCGAAGACCGTGGCCTGCTGCATCGCTCCGAGGTCTCCGAAAGCTCCCGCGCGCTGTACGCCAACTACTTCTCGACCGCTCGTCTACGCCACATGGCGGCCGAGCCCATCGGCGGCTGGCACACCGACCTATGGGATGCACACCAAATCGTCACCGACGCCCTCGCCGGCGACGGACTGCCCGCCCTCGGGCTCAGCGGGCTCGGCGCCAGTCTCTACGAGCGGAAAGCGCTCGGCATCCTCGCCGGCTCCAAACTGCCGAACCGGGCACTACTCGCCGCGGTGCGGGTGCTCTCCCAAATCGACGACCCCGTCACGGGACTCCCCCGATCGGTCGACTACCGCAACCTCGACAGCGAGGAACTCGGCGGCATGTATGAGGGCCTACTCGCCTACACACCTCGCTACCACGCAGACGACCGCACTTTCAGCCTCGACATAGCCACCGGCAACGAACGCAAGAAATCCGGCTCGTACTACACGCCCTCGGATCTCATCGCACTCGTCCTCGACGAAGCACTCGACCCGCTCATCGACGACGCAATCCGCACATCAGACCCCGAGCAAGCACTCCTCGATCTCACTGTGGTCGACCCTGCTTGCGGTAGCGGACATTTCGTTGTCGCCGCCGCACGACGCATCGCAGGTGCGCTGGCCACCGTCCGCACGGGTGACACTGAACCGGTGCCAGCTGCTGTTCGTGCTGCCACCGCTGACGTCATCGAACGCTGCGTCTACGGAGTCGACATCAACGACCTGGCCATCGAGATCACCAAGGTCGCTCTATGGCTCGAAGCCTTCGACCCCGACCGCCCGTTCCCCTTCCTTGACGCCCACTTTCGCGTCGGCGACGCTCTACTCGGCACAACCCCGGAATTGCTGCGCCACAATATACCCGACGGTGCGTTCAAGGCACTCGGCGACGACGACGCGGAGTGGAACTCGCTTCTCAAGAAGCGCAACAAGAAAGAACGTGAAGCCGACCAGGACCAGCTCACGTTAAGTTTCGGTGCCGAGACTCTAAATGTCGAGACCACTTCCTTCACGAAAGCCGCACTCGAGGCAGACTCCGGCACCGCAGCGTCCGTCACCGCCCTGCGAGCCCGTGCAGACGCTTGGCGACGACTGGAAGAAGACCCCGACCTGATCGAGGCCAAACTGGTAGCCGATGCCTGGTGCGCAGCCTTCGTACAACGCAAGACAGGACAAGGTACGTCAGGCCAAGGCATTACCCATGGCACAGTACGAGCCTTAATTGAGACGCCAGAATCAGTTTCGGATGAGATAATCACCCAGATCAAACTGCTCGCCCGGCAGTTCCGATTCTTTCACTGGCACCTCGAATTCCCCGGAATTTTCACGGTACCAAATAATGGCAGCGGCGACAGAGTCACCGGATGGTCGGGCGGGTTTTCGTGCGTGATTGGCAACCCTCCGTGGGGACGACTCCAACTAGAAGACGCGAAGTACTTCGGTAATCTGGGATACCTGGAGATCGAAAAGGCGGCCAATACTGCGATTCGCGATCGTTTGATTGAACAGCTCGCCATACACGAACCGACTGTTCACCGCAGATTTCTGGAAGCGCGCCGTCGATCGGATGCGACCAATAATCTGGTGCGTGGAGGTCGCTATCCGCTGACGGCACGAGGAAAGATAAACACCTACAGCTTGTTCGCGGAGACAATGCGGGCCATGATTGCGCCCACTGGGAGGGCCTGCGTCATAACCGAGACGCAACTGGCCACCGGAAAAGAGACTGCTGCTTTCTTTGCTGAAAGCCTCGATACTGGTCGACTTACCGCATTCTACGATTTCGAGAACGAGGCTAAGATCTTCCGTGACGTTGATCATCGTGTGAGGTTTGCGCTGACCTGCATGGTCGGCGCCGGGGCTCCAGTAGAGAAGACGAGGTTCTCATTCGTTACTCGTCACATTTCGGATATACCTTTTCGCAGATTTGAACTCGCACCGGATGAGGTTGTCACGCTAAACCCAAACACAGGAAATCTTCCGATGTTCCGCAGTAGAACAGATGCGGATATTACATTGAAGGCGTATCGCCGCCACCCTGTGCTGATAGAACACAGGCGAGAATCCGGAAATCCCTGGCGATTATCGTTCAGGCAGGGATTGTTTAACATGTCGTCCGACTCCCGCCTCTTCCGAACTTCAGATCAGCTTGATTCTGCAGAATTCAACGGGTGGTCGTACTTTGACGGAGGTGTCGAATACATGCCTCTTTATGAGGCAAAGATGCTAGGACATTTCGACCACCGATACGGGACATATCGTGATGCAACCCAAGCGCAACTTAATGCGAATACCCTGCCCAGGGTCTCAGACCAACGCCACAATGATCCGAACGATACCGAACCATTAGCACGCTATTGGGTTCATCGCTCAAAGGTGTCCGAGAGGCTGGAAGGCCGTTGGGACAGCGGGTGGCTGCTTGGATGGCGAGATGTAGTGAGATCCAGCGATTCTCGTGCATTCATCTCGTCCGTCTTCCCAACTTCGGCGGTTGGTCACAAGTTTCCTCTTGCTTTCCCTGGCGAGCCGGCAAACTCTCCGCTACTGCATGCAATATGGTCTACGCTCGTCTTCGATTATATTGCGCGACAGAAGTTCAGCGGATCGGGAATGCCCAACTTCATCGTCGAGCAGATTGCCAGCCCCGTGCCCGACGACTTTCGCGAGCTCACTCCGTGGCGCCGCGACGTGACACTAGGTGAATGGACTCGCGCATACGTACTGGAACTGTCGTACACCTCGTGGCGGCTCAAACCCTATGCCGAGGTCCTCGGTTCGGATGGACCGCCGTTCCGCTGGGACCCTCACCGTAGAGGTCTACTAAGAGCGGATCTCGACGCAGGGTTCCTACACATATACGGCCTCGATCGCGTGGATGCCGAGCACGTTCTTGACTCATTTAATGTCGTACGCAAATTCGAAGAGCGCGACCTTGGCGAGTACCGAACGAAGCGTATCGTCCTCGAGGCGTACGACCGAATGGCCGGAGCAATCGTCAACGGCGGCAAGGGCTGGAAGCCCCTTGCCGATCCTCCCGCCGGCCATGGCCCCCGCCACCCCGAATAGTTAAGCGACGGAAGACTAATGCCAACACTTGCCATCGACAAGGGATTCATCACCGACCTCGCCAAAATGGAGAGGGCCGTCGCGAAACGGGTCGCCGAGGTCTTTGACGAGTTCGACAGTGCGACGCACACCGGTCTGCACCTGGAAAAGATTGCGAACGCCCGAAATTCGAGATTTCGGTCCATCCGGATCGACCAATCGTGGCGCGGCGTTGTGCTCGCTCCTGAGACTGGTGACGTCTACACCTTGCTCAAGGTTCTACCCCATGACGACGCGTACCAGTGGGCCCAGCGCAGCAACATCTCCGTCAACTCCGCAACCGGAGGCATCGAGATCCGTGACGAAGCCGAACTCGACCGCCAGATCCCCGAACGCGAAGCAGCGGCCGCAACGGGCGCCGTCACGCCCGTCTTTGCTGACATCAAGGATGGGGTGCTCAAGGGTCTGGGTATCGACGACAAGGTCCTCGCGTTCGCGCGAACGGTGACGGACCCGGCCCAACTCGACACCGCGAAGTCTTTTCTCCCCGAAACACAGTGGGACGTACTGTTCGGACTCGCGGCAGGTTTCACCCCTGAGGAAGTATGGGCCGACCTCGGCGCTCAGATTCTCAACGAGCCAGTCGATACCACCGACGTCGATGCGGCCATCAAGCGGAGCAACGACCGCGTCGTGCTGGTCAGCGGACCTGACGAACTGATGGACGTCTTCGCCTATCCCTTCGCCACCTGGCGGGTGTACCTGCATCCGACTCAGCGGGCCGTCGTCGACGCCACCTACAAAGGGCCTGCTCGGGTCACTGGTGGCCCCGGCACCGGCAAGACCGTCGTGGCACTGCATCGAGCACACATGCTCGCACAGCGTGACGACGGCAGGGTGCTCGTCACCACCTTCACGTCCACGCTGTCCGAGAGTCTCCAGACCGGACTCGACATGCTCGTCGAAGACGAGGACGTCGAGAACCGAATCGATGTGTCGCATGTCGATCGAATCGCCCACCGGGTGTTTCGGAAGACCAACGGGGCTCCGCACTTGCTCAGCTTCGACGCCGAGAAGGAGCTCTGGTCCGAACTGATCGAAGAGCAGGGCGTCAGTTACAGCCCCGTCTTCCTGTCTGAGGAGTGGCGCCACGTTGTTCTGGCCCGCCGCATCGACACACTCGATGCTTACCTGGCGACCAGACGCACCGGACGCGGCCGCGGGCTCGGATCGGCGCAGCGAACGCAAGTGTGGCAAGCCATCAGCGCCTTCGAACAGACTCTGACTGAACGAGGGCTATGGACGCACGAGACAGTGCGGCGGGAAGCCACTCGCTTGCTGGAAGCACAGGAAGAGAAGCCTTTTCGACACATCGTCATCGACGAAGCTCAAGACCTCAGCCCCGACCAGTGGCATCTGCTGCGTGCCGCAGTGCCCGTCGCGCCAGACGACATCTTCATCGCCGGTGACACCAACCAACGCATCTACGACAACCGCGTCAGCCTCAAAGAAGTCGGCATCATCATCTCCGGACGATCCTCCCGTCTGAATATCAACTACCGCACCACCGCCGAAATCCTCGGCTGGAGCCTCGGACTGCTGCACGGCGAGCCGGTCGATGACATGGACGGCGGACTCGACTCGCTCGCCGGGTGCAAGTCCTACGTCCACGGCAAGCCACCAGTGCTCAGCGGGCACGCCGACGCAGATGCCGAAGCGACGTTCATCGCCACTTCGGTCAAGGCGTGGGTCGACAACGGCATTGCACCGTCAGAGATCGGGATCGCAGTCCGCGCCAAATGGTCGATCGCGAAGATCGAACACGCTCTTCGCTCCGCTGGCATCGACACCCTCGATCTAGCCAAAGCCTCAGACGACGACTCCGCCGTCAGCATCGGCACGATGCACCGCATGAAGGGGCTGGAGTTCCGGTGCATGTGCGTCGCGGGCGTCGGCGCGAAGCAAGTGCCCGCGGCGAGCGCGGTCACCCCAATTGATGAGGACAAGCAGACCCACCTGCAAGACCTCGAACGCGAACGCTGCCTGCTGTTCGTGGCCTGCACCAGGGCCAGAGAGGAACTCCTCGTGACGTGGCACGACCAGCCGAGTCCGTTCATCGCCGCGTTGGACACGCCCACGGACGGAGTCGGCAAATGACGGAGACCTTGCCCAACGGCGGGCGGTTCGCGTGGTGGCGGTCGCTAGAGCATTTCTGTGTCCCGGGGTCGTCGCCCGAGTCGATCAGTCGCGACCTCGGGCGCGTTGAAGATCATCTTCGTGCGCAGACGACCAGCTACCGGAAGCGTCCGATCGTGGGACGATACGACGGCAATGGCTGGCGTATCGCCTACATTGCGCAAAAGGACGAGTTGGAGGACCTTCGCGAGCGTCGACCGGCCCAGGCAGATAAGTACGACGCAGCACGGGCTGGGGGTACCCGCGGCAACCTCGACCCGATACCTCCGGTGGACGAAACGTCGATCGTGCCCGTGGACCTCGACGAAGATGATGAGCCGGATGCTGACGCTTCCCCGCGTTTGTGGATGGAGATTCGTCGCGACACGAACTCTGAGGGCTTGGGCGAATTCCTCTTTGCTGCGCAGTACAAAGACGATGACAGCACCCGGCCGGCGTTCAGTCGAGTATGGTCTGTCGAACCCGGCGACATGATCTTGCACTACTGGAAGCAAGCTATTCGTGGAGTCTCGGTGGTGGCCAACCATCCCGAGGAAGACGCGGGCGGCGTCTACGTCGAGCTGCGTGACCGAATCTTGTTTCGGGAGCCCATCACGTTGGACGACCTGCGCATTGAGATCGAGAGCATCGTCGACGTCTATTTAGACTCCCGCGACGACGCGCGTTTTGGTCAGTTCCCGTTTCAGATCAACTTTCCCGGGACAGGTCAGCAACACCTTCACGGCGCTGCGGTCACCTACTTCACCGCGTTCCCACCTGGCCTGGTTGACGCGGTTCCGCTCTTGTCCGCACAGTTTGAGATGGCGAACTTGGATCTGCGAGGGCGTGATCGAGAGGAGTCTGACCCCGACATCCCCCTGGGGAACGCTCGTCGTCAAGCCGATCCGTTGTTGCGCCAAGCTGTCGAGGTTCATGCCGAAGATACCGCCATCGCGATGCTCAAAGCTGACGGGTACACCGACATTGTTCCGGTCGGCAAACCATACGACCTGCGGGCGTTGAGGTTTAACGAAGAAGAGCTTCATGTCGAAGTCAAAGGATCAGCGCAGCGCGTCGATTCGGTGATCCTGACACCGAACTGGAGTGTTCCCGCTTTTGTGGACACGGTTTAAGCGGAGAGTTCCGCCGGACTCCTATATCCCAACTCGTATTCCACGGGCGTCAAATAATTCAGTGTGGAATGCCTGCGCTTGCGATTGTAGTAGGTTTCAATCCAATCAAATGCCTCGGACTTGACTCGTTCGATCGTGGGCCACGGCTTAGTATGGATCAATTCCTTTTTGAACGAGGCGAAGAAAGATTCCGATACAGCATTATCGTAACAAATCCCGGTACGCCC
>NZ_RKMH01000028.1 GCF_003797185.1 Gordonia oryzae
ACTTTCGAACAGAACATGATCGACAAGGCGGCGAGAAAGCCCGCTTAGCCGGTGTCCGGGAAACGGGGTCAACCTCAGTCCTGCGCGCGCATTAGTTGGCGAGAGCCCCGCGAACTCGTCGACACCGAGGGACAGCAGCAACTCGGTACGGATCAGACCCAGCCACAACGAGACCGCATGGACGCCGTTGCCCTGCAGTTCGACAGCCATGTCGGCGACCATCTTGTCCAGTGCTGCCTCGCTCATGCCGTAGAGCACCGAGTGCAGGTGATCGCGCGTGCCGAACGATGAGATGGTGACGATCAGACCCGATCCTGCAGCCGGCGTGCAACGACGCCACGTAATGGGCGCGTACGCCGACCCCGATCAGCGAATCCCAGTCGAAGACCGGCCGCTGCCAGAAAGGTTCGCTGAATCCGCCGAACCCGCGAGGCGCCGCCCACACATTGTTGACCAGCAGATCGAGGCTGCTCTCGGCCTCGTTGATCGTCTCGCAGACCGCACCGACGGCGTCGTCATCGGTCTGATCGCAGGTGATCACCCGGCCCTGTCGGGCCCGCGTCCACTGCGTGCAGTGGTGTAGACGGTCCAGCCGGCATCGAGAAGTGCGGTGGCCACCCCGAGACCGACACCGCGACTGGCGCTGGTCACCAACGCCACCCGACTCACCCCAGTGGCGTCTCGTCGTCAGCAGAACCGGGCCCGTGATGGTTGCGGTCTCCCTCGGTTGCTGCGGGCTCGGGCAGCGGCGGAGGGTCGGTCATGAATGCGGTACGGGAGCCGTTGACCGCGGCGACCCCGACGATCGAACTCCATACCATCATCGTCAGATAGTCGATGAGATCGTCGACGCTGATGGATCGTTCGCCCATCCACCAATCGACGGTGCGCTGGATACCGCCGACGAGGGTGTACGCCCACACCTGGGCGCCCGCGGCATCACCGTCCCGTTCGCGCAGACGTATCACGATGGTCGAGGTGAGCAATTGGGCCACCAGCTTCTCCGACTCCGCAGAGGTCACCGACGAACTAGGCGACGCCGACAGCGCGAACCGATACAGGGCGGGCTCGTCGGCGACGGCATGGACGTAGACGCTGATCACCGTGCGGGTCAGTGTGTACTCGTCGACGTCGTCGGTGATGGCCTCGATCAGCCGCGGCATCAAGATGGTCTCGAAGAACCGCACCGTCGTGGCGACCCCGAGATCATTCTTGTCGGTGAAATAGCGGTAGAGCACCGTCTTCGAAACGCCGATGTGCCGGGCGATCTCGTCCATCCCGGCGTCCGCGCCGAGTTCACGGACCGCAGCTATCGTCCCGTCGGTCAGTTCGGTGCGCCGCTCGCGCTTGTGGGTTTCCCAACGCTGCCGACGACCGTCGGGTTTGGCGCGCTCCTCGACCGCTCCGCCGAGCAACGCTTGTTCGATTCCGCGGGTCACGTTCGTCGCCGCCGTCACCGCAGCACGCGCCGCCGCGGCCGGACTGGGACGATTTGCGATCACCCGGTCAGCGTAGTCGCTGCCGACGGGTAGAAATGGATGGGTGTCAACTGTGACGACCGACGTTTCCGGTAGCGGCAGGCATCGGGCTACGCCGACAAGTGCGCCGGGGTTCTCCTCGGGCGGTTCCGCGTCCGACGACCGCCGTCGCCGTGATCTGCGCAAGATGAAACTGCTGGCGACCAGCTTCCTCATCGGTGCCGCCGTTGTCTACCTGGTCACCCGCTACCTTGAACACCGCGACGGCGCCCAGGTCGCCGCGTGGGTCGGGTATGTGCACGCGGCGTCGGAGGCCGGCATGGTCGGTGCCCTGGCCGACTGGTTCGCGGTGACGGCGCTGTTCCGGCACCCGCTGGGCATCCCGATCCCGCACACCGCTCTGATCCGTAAGAAGAAGGACGACATCGGCGATCAGCTCGGTGGCTTCATCGAAGAGAACTTCATGACGCCCGAGGTGATCGTGCAGCGCGCCGAGCAGCTGGACCTCCCACGTCGAGTCGCGACTTGGCTGGCTGATCCGAACAACGCCCCACGAGTGTCTGACGAGGCGGCCCGCGCGATCAAGTTGGCGTCGGAAATGTTGCGCGACGAGGACATCGAGCAGTTCATTCAGGCAACCCTGCGGTGGGCGGCCGAACCCGAGTGGGCGCCGGCGATCGGCCGCATCCTGCATCAGTTGATCGCCGAGGACCGTCTCGAGCCGGTCTTCCAACTCCTGTGCGACCGCGCTCACGATTGGGCGCTCGGTAGCCAGGACCTCATCGACCGGGTGGTAGAGAGTGACGTCGGACCAGCCTGGAAACCGAAGTTCGTGACCAATCTCATGGGCGATCGGATCTACCGCGAGCTCGTCGATTTCACCTACAAGGTCCGTACCGAACCGAATCATCAGATGCGCCGGTCGATGCACCAATTCGTCGAGCAGTTCGCCGACGATCTGCAGAAGGATCCCGAGATGGTCGCCCGGTTCGAGAACATCAAACGCGAACTCGTGGGCAGCGAGGAAGTGGCCGGCGCTGCGTCGACCGCCTGGAATACCGGCAAGGCAGTCATCGAACAGATGCTCGCCGACCCGAACAGTACGTTGCGCAACACCCTGACCGACGCTGCGATCAACCTCGGCAGACGGATCCGCGACGACCGGCCGCTTCAGGAGAAGATGAACTGGTGGGTCGCACGTGTCGCCAATCACCTCGCGACGAACTACTCGCGGGAGATCATCTCCGTCATCACCGAGACCGTGCGTGGCTGGGACGCCGAGGACACCAGCCGGAAAATTGAGCTCCAGGTGGGCCGCGACCTGCAGTTCATCCGTATCAACGGCACTGTCGTCGGATCGCTGGCGGGACTGGTGATCTACACGGTCTCGGTCCTTATCTTCTCCTGACCGCCGCCGGACGAGGGGCTTCGCCGCCACGCCGCGCTGCATGCAGTGTGCTTGCACGTGTTAGCACTGAGGGTCGATACTGGGTTCGGTGAGCCACGGGAGGTGACATGACAGCGAAAAGGCCCCACGACAGCACGTCCGAGCACCGCTCCGACAACGATCCCGCCGACGATGTGCCAAGCTCCGACGAGGGCGATCGCGAGATCGGCGGCGTCGGACACACCGTGGAAGCCGTCACCGCCGTCACCGCGGTCGCCTCGGATGCGGTCGCATCCGCAGCGCAGGATATTGGCGGGTTCATCCGATCCCAGCGAATGGCCGCAGAGGTGTCGTTGCGGCAGTTGGCCGAACGGGCCGGCGTCAGCAATCCGTATCTCAGTCAGATCGAGCGCGGACTCCGCAAACCCTCGGCAGATGTGTTGGCGCAGATCGCCAAGGGCCTGCGGGTGTCTGCCGAGGTGTTGTACGTTCGTGCCGGGATCCTCGAAGAACGGCCGGCCAGCCCGGTGCGTGATGCGTTGATCGCCGATGACTCGATCAGCGAACGCCAGAAGCAAATGCTGCTCGAGATCTACGAGTCCTTCCGCAAGGAGAATGCCACCGACGAGCCGATCCCCGACAAGTGACCACAGGTGACTAGGGCGGTCAATTCACCAACCGCACAAGCGAATCGAGGAGTTCCGATGATGCCGGACAACCCATTGTCGACAGCGTTGGGTCAAGTGTCGGCCCTGCTCAACGATTTTCGCGAGCGCGGTGAGGCCGCCACCGAGCAGGCCCAGACAAAGATCGCCGAGAGTATCGAGTCGGCACAGGAACGCATTTCCGAGTCGCGCGAGGACCTCACCGAACGCGTCGCCGAGCGAGTCGATTCGGCGCAGTCCACCCTTGATGACACGTTGGCCAGCGCGCTGGCAACGTTCGAGGAGGCCAAGAGGAAACTCGCCGCCCTGCCCGTCGAACTGCCCGCCGAGATCGACGAGCTGCGCGCGCGATTCTCCCCGGAGGAACTGCGCAAGGTTGCCGACGCGTACCTCGCTGTTGCGGCCGCGTTGCTGGCATCGCTGTCCGAGCGCACCGAAGAGGTCGTCGACCGACTCAAGGCCCAACCGCTCCTCGGCGAGAACCTCCCGAAGCTGGAGAAGGTCTACAACGACGCCGTTGCCCTCACCGAGGACACGTTGGGCACCCTGGCGACGCAGACCAAACTGATCAGTGGCCAAGCCGCCCGCGGAACCGGTGTGAGACAATTGACCTCGCGGCGAAGTGCTAAGAAGGCCGCGCGCGCAAAGGGTTCGGCCACCACGGCGTTGCCTGCGGCGAAGAAGGCTGAGGCGGCAAAGGAGACCGTACCGGCAAAGCGCGCCGCGCAGGTCAAGGTCGCGGCCGGGGAAGCCGAGGCCAAGAAGCCTGCCGTCGTCGCGAAGGCGCCGGTGAAGAAGACTGCGGCGAAGAAAGCTCCGGCGAAGACCGCGGCCACGAAGGCTCCGGCGACGAAGACCGCGGCAGCAAAGGTTTCGGCGAAGAAGGCAGCCGCCGAGAAGTCTCCGGCGAAGAAGGTGGCGGCGACGAAGATCGCTGCGAAGAAGGCTCCAGCGAAGAAAGTTGCGAAGAAGACCACTGCTTCGAAGAAGACCACCACCGCGAAGAAGACCACTGCTGCGAAGAAGACCACTGCGGCGAAGAAGACCACTGCTGCGAAGAAGACCACTGCGGCGAAGAAGACAGCAGCAAAAACCGCCGCAGCCAACAAGAGCCCCGCGAAGAAGGCGACCGCACGCACGTCGCCGCTCCCCTAAGCGTCCGAGAAAAACTGACAGAAAAAGCTAGAGTGGCTGCGTGAGTTTAGTCAACGTCCTCGCCGCCGGTCAGAGCTACGTGTTGTGGGTGCTGACCGTGCTCGCCGGCGTCGCAGCCATTGTCGCCCTCGTCCACGCGTCCGTGCAGCGCGACGACGCCTTCCCGGCGGTCGACAAGCAGAGCAAGGTGCTCTGGGTGTCGTTGCTGGCCCTCGCGACTCTGTTCATCTGGCTGTTCCAGGCGCCCACGCTGTTCTACCTCATCGGCGTCGTCGTGCTGATCGTCTACCTCGTCGACGTCCGGCCGCGTGTCGACTCCATTCAGAACAAGCATTGGTTCCGCAAGATTCGGTGAGCTGAACCCGGGTCCGCACACCCGTCTGTGTCCTGCCCGTCTGCGTCACACCCGTTTGCGGCGTACTGGTTTCACCAGCCGCCTGCGACCGTTCTCATGACGGTTGCGGGCGGTTCTCGTATGCCACGACGCCGGGCGGCCGTCCCCACCGATGAGTGATGAGCGCCACACTGATCAAATATGCATCGCAGATGTCAATCTGATGATCACATGCAACTGACCCGCTTCACCGACATCGGCTTGCGCGTGGTGATGCGCCTGGCTGTCTCGGACAGGTTGATGACCACGCGGATCCTTGCCAAGGAGATGGCCGTGCCGTACGCGCACGTCACCAAGGTGACAGGCCGCCTCGCCGAACTCGGTGTCGTCCACTCACGCCGGGGTCGCGCGGGGGGTTTGGTGATCACCGATCTGGGTCGTACGGCCCAAATCGGTTGGATCGCAGCAAGTCTCGAAGGTGACGGCGAAGTCGTCGACTGCGACGGTGAAGTGCCGTGTCCGCTGCGCCGGGCATGCCGGTTGCGCGGTGCGCTCGCCGCCGCCCGCCGTGCCTTCTTCGACAGCCTCGACGATGTGACGGTCGGGGACCTCGTGGCCGACCCTACCGGAGCGGTCCTGCTCTCCCTCGATCCCCGCGTCGCGCCGAGGCGGCGTACCACGGTCGAGCCGAATCCCATACCCAAATCTGAATAGGTTCGGCAACAAACGATTCCGCCACTCTGTGGAACAGATCAGATCGGAGTCGTCGTGCTCACCATGCTCACTCGCGAGGTCATCGCGGTCACCCTGCCCTGTCGACGGAGCACTCGGGGAGATCACCCCAAACTTCTATGCGCGGATGCTCGCGGCTCACCCGGCATTGCTCAATGACATGTTCAACCGCGCCCACCAGCGTTCCGGTGAGCAGCCGATGGCGTTGGCCGGGTCGATCGCGGCCTTCGCCAAGCTGCAACTCGAACCCGATCTGCGGCGGCAACGATTCATCATCGACCGTATCGCGCACAAACATGCGTCCCTCGGGGTCACGCGCGATCAGTACTCCATCGTCCACGAGCACCTGTTCGCTGCGATCGTCGAGGTTCTCGGTGACGCGGTAATCCCGGAGGTCGCCAATGCGTGGGACGAGTTGTATTGGGAGATGGCCGATGTACTGAGCCGTAAAGAAGCAGACCTATACGCAGCGGCCGGCGTCGAACCAGGTGCGGTGTGGCGTGATCTCGTCGTGACCCGACGCGATCAGGTGGCTCCGGATGCGGTGTCGTTGACCCTGGCCGCGCCCGACGGTGTGGATCTTCCGGCATTCTCTCCCGGGCAGTACATCTCGGTGCAGGTGCCGTTGGCCGACGGCGCGCATCAGATCCGGCAGTACAGCCTGATCGGCACGCCGCACGCGCGCGACGAGTGGCAGATCAGCATCAAACTTGCCGGCGAGGTGTCGGCGTTTCTGCACGAGAGTGTCTTCGAGGGCGACGCGGTGCACCTCTCGATCCCGTTCGGTGATCGCGTTGTGCCTGAGAATGATTCGCCGTTGCTGCTGGCATCGGCGGGTATTGGTTGCACGCCGGTGATCGGGCTGCTGACCGCGCTCGCCGAGTCGTGCACCGACCGCCCGGTGACAGTTCTGCACGCCGACCACTCGCGGGCCGGCCAACCTCATCGAGGCAAACTTGGTGCCCTCGTCGAGCAGATCGATTCGGCACGGCTCTACCAGTGGTATCGGCATGGTGCCGATCATCTTGAGTCCGAGGTAGTACGCAGCGGCCGAATGTCGTTGGACGGCATCGATCTTGTCGACGGCGTTCACGCCGTGCTGTGTGGCCCCGCCGGGTTCCTCGACTCGATCCGCACCCAGCTGCTCGACCGGAACGTGCCGTCAGGCCGCATTCACTATGAGGCATTCGGGCCGGAATGGTTGCGCACCAGCGCGTCGTGATGAGCGTGTCGTACGCGGTGCCAACCGCGGTCACAGTTGTCTGGTAGGGCATGGCGATCGCGATTTCGTTCCTCGATGCGCCGCTGAAATCCCGTGCTGTGGGGATGACCAATCCGCTGGTTCTGGGGATCGGGCGGCTGGTGTTCTGTGCGCTGAACGCCGTCGAGGCGGGTGCGGTGATGGTGCTCATTGTGTGCGCGGTCGCCGGGGAATGGGTGGGGCAACCCGCGGGCGTCCTCGCCGTGGTTGCGGTGGTGGTGCTTGCGCTCCGACCCGTCGGAACCCGGCCCGCGGTGAACCGCCGCTCGGACGAGGTGCTCGCGGCTGGAGCCGATGGCCCAAGCAGTCATGCGCACCGGGCGTAGGCTTGTAGAAGTCGTCACGGTGTATCTGCTGATCGCTACCGGGATCGTGCTGCCGGCGTGATGACTCAGTGCTCTTTGCCAGATGATCGACGGGAGGCGCGAGTCGCCGAGCGAGGGTCGCCGGGTGCGCGGCATCCGGCGAATACACTGTCATTCGTGGCTGAGTATCGGATCAACGACCTGGCAGCGGCGTCCGGCGTCAGCGTCCGCAACATCCGGGTCTATCAGGATCGTGGGCTGCTGCCGCCGCCGACAATCCGCGGTCGCACCGGCTGGTACTCCGACGATCACCTCAATCGCCTGAATCTCATCTCGCGGATGCTCGAACGCGGATACACCTTTGCCACCATCAGTGAGCTTCTGCACGCAGCCCACTACGGGATGAAGGTCGAGCATGTGTTGCGTGACGCGCCCACCAAGGGCGGACGGTTCCGCAACTTCAAACGCGCGGCCACGATCACCTTCACCGAATTGCGCAAGACCCTCAACGCCAGCGAGCGCTCTATTGCGCTCAGCCAGAAACTCGGGCTGCTGGTCAAGGATGGCGCCCACTACGCGATCAAGAACCCGGAGGTCCTCGAGGGCGCTGAGGTGCTGGTCAAGAGCGGCGTCGACATTGACGTGCTGCTCGATCGCTTTGTGCGGGTGCAGGACGACCTCGAGGATGCGGCCCGCAGTTTCGTCTCGATCATCACCGACAAGTACCTCAACGAGAACCTGCCGACCCTTGGCGAGGCCAAGGTCAGCAAGATGGCCGAACTGATCCAGACGGTCCGGCCGATGGCCCACGAGATCGTGGAGACCACTTTCCGCAAAGCGCTCGACGACGCGATCACCCGGGCGATCGGCGAGGCGTCGACGTACTTCGACGTCGCCGACCCCGATGGTTCGGCCACCGATGTTCGCAGTGCCGACGTGGCCGACGGACCCGCTCCGGACATCGATCCCATGACCGCAGGCGATAGCGCCCCGAACATGACAACAGGTAGTGTTACATCGAACGCGCTGTCCCCCGACACGTCCGAGGACCCGACTCCGGGTACCGAGGAGCCGGTGGACACGCCGCGAACGCACCGTCCGACTCCGCGATCGTCCTGATCGCCGCGCCCGGCCGGTCCTGGGGAGAGGGTGGACACATGAGTCGACGTGGGTGGGTTACCGGTGCCGTCGCCGCCGGGGCAGGTCTGATCGGGGTTGGGGTGGGCACCATCGGTGCCGGACTGGTACGTGAAGCACTACATGGCGATCCGGCCGTCGACGACGGTCCCGACGATCTGCTGGCCACCCCGACGGCCCCGAGCGAGACCAGAACTGTCCGCGCCGCCGACGGCACCCGGCTCAACGTGGTCACCTACGGTCCCGGTGCACGCGGTGACGACGACACCGCAGGTGACGTAATCGTCGCGGTGCACGGATGGACGTGCAACACCACCTATTGGTATCCCCAGATCAACGACTTCGCCGGTGAACGCACCGTCATCACCTACGATCAGCGCGGGCACGGAGCCAGTGAGCTCGGCCGCAAACGACCCACCGTCGCGACCCTCGGCCAGGACCTCGACGCCGTCCTCGACGCCGTTGTCCCGCCCGGGCGCCGAGCGATCCTCATCGGCCACTCCATGGGCGGTATGACGATCATGTCGTGGGCGGCGCAGTATCCGCACAAGGTGTCCGATCGCGTGTCGGCGGTGGTGCTCGCCTCCACCGCGGCCAAGGCGGTCATGCAAAATCACCTACTCATACCGATCGACCTGCCGCGTTACAGCAGACCGTTCGCGCCTGCGGTCACCAAGCTCATCACCTCGGCGCCGCTTGCGGTGCCGCGCAGTTCCTATGGGCCGCGGATGTCGCAGTACATCGCGCTCGGCACCACTGCGCGCGCCTCACATGTCGAGTTCGTGGACAACATGATCATGAGTTGTCCGCCCCGTGCGCGGGCCCGCTGGGGCGCGGCGATGGGCAAGCTGGATGTGACCGCGGGGCTGGATGCGCTGACGGTCCCAACGACGATCGTGGTCGGCAGTGCCGACCGTTTGACCCCGCCCTCGCACGCCGAGCAGATCGCAGAGGTGTTGCGGCGCAACGGAACCCTCCGTGACCTCGTCGTACTCGACGGGGTTGGTCACATGTCGACGATCGAGGCCGGGTCCGTCGTCGACGAGGCCCTCGCTGCGGTCATTGCCGATGTGGAGCAGCCGAACCCGCCGACTGATCACGTCCCGTCGCTCTGAGCGGCAACTCCAGGCGGAACACCGCACCTCGTGTCGCGCCGTCCGGTGTGCGCGGCAGGAGACGCACCTCGCCCCCGTGGGCGCGGGCCAGACCACGCGCCACTGCCAGTCCCAGACCGGCGCCGCCCGAGCGTCGATCCCGTGAATCATCCAGACGCACCATACGATCGAAGATCCGTTCGCGGTCGGCGTCGGGGACGCCCGGTCCGGTGTCGCTGACCGTCACGGTCACCCACCCGCCGGACTCGTCGGGTGCGTGGGCGACCGCAACCTCGACCCGCCCGCCGGCCGGAGTGGCCTGACAGGCGTTGTCGATGAGGTTGGCCAGGATCTGCGAGATTCGGCCGGGGTCGGCCAGTGTGGTCGGGGCGTCACCGGTGGCGACCACAGTCAGCTCGGGATGCAGGATCGCCACCCGGCGACACTGATCCTCGGCAAGGACGACGAGGTCGACCACCTCGGGATGTAGCGCCAGACCCGCGTCGATGCGGGCCATGTCGACCATGTCGCCGACGAGCCGTCCGGCGCGGCGGGTCTCCTGCACGAGTAACAGCAGTAACTGTTCCCGATCCTCGGCAGATGCGTCGGCATCCATCTGCAGCAACGTCTCGGCGATCGCCTGCACCCCGGTGACCGGGGTGCGCAACTCGTGGGCCGCGTCGGCGACGAACTGCCGCACCGACTGCTGCACGGCGCGCTGATTGGCCTCGGCGCCCTCCAGGGAATCGAGCATGTCGTCGAAAGCCGCTGCGGTGCGCCCCAACTCGGTGTCGGTCCGGGTCGGGGTGAGGCGTTCACCGCGACGGCCACGTGCGATCGAGCGCGCCACATCGGTCATGGTGTCCAACGGCGCCAGGGCATAACGCATCCCGAACCACAGCAGCAACGCGGTGAGCACGAGTGCCCCCGAACCGGTGATCGCCATCCCGATCAGCAGTCGTGACTGCACACCGCCGAGCAGATCGCCGTCAACGGCGAGCGTGAGCGTCGCGCCGTCGGCCCAGGAGGAGTTGGGCGCCTTGAGGGTGATCGCTCGTCGGGCGACCGCGTCGCGGGTCGAGTGGCCGAACACCTCGCCGTCGGCGAGTTCAAGTCGAGCCCGCACCGAGCGGCCCTCGATGCGCTGCAGGAAGATCTCCGGTGTGCGTGAGGCCCGGGCGTACTGCTGAGCGAGGGTGGCCCGATCACTGAGCAACGCCCCGGCGGCACGATGGCCCGCGACGGCGAACAGGGCGCTGCCGATCGCGATCAGCGCGACCAATGACACCGCGAGCACCGCGACGGCCAGAACAGTCACCCGGCTGCGCAACGAACTGCCGGTCAGGCGAGTGTGGATCGTTGTCATGACGGGCGCAGGGTATAGCCGCGGCCGCGTTCGGTGTGCAACAGTCGCCGGCCGTGGGCCTCGAGCTTGCGTCGCAACGCACTGACGTTGACTTCCACCAGATTCGGGTCGTAGTGGTCGTAACCCCAGACCCCGGTGAGGATCTGGGTCTTGGTGACCACCCGGCCGCGGCGCTGCGCGAGGTAGGACAGTACACGAAACTCTGTGGGCGTCAACGCAATTCGCTCACCTGCGCGGGTCGCCGTCCCGTTGTCACGGTCGATCTCGAGGTCGTCGACGTAGAGGATGTCGGTGCGCCCGCCGCGTCGGCGCAGCACCGCGCCGACCCGCGCCACCAGCTCCGCCATCTCGAACGGCTTGACCACATAGTCGTCGGCGCCCTCGGTGAGGCCGTGCAATCGGTCGGCGACAGCGTCGCGGGCGGTCACCATGATGATGCCGGCGTCGCTGCGCCGCCGTACCACGTCGAGCAGTGTGAAACCGTCCGAACCGGGCAGCATGACGTCGAGCAGTACCGCGTCGGGTCGCGCCTGTGCCAGATCGTGTTCGAGTCGAGAACCGTCGGGGCGTGCGAGGACCCGATGCCCGGCCTCGGTCAGCGCCGCGGCCACCGCGACACGGATCGGGGTCGAGTCCTCGATGACGAGGACCGTGGCGCTCATGTCAGGTGATTCTGCCAGCTCGCGGGCATGTCTCGGTCATCGTCGACTGCCGTGGCCGATCAACTCGGTTGCGCCGAGGCCGGGGCCGGTGCACCGCTGGCCTGTGGTGTCGCGGAGTTGGCCGGCGTCGGACGCTTGGCGACGATGCGCGCGGTGACCGTGTCGCCACTTCTGGTCCCGGCGACGAGGACCCGGTCGCCAACGGCGAAGTCGCTCTGCTCCTGCGGCTTCCGTTCGGTCCCGAAATGAGTGTCGCCGGTGATGTCGACGGTCACCGTCTTGCCGCCGTGGGTCTGGATAGTCCAGGTCTGGCCGTTGATCGCGGTGATCTCGCCGGCCACCCCACGTCGGCCCGCCGCCAGGGCGGCATCGCGGCGGGCCTTCTTGTCGTGCTGGGCAGCGGCTGCGACTGGCTGTGTGTGCGAGTCGTCGTGCCCGGTGGCCCAGCCGATACTTCCCCCGATGAGACCGCCGACGATGAGTGCGGCGGCCCCGGTGAGCAGCGCGGTGCGCTGGCGGTACCAGAACGACGGCTTGGGTGCCGGACCGGGAGTGCCCGGTTGCCCCTGCGGTGACCCGGACGGCAGTGACCCGGAAGGGGGTGGGCCGGTGTACGGGCCCGGCTCCCCCGGGATCGGTGCGATCGGCGTCGTCGGGTTCGCCCCCTGTGACATCGGCGCGGGTGACGTCGGGTCCGTCGACATGGGTTCGGTCCCGAACTGGGTGGTGGGATCGTCGGGTGCGCCGCCGTGCGGTTGCCGGGGTTCGTGCTGATTCTCGGTGTCTGACATGGCGACCACCGTAGGGCGGGGGAGTAGGGGGCAACTGAAGGCTTTCTGAAGGTTGACCCGATAGGACCGACGGCTTTTCGGTCGACCGGCGGGCTGCCGGATCTGCGAGGGTCTGCTGAAGTGGCCCGCGGCGCGCAGGTCGCCGCCATCTGCGATGCACCCGCGGGGGAGCGCATCGACGCCGTGGCACGTCTGCTCGGTGTCGGCGGATTCTGGGTCGAAACGATCTGGACGACGGAGAGCCTAAGCCTCGATCCACCGATTCGTATGTGGTCGGGCGGTGTGGGATAGACGAAATGCCCTGTCTGCGTGACAGAATGAGACT